>JAFGEQ010000005.1 GCA_016931515.1 candidate division CSSED10-310 bacterium | reverse complement strand
TCAGGGATCCGGATTATGCTACGAACGAGTGTGACTCAAGGGGCGCTCAATCGCAAATCCCTGACAATTGTTAAGATACAAGGGGCGCGGTCGCCGTGCCCTTCTGCGTCCGGATGGTTCTCGATGGTCGAATGGTGGCCCGGGGTTTCCCCACCCATTAGGCGTCACGACATTCCCCAATGAATGATCGGATGGGCGAACAAGAGGTTCGCCCATCCTGCGTCATGATGATTCCCTTGACCAATAATGATTTTGAACCCATCACGTGCAATTCCGAAACGTATGGCCTATAATTTTTTTACCGGGCCGGGGATGCACCCTGGCGGACAATTGAGGATTCAGGAGGTCATCGTGACCAGCAGGCGCATTCGCCGTATCTGGCTCATACTGTTAGTTCTTGTAGCTGTTACAAGCGGTGCCTGGTACATCAAACGAGTCAACATCGACTGTCGCTTCCAGGAAGTGGAAAAAGACCGATTCTATAAATCCGGTGTTATGCCACCCAAAACACTGAAAAAATGCCTGGATCGACACCGGATCAAAACCGTCATCGATCTGCGTAATCCCGGCACAGGCAACAAACTGAATCCCGAAGAATGGAATGAAATCCTTCAGGAGCGGGATGTGCTGCAGCAGGCGGGTGTACGGCATGCAAACATACCGTCGAAACAGGTACCAAAGCCCGAAACGATCAAGCAGTTCTTTGAGGTTACGGACGATTCGGAATCCTACCCGATACTGGTCCACTGCTATCATGGTACCGGGCGAGCGGAACTGTTCACAGCGCTGTACCGGATCGAATATCTCGGCTGGTCGGTGAATGACGCCGTCAGTGCGACCCGGCTGATCATCGCAGGAAGCTCTTTTGCAGCCGACAAACCGAAAGGGATATTTCTGCGGCAATATCAAACTCGTTCCACTTTCACCGATCAGACCTCAAATCAAATAACCCCTGGTTCTGACAGCGAATCCTGAGAGGACAGGGAATCAGCCACCAGCGGCAATCTCTTCCGGCCCCGGTCTGTTATGGTACATCATGTACTGGGCACATTTGTACATCGCTTCGCACAGCGTTTTCAGATCCGCCGTTATTCCGGGATGATCCGGTGACACATCGTCATACCCGTGCTCGGCCCGATATTCATGCAGAGAGGTTCTGCCACCGGGAAACAATTGTAGAAAATAATCATCTGTAACAACGCCGATGCGCCGGCCGTTATCGATGAAACCGCAGTGGAGATCCGGCGGGCGCGTTTGAAGCAGATCCCGACCCATTGTTGAGTTGACATAGGATTTTCCCGCGAGACCCACCAGAGTCGGCATCAGATCAACAGAACTGGCAGTGATATCGATGATCTGCCCGGTTGGAAAATACCTGGGAGAATAGATCACCATCGGCACATGATTGCTGGTCAGACCCAGGCGTTGGTAGGTGCTGTCGGCTGTCGATGGAGATCCGTGATCGCCATACATGCAGAAAATCGTGTTATCAAAGTAATCAGCTCCCGATGCCAGGCGGATACACTCACCAATGCAGTAATCCATAAATCGCATCCCGTTCACCGCTTTGACACTCTCAAAACCATTATCCTTTGCCGTGGTTTCGTCCAGATCAATCACCTGAAAATTACCACAATCATCCGGAATACTGTAGGGGCGATGATTTCCCGATGTCTGGATGAACGCGAAAAACGGTTCTTGCTGAACCGAAAAAACGTCGTGGGCTTTCCGAACCAGGTCAAGATCCGATATGCCCCACACATCCACCCGATCCGCCGTGAAATCTCCCTCTTCGTAAATCCTCAACCCCGGTATGTTATGATGCAGAAGGCCCCGGATGTTACCCCACGTCGCACTGCCGCCGATAAAGTAAAACGTCTGGTAACCGGTCAGAGCATTTATCAGGGTTCGCTGGGGAATCAAACTCGGGTTTCTGGAGACCGATCGATGGGGATATATATCGGGAACTCCGAACAACGCCGCATAGATTGACCGGGCGGTCGGCGGTCTCGTAACGAAAAAATGCGTGAACAGCACTGATCGGCGAGCCATATCGTCAAAATAAGGGGTTGCATCCAGATTGTTTCCCATGATCCCGGTTTTAAAACCGGCAAACGATTCCAGATGAATCAGGATGATATTGGGAGGTGTTTCCGGAGGATTTGCCGAGTGATGGACGCGTTTGAAATTCAACGTTTCCGGATCCGGATTATCCACTTGCAGCATTTTTGCCATCAAGGCGTAATGCTTCTTGACGGCAGTTTCATCAAATGCGCGGGTACGATGAGGCAATGTATCGTTGAAATACAACACCGGATTCAGAGCGACCATTGATGTGAAGTCGTCGGGAGAATAGAACGCATCGCTCCACCGGAGCGGATACCAGGAGAATTTTCCATATATTCCGAACAGGATGAGCAGCACCGTCACAATTGTCACGCTCGTCCGAATTCCTCTTATCGCCGCTGGATTCACAGGCTGGAATGGAATCGACAGAATGCGTTTTGCGATCCATGTGTATGATGACACGAGAACCATGAGACCGAATAATCCCCAGATAACCGGGTAACTCTCCCATACCATCTGCAGGGCGACACCCAGCGACACCATCTGATCGAGAAGTTCGCTGTTCAGCCGTGAATGGACATACGCGAAATGACCGAAATCGACAAAATACATGAGAAAAAGACCGGTACCGATTAAGGCATAAAATACATGCCATATCGTTCGGACCATCCCGCCTCGGTTGTAACTCAGCCATTTTATCCAGGAAAGAGCCAGAAACGGCAGGTTGACGAGCATTGCCAGACGCACATCAAACTTGAACCCAAGATACCAGGCAAAGAAAGGGACCGGATGCAGGGGATTCTCGGAGGCACCTCTGAACACCAGGTAAAACAACACTCGGAATATCGAAAAAATGATGACATGATACGCGGCAAGCAGAAGGGTGGTTCGCACCGATCCGGGTAGAAGCAACCATGGATTGATAGATGTTGTATTCGAACGAGTCATGCGAAATCTCCCTCAATCTGTTGACATGTCATTCAAACGAATGATTGCTCCTACATATTTCACCATGGTTGAAAATACAAGCGTACGGCTGGTTTGATGTCAGCGTAACAGTCATGGATTACCTAAACATGATGTCACATCATACTTTTTTGGTAAGGGCAAAAAACCTTCGCTCCATGTTATTGCGAACCGATAAGTCTTTTACAGTAAGGGCGCTGCTTGACTGCGCCGCATCATGCGGTCGGATGGTCTTCGATACTCGGCCGTATGGGTGAACCTCGTGTTCACCCATTATGCGCCATGATGATCACGAATGGCTTACCGTAATCAACATCCCCACCGCCGTCAGCGCCGGCGTCAGGATCGTCACCAGCACATTCATCCCCATGAAGGGCTGCAACCGGTCGACGTCATCGGCATGCCGGAACACACCGATATGCATCGGAACGGCAAACACCAGCATGAACAATCCGGCCAGGGCGCCCGGCGGAAGAACGGCGAACACTGAACCGGCAATGATGACGGCGAAAGCTCCCAGGGAAAATGCCAGGTAAATGACAGCGCTTTTTTTGCGCCCGATTACGATCGGAAAATGCCTTCGGCCGATGCTCCTGTCCGCGTCCACATCGGGAAACTGGTTCAGCAGCAGCAGGTTGCTGACCTGAAAAAACGGGATCATGGAGATCAGCCAGGCCGGCGGCGAAAATGAACCGGCGAGGGCGTAATGCGTCCCCAGAACCATACATGATCCGAACCCGATGCCCGGCGCGATCAGGCACAGAAACGGGTTCCGGTTGATCTGCCCGGTATAAAACACGATGGTCAGAGTTCCCGCGACAGCCGGTATCCACACTTTCCAGCCTGTGACGACAGATACATACACTCCAACTGCTCCCGCAATGAACAGACAGACAATGCCGGTGATCAAAGCGGCAAAGGCTGCCTCCGGATGCGCCGGCAACGTGCCGGTTCCGCCTGAAAAAGGAGTCCGCCGGGTCTTCATATCGAGCCCCGACCGGAAATCCTGATATTCATTGAGCGCGTTGACACTCATGTGCGCCGCTATGGCGCCGAATAAAACGACCAGCACACGGAACCAGGGTACCGCGTCTAGCTCCATGGCAGCCGTCGCCGTTCCGGCCAGCACACAGGCCGGCACCAGAAGCAGGAATCGGGGCCGGGTCACCGCAATGGCTGATTTCAGAATGGACCGTTTCTGCATAAGACGGCGGCCTTACAACTCCAGCGGATAACGCCGGCAATGCGTGTCAACGACGTCGATGACACGATCCTGATCGCTCCCGGTCATTTCAGGGTATAAAGGCAGAGATATCAGCCGGGGCACAACCGATTCGGTCACCGGGAGCGGGCCGGTCCGGCGGCCCCTGAAGCATGGCTGCCGATGGCAGGGTACCGGGTAATGAATCCCGGAATCGATGCTCCGCTCATGGAGCGCTTCGATCAGCCTGTCGCGCTCTGCAACCTGCAGGATGTAGAGGTGGAAAACGTGACCGTCCGGAGCCTCCGGCGCAATGCACCGCAATGACCCGAAATGCGCGTTATACCGTCGCGCCAGCTCCAGCCGCCTGCCGTTCCAGCGGGTCAGGTGTTTCAGCTTCACCGCCACAACAGCCGCCTGCAGGGCATCCAGCCGGTAGTTGTAGCCGATCATCTCGTGCACATATTTGTCCGTCCGGCCGTGATTCGCCAGCATGTGCATCCGCTGGTACAGATCGCAGTCCGATGTCGTAATCATTCCGCCGTCTCCGAATGCGCCAAGGTTTTTACCCGGATAAAAGCTGAATACGGCCGCATCTCCGAGGCTTCCGGCCCTGCCGGCGGAGCAGAAAGCGCCGTGTGCCTGGGCGGCATCCTCGACAATGCGAAGACCATGCCCACGAGCCATCGGAACCAGATGATCCATGTTCGCGCACCGGCCGTAGAGATGCACCGGAATGATGGCTCTCGTCCGGTCAGTGATCGACCGGCGCACACTGTCCGGATCCATCGTCAACGCGGCCGGATCGACATCCGCAAAAACAGGAGCCGCTCCGGCATGGCAGACCGCCTCCGCCGTGGCGATGAACGTCAGGGACGGCAGTATGACCTCATCACCGGGGCCGATTCCCATGGCATGAAGCACCAGGTGGAGACCTGTGGTTGCGGAACTGACACCGATGCCGTATCCCGCTCCGCACAGGGCGGCGAACGATTCTTCAAGACCGGTTACGTGGCGACCCATGATGAATGCCGCATTCTCGATAACGCTTCTGACAGCCTCATCGATTTCACCCTTGATCGCTCTATACTGAGCCTTTAGATCGACCAGCGGTATCCGTGGCGGACGGGAAGTATCAGATGCCATCCGTGATGTCCTCCGGTTGGAAATAAACCTGTTCACCGTCATCGTATTTCAGATCGAACACGCTTCCGCGCACGCAAGCCGGATTACCGGCCACAACCGTGAACTCCGGAACATCCTTCGTGACAACGGATCCGGCACCAACCAGGGCTCCGCGGCCGATCACGATTCCCGGCAAAAGCGTTGCGTTGGCGCCGACTTTCGCCTCCCGGCAAATCCGTGCGCCTCTCAACTCCGCCTTGACCCGCGATCCGCGCGGATAGGGTGCATTGGTGAGAACGACATTCGGGCCGATCCAGCAATCGTCCTCCAGGATGCTGAACTCCGGAATAAATACCTGTGTATGCAGCCGGACCCGGTTGCCGATCAGAACATGATGCTCGATCACCGACAGCGTCCCGACCGACACATTGTCGCCGATCCGGTTCAATTCCCGGATGAACACATGGTGGCCGGTCTGAAAATGTCTGCCGATCACATTGCCCGTGTAGATGACCGTATGGGAGCGGATAATGGCATCGGACCCGATCGTCGTCAGCGCATCATCTTCCGTCATTCCCCGGAATGGCTGACCGATCAGGCAGAACGGCCCGATGTCATGGGCTCCCTCGAAACGGACCCACTGGAGAACCTGGCTATCCATGCTTCATACCCAGCCGGCACTTCTTGGGCAGGAAGCGCAAAAACACTTCCCGGCCGGTTTCGATGGATTCATAGATCGCGGAAATGAGTTCGAGGGATTTCCTGCCCTCAAGCCCATCCACAAGTGCCCGTTCGTCGCGCTGGATGCAGTTCACGACGTTCTCAAGATAGGGGATATGCCCGAATCCATAGACATTGGGGGGCCTTTCGATGGTTTCCGCGAACACCCGGTCGTCGTCCGGACGATGGTCGATGAAATTCCAGGTCTGGATCTCGTTGACTGCGAAACCGCCGATCACGACACTCCCCTTCTCCCCCAGTATGCTGATGCTGCCTTCCAGATCCGTCGGCCGCGTGGCGGTCGTCACCTCGATCACTCCCAGAACATCCTCCCGGAATTTCAGCACCGCTACGCCGCTGTTCTCCACCTCGATATCCACCAGCTTGGTGCTGGACTTGGCGAAGACCGACACGGGATCGCCGAGCATCCACTCCAGCAGATCCACATGGTGGCTGGCCTGATTGGTGAAGACGCCGCCGTCGAGTGACCATGTGCCGCGCCAGTCGTCCTGATCGTAATAATCCTGGTGCCTGCACCACCGGACGCGGACAGTGCCCATCACCAGCCGGCCGAACCGGTTCTCATCCAGAGCTTTCCGCAGACGCTGCACCGGAGGATTGTATCGATTCTGTTTCACGACAAACAACCTGACGCCGGCGCGGTCGCATGCATGGATCATATCATCCGCGTCATCGATGGTCAGAGCCATCGGTTTTTCCACAACCATGTGTTTTTTATACTGTGTCAGATCAATACAGTGCTCCGCATGCAGGCCGCTCGGTGTCAGGATGCACAGCACATCGATATTCTTTTCCGTCTGTATCATCCGGTGGGCATCGGGATAAACCGGAATACCGAACCGGTCTCCAAACGACCGGGCGCGTTCCGGATTGATATCGCATGCGGCAACCAGCGTTGCGTTCCGCACGTGGTTTCCCCGAAGGATTTCACCATACTTTGATGCAATTCGACCGCAACCGACCAGCGCGAAGTTCAAGTTCATACCACGCAGCTCCTTCCAGCGTTTCAGATGCCGCCGATCCGATGCAGTCGTCCGGAACCGGAGCAACGGAACCGATACCCGTATTAAGGGATCCGCCGCTCGCCGACAGCACACGATTCCGCATCATCCTAGCACACTGTCACGTCCTGTGCATCAACGGATCGGCAGCCGGATCATCTCCGCCGCATTATACCGCAGTACAGCATGGGTTTCAGGCGATTCATCCAGCCGATTCCGGGACGTACCTTGGTATAACGCCGGTAAACCGTGGTGGACGGATAGATTTTCGAGACGGGTACTTCGCACGCCGGGTAGCCGCACTGCAGGATACGCAGAGCCAGGTAATATTCGAGGCATTCATCCAGCCACGTCTGATCGATATCAATCCTCGGATCATCCAGAATTTTCAGGCGGTAGGAGCGGTACCCGTTGGTGCCGTCCGTCGCGTGGAATCCGGTGAACAATCTCAGCAGGAGCGGATAGATTCGTGTCACCACCCGTCTGTGCCGCGGCATTTTATTAAACTTCCCGCCCTCCAGATACCTCGATCCCTGAACGTAGTCCATCCCGTTCTCCAGGATCGGTTTCAACAGCCGCGGTATCTGCTTCGGATCGTCTTTGCCGTTCCCTGCGAAAATCACGACGACGTCCATGCCCAGGCGGTGCGCCATGCGGAGCCCGTCCCGGATGGATACGCCGATGTAACACTGATGTTCGTGGCGGATCACATTGAGCCACCCGGACCGGGAGGCCAGGACATCAGGTGTTCCGTCGGTGGAGCCGTCGTCAATCACAATGATCCGGTCCGTGAAGTGACGGGGGATGGCGTCCAGCACTCCGCCGATAATCGCTTCCTCGTTGAAAACCGGGATGATGACGGCAACCTTCAGACCTTCCGGATTATTGATCGATACCTGCGATTGACAGTTCTCCTGAACCGGTGCCCCCTCCGCATTCCCAGCGGAATCAGGGCTCATCGGATTGAACTGCTCGGTGCTGCCCGGGGTTGGCATGGTCAAGCCGGCGCCTCCGGATCATGCCCGGTATCTGCTCCGGGACCCGCACCGGCCGCCTCGCCGACCGCTTCCGGTGTCTTCCTCCACCCGATCACCGCTGCGGGAATTCCTCCCACGATGCTGAACGGAGGCACATCCCGGGTCACGACGGCGTGGCCGGCAACCACCGCTCCTTGTCCGATCGTCACACCGGACGTAACAAGAACGCCGATGCCCACCCAGACGTCATCCTGGATCGTCACCGGTTTCGCGGTCAGTCCCTGGAGTTTTATCGGGACATCGGGATCGGAGAAATTGTGATTGCTCGTCATGATCTCCACGCGGGGAGCCAGCCTGACGAAGCGCCCGATTGTAATACCGCCCGTTCCCTCCAGAAAGCAGCTGTCGTTGACGCCGGAGTTATCGCCGATACTGACGCGCTCCGGATACATGATTTTGACGCCGTCCCGGATCGTCACATTCCGGCCCTGGTGTTTCAGAAGGAGTTTATACAGAACGTAGCGCGCAACAATGCCGTATCCGCCAGGGCACCACCGGAACAGAAAGACGACGGGTTCCAGCAGAAGGTATTCCCACACGAACCGGCACAGGCCGATGGACACATGCAGCTTGCGGATATAGCCCCGGAATCCTGCCAGAAGCAGGATGGCAGCTACTACAATTATGGCGATCCAAATAGTCACGACCGGTATCTCCGAATGGCAATCCGAACGCATTATAGTCGGAGTGGATGAAGGCTTCAATCATCAGCTGACGGCCGGCCGGTGCGCTGGTGGAGCGTATAGGCGACAAGTGCCGTCACGGTGAGTGTGATGTAATGCATGCCGAGGTTGATAGCGGCAACCGCTGCACCGAGAGGACGCGGCACGGCGTACAGGGTTTCGAGGAGCACGGTGATACCGCCCTCCCGGACACCGACTCCGCCCGGAAGGCTGGACAGGAGCCCCATGATGACCGCCCACGAAAACACCAGAGCGATTTTGGGGTAGGATAGCGGGATATCCACGGATTTCGCAAAGCAGTAGGAGGATGCGAACGTGACGGTCCAGACGAGCACTGTCAGAAGGCACGGGATTATGAACGTGATTGTAAGCAGTTTTTTGGAGCGTTCCAGGAACCATTTGTCGGAAAAATACTCCCGTTTGAACAGCCGCCGGGTCAGCGCGTTCATCACCCATTCGAGTCGGAGAAACACCAGGATTCCGGCTGCAACGATCCCTGCCATGACCAGGTAGGTGATGATATAGAAATCCGAGAAAGCGAACCCAAAGCCGGCCACCGCAAGCAGCATCAGCAGATCCTGAATTCGCTCGATAATGAATAAAAAACCGAGTTCCTTCCTGGAAGCCTGCAGAAAGACGATCTTAAAACCTTCTCCGAGCTTCCCCGGTGTAATGAACCCCAGAATCGGAACGATCAGATGAGCCAGGAGACAACGGTAGAAGGGGATCGGCTGGTTGAGGACCCGGCCGAGTTCCCTGAAACGCCATGCTTTCACGACCTGGACCGAGACAATAAAAAGTGCACCCATGCCGATCCAGCCCGGCCGAGCGCGGCGGAGAATGATGCGGGTCTGGGCCGAGCCGAGGTAGCTGAAAACGACCCATAGGATTGCAATTGAAACAGCTATTTTCGCTGTAAAAATAAGGATTTTCCGGCGAGAAAGACCCTGCATCTCATTCGCCATACGTCCTCCGACTCACGACCGATCGTCCAGATCATTCCGGACCCAGTCCTTCGTCAGATCCAGACCCTCCTCAAATGTCAGCGATTCCCTGAATCCCATCGCTTCAATTTTCGTCGTGTCCGGTATCGGCCGAAGATTTTCTCCGGGCCGGGCCGGGCCGAATTCCGGTTTCATACCGGCCGGTCCATATTTCCTGATAATCATCTCCGCCAGGGCCAAGACGCTGATGCGCGTATGCGACGCACAATTGAAGACCTCACCGGTGGTATTGCCTTTGACGAGTCCATCCAGGAGCAAAAAATTTGCTGCAACGTCGTCCCGCACGTATGTCAGGCAACGAATCTGCTCCCCGGTGCCGAAGATGACCGGGGATCGTCCCTTCAATACCCTGCCCAGAAAAATACTGACAACACCGGCTTCACCCCCGTATTCCTGCCGTGGACCGAAGACATGAAAATACCGGACGATGCAACTCCGAACCCCGAACTCCTCCGCATAGAACCGAACATACCGCTCCGCCGTGCCTTTGCTGATCCCGTAGAGCGTCGTCGGATTCTGCGGGTGATCCTCCCGCATCGCGACATCTTCCGTATTACCCAGGACGGATCCGGTGGAGGCATGCACCATCAGTTTGTTCGTTCCCTTCATGCACTCCAGCACGTTGAAGGCTCCCCTGATGTTGGTGTCCATATCGATTCGGGGTCGAGTCCGGGATACCACAAGTTTCGAAGCGGCTTCGTTGAAAATGATATCCGCTCCGTCAACCAGCGGCCGCAACGTATCAATATCTCTCACATCGCCGGACTCCAGCCGGAAACGGCGGTTGCCGCGCAGATGTCGAATATTTTTCATCGAACCGTTGACAAAATTATCGAGTGCGACCACGTCATCCGCACCCTGCTGAAGACAGGCATCAACCAGATGACTGCCTATAAATCCGGCACCGCCGGTAACCAAAACATGACTCCCTTTCAAATCCATCCGGATATCTCCCTGACCTCAGTCTATACGCTCTATTCCGCCGGAGACGCTATGTCATTGATTCCCTCGTTGTCAAGTCGGGGGCTGCGGACGCCTTGGGCGGGCGGTCGGCGGTCAGGCCGGGGCGTTTAAGCATCGGATGTTTATTGACTCGAAAACGAATTGTATTATGATTATCCGGAACGGAGGCTCTTTTTTCTGTGCAGAAATCTCTGAAGAAGACTGTCATTGGCTTTTTGCTTTGGAATTTATTTGTGTTCGGTCTGTGGATCTGGAGCCGTGAAGGCTCGGTTGTGCATCTGCGCATGATCGTCGATGACAATCATCACAGCCTGTTCTGTAACGGGCAACTGGTCGACTCATTTGATGTTGTCCAGGACCAGTGTTTATGGTCGGGGCGGCCGGGACTCGGCCTGTCCAAGGACAGCCGTCCGCCACTCGTCGTTAAAGCCCAGGAACTCTATCATTTTACCGTAACCGATACACATTCCGGGGAACTCCTCTGGGGTGGAACCGGACCGATGTCCGAATCGGACTGGACCATGATGAAAGGTCGCTTCGATTTCACCGGAAACAATCGTATCCGCACAAGTTTTCTGAGCCTTGGGGTGGTCGGTGACGTTCGATGGCAAAACTACGCGATCGATGTCACATGTGCGAATCCGACTGAGTTATATATTATTTATCGCATGACCGATAATGATAATTATGGCCGGGCCCAATTGAGATTCTGGCGCGAGCTCGTCGTCGGATTTAACTATTACCGGAATGGCGACCAGACATTTCACAGGATTAAAAGTCTGGCAGAACCCCTGGAGCAGGGGATCCGGTCCCTCATGTTACGATTCGTAAAAGTGTATGTGATGGCCATGCTGATCCTGTGCGGATTTCTGATGGTATTTCTTCTTTTTTCCGTTCTCACTCAAATGATCAGGAAATTTTTGTTACGGAGGACGGAATGAACACCCTGTCATTCAATCACAGCAGACCGCCCGTGTCACAATCAGCCGATTTGCTGGTAATGATGATCATCATCTGCATGGCGGTGATTGCTTTCGTCGGGACTGCGATCATCAACAACCGATATCTGGAACGGATTCCGCATGTTCAGGATTCTGTCAACTACTGGTTCCAGGCACAGTTGTACGGAATGGGGCGGACATGGATCGAAGCACCGGAGAACGTTGAGTATTTTGCTTCGGAGCACATCGTTGTCCAGAATAACCGGTGGTATTGTCATTATCCGTTTCTGGTGCCGCTTCTTTTTATGATCGGAATGAAATTCGGATATATCTGGCTGGTCAATCCCCTGATTGCCGCCTTGTCCGTGCTGCTGATCGGCAGAATCTGCGTGGAGCACTTCAGCCGGCAATCCGCTGTTTGGGCAGCCGTGTTCCTCGTTTCCTCTCCGTTTTTTCTCGTCATGTCCGCTTCCTTCATGTCGCATCCACTGGGTTTGTTACTGACGGCGGCCTGCATATATGCCGGCCTTCGGCAGTTGAAAAACCCTTCAACCGGGAATGCGATACTGCTCGGTGCCGCAATCGGACTGCTTTTCAACACACGCCCGTTGACATCGTTCGCTGTCAGTTTGCCGATCATCAGTTTTCACATACGGAACCGGGACCGTTTTAACGGAAAAGTACTCCGGCATCTGTTCATCATGGGTTTTATCGCCTTGATCGGTGTCGGATTGTTTCTCCTTTACAGCTCCCACCTTTCAGGAAAAACGCTCCAGTTTGCCACCCATACTGCCGTCAACGATGTCAAAGGTCCGACATCCATAAAAATCGTCAACAGGTTTTTTAACTCATTTGCAGCAGCGGGTGTCGGCAAAACCGGTCATACTCCCGAGAGAGGCCTGGGTTGTACGAAAGCCCTGATCGAGTTGTTGCATACATTTGCCATGAATTGGCCCGGATGGTTGAATTTTTCGTTTTTTCTCATCCCTCTGATTCCCTGGCGAAGACGGGAGGAAGACCTTTTCCTGTACTGGACATTCCTGAGCATTCCTCTATGGTATTCGCTCTACTGGCGATCCGCCATCATGTATGGGCCCCGCTATATCTACGAAGTCATGCCCATGGTCGTAATCCTTTCCGCCCGGGGTATGGATGTCTGCATGGACGCTGCCGGATGGATCCACCGGAATTCTCCGATGCGACACTGGAAAACGTTGACGGTCGCCCGAAGCGCAACTGCGATTTGTCTCTGGGTTTTTACCGGATGGCTTGTTTATACAGATGTGGACCAATATGTGATTTCCGATTATTACGATATGAAAAAATTTCCGGTTGTCTCGCTGGTTCCCATGCGGTTATCCGCTATGAACGGTTTCAACGGTGTCCGCCGGTCGATCCAGGATCAGGTTGAAAAATGGAATGTCACCGATGCGGTTGTATTCGTTGAGGACCGACGCTGGCAGGGATTCGGATCCGTCTCCTCTTTCAACCATCCGCGGATGGATACTGATGTTGTCTATGCCAGGGACAAGGGACAGGCAGGTTATCCGCTGATTTTGAAAATGTTCCCCGGAAAAAAAGCCTATTGGATCGCGTATCCCAGGGCGCAACTCCACACGCTGGAGTATAATCCGGACACTGATCAGTATGTAAAAACCATGTTGAAGGAGCAATAGTCCATTCAACGTCGCATTCGCCGGAAAAATTGCCGGACAGATGCGGGTTGAAAAACAAACAGAGCGATCGCCGCCACCAGGAATCCGATGACCCGTATCATAACGCTGACGGATTCCGTCGGGTCGAAGGTCCGGACCAGAAAACGGATCCCAAAGACGATCGTCAGGCTGAGTAGAACCGGTAAATCGATGGCCATCCAGGCATGAATGGGGTTTCTGCCGTACATCCGGAGCAGAAGAAACACGATCGACACCTGAACACTGTAGGCCAGGATTGTTGCGGCGGAGGCTCCGATTATGCCGTAATCGGGAATCCAGAGGTAATCAAGGATCCCGTTAATCAGCAGAGAGATGGAAGCGCCGACGAATAGAAGGTTCTGTTTCTTGATGGCAGTCAACAGGTTCGCACCGAGATAGTTCAGGAACAGCACAGGAATGCACCATGACAGCAGCAGCATGGCCGGAACGGCGTCCGAATAACGGTCGCCGGCCAGAATTCGGATGATCTCCTGCGGAAAGAGAGTTGAAAGGATCGCAAGCAGCAAGCCGAACAGGGTCATCAGACGAATACTCAGATCCTGGGCAAGTCCGAACCGGTCCGAATCTTCCGGATTGCTTCCCCATCGGCTCAGGACAGGGAACAGCGCGGTCACGACGGAGACGGCAAGGATTTGTATCTGAAGCGAGTACATATGCGGCACGTGAAACAGGGCGACATCTTCCGAGGAACCGAAATATTTGAGGAAGAATACGTCGATTCGAAGCGACAATCCCGTGCAGAATGTCGCCAGACCCATTATCCAGGATTGCCGGAACAGTTCCCCAGCCACCTTCAGAGACCATTGGATCCGGTAACTTTTCAAAAATCCTGCAGCAATGATCATTCCAAGGATTGCACGAAGTGCCTGACTGATGGCGAGCAGCAGAAATATCAGCACAAAGCCTCTGGTTCCCATAGTCTCCCGGGAATGGAACAACGCGATCAGACCAATTCCGGATACGGAGATAAACCGGCTGATCAGTGACAGTAACGGTTCGAATTCCATGCGTTCACGGGCCATAAAAACCGTGCTGTACACCCATACGACCTGCTGGAACACTTCCGCTGCCACGGCAAGGTAGAACGCTGTCCGCAGAAGGGGATCAAATGCCATGATCCTGTCAAGACAGACGGCACTTGCGAGAAAAATGACGACCAGAATCGCTTTCAGCAGCATTCCGCCACCCAGCAGAACATGCTCACGATCTCTGGCGGATGCCATTTCCCGGATAAGAATGGTGTTGATCTCGAGATTGATCAGCGGCTGGAATGCCAGTACGATCGCATTAAGCAACGCAAAGTCGCCGTACCGGGCAGGCTCAAGTATGCGCGCCAGCAACATCAGGGTAATCAGGGAGGACGATATCTCGATGAATTTTGCAGCGAGAACAACAACGGAATTTTTTGCCACGCGCAACAGGACACCTGAGGATCCATCCGATACCATTCTGCGGGTAGCGGAGCCGGGTGTTTCACGGTTCTGCATGCTTGTCATCTGTCCCTGAACAATGACCAGTGCCCTGCATGGTCATACACCTTGAGTTCATCACGGTACAGGATTAACGGCTTGAGCAGCAGCGAACAGAAGCGTGTTTCAACCAGCGTGTTCAGCGGTTTGCCTGTATGAAGATCGACGTCACGATAGTATCCGAAGGGCGCCTGGTGAAACTCGATAATGCCGTTTAGAATCCGCCGTCCGGATTCCCGCCAGGCGGGGTCCCCGGTGATCTCGGTCAATTTGGCCAGGGACACTGCAAAATCCGAATTGGCATCGATGTAGGATCGATTGTCGCCCGGCTCATCCGGGACCAGGTGTGTCGATGCAGACTGATGTTTCAGAAAATATCGGGCGATACTCATGGCAAGGTCACTGCAACCTTCGCAGTTCAGGAACCGGACAGCGTCGCATAAAATATCCAGGATTGCGAAATTTGTAGACAGAATCGGACCACTCATGTCGCTCCGGCTAAAACTGGGGAAATGGGTCAATACACAATCGGCTGTAGCAAAATATTTGTAAAGCCCGTCAACCCAGTGTTTGAATGCATCGATTGCCGGCTGCCACCGGACCGGATCCATGGCAAGCGCCATGAGACCATACGCCATGGATGCATTCGGTTTGGCCAACTCCGCACGTCTCATTTTTTTCCTCAACACGGGCAATAGACTCCAGGGCCATTCAAAACAAACGGATGGGAAGATGCCAAACTCCCGAAACATCCCGGAATTCAGCCAGGGACGGATCCATCCTCTGGCCAGATCCAGGTAATTTTCTTTGTCCTCAGCGCTCCTGCATGCGGCTGCCATATCGCAGGCAATCTCGACAAACATTCCCGACATGGCATCGCTGACAGGTAAGACAGGGCCGAAAGGCTGAAGCCGGAATGACCTCAACATTCCATTGCGATCGAAACCGGCCACCACCCGGTTGAACACATCGCATGCGATCGAAAAAAAACGTTCTTCGCCTGTCAGGGAATGTAGTTCCAATAATCCGTACAGGATTTCGACATAGTCCTGCGAATCAGCATACGGCAATCGCCGCAGGACTCCCGGAAGCCCCAAACCCATGGTTTTCCTGATTTGTGGCGTCCGGAAGAGCAGCCCCTTCCTTTTCAGCATCTGCCGCAGCAGACCCATATGCTCCTCGATATAATCATGCTCACCCAACACCCAGAAAAAAGGCGCATAATCATCGAACTCGCACAACAGGTTTCTATCCGATACCTTTGCTCCGGTTTCACCGTCAACATCATATACCGGCAGACCGTCCCGACCCCTGTAATCGGTTGCGAACCACGAGACGATCCGCTGAATGGCATTCCTCAAATCCTGGTTACCGGAGTTCATCAAATATAATCCTTTATTTCGTTAACCGGGCAGGTCCAACCCATCGGACGGTCGAGAACAATCCGGCACCAGAGTTCAAATACAACCTGGTTCCAGACCTTGAAAAAGGGCTTTCTCCCGCAGTAAAACTCACTCCGCATGGCATCAATGGTGTCCGGATTGAATATCCCACGCCGGATCGTTGCCTCCCGCGACAGACAACTGTTCACAACCGGTTTCAATTCGTTTCTCATCCAATCCACCATCGGGAACATGAATCCTTTTTTCCGCCGCTTGACAATCGTCTCGGGCAGAATATGCGCCATAGCCCGTCGGAGCACGTGTTTTTCTTCATTTCCATGCAGTTTCATTGTCGATGGAATTCGTGCCGCCGCCTCCACCAGCTGATAGTCAAGCATTGGAAGACGCACTTCGAGACTATGCGCCATGCTGACGGCATCCTGATCCCTGACCAGCAGATCCGCCATGTCTGTTTTTAACTGGAGATATGACATTCTGGCAACAGGATCCAACCCTTCGCATCGCTCGCAGATCGCTTCTATACGGTCCGCAACGACGCCCTGGTAGTCCACAATCCGGGAGATAAAGTCGGAGGAAAAAAGGTAGTAAAAATCATCCCCGTGGTAGAGACGCCTGTTCAGCATGTACCGGGTCGAGAATCCTTTTCGTCCCAGCAATAATGTCTGTAGTTTCCTGCGAATCAAGCTTAATTCACTCGTCCTCGGCAAATGACGGATCTGGTTCCAGAACCAGAACGCGACCTCCGGCTTGATGAAATCCAGCATGCCTTGAATTTGTTCAATCCTTCGAATCTCCTTGAACCATTCATATCCCGCAAAAACTTCATCGCCACCGGTTCCGGACAACGCGACCGTGACCTCCTCCGCCGCACATCCCGACACAATGTAATACTGAAGAGCATCGCCGGACGGCTGATCCATGGACCATACCGCCGGTACCAGCTGATTCAGGACATCCAGACCCGTGACTGTCTTCTCCACGTGCTCCGTCCCGAACTGGCGGGCCACCGTGACCGCAAACGACGCATCATCAAACCACTCATAGGATTTGTCCTTGCCCGTAAACCGGATACTGAACGTTTTCACCGGTCTGTCCAGCATCGTACCCATCAACCCCACGATGGCGCTTGAATCGATGCCTCCCGATAAAAACGCTCCCAACGGCACATCACTCATCAGGCGCTTCCGCACTGCATCCGTCAGTTTCTCCCGTACAACCTCCACGGACTCCCCCGGGCTGTATTTGATCGTATCCGCTTTGACGAAATCGACATCCCAATATTCCTTAACCTCGTACCGCTCAGCCGAAAAATCAAGAAAATGTCCCGGCAATAGAGCGGTAATCTGCCGGAAAATGGTCAACGGTGCCTGAACCGCCGGAAATGAAACAAATTTCATGATCGCGAGTTCGTCCAGATTCGGGTCGATCTCACATGATGCAATGATTGAGCGGATTTCAGAAGCGAACAGCAGCTTGTTGGGGAGCTTGCAGTAGTAGAGCGGTTTGATGCCCAGACGATCCCTGACCAGAATCAGTCGTTGCCGGCGGGTATCCCAGAGTGCAAAAGCAAACATTCCATCAAGATATTGAACGCACTCATCACCATATTCCTCATATAAATGCAGTATTGTTTCCACGTCGCCTTGCGTAGAAAATCGATGACCTCGATACTCAAGCTGCTGCCGAAGTGACCGATAATTATAGATTTCCCCGTTGCAAATCAGCACCAGAGTTCGATCTTCATTGAATACCGGTTGTTCCGAACCCTCCAGGTCGATTATTTTCAGGCGTCGCATTCCAAGCGAGACGCGTTCATCCCAGTAATAGCCCTCCGAGTCCGGGCCCCGGTGGTAGAGCGCCGACGTCATCCGCTCCACCGTGCCGTCCCTGCAACGGCCGGAAACGCCGCAGATTCCGCACATCAGGAGGGCTCCCCGTGGCGATCCATACACCATCCCAGGATGGGCCATAAGACGATGAATCCGATGAAGTTGCCGTGCAGGTATCGGGAGAAAAACATGAAGGGCAGCAGCGTAATCGCTGCATATGTTATGGCTGCAGGGAGATTCCGGGTGTCGGTGAAGCGGTGCCACAGCCACAGAAACAAGGGAATAACGACGACAGCCTGCAGCAGACCGAACGGAAACCGGGCGGACCCGTCGGGAACCCAGCGGGTGAACAGCAGAACAGTGGCAAAACCGTATCCGTGAAAACCCTGCATGGGGTAGCTTGTCGGCAACCCGCCCGAGCTGTACCGGACGGTATCGTCCCAGAATGTTTGCGGATTAACGAGTAGAAAAGGCAGAATGGTGAGAGCTGCCAGTAGAGCGCCTGGAATCCATCGCCCGGCGTTTTTGTGGAGGGTCCGGATCCATTCCCGGGGACGTCCTGGATCCAGGTCGATGCTGACGGCCAGAAGAAACGGCACAAAAAACCAGGCGAACTGTTTGATACAGCATGCGGCGGCCAATGCGGCAAGACCGCTGCGGTACCATCGATGGTCGATAAGGGCCAGTGACGCAAGAAGGCAGATAATGACGACGATATCGTTCGTACCGAGCATGAAATAGCGCGCGAAAAACGGATTCAGTGCAAATGCGAGTAGTGCGATGTTGCGGCGCCGGCCTGAAATACTGAGCCGGTCAATCAGGAACAGGGATATCATAAAGAGGCCGATGTGGAGAATTCGCTGGTCATAGATGCCTGTGAGATGTTTGATCAGGAGATAGGGCGGAATGGAGTATAGAAATGCACCGGGCATGTATGGCACATGAAAGACGATGTGATTGGAAAACCCGCGCCAGTTTTCCAGTGGTGTTCCCTCAAAGGTCTCCGAGTAGGGATTTTGGCCCTTTAACACCATTTTCATCGCTTCTTCCATCTGGATTGTACCGCCATCGTGTGCGAGGGCGTGATTATCGGAACCGACCCGTGCGATGATAAGGAGTGTCATGGGCAGCAATACATGGAGCAGGATCAGAAAGAGGACCAGGGAGCGGTGAATCGCTGCAGTTGCCCTTGCGCGTGAGATATCGGCAACACACCAGGCGATAATGGCGGCCAGGGAGAGGGTTCGGATCATGAGTTTCAGCGGCATGAACAGGTTGCCCATTATGACAAGGGGATTATCCAAACCGGCGGGTGACAGCAGATTGCGGAGAGGTCCCATCAGAGACATCGCTTTGTGAAAATCAAGTTGATCAAGCACATACGGGATGTTGAGTTCAAGGCTGGCCAGTGTCAGCAGTATCATGACGATCGTGTCGAATCCGATAAGATGTTGTCTGTCCGTTTCCATACCTCCTCAGGCTAGCAAACTTGATCCGCAGGAACAATATCGGAGATTTTTTATTGACTCTCCGGGCGTCAGACTGCAGGATACAGGTCATGACCCGCGAAGACACTTTATTCATATCTGACCGAATCATGAGGGGGTCCCTCATCCTGTATATTCTGGTGATGACCATCCCTCACTCTGCCGCCATCCGATCCGGTTTGATCATCACATCACTTGCCTGTCTGATTCTTCGCGGCTTCCTGACGGGACGATTTCCAATCCGCACGACGCCACTGGACCTTCCCATCCTGATATATGCCGCCATCATCATTTACAAGACGATGACATCCATCGATCCATCCTATTCATTCTCCGCCCTCAGGAAAGAATTCCTTTACCAGATGTTTTTCTTCTACCTGACGGTATCGGCGATGGACTCCCCCAAATATACCCGGCGGATCATGCTGACATTGATCATCACCGTAACATTGATCGCAGCCATAGGGCTCACCGGGTATTTCTCCGGCGAGCTTGTCAAAGAGGGGCGTGCAACTTCTTTTCTGACGAGTTTCGGACGGGCGGCGTTTTTTACCGCAATGGTCATGCCGATCGTTTTAAGCCGGTTTTTATGCACGCGCGGCTGGCGCCGGTCAGTCTCCCTGGTTGTTCTGATTCTCTGTCTGGGTTTCATGCTGGTCACAATGTCACGCGGCGCCTGGATCAGCAGTCTCCTGGCCGTGTCCATTCTTGCAGCGTTAAAGGACCGGCGCATGCTTGTTCTGCTGTTGATCGGCGTTCTGTCGGCTCCCTGGTTTTTACCTCCGGACATCATTATTCGGGCAACCAGTATCACCCGCATTCTCGAGATGGAGGACAACGAATCGTTCGGAGACCGTGTCTGGATGTGGCGAAGCGCGGTCCTGATGATCAAGGAGAGACCATGGTTGGGAGCCGGATACGGCAATCGGATATTCCAGCGGCTGTATCCGGATTATATTTATTCACAATCCAGTGGCATGTTATTTGAAAACGCGCACAACCTTTACCTGCAGATCGTTCTGGAGACAGGATTCCTGGGACTCCTGTCTTTTCTTGTCATCATAGCGGTTACATTCTATCTGATTTTCAGGATGCTGCGAAGAAAACCGTTACCGATGGTTGAAAGTCAGTTGCTGGGTATGGCCGGCAGTTTCGCCGTTTTCCTGATATTCAGCTTTACGACCTTCCGGTACGAAAATGAAATCGGCATTCTCTTCTGGATTCTGGCGGGTTGTGTGGTCGCATTGCACAGCGCCCGTTTTCCTCTGTCCACCCGAGATATCGGGAACGATCCGGAATACTGCCCTTGAGAGATCAGACTAAATTCCTGGAACAATACGATGAAAAATCGTGTTTTATCGAAGGAGAATCGATCATGGACACGATCGCATCGTACAAAGGAGTCGTTATGAAATATCAGATCTTTTCGATCATCGTAGCAATTATTATGGGACTATCAGGTATGCCGGTCGGTGCGCAGAGCTCGATGAACGGTGCCAACGACATCGACAATCAACCGTTTACCTTCACGACTTTCCGGGACATTGCCAAACAATACAGCGACAGTGTTGTCAATATTTCGACAACGACAGTGGTAAAGCCTTCCGGAATGCTTCAACCGCGAAATCGGACACCGTTCGACGAGTTTTTTGGCGATGATTTTTTCCGCTATTTTTCTGAACCTCAGACCCGACCGCGAACACTCCAATCACTCGGTTCAGGCGTGATCATCGACACTGACGGCTACATCCTGACGAATAATCATGTGGTTAAGGATGTCGATGAAGTGACAGTCACGCTGCTGAACGGAGATACCTATCAGGCCACCGTGATCGGAACGGATTCGGAAACGGACATCGGTCTGATCAAGATTGATCCAAAATCAGCTGTAAATCCGATTCCGATGGGTGATTCCGATATCATCATCGCGGGTGATTGGGTCATGGCAATCGGTAATCCCTTCGGATTCGGTCATACTGTAACGGTCGGCGTTGTCAGTGCGACCCGGAGATCGACCGTGATGCCAAGGGATGAACTGCCGTATCAGGACTTCATCCAGACGGATGCGTCCATTAATCCCGGCAATTCCGGCGGTCCGCTGCTGGATATCCATGGCAGACTGATCGGCATCAATACAGTGATTGCATCACGAACGGGACAATCCGCAGGGATCGGTTTCGCAATACCGATCAACATGGTGAAACCACTGCTTAAAGATTTGAAGGAAAAAGGGTCAGTTACGCGCGGATGGCTGGGCGTCACAATCCAGAGTATCACGCCCGATCTTGCGGAAGGTCTGAATCTGTCATCGACCGAAGGAGCAATCATTGCTGAAGTCGTCGGAGACGGTCCGGCAGCCGAAGCAGGCATTGAAGCCGGTGACGTCATTCTGGAATTCGATGGTATGAAAATCAGGGATTCGGGCCATCTGTCCCAGGTTGTAGCCTCCACACCGGTGGATAAAAAAGTCAAACTCGAGTTTCTTAGGAATGGTAAGAAAAAATCGGCAGACATCAAGATCGGTTTGCGGCCCGGAAGTGATCTGCAGCTACACAACACATCCGGAGTCTCCCTGGATTTCGGTATGACCGTGCAGAACATCTCACCTGAAATTGCGCGTCAGCTTCGTCTGGACAGCACGGCGGGCGTTCTGATATCGGATGTCGAAGCGGGCGGTG
Source organism: candidate division CSSED10-310 bacterium (assembly GCA_016931515.1). Classification (GTDB taxonomy): domain Bacteria; phylum CSSED10-310; class CSSED10-310; order CSSED10-310; family CSSED10-310; genus JAFGEQ01. The sequence continues at coordinate 257,306 of JAFGEQ010000005.1, read as the reverse complement.
CCGCGGAAAAAGCCGGGTTGACTCGAGGTGATATTATTCTCGAATTGAATCGGAAACCGTTGAAGAACGTTGAGGACTATAAGGATGCCGTGTCGGATCTGAAATCCGATGAAGGCGTCGTTCTCTACGTGCAGCGCGGAAAATCCAGGATATTCATCGGGTTGCGGCCGGCGAGCAAGTAGCTTGAATAGATGAAACCGCGGCGGGGTACCGATCAACCGGTACCGCCGTCGCACTGTTTGAGGAGGAATGGTTTATGATAGAGGTTCAGAACCTGACCAAACGGTTCGGTGATACTGTTGCCCTCGATAATCTCTCATTCCAGATGAAGCCGGGAGAAATTCTCGGATTTCTGGGTCCGAACGGTGCCGGAAAAACGACGACCATACGAATACTAACCGGTTATCTGACACCTACGGACGGCAATGCCTGGGTAGCGGGGTACAACCTGAGAGAAAAATCCCGTGAAGCGCGTGATCATATCGGGTACCTTCCTGAATCCGTTCCGGTTTATCGCGAGATGATGGTGACAGAATATCTTGAATTCGTGGCAGATCTGAAGAAAGTACCCCGTGCGTCGCGAAAAAATCATCTTGATGACATCATGAATCAATGCGGGTTGGGTGAGGTCCGTAACAAACTGTCCGGGCACCTGTCGAAGGGATACCGCCAGCGGCTGGGTCTTGCGCAGGCCATGGTCGGCAATCCGGATATTCTGATTCTTGACGAGCCCACCAGCGGGCTCGATCCCCAACAGATTATAGAAATCCGCGAACTGATCCGAGATCTCGGCGGCCGTCGCACCATTATCCTATCCTCCCACATTCTGCCGGAAGTATCCCAGCTATGCGAGCGAGTGATTATTCTAAACCGGGGGCGTCTCGTCGCGGTGGATACGCCTGAAAACCTGGACAGAGGCCTCAGCAGCACTGATTCCATCCTGCTGGAGATCAGCGGAGGAAGCGAACCGGACGGTTTAATCGGGATGTTGAAAAATATTCATCAAATCCGGACCGTGCAACCGGTCAGCCACCTGGAAAACGGTGTGCTCAGATTGCAGATCATCGCTGACGGCCAACCCGATATCAGACCTGTTGTCGCGCGCAGTATAGTGGAAGCCGGATGGAACCTCCTGGAGCTTCACCGGCAAACCCGCTCCCTCGAAGATATCTTCATTCAGCTTGTCACGCGGGAGGAGTCTGTACAATGAAAGCGTTCTGGGCAATAGTCAACCGGGATCTCCGGGGATACTTTCTATCTCCGATTTTCTATGCCGTCGCTACGGTCTTCTTGCTGCTGACAGGCTTGCTGTTTTATTCCAATCTGGTTGTATATACACAGATTTCCTTCTCATCCATGCAAAATCCCTATTTCTCAGAAACACTGAACCTCGCTGCGGATTTTATCCGCCCGTTAGCCGCCAATTTTGCGGTGATTTTCCTGTTTTTCATCCCAGCTATCACCATGCGCTCTTTCAGCGAGGAAAAAAGAGCCGGCACTCTGGAATTGATGCTGACCTATCCCGTATCGGATTTCCAGGTTATTCTCGGAAAATTCGCTGCTGTTTTGATTACCATGAGCTTCCTGCTGATTTTGACTCTCATATATCCAGGTCTGCTCTTTGCCTGGAGCACGCCGGAACCGGCTCTGATCGCATCCACCTACCTGGGCTTCCTGATGATGGTATCGATCTTTACAGCCGCCGGAATCCTGGCCAGTTCGGCAACAGAAAACCAGATTATCGCAGCCCTTGTCGCCTTCGGTCTCAATCTCGTTCTCTGGATGGCGGGATGGCTCAGCCCGCAGGATGGAGGCCTGCTTCATCAGATTCTTGATCATTTATCGATCATCAACCATTTCGAACCGTTGATAAAGGGAGTCGTGGCTCTTACAGACCTGGTCTATTTCTTCTCAATGACTATCTTTTTCCTCTTCCTCACCGGCCAGGTTCTGGAATCGAAGAAGTGGAGGGGATGACAATGGACAGCCAATCAAGCAAAAAAAGACGAATGGGGTTATTTTCGAGTGTATTGTCAATCGTTACGGTTGTCGGCATCCTGATCCTGGCCAATCTGATAGCTCTCCGCCACCAGCACTCGATCGATCTGACCTCGGACCACCAGTTTACGCTGGCTCCGCAGACAGTGCAGATTCTCGGGAACCTGAAAGAACCCGTTGTCGCATACTGTTATTACCGGGAATTTGATGAAGGATACGATACCGCAAAGGATCTGCTGGGATTGTTCAATGTTGCCTCCTCCTCCTTCACAATCCGGTATGTCGATCCGGACAAAGATCCAGGACTCGCAAAGAAATTCGATATCAGTCATTACAATACGATTGTGCTGGAACAAGGCACCCGATTTCGAAAAGTGACAGAGCTTACGGAGCATGCCATTACGAACACACTGATCAGGCTTGTTCAGGGTGACACCCGCCATACCGTTTACTTTTCGACAGGGAATGGAGAATTGGATCCGGAATCGATGGAGAACGATGGGCTCATGCTCTTAAAACTGGCTCTTCAGGATGCCAACTACGACATAAAAATCGTGAACCTGATGGCCGGAGATGTCGAATTAGAGGATTGCGATGTTCTGGCGGTAATCGGCCCGGTTCACGACCCGGTCGATCCGGTCATCGATAAAATCCGGTCATACCTGTCCCAGGGTGGCAGACTATTCGTCGCACTCGAGCCGGGTTCCTGTCAGAAATTCGCCGGGCTTCTGACCGAATTCGGAATCAGTGCGGCAGACTCAATTATCGTTGATCCAACAGGGTTTCAGAACATGGTTCAACCCATCGTTGAAGAGTATCCCGCTCATGAAATAACTAAAGATTTTAACAGTGGATTGGTATTTCATATCGCCCGATCGGTAACCGCGGCAGAGCCGCCCATGGACGGGCGACTGGTGCAAAATCTTGCCATGACATCCACAGAAACCTACGCAAAAACCGACCTGAAAGCGCTGGAAAACGGAACACTTGAGTACAACCCGGATACGGATATGGCCGGCCCGATCTCAGTCGCAGTTGCCTACAGCGAAATCGGCGATGCGGAAAACCTTACTCCGGATGCGATCGCAGGATCCGCTGATTTAAAAGAAAAAGGCAGTGGCGGAGCCCGTATTGTTGCGGTGGGTGATGCAGATTTTATCGGCAATATCTTTTTGCAGACATTTGCCACTCATCAACCGTTCGTAATGAATGCATTTCACTGGTTGACCGATGAAGAAGATTTGATCGCGATCCCTCCACGCGAAAAAACATCTCAACCCCTGCTGCTGCAACCGATGCAACTGGTGGTCGGCCTCGTGATCCCGGTCATTCTGCTTCCGCTGTCCATGGCAATCTTCGGGATCGTCAGAATCATTACCAGGAGACGCAGGGCATGAACTGGCGTCGAAACAGTATCTACCTGCTGATCGGAGCTGCCCTGACAGCCTGGTATTACTTCTACGAGATCCGGGGATCCGAGCTTCGGACCGAAGCGGAACTAGAGGCGGCCCGTGTCATGCCGGGTCTGGAGCCAGCCAGGTTGCAGCGGATACGTATCAGCCGCCTCGCTGAAACTCCTCCCGATATGGAGACACAGGATACCCATCCGTATCTGCTCGAATTTTATCGGTCCGATGGTGAATGGTACCTTCAAAAACCGGTCATCGCGAATTGTGATCAGGATATTGCCGAAGCACTCGCCGGTAATCTGGTAAAAATCCGGCGAGGCCGCCTGATCGTATCGAATCCGGAGTCGCTCGAACCGTATGGGCTGGGAACACCCGGATTTATCATTGATTTATCCTACGACGGCACTGAGACGCAGATCCGGCTTGGTGATGAGAATCCATCCGGAGACGCTTTTTATGCATCATTCGGGGATAATCCCGATATCTATCTGGTTGACATCAGTCTTAAAACATCATTAATCCGGAAAGCTCTGGAATTCAGGAAACGGGAAGTGATGGATACATCCCGTGATTCGATTAACGGGGTGACCGTCGAGTTCCCGAAAGACGCATTGACACTGGTTTTCAAGCGAACAAATCAGGAATGGACCGTCAGGGAGGAAAAGGCGTCTCAGGGACATGGATCACCGGAGGTGGGTAAAGAGTCACCCGCAGACATGTCACGAATCCAGGAAATGCTGGGTGTGCTGACCGCCCGTTCCATTGATGATTTTATCGATCAACCCGCCGACGCCGACCAATATGGACTCCGTGAGCCAACGATCCGGATTCGCGCCGTTCCGGATGACGGAACGCTATCCGTTATCGATATCGGCGAGCATTCGGATCCGGGTGGAAAATCACGCTATGCACGTTGCAATGAATCGGGACCGGTTTTAATTCTGAAAAATGATTTCTATGATGTTTTTAAACCGGATTATTTCTATTACCGATCGAAAACTGTCTGTGACATGAATCGTGATGTGATTGATCGCATCGTCATTGAATCACCTAAAGCATCCATCGAATTGGTAAGGGATTCAGGCGGTGCCTGGACGATGATCAAACCCCCGGACGTGAAAACGGATTCCCTCGCCGCAGGCTCGTATCTGTCGAGCCTGACTTATCTGAGAGCAACGGGCGTCAAACGACCGGATGAACGTTTCGGTGACACTATCGCAGTCATTAAACTGTTCTCCGCCAATGCTCCCGATACTCCGATCACTCTTCTTGAAATCGGTGGGAAGCCGTCTGATGACGTCGGCCGATGGATAAAAACCAAGGAGTCGGAAGACGTGTTCCGTATTTCAGACTCGGATGCTGACGCTCTTATGCCGGACACTTTTCATTTCAAGGACAAGACATTGATGCATGTCGAAAAAAGCGATGTCCGCAAAATCCGGGTCACCCGTGCGGGGCACTCCATCGAATTTGAACCGGATGCCTCATCCTGGCGACTCACGGACACGGGCGGCGGCGAGTTTTCCCAGGATGTTGCCGAAAATATTTATTGGACAATTCATGCCCTTGATATGGATGCCGAGTTGCAGGTGAATGCTAATCCTTCTGAATCCGGTCTGCTGGCACGCTACGGTTTGGACGAACCCAATATAACTGTCCAGATCACATTGTTGGACGGGCAGAGCGTTTCGCTTCTGTTCGGTCACTCCGAAAGGGGTCAAATAGCCGTCTGGAAAGAAAATGAACCGGTGATTGGAGCCGTCGAAGAATCTCGTCTGGAGCCTCTGACAGCACTTTCCTGGACATCCTCCAAACCCTGATAAACCGGGATAGTGCAATCTGAAGTTGTTAAGCGATATTAAATTCCTGTAGAATGATTCGGGCGTTGTAATGAACTCCCTGCAATTGTCTTAGCCATCGGAGGATCCACGTGTTCAACGACGAACGACGATTTTCGCCTCACCTTCTGGAACTGGCTTCCGTGCTTGTCAGAGATGCGATACGGATTAAAGAAGGGCAAATCGTCGAAGTAACACTGACCGGTGAGCGGTGTTACATGGATTTCTTTGATGAGATTACATTGACCATTTCTCAGATCGGAGCATTCCCGGTCCTCCGGCTGAATACGCCATCATACCGACAACGCTTCATTCAGACTGTTCCTGAAGAATACCTGATGAAACCGCCACCGCATATGGTAAAATGGATTGCCGATATCAACCGGCATATCAATATTGTGGCAGATGCTCCCCGATTCAATCCGATTCATATTTCTGAAAAACGACAGCAGGTCCACCGGGACGCCCAGAAGAAAATAACCGGAAAAATCAAACAGAAAAACGTTACGATGATCTATGTTCCAACCCAGGAACTCGCGGAATTTTGCGGAATTCCTCTGGATCGATTGAGCGATGCTCTCGTCAGAGGGCTCGATATTTCTTATCCCGATTTAAGAAAACGATGCCGGAGTTATGCCGATTCGTTGCGCGGCAAGGATAAACCGATCACGATCCTCAGCGGACATTCGCAAAAATTGACGTGTTCTTTGAAAGACCGGCAAGTATTCATCGAAGACGGCCGGCACGAATTGCCGGCTGGAATGGTGTTTTTTTCACCCATTGAAGCGTCTGTCGAGGGAAGTGTCATGATTCCTCGCTTCAAATGCGGCGACGCGATTGTTCGGGATCTCGTACTGGAGTTTTCCGGTGGTCGGGTCATCCGTAGCGAAGCGGGAGACAACCATAAAGTATTCCAGGATGTATTAAAGAATTCTTATGGTGACAGCGATGCGTTCGCGGGGATTGGAATTGGAATGAACCCTGGAATTTCGGGGGAATCCATCTGCCCCATCATCGATTTTTTTGCCAGGGATAAAGTTCATATCAGTCTGGGTTCCAACCTTATCTTTGGTGGAGTTAATTTCAGTGATCTGTTTTTAAGGTTGGAGTTGGACAATCCAGTTGTACAGATCAACGGCAATACGATCATTTCGCCAACTCCACCTTGTCCCGATAATCCATAATTAACGCGGGTAACCGCATCAGATCCGATCCGTCAACAGAGGCACATGCGATTTGTTGAACACCCGGGTCTGCCGCGATCGCAATGCTGTATCCGGCCTTATGCATCATTGGGATATCCCCCGGGCTGTCCCCCAGCACCACAGTCCTCTCCGGTGTCCCATCGAAACGGGCCAGCAGCGAATCGACCACCGACGCTTTCCCGCCGATCGGTATCACGACTTCCGCCTCACCGGTACAAAAGCCATTTTCAAACTTCAACCGGTTGGCGATCCGGACATGGGCATGCGGAATCTGATCCAGCAGAATATCCAGACCGGTCGACACCAGCGCAATGATAAAACCCCTCCGGGAAAGAGTTCTCAGCATCGCCTCCATACCCTGTCGACGAGGGATTGACAGGGCCATTCCGGCCATTGTTTCACGAGATATCCCTGCGTAGGCTTTCGCATCCAGGGCTGCGAAATGCTCATAATCGATGACTCCTGATTCGAATGCACGTAAATTCGGCAAACCCTCCGACTCCCACTTGCCCAGCTTTTTATGGAATGTTTCCCATATACTTGTCTCAGTCGTCAATGTTCCATCGACATCGGAGATCAGCAGCCATTTTCCTGACGATGTCATTATACTTCCTTTCGAGTGTGGTGATGCCCGGTTTTTCGCATGTTCCGAACCGGTTTCGTCGACTCAATTCCTCCCTTGGCTGAGGACGTCCCTTAGTGTATAACAAGTCATGAGCAGAGTGAATGCTCCCGAAAGTCTTTTCCCGGAGTCAAAGAGATGATTCGAATCCCGATAGCCAGAAGAAGTTATCCTTACCTTGTTGCCGCATGCTGCGCTACAGCCGTTGCATGGTGGATCCATTGGCTACCCGGGCTTCTGCTGGCTATTCCGACCCTGTTACTGTTTAACTTTTTTCGCGATCCTGAAAGGAAAACGCCGGCACTGGGTCCCGGATGCGTCATCGCGCCCGCCGATGGGCGCGTTATTTCCATTGAACCGAGTCCGTACAAGGATTTTTCAGACTACCTGCGTATTTCAATTTTCATGAACATTTTTGATGTCCATGTTAATCGTGTCCCGGTCACAGGGTCACTGCGAAGCATGCTGCATTTTCCAGGTTCATTTCTGAACGCCGATCACCCGGATGCATCCGCTGAAAATGAACGCATGGAGTTTATTCTTCTGACCGATTATGGTCCGGTCCTGATCTGTCTTGTTGCCGGTCTGATAGCACGCCGCATCGTGTCCTGGGCCCGGCCCGACGATCGCCTGCTGCGAGGACAGCGATTCGCCATGATCAAACTGGGATCACGGGTCGATATCCACCTTCCAGCGGACTGCCGTATACTGGTCCAACCCGGTACACGCGTAAAAGCCGGATTATCGGTAATTGCAGAATTCGCAGAATCGGAATCGAATGAAGGCGATGGTTCACCTCGATGAAACCGAATGATAATCAATTACCGCCTTCGGTGTATCCAAGGGGTATTTATCTGCTCCCGTCCATCCTGACCGGATGCAACATCGTATTGGGATTCTACTCAATTGTTCTCGTTCTATCCCGGACTAACGGTGAAAATGCACCCCTCTATTATTTCCGTGCCGGGTTGCTGATAATTTTCGCAGCCTGTTTCGATGCAATCGATGGCCGAGTTGCCCGACTGACAAAAACAACCAGTCCGTTCGGCGCTCAACTCGATTCGATAGCCGATGTCGTGTCGTTCGGTCTGGCACCAAGCGTCCTGATTTATTCATGGGCGCTCAGTTCCTTTACGCGATTCGGCTGGGTCGCCGCTCTTATCTACCTGCTTTCAGGCGCTATCCGGCTGGCCCGTTTCAATGTCCTGGAAGACCTTCATTCCTACTCATCGTCCCAATACTTTATCGGGCTGCCAATCCCGGCTGCCGCTATCTGTATCGCCCTGATCGTTATGCTGGAACCGGATTTTTCCCAGAGCTATATCCCTGGAATTCTCGTTCTGAGTGCCGTCTACATGCTATCCTATTTGATGGTGTCCAAGTGTCGATTCCGCTCATTCAAAGATATCGACTGGCGACGGCGTCGACCGGTAGGAAGTCTGGTCATCACCATGATTCTTCTCGGAATCATTCTCCATGAACCTGTCTATGTCCTGTCGCTGCTTATGTTCGTTTATGTTATCTCCGGCATGATGATGCGATTGTCACCCCACTGGATGGGTGAACGATTCGAAGTTCTCGACAAATGGTTCACCGGAATCCGGGTTCTGGATGATTCAGACGAGAAGGAACTCGATCAACAGGAACCGGATGTCGAAGAGAACAATTCGGATGAATTAACAACTCCGGATGAACCGCCTGATCCGATCTGATCAATCCATATAAAGATTCGGGCGATCCCCGCTCAAGACCGGGTCTCCCCGATCTTCACGTGATCAAAGTAGTGGAAGACCACCTGCGATAAGGTGTAATATACCCAGTACTATCGCTGCCAATCCTGACATCACTTCATACTGTTCAAGTATTCTCAGCTTCTGAGCAATATCCGCCGGGATCAGTCCCGGTGTTTTTCGTATCAGTATCACACCAAGCAGGACAGCCGAAGCCTGAGGCAAACATGATGCGTGCGGAACAAAACGGAACAGATTACCCATAAAGCCTAATAATCCCATTACGAGCAATCCAAAACCGAACGGCAATGCCATGCCCTTTATTTTTTCCAGAAACGATTTTGAAGCAGGAATTTTCAGAGTCAGCCAGGGAGCGGCCCCCAAACAGCCACCGCAGATGAGAACCAGGCTGAAAAGCAATCGCCACGCTCCGAATGTCGACGATCCTTTCGACCCGGTACGATCCGTTGATCCGGTCCCTGTCGCCGCTGTGCCCGACTTCGACTGTTTCCCTTTTTTCGACGAAACACCTTCCGGGACGGATGATTTCAGCATCTGATATTTCTGGTATTGTTTTGAACTGGCATATATAAACGGGAGTTCCTTTTTCACACCGTCTTCTTCAGCCGTATAGAACACCATGCTGTATACATAAACGATATCGGGATCCTTCTCACCGGTAAATGCCACCAGAATATCAAGGCTGTACTGAGTCGGATTTTCCGTTAACTTGTTTCGTTTCCAGACCTCCCAGCCCTTCCCGCTCACACACGCTGCGTACGGCACGTGAACATCATCATACTCCGGCTTGCTCCAGGTCGGATGATCCCGCAAAAATTCCAGTGCCGCCCCGGCAAGTTCCTTCGGTTTGCCCGGTCCCTCAAAATCCGGATTATTTCCGGGCCAGCTCAGATCCTTCAAAATGTCCAGAAACTGCTTTTTCGTATCCCGTTCCGCAGCTTCGCACTTGTCTAAAATGTCTCCATAATCTTTTTCCGGTGACAGTTTCGCTGCGACCCGATATGCAGTCAAAGCGCGTGCTGCATAGCGATGCCGGAGTTCCACCTGTTTCGGATCCGGATCGGCCAGTCGTTCCCAGTTACCATATTGTTCACTCCCGCTGGATTCAGCCCAACCGACAATATTACGATGCATCCCGTCAATGTCTGCAGCCAGGAATTCGTTGACGATTGAGTAATACTCCCGTTTCGCTCCCTCCGGTTTCACCGCACCCTCAAAGGTGGTCATCCATGTATTGCGATCCGTACCGTAACGTGTCGAAAATTCGTCCTCCTTTTTCCGGAACGTATCCGCAAACGGCAACCATTTTGCTGCAAACGCCTCGGGATTTTTATCGAATTCACTCTGATACAGGAAAAAATCACGTTCGGTAAGCAGGGAGTCCATCAGGGCCCAGTCGTCAGTCACCTGTTTCGGATCAATTGCCATGGTTGAGCTGATACAGACAAGCACAAGAAATCCGTTAATGAACCCCTTTACTATTTGATTCATCTTATAACCTCCATCCCATCCGATTGATTGAGAGCCATGTATTGACCGATTGACCCCTGAAGATTACCTGAACACATTAAAACGGGCAAGTGCCTCAAATAGTATCGCCATCGCCTTCAGGGACGAACTTTGACAGTCTCGATGTTCCACTGTTCCGACCCCGTACTTGCTCTTGCAGGTCTCATCTGGTAGAAAATGCTGAATTCCAAACCGCTTTGTGAGGCCTTTGTGAACAATACCTTATCCAAGAAACCCGGCATCGCTTTCAAATCGAAACTGACGCTGATCCTGTTTTCCGTTGGAGTTACACTGGCAGTCCTGGAAGTATTTGTCAGGTTTGCCGGATTCAATGACCAGTTCACCAGGAAAATATTTTCAAAAAATCTGCTGCGTTTATCCGATAATCCGGCGCTGATTTATGAATTGAAGCCGGGCGGGAGATCCAGCATCGATTCTGTTGAAAACATCATCAGCAGTCAGGGGCTCAGAGATCGTGAATACGCCATTCCCAAACCAACTGGCATACGAAGGATTATAGCGATCGGTGATTCAGTGACCTATGGGCTGGGAGTCCGTGCCGAAGACACATTTGCCAAACAATTGGAAGCGCTGTTCCGGACGGATGACAAGAGCCGTGGAAACAAGGTTGAAATCCTCAATATGGGCGTCAATGGCTATAAAACCGTCCAGGAAGTGGAACACCTGAAGACCAGCGGTCTGCGCTTCGAACCGGACATAGTGCTTTTAACATACAATCTGAACGATCCGGGCGATTTCAGCCGGGAACTCCCTTATTTCAACTCCTGGCAAAACCGGAAATGGACCACTGAATCCATGTCGCTTCCCGCTCGATTCTGGGCGCGTCTCACCCAGTATTCAGAATTGGCTTTCATGATCGAATACCGGACATTACGCTTGCGACTGGGTAAAGTCGTTGAGCGGAAGCAGGCGCTGGAACAGGCTCAAACGGAGTCTCAGGAGAATGCTCGGGAGGATCGGCGCCGACATTACGATGGATACTTTCATTTATATCGGAATGCGGACGCGATGACTGCGCTTGGGAGATCGCTTGATGAATTGCAGCAGATGAGCGTAAATAATGGATTTCAGGTTGTTTTTGCAATTTTTCCGTTGCTGATGGATTTCCAGGATTATCGATGGTTGGACCTGCATAAGCAGATTATGGAAATGGCTGAGCAGCGGGGTTTCCATACCGTCGATCTATTACCGGCTTTGAAGTCCGCAGTGACGTCCGCAACGGAATTGCAGCGCCGGCACGACGATTTTGAGCATCCCAATCCTCTCGGTCACCGCATCGCCGCCGAAACGCTGTTCGGCATCATCACCGCCAAAAATCTGCTTTAGCAGGCTGCTCTGGATGACGAAAATGAATCCCTGGATTACTCGAATAATTATCTACGGCTTTCTAGCGGAAGTTATCTATCTAGCGGTTGCCAACGTCATGCTTAGCGGTGGTATCCTGCATACTCTGGTAAATCGTCGACCCGAGAAACAGCATTATGAATGGGAATCCGCCTGGACGATCGTACCTGGAATGATCCATGTCAGAGGATTCACAATGCGAACTCGCACACCGTCCACGGCATGGACTATTTCAATCGACCATGCATGGTTCACCATGTCCTTGCCGGCGCTTGTTCTGCGCAGTTTTCGTGTCACCGCTTTGCATGCCAATGGTGTTGAATCGTCGATCCGGCGACGTCCCCGTCTGGATACGCTTGACACAACCGGCACAACTCCTGCGAAACGGGAGATCGCTCCTTTCTCATTTACATCGGTGGAGAACAAACCGTTGGACGGCGATCCACAGTCTCCCGGCCGCCCGCACTGGCATATCCGGTTGAAGCGTATCGTTGTCGATGATGTTCGCAGCTTGAACGTGGAGCATTATCAGTGGATCGGGCATGGTGTTGTCAGGGGCTCGCTGGAAATGATCACCCGGGCCAGTGCTTATGTACCAAGGGCCAAAGTGAATCTTGCAAATGGCGCTATCAGTTTGCGTGGACGTACTATTTCTGAAAAGCTGGATATTTCCGGCGACATGCAATTAGGGCCGTATGAGCCCCGGAAGAATCGGGGAGTAAAAGCTCTGGACTTTTTGACCGCACATGCCCGGGTCAGCGGTGACGTATCCGAAATTGCTTTTCTGGATTATTACTTCCGGAGTCTTGATTGGCTGACGATTAGCGGATGCGGAGAAGTGGATGCCGATCTGTTGTTTGAGCGGGGATTGTTCCTGGAGGACAGTTTCCTGACCTGCCGCCTGAGCCGGATTGAAACCCGGATCAACAATTGGGCTGTTTCTGGAGCAGGCGTGCTGAGGGGATCAGTCGGGAGAATCGGTGATTTGCTTGAAAGCTCGTTCGCTGTCGATCTGAATAACATTTCGCTCTGGAACGGCATGGAAACATCGGATCCCATCCACAGTCCCGGTCTCACCATGCGATTGACCGGCCGTAATATACGCATCGACGATCCTGATCCTGATTTCGACGTGTCACTTCAACTTGTTGACTCCAGTATTGCTGATTTGAGTTTGTACAATAACTTATTCCCGGCCGGATCCGGATTCGAGATTCTTCCCGGCAGCCCTTGCCGACTGGATTTAAATCTGGAGATGATGCGGAGATCGGCAGAAGGCCGGTTATCCTTAAGTGGTTCAGAAACAGGAATCCGCTTCAGGAATCAGGACTTCCGGGGACATTTTCTTTTTTCTGCATTGTTCGAATCCAACGATCTGCAGATGAAGCTTTTACGGATAAAAGATGTCACATTGAAGCTGCATGATGTTGCACAGACTGCAGCCAGTCAACGGGACCCGATTCACTGGAATGCTGAACTCAAAATACCGGATTCCACGATTCTGATGAATCATCCGGTTTCCATTGCGAGCCGGATTGAGTTCCTGATATCGGACTCCCGCCCTGTTCAGAGCATCCTGCTTCCAAACGGAAATACCTGGTTTGAAGATCTCATCCGCTTCGAAAACCTCTCCGGGCAAGCCGGTATCAAGATATCGGAAGGCACAATGAAGTCGGAAGATGCCGCTTTCTTCGCCACGGGTGTCATTCCGGATCAATTTGGAATACAACCGTTTAATGTCCATGCTTCATTCGATTCTTTCGATCTCAGGAACGGTCTTGATAACCTGCAGTTATCTTTCAAAATTCCACCCTCAACAATTCCCGATCTCGGTTCGATCAATCCCCTCCTTCCTCCGGACTCCGGGATACTGTTCCGCCCGGGTGATTCGGGTACAATGGAGGCGGATGTCAGAGTCACCGGAAAGAATGGGCAGGGCAAACTGAGAGTGGATGGGACAGATATCGGCTTGATGTTTTTCGATCAGATATTTGAAGGAAATTTTGATCTGAAAATCGGATTGAACTCCCGTGACATAATGTCCGGCATAATCGATCTGGCCGGATCAACAATCAGCCTGACAGACCTGCGGAGTCTGGATGGATCATCCGAGCCGGGATGGTGGAGTTCTCTCGAGGCTGTCAGCGGAACGATGTTGATGGGTAAACCCCTGACGATCCGTACCGAACTGATGCTGAAAATGCGGGATACAGGTCCGATATTGTCCATTTTCCAGGAACAAAGCCAGACGGTGAAATGGCTGGGCGATATTCTTCTGGTCAGGAACATCGAGGGTACCGCACTGTTTCACAGTGATGCGGACGGACTGCATTGTCCCGATCTCAATCTGAAGGGTGAAAATCTTGATGTTAAAGCCAGACTGCGATTATCGAAGGATCGTTTTCGGGGCATAATGTATACAAAATTCAGAGGCTTGTCTATCGGAGTGGATGTGAAAAACGGCCGGAAAAGTTACCGGTTGATTCATCCTCGCAGATGGTTCGACGATTATCAGTGGGAAGACAAGAATTAACTGACCGTTACCGGTGATTGATTACAACTTCTGCTCACCCAGGAACAATTTCCTGAACTTTTCCCAGAATCCAAGCGGTTTACCGATCGGATGCGAAACGGATCGCCACTCAAATCCGGGATAAAGAAGTCCGTATCCATTCCACGATTCCGGCAAACCGAGATACCGCGTTCCATCCTGTTCCGTATCAAACCACTTATGATGATGCCCGAACACCCAGAATACCGGATGAAACCGGTCGGACAACTCCCGGCTTCTGGGAAATCCCGGTTCGCCATACATTTCGAATCCCGGTGTATTGGGAACGCCTATACCGGATGGGCAGTCATGGGTAATGATGATATCGATCGACAACGCATCGCGTTGCAGGCACCGGTCGATATCCATATCGTGGATTTCCGCTGCTTCGGGAGTCATCATGGCGTCCATGTAGGCTGTACCGCCAAGGCACAGAAACCGGTAACCACCGATTGCCGTGACGGTTCCCCGAGGAAGATGTATCAAACAATCAGCATATGCATCCGCGTAAACCGCCAGATCGTGATAATCCTCATGATTCCCTTCTATGAAACGCGTCGGACGCTGGAAAACATGCTTATCCCGTCTGAAATACTTCCTGAGAACCGGTTCGAAAAATCCAAAATCGCCGAGAACGATCACGTCCGAAACCGGTGTTCCGGTCAGGCTTTCAGCATGGGTGATCTGAGCGTTGATCAACTCGTATTGGCAATGCACATCGCTGATGAACAGGATCGGTTCGGATACTATCTTCGTATCACCCATGCAGCATTGTCCCGGTGAAATCATAGCTCAACTTGGCCTGGAAATGACGGATTTCCGAAAATATCTCCTTCAAAATTTTCTGTTCTATTGAGGTCAGTGAATCCGGATCGATGATATTTCCCGGTCGCCCCTGACGTTCGAGTGCCCGCACCTGGTTTTCAATCCGGATTTGCATCAGGTAGTCGAACGCCTGCACCATTTCCTTTACACTGCTTTCGGGCAGTACATCGGCGGCAGCAAGAGCATTCAGACGGTCCGGCGTATTCGTCAACCAGATGTGATGTTTTAACGAGTAAATTCGGGCAAAGTCGACAATCAGGGTCATCGCGCTCTTGATATCGATACCTTTCCGACCATCCGGTCCATCGGTAATAACGAACCCGCCGAATCGGGTTAGCGGTGGTTCGTACAGCAGTACATTACGGGCGAGGAGATAGAAAAACCTGGGGTGTTCATCGATCGTACCATCAAGGGCACTCTGCAGTTGCGTCACAAGATCTCCCCGCCCCGACCCCGTCCTGAAATCAAAAAAGATTTTTGCCATCAGAAGGTCGTCCGCCTCCAGCGCGGTCAGCCAGCCGGAGAATGTCTTTTTCCATGCCGACAGCGGTTGGTTCCATTCCTGATTCCGGGCCATAATCCCGCCTTCGCACCAGATGTAGCCGACATCGTTCAAAATAGTGCAGACTTCAGTACCAAGTGTCAGGAAATACTGTCTTGCCGATTCGGCCTGTTCCAGGGGCGGATCCCGGTAGATAATGGCATTATCCTGATCGGTTTTCAGCGTCTGTTCAAAACGACCCTCGCTCCCGAGAACCATGAAATCAAACTCGCACGGAGCCGGGCCGTATCGATCGAATGCGAATTCCAGCGCTTTGTGGACCATCGCCTGAGTGTTCTGTGTGATGATCTGATTGACATGAGATGCCTTCAGTCCGGCCCGTATCAGGATCCGAATCAATTCGGGAAGCCGCTGATTGATCCGGATCAATTCACTCGCAGATGTCGCGTTCTCAATCTCAAGCTGAAGCAGTGTCGGCGAATAGTTTTGTAGCATGAGGACATCCCGCTCGGTGATGACTCCTGTCAGATGTCCAACCTGGTCGATTACCTCGATCGGATCGAAATCATGCTCCTGCATCCTGACATATGCCTCATAGGCCAGTGCTTTTTCCGATACTTTGCCAGGTATTTCCCTGACGAGAGAACCGATTGACATTATTCCCGGTTGCTTGCAGCCGGCGAGATGCCGTAACACTGTCTCCCTTGATACCAGTCCTGAAATTCTTCCGTTCGCATCCTGCACGGCCACCACCGGAGCATCATCGCGTTTCATGGCAGCTGCGGCGGCTTCCAGCGTATCCGTTTCAGGAAGCTCCGGGAAACTCCTCGAGCATATCTCCCCCACCGGCCGGTCGAGGAAAAATACCAGTGACTGAAGCTCCATCAGTATCTTTTCCTGTTGAATTTCCCTGGCTCTTTTCGGAGTGATTTCCGAAGCGACGGCGATGAATCCGTGTCTATCCTGGATCACAATATGTGATAATGCCAGCGTGATGTCATGCAGGCGCCCGTCCCTGGAACGCAGCGCAGTTTCATAGCGGCTTGGAACACCTTCTCCCTGCAACACTTTGTTCACCCAAAATTCGCCGCATCCCTTTTCCTCCTCCGTTTGCACCAGGAAATCACTTATCTCCAGTTGCGAGAACTCCTCCGGTGTATAACCCAGCAGGCTGAGCAGGTTGTGATTGGCCAGAAGAGGTGCATCCCGGATACCCATGAAAATGCATTCACCGGCTGATTCGACCAGCAACCGATACCGTTCTTCGGATATCTTCAGGGCTTGTTCCGCCAACCGTCTTTTTCGTTCGGTTTTCAAACTTTCATATAGCAGGACAATCAGCAATGATGTGGAGAGAAGGAGAATTCCAAAAGATACGGCAATGACATTCCGACGCGCTTGCGAAATCTCCTTCTGGATATCGTCGATATACACACCGGTGCCGATAATCCAGCCCCACGGTTCAAAACCTTTCACATATGATA
This sequence comes from candidate division CSSED10-310 bacterium, assembly GCA_016931515.1. GTDB lineage: Bacteria > CSSED10-310 > CSSED10-310 > CSSED10-310 > CSSED10-310 > JAFGEQ01. Next base: position 240,247 of record JAFGEQ010000005.1, on the reverse strand, counting down.
TTTTCGGAACAACCCGGTTTGGATCATCCATCCACTGCCACATATAGGAAACGTAACCGGCTCCGTTTTCCCGGACAACCCGGACCACCTCCATGAACAGTCTTTTTCCGCGAGGATCAACAAAATCAGTCAGATCTTTACCATTCAGATCGGTCCGGTAGGGGTGAATGACCATGCGCGGGTGCATGTCGTTGATCCAGAAATAGTCTTTCAATTCGATGCCGTAGTGGAGGGTTTGAATCTGCCGGATCGCCTCGCGTTGCGCTTGGTCTCGAGTGAGTATTCCGGTGCGTTCGTCATTTTCGAATTTGGCCAGGATATTCCAGGCGGAATTGGTCAACTCGCGGATCAGTTCCCGTTTCTGGTCCATGACGATGCGTTCAAGAGACGGGACCGCAACGAAAAAATCAGCGACGAAAAACAGGCTGATGGCGATCATGACAATCAGGACCGCCCGGACTGCGAACAGTTTCATACGACATCATCCCGTCCGGTCCGTTTCCGGACCGGTGTGCTGAATCGCCTTCTTTATTTCGGAACCTCCCGTAAAGTGGCGGAGGGTTTCGACGTCATCAGTGATACGATGATCAGAGCCAGGAAACTGGCCGGTATCGAGAAAATGCCAGGGTTGGAAAACGGGATCGGCGCAGTTTTGGGATCCAGGCCATAGAGATCGTACATAGTCGGTGAAAGCGCGATAATACCGACGGAAAGCACAATACCGGTCGTGATCGATGCTACAATGCCTTTCGCGGTTGTCTTTTTCCAGAAAAGCAGCATGATGATGGACGGCAGGTTGGCGGATGCTGCGACCGCGAATGCAAGGCCGACGAGGAACGACACGTTGACCCCCTTGAATATAATTCCCAGTATTATGGCAATGATACCGACCGCGAATGCCGCCATTTTCCCTGCGTAGACTTTCTGTTTTTCGTTCATATTAATTCTGGCAAATCGGTCCATGATGTCATGGGCAACAGCTCCGGATGCTGCGACAATCAACCCGCTGACTGTCCCGAGAACGGTGGCAAACGCAATGGCGGATATCATGGAGAACAGGAACGTGCCGAAGCTTTTAGCCAGCAGCGGCGCCGACATGTTATTGTCCGCAGGATTGACCACGCTGTTGACCATGGCGCCGAACCCCATGTACATGGTCAGGATATAGAAAAATCCGATGGCGGCGATGGCGACAATCGTCGATTTTCGGGCACATGCCGCACTCGGCACAGTGTAATAGCGGATGAGAATATGCGGCAGGGCCGACGTTCCGAGAAAAAGCGCCAGCATCAACGATATGAAATCCAACCGCTGAATCGGTGTGCCCTCAACTTTAAATTTCATGCCGGGTCGCATGATGCGGTTGCCGGTGGTTGTGGTCGGGTAATAAACGGTTACCTGGTCCGGCCCGTCCTCAAACTTGTCTGATTTCCAGGTCCGGATAACGGTTTTCGGGTCAGAGAGGATGTTGAGAAATTTGAAGGGTCCCACAGGACCCGTGTCTGCTTGCGGTCCCGTCTTCCCCTGGATGGCGTCCAGATTGCCGACCTGCCGGAGCTGGTTGTCCGGAGATGCTGGAAGCCCATTTATCAGCACCGTGCCATCCGTGCGCGAAACAACGGCTTGGATCTCCCGCAATACGACCGATCCGGGCTGCTTTCCCGATTCCTTCCGACACCACATGATTTTATCGTCACGAAAGAGCTTGACGAACACATTTCCTGCGTGTTCAACCGAACCGAGAACGCGCCATGCCGGGTCTGACGGCATCAATTCGCCACCACGATCCGCGGCGTCAATAACAGCGTAGTCGTAAAAAGGAACCGCGCCTCCCTGGTCAGGGCGTGTGGTCATTCCGCGGTTGCAGACGATGACCGTGAGAATCGTCGAGAATACGACAAGCAGAGCACCCTTCAGAAACTGAACATATGTTGTCGAGGTCATTCCGGCGGTGGCAACGATAATGATGACGATGACACCAACGATAAGCACACCTGCGGCGTGAGGAAGACCCAGCAACGGTGTAACCAGAACACCGGCACCGACCATCTGCGGAATCAGGTAAAAAATTGACACGATCAGCGTGCTGATGGCTGCTGCCAGCTGAATGCCCTTGGAATTGAAACGTGAGTCAAGCGCGTCCGTAAAGGTATACTTGCCAAGACGTTTCATCGGCTCGGCAACAACGAACAGGGCCACAATCCATCCGGCGAGGTACCCGATCGAATACAGGAATCCGTCGTATCCCACGGTTGCAATCATCCCGCAAATACCGAGAAAGGAGGCCGCGGACAGGTAATCGCCGGCAAAAGCAATTCCATTGACCGACCAATGGATGTTTCCTCCGGCAGCAAAGTAACCGGATGCCGACCGGGTTCGCCGGGCGAAGTAAAAAGACAGGACCAAAACCATACCCACAAACAGAACGAAGAGGCTTACCGACATGATATTCATCGGTTACCTCCCTTCCGGCCGGCGGATGTCGTCTTATTCAGTTTTTTCTCCATCGCAGTGCATAAATGGTTATAAATCAGTGCGAGAGCCAGCGCCAGTACGATCAGGCCAAAACCGTAGACAGCCGCCAGATTCAGACCGATCAGAACCGTCTTTTCCATCAGCACGGGCCGGATCAGGTTGAGCGTGACGAATCCTACATAAATAATTGCATACAATAAAAACATCCGGACACCGATTCGGGTTTTATAACCCATGGCCAAGTCCTTCCCGGTTTTAGCGGCGGGTTCATGCAACATGCGAATCCTCCTCTCTCCTGTCAGAAACAGTTTCATCCGGGTCCGGCTTGTTACCCGATACCGGTCCGGATCGATCTTTTCCAACTCCAGAGTAAACGACATCTGTGAAAATTGCTACAACCGACTGAAAATTCCGATCCTCAGCTCTGTCTCAATATGAAACAAGCGTGAATCTGTACAGATTCGCTACAAGTCTCATCCACGACAATTGGTTCATTTTGAACAGGCAATCAGGGCATACAAATTGCATCACCCAGTCTGTGCTCGTCGATAGCCGACGACAATTGCATTGACCGGAAAACTGGGAGACTCTGATGTTACACAATGAATCCAATCATACCGCAACCCGATACAAAGCATTCGCCTGTTGGCTGATGCTAATTTTTTGTGCCGTTTCAACTGCCTCTGCCTGGGATTTTGATGTCGACCGGATTCCTAACGGGGAAGTATTCAGCTGCGATACCTGCCACCGTTCCGGCAGCAACCAACTGAATGCATTCGGCAGCGCGTATGGAAACGCCGGAGACACCTGGACCGTCAATCTCGCCAACGCGGATTCCGACGCGGATGGGTATTCGAACGGAGTCGAACTCCTGGACCCGGAAGGATCATGGCAAATCGGCCAGGCGGATCCGGGACATCCACAGGACGTTACCAATCCCGGTAATTCCTCCAGTCATCCCGCCGATCAAACTCCGACATCAACGCCCACACAAACACCTGCTGCCACTTCAACACCAACTCCCAATCCGACATCGACCCCCGATGCATGCACATCAACCGGTGTCACAATCCGGATGCCCGGCACGCTCTTCCACCCGGGTGATCGTTTCTTTTGCAGCATTGTTGTCTGCAATCGTGAATCCACTCCTCTGGATGGATACCCGCTTGTAGTCATCCTGGATGTATTTGGACAGTATTTCTTTGCGCCTTCGTTCGATTCAACATTTGACTTCTATTCACAAATTTTTCCCGTCGGTTCATCAACAACCGATGTGCTGCCGGAATTCACATGGCCGCAAGGCGCCGGCACTGCCGCAGGAGTCATCTGGTACGCTGCACTGACTGATCAATCCGTTACATCCCTGGTCGGCCAGATGGATTCATGGACGTTTGGATGGACTGAATGATAATGTACAATAACATTTCAGATTATTTAATTATGGACTTCTTGAATTGTATATCGGTGAAATGTTAAAAGTCTAGAAGAGAGGGGTTCTTAGCTTTTTTATAATCAAGAGGTGGTATATTGACAGGAAAAATCGGCATCCCGGTTTTAGTTGTGCTTGTTTCGACACTGTGCCCAACTTTGATCGTAACGGCACGGGCATCCAGTGAAATGATGGAGATGCACAGCGAATTCCCCAATGTAGAGAATTGCATGGCCTGTCATCAGGATCCGCACAAGGGACAGATGACCGCGAAGTGTGCTGACTGCCACATACCCGACACCTGGTCTGTAATTAAGGACCGGGTTACCCATCCCGGTGAGTTTCCCCTTACCGGAAAACATCAGACAGTGACATGTTCCGAATGCCATCTGGATGGACAATTCAAAGGAACACCCCGCGATTGTCAGGTATGCCACTGGCAACGCCGGCAGGACGATCCGTACCAGACAAAACTCGGCTCGGACTGCGCACGATGTCACTCTCCCGTAGGATGGACCCCCTCGAACTGGAATCATACGACCGAAACCGGTTTTACTCTGACGGGTGCTCATCGGGGAATCGCCTGTGATCAGTGCCATAAAAATCTACAGTTCAAAGGCACGTCAGCACAATGCGTGAAATGCCATGAAGGTGATTACAACGGGGTCAAAGACCCGGATCACCGAGCCGGTGGATTTCCCCGGGACTGCGCTCTCTGCCACGACACTGGCTCCTGGAAGGGAAAAGATTACAATCATGATGCAACCGGATTTCCTCTGACCGGCGGTCATGCGGGACTGGGGTGCACGCAATGCCACACCGGGGGAGTCTACACCGGACTGTCAACCGAGTGCGTATCCTGCCACGATGACGATTATGCGCGCACGAAGAATCCTGATCACCGGGCTGCCGGGTTCCCTGCCGACTGCATTCAGTGTCATGATGTGACGACCTGGACGAATGGCAGATTCGACCATGATACAACCGGGTATGCGCTGACCGGAGCCCATGCCTCCATCGCCTGTTCCGAATGTCATACAAACGGTATTTACTCAGGAACACCCCAGGAATGCCATGCCTGTCACGCAGACGACTATGCCAACACTACCGATCCGAATCATACCGCCGCCGGCTACAGTACGGATTGCGCTGCCTGTCACACGACCGCGACGTGGCAATCAGGGACTTTCAATCATCCCGGGATCGACCTGATTGGGGGTCATGCAGGGCTGGATTGCACAGCCTGCCACACCAACGGCCAATATGCCGGAACACCTCGGGAATGCTCCGGCTGCCACTCCGACGACTACAATACATCAACAGACCCGCATCATGCTGCGGCTGGATTCTCAATGGATTGTACAACTTGCCACGACATTTATTCCTGGGACAACGGCACGTTCGATCACAACACAACGGGCTACTCGCTGACCGGCAAACACGTTGGCATAAACTGCAGAGACTGTCACGGCAGCGGCGTCTATAACGGGCTCAGTACCGCCTGCTTCAGTTGCCATAACGATGAATACGCGGGATCCCAGGATCCCAATCATACCGCTGCAGGATTCTCCAGCGACTGCACTCTCTGTCACGATACATCCGGTTGGGAGAACGACTTTTTCAATCATAATACCACCGGTTATGCATTAACCGGAGCCCACTCAACGGTCGAATGCGCTGCCTGTCACCCGAACAACCGTTACAAGGGAACACCGAGAGACTGTTATGGCTGCCACGAAGAGGATTATCGAAACGCAGACGATCACGAAGGGTATCCCACCGACTGTGAGCAATGCCACACAACGGATTCGTGGGATTTCACAACGGGACCGCGACCACGTCATAACGGGTCGATCCGGAAACAGCCATGAACCATTTCCACTCGACATATTGGATAATATTAACAACACTGCTGATCGGTCTTTTCACATCAAGCTGTCCGGCTGATGCCCACTGGACAGGCCGGTTGGATCTCGGCGGATATCCCGTATTCTTTGACGATCCGACGCTTGAAGATCGAACGCCTTTAACCAGCGGGTTTCGGCTGAATTATTCATCCGGCAGTGAATGGGTCTTTAAAACAAGTTTCAGACTCCGCAGCGAAGCCAATTCCCCGGACGGCAATATCTGGCGCGTCCGGGACCTTTTCATCCGGTACGGCAGGAATTCCGATGCATCCCCGTTTGTCGTCACCGCCGGCCTTTTCAGCCCGGACACCATTACAGGCTGCGGCGATGTCATGGGAGCCGGACTCCAGTTCAACGCACGTCTGGATGATTCATCCCATATCGGTTTTGGGGCGTTCGGTGGAGCAAATTCGGTGGTTTTGGACGGAGCGACCGATGCCGACGGCGTCAGATTCGGCGGCTATATCAGTGCGTTCGGTACGAACTGGGGCCGCGCCGGCATCGCTTATATATCAGTAACGAACACCGATCTGCTCATAGACGAGACAAATGCGATCACCTTCAACACCTCCCTCCGTTTCGGAGACCGCTTCGATGTTCATCAGACAGGCGAATACATCATTTCATCCCACACAGGCGAAGAGGATAACAAGCTGATCTCCTATTACGGGGATGCGGGGTTCGATATCACAGAAAATCTCCGGATGGGTATGACCTACGACTATTATGACCGGTTGCCTTTTCTCGCTTCCCTCATCGATGATACCGATCCTGCAACCACACCGGAGGATTTCGACCGTATAGCGTCGTATTCCGGAAGCAGTATCGGCCCACGCCTGGATGTAAGGATTGGCAAAGCCTGGCGTTTATTCGGCAGATATCGATACCGGGAGACGAACGATTTTCTTAACCGGATATGGCACCAATATCTCGGGGGATTCAGTTACACGAGTCTTTCCGGCCGAGGTCTGGCGGTGAATGGATCGGTCTTTGTCAACCGCGGGGATACTCGGGATTATGAAACCGGTTTTTTGCGGATCAGCCGTGGCGTTGGCTCAGCGCTGAACCTGAGTCTCAATCTGGCGGCGGACCGGTTTTCCAGACCCGAAACAGTCGCTTCAACACAACATGTAGAATTTACATGGCGGGCTGGAATCAGCGGATTTTACCGGATACGCTCCGATATGACCGCAATTCTTGAATACGAGCGGACCTTCGCTGACAGTGACAATAACAGCGACCATCGCGTCATGTTCAACTGGCAGTACAGATTTTAACGGAGGATTTAATGAAGAATTCCCGAGTTGGAATTGCATTGTTGACTTTTATCCTGGTTCTCTGTTCGAATTCCATGGTTTTGGCGTATGATTACGACGAAGACAGGATTCCGAACGCGGGTGTGTTCAGCTGCACAACATGCCATCCATCGGGTGGATACAGTCTGAATTCATTTGGTTCACGCTATCGCTCCGCCGGGCGGCAGTGGACGACGGCACTGGCGCAGGCGGATGCTGATAATGACGGGTTCACGAATGGCCAGGAACTCCAGGACCCCAACGGCACATGGACGGTCGGCCAACCCGATCCGGGTAACCCCTCTGATGTGACCAATCCCGGAAACGCCTCCAGCCATCCTCCCTATCCGACATCGACTCCGACAGGAACACCGACAACCACACCCACGCCGGCACCCACCGCTACGCCGACTATGACACCGACGCTGACACCGTCACCGGCTCCGACAGCCACCCCGACTCCATCGAACACACCGACACCGACGCCAACCTCACCTCCAGGCTCTCCAACTTATACGCCACTTCCAACCGGCACTCCGACACCGACTCCAACAATGACACCGACCGCAACCGCGACGCCGACGAGCACGCCGACGAATACGCCAACGTATACCGGCACACCAACAATGACACATGTACCGACTGATACGCCGCAGCCGACGGCGACCTGGACCGACCTGCCCACAACCACGCCGAAGCCATGTGACCGTACAGGCGTTATTATTCTGATGCCTTCGAATTACTATCAATCGGGGGACACTTTTAAACTGGATGTTCAGATCTGTTACCTTGAAGAAACACCCGTGTCACTGCCCCTCTTTGTTGTATTAAACGTCTACGGTGATTACTTTTTCGCACCGGATTTCAGCCGAACTCTCGCTTATTATGATGTCTCGATTGAACCCGGATTGATGATCATGGAGATCATCCCGGCTTTTCCATGGCCGAATAATGCGGGAGAAGCAGTTGGCATCACATGGTTCGCTGCACTGACAAATCCCGGAATGACGGACCTTGTCGGCGAAATGGACTTGGCAACATTCGGCTGGGGATATTGATCAACATTCAGGCGTGAGGCAAAAAAAACGGACATTACGTCCGTTTTCCTCTTTATGGAGCTAGAGGGATTCGAACCCTCGACCTTCTGACTGCCAGTCAGACGCGCTCCCAACTGCGCCATAGCCCCGTTTCTTTTACTCTATTTTTTCGGTTCTGCGGTCTTCTTTCCCGGTTCCGTCGCCGGTATCGGAGCTGCAGCCGCTTTTTTCCCCGGTGCTTTCGCTTCCGGTTGTTCGCCGGATTTCGCCGACGGAGCGTCACTATAAGCTGCAGAAATCGTTTTCGCAACCTTTTTTGTATCCTGCCTCCCGGTCGATGCTCCCTCATCCGTTTTCAACCCGGTTTTGCTTATATCTTTCCTTTGAGTCGTCCCATCCGGCGTGTTAATGGCCACCTTCACCGCCGTGGAGCCGGATGCCTGTTCGCCCGGTTGTTTCATTCCGCCGGGGGCCGCTTTAGATGAAATTTCGGTGCTCATACCCTTGGACGAGGGTGTCGATGCCGGCGATTCCTTTTCCGGGACAGGGGTTGAAACAGGAGTAGTTGCCGGTGCCGGTTTGACGGATGGTCTCGCAGCGGCCGCTGGAGGGGCAGGCACGGGTTTCGCCTGGCCCGCAGAGGGCGTCATTGTTTGTCCGGGCGACTCCGGCTGAGTCGCTCCAGCCGGTAACTGCCGTGGCATATCCGCCCTCATAATGATATCCCTCAGAACCTCCTCCAAAACCTTGATTTCCGAATCAATCGACTCGATTTTCTTGATCTGGGGTTCCAGTTCGTGAATTGACGGTCCTTCCTTCCGGTAGAGCCGGAATACCTGGTTGCCAAGCTTCGAAATCTCCTGAGTGCGTTTTTTCTCTGCTGCAGATATTTCCCATCTCTTCCGCATAATCTGATAATTACGGAACATCGAATCACTGAATGCACGGACTCTGCTCTTCCACCCGGTCTGTTCCTGGTCTTTATTTTGCATGCTTTGTCTCCCCTTAAAACGGGTGAAAGGATAGCAACAGACCATCGGGCTGTCAAGACATGCGGCCGCCGGCTACATTGCCGGCGAACTCTCAAGTCAGGGAATCGCAAGGATATCATGACTCCATTGAAATTTTTACAATTTCTACATGGACTCCGGGACAAAGATGCCATATCTTAATGAGTATCGACTGATCATTGTCCGTCAAGTGCACCGGCAAACGGGCAGAAGTCGACGGATCGGGCGGACATTGAAAAAGGAGATATTGCGGAGTTTACCGGTTGCTATTCGGGAGTTACATGACGGATCCATTGCTCCAGATACGGGGACTGACAACGACGTTTCAGACATCGGAGGGAACGGTGTATGCCGTTGATGCGCTCGATCTGGATATCGGTCGTGGAGAGGTTCTGGGACTTGTCGGTGAGTCCGGCTGCGGGAAAAGCGTTGCCAGCCTGTCGATTCTCGGTCTGATACCATCACCACCCGGGGCTGTAACCGGTGGCACAGTGGTATTTAAGGGTCGGGACCTTCGCCGGTTGTCAGAACGGGAGATGCGGTCGATTCGCGGGAAAGAAATTGCCATGATTTTCCAGGAACCGATGACGTCGTTGAACCCGGTATTCACTGTTGGGGATCAGATCATGGAGGTGATCGAACTTCATGAGCGGATAGGGCGACGCGAAGCCCGGCAGCGGACGCTGGAGCTATTGAACACGGTGGCGATTCCTGATCCGGGGAGGCGCATTGACGAGTATCCGCACGAGTTGTCGGGCGGCATGCGACAGAGGGTGATGATTGCCATGGCGCTTGCATGCAGCCCCGACCTGTTGATTGCTGACGAGCCGACAACGGCACTCGATGTAACAATTCAGGCTCAGATCATGAGTCTTTTGCTGGAGCTCAGGGATAAAATGGGTCTGTCCATTCTGCTGATTACTCACGATCTCGGCGTTGTCGCCGAAACAGCGGATCGGGTGGCGGTGATGTACGCGGGTCGCCTGGTCGAGAGGGCCGCAGTATCAACGCTGTTTCAATCACCATTACACCCATATACGCAAGGTCTGCTGCGATCAGTACCCAGAATTGATGAAATCGATGACGATGTCACCGATCAGTCACCTGGCGAGTCTGCCATTCATCAGCGCCGACGAAAACTGCCGACAATCGACGGGACGGTTCCATCGTTGATCAACTTGCCGCCGGGTTGCGCGTTTGCTCCCCGCTGCGCTCAAGCAACAGATGCTTGCAGGGAATCATCGAGACTGGCTGTCATGCTCGAACCCGAGGCAGGTCATTGGGTCCGATGCATTCTTTATGGGAGTGAGCGCTCGTGAGTATTCTTCTGGACGTGCAGCATCTGAAGAAATATTTCCCGGTCAGGAAAGGATTGTTTTCTCGGATTGGCGGTTTTGTAAAGGCGGTTGATGATGTAAGTTTCAGTGTGGGCAGGGGGGAAACCCTGGGTCTTGTCGGAGAATCCGGCTGTGGAAAAACCACGATAGGACGATGCATTCTTCGTCTGATAGAGCCTTCGTCCGGGTCTATTTTTTTCAGCGGGAAAGATCTGATGAGTCTGAGCAACCCGGATCTTCGTCATACGCGGCGGGATATACAGATTATTTTCCAGGATCCATACGCCAGTCTGAATCCGCGCATGACAATCGGGGCAATTATCGAGGAGGGTCTGGTCATTCATGGAGTCGGCCGACGGGCGGAGCGCAAAGCGCGCGTGGCGGATTTGATGCGCCAGGTCGGCTTGCAGGAAAGTGCTTCACGCCGTTTCCCGCATGAATTCTCCGGCGGGCAGCGTCAACGAATTGGGATTGCCCGTGCATTGGCCCTGAATCCGAAGCTGGTGGTCTGTGATGAACCGGTGAGTGCGCTTGACGTGTCCGTTCAGGCACAGGTCATCAATCTGCTTCATGAACTTCAGGATGAGTTCGGACTCACTTATCTGTTTATCGCCCATGATTTATCGGTTGTTCGTCACTTTTCGGACCGGGTGGCAGTCATGTATTTAGGAAAAATCATGGAACTCGCACCTGCGTCGAAATTATATTCAGCACCGTTGCATCCTTACACTCGAGCGCTACTGTCAGCGGTGCCGGTACCGGTCCCGAATCGGAAAACAAAGCGGATTCTATTGGAGGGTGATGTACCGACACCTCTTGATCCGCCGGCGGGGTGCCGCTTCCATACACGTTGCCCGGTAGGAAAAAATGAGTTAATCTGCCGCGAATCTGAGCCGGAGTTCAGAGAGTATGGGCAGGGGCATTTTTGTGCGTGTCATTTTTCAGTAATTTCGTAGTTTTTTTCGTTTGATTGCTGTAGTATAGTCCTCGTGGTTTAGTTGAACATGGTTTAACCGTGCTCTTCGGAGTTGAATTGATAAGGAGGTATGGATAATGGTCACGGGTTTTGAACAATTCGCGTTATTGCAGTATTTCAACAAAGGCGGTCCGATGATGTGGCCTCTTCTCGCCGTCAGCATTATCGTTATCGGAATGGTCATCGAGAGAATTTTCCATTATTACAAGGTATCGATCAATACACCGGAATTTCTGAAGAAAATCCGGACATTGCTGGAAGCCAAAAGAATAAAGGAAGCCATCACTCTCTGCGAGAATTATAAGGGTCCCATTGCGTCGATTATGAAAGCCGGACTGCTGAAGACCGGGAAATCGCGCGAAGAGATCGAGACAGCCATCGCCGCTTCGGGCGGCATCGAAATGTCTCGACTGGAACGGGGCTTGACAGGTCTTGCCACATGCTCGTCCATCGCACCTCTTCTCGGATTCCTCGGAACAGTCACCGGTATGATCAAATCCTTCGAAGCAATCGCTGCGCACGGTATGAACAACCCTGCATTGGTCGCAGTCGGTATTTCAGAAGCTTTGATTACAACAGCCGCCGGTTTGATGATCGGTATTCCCGCTATGGCGTTCTATAATTACTTCACCGCCAAGGTCAGCAAGCTGGTTCTTGAGATGGAAGAATCCAGCGGATTGTTGTTGGAATACATGGAAGATCTGTCCACTTCGGCCGAAGATTAACGGTCGAAAGCCGTTTCAAGAGGAAACGATGAAACTATTTAAACGTAGAGGCGGTCGAACAAAAGCGGAAATCCCGAATTCGTCCATGTCCGATATCGCCTTCCTGTTGCTTATTTTCTTCATGGTTACCACGTCGTTCACGGTAGACAAGACTCCGGTCGATCTGCCAAAAACGAGTTCACGAACGGAAATCGAGAAAGATCATGAAGTTATTTCCATTCAGAAGAATGGATTTATCCAGTATCACGGCGAACGGGTAAGCATGGGGGATATCCAGCCACTTGCCTCCATGGAGGTGTCCCAGAATCCCGAGAAGATTTTCCTGCTGAAAATCGACAAAGGCGTTCGCTGGGAAATGGTTGATGAATTGCTGGAGCAGCTTCGATTGGCCAGGGCGAAAAATCTGAGTTTGCCCACCAATCAGAAGATTGATTAAGGAGGAAACCATGAGATTCAGACGTAACGCTCGCGTTGAAGCTGAAATTCCAAACTCCTCCATGTCGGATATCGCTTTTCTTCTCCTGATTTTTTTTATGGTGACCACCGCCTTCGCCGCTCGAAAAGGGATCGATTTCCGTCTACCGGCTCCTGCCAAGGATGAGCAGGAGATCGAGGAAAAAGAATTAAAAGCTATCACGATCCAGGTACTGGCATCCGGCCGCCTTGTGATTGACGGATCTCCAAGAAACGTCAGTGACATTCAGCCGTACATCAAGCCGGTTCTGGCTGTCGATCCGAAGAAATTCGTCATCATCCAGATGGATATGGATGCAACCTATGGGAATATGATGGAAGTTTTGGACGAGCTGAAGCTGGCTGAAGTCCAGAATATCGCTTTGCCGTCCAAGCAGGAGATGACATCGTGGTAGTCCACGGATGGGAGAAACACTGTGAACTATGATCATCTTCAAAAACAAAAGGATCTCCTGAAAAAGCGCGACAGGATCAGTATGGACTGGGCCATTCTTCTGGCTATCATCATCCATATCATGATCCTGTATCTACCGCCTATCGCGCAGTTTGATTCCCATCGCAGTTGGGAAAAGGATTCGCGATCCTTCATTCAGATGCAGCGTTACAAGCCACCTCCACCACCGAAGGAAGAGAAGCCGGAGGAGCAGGTGGTCAAGAAGAAAAAACAAGTTCTTGCGAAGCCCATTCCTCAACAGGAAATGGTCGATCTGGATAATTTGACGATTGAAGACGATGATATCGAACTGGTTTACAACATCGATGACATCGATTTTGATGAACCGGAAGCCCTTCCGGACGGCCCGCTCCGTGTCGGTGGCGATGTCAAAGCGCCTAAACTTGTCAATCGGATCGACCCGAAGTACCCGGAAATCGCACGAAAAGCCAGAATCCAGGGAATCGTCATCCTGGAAGCGATTATCAATAAACAGGGCGATGTGACTGACGTAAAAGTACTGAAATCGCTTAACAGCCTTTGCGATCAGGCGGCCATGGAAGCTGCAAGGCAATGGAAATTTGAACCGGGTACCCAGAACGATATTCCTGTTGATGTCGTCATGACCCTGACCGTTCAATTCCAATTGAAATAACCCATTTCAAGAAATCAAGCGGCAGGACAAATCCTGCCGCTTTTTTATTGGGCAATCCTTCATGCCATGGTACATTCCGCAGATCATGCTCACTTACCTGCTATTTTTGTTCATCACTGCTTCGACTTGTTGTTTTTCTAATGAATTGAACATTATTATCTTAGATGCGTATTAATTACAGGCTCGAAGCAAGGAGATTTCCGTGACATCCACTATCATTCTGTTTCTGATTACTTCCATTGTGTGCCTGACTCCCGCCATATCTTCAGATCTAACCCCAGGCGACGATCTTCAGACAGCCGCATTATCCGGCGATACTCACGCTCTATCTCTCGACGATTGCATTCGGGAAGTCCTCGACAACAATGTGGATCTGCGTGCTGTCATTGATGGATTGAAAATCTCACAGGAAAAAATCACTGAGTTGAACAGGCGCCTGTGGCCCTCCCTGTCGATGATGGTTATTGACAATTCAGGACTCGGACATGCCGGATCATTCTCTCAATATGATCCGGTTACCGGTGAGAGTTACATTCCCGGTGAAGGATTCCAGGCGTCGGCCAATCTTCAATGGTCTCTGTACGACGGGAGCAGCCGTCGTTCAGCAGTGCGAATCGAACAGGAAACGCTGACACTTCGATCTTTGAATCTGCGTGAAACTCGCCGCGACCTCATCCGACAGGTTGTCACTCAATATCTCTCGATCCTTGAGCTACAGGCTGAAAAGGATGTACGGATTGAGCAACTGACGCAGGCGGAGGAAGCGCTGAAAATTGCAACAGCCCGTCTTGATTCCGGTAGTGGTATCGCTTATGAAGTGCTACTGGAAGAAGCGTATCTCGCACAGGCAGAGGCTGATCTGTTTGCAACGGACAGTGCCATGAATCAAGCTCTTCGGGCATTACTCGTGTCAATGCGCCGAAATGTCTCCCAACCCGTAAAACTGGCACCTCTTGAACTCTCGGCAACGGACGATTCGTTCGATTCAGCCGCCCTGATGGCAATAGCCGTATCCAATCGCCTGGAATTTTTGCAGTATCAATCAGAAATTAATACATGGAAGATGCAGCTCAAAATGCTTCAGTCATCCCGAAAACCCAAAATAGATTTTACTCTGGCTTACAGCCAACAAGGTCAGGATTTCCAGTCATTCCAGGATGGAGACATCTCCTGGTCAGCCGGTCTGTCTCTGTCATTCTCGCCATTCTCTGATACATCGCTCACCGGATCCACCCAAAGAAACTGGATCAATTCAACCGAATTCATGCAGATGAGTTCATTCGGAATCATCCTGAACGACGGAAGTTCCATAAAAAGCAGGGAAACGGAGATAAAGATAACGATCCTGAAGCTGGAGCGTGAACTTGATTATTTGAAGGATATCGTCACATCGGAAGTGCTTGCAGCATGGGAAGCACTCCGGAGTTCGGAATCGGTGTGGCTCGCCAGACGCAAGAATCTCGAAGCCATGGAAGAAAACGAACGCATTCAGGAGAAGAGGTTTGAACTTGGATTGAACCAGTACAAAGATATTGTCGATGCGCGAACGGACCGTGTATCAGCCCGGATTGCGTTAACACGTGCCGAATACTCAATGGAGCATGACCGAACCGATCTACGGTATGTCCTTGGTTTACTGGATAGCGAGGAGTGATGAATGACTAAGTTGCCAAACGGAGTGTTATTACTACTCATCTTGATTATATCGTTCGGCGTTGCCGGATGTCGCAGTCCTGAAAGCAGGGCATCGGTTGAGAAAACGGAGACTCCTGAAGAAGTGGAGAGTGCAGCGCCCGTAGAGATCCAGGCGGTGGAGCAGGGTACAATTGCAGAATACATTGAAACAACCAGTAACATTTACGCCGACTCACATGTTGTCGTGTATCCGAAAACCACAGGGCAGGTCGTTCGCATCGATGTAGCGGAAGGTGATCCGGTTGGAATGGATCAGGTGTTGGCGGTTATCGATGACGAAGCGGCCGGATTGAGAGTCAGACAACTCGAAGTGACACGCAGGCAGGCTCAGGAAAAACTGGAGAGAACGCGACAGCTTTTCGAAAACCGGATGGTGAGCCGTGAGGCTTTTGATGATGCAGGATATCGTTATGACGATGCGGATGTTGCCTACAGGATCGCCAGGCTCGATTTGGGGAACACCCGCATTAAAAGTCCGATTCACGGTGTCGTTGTAGCGAAATTCCTGGGTATCGGGGACCTCGCCGGCCCCGGATCACCCGCTTTCGAAATTTTTGACCCGGCATCTCTGCAGATCGATGTCTTTTTACCCGAGCGCGAAGCCGGTCGAGTGCAGATCGGTATGAAAGCAATCGTTTTCCCCGATTCGATTCCTGATCAGTCATTCAACGCATCCGTATTCAGGATTAATCCCTCCGTCGACATAAAAACGGGAACAGTAAAAATGACCCTGATTTTCGATTCGATGTCTCCCGAACTCGCTGCGGGGATGTTCGTCCGTGTGCGAATTCTGGTGGACCATCGGGAGTCGGCAGTTCTGTTGCCTAAACGTGCACTGATCCGGCGTAAAGAGGAAAACCGGGTTTTCGTTGTTGATGACAATGACAAGGCTGAACTGAGATTGCTGACTCTGGGTCTTGAGAACCTGCACACATACGAGGTCCTGTCCGGGTTACAGCCCGGTGACAGGTTGGTTATTGTCGGTCAGCATACTCTTGAAAACGGGCAAGTGGTCAAAGTGATGGAGACCCCCATACTGACTCCAAATCTGGAAAGTAGCCTGGAAGCATTGTAATGAGTATCGCTGCTTTCTCCATCCGACGCCGGATTACCGTGTTCATGGTCACTATCGGGACACTCGTATTGGGTCTCTTCTCTCTGAATCGGCTGGAACTTAAATTGCTTCCGGATATCTCTTATCCATCCCTCACCGTCCGAACCGAGATGGAGGGTACCCCCCCGGAAGAGATCGAAAATCTGATATCCCGGCCGGTAGAAGAAGTTCTCGGAATTGTCGGCAATCTTCAGCAAATTACATCTGTATCCCGGGCCGGACTATCGGATGTTATCGTTGAATTTCAATGGAATACACCAATGGATAAGGCGTTGATGGATGTCAGGGAGAAGCTGGATACTGTGATTCTGCCGGACAATGCGGAACGACCACGCATCCTTCGCTATAATCCTGAAACAGAGCCGATTATGAAATTGGCTCTGACAGGTGATGACCTTGTCGCGCTGCACCTTTTCGCTGAAAATGAATTGAAGTCCCGGTTGGAAACTCTCCCCGGCGTTGCTGCTGTCAGGATCATGGGCGGGGAGGAAGAAGAAATCCGAATTGATGTCGACACACGCCGGCTATCCGCGCTTGGCATGACGCTCGCGGATGTTTCCAGACGATTAAGCATGGAAAATATAAATCTGCCGGGCGGAATGCTGGAAGATGGCGATTCACGATTCCTGGTTCGGACATTGAATGAATTTTTGACCGAGGATGACATTGGTGAAGTCGTCGTCGCATCGGTGAAGGGAGCAGATATACGACTGAAAGATATTGCCACGATCGATCGGGGTCCGATTGAACGAAAAACAATCACACGGTTAAACGGCCAAGCAAGTGTTCTGCTCGATATTTATAAAGAAGGTGACGCCAACATCATCAAGGTGGCGGATGCGGTTCGATCTGAAACCGGGACCTTCAAGACGCAGCCCGACCGCGGGAGCAAGCCATCCTCAAGCATCGTACCGAAAGGCATGGATCTGGTCATCACCAGTGATCAATCCACGTTTATCCGGGCTGCTATCAGCGAAGTTCGGTCGGCAGCGGTGTTAGGCTGCCTGCTGGCCGTTGCAGTAATCTTTTTCTTTCTTCGACATGTTCCAAACACGCTGATTATCGGTTTGTCCATCCCGATTTCGATTATCGCAACCTTCACATTAATGTATTTCAGACATATCAGTCTGAACCTGATGAGTCTAGGCGGTCTTGCACTCGGAATCGGTATGCTGGTTGATAACTCCATCGTTGTCCTTGAAAATATCTTCAGAATTCGTGAAAGTGGGGAGACGCCTTTCAGTGCGGCAAAATCCGGTACCGAACAGGTCACGACCGCAGTCATCGCATCAACACTGACCACGATCGCCGTTTTTTTTCCTATCGTATTCGTCAAAGGTATTGCCGGTCAGGTGTTCAGTGATCTGGCCTGGACGATTGCGTTCAGCCTGCTGGCCTCGCTCGCGGTCGCATTAAGTTTCATCCCGATGGTGGCATCCATCGGAATTACCATCCAGCCCAATCCGGATGATGTCATCCCGATCCTGCGTCTTTGGAGACAAGGGTGGCAGATGAACGAGAATGGATACCGGGCAAGCAGAATTCTGAGAACGATGCGATTCCTGCTGGGACATATGGCCCGCAGTACTTCAGAACTGATAAAAAAATACCTTGGACCGGCATTTCATCGCCTCCCGGCCGGGCGCATCACGAGCAGCCGGTTAACCGCTGTTTTGCTGTTCCCGTTTCGATTCTTTTACTCATTGCTGAGTTTGACGCTGATCATTCTCGGAGTTGGACTGGTCAATGGCTCGTGGATTATAATCGCCATCCCGATCTTTATCGTGAGAGTCTCCTGGAGATTGATTCGCTGGGTGATCCATCCCTTTCTGAGCAGCTTCAATTACTCGTTTGTCGTGCTTCAAATCGGTTATCGCCGGTTGCTGAAATATTCTTTGCGTCACCCGTTGCGAGGACCCATCCCTGTCGTCTGTCTTCTTGGATTGGCCGCTCTTTACATTATCCCGAATCTGGGAATGGATCTCATACCTGCCATGGCGCAGGGTGAATTTTTCATTGATCTTCGGATGCCTGTTGGAACCCCTCTGGAACAGACTCGGGACATAGTCAGCCGTGTAGAGACACTCATGAATGATATACCGGGTATCCAGACAGTCAGTTCGATTATCGGTTCGGATATGACAAGTACCGCCACACTGGGCGCGGAACAGGAGCACATGGCCACGTTACAGGTGCTTTTGAAACCTGATGTCCGTGACTCCGACAGCGAAACTCTTGTGATCGCGTCTCTGCGTGCATCATTGGCAGATGTAACCGGCATTCAAAAACTTGAGTTCAGACGCCCATCCCTGCTGACGATTCGGACACCGCTTGTTGTGGAGGTCAGGGGGAATGATCTGGATGATATCATGTCAGCCTCGCGGCTATTGGCTGAACGGCTGCGTCAGGACCCTTCGTTCAAGGATGTAAGCAGCACGATGGAATCTGGCTACCCGGAAATCCAGGTTATCTTCAATCGCACCAAGCTGGCCCGTCTGGGACTGACACCGAACAATGCCGCCGATACGATGCAAAATGCCATCGAAGGTGATGTTCCAACACACTTTGGCTTGGCGGGTGAGGAAGTGGATATCCGCATCAGGGCCGAGAGGATAAATGATCTGTCACCGGATGATATCCGGAATCTGGTTATAGATCCGACTGCCTTGACTCCCATCACACTGGGTTCCGTCGCAGAAATTTCCCGATCCGTCGGACCGAGCGAGATCCGCAGGGTCAGTCAGCGCCGAGTCGCGATAGTAAAGACGGAAACCCCTTTTCTCGATTTGCGGCGAGCCTCGGAGAAAGTCCAGACACTGATTGCGCAGCAGCCCAATATACCAGGTATCTACTACGCCGTCACCGGCCAGACCGGCGACATGAATGAGTCTGCCACCAGTCTTCTGATCGCCCTCTGCATGGCTGTCTTCCTGGTCTATCTGGTCATGGCGTCACAATTCGAATCGCTTCTCCAGCCACTAATCATCCTGATATCGATACCGCTTGGTTTTATCGGAGTTTTGATCGGTTTGGAATTTCTTCAGATACCCCTCTCCGTAGTCGTCTTCATCGGTTTGATCGTGCTGGCCGGAATAGCCGTCAATAACGCAATCGTCCTGGTCGATACCACAAATCAAATTGTTCGCAATGGATCCAACCCGTTGGTGGCAATCACTGAAGCGGCTGATCAGCGCTTGAGACCAATTATGATGACGGCCATGACCACTGTCCTGGGTCTGCTGCCTATGGCTCTGGCAACCGGTCCGGGTGAAGAAATCCGCCGACCGCTGGCTATCACGGTGATACTGGGTCTGGTTGTATCTACATTTCTGACTCTGATATTGATTCCAGTGGTCTATTCTCTGATTTATCGACACAGACCGGCTGAGTATCCGGTCGCAGAGGAATAAATGGTCACCGAACGGACGTTTATTCATCCGCTCCCGCGCTGGGCACATCACCGCCCTGTCACGGCGGTGATGAGTTGTCTGTGTATCCTCGTGATCGGGTTGTTTGCGCTGATCCAGCTGCCATTGGAGTTCGCTCCGGAAACATCCAGCCCGTGGATGTGGCTGAACGTGCCATATCCGAACTCCACCCCGGAAGAAGTGGATAAAGCCATTGCGCGGCCGCTGGAGGAGCAGTTGAAGCTGATGCGGTCGATCAAGAGAATCATCATGACCTCGTCGACAATGGGATGCAATGTCAACATCCAGTTCAACGATGATGCCGATATGGATAATGCCTATCTTGAAGCTCGGGATGCTATCGATCGGGCGAAAGCCGATTTTCCCGATGAAATCGGAACCATCCGCCTGTTTCGTCAGAAAAGCGATGATATACCGATACTTTGGATGGGGCTTGCATTACCAGACAAATCCGTAGAGGAGCTCTTTTGGATTGTCAATGATCGGGTAAAACCCGCCATTGAAAGAATACCCGGAGTCGCATCCGTAACAATTCACGGCCTGGACGGTGAGAATCTTCAAATTGATTTGAATCTGGACAGCATTCAGAGCCATGGTATCAGTATTTACAATCTTTTCCGGGTATTATCAGTCTCCAACGAGAACCCCTCGGTCGGAACCCTGAATGACGGCGGAAACCAGATACTGGTCCGGACTCGCTTCCGTCTGGATGAGCCGGACGATTTCAATCTTCTGCCGCTGGGTGACGGAATCCTGCAACTGGGTGATGTCGCCCGGGTGGAGCAGCGTCTGCCGGAAAAAGATTCTGTCCACCATATCAACGGGGAGAACGGATTCACCATATCCGTCAGCAAGGAATCAGCCGGTAACGCTGTGGAAATCGGCAAGCGGGTGCAGCATGCACTCGATGATCTGGCCAGGGATCCAGAATTGAAAGGTTTGAAATTCCTGGTTTTTTTCGATCAATCCGATATGATCGTGTCCAGTTTGCGCAGCCTTCTGACCACAGGTATGTGGGGAGCGCTTTTTGCACTGCTGGTCCTGTATCTGTTTCTGAGAGATTTCGGCACAACCTGTATCGTTGTTATTTCAATACCACTGTCCATCCTGGCAGCTGTAACAGGACTCTATTTCTGCGGTTATTCCTTGAATATCGGTACTATGATGGGCTTGATGCTTGCCATCGGAATGCTCGTGGATAACTCCGTTGTGTCAACGGAAAATATCTTCCGTTACCGCCGGATGCTCCACGACCCGGAACAAGCGGCAATTCTCGGAGCGTCTCAGGTGGGAACAGCTATCAACGCTTCAACATTCACAACCATCATCGTTTTCCTTCCACTGATCTTTGCATCCGGTGAGCTCGGAATCTGGATGCGGCAGATCGGGCTGCCAATCGCATTCTCCCTGACTGCGTCCCTGTTTATTGCATTATCGGCTGTACCTCTGGCTATCACTCGGTTGATAAAAAAACCTCTGTTGCATCAATCGAAGGTTATTCCCATCATCATTCGATACTACCAGAAATTTCTGACGTTAATCCTGGATCACAAGTTGATTGCAACACTGATAATCATTGCAATCCTGAGTTCGACTTCGATTGCGCTGAAGGGTGTTCCGAGCAACATGACGGAGAATGCCGCGATGCGTCAACTCGTCATCCGCCTGAATCCTCCGATCAATTACGACCTGGAACAGCGGGAGACAGTACTGACACGCTTTGAGGAAATCCTGCTTGCCAACAAGGATAAAATCGATCTGGTGGATATGTATAGCAGCATTGATTCAGACAGAGGGTATCTTCGTATGTTTTTGAGAGAATCCGGGAAAGATCTCATGAAAGACGAAGACGTGAAATCCCGCATACGCGAGATGTTGCCGGAGATGCCTGGGGTAACATGGACGTTCGGATGGCAGGGCGGCGAATCGACCGGTAACATCGTTGATATTACGTTCATGGGAGATTCGTCCACAATCCTCAGGCAATTAGGTGAGGATTCGAAATCGTGGCTGCTCCAGTCACCTGATGTACTCGAGGTCACAGCTTCGGATGATGAGAATATTCTGCAGGAGATCCACCTTTCAATCGATCCGAATGTCGCGCATCAGAACGGTATTTCGGCGGCTGAAATAGCACAAACCGTCGGCATCGCACTGATGGGAAGGAAAGTATCTCGTTTTCATACCGGGAAAAACGAGATAGATGTTCGTATGCAGCTTGAGGAATCGGACAGGGATAGTTTATTCCGAATGCTGAATATCCGCATGTTCTCATCCGACGGTCATCCGGTCCCATTGAAAACACTTGTAAAATATAGTGTGGTACCGGGGCCGGGACCCATTAAACGTATCGACGGCAAGGTCCAGCATGTCATGCAGATCGAGATGGCGGAACGCGATATGGTCAAAGCCCGTAAAGTTATTGAAAGCAGACTTTCGGCCATGCCTTTACCTCCCGGCTACTCATGGGATTTCGGGCAGACATTTTTTGATTTCGACCTCGGTATGAAGCAAGTGGGGCAGGCATTTCTGCTGGCGTCAATCCTTGTTCTGCTCTTGTTGGGAGCGCTGTTCGAATCCCTGCTGCACCCATTTACGATTCTGGTGAGTCTCCCTTTTGCATTGGTCGGTGCATTCTGGAGCCTTCGAATAACAGGATCGGAGCTCAATATTACGGCAAACATCGGCTTGATTATTTTGATTGGTATTGTCGTGAATAATGCCATTGTGCTGGTGGATCATATCAACCAACTGCGTGCTGCCGGCATGACCCGGCGGGATGCGTTACTGCAGGCAGGCGAAGACCGGCTGCGTCCCATCGTGATGACAGCGGCAACCACGATCCTGGGACTGGCACCCATGGCAACCGCCTCCGGCGATATGTCCGCACGAATGTATTCGTCGCTGGCAATCACTGTGATGGGCGGCCTGATCACGTCCACGCTCCTGACCCTGCTCGTTCTACCCCTCGCATACGTTCTAATGGATAATTTTCAGCAGACAATTATACGGTGGTTCCATTCCTTCTATCCTGCAACCCCGGAGACTTCCGGTGAAACACGCTAAAAAGCACCGCGTCACCAGGAAACTGGTTCAGTCAGGCAGTGCCGACTCAGCTATCGGTTCGTTTGATTACATGATTTACACTGATCGACGGGCACGTGTCGTTAAACTCAAATGGTACTATGGGAAAGGTTTAACGATGACTGTTCCATGGAAAGCCCGGTTTCCTTCGATCGAAACAATTGTCCTGAAGAAAAGTGAATGGCTGAAACATTGTTTCGAAGAAGAATCCCGCCTCATGAATCAGTCCACCCTCTCCAATCTGGGGGTGAGTAAGAAAGTTCCCTATATGGGGCAAGTCCTGCCGGTTCGGATCTATGGCCCCCCTAAAAAAGCAGCCGAAATCAATCTCCATGAAGATGAATTGCATCTGGTTGGGAGCCAGGATGTTGACGAAGTGATTGAGACTCATCTCATCAAATGGCTCATTCGCCAGAGCCGGCTTGTTCTATGCCCGATAGTGGACAGAATCGCCCTGGCGATGAATGTACCGGTGCGCCTCATAACAATCCGGAACCAAAGAACACGATGGGCGAGCTGGTCATCCAGCAAAACAATCAGTTTGAATTGGCGACTCATAACAGCCCCGCCAAGTGTTATCGAGTATGTAGTCATCCATGAATTGACTCATCATCGGCATCCAAATCACTCGAAAGAATTCTGGAAAGCGGTTTCCGGAACTTGTCCCGACTGGCAAAACGGTCGGTCATGGCTGATAAATAATTCTCACCTTCTCCATTATTATAGGCCGGTCAATCATCGAGGATAATGACCAGAGACAGTCATTACGCTTCATGACCACTCGCACGTCGGTCAATCCCATGATATAAGAACTCGTCAAAACCATCCGGGATGACCAAGACTCGGTCTCCCCACATCCGGTTTGGAGGATAGCATTGACCTTCACGTACATCACTCTCGCATACCTTCTACTGTATCTGATCCGCCAATCGCTCGAACTGGCTCTTGAGTTTATCAATGCGCGATACATGAAAAAACGGATCAATACCATTCCCGATCACCTGTCGGATATGACGGATCCTGATACCTATCGGAAAGCGATCCACTACAACCTCGCCGCAGTCCGATTTCATATTCCTTACCGCCTGACCCGGATTGCCTGCCATTGGGCTTTTCTGATTGCGGGTTTTCAGACACTCGATTCATGGCTTCGTCATTTCGAATTCGATCAGATACTGACAGGTCTGCTCTTTTTCGCTCTATACACGTTGATCATATCAATCATCGATCTTCCGTTTTCCATTTATCATGATTTTGTGCTGGAAGAGCAGTTTGGTTTTAACCGAAAAACCTGGCGTGTATTCCTAACCGATCTTTTTAAGAACACGTTGGTCGGATTACTGCTGGGGGGTCCCCTGTTACTGTCAATGCTCTGGCTTATGGAGACTGCAGGTTCATACTGGTGGCTGTTCGGAATCGGAATTGTCATTGCGTTCCAGATACTCATCCTTTGGCTTGCTCCGAGCATGATCCTTCCACTATTTAACAAAATGACACCACTGGAAGGTGATATCAGAAAGCAGATAGAAAACCTCGCCAGGAAAGCAGCTTTCCCTGCCCGGGATATTCTGACCATGGATGGATCGAGGCGATCCGGACATGCAAATGCTTTTTTTACCGGTATCGGCAGGCTGAAAAAAATCGTTTTCTATGACACACTTCTTCAAAAAATCAATCCGACCCAGATTCTGGCTGTTTTGGCTCACGAAATGGCACATTACATTCTTGGCCATATCCGAAAAAAAATATGGCTGATGATGGCTGGAATCATCCTTTTTTTCGCTCTTCTCGCTCTTCTTCGACAACACTCTCTGTTCTATGTGAGCCTTGGATTTCAAACACCCTCCACTTATGCTGCAATTGTGATTTTCAGCACCCTTTTTACTGAACTGGTATTCCCATTCCAATTGTTGCTCACCCGTTTATCCCGAAAATATGAATATCAATCCGATGCATTCGCGGTGTCGTTGACTCGTGATCCCGACAGTCTCATTGAAGCGCTTCACATACTGCACACAACAAACCTGTCCGCACCGGTAACCCATCCGGCATATGCTGCATACCATTATTCACATCCGGATCTCCCCGAACGGATACAGGCAATCAGACGAATTCCGATCCCGGCGCATCCAATTGACTGAAAAGCCTCGTCGTTGGCTATTCCCTAAAACAACCGGTAACAGATGGATTGTGAGATATAACCTGGTCGATTTGGACAGAGTAATCATACGTTGGCTGTATTCCATATTGACACATCCCGAAGATTCACCCAAACTGGTTCGGGACAAACAAGCAGGAGGCTGATGTGAACTATTGGCACAGTGTTACAATTCTAATTGGCTTAGTCGTGTTATTCTGGGGATTCTGGGCATCGTTTAAAGCCCGAAAACCCTGGAATCTGATCGGCTCGGTACTGTCTCCCCTCGGTCTGATCACCGCCATCCTTGGTGTGCTTCTATTATGTGTACCCGATTTTTTTAGTTAAATATCGGATCCCTGATGGTTTTTACACCTATCCCTCAAGAACTTCGCGAATTGCTCGAACAGGCCAGACACCTGCATTCCGATGGCAGAACTCAGGATGCACTCAACCTGCTGGAGTCTGCAGATCCGTCCCTGCAACTCTCCCGGCTCTGGGCGCTCGTATCCCACTACCACTTCTGTCTACAGCAGTATGACGCTGCCGAAATCGCCGCCCGGAAGGCGCTGGAAGGCGATCCAACGAATCGACTTGCACTGCAGACTTACGGTGAATTGATGGTAAAAAGATCCAATCTCGATCAAGCGGAAACATTTTTTTTGGAAGCGATTGTTGCTGGATCAACATCACACCACGTATATCTTCGCCTCGCTTCCATTTACATCACCCGGCTTCAATACGACCGGGCGATTGATATCCTCAGGCAGGGCCTCGAAAAACATACCGGTCACGATATTCTGATGGAACGACTTCAGTATGCGTTGACGATGGATAGCAGGATCGAAGAAGCGAAAAAAATCCGGGAAAGTCGTATCCAATCGGTCTCCGACACACCCGATATCCGGGGACTCCTAAACCGTTTTGAGGGCTTGGATCGACATCATGCCATCAAACAGCTTAAACTACTGGCATCGATGGAGCATTATCGGAAGGAAGCGAGTCTGCATGACCAGCTCGCAAGATATCTGATGGATATTGGCCGGTATTCGGAAGCAGTGCCTTTTCTGGAAACTGTTATAAAGCTTCAGAATCGAAACGAGAACGCCCGTTTGAATCTTGCGCAATGCCTGGTTCGCACTGGTGATGTCACCGGGGCGTGGGCGATCCTCGAACCGATGAGTCGTTATCGACAGGATCTCCCATTTCAAATCATTTTGATAGAAGCGTTGATCGCCGCAAACCGGTTGCAGGAGGCATTGGATCTGTGCATGCGTCTGCTTCTATCCAATCCCAGGGATAAACGATTGCGACGCCTTCTTCAGGACCTTAAACGTCAGGGGATCCGTCCATTAAAAAACAAACCGGAGCCCGAGCCATAGCTTGGATGAGTCCCGATCCATGTCAAATGCATACCCGACATCCAGCACACCTGAATCGAAGGCCAGACCGGACCCCAGAGAAACGAGCATTGGCGCATCGCCGGCGAGTGGCATGCTGACACCGCCCCGGAGAATCAACCACTTCTTTTCTCCGAAAACACCCTCGAAACCGGTTGTAAGTTCTGACCCGTCCAGTGAATTGCCAAGCAGATCGAATTCTTTTCCCAGGCTATAATCGAGACTGAACCGGAAGCGTTCTGTCGGCTGATAGGAATATCCGGCACGATATTCGGGTTTGATGCGGATACGGGTCGTGTCATCGATATCGATATCATATTTTCTGAGATTTCGAGCGCTGAAACCGAGCCGGTTCGTTCCGAACAGGATGATCATACCGGCATCCAGCCCCCACTCAGAGACATTGACGCTATCACCAGCCTCGAGCCGATCGAACAGGTTGTCGGGATCGGCTGAGGAGATCGTCTGGAAATCCGGTGTTGAGCGATACACTATCGCATCGATATATTTTCCGCTGACACTGAGAGTAAAGGATTCACTGCCACCCAGCAGAGGGATCGTCACTCCATATTCCCTGATCTGAATCCCAGTCAACGCATACCGCCAGTCTCCATTCTCATCCCGCCCCGTTGGATCTGTCTCCAAGTCAGTTCCCGTATCATCATGTTGCACATAGTAGATCTGATTCTGATTGAAAAACATGGCGAGCCGGGGATTGGCGACAATAAAGGAAATCGTCGCGCCTCCCCTGAGCAGCCAATCCTTTTCCGCCAGTTTTGTCATCCCTCTGTTAAGAGATTCGATAGCGGGGTCGCCCTGATCGTGCCAGCCTTTCATCGATTCCATCGTCGATCGGCTGCCGTCTGCAAAAATGGCATCCTTCCCATACTGCATTTCAATAACCCATCCTGGAAGCAATGCCAGTCCACCGGGATTCCAGTAAAAAATCGATGCGTCACCGCCCATTCCGGTGAAGGCTCCCCCCATTCCGGTGGCTCTCGCGCCATATGAGTAATATGCCCCGGTATTAATCGTTCGAAACAGCAGCATTAGAAACAGTACGAACAGGATGCGGACATGTTGGGATTTCATCATGATCGGATTATCCTCCCGCTAGTCAATCTTGTCTCACGTCGCTATCGTAACATCATTCCGGTTCGCAGTCACGCATACGGGATTGGATCAATCGCGTTGTTCGCCCTGAAGCCATCCAGTCTCAGGCGGCAGGAATCGCAGATCCCGCAGGCCCGATCGCTGCGTTGATAACAGGACCAGCTTTTATCCATCGGCGCTCCGATATCAAGACCCAGTCTCACGATTCCCTGTTTCGATAAACTGATCAACGGAGCGACTATCTGTACCTGTGTATCCGGTCGGGTGCCACATCTCACCAGCCGGTTAAACGCGTCCAAAAATTCCTGTGTGCAATCCGGATACCCACTGCTGTCAATCTGGTTAATCCCAACGTAAATTTTTTCCGCACCGATCACTTCCGCCCATGCGGTTGCAGCAGCGAACAAATTAGCATTACGAAAGGGTACATAAGTCAGGGGAATGATATTTTCCTTAACACCATCAACGGGGATAGTCATGCGGTCATCGGTCAGGGACGAGCCGCCAATGGAACTGAAGTAGTCCAGGTGGATCACCAGCCGCCTGTCCGCTTTCAAATCGCTCGAAATATCGTGAAACGCACGAAGCTCTCGCTCGGAAGTGCGCTGTCCATACCGGGCGTGAAGCATGGCCAGCCTGTATTCCCTTGCAGCCAGGGTGGCCGCAACACAAGAATCCAAACCTCCCGACGCCACAACAACCGCCCATCTCCCCGAACTCCTCGAAATATCCATACGAAACTCCTGGAAATATGAGCGATAACCCGATCACTCTGTACCGCTCCGATTGATGCTCGTTCCGAATACGCAGCAGAAAATCTGCTACTGACAGAACCGGGTAACGAAAAACCGGCTGAGCACTTGCGCAGCCGGTCCGACCATTTGCAAAATCAGGGATCAGAATTTAATACGGGCACCTATCTGATACTGCCGCGGAACACCGGGATAATTGGCTTCTCCATAATACAATCCCGGAGGATTACTCTCGCTGTATTCCATGTTGCTGAAGTTAACCGTCCAGTTATCCCAATTGAATACATTGAAAGCCTCCGCAATCACCTCCAGTTCGATATTACTGATCCTGAACGTGTTGCTGATTCGCAGATCAACATTTTTATATGCGGGATGCCGTTCGGAGTTTCGACCCAGCTTGATCCACTTTTCTTTTTCTTCATCATAGTATCTCGGGCTGTCGTTTGACGTATATCCATCCCTGTTTTTGTCACCGCTCAAGATCGGTTTCCAGGGTTTGCCGCTCTGGTAAAGCACAATACCGCTGATACTCAGGCTGTACCAATCCGGCAGATTCAGGAGATCATCCAGTTCGTACAGACCGCTGAGAACGAATTTGTGCCGGATATCATAGTCGCTGTATGCCCATTCTGCATCCAGATCGTAGACGTTCTCGGGGAAATCATAGCCGGTCAATTCCGTACTGTTCGAGGTGGAGATATGATCCCAATTCTGAGACCAGGTATACGAAGCCATAAACTGGTAACTGTCGCTGAAACGCTTATTGACCTTGACATTGACTGCGTAATACTCAGATTCTGCATCGTCCGTAAACTGCACTATTTTCCCGAATTCCAGGTTGCGCCTGACTCGACTGAACATGAATCGTCCCAAATCTTCATCATATTCGGGCATTTTGAGATTGATGTCGAATTTCCGTTCCAGGTGAGTCGTTTTGGAATAAATTCCTTCGATCTCAACCGAGAGGTCTTTCATGATTTCGCGCTCTATACCGGCACTGAAACGATCCGTTTGCGGTAACTCGAAATCCGGTGCAAAACAATAGATATCCGGAGTTAACGCGCTTCCCTCCGGGATGGTCGGGATACGGTTGGGGTATTCAGGGAAATTGGGATGTGTCGGGCCAATCGACATCGTCACGATACGATACCCGTTGTTTGACAGAGCCTGTGCGATCAAAATACTCGATAACCGGTCGAAAAATCGGCCGTAACCCGCTCTAACAACGGTTTTCTTATTCTCAAAAGGACTCCACGCGATACCGATTCTCGGCGCCCAATTGTTCGTATCATCAGGCATAATCTTCGTTGGATTGTATCGATCGGCATCATCGTCCGACCACCAGGGAAGAATGTTGGCATCCGGATTGGCCATATCCGGATCGGGGATCTTCTGATACTCGTAACGAACGCCGTAATTGATGGTCAAGCTATCAAACGGTTGCCAGTTATCCTGCAGAAAGAGTGCATAGTCCGTGGTATCCATCGGAACAAGTCCATCATTCCCGGTACGATCCCAAGCCTGTATATAGGTTGAGGGTGAATTCGGGAAGTCATACACACCCTCGAACTCATACTGACCGCCTCCATACCGGAGAAAAGTGTTATCAATATCCAGTCTGTTGATATCGAAGCCTGCTTTTACTTCATGATTGTCTGTCATCCATGTGAAGTTATCAGCGAATTGCAGTCTTTTCTCATCAACGATTGATGGAAGATATGTCCGCTGACCGAACGCCAGATAGTGAGAACCGCGAATCAGGGTATAAGGATATGTGGTGTCGTTCGGTTCCCGGGGACGCTTTTCCTGGGCATACTGAACTTTGACTTCATTGTACATTTTATCACTCAGGAGTGATGTCAGAGAAGCAACCAGGCTGCTCGAGTAGGTCCGCTCATAACCGTTGTATTGTTCTATACCGGATGTAACGGTTCCATTCTCGGAAATGAAACGCGAGTAGTTATAACGAATTGTTACCTGGTGGTTGGAGTTCACGATCCAATCCAGTTTCGTGAGGATGACATTGGCGTCCTGGGTCTGGATATAGTCGTAATTCCATCTTTCAAAATCATAAGCTTCGGCGGCCTCAGGATTATCGCCATAAAAGCTGTCGCCGTTCTGATCGCCTTCGCGGGTGAAGTAGTCATCAAATGTGACAAATATCGGACGATCCTTCAGCTGTCCGTCATAAGCGATAAAGAAAAAGAGTTTATCACGGAGAATCGGACCACCCAGAGTTGCACCGTACTGGCTTCGCTCGAACTCATCGAATTTATTACCCAGAGCGTTTTTTTCAGCAAAGTCCTCATTCTGAAAATAATAAAAGGTGCTGCCGAAAAACGTGTTGGTTCCGGACTTCGTAACCGCATTGATGATACCGCCCGTTGCTTTTCCAAATTCCGGTGAATATGCATTGTTCAGCACTTCGAATTCTTTGACGGCTTCCTGAGAAAAAGTAAACGGTGGGCGAGTGCCGCCGCGCTGTTCTCCGAAGAATGCGGAATTGTTATCCGCTCCATCCATCATCAGATTGTTTGCGTTGCCGCGTTGTCCGGCGACCTGAACATGATAATCGTCGTACACAGTGCCCGGGGTCAGCAGCATGTGATTTTCAAAATTCCGTCCATTCAGAGGTAACGTTTCAATCGCCTTCTGATTGACTGTGGACCCCCTGTTCACATTATCGGTTTCAACGATCGGTGCATTCGCTGTTACAACGATCTTCTCTTCGAATGTAATCGGCTTCAAAGAAATATCCAGTGTTACAATATCACCGATTGTTAACTCGATCCCATCCTGCTGGTAAATGGCGAGTCCTTCCTTCACCACCGTTATTTGGTACAGACCCAAGGGAAGCAAGCGTGCCCGGTATCCACCATCATCGCGTGATGTGATCGTCTGATAGTATCCGGTCTCGAGATTCAGGAGCGTAATTTCTGCAGCGGCGACCGGATTCCCGGCCTGGTCACGTATCACGCCCTGGATGCTTCCCTTTGTTTGCGATGCCTGTACACCGGACATCCCTGCTACCAGGGATACCAACATGATCAGGCATATCATCCAACGCCATCCGTGTTTTGTTGAACCCATTATTAACCTCCTACTTGAATTCTTCATTACCGATGTTGAAACCTTAAATAAATATACTCTATCAAACGGTTGAGTCAACTACTCACTTACCCGGATGTGAGTTCTATCCGCAGTCCATGAAACAGTTGTTGGACTATTGTTAGAATCTGTTCATAAAAATGCCCCGTCGAATCGGCGGGGCACTAATCTGATCAAAACCAAACATTCAGGAGATTGATCTAGTTGTAGCAAAAATCCAGCATCTCAACTTCGCCGACCAGATCAAACGTTTCGGGAGCTGTCATCACACCCCAGAATGCCAGACCTTCCATCAGGCTGCCGACACCATCCGGCCACTGGAATTCGGGAAGAATATTCTCGAAAATCACTTCCCCGTCCGGAATAGTGACAGATATACTTTGGAGATCGCTGGTAAAGGACGGGTAGAAGAAGAACATGTCGATAACCTGCAGGGCAATATAAAGATCGACGCTCTTTGTATCCCCGCAATTATTGGTCATAGTCCATGTCGGATGGAAGATACGTCCACCGGTAAAACACTCACCCTGCTGGTGCTGCTGGAATTCAAGAAACAGTACCGGAGCGCATCCGCCGGTGGGTGTAGGGGTTGGGGTTCCACCCGTCGGAGTCGGAGTGGGTGTGGTTCCCTGACAGTACCAATCATTCTCGTCACGCGGGCGAATTTTGTATTCTTCAAAGTGATAATCATCATGTCCGATCAGGCAGTCATATGTGTACCCGATAGCCGGGATCGGGTCGATCAATCTGAGAAGCAGTGTTCCTTCACCGGATCCGTCATCGATGGCAATGTTACCGTGAGTATCGGGATTGGACATGACTGTCACGTTTCGCAGGATGATAATGCAGCTTTCCAGCGCTTCTTCATGCGACATCGTCCCAGTATTGGTTTCAATCGGAGCCGGCAGCGAGCCATATTCCGCATGGGCAAAAGGCGGGAATTCCTGTTCGTCGTTACAGTATAGTTCCGTTTTGTTGTAATATTCCTGGATAACTCCAACCGCTTCAACGATCTGGCTGCGTTCCGCGACAAGCCTTTGCTCAGCCCCATCGTAGATATCGATCGCCGCCCATTCGCCACCGCCCGGATCGCATCCAACCGTTATGGCATAACCATAGCGAGGTGTCTCCACTGTGCAGATGCCGATGAAACGAACCCTGTCACCCTCGTTGACACCTTCGTAGCGCTGAATCTGGTAAGCCGTGACCGTCGGCGGATCATCAGCCTGGACAACACCCGCGAACCAGGTTCCTATAATCAGTACAACCATTATTTTTGATACAAACTTCATTCTATTCCCCCTGCGTATTAATTGTAACCCATTTATTTCAAATGGTGAAAGCTGTTCACATTACAGCCGGTCTCACAAACTTTTTACCCGGAATATCCGTTAAAAGTCAAGATGAGCTTCAATTAAATATTAATGAAAACAACTCCCCCGCCTGGAAAATAAATGAAGATTTCAATCTACATCCGCGAGACCATTGAATAAAGGAGTATATTTTCTGGGACTTGCCGGTGTCCGAAGCAATGGATTTCAACAATCGAATACCTTTACTCGATAATCAAAACCGGATAGAATAACATTGATGGGTCGCGGGAGGGTTGATCATGCGAATCTGGATAAAAATAATAATCGCTTTTACCATAATGTTTTGTGTTCAGGCTCGCGCAGCTCGCTGGGTGTTTGATGCAAGCTGTATTCCGATGGCGGGGACCCATGCGGACTGGGTTATCGACGCATACGACGATGCAGGAAACCAGTCACAGCCTGAGCGTTATCCCAGTCCGGACCAATGCGATATCGGCGCTGATACGGATGAGGAATTCTGGACCGGCGCTTACTCGAGTTGGGGTATTGAGCTGGTTCGTGCAGGACACTGGGTAGAAACGATTCCCCGAAACGCTCCCATAACCTATGGTGATTGTTCCAACAGTCAGGACTTGAGTTTCTTCGATGTTCTTGTTATCCCGGAGCCGCAGATCGCCTATACAACCGCGGAAATGGATGCCATTATCAACTTCGTGTTCGACGGAGGCAGTCTTTTCCTGATCGGCAATCACTGCGGCTCGGACAGGAATAACAACAACCTGGATTCCAGTATGATTTTCGCTGAGATGGATACGGCCGGTCATTTCGGGATCGAATTCGAGACGTATGAAGGCTGCGTAGGTTCTGCAACGCCACCGCCGGAATGCGATGCCTGCAAATGGAACGAAATCCGAAACACAAATTTTGTCGACGACCCGGATGATCCGTTTTTTCATGGTCCTTTCGGGCAAGTGGAAGCGATTAAATTCAGTGAAGCCACTCATCTGCTGCTTCATCCGTCGAACAATCCGAATGTCAAGGCGCATGCCTGGCGAAATGACTCGGCACATGGACTGATTGACGTTACAGTTGCCTCGTCAGTACTGGGTACCGGTAAAGTGGCTGCCATTGGTGATACAGCTCCAGCAGATGACGGTACCGGCGATACTGATTGCTTTTTGCACGACAGTTGGAATTATCCCACATCCGAAGACGATATCCTGTTCATGAATATCAGCCATTGGTTGAGTCACCCGGAAGGCACGCCTTTGCCGACACGAACTCCCTGCCCCAACTACACACCCTGGCCCGAATGTCACGGGACCGCGACTCCAGGAGCACCCACCAACACTCCCGCCCCGACTGGAACTCCCTATAATGTACCCTTTGTGGACATCTATACAAATCAACTGGTTTATCACGAAGGAGATACCTTCATCCTGACTGAAGAAATCAGCAACGCAGGTCCTGGACGAATATTGAACTATTACCTCGCACTTGAAGTCGCAGGATTGTTTTTCTTCGCTCCGGGCTGGACCCAGGATATCGACTGGACCAACCTTTATGTCTACCAGGGTTATAATAACTCCAGAGATGTCTTCACTTTTACGTGGCCTGATGCCGGAACCATACTGGGCATCCGTTTCTGGGCACTTTTTACGGATTCGTCAACCAATACTCTGGTGGGTGATTACGATATGACGGAGTTCAGCGCTGTATGATCGTTGAGGGCAAACTCCCTGATAACCGGTAGAATTACCCGAAGATCCGTTCCTGTCGTGGTTACATCCGATACTTTCTCAAGCTCGTCACTTTTACAATTGAAGGCAATCGAACGGCCCGCAAGCCGAGCGACTGCGACATCATTGAAATGATCGCCGATGAAAACCGTATCATTCAATGAAATACCGGTGCGGTGTGCCATCTCCCGCAAACCGTCCGCCTTGTGATCAATATCGTAAGGGGTGGCGACCACACCTTTCAGTACCTGGTTTTCATCAAATACCAGCCTGTTCAGGAAAACATGCGAAAACACCCATTCCCAACGGGGAAAAGCCTGCTCCAGTGCAATATCCAGAGATCCTGAAATAACACCAAGGATATGGCCATCCCTGTGAAGTTCCTTCAGACATTCCCAAGCACCATCCATCGGGCGCAGTAACCGCAGATGACGCAGTATCTCCTGCCGAGTCACCCCTTTGTCGCGCCACATCGCAATATCTTTCCCCGCCCATTCGGCATACGAAATTTCCTTGTTCCAAAATGCTTTCGACCATCGATCTCTTTCGGTCGGATCCGTTCCGATTGCGTCATGCAGTGTCTGCCAGATGAAAATCGTATCATCAATCAGGGTTCCATCAACATCAAAACAGATCAGTAGTTTTTTCACGGCTGCCTCCTGATAAAAATCTGCACGAGCATACGGTGGATAAGTTTTTCAATCAAATCTTTCATTGTTTTATAACCATTTTCGATGGTAGTCCGTTCCTTTAACCATAGAATTGAATACCAATGTTCGGATGACTGTCCATAAGAAATATAGGTTTTCACCGTTTATAGCGGTCTCGTATTTGTTGACGATTTGCTGGAAAAACCCTAATATCCGGGTAGCGATAACAATTTTCAGGAGAAGATCATTGGTCAGACAAAATCTCGGAAACTGGAAGAAAAAGTACCAACCGGTCATCACGACGGATTCCTGGTCGACAGATGAGGAGCGTCAGGCATTCGTCAAACAGTTAAAGGAAAGACGGCGTTTCCCCCGGAAAGAGATCCTTGAAGTCCTGTCAAACGTATACACAATCACGAATCATGACAAGAAACTGGATATCATGGATGTTATCTCGCAGATGTTCCGCGATGCAAGGGATTCGTATGTTCCCGATGAGTTGTTGGACCTCTTTCGCACAACTCCGGATCCCGAGATCCGTAATTGGATTGTGAGAATTCTGCCTGATATCAGCAATGATGCCCTGATACCGTCTCTGATGCCCCTGTTTCGACATACGAACCCATTGTTTCGAAAAGCTGCACTGACGCTTTTGGAACAATTTAATATTGATGTGGTTGCAGAAATTCTGGCTGCAGAACTGGTGGTCGGCACATGGCACCGCCGTAGCGAACCACTTCGATTTCTCAACGAGATTGCACCGGATAAGGTGATCGATCCCTGTCGCCAGGCATTGATTATCGGCGACGAAGAAGACCGGATGACAGCCGTATCGATTCTTGCGGAAGTTCGTACAGAGGAAGCGCTGAAGATTCTGGCGGAATCCTCCGATGATGATTCGGATGCCGTTCGGTCGTTGCTGACATCGGAGATTGGTCGCATACCCGGTGAGTTGTCAGTTCAGACACTGATCAGGTTGACCGAAGACCGGAAGTGTTTCGTTGTGGTGAAAGCGCTGGAAGGTCTGAAACGACTTGGTGATGAAACTTGTCTCCCAGCCGTCATCAGATGCGCCGGGCACGAAGACGTAAGGGTTCGGGCAGCCGGTTTGGCAACTCTCGGCGAAATCGGAACGGTTGAGCAGCTTGATCTTCTTATCTCAGGGATCAAGCATCCCGATATCCGCATTCGGCAGGCCGCCCAGGGAGCTTTGATACATCTGAGCGCATCTGCTGAAAGTAAAAAACGGATTGCTGATCTGATGCAGGATGACGATGTCAATGTTCGTCGGGCAGTCGCCCAGATTTTGGGTGAGATCGATGCACCGAAATTGTTTGAGAAGATTTTCGATTATCTTCAGGACCCTGACTGGTGGGTTCGCGACACGGTCATCAATGCCCTGTCCAAAATGAAGGATCCCGGTGTATTTGCAGCTGCAATCGAACTCCTTAACCACCCGGATCCTTCGTTAAAAAGGTATGCAATCGACATTCTCGTCAATATCGGAAATGCTCTCGCAGTCAAGCCGATTATACAATTGCTGAAGGATCAGGAAGAATCTGTCCGGATCCAAGCCGTATCCGGTTTAGGCAAGCTGGGCGATGCAGGCGTTGTCTCAATACTTGCGGAGCTTCTCAGTATCCCTGATCTGGCTTATTCCGCTGCTGAAGCCATGGGAAACATCGGTCATCCGTCCGCTATCCGCCCCCTGATCGAACACTTGCCGAATGCGGATACCCAAGCCAGGTTGCTGATAATGAACGCTTTAGAAAAACTGCATGCAACTGAAAGTATTTCAACGCTTAAAACCTATCTGGCGGATACGAACCGGGATGTTCAGATTCGAGCGAAAGAAGTCCTATCACGATTGCAGGTCATCGGGCAGAGCCGAACGGACGATGATGATGAATGGTGGATGAAACAACAATTCTCCATCCTTGACACGATGTTGATGCAAGCACGATCCCGAAACGTCTCGGACCTCTTCCTGGTCAGCGGAAATCCGGCCTTGATACGCAGGGATGGCGACATGATACCGATTAGTGAGGAAATCATCAGCGAAGATCAAATTCTCTCGATGATTCACGGGATACTGTCTCCAGTTCAGGAGCAACGTTTTCATGCTGGATTCGATCTTGATTTTTCCCATGAAATCCCCCGGGGAGGCCGATATCGGGGGAATCTGCTTAGACATTCCAATGGTATCAACATGGTATTCCGGGTATTGCCCGAAGAAATTCCCTCTCTGAATGATCTCCATATACCGGAGTTCGTCGGCACACTTACTACCGGGCATGGAGGTCTGATTCTTGTAACCGGTCCTGCAATGAGCGGAAAGACGTCCACTGTAGCGGCCCTGATCAACAGGATCAACGAAACTCGAACTAAAAACATCATTACCATCGAAGATCCGGTTGAATTTGTCCATGAGCATCGAAACAGCCTGATTATCCAGAGAGAAATCGGCAGACACGCAACATCGTTCCCACATGCTCTGCAGAACGCCCTTCGGGAAGATCCTGATATAATCATGATCAGCGACCTCCAGGATCCGGATACACTGGTCATGGCCCTGTCCGCCGCCGAAAAAGGCCATCTCGTGATGGGTTCGATGGATTCGATCTCCGCTTCCCAGACTATCGAAAGAATTATTAACCTCTTCCCTGAACGCCGCAGGGATCAGGTCAGAATTTCGTTATCCGAGTCATTAAAAGCAATCATCAGTCAGCAATTGATACCGCGGAGTGACGGTGAATCCACCGTAGTTGCGATGGAGATCCTGGTGAATACACCGGCCGTGGCGGCTCTGATCCGTGATGATAAACTGTTCCAGATCCCGTCGATGATCTCGACAGGCACCCAGCATGGAATGGTCTCGATGGATCAGGCTCTGGTCAAACTTGTCAGACAGGATCTGATTACCGAGGAAGATGCATATGCCAGAGCTTTCGACAAAAACCAATTTGAATCCCAGATGAGGGAGATGGTGGAGTGAGCATGGCCAAGATCGACGCATTTCTTCGTTTGATGCTGGAACAGCGAGCTTCCGACCTCCTCTTCATCTCCGGGTCGGAACCCTTCCTTCGAATAGATGGCGACCTTTTACAGATCCGATATCGCCGGATCAGCCCGGACGAATGCCGACGCTTTATCAGGGAGATCATGCAGGAGCATCTCAAAGAGCGATTTGACCGGCAGATGGATGTCGACTTCACATATCAACTTGAAGACAAAGCCCGGTTTCGAGTGAATTTTTTCCAGCATCGAAGCGGGTTTGGAGCTGCTTTTCGCCTGGTCCCGATGCAGGTTCCAACCATTGAGGACCTCCATCTGCCGATGCAATTACTCGAATTCCCTGTTTACACGGATGGTCTTGTCCTTGTTACCGGCACAACCGGGAGCGGGAAATCGACAACGCTGGCTGCTCTGATCGATACAATCAATACTAACAGCCGCCGTCATATTCTCACGATAGAAAATCCAATCGAATTTATCTTCAAACGAAAACAAAGCCTGATAACTCAAAGGGAGATCGGAACTCACACGGACAGCTTCCACTCCGCTCTCAAGCTCGCTTCAAAAAGCGCAGCCGATGTACTGATGGTCAGCGAACTCCAGGACCCCGATGCTATCAACATGGCTTTGACAGCAGCAGAAACCGGCACACTGGTCTTCGCAACACTGCCATCCCGCTCCTGCGTTGCCGCCATTTCCAACCTGGTCGACTCCTTCCCTTTCCAGAAACGTCCAAAAATCCGCAGCATGCTGTCGGTATCCCTGAGAGGCATCATTACGCAACAATTGGTTCGAATGCCTCTCCACAAAGGTCTCGTTCCCATCATCGAACTATTGAGCAGTTCGACGGAGTTGTCTCATATGATACGGGAAGGGAATATTCACCAGATCGGCACCTATTTTGAAGTAGCGGATGAATCCCGAAACATCACTCGGGATCGATCGCTGATGAATTTATATACAAACGAGCTGATTACTTTGGATACAGCCATCGCAAACGCGAGTAACAAGGAAAAATTTGAGGCGTTAAAGGTGTGAGGAACTTAATAGTGAGGTTTTATGGCGAATAAAGACAAAACCCGCGATTTCAATCTCGATGATTTGATTCGCAATTATCGGGGCGTCGAGGAGCAGGATGTTGATACGAAGGACCTGATTCCAAGCGGACCTGTGGGTCAGGATGTTTCGACATTCATCATGCAGCATTATGACCGGGTGCTTATTCTTGAACGCAATACGTCGATTGGAGAAGCCGCGTATCGGCTGTTAAAAGCTGAAGGGTACAACGTGGAGTGGGAAATGGACCGGAACAGCGCGCTGGAAACCCTTAAAGCTGAAGATTTCAGCACCGTCCTGGTGAGTGAAGGGTATGGAGCTGATGCGCTGTTTATTCGAGATCAGATCCGCCAGCTCGGCATGCCGGTGAACGTACGGACATTCAAGGATTTCGGAACCGTCATTCTCGGTCACGAAGAAGCTGATGCCGTTAAAAAACTTCGACGAGCTTTCCATCACCTGATCGATTTCACGATGCGATTCCTCGAATCGTTCCACCCCCCAATGGTCGGTCATGCCCGGGAAGTGGCCCGAATTGCCCGGGAAGTCGCCATCAGAATGGAACTCCTCCCCGATGCTGTTGATGGAATCACGATCTCCGCCTACCTCCACGAAATGCCGGAACTCCAGGAACGATATAAGCCGTTCTGGAAAAAGACGGAGGATATTTTTGGCGATCTGGAGCTCGCTTTCCCGGAATGGACAGTCCGCGATTTTACTCAGGCCATGCAATATCCCTTCCCGCTGGAGGAAACACTGCAGCATATGCAGGAACGCTTTGACGGCAAAGGGTACCCCGATGGGCTCGAGGCTGAAGCAATCCCGATTGGCTGTCGTATCATTGCACCCATCGATATTTTTATGACAATGATCTCCTCCACAACCAGCGGACCCAGCATGTCACGCGGAGAAGCGCTCGACCAGCTGATTATGGATTCCGGTTCCGCTTTCGATCCGACGGTTGTTGAAATCATCGTTGGAATTCTGAAGAAGGAGCTGACTGAAGGTGAAGGAACGGAGTATCGTGAAACACTTCTGATGGTCGACTCCCTGGGTGACGACGACCTTCAGAAAATTCAGCTTCGGGAAGAGGGATATGTCGTTTTGTCGGCATCCACACCGGGAACCGGTATTGAAAAACTGAATCACGATGATCCGTTTATGATCATTTCGGACATCGATCTGTCCGAAGGAGATGGATTTCAACTTCTCGACTTCGTTCGAAAAAAATCATCCCGCCCCGATATGCCCTTCGTGATCATGAGCGCAAGAAACGATCCTAACTTTATCGCCAAAGCGTTCAGAGCCGGAGCTGACGATTATCTTCCCCGACCGTGTGCCAAAGACATGCTCCTGGCCAGGCTCGCTCGCACAATCGCCCGGGCCAAAGGACAGCGAACGACACTTGCGGAACGAAAAGGAGTGACTGGATCCCTTAAGGATCTCGGAATCATGGAACTGATACAGGTGCTGGGCGCGGGTATGAAAAGCGCCATGATCACGATTAATCACGGAGGTATTGAAGGCCGGATCGCCCTGTCGGAGGGCCGGATCGTTTATTCCAAAACCGAGGATCATGAAGGAGAGGACGCGTTTTATACGTTGCTGAATTGGGACGAAGGAGAGTTTAATCTCCACATGAACGTTCAGCCGCCGAAGGAAAATATCACGATGAAAAACGACATGTTGCTGCTGGAAGGTTTTAGACGCAAAGACGAGCATCGCCGCCAATCCACCGAATGAACATCATTCTTTTTCATCTGCATGAGTTATCGCAGCCTATCGGACGAAACGATCCCAGAAGCCGCCATATCCGCCGGGTATTGAAATCTTCGGAGGGTGATGTGCTCCGCGTGGGAGTCCTAAACGGTGACCGCGGAACAGCAACGATTACTCGCCTGACGACCCATGAAATCCATCTGGAGTTTCACGTGGCACAACCGCCGCTTCCCGTTTATCCGATTCGTCTGGTGTGCGGGCTGCCCCGGCCGCAGCAGGCCAAGCGGATACTGCGTGACTGTACTTCAATGGGCGTGTCGCATATATGGTTCGTGCATACCGAACTCGGAGAAAAAAGTTATCGTCACAGCCCTCTCTGGCAGAACGAATCCTGGTTGGGGCTGGTCCGGGAAGGCCTGGAACAATCCGGCGGTACTCATCTTCCCGAGATCCGGATTCACCATCATCTCCAATCCTGTTTCGCCAATCTCCCCGAAACAATTCGCCGCTATGTCTTCGATACCGGTGATTGGACTCCTGCTTCGATTCCCGCCGATGCCGGACCCCGTCCGTCAACACAGGAGCTGGCTCTTATCATCGGATCCGAAAGAGGCTGGACGGATGGAGAGAGGCTGTTTCTTCAAAAATCCGGATGCGTAACGTTATGCCTGGGTCAGCATGTCCTTCGAACCGACACCGCTTGCATCGCTGCCGTCACTCTGGCGCGGACGCTCTTTCTCGGATAAAATAAATTCCCAGGGGGATTAACATGATATCAAGACAGTTTGTTCTGCGTTCATTTCTGCCGGTCGT
The DNA here is from genome assembly GCA_016931515.1 of candidate division CSSED10-310 bacterium. Lineage (GTDB taxonomy): Bacteria > CSSED10-310 > CSSED10-310 > CSSED10-310 > CSSED10-310 > JAFGEQ01. Next base: position 198,358 of record JAFGEQ010000005.1, on the reverse strand, counting down.
CATGGCTGCAGCGTCGTCTGTGACGATTTATGCAACCGATCTGTATGTTCCGAGTGAGTTTGCAACAATCGGTGCTGCGATCAGCGCGGCAGTGAACGGCGACACGGTCTTCGTCGCTGATGGTATATTTACAGGCAACGGCAACCGAAATCTGAATTTCAACGGAAAAACCATTACTGTCCAATCGGAGAACGGGCCGGAAAATTGTATCATCTCGTGCGATCTGACCAATACCCGCGGTTTTCTATTCAATCACTCCGAAACGTATGACTCGGTGTTAAGAGGGTTCACGATCAGGAACGGCAGCCAACCGTATGCCGAGGGCGGTGCCATATCGTGTATCAATGCATCACCCATGATCACGGAGTGCGTTTTTAGTAACAATTTCGCGCTTTTCGGAGGGGCTGTTCACCTGGAAAACAGTAACGCAATCATCGCACACTGCCGAATCCTCGATAACTCCGTCGATAATCCCGATCCGGAGCTGGGTGCCGAAGGTGGCGGCGCAGACTGCTACAACGGTGGGACTCCTCTGTTTTTCGATTGCCTCTTCATGGGCAACTACGCCAAATCCTTCGGAGGCGGTTTGAATACCGACAATTCAGATTTTCAGGCCGTTAACTGCACATTTACAGAAAACGAATGTGAAATCGGCGCCGGCATCAGCGTGAAGAGTGCCGATGTGATCATCGAAAACTGCATCATCTGGAATAATCCGGTCGATGAAGTCTCTTTTTTCGCCGGCGATCCCTCTATTACCTATACGTGCATTCTCCGTGAGACACCATGGCCCGGAGACGGCAATATCGTTCTTGATCCGCTCCTGCTCACAGGCCCCTGGGGATTCGGTTATCTAAGTGCGGAATCCACCGGGCAGACAGCCGACAGCCCCTGCATAGATTCAGGCAGTCTCGGCGCTATCGACATCTGCAACGGCGATCCCCTCATATGCCTGAATCAGGTGTCAACGATGATCAATCATTTGCCGGACTCCGATCAAGTGGATATGGGCTCTCACTTTCCACTGAATTTTCCCACATCCTATACTCCATCCCCCACTCCTACGATCACTCCAACTCAGGAACCGACAGTTACCCCGTCCATTACTCCAACTCACGAGCCGACTTCGACACCCACGTTCACACCAACGGGTACTCAAACACCTCCGACATCGACACCCACACAGCAACCACCGACAGCAACGCCGACGCCGACACCGACGCAGCAACCACCGACTGCGACACCCACATCCACATCCACGGGAACTCTCCCTACTTCGACTCCAACACCAACCATCACAAACACGGCAAGCCCCACACCGACCGCTACAACCACATCATCGACAAATACTCCGACGCATACTCCAACCCGGACCGCTACAGAATCACCGACTCCTACCGCTACGACTCACATTCCGGACCTTGGAGTCAGCATTGATCTGTCCGAATCGGTTTTCCATCCCGGTGACTGGTTTGATCTGAAAGTGATCGTATCGAATCCCGGACCCGACGAATATCTTTTCCAGCCGTTGGCGGTCGTATTGGATGCATACGGATTATTTTTCTGGTATCCCGGCTGGACGGAGGATTTCACTTATGACCGGATCATCGTCCGGGTGGGTCAGGAACCGATCGATATTCTTGCTTTCGAATGGCCTGCCGTTGACGGCAGCGCCCGGGGAATAATGGTCCACGCCGCTCTGTTGACCCAGGAGTTGACGGCGCTGTTCGGCGAAATGGATTCCGAGGAGTTCGGCTGGGACCCGTAATCACGATTTGCCGTCACATACTCCGGATCCGGGCACTCTACCGGATCATCAACCAGTTGTGCATCGTTCAGATAAAAAACCAGGTCCCTGCCAAAACGATCCACCAGATTCAGAAACGGTGATTTCAGGCATTCCATTTCCAGCCTAAAACCTTGCGGAGACATCAATTCACTGTAATTTGAATTGGATAGACGGATAATCCGGTTAAATGCTTCGACCGGTTCGTCCGATGTCGACGTTCGGGCAAAAAGTAATTTCATATGATCGTAAAAACACATTTGGGGATGCACGATGACAAAATCAATGCCAAAGTTTTTCAAGGTCCGGACAGCCGCTGCTGACGGCAGGGCGGCGATGGCGGCACTGATCTGGGGGAATGCGTCCGGAACATAGCGGGAATAACCGTTTGCAATCGGGTGACCATGCAGAGCGGCATACATCATGTAATCAGCGTCAAAGGCCCATAATTCGGTTCCGTAAAATGTCGGCGCTTCTGCGATCGCAATCTCCATCGGCAACACTTGCAACCATCTGTACACTTCCGGCATGTCCACCTTCGACGGTTCGATCCGGATCGTTGAAAAATTTTCCGTCATCGCTGCTCCGACCAGGATGACCGTCAACACGCCGGCCAAACGTTTTCCGGGAATTCGCTTGTTAATTATGTAAATGGTTCGGCCAAACAGGACGGATAATGCAAAAATGGCCACGAAGACGACTCTTGCGGGAGCTCTTATGCCTCGAATAATCGGCAGTTTGGCTAGCAGTACCCAAGGCATATAGTGCGGCTGCAGTCCTGGAAAATTGACACCCAGAGCCAGAGATAGACCGATGATGGACAGCAATACATACGGCACAACCGGTGGACATCGACCGACCCGATCCTTCTTACCCCGAAAGAACAAACCGGCAAAAGCAGCGAAAGGAACCGTAAATCCTATCCACAGGGTCGTTTCCGACCATAATCCAGGAGTCGTAACAATGTGGCTGAGCAGCGTATACGGCGCCGGGGTAAAGAAATCCTTGATGTGTGCGGAGTATTGGGCCCAGGCGACCGGATCTTCAGCTGAATGCCCGAGATAGGGTAAGACAAACGGCACAATCATCAGGCATACCATTGCAGTTGCAGCGATACACAGAAAAAAGACGCCTTTTTGCCTGTGACGGACCCCCAGCGATGGGATCAGAACCATCAGCAGAATCGCGTGAAATACGGCGGTGTACCAACCGCTCAAAATGTGAAGAATCGTGCTCAGAATATACCCGATATACGAAAAAAAACTGTTTCTTCGGTATATCCGGTGCAGGAAATAGACACTCCATGGCATCCAGGCCAGATAAGCGATCTGAATATGCCCGGTGGCGTGCACCGATCGCGGCAGGGCAATAGTGAAAAAGACCGCACCTGCCAGTGCCGCGCTGACATTTCTGAAAAGAAGCAGTCCGAGCAGATACATACCCCAGGCACCAATGGCATATCCTGCAAACAGTGTGAAATGATATGCCAGAAATGGATTTCGGGTGAGTTTATACACCGGCAGTCCCGTCAATACCTGGGTGAACAGGTGGTCGGATCCGGTAATAGCATTGGAAGCCGGGTAGAAAGCGTTCCCATCCCAGATTGCAAGAGGATGACTGGGCAGCACCCGCCACTGCCACGTCATAGCCCAGAGGTTCAAACGGGCATCCGCCGGCAGAACGCCGCGCATCCACTGACCCGGTGGGATCACGTTGATGAGAAAAATAGGGGCCAGAATACCCAGAAGGAAATATATAACAATATTTCGCGATGACTCTCGGCTTGATACCATCTCTTCCATTGCTCGATCATATCGCATTATCAGCGTCGATGAAAACGATTCGGACCAATGAACTTGCATCTTCGGATTCGCGACCGGATGCGGGAGTGAGGCCGCGAAAAAAAAATTCTTTACAATTCACGCTGGAATTGTCTACATATCCAAGTGAAAGGTACAGATATTGGTCTGTACGAACTTCAAACCATTAACCCGGAGGATCATTCGATGCGAAATATTTACATGGTCGACTGCACCTGCGGCGGAAACGCCGGCTTCCGGGGATGAATCTTTCGATTATTCCTGCCTGAGACACAGAGCAATTCAAATCGACATCCCCAGACCGACTTTCTGCTGTAAACCTTGAGTCAATCAATTACACAGGAGCGGAATTATGAACGAACTGGTTGTTATGGCCGGTCGGGGAGATGTTGCAGCGCAGGAACAGCTATTCAGACAATTATCACCCCGGCTGGAAAAAATTGTTGGAAAGTATGCATGGATCAACGGGATCGATCGCGATGATCTGCGACAGGAAGCATATGTCGCAGTCATGGAGGGTCTTGAACGGGTCGACCCATCGGTGGGCTCATCCTCGGAATACCTCCTGAAATTCGCCCGATGGCGGCTGTTGGATTGCCTGAAGAAAATCCGGAGACGCCGCGAAGAATGCACTGAAGAGCTGGATTGCGAATCCGCAGACAACAGCCCGATACCGGAGGCGGAAATGCTGGATGAGCGTCTGACACCTCTGCAGCGCCGGATCATAGCCTGCCTGGTGCAGGGGTATACCTGGCGGGAAATCGGTGATATGATGGGTTTCACTGCTGCGAATATCGCGTATCATCTGAAGAAGATTCGGAAAATCTATGGAGAGGATTAGTGCCATGAAAAACAGGATAACCGGATGGATGCTGGGAGTTATTGTATGTCTGGTAATTACAGGATGTCACCAGAAGCCCGAATCAGAACCGATCCCGATGGAGGCCGCCGTGTATTGCCGCTTCGACAACATCCAGAACTCCTGGACCACTCTGTCGGAGCGCGAATTTATGCGACGCAGTGCCCAGTGGAAAATCTGGAGTGAACCCTGGATGCGGGACGCATTGAAACCGCTCAAGGCGTTACGGACCGATTTTGAAAAAGACACCGGTGTCCCGTTGAACGAGGATACGATCATGATGTTGTTCGGCAGACGGGTGGACCTGGTCATGCTTCCGGACCAGCCGCTGCCGTCTATTCTGCTGATTTCGGAACTCGGGAAAAATTCCGCAGCGCTGAAAATAGTCTCCCGCGCAATCGAATCGCTGCAGAAAGACCGCGTATCGACCTACGACTATCAGGATATCACAATCACCGCTGTTAAGGCAGGGAACGATGTCATCCCTGACACGCCTTCCGTTCAGGAGATTGTGTATTGCTTTGCAGACGAGCGGATATTTGCGTCAACGAACCGTAGTGCGCTGGAGCGATTCTTAACGCTGCGGGAGACTCCCGAACAGACGCTTCGCGATACAGCCGTTTTTCGTGAAACTGTGAAGATGCTGAATATGCCGGCCAACCTGGTCTATACCCAACCCAATCGCGTGATGGAGATTGCATCTGCGGTCGGAGAATCCTACGGTGCCGGAGCCGGAATATCGAATCTCAAAGCGGATATCTGGGCCGCCGGTCTGACGGTCACGGATAATGGAGTGACGTTTGACACTGCATTAAAACCTCCTCACGACGATGTGGAACGCTGGGAAAAAATTTATCGCAACCCGGATGCCGTCGAGCGTTCGGGCAGATGGCTGTCATCGAATTGTATTGCCGGTTCAGTCGCGGGAATCGATATTCCCGGTTTGATGGAGCACCAGAAATCAATACTCAGTACGATCGACGATCCCGAAGGCATGGACATGTGGACGAAGCTCACCGGAGGATTGCAGGAGATTACCGGTATGGATATTCCGGGGGAGCTGACACTATGGGGTGGTAAGGGGATGTTTTTCACGATGGAGAATATCCGGATGGTCAGTCTTATACCGATCCCTGATCTTGCGTTCGGTATTAACGTTCGGGACCGGGCGGCTGCCGGGGAGTTTGTGAAAGCGATGCAAAAACGCGTCGAAGAAGCCGCCGGACCGGATTACGGATCTTTCAGCCAGGAGACACTGGTCAACAATTATGTCTATCACTTCCTGCCGATCCCTCTCATTCCGGGATTTCAGCCCGGGTTTGCTTTGTGTGATGATTACCTGCTGTTCGGAACATCGTCAGATACCGTGGATCAATCGTTGAAAACGTTTTCCGGTAAGGATCCGGGACTGCTCGATAATCCGTCCATGGAGCCGTTGATCGCAATGGGTGTCAAAGATCTAATCGCGTATCAGACCTTTGATCCGCCGAAATTTTCGTCGGTTGCGAAAACCGCGCTGGATGGGATCTCCCTGTTCCTGGTCGCGGCGAACCAGAAACCCGAAATTTACCGGGAAGTGCTTGACACGCTGGATACCGTTCCGCTGGTTGCATTCCGCCTGACCTTGAAGGATAACATGTTGGTTTATAACGGACTCGTGGAGATGCGCTGATGAAACCGGTGCCGGTTCGACTGGGAGCTGTCGAGATACCCGGATTGGGTTGGGAAGCGTTTGCCGTGAGCGACCGGGGACTGGTGCAATCGATTTCGTTTTTTAGATCGGAGAACGATGCCCTGGTCTGCCTGAAGGACATCATGGCCGAGCGACCCGCCTTTCGAGTCGATCCGGAACCGCCGGCAGATCTCGAATGGTGGCGGGACACTTTTCTGCAATTTTTTAACGGAGGTATCTCCGCGGCCGATCCGGGGCGCGTGCCGCTGGATTCCCGCGACTGGAAACCTTTTCAGAAAGATATCTTCCTGGCATTGAGAGATAACGTTCAGTGGAGTGAAACTATTTCGTATGGCGAACTCGCCGGGCTGGCGGGATACCCCGGAGCAGCCCGGGCGGTTGGTACCGCGATGTCACAGAACATGTGCGGCCCGTTCATCCCCTGTCACCGGGTCATCGGTGCGCGAGGGCGGATCGGTGGATACTCCGGTGTCGGTGGATTGAACCTCAAGAAAAAGCTCCTGGAAATAGAAAATCGCTGCGAAATTCTAGATAAAATCAAATAAGTTATTTAACCAGCCGGAAACATGCTCGGTTATTCAATCCATCTGAAATCTTTAAATGCGAAATTACTGATATATCGATCATTGTGGATGAGATACGCGACAAACATGCCTTCATCGCACACTTCAGCTCCGGCAGGCCATGAAAATTCAGGAATAATATTGATCATTCTCTCCGCATGATCAGGCAGGTTAACCTCCAAACCCGATAAATCTGTCGGATATCGTGACCAGTCAGGAAGAAACCAGATTTCATTCAAATTGATCATAAAGACGACAAACAATCGGGCACCGGTGAATTCCGATCCCGAATTCAGCAAATGCACATCTAACCAGAATGGGTCGCCAGGTTTGAATGCATCGCCGGCCATCATCAGAGTCACATCACAGACAGCTGATTTAACTAAGCGAAAACCGCAATTTTGATTACCGACAATGACAGTGCGCGCAGCAGACCGGCAATCTGTTGCCGGGCAATCCCAGTTTCCTCCCCTGAGAATCCTTTGGTCGCCCGTCAAGGGTCCTGTCGGATCAACCTGTTCCTGATCAGTCATAACATCAACCGACATATCACCATAATAGTCCCAGCAATATTCAGAAACATTCCCGTGCATATCATACAGACCCCATGGATTTGGATACTTGCTCGATGCAGGTTCCGCGGAGCCGGGACTGTTGCCGCAATAAACACAGTACTGATCCAGGCCTTGAAAAACATCAGGATCACACCCATAGCAGGTACCCTGATGATACTCCGGTTCATAGAAAGAAAAGGGGCCCTCTGTTCCCGCCCGGCACGCATATTCCCATTCCGCTTCTGTTGGCAGACGGTAACCACCGGCATCGAAATTGCAAAAAAACTCTTCATCTTCATAATTAGTTGAATCAAGAGGTATCGAAAAACCTGGATCCTTGTAGTAGGATCGCATCAATCCATGGCTGAGAGACAACAGGTTGGCGAATAGAGCTGTTTCGTTAGTTAATGCATTCTGAACCGGATGGTTCATGGTCGGGCTGACTTTTGTAAGGCTGGGATCTTCAGGCAGGTCGGTATGCATGGCCCTCAAGTCGAACCACATCTGGCGGGTGACTTCAGTCTGCATTATTGCTATGTCCCGTGTCAGCCTGACTTGGTGCTCATCCAATGCTTTTGAGGAACTGACGCATGGCTCGATGTATGGAGAACCCATTGTAAATGTGCCTGGAGAGATAGTGGAAAATGTCATTGGAACTGGTGTAACCGGCGGCGTGGATGGGCTTGCAGAAACCTGCCTGACCAGTCGAAAACCTCTTTCATGATTCCCGTAATCCAACCCAATAAAAGATCGATCGGCAGAGCGACAATATCGAGGATTCGATCTGAATGTTCCACCCCGGGCAGTAATCTCACCTAAATGAGGCCAGAGCTGTTCATAACACCATTCTGATACATTCCCATGCATGTCGTACAATCCCCATGGATTGGGTAACCGGCTTGTGACTTTTTCAGGTTTGCCGTCCAATGCATTTGCCACGAATACAGAGTACTGTTCCAATATAGGCAATGTACCGGGCGTACTCGAATAACATGTACTGGATGAGTAATTTTCTTCAGGGCAGGAGAAGGCCGTCGTTGTACCAGCCCGGCATACATACTCCCATTCCTCCCCCGTCGGCAGCCTGTAGCCATTTGCCTTCTGATCCAAATAGCAATATCGATCCAGATAATTTGACGCATCCAGAGGTATCGTCAGATTCTCATCACGATAGTAACATTGCGGAAAATCGTGTTCCAGCGATAGTAGATTGGCAAACAAAGCCACCTTGTAAAAGTTTAATTGCTGGACCGGATGATCCAGGGTCGGGCTATACGTTATATCGCTGGGATCATCGGGCAGGCTGGGCTGAGTACTTTTCAGATCGGCCCACATCCTTCTGGTAACTTCAGTCCGCATGATATCGAAACTGCCGCCTATCACTACCTCCCGCTGTTCTTCATCGGCATCCCGGCATGGTTCATCCGGTGGTGAACCCATCGTAAACGATCCGGATGAAACATGAACATATCCGGCGGGGGCTGTCGGCGTCGGACCGGTTGGCGGTTCAGGTGTCGGTGTCGAAGTCGGCCGGGGACTCGGCAAAGATCGCTCCGACCATCCGAATTTTGAAGCTGCAAGATTGCTGATCCATTGATTCTCGTGAATCAGGGCTGAGATAAATAATGCTCCATAATACTCTCCTGAGTTCTCCGGCCAGACAAAGTCAGGGATGAGATTCAAAACTTCAGCGGAATATCCAGGAATATCAAGCGTTTCCCAATCAATTTCAGATGGGTATTTTGACCAGCTTGGATAGAGCCAGAAATCGTCCGCACCCAGCCAAAAGGCCGTAAATAAACAGCATCCGGTCAATGGCGGTCCGGAATTCTCAATCTGGAGATCCAGGCGAAAGGGTGAGCCGGGAGCATAGATATACGATGGCATCTGGAGTTTTACGCTCACTGGTTCCATGTCGCATGCTGATCGTGCAAGCCGAAATCCGATCAGGTTGAAACGTGCATCGATGTAAGTATAACTCCTGTCTCTCGATCTGCACCCCAATGCACTCACGTACCAGTTACCACCTCTGGAGATACATGTACGAAACGCTGCGTTGATTCCACTCCCGGTCGGATCAATCATCACGTCTGTTGAGTAATCTCCGCCCACATCCCAGCACCATTCTTCTATGTTTCCATGCATGTCCAAGAATCCCCAGGGATTCGGTAACATGCTACCGACAATATCGGGGCCCCCTTTGTGATTGACGCAGTAAACGCAATACTCCTCCAATATCGGGTGGCTCCCTCCCATGCATGATCTACAATTATCCGATGTGTAATTCGGTTCAGGGCAGGAGAATACTGTTGTCGTTCCCGCCCGGCAGGCGTTTTCCCATTCCGCTTCCGTCGGCAGACGATGACCATCCGATGAGAGATCCCGATACACTCGGGACGGATCGAAATTCATCGTCAGAATCGGATTCGTCAATTCGCTGTTTGAATAATAGTATGGCCTGTAACCATACTGGCAGGATAAAAGGTTGGCAAAAAGGACGGCCTCAAGCCATGTTACTCTTTGTACCGGGTGATCCCGGGTCGGACTGTACTTTTCATCACTCGGATCAGTCGGCAACTCATTCTGAACCATTTGCAGATCAGCCCACATGCCGCGAGTCACTTCCGTTTCCATCAGGTAGTATCCATGAGTCAAAACGGCTGGATATAAATAATGATGATGCTTCCTTATACATGGTTCATCTTCTGGAAGACCTCTGAAAACAATGCCTGGCGGAACATAAATCATTGTCACCGGTTCAACGATTGGAAATCCGGAGTGCAAATGATTGACAAACGTTTTCTCTACGTAACTTTGGGCATTAATGCTGAGAGGAAAAAGAGTAAACAGGATGATAACAGCGGAAAAATGAATTGATGATTTCTGTTTTCGAACACCCACCGTCATACCTCCGTGATTACACCGATGTTATTTTTCGTTTTCGACAGATTGATACTTATATTATAGAAGTCTGACCACAAACAGCAACATCGCTGCAACTCTGATCGCTCGTCAACGTCCAACTCACTAAAATGTCTTCAACCATTTAAAAACAAAGACAATATTACCATCCCCACGGATCACTCGTTAACCCAATACTCGCTTCCATCCGCCTTGCGCCCTAGAAAACGGTACTCAATCAGATATCGCCTGACCGTGACGTAGTCCTCGCAAATGGGTTTTAATATCTCGTTAACCTCTTTCTCGGTGTAGCGACACTCTAAATCGAACTCCTCCACGACCCGTTTCAAAATGACCAGTTTCTCCTTTTCTTTCCTAGGAAACCGGATCAAAACAAGATGCCCGTTCTGCCTGAAATATTTTTTCAGAACCTTCTCAGCCTCCACCCGCGTGGTCATCGTCCGTTCATCGTGAATCGGCATGGATTTGTGAAAACTGATAAATTCCTGACCGTCCATCTCATTCCTTTCCAGTAATGATCCAATCGCAACCATGATCTTCGCCTCCATCAATCGCCGCCTGAATTGAAACCTGTGGTTTCGGATGGTCGATTCCGCCTTTCCACCCAGTTCGCGGGCAATATCCCGATCCGAACACCCGGCCCCCATCCCGGAAATAATCCGCTGCTGAACGTCGCTCAAACCACTCACTGTCGACGGAAGCCCCAGCAGCACCGTCAGCATACCGCCATGTTCGGTCCGGATATGCTCCACTGCTGCGCGGGATGCCTCCAGCAGCCTTCCATCCACGGAAAAGACAACACCCCGCTCAAAAAGACTGCCGCATACGACACAGACAAACGTACCCTCCGTCTCGCGTATCCCGGTCTCCAGTTCCTTTAATGTCTCATTACTAATTCTGAATTTTGTTACGTGGTCCATATCCATAATATAGACTATTGTTTAGAAATAATCAAACATATATATTTTTTGTTTGATTATTGATGGTCACGCTTATATTTCTGTGTTCATTTACGGATTCCGGTTTTCTCCTCATCTCGCTGAATTATCCGTAATGATTCTCGCAGGTTCGCGTCAATCCAGCACTTTCCGAACCGGAGAAACCCGTGGTCGTCACACTCAATCCTGCTGTTGATAATGTTGCTTTCTTTTTTCCGCCTTTGTACCGTCTGGATTGATATGGACTAACAACCGCGTGTGCTGATTTGAGGAAGGTGATGCTCCGGTTGAAAAACCAATTCCTGAAGCGACGGACAGCATTGGCTCTTATGCTGATATTGATTGTCTTCTCGACGATCCTGCTGACAAGCCAGAGACGAATATCCTGGACTGTTGATGAGTTCCGCTGGATACGAGCCGGTGAATCAATTGAAACTAATGGATGGACGGAACACCCCGACGAGATATCGCATCCCATCCTGTTCATGGCAAGCCACTCATTGATGCGCAGACTTTTCTCCGACGGTACTCCGAACTCGGACGTTTTTTTCAGCCGACTTGGACTTCTCCCCTATCAACTTGCCGGAATGATCATTTTATTCTTCTGGACACTTACCTGCCATCGTATTTGGGGAGCAGTTATCGCTTCGGGTTTTCTGGCATTTTCTCCCACTTACCTGGCCCATGCCCGCCTGGCCAATTCCGATGCGATGCTCGCTGTGGCAGTTCTTGCAGCAATCGTGTCGTTGTCGATGTTTCTAAAGAAGCCAAATTTATTAACCAGTTTGCTCCTGGGCACAGCGTATTCTTTCGGAATGCTGACCAAGTTTTCATTTCTGTTGATTCCGCTCCTTTTTCCTTTCATCATCCTGCTGACACCGGGTTCCCTATCCCTGAGACTTCAAAAAGTTCTAAAAGGCTGGATTCTGCCTTTTGCCGTTGCTCTGCTGATCGTCAACATCGTCTATGGATTCCAGGGAACAGGACGTCGCCTCGATGCACTGCATTTCGAATCGCCAACCATGCAAAACCTCGCCGCGGGTCCCGCTGGTATCCTGCCTGTACCCCTGCCCACCCGCTATCTTTTAGGTATGGACGTTCATCTCGGATTCCAGAACCGCTGGCCTGGATTTATGCTCGGCACGATCTCTGATGCCAGATTCATCGGGTATGACGTCTTCGCTCTTTTGGTGAAAACAACCCTCCCAGCGCTCCTGCTAATTTTTCTGGGACTGATCGGAATCGTGAAAAAACGCCCGACAATCGATGAAATACTTGCTCTGACGATCTCTTTGTTCTGGCTGACTTTTTTCAGCTTTTTCTGCAAGATCGATTGTGGTATCAGATTCATCCTGCCAGTTTATCCCCTGCTTTTCTTCTTTGGTTCACGAATCACAGACTACCATTGGTGCTGCAGGATATCCGGAGTAGCAATCGCCTTCATACTTCTGGTTCTGCACGCCTCTGCATCTCTGAACGCGCATCCCTTCTACCTGAGTTATTTCAATTGTCTGGCGGGAGGGCACCGGAACGGGTACCGGTTACTCGGTGATTCAAATCTATCCTGGTGCCAGGATCTGAAAGAACTGAGAAATTATCAGGAACAGAAAAAAATTGATTGTCTAATTTTCGGACTGGAGCAACGACACCCGATACTTGATCCGTACATCACGTATCGCCCCATAACGCACAGAGAGAAATACTTCCCCATGTCCGGAGACTATGCTGTCTGGATCGCAACATTACAGATGCTGATACAAAAGGACCCCAGCGCATTCCTCTGGTTCCGCCTGATCAAACCCAGTACTGTAATTGCCGATACCGCCTATATATATCACCTTGATATTCAGCCGGGAAAAGAACTTGATTATCTCCGGCAATCTCTGGAAACCTGTCGGAAATCCGGTTTTCTTTACCCATGGGCGGAGGAATGGTTGAATACCGTTGGGGATAAACTGTTCTTCCCGCTCCGGCTTGCTCAATCTGACTCAACTGACGGATTTTTTGAATTCGTAACCGATAATGCACCTCCCGCGCACCTTCTGGCAGTCTCTTCACTGTCGTCAAACACGGAAATAACCATTGTCGACGTATCCGGATTACCGTACCCGATCAGGCGGCTCTCGGTCGCCGGTGATGCCCGCAGCTGGTTTTCATGGGATAAAGATATCCGGATCGGCAAAGTCATCGTCAACCGGACAAATTCTGAGAATCAGATTCCCGATGTTTTTCTTGTTTATGATTTACTGACTGAATCGGAGTCAATCCCGGGTTTTCGGATCCAGTGCATCTCTGAGACCATCACCCAGAAAATTCAATCCGAGAACAACAATCATGATCGCCAATCCAGGAAAAACGGTCATATGGGGAGCTTCCCTGAAGTAGTAAACTCCCGAATTGAGTATACCACCCCATGACGGGGACGGCGGCTGAACTCCAAGTCCCAGGAACGATAGACCCGCTTCGGCAATGATGACCCCTGCCATACCCAGCGTTGCCTGAACAATGATCGGAGCCAGGATGTTCGGGAGAAGATGCCGGCTCATAATTCTGATCGGACCAGCTCCCAGGCTCCGGGCGGCCTGAACATAATCCGATTGCCGCAGAGCGAGGGTCTGCCCGCGAGCCAGCCGTGCATACCCGACCCATCCCATTATGCATAAAGCGATCATGACATTACGTATATCGGGTCCGAGAACCGCCACCATTCCGATTGCCAGCAGAATTCCGGGAAAAGCCAGCAAAACATCCACGATCCGCATAATGAAATCATCCAGCCACCCGCCGGCCAATCCGGATACCAGACCAATCAACAGGCCGATGCACATCGACACCAGCGTCACGACCGTTCCGACGATCATGGAGACCCGCGCTCCGTGCAACACGCGGCTGAGGAGATCACGCCCGACATGATCCATTCCGAACCAGTGACCCAAGTTTGGGGGAGTCAGACGCATCGCCAGGTCCTGTGCCGTCGGATCCACCGATGTCAGATCCGGTCCGAACAGACCCAAAAACAGAAATAATCCGGTTAAAACCATCCCGATCAATGATCGCGGTGAACGCAGAAACGATCTCCAACTCATCGGATCTTTGCTCCGCCACCAGAACAGCAGACCCGGGAAGACCATCAAAATCACACACCGGCCAAACAGACCCGGTGCGCCTCCCAAACCGTTTGAAACCTGGAATCTGACACAATGCAGCGGAAGTGGGAATCCGGAACGCGCCCACCATATAACCAGAATAACGCTGACGCTGCATATCAGGTTTTTCGGATACCAGCCGATAAACTGCCTCACTTGCCGCCCGATTGAACTGAAAAATGTCCGCCACACGGGAGCCGGTGATTCATATGTGATCCTTGGATCAAGGATTCCATAAATCAGATCTGTCACAAGATTGATCAGAACATAGCAGAAAGCGATCAACAGAACGCATCCCTGAACAACCGGGTAATCCCTGCCCTGGATCGCCTGGATGAGTTCCCGCCCGATTCCCGGCCAGGAGAACACGGTTTCAGTAATGACAGACCCACCCAGTAATGCTCCGATTTGCAATCCCATTATGGTTGTCACTGGTATCAGGGCGTTGCGGAGTGCGTGGTGGAAAATCGCCCGTGAATGCGACGCGCCTTTCGCATAGGCTGTCGTGATGTACGGCGCCTTCATCACCTCCAGCAGACTGGCACGGGTCATCCGGGTCAGGATGGCAGCCAGTGCGGTCCCTAAAGTGATGGCGGGCAGAATATAACTACCCGGACCGGAACGACCGGACACAACCAGCCAGTTCAACTGGACGCTGAAAATCAATATCAGCATCGGTCCCAGCCAGAAATTTGGAATAGACACACCCAGCAGCGCCAGGAACATTGATGAGTGATCAATCGCTGTATTCGCCTTCACAGCCGAGATAATTCCTAAAGGCAGTGCTATTGCGACAGCAACCAGCATGCTGACCAGGGTGAGTTCAAGAGTTGCGGGAAATCGATCGGTCAGGATCTTGGTGACGGGTTCCCGTGAATGAAGTGAGCGCCCAAGGTCCCCGGTCATCAACCCCTTCAGAAAAGCCGCCAGTTGAAGATGGAGCGGTTTGTCGAGCCCCATTTCATGTCGCAGTTTTTCTATGTCGGCCGGCTGAGCAGTGTCTCCCAGCATCAATTGTACCGGATCCCCGGGGATCAGGTGAATCATAAAAAATACAAGCAGTGAAACACCCAGCAGCACGGGAATCATCATCATGATGCGTCGGATGATATAGTGGATCATCGTCCCGGTCCTGCTTCCTCAATGTCACCGGCCGGCTTCACTTTGCATCCGTCCATGCCACCTCCGAAAATGAATCGAGATCACCCGCCGGATAAAACCGGAAGTTGTTCAAGCCCGTCTTCATGACCGCCACGTTGTGGGCATGCCAGAGGCTGACGTATGGGAGATCCCTGGCCAGTATATCTTGAACTGACCGGTAAATTTCCGCCCGGCGACCCTCATCCATCTCGATCCGGGCCAGATCCAGCAGGATATCAAGGTCCGGACTGCTGTAATAGCCCCTGTTTCTGCCGTTTGGCGGAATCGATCGGGAGTGGAAAATGCTGTGATAGATATCGGGATCGGTCACGCCGACCCAGGACATGATGTATGCCGTAAAATTTCCTTTGATGATATCGTCATAGAATGTCCCCCATTCCAACGATCGCAGCGTAACGTGAACACCGACGGCTCCCCATTGCGCCTGAACAATCTCCGCCAGCAAAATGCTATGCTTGTTTTGAGACACCTTGAATTCCAGATTGAATCGTTGACCGTTTTTCTCCGGAAAGCCGGCCAGATCCATCAGCCGCATCGCTTCGTCCCTGTCGAACGGCACCTGTGGGATAGCCGGATTGAACGCCCAGTGGCCTTCCGATAGCACGCTGACCGCATTATCGGCCAATCCGCCCAGCACATATCGAATGATCTCATCCCGGTTTAATGCCAGAGCCAAGGCTTTCCGGACGGCGGGATCAGCGGTCGGATGATCCTTGAGCCGGAAATTAAAACCCACGTAATAATAGGATGTCCCGGGAGCTGTCATAACCTTCAGCCCGGGATTATTCCGAAGCCGTGCAACAGAATCCGGTGGGATGTCATTCTGGATGAAATCGATCGACCCTTTTTCAAGTTCCATAACCCGGATCGCATCATCCGGTATCACCCGAAACTCCAGCCAGTCCAGTGCGGCCCGCTCACCAAAATACTCAGGGAACACCTCCAGTAACACCCGTTCCCCACCTGTCCGTTCCTTCAGCCGAAACGGGCCCGTTCCGACCGGCTCAATCGGCGTTGACGGATCCATGACAGCCGCCTGAGATTCCGGCAGAATGCCCAGTACCATATTGATCAGGAACGGAGCGAATGGTTCTGATGTCCGGAACTCGATCGTCCGGTCATCAATGATTGTTATGGTCTCCAGTTTTTGATAAGCCGCTTTTCGGGGCGACGCAAGAGACTCGCTCATCACGGCATCGAATGTAGCCTTGACATCTCGCGTTGTCAGGATCGACCCGTCGTGAAACCGGACGTTTGCACGAAGCACAAAGCGATATGTTCGGTCATCGGTCATCTCCCAGGACTCAGCCAGGTCCGGCACTATCTCCGATGCTCTGTTCTTCTTCACCAGCGAATTGTAAATGAGCTGCTGAATTCGCGCAGACGACACATCAGTGGAGAGACGCGGATCCAGAGTCCGGGGTGCAGCAGTCATTCCGATCCTTACGCCGTTTTCTGATCCGGTTGCACTGGAACTTGCCGGTATGCCACCGCATCCTGCCAGCATGCAGATGACAACGATTCCGGATAAAAGCGTTCCGGTCCCATACAGGCAGCCGCGATTTCCCATGCTTTCACCTCCAGCCGTTTCAGTATAACAGAGCCCGGCAGTGGTTGCGTACTGAATTATTCGGCCACCGGCATCACAGTATTGCACGACTCCCGGCTCATCGCTGCTACGGAATCCGTTTACATTCACAGGTTATATGATATATTTTCAAGTTCCCCGGCAAGGGGAATACATCTTGGAGGCTCTGAAACAGTTTACTGATGAGGAAGGAGCAGGATTTATGGCCATAGTGACAGCACTCCAGTTCAGCGCATCATCCGGCGCGCTGATGTGCGACGAAGAATACTGGTATCTTCGCCGCCGTCGAGCGTTTTTTCTCGACAACATACGAAATATCGTACCGGAGGAAGTCTCCGACGCTCTGGGCATCTATGCGGGCTACGGGGGGTGGGGCCACCCGGGGTTTCACGAGGAGGTTATCCAGCGGAGCCGGGATGCCGTTTTAAAGGCATGGAAAGAGGGTAAATCCTCAGAATTGGCCGATTTGGAGAACGTGGCGATGATCGTCCGGCGTGCCATGGAGACAACGCGCCGCCGCAAGGTCGATGACATGTTGAAATATCTGTACGGATTCAACGTCAACGAATTGAATCAGGGTTACTTCGAAGAGAATGGGGAGAAAATCGACATCAAGCAGGAGGCTGTTATCAAGGCGGCCAAAGGTATCATCACGTTCCAGACTCAGAACGGACTGACCGAACCAATTTTCAAGAACAAGTGCGTTCTGACCGGGTACGATCCGAACTGGGGATACCGCGCGTGGCATATCAACGCAGAGAACACGGTTTGTTCTCTGGTTTCAGGCGGATTCGAAGCGATTGGCGCCGGGATGTACGGCGCGGGTGTCGAGTTTTCGAGGATCATGAACCGGCTGACTCTCGATCAGCGCCGGGAGGGTTTCGACCGTGTATGGGGCGTCATCGCTCTGATTGAAGCGACGCTGAATGCATGGGAACATTTCCATGAGGTTGGCGGTGGCCTGCATCTCGTACTGATTGATGGAAAGGCCGCCAACAAAAAGGACCGCTACAGAGAACTCAGTGACCATACCATGCAGTTGGCTCGTGAGATGATCACCGCCATCCGGATGGGCATGACAACGTATGAAACCGTCTACCCACTGATGGAGAGCCTTGTATTCAAACGTGCCGATGTGAAAACGATCGAAAAGACATTTATCGATGGTGCCGATGATCCGGCGATCATGAGGAAGCTTCTCAGGGGTTACAAGTTCTATCCGTATCCGGACCCCGTAAAGGATAAACCGCGATCAGGAAACAAGTCCGGCGGCAGGAAGGAGACACGATCATGACATCCATTAATGCCATTCGCTTTGATCAATATTCCGGGGCCATGGTCTGCGATGAACAACGCGGATGGAATCCCGAAAATATGATCATTAACTCCGCCGACAAAATCAAACCGGTCATTCCGGACGATATCGTTGAGTCAGTCGGAATTGTCGCCTGTTACGGTAATACTGGAACTTCGACAATCGGCGACGAATTGAAATTCAATATTCGGAAACGGGTTCGGACCGAATATGACAGACTGGTAAAAAAGAACGGTGAAGCGCCGAAGGAACTGGCAACAATGGAACTTTTGGCTCAATGGGCGTTCGAAGCCCAGACATCGTTAAAGCGAGGTCATATCAACCAGACCATTGAAGGCCGTTACGGTTTCAGCGTCAATGACTTTTGTCGGGGCTTTTATAAAAAAGACGGCAAACAGATTGATATCAAGGACACGGACACTATTAATGCGATTCACGACAGCATTATCTGGAAAGGCCGGACGGGTGAAATGACCTCCATATTCCTGAATGCCGGCATCATCGCAGGTTACGAACCCAAACTCGGATTCCGGATTTTCACGCTGTCAATGATCGAATTCGGCTACTGGCCGGTCCAGGAAATCTTTCTGACTGATGGGTCAGGCCGGGATATGGCTTCGGTCCAGATGACGGAGTTCAGCAATAGAAAAACGATGCCCGAGCGGCGAGGATCCATCGACAGGGTGGAAGGTATTTTCGAAATGATTAATGCTGTTAACACCGCCTGCCGTCACGATATCGGATGCGAGGGATATCTGAATATCATGCTGTTTGACGGGCGGAAACCCAATAAGGACCGCCTGGTGCACATTAACGATGACCGGTCGAAACTGGCCTCGGAAATCGTTCGATGTTATGAAGGACGCTTTATCGGGAAAGCTCTGGCGATGGAAATGGTTGAATCCCTTCTATGGGGAGGCGCACCATGGGAAGTGATCGATGAAAAATTCTGGAAAGCATCATCCAACGCCAATGCCATGTTCGATTTCCTCCGTAATTATCCCGAACAGCCGCTGCATTCAAAATAAGTCACATGCCGATTGATCTGAATACATATCTGAAAAACACCGGCGAACGTCTGAGGTACCGTTTGCAAGATACCGCTTTTCTTTGCCAGTTGGGAGCCGGTCCGATCAAGGATCGGCTTCTGGATTATGTAAACCGGGGCGGTAAAAATCTAAGACCCGCCATGACCTGCCTGGCATGCGGTGCTCTCGGAGGAGATCCCGACGCGGCTCTTGATGTCGGTATTGCAATCGAAATGACACATACGTGGACACTGGTTCACGACGATATCATCGATCGCGATGATACTCGTCGAGGAGGTCCCTCCGTGCATGCCAGGATCCGGATGGATCACATCGACTGGGGGCAGAACAATCCCGGCATGTCCACCGAACATCTCGGTCTGTCAATGGCATTGCTGGTCGGAGATGCACAGCACGCAATGGCGATGGATATATTATCCCGAACCGGTCTGGACGGAACGTTGCCAGCTGACATCGTTTTGTTTCTGATCGCGGAACTCGAAGGAAAAGTGCTTCCGGCTCTGCTTTCCGGCGAAGTGGATGATGTCTTCCAGACCGGTATACCCCTTCAGACAATCACCCGTGATGAAATCCTTCTCATGCTCCAGCGCAAAACAGCTGCTTTATTGACCTTTTCAGTCATTGCCGGCGGCATGATCGGACTGGGCAGGGTCGAACCCTTCCACCCTGGCATCCACGCCCTGCGGACCTATGGTAACAGCCTTGGCCTCGCGTTCCAGTTGCGCGACGATATCCTGGGCATCATCGGCGATGTGTCGACCATCGGGAAACCGGTCGGATCGGATTTTAAGGAAGGCAAACGGACCCTGGCTGTAAAAACAGCCTGGGAAAATGGATCCCCGGCCGACAGGTCCCGAATTGAACACATCCTTGGAAAATCCGACATGTCTCTCGATGAGATCCAGGAAATGCAGACTTTGGTCAAATCGCTCGGCGGAGTCGCCGCAGTCGAAGACCTCGCAGCAGAACACATCAAAGTTGCCCGTCACGCTCTGCAGGCATTGCCTGATTCCGCCGAGCGTGATCTGCTCGAATCGATCGCTGAATTTACGGTCTCCAGAACCCGATAGAGCGATTATTCCGCTGATCCCCCCTGCCGGAAAGATCGCCTCATCATAACGACTGGATTGATCGGGAAGATTTGATTGATACCGCTTGCCAAATTTATCCTGATGCAGATGCGAGCAAGCGAGCTGCATGGTGTAACGCCTCATTAATTGTTTCATCGCCGCTAAGCATCCTGGCTATCTCATGAATTCGCGCCTTTTCTCCAAGCTCCGTCAAAACAATCCGCGTCTCCGCACCATCTGTCACCTTTTCGACCAGGAGATGCTTATGCCCCCTGACAGCGATCTGCGGGAGATGGGTGATACATACGATCTGCTGATCTGCGGACAGGATCTTTAATCGATCGGCAACCGAATTCGCCACATCACCGCCAATCCCGCTGTCAACCTCATCCAAAACCATAGTCTGGTGATTACGGGATTCGATCATGTGCTGCTTTAATACCATCATGACCCGGCTCAATTCGCCTCCGCTGGCTATCTGGGATACCGGCTTCAATGGCACTCCAGGATTTGCAGAAAAAACAAATTCAACCTGGTCCGTTCCATACTCGGAGCACCAATCAGGTAGTTCACAGGAATCGACATTCGATGAATCTTTCGGTGGTGAAAATAAAACGTCAAACCGTGTATGAGGCATGCCAAGCTCTGCCAGCGCTGATTCAATCCGGCGACACAAATTCGGAGATTCCCTGTGCCGTTGAGAGCTCAGCGTCTCATCAAAATCAAAATACTTTTTCATCCGGTCATTGCAAGTTTGCCGCAAGCTCTCCAGGTCTTTTCTACGTGATGCATATCCCTCATGCTCGATCTGAATCTCCCTGCGATACGCAAGAATTCCCTCTATATCGTTTTTGAATTTACCTTCCAGTTGCTGCAGAAAAAACAATCGCTCACCGATCTCATTCAAACGCACCGGAGACGCATGTATCCGGCCTGCAGCGCTCCTCACTTCGTTACTCAAATCCCTCGCTGTCAGTTCCAGTGCTTCCGCCTGGACGGCCAGTGGCTCCAGACTCGAATCCCTGTGACTGGCACGTTGAATCAGAGCCGCTATCCGGGCTGAATGGTCCGTTACCATACAGGGTGCATCGTCCAGCATACGTCCCGCTTCGTTCAGATTTTTCCGGATTTCTTCCGCAAACCGGAGCCGTTCCCGTTCCTCAATCAGCGCCGGTTTCTCCCCGTCACGCAGGTCGGCATCGTCAATCTCCACCATCTGGTACTCGATTAACTGACGCCTCTTCTCCATCTCATCAACCTCCCGCTTCAGAGCACGAAAGGCCGCTGCAGCTGCCATCCAGTCCTGTCGATACGTCCGGATTGTGTCCAACCGATCCGCCATCAGCAGCGCACCATCCAGTAGTTCAAGATGATATCGGGGACGAAGAAGTAATTGGTGGGAGTGCTGTGAATTGATATCCAATAACTGATGTCCAAGCCATTGGAAATCGGTTTTCTTGATTACTTGGTCGTTGACAAGAAATCTGCTCCGACCCTCCCGCTGAATTTCACGCATCAATCGAAGACCTGCAGTCCGATCGAATTCGAGCTGCATGTCGGTGAAACGGGATTCATTCAACAGCCCTGGAGGCGTATCAAATACACCTTCAACCCGTGCGACACCGCACCCGCTTTTCACTGTTTCAGCATGAACGGCATCGCCGAGGAGTACCGCCAAAGCCTGCACAACGATGGATTTGCCGGCACCGGTCTCCCCGGTGATAACAGTCAGACCTTCTGTAAATGACAGTGTCACAGAGTCAATCAATGCAAGGTTATCGATATACAACCTGCGGAGCATATCACCTGTGACCCCACGTGAGTTTTCGACGTAGCACTTCGAAAAATGGAGTTTCCTCGTTGGTAACTATTCGGGCTTTATACGGCGACGCAAAAACCGTAACCGTGTCTTCGAAACTCATGGAACTGCCGGTCTGACCATCTACGGTCAAAAAAGCTTTGCGATCTCTGGAAATCAGCCGGATCGATATCCGGTAATTCGAGTTCATCACGATTGGGCGATTTGTAAGCATGTGCGGACAGATTGGAGTCATTACAACCGCTTTCAACTCCGGAAGCATGATCGGCCCGCCCGCTGACAAGGAATACGCCGTGGAACCGGTCGGGGTGGAAATTATGAGACCATCACAGAGATACGTATTGATCAAATTATCATTGACGCAGGTTTCGAGTTGAATGAGTCGGGGACTGAGCTGCTTGTTGACAACGACATCATTCAGAGCAATGTAGCTCTGCAATCGAGTGCCTCCCCGAAAGTGCTCAGCAGCCAGCATCATTCGCTCTTCCGTGCAAAAATCGCCGGAGAGAACTTTTTCCAGCCGGGAGTAAACCTCGGCAGCGGGATAGGCAGCCAGGAAACCGAGATGTCCCATATTGAACGACAGCACCGGGATATCAAACGGTGCCACACGCCGAGCCACCCACAGAATTGTTCCGTCACCTCCCAGGACAACGGCCAGGTCCACATCCGACAGGTTATGATCATTGCCCGCAATCACGCCATCCGCTTCCGAATCGAGTTGTTCAAGCACGGTATGCGTCACCAGAACTTGCACGGCACGATTCCGCAACCATGCAACAACATCACGAGCCAGAATCACGATCTCCGGAACGTCCGGCTTCAAAAACAGTGCAATTGCTCGAATAGGCATTTTACTCATTGTTCATGGCCTGCTCTATCCATTGAAGGTGTTGACTGGAAAAGGTATCAAAGCCCGGTTGCAAATGAAACAGAAATTCGCGATTACCTTTGGGTCCGGTTATCGGCGACGCCGTTATTCCAAGAACCCGGTACTCATGATCGAGACACCACCGACAAATATCTTCCAAAACACGATGATGTGTCGCCGGATTCCGCACAACTCCGCCTGACCCGACAGCGTCTCGCCCCGCTTCAAACTGTGGTTTGATCAAAGCCACAATCCGGCCTTCCGGCAACAACATCGAGCGAACCTTCTCCAGAATGAGTTTCAGGGAGATGAATGACATGTCCAGTGTAATGAGACCGAGCGGTTCCGGGATCGCCTCCGCCGGCATAGTACGGAGATTCGTGCGCTCCATCACCCGGACGCGCGGGTCCTGACGAAGCGACCAGTGCAGTTGGCCGTAACCGACATCCACCGCGTATACGATGGCAGCACCCCGGTTCAACAGGCATTCTGTAAATCCTCCGGTGGATGCGCCACAATCCATGGCAGATAGGTTGCTACAATCAATCCCGAAACGATCCAAAGCATGCTCCAGTTTGTAGCCACCCCGACTCACCGGTCGAGGTTCCGGATCATCAACTGTCACCGTGCTGGTTCGTGATACCATGGTGGCCGGTTTCATGACCGGTTTCCCATCAATCCGCACCACACCCTTCCGAATCAGTTCGGCTGCCGCCGACCGGCTCTCCACAATACCGTGATCAGTCAGAAATTTGTCTGCTCGAATCATGTTTTTCAGCCGGTTGTGATTGTGCAGTCCGGACAGCGTCCGCTGATTGCCGGTCTACAATCAGTCTGATCCGGCGCTCCAGTTCAGCAGCTGACAACCCTAAGTCCGAACGCAACTCCGCTTGCGATCCCATCGATACCCATCGATCGGGAATAGCCATTAACTCGACGACAGCGGGAATGGCACCATATCCGGCGAGCATTTCCAGGACAGCTGAGCCAAACCCACCCGCAAGAGCATTTTCTTCCAGAGTAATGAGAGCGCCGGTTTTACGAATGGATTTCAACAGCAGTGCGGAATCAAGCGGTTTTACGAATCGTGCATCGATCACTTCAACACTGATACCCGCATCACACAGTTTCTCCGCGACATGAACGGCGTCCATCGCCAGCGGCCCCACAGCAGCAACCGTGACGTCCGTTCCCTCCTGCAGGCATTCACCGGTACCCCATTCCAACAACGGAGGTTGTTTGTCGAGCGAAACACCGATCCCATTTCCACGGGGATAGCGAATCACGACCGGTTTATCGAATGTCAGGCTGGAGAGAACCGCTCGGCGTAACTCATTTTCATCGCGAGGCGCAATGATTCCGATATTGGGTAGGGTTCGAAGAAACGACAGATCAAATACGCCGTGATGTGTCGGACCATCGGCTCCAACAATGCCTGCGCGATCAAGCACCATCACAACCGGAACATCCTGAAGGCAGATTTCCTGAAAAACCTGATCGAATGCCCGTTGCATAAAGGTGGAATAAATAGCGACAACAGGTCTCAGCCCGGCATTTGCAAGTCCGCCGGCAAACGCTACAGCATGTTGCTCTGCCATTCCGACATCGTAAAAGCGGTCCGGAAATCGTTCTGCAAACCGATCCAGACCTGTTCCCAGAGTCATCGCAGCCGTGATTGCCACGACACGATCATCCCGTTCACCCAGATCCAGCAGTGCATCACCGAACACGTTGGTATAAGAAGGCGGAGTGTTTTTAACGATGAATGCGCCGGTATCCCTGTTGAACGGTGAAGCACCATGAAAACGCTCCGGTTCCAGTTCCGCCGGCTTGTATCCCTGACCTTTTTTCGTCAGCACATGCAATAGAAGAGGGCCGGGGATGTTCTGAACATTTCTGAACACGGGAATCAAAGTATTCAGATCATGCCCGTCAAACGGTCCCAGATATTGAAACCCGAGTTCTTCAAACAGCAGTCCCGGCTGAATAAAATCTTTCAGTGAACGTTCAAGTTTCTGTACCAGCCGAATCAGGTCATCCCCCGCCCGTGGAATCGCTGCAAGCAATTGCTTTGTGTAGCGCCGGACAGATGCGGCACGGGGTCCGACCATTCGGCGGCTGATATACTGTGCGAGCGTTCCCACATTAGGAGAAATCGACATATCATTATCGTTAATGATCACCAGCAGGTTTTCCTGCTTCAAATGTCCGCCCTGGCTGAGAGCCTCGAAAGCAACTCCCGCCGTCATCGAGCCATCGCCAATGATGGGAATGACCCAGTTTCGGCGCCCCGAACACCGAATGGCCTCCGCCATGCCGATAGCATAAGAAAGGGATGTGCCGCCATGACCGGTATCGTAATGATCGAATTCGCTTTCGGCTTTTTTGGGGAAACCCGATATTCCATTATACTGCCGGAGACCTTTTCGAAATCCTGCATGCCGTCCGGTGATAATTTTATGGCAATAAACCTGGTGCCCGACATCCCATATTAATTTGTCCTCCGGTGTATGAAAGGCGTAATGCAGCGCAAGCGTCAGCTCAACCACACCCAAATTGGACGCCAGATGGCCACCGGTATGGGACACCGTGTCGATAATAACTTCTCGAATTTCATCCGCCAATTGCCCTAAGGCACTGTTATTAAGCCGTCTCAGGGCATGCGGTGTATTGACCAGCGGCAAAACATGCCGGCCGTTCAACGGTACCAGGTCCTTGTTCATCGTGCGTATTCCACAGCTCTTGATTCTCGGATCGCCGTCACTTTGATTTCACCCGGGTACTCCAGTTCCTGCTCAATCCGTTTTGCAATGTCTCGTGCCATCAAGGCCATCTCCTGATCTGACACATCTTCGGGAGTAAAAATAATCCGGATTTCACGACCGGCCTGGACAGCGAATGATTTTTCGACACCCTTGAATGACGTGGAAATCTCCTCAAGCTTTTCGAGTCGTTTGAGGTACGTTTCCAGGATTTCACGACGGGCACCGGGTCGAGCCGCTGAAAGTGCATCTGCCGCCTGAATCAGTATCGCTTCGATGGTTGAAGGGGGTTCATCGCCGTGATGCGCAGCCATAGCCCGGACCACTTCCCTGGGCTCATTGAATTTCTGAGCGATTTCAGCACCAATCAAGGCATGAGATCCTTCCACTTCGTGATCCACTGCTTTCCCGATATCATGCAGCAACCCAGCCCGTTTGGCCAGTTTCACGTTGACACCCAGTTCGGAGGCCATCATTCCTGCGATAAACGCCACTTCGCGCGAATGTTGCAGCACATTCTGCCCGTAGCTGGTTCTGTATTTCAAACGACCGAGTAACCGGATCAGTTCCGGTTTCAATCCCTGAACCCCAACCTCGAACGCCAGTTGTTCACCGGCTTCGCGAACTGATTTTTCAATCTCTTTTTCCACCTTGTCGACGATCTCTTCAATCCGGGCCGGGTGAATACGACCGTCGGAGATCAGTCGACTCAATGCAGTTGCCGCCACTTCCCTGCGGATCGGATCATAAGAGGAGATGATAACAGCTTCCGGCGTATCGTCAATAATCAGATCGACTCCGGTAGCAGCTTCCAGAGCCCGAATGTTTCTGCCTTCTCTTCCAATGATGCGACCCTTCATCTCATCACTGGGCAGATTGACGACACTGACAGTCGTTTCACTGACAAAATCGGAAGCGACCCGTTGAATAGCCGTCGCTATAATCTCCTTTGCTTTCATATCGGCCTGATCAGTCGCATCATCAATGATCTTCTTAATCTGAGAGGCCGCATCTTTCCGGGCTTCATCTTCCATCCTCTCAATAATGATTTCTTTTGCCTGCTGCTGAGATAATCCACCAATCCTGGCCAGTTCAGCCTGTTGTTCCTGGATCAGGTCCTGACGCTTCTTTTCCAGCTTGTCGATGCTCTTCTGGCGGTTTGCCAGTTCTTTCAACTTGTGAGTATGGGTTCTCTCCCGTTTCTCGAAAAATTTAACTTTTTCGTCAAGAGTCTCTTCTCTCTTGAGCAGGCGATCCTCCATCCGCTCAATCTCCGCATGCCGCTTGCGGGTTTCGCGATCCAGCTCCTTCAATTGGGCGATTGTGCTTTCCTTGGCCTCAACGTCCGCATTCTGTCGAATCGTCTGTGATTCCTTTTCGGCTTTTTCCAATAATTCCTGAGCATCCCGTCTGGTTTCAGCCAGGATTTTTCTGCTTTTTGAACCGGATCGAATGGTTTGAAGGACATTACCGAGCAGCAGTCCGGCCACTAGTGCAGCAGCACCAATAATTAAACAATATATCGGGTTAATGGCTCTCACCTCCCATAAACAGCCTGGATGGCTGATCTTTATGGTCAGATGGAAAGCTTATAGGAGCCTGTCAAGGCATTGGTGGCTGGAGCAAAAAAAAGAAACCCTCCCGCGACATGCCGTGTGAACCGGAGTCCATTGAACCTGTTTACACAGGTGGGTGCCCTCACTGACATTTCAATCGTCCCACTCAAGATGGGCTTGATATCCACGCCAAAATTCGAGCTCCCTTTAACAATTTGTTGGCTCAAATTGCTCCAATCCATCACAAACACCGC
Source organism: candidate division CSSED10-310 bacterium (assembly GCA_016931515.1). GTDB lineage: Bacteria > CSSED10-310 > CSSED10-310 > CSSED10-310 > CSSED10-310 > JAFGEQ01. The sequence goes on along the minus strand of JAFGEQ010000005.1, from coordinate 170,632 downwards.
AGGAGGGTCAACCTGAGACATTCCGTGGGTCCGGAACCATGCGGATCCGGCTACCGTTAGAATTATTATCAGTTTGATCACCACCATATTATCCATAATCGCCCTAAACACGGGGTCTTTGTTACCGTCTAAAACTGTCAAATACCCGGCTCGTCTAACTTTCCGAATCTGAACCTGTTAGTTTCAGTTACTCGTTAAGCTCATCGCTAATCAAGTTTAGCAAATATTCCGTACGATTCGCAAACAATTTGCATGCCGCATCACCCCGCGCAGCCAGCTCAGCAAAGTTTAAAGCAGCGAGAATGGCAATCTTTGTCGCGGCCAGGCCCGGATTCAAACGAGCGATATCCCTCATGGCCTTATCCACACGACCGGCCAATTCGACGATCCGACCGGTATCGTCGTCAGCAAAAACATGATACCGGTTTCCGTAAATTTCAACCTGGACTTTTCGTTGATTACCGAGAGCGTCTGTGGGTGATGGCGGATCCGACTTATCCGGTACCGTCAACTGCCGGCCACCTCCATCTGGAGATCGTCGAGTTGTTTCAGTAGATTCTCGATTCTCCCAACTACCTGATCCCTGGATTTTCTGAGTTCCTGGGTTTCGGTCTTCCATCGCTCCGCCTCCGCCAAGGCTTCATGAAGCCGATCGATATCTTTCCTCTCTGCCGCCATCATTTCTTGCGCGGAGAGAATCTCGCCCTTTAACCGGGCATTATCCTGCCGGAGATCTCGAACCAGCCCCAGCAGGGCGCCGATCCGGCTCTCCAGCAGTTCCAGTTTCGCCTGGAGTTCCGGAATGAACTCCATGTTCATTCGCGCCTGACCTCAACCCAATCAGCCGTTTTTCGCCAACTGCGTCAAGGCTGCAAAGGTTTCCGGCTCATGCATCGCAAGATCTGCCAGTATTTTCCGGTCGAGGCTGATTCCGGCACTCTGTAAACTGTGAATGAGTTTGTTGTAAGGCATTCCATTCAACCGGGCACCTGCATTGATTCGCTGAATCCAAAGTGAACGATACTCGCGTTTCTTTAATTTTCGACCAACATATGCCTGCCGTCCAGCCCGGTTCACCGCTTCAATCGCCGATCGGAACCTGCGAGATTGTGAACCCCGGTATCCTTTCGCCAAATGCAGAATTTTCTTATGACGTCGCCGGGCCGTAACCCCTTTTTTTACTCGTGGCATTTTACAATCCTCCGCATGCTAAAATCTTCAGCCCGGAACTAAAGATATGGGACCAGCCGCTTGATCGGCTTGTGATCTGCCTTATGGACCAGACCGCTTTTCCGGAGCTGTCGTTTTGTTTTCGTTGTTTTCTTCGTCAAAATATGGCGTTTGTAAGCGCTGGATCTGCGCAGTTTACCGGTTCCTGTCGCCCGAAACCGTTTGGCAGCTCCTCTGTTTGTTTTGATCTTCGGCATAGTGAACCCCTTTTTTTCTCTGAATACTGTAACTTACAGCGTGTTCCGCTGAAAAAGCCCTCATCACTTGGGGGACAGTATCATAAACATATTACGTCCCTCAAGCATTGGTTGGCGATCGATCCTCGAAATCTCCGCCATTTCCTCTGCAACCTTGTCAAGTATTTCTTTTCCTTTGTCTGTATGTGCCATTTCACGACCGCGGAACATAATGGTAACCCTGACCTTCGCACCCTTCTTCAGAAAACGTTCCACGTGATCACGCTTAAAATTGTAATCATGCACATCAATCTTCGGTCGGAATTTTACTTCCTTGACAGTTGCACCCTTCTGTTTTTGTTTGCCCGCATCCCGTTTGGATTTCTGGTATTTATACTTTCCATAATCCATTATCCGGCATACCGGAGGGTCCGCATTCGGTGACACCTCCACCAGATCCAGATCCGCCTGATGCGCTATTTCCAGGGCTTCATCCCTCGATATCACACCCAGTTGATTGCCGTCCGGACCTATACACCGGATTTCCCGGGCACGGATCTTATCATTGATTCTGCATTCGTCCTTGTTTACTTGCATAGACCTTCCCTGATTGATCATCTCCCTTGCTGAAATGAGCAGCCTGACGATAACCCGGAATACTCGATCAGTTCAGCACTTTTCGGATCACTTCGTCTTTGCACCGCTCCATAAAATCGTCCAGTCTCATGGCTCCCAGATCACCCTGTTTCCGGTGCCGCACCGCTATCATACCTGATTCCTGTTCGCGTGCACCCAAAATAATCATATATGGAATCTTCATCTCCTGCGCCTCACGGATTTTATATCCGATCTTCTCATTCCGCGCATCGACTTCCACCCGGAACCCTTCCGCTACCAGCCGATTACTCAACTCCCTTGCATACTCATTCTGCCCATCAGTGATCGGCAGAATCATCGTCTGCGTCGGCGCCAGCCACATCGGGAACGCACCCCCGACATGCTCCACCAGACCCCCAATAAATCGCTCCATCGAACCCAATACCGCCCTGTGAATCATAATGACCTCGTGCTCGGTATTATCCGGTCCGATGTAGGTTACATCGAAACGCTTCGGCAGATTCAAATCCACCTGGATCGTCGGACCCTGCCACTCACGACCCAGCGCATCCTGTAGTTTGATGTCAATTTTGGGCGCATAAAAAACACCGCCGCCCTCATCCAATTCATACGGCTTCCCCCAGCGCTCCAGAGCCTGACGCAACGCCCCGGTAGCAACCTCCCACTCCTCGTCCGAACCCAGAGATTTCTCAGGCCGGGTCGCCAGGAATATCGTGTAGGAATAACCGAATGCCGTCATCAGAGTATCCACAAGATCAATGATTCCATATACCTCATCGGCGATCTGATCCGGCGTACAAAATACATGCGCATCATCCTGTGTAAATCCACGAACCCTCAGCATGCCATGCAAGGTACCACTTCGTTCATACCGATACACTGTTCCCAATTCGCAATAACGAATCGGCAGATCCCGGTAGCTCCGCCGGCGGGTCTGGAATATCTTGATGTGACCCGGACAGTTCATTGGCTTCAGATAATACGGTTTCTCATCAATCAACAACGGCGAATACATATTCTCGGCATAATTTTCAAGATGACCGGATTTCTGGTAAATCACTTCCTGCGCAATGTGCGGTGTGTAAACGAAGCCGTAACCACGCTTCAGATGCTCCGACCGCCAGAATTCCTCCACCAGATGCCGCACCATCGCAAGTCGCGGATGCCAGAAGATCAATCCTGCGCCGACATCTTCGTGAATCGAGTATAAATCCAGTTCTTTTGCCAGCCGCCGGTGATCTCTCTCCTTGATCTTCTCAAGATTGTCAAGATATGCTTGCAATTCTTCAGTCGACCAGAACGCTGTCCCATATAAACGCTGAAGAACCGGGTTCTTCTCGTCACCACGCCAATAGGCGGCGGCAGTCGATAACAATTTGAACACTTTTATCTGTCCGGTGTGACGCAAGTGCGGACCACGGCACAAATCCTCAAAACCGCCGCTACGGTATATCGATATGACGCGCTCACCCTTCTCCGCCAGATCCCGGATTAACTCGACTTTAAACACTTCGCCCTTACTGTCGAAATACTTGATCGCCTCATCGATCGGCATCTCCGAACGCTCAAATGTCACATTCTTCGATGCCAGCTTTTCCATTATCTTTTCGATCCGGGTTACATCCTCCGGCTCGAGCGGACGCGGCAATTTGAAATCATAGTAAAATCCATCAGCTATAGACGGACCAATGCCAAGAACGGCATCAGGGAATACCTGCAGAACCGCTTCCGCCATCAGGTGTGATGTGCTGTGTCGCAGGATGTCCAGCGATGTCTGATCACCGGTCATTAAAAACGATAAAGATCCACCCGCTGTCAGTATGTCGCGGAGATCCTTGATTTCATCATCCACGAGAGCCCCAATGATTTTCTTCTTCTGCCGGGGCAATATTTTTTCCGCCAGTTCGTCGACAGTGATTCCGGACCGTGCTTCAACCACACTTCCATCCGGTAACACCAAACTGATCATTTCCGACATGGCCATCTCCTCTTCAATCGCTGCCCGCCAGTCAACCCGTCCATTCAAACAAAAGGCGTGCCGACAGGCATCTACTCTCCTGCCAACCCACCCTGACCGCCTGATTCACGGCAGCCCCTTACTTACACGGATGAGCAATAAACCCGGGACCGGCCCGGGTTATTGCTGTTTCCTTCTGTATAGGCGCGAGGGGGGTCGAACCCCTGGCCCCATCCGCGTCAGGGATGTGCTCTCCCACTGAGCTACGCGCCTTCGAAACCGCCCCAAAGGGCTGAACGAAGCCATTAGATACATGCCCGGATTCAAAATGTCAAGAGATTCGTGCTTTTTAGCAGGATTTTTTTATAATATCTCCATCAACTGCCTCTCGCGAGGTTCAATCGTATATAACCTGGAGTATTGTAATGCGCATCTGCTTCTGTTTTAAATGTTTTCTCATCATCCCGGCTATCCTGACTGGTTGGTTGCAACCTTGTTTTTCCTCCTGGCAACTCCATCAGATAACTGACAATACCGTCAACGACCGTATTCTCCGGATTGCTCCGCATGGCGGCAATCTGGCATGGATGGATCAGGACAATTCCGTCTTATATTTCTGGGATGGGAGCAGTATCCATCCCATCGAGTCGGGTGCATTCGGTGGGTTCACCGTGGATCACTCCACCGTGATTTACTCCCATTGGGGCATCACCGGTAACTATGACCTGTACCAGTGGGAAAACGGTATCAGCAGTCAGCTCACAACTTACACTCTTTCTGATTCTTACCCCGTGATGTTCAACAATTGGTACGCCTGGTTGCGGGATTACGACGTTTCCGGCAACACAAGCTGGGAAATCATGCTGTTCGACGATGTAACAGAACAGCGAATAACAAACAATTCCGATTCCGACCAGGGTATCGCCATCGGAGATGGAAACATCTTCTGGCTCAATACCGGTGATCAGCGTGTGTATCGATACGATGGTTCATCAACCTACTCGGTGAGCGGCATCGGAGACTATGTATCAGACTCCATCGTTCAGGACGCCTGGAACAATCACGCCGTCTGGCTCGCCCTCTACGGCTCACCGGGTGATGATCGGGAAGTCGTGTACTACGATGGATCAATCACTCACCGGCTGACCGATAATTCTGTCGATGATTTTTACCCCAGAATCCATGGCTCCCGCGTTGTCTGGCAGGGTCGTGGCGGCAGCGATGCTGGAACCGATTACGAAATTTTCCTGTATGATAACGGTATCCTCAACCAGTTGACCGTAAATGATGTTGACGATGAATATCCCGATGTCAGTGAAACGCTGGTCGCCTGGCGTCAGGTCGTAACAACATCACCTTATGATCTGGCCGCCATGGTCTATGATGGCGTAAGCACTACTCGAATCACTCCGCCCGAATACGCCGTGACCAATATCTATCTCCACGAACAAACAGTCCTGCTCATTCTTGACGATGGCAATGATGACGAAATTTTCACGGCTACGTGGGAACCCGATCCGACGGTAACACCCACTCAAACACCGACAACTCCCCCTCCACCGGTTCCGAGCACGAGTCAATGGAGCATCCTGATACTGGGGGGAATATTGGGAATGATTCTTATAGTCTCTACATCATCTCGTCAATTGAAGCTTTTTCTCTTCTTTTTACTGTTTGAAATAACCACTTCATCCGGTGCCACCCTTGCGCAGTCAATTAACTGGGACGTAGAGTGCGCGGACTGTCCACCACTTTTTCTCCATATGGAACCTGACGCGCTTCAGGAAAACGGAGATGGCTATCCACTTGTATCCTGCGGCTTCGATCATCTCTATACCTGCACACACAATGGATCCAGCTGGATAATGGAGACGATCGATCCGGAACCGGCCGTCGGATTGTTTGCCTCACTGGCCATTGATTCTTTAAATCAGGCCCACATCAGTTATTTCGACGATAAAAACAATCACTTAAAATATGCCCGCCAAACAGGCGGTGCCTGGTCAATCGTAACGCTGGATACCCTTTCCGGAACCGGGTATTGCACATCCCTTGAATTGGATTCTTTCGAAAACCCCCATATTGCCTATGGTGACAATCAATCCGGTAACCAGGGTTTGTACTATACGTTCTTTGACGGTGCCAACTGGCAGTATGAAACCATTCAGAATAGTTTTGTACCATTTTCTATCTCTCTGGTACTCGACTCAAACGGTGAACCCTGTATCACTTATCATGATCAATATGATAGAAAGTTGAAATACGCGTCACGCTCAGGTGGCTTATGGACTATTGAAACCGTTATCGATCAGGCGCAATGCGGTGAAGGATCCGTTTTGATCATGGACAACAATGGGAATCCTCATATTCTATATGTCTGCGATGTGCTGAAACACTCCTGGAATACCGGGACTGGCTGGCAGCATGAATCGCTGACATCGGTTTGGGCCGGGTCAATATCACTTCGATTCGATAATCCGGGAATTCTGCACGCAACCTGGATTGCTGAAAACTCCTTGTATTATGCAACCTGGGACGGCAGCACGTGGGACATCGAAACCGCGCAAACCGCTGTCGGCAACGAGCAATTCTGGTGGTCATCCCTGATTCTGGATGGCTCCGGAATACCTGCGATCGCATATTATGAAAATCAATCAAATCAATTGCGCTTCTGTGCAAAACAGGGCTCAACGTGGACATCGGAACTGATCGCTGCCGGAGCAAACGTTGGCGGAGCCGGCAGTGCGTCATTAAACTCCACCGATGATTGTTTTATTTCGTATATCGACCGCAGCAGAAATCGATTGAGATTCGCGTGGCAGGATAGCGGGAACTGGCAAAACGCTGAATTGGATCCGGGCTCTCTCGTGTTTTATACATCCTCCGCCGTTGACAGCAATTCATACGCGCATATTACTTACCACGACGCGTCGACCTCATCGCTCAAATACGCCACGAACGAATCGGGTGACTGGGTGTACAGCACGATTGAATCCGATGCAGGTTCCTATTGTCGTTTTGCCTTGGGTGTGTCGAATACACTTCATGCTGTTTTTTATTCGAACTTGTCGATACTTAGATATGCCGTCAACAACGGCAGCGGCTGGATTGCTGAGAACATTTCTGATCTGCCTGGATCTTTCGGTTATACGCTGGGCCTGACGATCGATAACTCCGGATATCCCCATGTCAGCTTCTTCAACATCGACGCATCCACTCTGGGATATGCCTACAAGGATGTTTCGGGCTGGCACGTCGATCCGACGGTTGACCCGAATGGTACAACTGGCAAATTCTCCAGCATTGCACTTGATTCAAATGGATTTCCCCGGATCATCTATTGTGAAACACTTTATAACCACGAGCTTCGACATGCCGCCTGGAACGGGACGGGTTGGGATATACAAACCATTTACAGCCATCCCGGATGGCCCGGCACTTACACATCCCTTGTTATTGACAGCACGGATTACTCTCACGTTGTTTACTCCGGTTCGCCAGGAATCTTTTTCTATATGTATCAATCCGAAGCCGGGTGGCATGTGAGTGAAGGACTGAGGTGTGGATCTGAGCCCATCACATTGATGCTCGATTCGAATGAAAAACCGGTTGTCGCTTTTTTTGATGATTTGACCTGGGATATGAAAGTTTCACGCTACAGCAGTGGAACCTCACCCACCACAACCCCAACCAGTGGCGCGACTCCGACCTCCACGGCAACTGCGACGCCCTCACCCACATCATCACCTACTTCCACACCCACGCCATCGCCCACAGGCTCCGGTACAATAACACCACCCCCAACAGCAACTCCAACATGGACACCCACCATTCATCCCACCGTGACGCCCACACAACCGACAGCCACACCAACTGACCCTACCGATACACCGACCCCGCCGGACGAGTGCACGACGACCGGTGTGACAATTGACATGCCTTCCCAGATGTTCGAAGCCGGTGATACATGTTGGTGTCGAGCCCTTGTCTGCAACGCCGGCGCTGAACCTCTGAACGGATATCCGCTTTTTGTTATCCTGGATGTGTACGGTCAACTGTATTGGGCTCCCAGTTTTAACAGCGTTTTCGATAACTATCTGATGCTTTACCCGGAATTTACCGTTGGAGTAACGACTGTGCAGGTGCTTCCGGAGTTTTCGTGGCCTACAAACACCGGATCCGTCTCGGGAATTCTCTGGTATGGTGCTCTGACGAATCCTCAGATCACGGACATCTACGGGGATTTCAGTGTGTTCTCCTTTGGCTGGGATTCCTGAAATTCTTTGACTTCGAACCGATTCAGGCATTGACCCGATAATATCGGAATGGTAGAAATACAGTCTTGTGTTTCTGATGTGTTCATCGAACTTGCAAACCCTTCAAGGAGAATCAATATGACCATAATGCTGAATGGAAGCGGATTAACCGTCGAGAAGCTGGTCCGTATCGCGCGTTTCGGAGAAAAAGTCGAACTTGCGCCGGATGCGGTGGAACGAATCAATATATGCCGGGCCATGCTGGAGGAAAAAGTCAACGCCAAGGAAATTATGTATGGTGTCAATACCGGTATCGGCGAGTTTTCCGAGGTTGTGTTGGATGATGAACAGGTCAAGCAATTTCAGAAGTACCTTATCTATAATCATGCTGCAGGTATCGGTGATCCTGCACCCATCGAATATGTTCGGGGAGCAATGGCTGGACGTATCAACGTTCATGCCCACGGCAACTCCGGATGCAGGCTGGTCATAACCCAGACGCTGGTTGATATGCTGAATAAAGGTGTAACACCCTACGTTTGCCAGAAGGGATCCGTCGGAGCCTGTGGTGATCTGGCTCCCATGTCCCAGATCGCTTTACTGCTGATGGGTGAAGGACACGCTTATTACCAGGGGGAACTTCTTCCCGGGCGTGTCGCTTTGGAAAAAGCCGGTATTCCCATTCCAGGTCTGCAGGCCCGTGACGGATTGGCTGCTATCAACGGCTCGAATCTCCTGACTGCCATGAGCGCCATCGCCATCTACGACATGAATCGCTGGCTCAAACAGGCTGAAATAGCGTGTGCAATGACTCTTGAAGCTCTATACGCCAACATGAAACCGTATGACGTCCGGCTTCATGAGGTCCGGGGATTCACTGGTGCCATCCGAAGCAGCAAAGCGATCCGGAAATGCATCGAAGGCAGCGATCTGGTCAGCGGAAAATTGAAAATAAAAGTGCAGGATGCCTACTCGATGAGATCATCACCGCAGGTGATCGGAGCGGCCCATGATGCTCTTACCTATGCCAAATCCCAGGTTGAAATCGAGTTGAACGGTGTCGGTGATAATCCGATTTTCTTTCCTGAATACAAACTGACACTGACCGGTGCCAACTTCCAGGGATCACCCGTCAGTCTGCCGATGGACATGGCTGGAGCCGGCATTACCATGATCTGTGTATTGTCCGAACGGCGTCTGAATCGGCTGCTGAACCCCGCCTTAAGCATCGGATTGCCGCCATTTCTTACTAAGGGAGCCGGCATGTTCTCAGGTTTGATGCTCAGCCAATACACTGCCGGGACCTTGATCGTCGAACAGCGTATTTTATCGAATCCGGCTTCAATTCAATCCATTCCCGCGGCAGCGGACCAGGAAGATTTCGTATCCATGGGAATGAATACAGCCATTAAAAATATGGACATTCTCGATAACGCTTACGGTGTGCTTGGAATCGAATTTATGGCAGCGGCGCAAGCGCTGGATTTCCGGGAATTTTCTTTCGGGAAGGGTGTTCAAAAAGCAAAGGAAGTGGTTCGTCGTCATGTCGATTTCCTGGATGTTGACCGGCCCCTTTATCCGGATCATACGACAATGAAAGCACTTGTTAAGTCGGGCGAAATCCTGGAGGAAGTGGAGAAAGCCATCGGAAGTTTGGAAGGCTGAAACACCGTCCGGCATCACAGAGTCTCACTGTAATCCGAGTCGCTACAGCATGACATCACAGGAACTCTCCGTTACATAGCGGAGAGTTCTTCTTTTATTGGCGGCAGGATTTTCCGATCAGGATTGTGTGGAACCGGTTGCTCTTTGTTCCTCACCCCTAAGATCCGTCCCAGATTATCCGAAGAACCGGTGGTGTAACCTCTCACCTCAGGATTGTTTAATTCGCTGACCGATTGATCCTTATTCATTACATCCGACAAGATCCGTTCCCCGATTAAAGACCCAATGATTTCATATCCATGACCGTCTGTATGGCAGCAGGTATCGATGTAAATGGACCCAGGGACACCCGAATACACCATTGTCAAATCCAGGAAGGCCACTCCGGAATCTGCGAGTTCCCGTCCCAACCCGATCAGGTGAGGATATCCCTTTATAACTCCCTGCCGGTAAGGGTGTTCCGGATCAAAGGCTGCTGCAGTTTCCTCAGGGGTCAGTTCCCTGGATCCCGGCACATATTGATTGGGTTGCAGGCAATGGTAATAGCGGATCCCGTTTGCCCGGCAGACAGCGTTCATCAGCCTGGAGCAGTTCGCCCATTGTTCCGCCAGCGCCGTCATAAAAGTCTCCGCATCACCGCCATCATAGGGCGGTCCCGTGACGGAGTTATCAGGCAATTCCATGCTGCTGCTTTCCATCAAAGTGATTTAAAGACAATTGATTCGTGACGACAACTGTCTCTCGCGAAATCTCCAAAGCGCGAACCAGCAGATACTTTTCAATGAGAAATTCTCTTCCGCAAGATTCGCCCAGGCTCGCCTTTCACGCTTGAGATACTGTAATTCTCCAAGCATCAGATGCGTCGTTTGATCGAGTCTCTGTGTCGTTCGAAAATACCAGTTTCGGGGAAAAAACGGAAAGACGCTCTTGGGAAGGTTCTCCGACATCGGCAACGCAACTTCGTTGAACCCGTCGATGTTGATTACTGCATCGAATTCTGCGCCCAATGACAACAGGTAGGTCAAGGCCAGTAACTGCTGGGGTTGTTTATAGCCACCCATTGCAGTGTTAACGATGACTGGAGTTCTGTTCGTTTGCGCGACTGCTTCGACGAGCGATGTCCGATGGGTGGCTACACCCTGTGCGAATGACCCTCCGAAAACCCCGATAATGTAACCCGTTTCTGTTCTTTTATGAATCGGGATATCGGAGTTCAACGGGAATCCGAACGCATCCACACGCATCCTGCCGCCAATCTTGTTCTGAACGAATCCCAGGTAAGGATGAATAATTTCCGGCTGTGCAATCTCACTCGAATCCGGATTTAAATTATCCGCGCCAGTTGAAACCAGGGGAATCTCTCCCTGAATGATATCCAGTTGATGACGAAAAATACCTTCATTGTACAACTGGTGTTTGGAGATGAAATAAGCAATTCTGCCGGTAACTTCCAGCGCGAAACCGCCGGATATGACAACCAATGCGGTTGTTATGATCTTAAATATGCACCGCTTTTTACCGATCAGCATGGAGGATCCCCGGATTCCCCGAAAATCGATTCCCGTCTTATATAATCAACTCTCCGGATTATCTCTTCCTCTGCCCGTTCGCCGGAAAACAATCACTATCATCGCCAGCAGTACAAGCCCTATACCTATGATCAGGCCTGACTGTCCCGAGGCGGTCTGTTTGGCAGCAGGTTTGTTATCTGCATGTTCGGGATTGGAAAATCCTCGACCAACCCGGGCTCGCTTCATCGGCTTATCAGTGCCTGTACCTGCGGATAACTCCGTCAAATCGTATCCGGGAGGACCTAATGTTGAAGAACCCCAGAACAACTGGTAGGAAACACCTTGCCGGGCTTTGAAAACAGCCCTGTATTGCGAACCTCTGCATTCGATACCCTGGATATGGGGAGGTTCTGAATGACCTCCATCAATTATAAGTTGATAATTGTCACTTCGTGTCTCGGGAATCGACACTATCATGCTTTTATCTATTCCATCCGGAGTCCGGATCGACTTGATCTCTCCGGTTCCGATCGTCTCTGTACCTGTCCCTTTCTGAACCGTCACGGTGACTGAGGCATTAAATTCGCTGTCATCGCTGTTCAAAACGAACTGCACAACCGGTTCCCGGTGCATCGTAATGTCAATCGTGATCGTCTTTCCATCAGGACCGGGTTTAAGATTGAACTCGGAAACGGGATAATTCACAAGATCCCCATCCACCTTTTCTATCAGCAAAGGAATCTCGGATTTTTCAGAATCGAACAAGCGGATATCTGAATAATCAGGCTCGCAATATTTAAAGATTTCCCTGTCGATTACAATATAGAGGACCTGATCATCTTGTAAACCGGGCATCTGAACCAGTTTGAAATATTTTAGATCGCCGGTTGTCACTGCCTGCACATTGACAACCGTTAAAATGATCAGCAAAAACAGACCAGTCATCAAAATTAACCGATCGATAACTCTGTAATCTGAAGAAGTATGATCTTCTTGACGGTCACGTCTCATGGTGTTTCCTCGAATCTTGATTTCCGGAGAATGTCCGGTATTCATTTCTTTACTCTCTTTATTTCGGGGTATGCCGGTCTACGAATCGAGATGCGTCAGAGATACCTCGATGGCCAGATGTTCATCTCCACCGGGAGAGACATTATAATTTATCAATGTCAATTTGTTATCGGACGCACTGATGATCATCCGCCAACGCCAGTCGGGACCCGGAGGTGCCGGATAACTGCCTATAAGATCAATCGTGTCATGCTCTGTGAATTCACCTTTCAGGATCATTATTCCCGTCGCCATATGAAACGAATCAATCCAGGCTGCCTGAACGGCTCCTTTTCCATAGTCCGGGTTCAGCATGAGGTGACCCTGCTGCCTCTCCCCTTCAAGCGTCCATTCGTAGTCGATGACTGCGGATCGGCCTAACGCCGATTCGCCGACTCTTGCGGTGATGTCACACTCCCGACATGATTTTCCGGGAGCCAGCCATAGTTTTTTGACTCCCTTCCAACGCCCTTTTGATCTGCTCAGTAAGCTTTCCATATCACACCCTTCTGTCAATCATTGAATACTGCTCTTAACGGGATCCCGTATCCCAACCTGGCCGGTCTAGTCCATGTATCCGCTTTTTACAGCCGATTTCGTGAAAAAATCAGCGGACACTTCAATTTCCTTGTACAGAGCGGCTTGCTCACTCGCCGGCGTTTTCGACATCCACTCAGCGGCAATTCCCTTGGAGAAAGAGGATGAAGTCTGATTGGAGACTATATTGAGCCCGTCCATGCTTCTCAGATATTCGATTTTCTGCAATGGAGTCATTGCCTGATAGTCTGCGCTGGTCGCCAGATGAAGCGCCATCATTCCCTGGAGCAGATCGGCAATCCCCGGCCATGACAATACCTTCTGTTTATTCAAGCGATGTATGATCTTGCATTTTCCCGGTATATCCGCCTTTATCGCTTCCGGATCGGTGGCCAGATACTGAACCGCAAGATGTTTCTCCAGATCATAAGTGGCACCCAATTTTCCATATTTTTCACGGATTTCTCCGTATTTTTTCATCATATCAAGCGGATTATTCTCCTGAACCAGCACATCCAGGATCAATCGGGTCATAACATCCATACTGATGTCGCCCGACGTGAACTCTTTACTTTCAAGCTTACCATTAAGCCATGCAAGCTTTGCCTCCGAAGATGCAGCCTGGAATTCAGGGATCTGCATCAAATCAGACGGTTTCTTGGATGCTGAGTAAACAAGCGACATACTTACCAGAATCACCAATCCTACAACAATACCGTTACGAATCTTCATCTCAAAACCTCCCGAAATAGTCGTTTTCCATTCCACTCCCAGACTATGTCATAAAATAACAATTCTGAATCTCTTTTTCAAAACACCCTGCTGAAACACGTCCGATGATCCCCGGCACATCCGGCTGAATAACCGCATCTGACTTCCGCCCACCCTGGAAAGCGTTTCGCATATTACCGTTTTTTTACAATCGATCGCCAGCCCGTCGGTTGATGCGGCGGCATCGTCGCGGCAGAGTTCCGTACCGATCCAACATTCTCCGTAATGAAAAACGCATCCGGCTCAATCGATCGCGAGATGTCAAGAATCGGCTTCAGATTTTTCCGTTTGCATACCATGTACAATTCAATCACGCGACCCGATTTGCCCTCTCCTTCAAATGCAGTGACTGCATAACCCGCATCTCTGATTTCTTTCGCCATCTGGATACCTTTTTTAAGACAGATGATACGCAATCCGATGTAGCCGAACCCGATTCGTCTCTCCACAAGGATTCCCAGAACATTACCGGTCGAGAACCCAAGTGCGTAAAAAACAACCAGTACGGGTTTATTCGAAATCTCTGTAATCACTTTCGACACGATCAGTATCCATACCGATACTTCTATGCACCCAAGAATGAACGCTGTTTTCATCCGCCCATTCACCGTGCTGATAGTACGGATTGTCCCGACCGATACATCGACAACCCGTGCAAAAAATACCAGTATACCCATCAGTAGTGTACCGGTATCCAGTAATGATTCAAACATTAAAAACCTCCCATCACCTGAAGAAAACAATCAATCCATACAACGGATCGACCATAAACATTATAAATATATATTTAACAAATCCATTCTCTATCCCGCCAGGCAGACTGTCTCTCACATCCTCGCTCCCTGCATCCGATTCGCTCGTTCAAGATTGTGCCGGAGTTGTTCATGGTCCGGATCGATTGCCAGTCCCTTCCGCCAAAATTCTATCGCCTCGGGCATGTTTCCCGCCTCGGCATAATAAATGCCCAGACCGTTCATTAACTCCGCCGACCGATAACCCATAGTATATGCCCGCCGATACAGGGCGACGGCTTCCTCGCGCCGCTGCATCCGGTGCAGGCATATCCCCCGATTCATCAATGTGAATCCGTCCGGATCATTCGCCTCCGATAACACGGTCCAATCCGCTTCTGCTGCCGCAAAGCGCTCGGCTTCCATCAATACTAAAGCCCGCTGCCTCCGTACAATGCCGGTTCCGGGATGACGCGATAACACCAGATCGTAATATGTCACTGACTTGGCAAACTCTTTTCGGAGTGCGTGGTATCGTCCGAGGATGACCGCTGCGCCGGTGTTTCGGGGGTAATCGTCGTGAGCACGAGCAGCCTCCCGGTACACTGCTTCGGAATCAGTTTTGATCATCGCGTCGATATCACTGAGTGTTCGCCGCAGCGGATTGATAGCCCGGTAGCCATCCCTGTTGAGCAGAGCAGCGTTTTCAGATCCTTCGCGAATAAACACCATCGTGACATCATCCCAAAAAACCGGTATCCATGTCCTGCTGTTCAGTAACTGCGCGTAGATGTTCCGCTCCGACGGATCCTGGGTCTCAGCATACGACAGAACCAGATGGGTGACTCCATACCGCTCTACCGCACGATCCAGACCGATCGCACCACTCATTATATCCCGATAATCGTTAAGCACTCGACCGATATATACAAAAAGCCGGCCGTCAATAAAGACATCCGGATCCGGATACAGCGTCCATAACAAATAACCGCCGAACGCGAACGTATTCAGGTAATGACCGTTTATCGAATTGGCTTTCAGATAACGGACCGCACCATCGGGATAATTCAGATCCTTTATACCGACTCCGAAATGACGGACCTCGGATGCAGCGATCGGGATACCCGTCGTCAGGGAACATCCTGTCAAAACAATCGGAACACCTGCTGCCGCCAGCAGTGCCGCGACCGATGTGATTCTGATCCAACCCGGCCGGACCTGCCGTCCGAGGCTGTTGAGCAAGGCTCCACCATGCAGCATCAGACCCGGCAAGATGACTATAATAGCTTCCGGTACATTCCGGATCCCGGTAGCCGCCAGCCAGGCAAAAACCACAAATAAAATCAATTCTCTGGCTGCGCCATGCCTTAACCGGATAAGATAGATGGCGAGTGACACGGCAAAAAAACCATATGTAATTGAAATGAACCAACCGCCGCGAAAATCCGGAGTTGCCAGTGGCCGGAGTTCTGAAACCAGTCCGAACAGGTGCCGGTGTTTCATAAATAAAAACGGGTATTGCCAGACATGCCAGAGATTGGGATTGAACATCGAAGCGGCTGCTGAAACAACAAGTGGTAATGCATGTGACCGTATCCGGTCCGTAAATCGATTCCCATCCCGAAGGGATGCGACGCCGGCAGCAACCTGAAAAATGCACATGATAAAAAAGCCGAACACAAACCCGGAATGACAATTCGCCCAGATAAGGAAAAGCAGCGCAAAAGCAATGGTGCGGGTCCGGCCACCCTGCGGCCGATTGCCGTAGAGCATGTACAGGAGGATAATCAGGAAACCCCATCCGAAAATGTGCGGACGAAGAAAGGCCCGGAAGGCCGCAGTTGGAGCGGCCGTGGCGACGAGTAGCAGAGTCCAGGCAGGCGGTGACTGCAACTGCTTCCCCAGCGCACATAACAGCGCGGCTGCCAGAGCCAACCAGACGGCTTTCGCTACGACCAGGCCACTGATACCCAGCCATTTATATCCGAGATACAGTGCGAGTTGGACTGCCCATTCATGAGTTATCCAGCGATCGCCGCGTGCTGTTGACGAAAAAACGTCATGGGTTGGAATGCTCAGGTTTTCGGCAATCCACCTGCCGGTGGCAAGATGATAAAAAAAATCGAAACTTTCGACGGGGAATGCCGTCTGGACAAACCAGGAGATCATCACCAGAAGGATGATGACAATCTCGGGAGTCATTTTAGATTTAAGAGTTCGATTCATCCCCTCTCGTGGATCATCCGTTCGACTATTGCGCATCGTTACCGGGTTTTAGTAGTCCGGTCGAAGAGGGCCGGATAACACGACGGATGAAAGGTATGACACCTTTCCGATAGTTGATAAATTCCGCCTCTGCCAAATCCAGCGTGGACTGCCATGCCGAGGCAAAACCCGGGGCATTCTGGAACATCTTCTGGAGTGCCCGGTCGTAGATGTGCAGCAATTCGAGTTCCCTGCGACCCGGTTTCTCCCTCAGTGCCTGGAGCGATGCCTGCATGTTGGCAACTTTCTGCTTCAATTGCTCGTTCTCCTGTTTCCGACCGGCGGTCGCCTCCGCATCCAACTCCATTTTTAACTGGAGCTGTTCTTTCAGCGTCCGCATGTCGCCTTTTAACCTGCGGGAATGCATGACGCCTGAAATCCAGACGAGTACTGCCACCAGAACCCCGGCACCGAATCCCAGAACAAACGGATGCAACAGATAATCCGCCATCACGACCTCCTGTCCGACCATTGAAAGCGGAATGGTAATCCGCTTCTGAGTATCGTGTATCATATCCATCGTTTATCGGCAATCTGCAGCACCAGGAACAGATCCCATCCATCATGATTCAATATCTATTCTGGAGACAGGCAGTGGATGAAACCATGACTGAACTATGTGAGATACTGACCTGATCAGATGATGGAACGGGTGGGAAACTGACGTTGTAAAGCTGGCTCCATGCGTACCTCTGTGATTTAATGGCCGGCGAACCCGGAACAACAATCAGGGAGGTCACAGCATGATCAGTCATGAAAATTCAGTGGATCCGGTATCCTGTATTACCGCTGCATCACCACCGGTTCCATGGGCAGACACCCATTCCATTCAGTGGAGCGATCCCGCTTTCAGTCGCCGGATACTTGCCGAGCACCTTGACCATGATCACGACCGTGTCTCGCGAAGGGCGTCCATTATTGACGCTCATGTGGACTGGATTCATAACCGGATTCTCAATGGTAAACCCTCCCGGATTCTTGATCTCGGATGCGGCCCCGGACTCTATACGCAGCGCCTGGCTCAACGCGGGCACTCATGTACCGGTATCGACTGCTCGCCTGCTGCCATAGAGTTCGCCCGTAATGCAAACGTACCTGGTATAATAGACTGTAATTATGTACTGGGCGATGTACGGACATTGGCGGATTACCGGACGGACGGTCACTTCTTTGATCTGGTGATGTTCATATATGGCGAGTTTTCCATGATGCATCCCGACGATGCCGCTGCAGTTGTAAACCGTTGCCGTCACGCATTGCGACCCGGCGGACTGTTTCTACTGGAAGTAATGACGCATGATGCCGTCGTTCAAATGGGCACTCAATCCAGGTATTGGGCACTGCATCGCACAGGCGTTCTTTCGGACAAACCCTATATCTGTCTTGAAGAATCCTTCTACTTCCAGGAAATCGAAACTGCCGTGATTCGTTACTGGATTCTGGAATCAGGATCTCACGAACTCCATGCGTTCACTCAAACGTGCAGAGCGTGGACAAACGATACCCTTCTTGCCTTGTTGATCTCCCAGGGATTCAACCCGGAGGATGTGCCGTCCAGGCTGGCAGGCATTCCCGATGATAATGATGATGATCTGATCGCCTGGGTAATGCGCCTTGGAACGAAACAATCAGAGGACTACCGGTAGGAGCCCGGCAAGAAACCGGAAAAAAAGGTCTGTCAGAAGAACGATTCGATACCCCATGCATTGCCGGATGAAATGAATTCTGCGATAAAAGGCGAGACCTGATGCTGCCAGTGCGGGTATGCCGAAAACCGGTCGATAGAGAACGGCGAGGACCAGCAACCAGAAAACCCACAAAACCCATCGCGGCAGTTTGCCATATATGGAGAGCCACATGAAGCGAAGATCCCGGCATTCGAGACGGGTAATTATTCCGATGTGATCCGCGATACCAGTCAGAGCACTCAGTAGTATCCAAGACATCAGATACTTAAAAAATGCCGTGCTATCTTTGCTCGAAAATAAAAAACCGATCCAGAGGACAGCGCTGAAGACGAATTGCCGGCCGGTCCTCCCGAACACTCTTTCAAACCACATGAGGTCCCTATTGCCGTCAGCTGCCATTCACACTCCCTTTGGATCCGAATTACGGATACACTCGGCTGAAAATCCGAGTGTAATGCAGCGCTCATGATCCAACCTGTCGAGTGATTGAACGATGGGAACCCCGACAACAATAATTGCCAAAGCAGCAGCGATCTGAAGCGGCGACAGAAGTACTTTCAGCCAGAATGGACGGCTTTCCGGAAAAAAATAAAGATATGTCCAGATCATCATAACGGCCATATAGCGGAAATATCCTCCACGCGGTTCGATGTTTGTAACTGTCCAACCTGCTTTCCTCAACAGGTAATTCAACCCATAACTCGTATATCGATAATAATCATGCGGTACCTGGTGTTCGCCAAAACCGAGTGGTGCCGTCAGAAGCATTCTGCCTCCTGAGCGGGTCACACGAGCCAGTTCCCTGAGTACCAGCTCCGGCTCCGCCAGATGCTCCAGAACCTGCGTGCAAATCACGTCATCGAAGCAACCGTCCGGAAACGGTAAATTCTCAAGTCTGCCAACGGCGTCCAATCCGGAATAATCCCATTGCTTCTCACCGCGACCAAAGTCCACACCAACGTATGTTGCTCCCGCGAAAAGCTGCCGGAAGCGGCATTGCCCCGATCCCGCATCGAGAATACGTTCCCCGGATCCGACACGACCGGCGAACGCCGTCACCGCTCTTCGAATCGAGGCATTCTCCAGATCAATACGATCCAGCCACCAACCCGGTAGAATCCGCATCAAAACGCGTCGTAACCGGTCCATCAATCGTTCTCCGCTTTCTTTAACCGGTAAATCGCATGAAATACACAGAGGTTTGGGAACCATTCCGCCATCTTGCGCATGCATCCAGGCAACCGGTCCCAATCGACCGGATGTGGAAATCCCGGCAAGCCGGCATCGTTTATCACGAAACCGGTCACGCGGTACCCGCAAGCTGCTGCCATTCTTTTAAATGTCCGAACAGTAAAAAAACGCAAATGTGTTGAATCCAGGAGCCCGGTGTCCGTGTAATCAAAATTCCCTGCCAGCAGACAAAGACGCATACGCCAGTAGGCGATATTCGGGATTGAAACGAGCAGTTCGCCACGGGGTGCGAGCATTCCGCGGAGTGTTTTAAGTATCAGCCAGGGATCCGGCAGATGCTCCAGGATGTCGGCACAGATGATCACATCGTAGCCGCCCCCCGCCTGGCGAAGGATTTCAGGATCACCTGCGTCCCCGGTCAATACCAGCCGGCAGCTTGAGCGAGCTGCGACCGCCGCTTCGGAGTCTTTTTCAATCCCGGTGACCGAGCATCCGTTAGCCTTCAACGCTTTTGCTAGGTAACCGGTGGCGCAACCGAGATCCAGGACGTACCTGTCCTTGCCGGCCATTTCCACAATACGCCGGTGCGTCGGAGCAAGTCCAAAGGCTTCGATATGTGCCAGCGCTTCTTGTCTCACCCGCGGATCGTATTCCATGTTACGTGTTCCTCCGTTGCGATCCGTCCGGTTTTTCCAGCATATACCGGGTTTTGGCGAGCAGGTCACCTGCCAGACCTTTAAACCCTTTGATTCGATAAAGTTTTATCAGGTATTGGACAAGGACCGGCGGATTCATCAGCAAACGCTTTATTTTCATTTTACGGGCTGCTTCCAATGCATCCAGGATATCCGAGGCTGAGCATTCCGGGTACGCCAGCACCGGTGATCCTGCTCCATCCCATCGGCTCCAATCCGTCGTTGTCAGCCATCCCTTACCGACCGCTTCCTCATAAAAGGGCGTTCCCGGGAAAGGCGTTGCTACGGAAAACTGGCTGGTTGTGCAACGGAGACGTTCTGCGTATTCAAGGGTTTTCCGGAGTGACTCCCGCGTTTCGCCCGGAAGGCCGAACATAAACGTTCCATGGGTTGCGATACCCAGTTTTCGGCAGGTTGCAACAAACCTCTGCACATGGTCGAGATCAAGATTTTTTCGAATAGCAAGCATCCGATCCGCATCGGCTGTTTCAACACCGAATTTCAACCCGATGCAACCGGCTCGACGCAATATCCTTAATGTATCATCACCGACCCGTGCATCCGCCATAGCCGACCAGCGGATTTTAGTTCCCCGGCTCAGAATCGCTTCCGCAACACCCCGGGCATGCTGTTGATCTGCTGTGAAGGAGGAATCATCAAAATATACCTCCTGCGCGTCATATCGATCCATTAAATAAAGCATCTCATCGACGACACGCTCCGGATTCCGGCGTCGGAATGACGGTGAATGGAAAAATATCGTCGATTCCAGGCAGAACACACAACGATGCGGACATCCCCGGCTGGTCAGCATGCTGACATTCGGAAATTTTTTGCATGCCGGATCGGTGTATCGGGCCATGGGGAGCGAGTCCCTCTCAGGATAGGGCAGGGAATCCAGATCTTCGATCAGTTGCCGGTCAGGATTCTGACGTACCGTTTCACCGTCAAGCCATGATATGCCGTTGATGCCTGATAAGCTTGTTCCGGATTCAAATGCACGGATCAGATCCAGCGCTGTCAGGTCATATTCACCCCGGAGTACGGCAATGCCGGGCGTCCCGATGAGCACATCGTCCGGTCGAGCGGTCGCATGAGGTCCGGTGAAAATGATACGGGTCGAACATCGTTCCGACAGATCCCGGGCAAAGCGCAGATCGTGTGCCAGCGAAGGTGTACTGGTTTCGAGAATGACAACATCCGGATTGAATCCGGTCACCTCGCGCAGAGCTTTCTCAGAGTCGATTTCAAGAGCGACCGCGTCGAGCATCCGGATGGTATGTCCATGACTCGATAGCTGCGCGGCGGCATAAGCCATAGCGAATGGAAACGGATAATAAGGCAGAGTTTTTCTACGGGCTCTGATATGCGGCCACCGAGCGCCGGCTTTGACACTTGTGTGCGTTTCATTGCAGATCCAGGGCGAGTTGACGAGAATCACACGCATCAGCGGCCTCCGCGATGCTTCCAGAAGTACCGCAAAATATTGCGGAAGTGTATCAGTGTCCAGCGATTGAAAAGCGTCTGTGCGCTTTCCCTGTCATATAGATGGACAGTTTTTACGTAAGGTACATAGCGGATTCGCCAGCCATTCTTCCGAATACGGTAACACCAATCAATGTCCTCGTAATACAGAGGATCGAACGCCGGATCAAGTGGTCCGACCTGCTCGATGACTTCCCGTCGAACCATGATGAAAGCTCCGACAAGCCAGTCCACATCTCGTTCAGTTTCGTGATCCCAGTCACTCATTAAATAGTTCCGGAGCAGTCTCATACCCGGATACAGGCGATCGAGATGCGCCCATCTGGCAATGATCGCGCCCGCGGTTGGAAAACGGCGAGCCGTGTGCTGGATGGATCCATCGGGATTAACCAGTTTGCAGGACGCTGCGCCGATATCGGTATGGCCATCCATGTAGTGGACCATGAAGGGCAGGGTATCCGGATCCATGATGGTATCCGGATTGAGCAAGAGCACGTAACGCCCGGTGGAACGAAGGATTGCCAAGTTATTGTTGGTCGCAAAACCAATCCGTGTTCGCTGGCGGATGACATGGATATCCTGATATTGATTCAATACATCCGATGTCGAATCTGTCGATCCGTTATCAATCACGAAATACTCCACCGTGAGTCCTTCGGAACCGGCGCGAACCGAACGGATACTGTCGGCCAGCTGGTCCCCCTCATTGGTCGAGATCGTTATGATTGATATGTCGGCAGGCTTTTCGTTCATGGTTTCATTGATTAACGGCTTATTCAACAAGCCGGGGATGGCGCATTATCCCACCAAATCCGGCGGGTGTCCAGCATGGATAATCGGGATCCGGCGACGGGCAGCTAAAACACGGAATATCGTGTATCAGTGTTTTTTGGACGAATCTGGCGTAAACTCCGACCGTATAGCCTGTTGAATACATCGAACGGGGCACCGTGTTGCCAATTCTTGATTGAAAAAGCTATATTAGAAGATGTGATCCGAAATGCTGAGTAATGCATCGGGAAAGGAGAGTCTATGCCGAACGTGGATATTGACGCAACCACCCTTAATGGTGCCTGGAAACTTGAGTATTTCGAAACGACAGCCGGCGACCGTCTGACTCATTTCTCCGATATTCTGCTCATCTCACTCCCTTATTATTCGGATTTTCATTCCGAGTATGGTTTAATCCACCGGACATTCAGCCACGTGGGAATGATCCGGCTGTCCGGATCAAGTATTACCTTTCAGGTGCAACTCAGCACTGAATCCAGTTACATCGGCCTGGTTGCCGTCGGAATGATAGATTCCGACATCGACCGATTAGAGATCACGATGGAACGCGGCAACACGCCCGGCCGATGGGTGTACCGCCGCCTGAATTGACTTGAACCACATCAAAAACATGAAAAAGTACATTATATTGGGAACAGCCGGTCATATCGACCATGGAAAAACAAGTTTGATACGCGCTCTGACAGGTATCGATACAGACCGATTACCGGAAGAAAAAGAGCGTGGCATCACGATTGAATTGGGGTTTGCCCATCTGGACCTGTCCGGAGATATTCATGTCGGGATAGTTGATGTTCCCGGTCATGAAAAATTCGTGCATCACATGGTTGCAGGTGTTGGCGGCATGGACATTGTGATGCTGGTCGTTGCTGCGGATGAAGGCATTATGCCTCAGACACGGGAGCATCTGGCCATATGCCAGCTACTTGGAGTCCGGATGGGCCTGGTTGTAATAACCAAGACAGATATGGTGGAAGACGACTGGCTGGAACTCGTGCAGGAGGATATCCGTGAATATCTCACGGGGAGTTTTCTGGAAGACGCTCCGATCATCCCGGTTTCCTCGACAACCGGGAAAGGCATTGACCGTTTGACCGCCATACTCCAGGACACAGCAGGACGCATCGAACCTCGTCAGGCCGGAGGTCCTTTTCGTCTGCCGGTGGATCGAGTGTTTACAATTCGGGGTTTCGGCACTGTCGTTACAGGCACAGTGAGCAGCGGGAGCATAGGTGATGGAGAGTCGATTTCGATTATTCCGAGTGGCATCCCTTGCAAAATACGGGGATTGCAAGTCCATGGTGCCCGTGTCGATCAAATTGTTGCCGGTCAACGTGCTGCCGTAAATATCCAAAACGTCGACAAGGATATTATTCGCCGCGGAATGATGCTGATCCGTCCTGGAACTCTGTCTGAAACCCACATGATCGACGCTCGCTGCCACCTGATCAAAACAGCCGAAAAACCCCTGAAAAACAGGGCTCCTGTCCGGTTCCACAGCGGAACAGCCGAGATAATCGGCCGTATCATTCTGATCGACAGGGACGTCCTGACTCCGGGCGACGAGGCATTTGTCCAGTTCAGGCTTGTAGAGCCTATAGCAGGATTGCCGGGAGATCGTTTCGTTATCAGATCGTATTCTCCTGTTGAAACAATCGGGGGTGGTTGGATACTGGATGCCGAACCCGTCAAACACAAGCGATTGAAGGCGGAAACAATCGATCACTTCAGACGGCTGGCATCGTCTGATCCCATCGATCGGCTTGTTGCCATGCTGGATAAGGCCGGTATCGAGGGATTGAAAACAGACGACATTGCACGTCGTTTTCCGGATCCGTCCATTGATACAAACCGCTTGCTGGAAGAAGCTCAGATCGCAGGCAAAATGCATCGGATTCCCGGATCGCCTGTCCGTTTTCTCTCCGAAGATATTCATCTGAAATTCGTTGAGAGGCTACTTGCAGCTTTGCGCGCTTTCCATTTGCGACAGCCGCTTCGGGCCGGCATCAGTCGCGAGGAATTACGCACAACGATGAAGCCTCAACCCACTCCCGATGTGCTCGATTCAACTCTCGATGGCATGATCGCATCTGGACGCCTGCTGGAGACATCGTCGCTGATTCACCAACCTGACCATGAACCGACAATGTCTTCGGACCAGAAACTGTTGTTGGCATCCATCACCCAATTGATCGAGAAAGCCGGTCTCGACGGATTCACACACAAAGATCTGACCGAGTCACTGGCACCCGATCCGAAAGTGTTCAAGTCTGTTTTTCAGCACCTGGTGGATTCCCGGGCTATCCGCAGGCTTCCGGGAGGTTTATTCATGGATGCCGGGATTCTGGATGTCACAGCGCAGCGATTAAGGGAGATATTGATTGAACAGGGCACTCTTACAGTCGGGGCATTCCGGGATCAGATGAACATATCAAGAAAACAGGCCGTACCTCTGCTGGAATATTTCGATAGTATCGGATTGACTCGCCGGAAAGGCGATCTGAGAGTTTTGAAAGATCAAGTCTCCGGAGTCTGATTACTCACTGTTTTCCCCATCCGGCGACGTCTCGAGTTTTTCCATCATCAGCAGACTTCTAGGGATTCCGTCCAGGTAATGGCTGAAAATTTCCCGGATCAGACGATCGCTCCGCCGTTCAAAAATCGATTCAGTTTGTTGATCGACGGTCTCCGAACGTATCGATTCACCGGCTGCAGCTCGGGATGCAAGTGCCAACACGTCAGATTCAACGATCCACTCCTTTCGCGCTTCATCCGGACTGGCGCACGAGCTGCAAACAACGCCGCCGGCAGCCGGGAGGCAAAAGGCACTGCGATCGGGAGGCCGTTGACGATTGCAGCGAGCACAATGGTGCCAATCCATCGCATAGCCCGAGAGAGTGAAAAACCGAAAACAGAAACATCGAATAAAGTATCCGGCTCTATCGGGTTCCCGATTAACCTGCCCCAGCGCAGCAATGGTCGCCTCATATAACTCCGGATTGGCATTTTCCGGTTCACAATACCGATCCAGGCATTCCAGAACGAGGTATGCCGTATGGAGGGCGGTAAGGTGATTCAAGAAGGTTGACGGACGCCCGATCACTTCCGCCGATTGAAATCGATACAGTGAGCTGCGATCTGAATGCACGAGATGAGCCTGAACCTGATGGAATGGTTCCAGGATCCCTCTCAGTGGATTTTTGGGTTTGAGCGAGCCACGTGCTGCTGCTTTGATCTTTCCCAATTCGTAGGTAAAAAGAGTAAAAATCTGATCGCTCTCACCCAGGGGCGATCGTCTGAGTACGAGTCCCTGAACAGAAACTGCTTGTGTATGCACGGCGGTCATTGTCACCCGGTATAGATATTCATCAGGGAACCGATGAATACGGCAACGGCAATAACATCGAGAATCGTCGTTATCAGGGACCCGGTAACGATAACCGGATCCCGGTCAAATCTGAAAAACACGTAAGGAATGCAAGTGCCGGCCGTAGCGGCAACAACCATCCCGATAACCAGTCCCGCGCCAACAATGAACGCATTGATCCAGGGCATTATGGAGAAATAACCCAGAATGGCGACCGGTAGCACACTGATACACAAACCAAGTATCAGACCGATCAGTGATTCGGTTCCAAGAAGCGGTAAAAATTTGGCTGTGAAATCGGACCGCAGATTGAGTTGTTCGGCTACGATCATAGATGACTGTGATCCGATTCCGCTTATAAGTCCAAGAAAAAGTGGGAACAGTGAAATGATCCATGCCTGAGTGGAGGAAAAGCCAAATGTTTTCATTGCAAAATAGAGGATCATTCCAGCACAGGTAGCACCTGCAACGCGAAGCAAAAGCCATTTTATCCGGACGCCGGCCATTCGTAAGGGCGATGTCATTTCATGTTCACTCAGGTTGGAGCCTGCCATCCGGTACATGTCTTCCCGGGCCTCCTCGTGGATAATATCGATAATATCGTCAACTGTGATGATACCGAGCAAAAACCCGCCATCATCCACTACCGGGACGGCCAGCAGATCATACCTGGCGACAATATGCGCCACTTCTTCCTGGTCTCTTTCGGGTGTGACGGCAATGACATCGGACACCATTATCTCTTTCAACGGTGTCTCAATCTTCTCCAGAAGCAGACGTCGCAGAGACACGACACCCAGCAGTTTCCGATATTCATCCACTACATATACATAAAAAACCGTTTCCGCTTTTTCCGCGCTTCGGATCGCATCGATCGCCTCCCGGACAGTCAGGTCCCCTTGCAACGCGAACACCTGCTGGGTCATAATCCGGCCGGCAGTCTCCTCAGGATATGTCAGCAGGACCTCCACCTGGTCCAGCTCCTGACCTGTCAACACCTTCTGAAGTTCGTCCGCTCGTTCATCCGGCAGACTATCCACCAGGGCGGCAGCATCATCCGGCGCCATCACTTTCAACATGGATCGGATTCCGGCCGGTTCAAGCTGGCCCAGAAGCTCCCCTGCAACATCCGTTTCCAGTTCCACAAGGACCATTGACCGGGTCTCGTCATCAGGTAGATGATGAAATACATTGACTAATTCATCAATGGACAGGTCATTTGCCAGAGCCGCTATATCCACCGGATGCATTCTCTTCAGCAAACGCTGCAGATTCTGCTCCGCTTCCTTTCGAATCAATCGTCGAATCGTCTCCAGATTGAGCCTGTATTTTGCTTCTCTCATGATCAACTCCCCGGCCATTTCGATCAGATGCAGCTTTGGTTCGTTTGATTATAGGTCTTTTCGAACCGCATTGCACCCGACAGGGATGGATGGCTCGATCATTGACATAACTGATTGAAAAAAGTAAAATAAAGTCTGATCAGGAGGCATTTTGATGCTGTCTTTTCTAAAAACATCCCTAATCCTGTTGGCACTTTCATTCGCTCTTTGGTTTTATGAGCATGATTTTAACCATTCCTTACCCATCCATGACGATTTGGATGTCTGGATCGCATATCTCGGCGGTGTCATGATGGTTGTCTTCGTAATAACATCTGTATTCAGCCGATTCATGGGCGGCACCGCCAAATGGCGCAGGAAATACCGCTGCATTCGTTGCGGTGCCAAAATCAAGAAGAATGAGATGTATTGCGAAAAACACAAGAACGAAATTGCCGACCAGTATCTTCATGGAAGAAATCCGGAGCATGCCGGTCGATGATCATTATCGGTCTACACTGAATGTCATCCCGGTCTCCTCAAGATAGATTCTGAAAACTTCTCCATCATACAGGGTGAATACTGTCGGCCCCCATGACAGATTGCCGTCCTGCGCAACGCTGTAAAACTCGTGTTGGCCATCAAGATACCGGGAAGTGATATAAAGCGTACTGTCCGGTCCAACCGTTCCAACAAACTCTCCGTCAATCATGTTGTCAACAAATAATCCTGTCCGATTGATATAGATGATCGTCTCCTCCGCATCCGGATTTATACCGGGTGATCCATCATCATCAATCCAGATACATCCCCCCAGAACTACGATTACCAGAATTATAAAACGTGCATATTGCTTTTTCATTGGTTAACTCCTCCGTATACAAACCTCTATTAAGCAACTTGTATGCCATGTGTTTCCAATTCTCGTAAAATCCATTAAAATGTAGTGTTCGAATGGATGTCACAACCCGCATGACCGGAGGTATCTATCTGCAATGTCCCCTGTAAATGACAGTCGACTGTCCTCATCGCTATCCGGATGGATCATTCTTCTCATCACTCTTTTTACCGCAGTCGCCTGTCTGCCATCCAGGCGTCCGACAGGCACATCGATGATCTCGGATCGACTCGTCAACCTCCTGATCCAGCAGCAGCTGCCACTGGGAAATCCTGAGTCTCCGCTCCGTGGAGAGGTTCAACGATGTGGAGAATGGGTTCGCAAAAATCTTGAAACGAATCCCGCAACCACATTTCGTCTGGATCCTGACGATAACCGGATTACAGCCATCCCATCCGGATCCAATCGCATGCTGGTACCGGAGTTGTCAATCCGTCTTTATCGATTGAACGTGTTTTTCCAATCAAATGCCGGTGTTCCCCGCAGTATATTCACTGAAGAGTCGATCCGAAAATTGCTTCTGCATCCGGTATCGGAACAAAGTATCCGGAAAATGGTAAAGACGGATGCCGGGGACTCTCTTTCGGAAACCGGCGGTATTGTTCTGGCTGATCCCGACGCCGGAATTCTCACCTTTCTGATTATCGAACCCGACAATGCACGCTGGTTGAAGGAACTGCGCAACATCGACTCCTTCGATACATTTGCCATCCGGCTTCAAAAGGTTCTACCGGACTTGCCCTGGCTCAATGTCCGAGCCCGTCGAACATTGGAAATCCTGAAAGAATCTCCCGGAACAGGCGAAACAACGAAACAGGACGCTATTGATAGTTTTATGGATCTGCTGACTTATTATACGCGCTACTCGTATATCCTGAGTCAGGGAACTCAGTATGCCGCCATTGCAGATATGGATATCCAGGGCATCTACCTGGGTGTCTTTCACGTTCACCCGCCCGATAATCCACCCTCACCGGAAGACCGGATCGGCAGCCTTCTCAGGAAAAATTTCGTCCTCGTTCCGAGAGACACAGAGATTGAGATACATGTATTAGATTTCAGTGCGAATCCTGCAGCAGAACCGTTCGTTATTCGGATACCTTCCGACCCCGCCGACTCTGGGTCCGTCGAGCCGGTTGAATCATATCCGTCCGAGGGAAAACCGACCGCGCCTCCTGAACCGCTTGAAACAGGTTGGGATGATACCGGCTCGAAACGTGAAACAACATGAGTTGTCGGGCGTCGAGTTCCCGGGCAATACGGGCAGCCTGAACCGACGTGAGATGATGATACACCGACGCGAGATGGCTATCCGCCTGGAGGAAGGTTGATTCACAGACAACCAGATCAGCTCCCGTCGCCAGTTCTTTGAGACGGTCTACCCATCCATCTTCGTATACCGTATCGGTAATGTAGACAACCACCCGTCCTCGCCTGACTCGAACAAGATCCCTTACAAGGTCACTGATACTCGTCTCGGATCCTCCGACCGTTATGAGATCGTTGTCTGCCGCACTGCCGGCCTCAACCCGGCGGATCAACTCCCCGACCCATGGCCCGGGCTCTACACCGAGTGCATCCAGTCGATCCTTATCTATGCGTACACTGTCTTTCTCCGACAACACATAGGCAAGACAGGGCGATCCCCCATGGGCCACTCGAACAGTATGGATGGCAAAGTGTTTTTCGTCGATAATCGGACCATATACCGAAAAAGTTTCCGGAGCCGATACCGGTTCAAATCGCCGATTGCATGCCAGGACACTCCGGGTACCCACACCATCCCGGTACTCCCGGATATCCAGTATCAGTTCCTGTTCAGCCGATTTATCCCAGTCATATCCTTCAAGCTTGGCCGATAAACGCCGCGTGATTCCCTCCGGTCCATGAACAAAAAGCGTTTTATTCTCCCCTAAAAGCGATCGGATGATATGATCAAATCCGATCAGATGATCAATATGCGCATGTGTGATCAGCAGATGACGCACCTTCAGAATGGTTTTGACTTTGCCCCAGACCCGAACGCCGCAATCGAATAGAACAGCTAGACCGTCGTTCTCAAAATCCACCAGCAGGAACGGATCCTGTGACGGTCCGGACAGCTGCCATCGGAATGCCCATTTATCATCCGCGGATTGAAAACTTGCTGCACCGGCTTCCCGAGAACCCTCCATCATGCCGATTCCTTTCCCCGCCTGATCACACGCGTCAAAGCGGTCATCGTAATTTCCTTTCCGTTCTCGTTCCGTCTGGATTCCAGACCTCCGGCCCATGCCTGGCAATCCCTGCAGATGGCTGGCGGCGAATAATCTCCCCGACGCTGAGCTGACCGATAGGTTTTCATGATCCGGCTTCTCCAGAGAGACCGAAATCCCGATTCGAACACGTTTCCGACACTGCTGACACTTTCCCAGTCCTCACAGCAAATGACCATTTCCCCATCCCATTGGACAAACGCCGTATCAAACAGATGCCGGCAAGGACGTCTCGGCTCGATGCGAGGTTTTTCCAGGACCCGGCCCGCCTGTATTCGGCGCGATTGTATGACAATTTCATCCACAACCGGCAGCCAGCGCCGGATGTAGTCATCGATCTCCGCCTGATTCGATTCTTGCGCAACCAGTAAAACCCGTATCAGGGGGCGCCGCACAGACATCGATCGCCGCATATCGACCAGCATCTTCACCGTCTGTTCCACAGGTTCAAGATCACCGCCGGTTATCGCTTTGAATGTCCCGGGCGTCAGCGCATCCACCGAAAAACCGATCTCATCGATTCCGAGATCAATCAGCAACCGTAGATGATCGCGTGTCACTCGTGCACCGTTTGTATTAAATCCGACCGATAAATTCAGAGTCCGTTTGGTGAACTCAAGCAATTCAGGAAATTCCGGATGGAGAAATGATTCGCCCGCTCCCTGGGGAATCACCAGAGACCCGCCGAAATCCCTAAAGTCCCTGACAACCTCGCGATAACGGCCCGGCTCCATAAATCCAATAGGGCGGTCCGATGTGTTCTCCGGCCCATGAAATGGACACATCAGACAACGAAAGTTGCACGCATTGGTCACTTCTATCTGAAGCGACCCGGGCCGGATGTCACCCCATAACCCGAATAACCTGTTTCCGATTACCCGCTTCAGTCGCATGTCCTGTTCTCCACTCGATCCAGGCAGGCACATGATCCGTTCCACGATCCGACTATGATATACCTGATCATAGAATCAACACTCCGTTCTGCAGGCAGTGATCGCAGACGATATGCCCTTCATCCGACCGGCGTCCCGCCATTCTCGAACGGGCCATCCGGTAGGATGGACCATTCCAAATGCTATTAAAATCAGTGCCTTCCGTAAGACGACCGAAATCATCTGCGGGATCGATCACTGCACAGCAGGGCGATACGGCGCCATCGGGATGAATCACCATCGTATCCCAAATCTTGTTGCAGAACCGGGGGTCCCCTTTCAAACGCCCTGTGTCGGTATCGTAGAACGACATGTCCGGATCCCGGGGTAGCCAGTGGCGATCCCTCGCCAGACGCTCTGCAGGCGTGTGAGTGAACATCCGAGATATATCGATAAAAATCGGAATGAACATCACGGAGTCCACACCAATCTCACGGGCGAGTGCTTCCACCGCCCCGGTTTCCGGTTCCGTGTAACGGTTCAGCAGTACCTGCCACCGGATTTTTGGAGTGATCGAACCCAGCTCCCTGCGCCGGGTCACCAGTCTTTTCAAATTGGTCAGTGCCGTGTTGAAATCCCCTCCGATCCGGTAATGGTTGTACGTGGCCGCTGTGGCACCATCGATGGAAATGCCGATCTCGTCAATGCCGGACCGGATGAGACCATCGAGCAGGGAGTCCGGAAGATGCTGCAGATTGGAGGAAAAACCGATGTAACAGGGGTATGATCGTGCGATGGCCAACAGGTCAAGGAGTTGCGGATGTCTGAGAGGCTCACCCCAATTCGTTAATGTCAGCGTATAGAGGTAGGGCCCCATCGTTTTCATGATACTCGCGAACAGCGAAGGCATCATGATCCCGGGTTGACGGGGAATTTCGCCCCGGCCGTTGGGACAGATCGGGCAGGCCAATCCACAGACGTTGACAAGATCAACAATCAGGTGCCGGGGGTAACCGACAACGCGACGGGTTCGCAATCGCGCCTGAAGACCGACCAGAACATTGTTGACGGCTCGGCGAATGCTGGGCCGATACGTGTATCGGATTGAGGGATTACGGTTCAGCCAGATGACGTCCAATTCAAATCCTCCGTCCCGGTGCATCCGGGAGTGACCGGCTGACCGTACCACGAGATATTGAAAGGTTCAACCTCCAAACCGGCAATCGGAATCACCGGATACAAATTGATGATATTCGATATCATGACGATTAATACCCGATGATCCTGTCGTCTTCCGCTTGCAAAAATCACTGATTTCAGGTATATTTGTTATGTAGTGTGTCCCCAAAAGATAACTCTGCAGAGGATAAAACAATGATGCGGATATCGATGATGTTGAAACCGGCTCCATGGATTGCTTTCGTATTCGCGACAGCCGTCCTGGTAATCGCGACCCACCCTGCCGAAGCTCTGGATGTCAGCGGCTTTTATGTATACCAGACTTTCGGGGATTCCTCCGACCCTAAGCCGATAGGTCTCGGCGGTGTCGGACCCATCGATGGCGACGCGTATGCCCTCACAGGCTGGCGCTTTACTCAAAGCCCCACTCAGACCAGCTGGTGGCGACCATATAACACCACCGTACAGACCGCATATACTGAATACTCTGCCTCTATCGATCTGGGCTTCGACTTTAATTTTTATCTGTCCCGCCAGAACTGGTTGAAAGCAGCCACGTCCTTTTATCTATCCTTTGAACCCGAATTCAAGGATTATGGCACGGCTATCGATACGAACTCCCGAATCGTCAACCCCGCCTACCCGGAAGATGCCATCTTCATCGCCTGGCGGGAGGGCCGTGTACGCTCCTTCAACCAGTATGCACAAGCACCGGGTCACGGAATACTTATCGGGCATTACGGGAACGAGTTCGGTCTGCGCAATGCAGTGATTGAGTATTATCACATTCATTACCACAACAGTACGGGAGCCGCTGCCGATACCATGACCGTTTGGGCACGGCTTTACGAAACCAGCAACATTGTCGAATTATATTATTGGAAAAATCTCAGTTCTTTTTGTTTAACCGTCGATCCGCACGACATGGACGTCGGCATGGAATATGGGAGCATCGGGGATGAACCGACAACCGATCCAACCTCACCCCCGATCAACACCGAGAGCTGGCATGTCGGGTGTTCGACTCATGCTGGCCCGGCTTTCCCGGAAACCCACTACCGATTTGTGCCGGTGTCTCATACATGGGATTCGGCAGACTGGCCGGAAGATTTCGAAGGACTGACCGATGACTATCCGGAGTTCTGGTCCGTCGCCAACGGCGGTCCCCGGTCAAATACCTGGACATACTATAGCACCGGATACGGCTCCAATGCGACCGGTTGCATGGTCGCGGAACCGGATTGCACGCAGGAGATCCTCGCGACCCGCTTCATCGACCTCAGCACTCACCCAGGATGGCCGGATTTTACTTTCACCCACGAATTCGTCAACGACGGCGGATACAACCTGGCTGAAGTCCTGATGACATGGTCAAGAGTCAACGATACCGGTCCCGTATCACAACAGCCATGGATCCAATTGTGGTCGCACTCGGGATCCGATGCGGCAGGACCAGTCACTGTCGACATTCCAATCGCCGGTTCCCTTAAACCCAGGGCTCAACTTGCATTCCGATACACCCGAACTGACCCGATGGACACCATTGTTTCCTGGGATATGGAGACCGACCCGGGCTGGACCCAGGGAGGGAGCCAGGCTGAATTTTTCAGAACCCAGGCTCTGACGAGTTCCAGCATTCACTGGTACCGGGGTCAGGGCCCGACTGATCCTGCGGAAGGATTGTGGTTCTTTGCCCTGGATACAGGTGCGGACAATAACGGTTCTTACAACACGAATGCCAACTGCTGGCTTCAAACCACCGCGTTTGACTGCACTAACTACGATTACGTGGAACTGGACTACAAGCGATGGCTGGGTGTCGAAAATAACTATTCGTCACTAGCCAATGGCGATCGCGCCATTATCCAAGTGTCCACTGACGGATCAATATGGAATGATGTGTGGTATAGCAATGGCGATTTCCAGCACGTGTTTAATGACATTCGATGGGAGGATCACGTTCTGGACCTGTCCCCGTGGGCGGCGCATCAATCAACGGTGTATGTCCGCTGGTGCCTGACCTCTGACGGCGATGGCTACCGTTTCTGCGGGTGGAATATCGACGATGTTCATATCTACGGCCGCCAGAACGTCAGCGGTTACTGGGCCATCGATAACGCCGAGGTGATCGAAGGAGCCACACCGACACCGACCGAGACGCCGACACCGACCGAGACGCCGACACATACCGACACACCGATGCCGACCGATACGCCGACACCGACCAATACGCCGACCAACACACCGACACCAACGAATACGCCAACCCCGACAAATACGCCCACGAGCACGCCGACCTGGACACCCAGCCCGACGCAGGAACCGACAGCGACTGGAGGACCGACGGTGACACCGACACCGCCGATCAACCTGGCTTGCAGCTCCGCTATACCGGTTTTCTGCGGTGATTTCCGCTCCTGCAACCCAGAAATTGAAGGCGTCGACAACGTTCAAAGCTATGTCTGCCTGCCGACTAGCGCACCGTTGCTGGATGGCAATGAAATGATCTTCAAGTTTGTTTCACCGATTACCGGCGCAGTCACGGCGCGAATCACTACAGCCAATCCGACCAATTACAATTTGATCGCCATGAGACTGAATTCCTGTTCGGAGAACGCCAACTGCAATTGGACTTACAGCAATATGCCTCTGGATTTCTGGGCGACATCAGGTGTCACATATTACATTATTGTGGATATGCCGAGCGGATACGAAACTCCGTTCATGCTTTACATGGACTGTGAGGGAATCCAGCCTATTCCGGCTACAAACCAATGGGGTTTATTACTGATGATCGGTATATTGAGCGGCATATTGTTTATCTCATCGCGCCGTATTCTGAAGCAGAAAGCCTGATTCAGGAGCGGATGCAGCTCTTTCGATCCTGTAGATCCAAATTAAAAATGGTACCGTACTGATACAGCACCAACGTATCTGGAGACATTTTTCTCCGCATCAAGGGGAAACGGCAATGCGGTTCCGCTCATGGTGACAGTTTCGTAGTCTATCCAGCCTGCGGATGCATCGAGATCCCATTCGAAGAAATGGAAACCGACTCCGGTTGTGACACCGAAATGAGCGGTCTCGGGAATCATCGTTGATTCGTATTCGGGGCGGCCGCTGCGATTGTAATAAAAGCCGCCGGCTCTCAATGTGAAAAATCCGGAGGCCATGTACTCGATGCCGAGATGACCGTGCCAGACATCTTTCAATCGGACAGGGATCGTCGTCGTTGCATCGATGTATGGCGGTTTCGGGTCATCCGCCTTGAGAGTTATCGAGTCGATCTTGCTGTTTTCCGTCCAGCCGACATCCATGTAAAGATCCATCCGCTCAGTAGCCAACCAATGGAAACCTAGCCGGATTTCCTGCGGGATCGTGATGCTCAGATCACGTATTTTGGATGTGATGACTTCTCCACCCATGACCTCAGGGAGTTCGTTCTCGATAGTAGCATCGAACCGATACCGCATCTGTGGCCGGTAGGTCAAGCCTGCTTTGAACCGATACCCGGCCGACCAGGTTGTCCCGAACAGGACGCTGTAGTCTGATAACGCATTCATGTCAAGGCTCCAGTGCATGTCAAATTCCGGATCAGGATCATCGTTAAACGGGCTGATCCGGCGGTTCCATTTAGCCGTTGCTGCCAGGAGCCCGAGCTTGATGCCGAATGAAAGGTCGCGGATCGGCATAAAACCCAATGCAACGTCCAGACCGCCGGAGAAAAGAGTCAGGTCGGTTCCCTGATATCGTGTCAGGCTATCGGATGGCAGACTCAGGCGGTAGGAGTCGAATGTGTTCAGCGAGATCCCGGCACTGATAAGACGGGAGCCGAAATTAACTGCTGTGGTGAGATTGGGAGCGATTGCAGGACTCATACGGTTGTCTATCGGTGATTGACCATCGACGGTTACAGTTTCATCCAGGAGGGTCACAGCGAGACCGGAACTCACCGTTAACCGGTCAATTTCCACGAGGGAGGCAGGATTCAAATGCATGGTTGCGGGTTCATCAAATCCCGTGGTTGAGACGCCGCCCAGTGCCATCGATCGAGGACTGGCCCAGGAGAAAAACGGTGACTGCGCCAGTGCGTCCGTAGTCATAATGCAGATCAAGGCTATGCTGGCAAGACACAATTTATTTATCATACCCAATCCTCCCTTGAAGTCCTTCGAGTCTTCCCGATGCCGTGCTCATTGTTATGAGTAATTACGGAGAAGTCAACCGGGGGATTGGAGTCTCGCATTGAAGAATTCCATGTGACATACTTGTCCGGTGAAACATCAATCGGCAGGTCGGCAGGAAAAGCACTCGGCTGGTGGCGGTTGATAGAAGAGAGGAGATACAAACATGCGGATCGGTTTTGTTCAGATGACGCCGGTGTTTGGCGAGACATGTCACAATGTGAATCATGCGGAGATGTTGATTCGCCAGGTTACGGCGGATTTACTGGTGCTTCCGGAATTTTTTGCAACGGGTTATCTGTTCACGGACGAACGTGAGGTTTGGTCCCTGGCTGAACCTGTTGAAGGTGGATATACGACCGGGCGGCTGGTGTCGATAAGCCGGGAGACAGGCACGGCACTGGTTGCGGGTCTCCCTGAGAGGGCTGGAAAGTCTTGTTTTAATTCAGCTGTCATGGTTACACCCGAGGGGGACCTCTACGTCTATCGTAAAACACACCTTTTCGATCGGGAAAAATTGTTCTTCAATCCGGGTGATACGGGATTCGAGGTGTTTACCTGGCGTGATGTGAGGGTCGGGATCATGATCTGTTTTGACTGGTTTTTCCCGGAGTCCGCCCGGACACTGGCGCTAGCCGGTGCACAGATCATTACGCATCCATCAAATCTCGTTTTACCGCATTGTCCTCAAGCAATGGTCACTCGCTGTCTTGAAAACCGGGTTTTTGCTGTGACGGCCAATCGGGGTGGATCAGAAAAGCGGGGTAGTATGTATTTGAACTATATCGGAAATAGCAGGATTATTGACCCCGGGGGAAAGGTCCTTGGGCAGGCGGGCGATGAGGAAACAGCCGTCGTAATAACTGATGTGAACCCTTGGGAGTCGGATAACAAGCAGATCACATCTCGAAACGACCTGTTCGCTGACCGAAGGAGCGAGCAGTACCGTCTGTCATGATGAATGCGCATTCCATGCATCCGATCTTGTCTGTAAGAAAGTGGACAAATAGGATGATTCCGGCATTCCCGGATTGACAATCCCGGTTGCAGTGACTATCATTGCTTTCGAAGAAACCGGTTACACAGACCAGAGGACATCCCGATGAGCCGTCATTGTTTGTATTGCGCAAAAGAATTGCCCAAAGGTGCCACTAACAACTTCTGTTCCAAAGATTGCTGGACGGAGTATAAAAAATTAAAAGCGATGGATGTTGGAACAGACAAGCAGGCAACAGTTCTACTGAAGCGATCCGAGCTGGCGGACAGCGAATTTGCTGATGAATATTTGAGTTCTTCAGCGTCTGCCGAGGCTGCAACCGAGGAAAGTACCGTTGCAGATTCGCAGCGTTCGACACATGAAGCCGAAGTGTTCGAGGATGCCGTTCCGGATGCGCCTCGTACTGGATCGACCAAAAAATCCCCGACCGAGATCACATCAATCTCCGATCGTTTGACAAATCTTGAGGTTCTGTTGAACGAGAAGCTCGGGCAGAATAAAGAGAATGCTCAGGGAATTCTGGATGATATCGCCCGGAAGATCGACGACTTGACAATTCGCCAGAGCAAACTGGAAATCGACTTGGAAAAGGTCGATACGTTCCTGCGGTCCGTCGATAAATTCGAAGACAGAATCCGTCGTCTCGAACGATCGCTGCAGTCGATGAGTTCCAATGAAAATATGACGAAAAAAGGATTTTTCGCCCGATTATTCTCCTGATTCCGCTTTTTACGGTATGTATCCTGTATCCATCAATTATCAGAGTTCGGAACCGGCCGGATCACCCAGCCCGAGTGACCCCAGTTTGTTCAGTGCCGTTGAATGGAGCAGAGTTCCCGGACGACTCTGATCCCGTACAATCCACAACTCCCGCTGGGCTTCCAGCAGATCGCCCTGATCAATCAATACATCCGCTCTCAACATACGGGCCTCAAGGATTTTGTCCTTATCGTTGTAATTCCTGATAATCTCGTCATACAATCGTATGGCATCGTTAGAAGACCCGTTTAACCTGCAGATACCGGCAAAAGTGCTCAGGAATTCCAATTGAAGATCCGGGCTCGGCAACCGACGAAAGGTCGGCTCCAGGTAAATGCATTCCCAACGTGCTTCATCCGTTTTCCCCTGGCTTATATACAAGCGGATTTTTTCCAGCCGTGCATACGATACAGTCGGCTGAGTGCCCGATTTAATCTGATCATCGAGGATACTCAACGCACCATTTACGTTTCCATCAGCAACCATCAACCTCGATAACTGAATACGAACGCTGTCGGCTTCACTGTGGTCTGAAAACTCGCGAAGAAAATCCTGGTACAATCGGATGGCCCCCGGTCGATCCCCATCCTTATATGCGCTTTGCGCCCGCATCAACAACTCCCTGGCTCGGCCGGTCAAGCCTGTCCCGCCGGTGATCCGTGCATCTCTTGATTCCACTCCCTGGGGCAGGATCCTGTCCAGAATCTGGGGCATCTCCTTCTCCACCGAACGGGATGCTTTCCTGAATTGGTTTCCAAGAAACAATCCCAGTACAATGGCCATCCCCAGGATCAGAGTCATCATGATCCCCATCCGGGATAGTTTGGCGGGAGAATCAGACGGTGTCGTCTTCCGTGCCACCTGCTGCGCTCCCCTGCCCGACGGCCGTTCCCGCGGCGGCAGCTCGCGTGTTATCTCCGCTGTCGATGATCGGGACATGCGCGTCATGGTCATATCATCAGTCGCCAGGGTTCCTTTCCGGGATCCAGTTACGATCGCCGTGACATGATCATCGGGCAACAGTGTTTCGATCTGACCCAATATATAGACATCTTTGGGTCTCAATCGTGCGAGTCGTTTCGAAAATGAAATTGCCTTTATAAAATCACCTTCCCCGCGTGCCCGTTTGATAATCTGCATCAAAACAGCAACGTTATTGGGGTCGTTACGGGCTGCGGTTTCGAGTTCCAGGAGTTTCTCTGATGGTTTCTGAATATCACCCGCATATTTTTTTGTGATGGATGTTAAATACTGTTGAGCCTCCATGTTGCCCGGATACATGAAGAGACTGCGATAAAATTCGACAGCCGCCCGTTCGGGACGATTCTGGTCCTGAGCAAGAAGGCTTTTCCCTTTTTCCAGATAGCGTAATGAATCCTCGACACTCGTCTTGTGAATAAATTCCTCCGGTTCCCGAAGAAATGCAGCAAATTGATCGATGTCGAATCCATCCGGTTGCAGTTCCCGGATGATATCCAGCATCAATTCCGCCGCTTCGGCAGCACTCTGGATCCGATCTGCAGGATCCCGTGTCAGCAACCGGTCCAGCGCAACCTCCATACGGAATGGTACGGTCGGGTTGAGTTCGAATATGGGCGCGGGATTGCAACGGATAATGTTGAGCAGGGTAACGGATGGATTTTCTGCCAGAAACGGGTTTGCATTTGTTAACAGCTCGTAGAGCAACACGCCGGCCGAGAACAGGTCTGAACGTTCATCCAGCTTCTTTCCGGACGCCTGTTCAGGTGACATATATGCCGGTGTGCCGATCACATCGCCGGATACCGTCAATCTCGTTAGATCGCTGACCTGGGAAATACCGAAATCTGTTATTTTGACCTGACCGTTTTTATCAATCAGGATGTTGGAGGGTTTTATATCGCGGTGAATTATGCCCAACCGGTGCGAATAATCCAGCCCTTTCAAAATGAGGTGAATGATATAAGCGGCGACAACAGCCGGAACCCGCTCCACCTGACTCATCAGGTGCTTTAGATCTCCACCATCAATATACTCCATCACGATGGCGGGTTTCCCCTGCCAGTCACCATATCCCATCACATTAACGATATTTCGGTGATCCAGACGGATGCTGGCCTGCACTTCGTGATAAAATCGCTCCAATGTACTGCTGTCGTCAACGACGTGAGAATGAAGCGTTTTTACTGCGACTTGCTCTCCGGTCAGACGATTCTCATACAGGTAGATTGATGCCATCCCCCCCTGTCCGATCGGCCGGGTAGCATCAAAACCGGACAAGACTTCCGCTATATTCGGTTGATTATCCATATCAGCGCTTTCCGATTCGAATGAGCTCTGCCCTTTTTCCTCAACATTTGAGCATAGTTACTCGACCTGCCGCTGTCAACCACACTCTTCTTGACCGGGTGTGATCGAACGTTTACTCTGGCTCCATGAACTCTTCC
This sequence comes from candidate division CSSED10-310 bacterium, assembly GCA_016931515.1. Classification (GTDB taxonomy): domain Bacteria; phylum CSSED10-310; class CSSED10-310; order CSSED10-310; family CSSED10-310; genus JAFGEQ01. The sequence continues at coordinate 129,755 of JAFGEQ010000005.1, read as the reverse complement.
GGCGTCTATAGATTCATGCGCAATCGACTCAGCCTCTTCGGTCTCATCGCTGCATGGATCTTTATCGGACTCCTGATTCTTCAGCTTGTCTTCGGACCCGCCGGACTGCTTGCCAATCGGGATCTCCGGCAACGCATCCGGCAAACCGAAGCGGATATAGAGCGCTTACAAACTGAAAACGAACGACTTCAAAAAGAAATTGAATATCGCCGTTCCGCAGATTACCTGGAAGAACTCGCTCGAGCGGAACTTCGAAAAGTCTTACCGGGTGAAACGTTGGTTCTTTTTCCAACGCCTTCCATCGGAACACCCGGAGCAGACGCTTCCCTTGTTCAGCCTGAATCCTCAGGCACGCCAACCGGGATCAAAGGCGTCTGGGAATAATTCCTCTTGACAGGCTTCTTAAACAGGTCTATATTTGGCCACCGTTGACGCGGGGTGGAGCAGCCAGGAAGCTCGTTGGGCTCATAACCCAAAGGTCGCAGGTTCAAATCCTGCCCCCGCTATTTATTTTCGGCGGATTAGCTCAGCTGGTTAGAGCACACGGCTCATATCCGTGGCGTCCGGGGTTCAAGTCCCTGATCCGCCATATTTTTCCCGGCCTATTTTATGTCGATCGACAACTCATATTATTCAAAATTTTTGCATGGAGTATGATTAATGTCTCTCCGTGCCCTCGTTCTTCAGACACTGGCAGATCATCGCCTCTGGGATTTCCGTTCCCGACTCGTTCTGGCTGTATCGGGCGGTTGCGATTCGATGGTCATGCTGAATGTTTTGCATGCACTGGCACCCGATCCCCGTAGTCAACTGGTCGTGGCACATGTGGATCACAACGTCCGGCCGGGATCGGCAAATGATGCAGCATTTGTTGAAGCAGCTGCAAATACACTCGAGATACCATTCATCTGCAGGAAGCTCACTCGGGGCCAAGCTCCATCCGGCCTGTCGTCCGAAGCATATTGGCGACGTGAAAGATACGCCATCCTTCTGGATATCCGAAAACAGGTGGAAGCGTCGGCAGTTGCAACAGCGCACACTGCGACGGATCATCTTGAAACCGTTCTGATGCGTTTAACCGTCGGAGCCGGTCCCAGGGGATTCCTGGGCATCCGCATCCGCCGGAACGATGGTGTCATACGTCCGATGCTGGGAATCACGCGCGAAGAGATCATCAGCTATGCTGAATCGACGGGCATCCGGTGGCGCGAAGACGAATCGAATCGCGACATGCGTCGGCCCAGAAACTCGATCAGATCCCGGGTTATTCCGGTTTTACGGACGATCAATCCGGATGTTGACCGCGCAGTATTGCGCGGATCCCAGCTTCTTGCGGAGGAGGATGCTCTTTTGAGTATGCAGGCTCATACCATTCTCGGTGCCGCCGGCTGGAAATCACTGATCCCGGCAATGCTGAATCCGGACGCATTTCTTTCCAAACCCGATTCACTGGTTCTGCGGTGCGCCGCCGCGCTGTTTGATGCGTTGATTGAGGTCAGCGGCGGCAGAGCGGAATTCTCTCATATCCGGGCACTGGCACTGTGCCTGAGTGGAAAAGCACATGCCTGCCGGTTACCCGGCGGCGGACAAGCGCGACGGATACCGGCCGGACTGCTGATAATTCCAGGAATTCCCGCTGAGGCTCGGATCCAGGACGCTGAAATACCGTTTGCTACAGCGCGTCAGATTGGCGCGTACAACGTTGTCTGTGAAGAAGTGCCGGTACCACTTGAACAGCCGGATGACTCGGAAACTCGAGTGATCCTGGATACGCTTCCGGTTCGGATCCGGTTACGTCGATCGAATGACCGGATGGCTGCCGGATCTCAACCGCGCTTGTCGGAATACTGGCGAATTCATAAAGTTCCGGCACCGCTACGTGCGCTCTTGCCGGTCGTGGCGGATTCCGGGAGCAGGATTGTCTGGACCGCTGAAGCATTTAAGCCGTCATCCGTATTTCTGGAGGAGTCCGGGGGGAAGCGGTATCTGTTGACTTGCCGGCCCGTATGGGCGATAAGATAAGGCAGACAAAGAGGCGGAGTCGATTATCACCGCCGAATCGTATAGCATGTGGAGGTTTATTTGAATAATCGCTTTCGAACATTGATAGTATGGTCGTTGTTGATCCTGCTGTTATTCGCCGTTTACCAGATGTTTGTGGCGGGAACAGGGGGAACGATTGAGATTGAGTACAGCCGGTTTCTGGACCAGGTTCAGGCAGGAAATGTCCAGTCTGTCACAATGATCGGGAAAAAAATCGAAGGAAAGTTCCTCGAATCACACACCGACACCCTGAAATTTACAGTCATTGCTCCGCCTCATGACGGTTTGATCGATATTCTGCGGCAGCATAATGTTAAAATTTCAGTCAAGGATGATTCCGGCGGAATACTTGAATCCGTGTTGATTTCCTGGCTCCCTTTTCTGCTGCTGATCGGCATCTGGATTTTTTTCATCCGCCAGATGCAGGGTGGCGGCCGCCAGGCGTTGACATTCGGAAAGAGTCGAGCCAAATTGATGAGTGATGACAGGAAAAAGATAACGTTTCAGGATGTCGCAGGCATTGATGAGGCGAAAGAGGAATTAGAGGAAATCATTGATTTTCTGAAAGATCCTCAACGATTCAGTCGATTGGGTGGAAAAATCCCTAAGGGTGTTCTCCTGGTGGGGCCTCCAGGTACCGGAAAAACGTTGCTTGCCAGGGCGATTGCCGGTGAAGCTGATGTGCCGTTTTTCTCTATCAGCGGGTCGGATTTCGTTGAAATGTTTGTTGGAGTGGGTGCATCACGGGTCAGGGACCTCTTCGAGACCGGAAAGAAGAATGCACCCTGCCTGATCTTCATGGATGAAATCGACGCCGTCGGACGTCACCGCGGGGCGGGACTGGGTGGTGGACACGACGAGCGCGAGCAGACACTGAATCAGCTTCTCGTTGAAATGGATGGTTTTGAATCCAACGAGGGTGTCATTCTGATCGCCGCGACCAATCGTCCGGACGTTCTCGATCCGGCGTTGTTGCGACCTGGGCGATTTGATCGCCAGGTAGTTGTGGACAGGCCGGATATCCGCGGTCGGGAAGGCATTTTGAAAGTGCATCTCCGGCATATCAAGACATGCGACAACGTCGACATCGCAACACTGGCAAAAGGCACACCGGGATTTTCGGGAGCCGATCTTGCCAACCTTGTGAATGAAGCAGCCCTTCTGGCGGCACGATCCCGCAAGGATTGCGTTGAGAATAACGATTTCGAATTGGCCAAGGACAAGGTGATGATGGGTGTTGAGCGCCGCAGCATGATTATCTCTGAGAAGGAGAAGCGCAACACAGCCTTTCACGAGGCCGGTCATGCACTGGTTGCCCGATTGACACCGGGATCAGATCCGGTCCATAAAGTGACAATCATCCCAAGAGGAAGGGCATTGGGTGTGACGATGCACCTTCCGGAGGAGGACCGGTTCACACATTCCGAGAGGCAGCTTCGAAACCAGATTGTTATTCTGATGGGTGGACGCGCAGCCGAGGATGTGATGCTTGACTCGTACACGACAGGGGCGGCCAATGACATCGCCCGAGCAACGGAGATTGCCAAGAAGATGGTGACTGTATTCGGGATGAGCCGGATTTTGGGGCCAGTCAGCTACGAGAAAGAAAGCGATCATGTATTCCTTGGTCGCGAGTTTGTTTCACAAGCCGGGCACAGTGAAGAGACCGCACGGTTAATCGATGCGGAAATCAAGCGCACTGTCAATGAATGTTACGAGACTGCAAGGGATTTGCTGAAAACAAACGCCGATCGACTGAACGCATTGGCGGAAGCCTTGCTGGATTACGAAGTTCTGGATGCTGCACAGATTGATGAAATCATCGGATTTGCGACCAATAAGTCTGAGACACCCCAGGAAGATCTGGATGAATCGATGGATGTGGAAACAGATCAGTCCGGCGAATAAAACAAAGCCGGAAGCGCAACGAACGGTCAGGATAATGGGAATCCTGAACGTGACACCGGATAGTTTTTCGGGTGATGGTCGACTGGACGCGCGGGAGTCGGTGGAGATGGGACTGAGGATGGTTGAAGCGGGTGCTGATATTCTGGATGTTGGTGGAGAATCTTCCCGTCCGTTTGCCGACCCGGTCGACGACAATCAGGAGATGGACAGAGTATTGCCGGTGATCCGCGGGTTGCGGGAGCAGTCGGATGTGCCGATTTCGATCGATACACGCCATGTTCGAACTGCAAGAGCTGCGTTGGATGAGGGTGCAGTCATCGTTAACGACATCCGTGGATTATCCGATCCTGCAATGCGTAAACTGATTGCAGAAACCTGCGCGGGGACAGTCATCATGCACATGCAGGGCGATCCCTCGATAATGCAGACAGCACCCGCATATGACGATGTTGTGATGGACGTCTCAGAGTGCCTGAAACAGAGAGTCACACAAGCGGTTCATGACGGAATTGATCCCTCCCGGATTGCGGTGGATCCTGGGATCGGATTCGGAAAGACTCTGGAACACAACCTCCAACTGATCCGTTACCTCGACCGGATTCGAGTTGAAGATTGTGCGCTTCTATTGGGAGCATCGCGCAAATCCATGATCGGAGCGTTGCTGGGGGTTCCTGTGAATCAAAGGCTGGAAGGATCACTGGCCGCCGCCGCGGCAGGAGTCTGCCGGGGCGCCGACGTGATCCGGGTTCATGATGTTGCGGAGACACGCCGGTTTTTGACGGTTTTTCTCAATATTTTGGGAGACAGGCAGATATGACGGCGTATTTGTTCCATTTCGGCAGTTATTATATCCGGATTTGGGATATTCTGGATGTGGTGATTGTTGCCTTTATCATCTACAGGTCATTGCTGCTGATGCGAGGCACGCTGGCTTTTCAGATACTCCTGGGGTTGTCGGTGCTGTTCCTGGTCTTCAAGGGAGCCGAAGTCTATCAGGTAGCGACTCTTCACCAACTATTGCAGCAGTTCTGGGAGAGTTGGGTCATTTTAATTATCGTTCTTTTCCAACCGGAAGTGCGCCGGGTACTGGCCCAACTGGGTCGTCAATGGTCCTGGCGATCCCGTCAGTCAGCGGAAACGCATCCGGCACTGAATGCAGTGATTCATGCGACGGAGACAATGGCCAGCCAGAGGATCGGGGCCCTGATTGTATGGGAGAGAAAAACGGGGTTGGCCAATTTTCGCGAAATGGGTATTCCATTGGATGCGATTCCAAGTAGCGACCTGTTGCTGTCGATATTCAATACCAAATCACCGCTCCATGATGGCGCTGTCATCATATCCGATAATCGGATCGCGAGTGCGGGGTGCTTTCTGCCGCTGACGCGGAATCCGTTATTGGCTCGATCCATGGGAACCCGGCACCGGGCGGCGATTGGTTTGACCGAGGATGCGGATGCCGCAGTGATCATCGTTTCGGAAGAGCGCGGCACGATCTCTCTTGCACTGGATGGCAACATTGAAAAGATATCTGACGGCAAATTGCTTAAAAAAAGGCTATTGCCGCTGGTCTCCGATAATCGCCACCCCACGGAGAAGGAATCACGATGACCTGGCGACAGATCATGAACCGTTTGGGAAGAAAACTGCTGTTTGCAGCAACCAATAATATCGGACTCAAATTGGGTTCTGTCCTTCTTGCATTGATTCTGTGGATCACTATTACAGGCCAGGGCACAGCCGACCGCATTTTACGGGATATACCGTATCAGATCCGGGATATTCCGGAAGATATGGTGCTCACCGACAAAGGGATCGGGACTGTGAACCTGAGACTGAGAGGGCCGAAAAGCCTGATTCCCACGTTGAAGCCGGAGGACTGTTCGGTTGTGTTGCGCCTGCCGCCGGACGCAGCGGAAGGTGAAACGGTGATGGAGATCACGCATTCAAATGTTGTGATTCCTTATTCCAATCAGATGTCCATTCTTCAGATCACCCCGACGTCGATACGGCTGACTCTCGATGCAGTTATCACAAAAACGGTCCAGATCCAGCCCTTGCTTCGTGGTGCACCCAATCCGGATTTCCAGTTGGGTCAATGGCGTGTAACACCACCTGAAGCGTTGTTGCGGGGTCCCAGCAAGGTTCTGGAGAGCATGACAACTGTTTTGTCGGAGCCGATTGATATCAGCGACCAGACATTATCTTTCAATGAGAGGGTTTCCCTGAAACCCGGCAGTCCGCTTGTGACAGTCGTGCGCCCGACAAAAGTGTCCACTCGAATCGAAATCCTCGAACGGATAACCGAGCGATCGTTTCCGGAGTTTGAGATCACCGTGGTACCGGATGTCAAAGACTCCGGCATGGTTGTGACACCTCTCGTGGTCACGCTGACTATCACCGGACCGGCTGCAACATTGAATCGCTTAAAACCGACGGAAATACAACTTGTTGCAGATTGCACAGGTCTGGGGCCGGGTGATCATGATCTCAAGCCTGTTCTGGTGTCGAATCTTGAAAAAATCGTCTCGGTTCTGGTGGATCCCGACACGATTCAGGTATCAATACCGAATCCGACACCGGCGCCTGAGAAGTCCCCTATGACATCTGCGCCTTAGATTGATACTTTTTGTAACCCTATCTCGAGAACCACAGCATGGACCGCGATTGCAAAACAGGGTTTCCACGATAGAATGTTGCGGCTATCTCCGATTCTGACGATGGTACAACTTTTGCTTTAAGAGTTATGTGTTATTCAGGCTCGGGCATGAGCCGACAATAGAACCCCGGACGGGTTGGAGGGTGATATGAAGTTACGATCAGAAACCGGTAGCGCTCTTGTTTTGACGCTTCTGTTCATCATGTTGCTGACGACAATGAGTACCGCGATGTATCTGTATGCAACCAAGCAGTCGCTGTTTGCCGATTCGGAGTATACAACAGTCGCCGCATCGTATGTCGCTGACGCCGGCCTTGAGCATGGAAAAGCACTTCTGGCGCGGCGGGATATGATGCTGAACACATATGGACAGAATCCCTCTGATAATAAAGTCGGCCGGGATGATTTTCCCGTCATGCTACCGATGTCGAAGGATATCGGGCAATATGAGACCAACTCGCTGGGCGAGCGGATCACCAATGGAAAACAGGGGGTTGGTAATTATAGCCTGCGTATCGATGCCGCATTTGCGGAAATTGTGGATTTTGATTTTGATTTGGTCCGTACACCTGGATTTGATCCATCCGATCCGACTCAGTTCGTGCTTGGCGTCCCGGCTCGTTTGAACCGTCTCCTGCCTGGAAAAACACTGCAGGTTCAGATCCGGCAGGGAATCGAAGTCGTAAATGCGTACTCCCTGTCGTATCTTGATGACGCATCCATTTTTGCCCAGAATCCGGGAACACTCCGCTACCAGCTCGGTTTGACCAATATCATCAATCCGTTTCTGGGCGAACCGGTTACGCTGGAGATCAATCGGACTCCGATCGAGCCAAATTGTTTAATCAATGATATCAATGTTCGTGACGCCTGGGGAAACAGCCTCGTGATCTATCCAAATCTTCATGGTACTGGAGTCTACGCCAATCACAATACCTTGCATATACCCAGCGATGCGATCGGTAATATGGCGATATTTTTTACGCCTGAGCCGGATAAATCATTTGCGTCATATATATTGATGATCGAGAATTGCAGCGTTCTCGATCAACCCGATATGACGGTGACATTGTACTACTCCGTGTCCGGATTTGATCAACCCCCGATCGTCATCGGCAATTGGGTAAACGGCGATAAAAATTACGCCTTTTTGGATTTCTCAAACGACGCAGGAATGTGCAGACTGTGGCGACGGGATCTAGATCATCCGCTTGAATCCATAACCGATGCTCAAACAACGTCAAATTCGATCATCATGGAAGTGTCTTTCCCAAGCGGCTTCACCGCTGGGGCGAATATTTCAGTCACCCGCGGTGTCCCGGGTGACATTGATCTGGGGATGCGGATGCGTTGTGAAGGGATGCCGTCAGGTTGCTGGTTCCCGCAGTATCCGGATTGCGGTGGCGGATCCGCATATCAGCCGATGATGACATTGCCGGTCGATCAGAACCATATTCTGTACGACATGACACCTGAGATGATGAATCTTGGGCATAAAGCCCGACTGAAGGTAAACGAACTCTACACGATTTCATCCACGGGTAACGTGGAGTCAGCGAGTGAAACCCGCTCTGTTATGGCCAGTCCGGCCAGCTTTCTGGACTACGCGCGGTTTGCAGGATCTCGAATTAATTTGACCCGGGGAGCCATGTTCGGCGGGAAAATCTATTGCCAGGAACGTATTGAGCTACCGGGTGCGAGTAGTGTATATTTTTACGATGATGTCCTGACAAGCAACCTGGTTGTCAACCCTTCATCCGCCCAGTTCCCCCAGGGTGGAGAAATCTATGAAAATGTTGCCTTGATCGAGTTTCCATCCTCCTCAAGCATTCAGGCTTATTACATATCAAATGCCGCCCGTGCCTGGGAGATCGGCACACCGTTCTCCACTGCACAATATGACCTTTTCCTGGGAAACTACGGATATGTCAATACGCAGGTGACCGGAGAATTTTACGGATTCGACTTCTCTGATCCCGCCCCGATTTACCGAGCGCCGACTGGGAACATTTTGAACACCGATAATTATAATTACCGTGACGGATGGGTGCCTGGCGTCTTAGCGCCACCCACATCGATTTTATCGACTAATTTCAACGGTTTAATAATTGTCAACGGGGATGTTCACGTCTGGGGTAAACTTCATGGCCGCTCCCTGACGATACTCGCCCGTGGTGATATCTATCTCGAACGGGAAATCCTGACCGGAACGGATGAACTTGACCCATCTTCACCGGAAGGCGCCATGTCTTCGAATGAAGGTATGCCGGTGCATCTTGCTCTGGTTCCGTTCTATGAAGACTATGATACATATAAGGGCGATGTGATACTCAGTCAAAACTGTCCTCGGATTATGACAGTTCAAGCGAGCCTCATGGCATTCAATGGATCCTTGATTATGGAAGATACCGACTACAGTTCCCCGTCCGGATTACCCTCCGGCATCGATTCCGATCATTCCCACAAATTTGCCAGAATTACATGGAATCCGGGAGGTTATTACAACTGGGGATATACTGCGATGACATCGGCGTTCAGTTGGGATCTTAACAGAGATGGCAGGTTGACAGATGGAAATCTGTCTGCCATTGGCGAGCTGCCGAGAATTGAATTGGGTGATTGGAATGAGAACCAGATAAAAACCACAGATGAACTATGGTATCTTATGGTAATCGGTGCGTTCATCGACAAGACAAGCGGTGGACCCGCTCATTTCTCCGCTCGCGGCTTTTATCAAGCTACCGGCGCAGGCGAACGTAATGGAAACACAACCAACTACCGGTACGATCCGTCAATCAGAATCAATGCGCCACCGTTGCTGCCGATCCCCGATAACACGCTGAAAATTCTCGAATGGGACAATGCTGTTTATAATTGATTTGATACGCAACGGCGGACACGGTATAATTCCTTCACGATGGACATGTCATCAGATGGAGGAATCTGTTGAACCAGACGCCCAATAAAAACCGATTGTCACCCCAGCAGGTGGCCAAGCTTCTGAAACTCTCCCCAGGCAAGTTTACTCAATTGGTTGCAGAAGGGCAGTTGCCCAAAGGCCGCGTTGGAGAAGACGGTCGCCGTTTTTACACACAACAGGATGTCGAGTTTATCCTTAGGGAGTGGAAAACCCAGACAACCGGACGGTTCCTTATATACACTCTTCCGCTGATGCTGGTTATCGTGTTTCTGCTGGTACTGACCATCGTTGAAGTCCGGGAAAAAATCGATGAGCTCCGTATTTCTCCGACACCCACAATCCCATACGGTTTCGGTGCTCCTCCACAGCAATATTACGCACCCGATGTACCGATCCCAACTCCCACACCGGTCGTATTGTCCACTCCAGTATATGAGAGCATAGAGAAATACCGCGAAGAGATGATGCGATGGAACCGGGAGAGGAGCGATGAGCGCACGAGACCTCAAGATAATACCGGACAAGGCACATACGGATTCTGATTGGAAATGGAGGTTTCATGCTGGAGTTTCGTCGCGATCCCGTCATCGGTCGCTGGGTGATAATTTCGACTGAAAGGGGGCTTCGCCCCAACGACTTCCATTCCGCAACGCTCCCCAGGTCAGAAGCGCTTTGCCCGTTTTGTCCCGGGCGCGAACACCTGACAACGCCTGAAATTTATGCACTGCGACAACCCAATACAGCAGCGAACGCTCCCGGTTGGACATTGCGAGTCATTCCAAACAAGTTCCCGGCACTCCAGATCGAAGGGCATCTGCGTCAGAGAGCTGATGGAATCTATGACAAAATGAATGGTGTCGGAGCTCACGAAGTCATCGTTGAGACACCGGAGCATTTCCTGACATTATCCGATCTGCCGGATCACCATGTCTGTGAAATACTGATGGCCTACAGAAGTAGAATTCTTGATCTTCAGAACGATCATCGATTCCGGTATGTTATGATCTTTAAAAATCATGGAATCGCTGCAGGAGCAAGTCTCAGCCACCCCCATTCGCAACTGATCGCCACGCCGATTATCCCCAAACGTGTCAGCGAAGAATTGAGTGGTGCGCAAGCCTACTACAGCTACAAGGATCGATGTGTTTTCTGCGATGTAATCAACCAGGAGATGGATGATCGCACGCGGGTGATCGAACAAAACGACAGTTTCCTGGCCATCTCCCCATATGCTCCGCGATGCCCGTTTGAGACCTGGATACTGCCGAGAACTCACCAGGCATTCTTTGAGCAGACACGGAACGGTGAGATGCTCCATCTCGCTCAGATCCTTCTGTCCGTCCTCAAGCGATTGAATGTCGTTCTCGAAAATCCGCCATACAATATACTCATCCATAACTCGCCCTTTGATTACAAGCACCCCGAAGCCTATCACTGGCATATCGAAATCATGCCGCGGTCCACATGGATCGCAGGTTTCGAATGGGGTACCGGCTTCTATATTAATCCGACACCTCCGGAAGAAGCCGCCGAATTTCTGCGAATTGCCAGGATATAGTGATCATTCCTTAAGCCGGCAAACGGTTAAAAGGATTTTTATCCTTTACCCTATGTCTGAAAATCCGGCTGTTTTGGCTTTCAATCTCCGGTTTTTGAATTTGAACAGCTTTTACAACCTCTGGATATCCTTTGCAGTATCCGGTCGGAAGTTTCCCTCTCGCGGCTTGACAATACAGCGTCCGATATGCTTACAATGGGTGGAGGGAAAAGCGGAATGTCTGGACCTTTTTGAAGAAGGAGCGAAGGATGAGCAAGAAAAAAGCCGAACAACCTGAGTTTCTGTCTGAAGTATCTGATCTTCAGGAACAAATCGAGTCGTTGAAAAAACGGCTGGAACTGGTCGAAGAAAACCGGGAAAAAGTGCGCCAGAAAATTTACGAGAAGGTCAAATCCGACTACGAAAAAAATCTGCAGGAATTGTATGGAAAACTCGAACCTTTTAAGGAAAAGATAGAATACGAGATCCTGTCTCTGGAAGAACAGATTCAGAAGGAGCAGACTATCGTCGAGGACAACCAGGAGGAATTGGAGGAATTCCAGTTACGGTTTTTTGCCGGTGAATTTGGTGAAGACGAATTCACTCCACAGCAGAACACCCTGATCTCCGCTATCGAAAACGCCAAATCGCATATCTCGGAAATCCAGCACTCCATTGCCGGTTTCAAGCAACACATGGCGTTTATAACGGGGGAGCCGATCGAAGAGGAACCTGTGATGGCCGAGGAAGTCTTGGAAGAACCTCCTGAAGAGGCTCCTGTTGAACCTGTAGAAGAGGAAGATTTTCTTTCTGACGGGCAACCGGAAAAAGAAATCTATCTTGAAGACGAACAACTTGAGGAACTTGAAGAAGAGCTGGTCGAGAGTACTCATGAACACGATTTTCAACCGGAACAGGATGAGATCGATTTGTCCGCCTATGAAACATCCGGCGAGAGATCCGACCACCTGATGAAAGACACCGTTAACGAAACACTCTTCCCTGCGGAGGGTGAGGTGGCGGAGCCGATAGAAGTTCAACCCGAGAACGAGGAAGATTACATCTGGAACAGTATTCCGGTCCTGGATGTCGTGGATGGCGATTTCACCGGCGAATCCTATACGATCGATAAAGAACGTATTACGATGGGTAGGGGACCCAACAATGATATTCAGCTTGCCACAGATACCAGCGTCTCACGGCACCATGCCCAGATTGTGCTGGAAGGCAATAAATATTTCCTGGTCGACCTGGACAGCTCAAATGGATCATCTGTCAACGGTATCCGGGTATCACGTGCAGCCCTGCGGCCCAACGATGAGATCACTATCGGCGTTTCGAAGATGATCATTCGCGCTCAGGATTAATCTTTCAACAGGTTCCCGTCCGGAAAAAATGCAGACCGTACTTGCAATTCCGAGACGGGAATTGTTGTATATGACCGGTTTGAGTAGCAATGCTTGCGATGACAGGAGATTGAGTTGGGTGCGATTTTTGGCATAGTCGGAGCCTATTCCGACAACGATATTCAACGGATGAGTTCGGCCATGTGGAACAGAAGCGCTGCAACTCCAATTGTTTATCGCTTTGAAAACGCCTTCATCGGAGTCGGTACATCGCTATCGAACCCGGAAAAAACAACATTGTCGACGGATGCAGGCGCTGTCGTCATTGACGGCTATACCGATCGCAACCACCATCCTGCAGATCTGCTGACTGAATCAACAGACGCATGGTTGGATTGCGCCGGTCTTTTCACTGCCGCTGTGTATGAAAAAGCCACAGAAACTCTCCGAATCGCGCGAGATGTGTCTGGCGCACGACCGCTTTATTACTCCGTGTTTCGTAACAACCTGATATTTGCATCTTCCCCACGTGCAATACTCAGTCTGCCCGGTTATCCCCGGCGTCTGAATCCGGACGGCATTGCTCTGTACCTGTCGATGATCTGTCCACCTGACCCGGTAACCATTTACGATTCCGTTTTCATGCTGCGACCCGGTTTCCTCCTGACCTGGACGAAAGGTCAAATCGATCTGTCCCGACTGAGATATCCGGTCACAATCACGGACACTCAAAAGCGTATTGAAACTGACATCGCTTCCGATCTGAGGCATGCACTGGAGACGGCCGTGATCGATGCCATCCCCCAAGACCCGGATAATACCGCTTTCTTTCTCAGCGGCGGAACCGATACCGGCGCTGTTGTCGCGCTGGCATCAAAAGCAGGCATCCGACCGATCAATACGTATACAATCGGTTACGAAGGCTCCGGAACAGGTTACGAGAACTATAATGAATTCTATTACGCCGGCCTGATCGCCAGCCATTACCAAACACGGCATCATGAATTTACGATATCGCCGGATACCGTCCGGCGCGCTCTGCCAGGTATTATTGCAGGTCTGGATCAACCATCCGGTGATGCGATCAATACATATCTGGTCGCCGGAACCCTGCCCGAAACCATCCACACAGTAATGACCGGCACCGGTGGTGATGAAGTGTTTATCGGTTCTCACTGGTTCAGACAACAAGCCCGTTTACAAGTCATGCACCGACGATGGGAGAAGATCCCTTCCGGGCTTCGCAGAATTATGCTGTCGGTCACCGGTTGTACCGGTGGATCGTTCGGACGGAGACTTCGACGTCTCGATTTGTTGAAAAGAGGGGTCCCGGCGCAATACAGGCATTTTAAATTCCTGTTCGAGGGATCTGCTCTCGATCATTTGCTGATGCCGGAGTATCGACCGAACCCGGATCGGGAGTTTTCAGCCGCCCATATAGTTGACCTCTATGACGAGTATAAGCGGTATGATGATGATATCAATCGAATGGAATCGTTGTTGTTTCAGCACGAAGTGTCCAACCTGCAGCTGCGGGATATCGATTCGATGTGTCTGGCACACGGTATTGAAGCGCGAAGCCCGTTGGTTGATCGAAGAGTGCTTGATCTGCTGGATTCGATTCCCGGTCATGTCAAAGCACCCGACGGCAGACTCCGTCACCTGATGTTCCTGGCTCTCGACGATTGCCTTTTGACAGAGACGCGGACCCGACGCAAGATGAGTTTCATCGTTCCGATGGATCTCTGGGCACGACGGGAACTCCGGCCGGCTGTCGAATACCTTCTATCACCGGAAGTTGTGAAACGGAGGGGAATTCTGAATCCCAGCGCAGTCGCTGCTGAAAAAGAGGCATATTTCTCGAGCGGAAAGGAACGTCATCCATTTAAATTATGGAATCTAGCTCTGCTGGAACTCTGGTGTCGGTTCCATATCGATGCGCCTCTTGGCATTTCACCACCCAACTCCCTGGACGATTTATTGTGACGCGTCCGCGTATTTTACTGCTTGATCCCATACCCCGTGGCTCTCTTCAACCCCCGTTCCCTGTTCTTCCCCTGGGTCTGGCTTGTATTGCATCCGTAGCGAATGCTGCCGATGCAGATATACGAGTGCTTTGGGGGCAGAACTTGCAGCAAACGCTTGAGCGGACACTACGCGAATGGCAACCCGATTGCGCAGGATTTCAGACTTTCATCAATACAATGACCCTGTGTCACGGGTTTGCCCGTACAATCCGGAGTGTTGCGCCTAATTGTTTTATAGTTTTCGGAGGAGTTGAGGCGTCCAATAATCCCAATCATGCCTTGTCTGAACCCGCTGTGGATGCAGTGATTACTGGCGAGGGTGAAATGCAGTTCAAACTACTGCTCGAACAACTGGCGCTCGACCCGTTCGGAACCCCCGGTCTTGTCCATCGCAATCCGGAAGGCGGATTGATATTCAATCAAGGTAAATGCTTATTCGAGAACCTCGACGATCTCCCGGATGTCCCTTATCGTCTGTTTTATGGTAACGGATCGGTTCCGGTCGGTCATCTGCTGACTCACAGAGGATGCCCCTTCCACTGCAGCCACTGCCCACTTAAATTCCGTGCCGGTGTGCCAATCCGCTCCCATTCAGCAAAACGGGTCGGCCATACTATTCGAGCGCTTTACAAGGATCACGCGATACAACACATTGAGTTCTTCGATGAGAATTTTACGATGGACGCCGAGCATGTCCGGGAGATTTGCAGCGAAATCGGATCGCTCCCGGTAACATTCAGTTGCACTGCCCGGATCAGTCAGGTTTCAATCGAGTTGTGCCGGGAGATGGCCGCGGCAGGCTGTACTCGGATAATTTTCGGTTTGGGAACAGGCATTCCGAGACTTCAAAAAGTGCTCGGTACCAATGAAAATCTGGATCATGCCCGTGATCTGATCTCGAATCTTAAATCCACCGGGATTTTTCCTGAAGCCGTATTCTCAATGGGTGTACCGACGGAAAGCCTGCAGGACTTCCGTGACACAGTCAGATACGCATTGAGTCTTCGGAACTGCAAAATCCGCTTCGAGCCCGCGGCACCATTGCCGGGCAGCCAGTTATTTCAAACCGCTCAGTCCGGCGGGCGGTTTTTGATTCGTTCCTGGGATGAGTATATCCGCCCCAGCCAATTGGTATATCTTCCTGCCGGATGGTCCAGACTATCTCTCTATCGGGAACTATATCGGGCCAAACTGGCGGCACGGCTAAAATCGAGCAGTCAGTGATGTACTACAACTCAAAATAAAGGAGACAATGATGAGCACACGAAATCAACCTCAACCCCGCCAATTGAAAATGAAGATTGATCCGAAAGACGAAGGAGGAATCTACTCCAACATTGCTACAGTACTGAGTTCTGAAACCGAGTTAATCATCGATTTCGGTATGATTCTGCCGGCCAGTGAATTCATCCGGATAGGGAGCCGGATTGTGATGAATCCTCGCACAGCCAAGCAACTTCTGATGGCCCTGTCGCATAACCTTCGGAATTATGAGAGTAAATTCGGAGAAATCAAGCTCCCACAACCTCCGACCGGAGGAGGTACGATGGGACCTGAAATCGCTCAATAACGGCGAGTTTCGTCCCATCATGGGCCCTACTCGTTTACAGGTATTTCCCCATCAGGGGACCCCACACCTGACGGGTTTCCTCCGGAATCAAGGACGGATCGGTTATCAGCGCCCCTTTCAATGCTGAATGACACTCACAATCGAGGTCCAGGTTTAATTTCGGTACGGTTCTCCGTACCAATTCCTTGACGTGATCCGTGTTTTCACGAATGTTGGTCAAAATCTGATCGATATCGACGACGTCGTCCTGTTTCCAGACATCATAATCCGTTACCAGAGCCACAGTCGCATAGCACATCTCGGCTTCACGGGCCAGCTTGGCCTCGGGCAATGCGGTCATTCCAATCACCGATGCACCCCAAGAACGGTGCATTTCACTTTCTGCACGAGTGGAGAACAACGGACCTTCCATGCAAACATATGTACCACCCTGATGGACTGTAACACCTATTTCCCGCCCCGTTTCCGCCAGAATATCCGAAAGTCCGCTACAGAACGGCTCAGCAAAAAGGACGTGGACTGCATAAGGGTCGAAGAAACTGTTCGCCCGGCTTTTCGTCCGATCGATAATCTGGTCGGGGATCAAGAAATCACGAGGTGCGATGGTCTCTTTCAAACTGCCGACCGCGCTGATTGAAATCACGAATTTTACACCTAACGTTTTCAGCAGATATAGATTCGCTCTGGAATTGACATACGTCGGATTGACCCGATGACCTCGCCCATGTCGCGGTAGAAATGCAACTGGAATTCCGTTCAAATCGAGTATCGTGACTGCATCTGATGGTTTCCCAAACGGTGTATCTCTCCAGATGGTGTCCAGCAGGGTCATTCCGGGAATCTCATATAGGCCACTGCCTCCTATTACTGCAACTTTTACTTCCATAATCGATCCTCACTGAAAGTTGGTGATATTGATGGAATTCAATTCCTGCCGACCATCAGTACCATATCCAATCCCACGATTCAATCTGGCCAATCTTTCTCTGAAGTGATACAGTCGCTTGGACGAGGGACTCAAATGAATGATGTTTTTGTGGGTATCGGTTCAAACATGAACGATCCGTTGATGCAATGCCGGAAAGCGGTGGATCATCTTCAGCAATTCGGTGAAACGCAACTCATGGCGATGTCGCCATGGTTCCAGACCGAACCATTTGGTGGCGTGACCCAGGACTGGTTTGTAAATGGAATTGTACTGCTTCGAACACGAATGGAGCCGATGGAATTTCTGAAAGCCTGCCAGATTCTTGAACAACTGGCGGGACGAGTTCGCGACGTGACATGGGGTCCTCGGATTCTGGATCTGGATATTTTGCTTTGGCGCAATCGGATCCGGATTTCAAAGCAACTGACCATTCCTCATCCATGGCTTCATATGCGACGATTTGTTCTGGCTCCCATGTGCACGATTGCTCCAAATGAATTGCATCCGTTAACCGGTTATACCATGAAAAAACATCTCGATTGCTTGACGGATTCGCTAATCGTCAGGCCAATTCCGGGAAATTCAGGAGATAAGCCATGAAGCGTGTCACGGTTCCAGCCATTCTCAACCATGATAGAGCAATCCCGATAGTGATGATCACTGCCTATGATGCCCCTTTCGCACGGATCGTCGACCAGGCTGGTGTGGATATCATTCTGGTTGGTGACAGTGTCGGCACCGCTGTATTGGGTTATGCCGATACTCTGGCCGTAACCATCGACGATATGGTTCACCATATACGGGCGGTGGCCAGGGGGTCCGGCCGATGTTTGATAGTAGGGGATATGCCTTTCGGTTCCGCTCAAATCGGTGGAGCAACGGCCAGGAAGGATGCTGTCGCAATAATGCGGGCCGGGGCTCACGCCGTAAAGCTGGAGGGATCACATCGACTTGGCCTGATCCGGCAGCTAACAGATAACGGCATCCCTGTGATGGGCCATATCGGATTAACGCCACAATCCATTCATCGATTCGGCGGTTATAAAGTTCAGGGCCGAAACAGGGATGACCAGGCTGCCATGATTGATGCAGCTGCACAGCTTGAAAATGCTGGTGTATTCAGCATTGTGATTGAATGCGTGCCACCGGATACCGCCCGTTTGGTGACTGAAGCGATCTCGATTCCGACAATCGGAATAGGAGCAGGCCGGGATGTTAACGGGCAGGTTCTTGTGCTCCACGATGTTCTCGGCCTTAATCCCGAATTCAAGCCCAAATTCGTCAAACATTTTTGCAATGGAGCTGACATACTGGGCGACGCAGTGCTGCATTACTGCGAACAGGTACGTAACCGCCAGTATCCCGGTTCCGAGCACATTTACGGAGATGACCGGGGATGATCATTGTGCGTGATAAAATCGACTTGAGAAACCGACTGCATTCATTCAGGAACAGCCGGCCATCCGGACGAGTCGGATTCGTTCCTACGATGGGATTTCTACATGATGGTCACCGGTCATTGATGAAAGCGGCGCGAACGGAGAACGAGTGTGTTGTTGTCAGCCTGTTCGTGAATCCCACTCAGTTTGGTCCCGGTGAGGATTTTGAGAGTTATCCCCGTGATGAAGACCGCGATTTTGCGATCTGTTCAAACGAAAATGTCGATTACATTTTTACGCCCGCAGTCGATGTGATGTATCCGCCGGAACCTCTCACAACCGTCTCTGTATCAGTACTGACTGAATCATTATGCGGACGCCATCGGCCGGGTCATTTCCACGGAGTAACAACGATTGTTACTAAACTGTTTAACATCGTCCAACCAGACAACGCCTATTTCGGGCAAAAAGACGCTCAGCAGGTCCTGGTGATCAAAAAAATGGTGGAAGATTTGGATTTTCCCATCCGGGTCGTCATCTGTCCGACTGTCCGGGAACCTGACGGACTGGCCATGAGTAGTCGCAATATAAGGCTGTCACCAACGGCAAGAAAAATAGCGCCTGTTGTTTATCACGCTCTGAAGGAAGCACAGGACATGGTCCGAAATGGCGAACGGGATGTAGGCAAGATACTGTTGGGTGCACGATCGGCGCTGGAACAATACGATAAAATCAGCGTTCAATATCTTGACTGCCGGGACCGATCAACCCTGAAATCACTCGTATATCTGGATCGACCCGCACTGCTTGCAACGGCTGTTTTTCTGGATTCAGTGCGATTGATTGATAATGTATTTCTTGAACCTGGGGAGGCATCTCTATGATTCAGCGCACAACCCTTATTCAATCCATTTCCGAATATCTCGGGATCTCGGAATTCGATGACTACTGCGTCAACGGCATTCAGGTGGAGGGATCGGAGAAAGTCAGCAGGATCATCACGGGCGTATCAGCTTCAGGAGCTTTGTTTGAAGCAGCGGTAGAGGATCACGCACAATTGATCATCGTCCATCATGGATTATTCTGGAAAAGTTTTTCGAGTCCGGTTGCCATAACCGGTCTGATGCGGGCACGGTTGAAAATTTTACTGGCACACGATATCACGCTAGCAGCCTATCATTTACCTCTCGACGCTCATTCAGAGATCGGAAACAATGCCCAAATTCTTTTGAAATTGGGGTTCCCTGTTCACGACCGTTTCGATGTCGGATTCCTGTCTCACCTCCCAAAACCAGTTAAACCCTACGATTTGAAAGCGCGGATGGACAACCTTCTTCCGGACGCTTGCTCCATCTTTGGTGAGACGGACGAACCGATCAGTGTTGTGGCAGTGGTTTCAGGTGATGCATCGCATCTGGCGGAAAAGGCCCGGGCTGCGGGTGCCGATGCGTTGATTACCGGAGACGTGTCGGAACCCTCTGTACGAATCGCGGAAGAACTGGGGCTCTGTCTGGTCCGGACCGGTCATTACAATTCCGAGCGTTTCGGTCCAATGGCTCTAACGGCATATCTGGCTGATCGTTTCGGGTTATCGGTTAACTTTGTCGATATACCCAACATGATATGACAACAGGCGGAGACGATGATGGTGGGATCACGGTTTCATTGTGGAGTTATAGAAGGTTTTTACGGTCGCTGTTGGTCCTTTCGGCAGCGTCTTGCAATGATCAACGATCTGGCCAATGCTGGGCTCAACACGTATATGATAGCCCCCAAGTTCGATTTGCATCACCGTCTGAACTGGCGTGAACCTTATCCTGACAACGTGCTTGAAGAGTTTCGATCGATCTGTCGAGAAGGCCGAGATAAATCAATACAGGTAATCCTCTCGTTGTCTCCAGGTCTTTCATCTTCTCTGGAAGATCGGGAACTGCTATGCCAGCGTTTCTCGGACCTGGCGTCCGCAGAACCGGATGGATTGGCGCTTCTGATGGATGATATTCCTTATGATCGGGCCGATGCGGAAGAACACACGGAAATTTTGAATCGTTTAATGCTGGATGTACCTCTGACTCGCTCTGTGACCTGGTTTTTCTGCCCCACGGCATATAGCGGATGGCATCTCAAAAATTGGGCGGATGCCATCATTTATCTGAAAAAACTGATTTCGGGATTACCATCAGAGTGCCGGATTTTCTGGACAGGGGAAACCATTATCTCTAAAACAATCGAACCGGCGCATCTTGAATGGGTCAGACAAGTCATCGACCGGAATCCCGTAATATGGGATAATTTTCCGGCTGACGATTATGCACCGGGAGGAACATTTTTTCCGGGACCATTAACCGGACGTGCTGCCTCCCTCACGAATTGCATATCTGGTTTGATGGTCAATCCGTCAGAGATTTTTACAGCCTCCCGGATGGTAATCAGAACTCTGGGTGAGTGGTACCGCGATCCGCTTGCCTACGATCCCGTCCAGGCTTTCCGAAAAGCAATTATTGATCTTACTTCCGATTCTGAATCGCTCGTTGTTCTGCAAGACCTGTTCGGGTACTTTTATACTCCTTTCGATATCTCCGCTGAATGGCACGGTCGGCTTGAAAATGTGCTGAATTTCTATCGGGATCCTATTCGTTGTGTATCACCACGCCCGGACCTGGAAGCAGTACGCAACAGATTACGCGCTGATGCCAACCTTGATCATTTGCAGGATCTATGGATAGAGGTGTATCCGTTCGTGCGGACTCTGCTCGGGGATCTTGATTACCTGATCGGGATGTGTCAACGGCTTGAGAGAGGAGAAGGAGGATCTGCCGTGTTGCCTGTCCGGGACCCGAGATGGTCGAGTCCGGTCAATGATCTGCTGCGATCGCTTCGACTTCCCTGATTCCTTTTTTAATTGCATCGGAGTAATTCATGGGGCATTCTTATTCCAGCTGAGTGTTTTGGGCACATGAATCGAGATACTGATGGAGATTGTGACCGGGCAATGGTTTTTCTGAGTATCATCAAGAAAAATTTGGATGGTAAGGCTCGTCTGAAAGCTGCTGAAAAACGGCTGACAGATGCGAAAAACGGTGAATGGCTCTCCGATACCGATGATTGGATTCGCGAAATGCTGAAGCATGATAACTGGCAAATTCGGAATGTAGCAGTCAAATTGATCGGTGAGGGAAAAAAATCGGAATTCACGGAAGTTTTAACCAATTTTTTAACAGACGGTTCACAAGCCGGATTTGTACGACGGAACAGTGCAATATCACTTTATACATTCGACTCAGTTGAGGATACGGTTATACGGGCCTTTTTTGTTGGTCTGGATGATCCCTACTGGGAAGTCAGGACGGAGTGTGCCCTTGGGTTATCGCTTCACGGCGTTGCGGATGCTTCCATGACAGCCAGTCTGATTGCAAAAATTTACAGGAAACCGATCGATCGCATACCTGGATACCCGATTTTCTGGCCGAAACGAATTTATCGAGAGAAGAATTTCGAGGTTCGTGCCGCATTGCTGAGAGCGCTGGGTTCTGTACTGGATAATCCCGAATTGATGCATGCTCTCGAAATTCCTCTATCGGAGGATATCTGGAAAGTGAGGGAAGCGGCACTGGATGCATTCGTGCGTGCCGCTCGAAGGCTTCGCTACCCCGGCGACCGGATCAAATCGCTCCTGATGGGAATGGATTTAACCTGCACGGAGTTTATCCCGACATTCCCGATTCGTCGCACATTTAAACAGCTTACCGGCTCGGATAACACTCCATCCGTACCCGAAGACGGGATAACCTACCATGCTTTATAGCCTGACAACCTGGCTGAATGCTAATTTCGATTCCCTCTCCTGGCTTCGATTATTCAGTTATATTACATTCCGGGCTATTCTCGCCGCATTGACAGCTTTCATCATGGCGCTGTTCTTCGGCCCCCCACTGATCCGATGGCTAAAAAAATGCGGATCCACAGATCTCGCATGGGGATTCGGCTTGGTTAATGTTCAGTCAAAATCAGGAACACCCACTATGGGTGGAATTCTCATACTCGCAACCATCATCTCCTCCACTCTTCTGTGGTGTGATCTCAGCAATCGCTTCATCCAACTGCTTCTGTCCGCCGCAATCTGGTTCGGATGCATCGGCGCCCTCGACGATTACTTAAAACTTAAACATAAATCCAAAGCGGGTCTCAGCGAAAAGAAAAAAATACTCAGTCAGGTTGGTTTCGGAATTTTACTCAGCCTGATTTATCTCCATCCGGACCTCTCGCCCGTCCCGATGAATATCGCGACTAAACTGTTTGTTCCCTTCTTTAAAAACCCAATAGCGGATATGGATTATGCATATGGTCTTTTTATTATATTCGTTGTCGTCGCCATCTCCAATTCAGTCAATCTCGCCGATGGTCTTGATGGCCTTGCCATCGTACCATCCTTCTTCGTAGCAGGCGTCTTCGGCGCTTTTTCTTACGTCATCGGCAATACGGTACTGGCCCAATATCTGCTCTTCGATTATATGCCCGGAAGCGGAGAAATCCTGATATTCTGTGCCGCGATGATCGGATCCGGTATCGGCTTCCTATGGTACAATGCATATCCGGCCCAGATATTCATGGGTGATACCGGTTCTCTTGCGTTGGGTGGTCTACTCGGTACCATAGCCATCCTGATCAAACAGGAATTTCTATTCGTCATCGCGGGCGGTGTTTTTGTTGCCGAAGCAGCAACAGTTTTTTTAACAAAATACATCTATGTTCCGAGAGGCAAACGTTTTTTCTTCAGAGCACCGCTTCACCATTCTCTCCAATATCGAGGTCTTGCAGAAACAAAAGTCGTTATCCGCCTCTGGATCGTTGCCGCTCTGTTGGCGCTATTTGCAGCGACCGCATTGAAAATACGGTGACAAATCAATATCCTCAGATTTGGGAGGTGATTATGAAATATACTTTGACCGCTGTCCTCACTGTGTTACTACTGGTCCCCCATCCGGCATTAGCAGGTGACCATACTTTCAGTTTGGGTGTTCATTACTTCTATACGATCGATCAAATATCGGCTGAGCTTGAAGATGACCTGGGAGATTCCTTTCACGAAGAGGGTCTGGGGTATAATTTCGGATACCGGTATAAATTCAATCCCCGGTTCGGCCTGTTAGCAGAAGCTCAACTTTACCCGGACGGCTATTTGGATGCAGATTCGGTTTTTTCTCCAAGAATTCTGGCTGTTCTGGGTCGATCCCTCTATATCGGGATCGGTGTGGGGTGGAATAGCGTGGAATGGGAAAATTTGACTCATGACCTCCATAAATCAGACAATTGGACTGATTCGTTTTACCTCCTGAGACTTGGCCTGGAATTTCCGATTCTTGTTGAACATCTGCATCTCGATATCAACGCCAACTACGAGTTCAATAATTGGAATGATGTCGAGGAATTCGACTCCGATATCATTACATTTGGCGCCGGCATAAAAATAACAATCTAATTCAATACCCTCACCGTCTGACAAATGGACTAATGAGCTCTCAGAAGCCGGGAGGCATCTCCGCTTTCGGCCAGAGCTTTCGCTCCACCCTTTACCGCTTTCCCTGCCAGACCCTTCCCTATCAGATTCAAAATACTGCTCCCTTTTATTGCTGGTGTCCCTGATTTCTTCAGATCCTGTCCGTCCGGAATCACAGGAATCTTTACGGGAGGCTTCTTCACAGACGGTCTGCCCTGTGGCTTTGGAGGATTTACTGCCGGAGATGGATGTCTGATTGTCGGGTAACCATATGGTTCTCTTGGACTCGACGGCTGCTGAGGAATTCTTTGATACGAAAATGGCTGTCTGGATGGAGGATTTGGGGAAACGCGATCTGGTTGCGGATTTTGATTTTGCGGAAATCCTCCCCTGTCTATTTGACGACGGTTTTGTTGAATTGAACCTGAATCAGGATAATACGGCCTGACTGACCGATTCCCCATAGAGTCTCGGTTCGGAATAGCTGTCGAACCATGCACTGGAGGTTGTCCATATCGTTGAATTCTTGAGGGGGCTTCGTTGATACCCCGATCCGAACCGGGACGTCGCGAGCCGCTTGGTTTCAATGTATCGGGTAATCGTCCCATCCATGGACTGGTATCCGATGGATCACTCTGTATCGCATTTCTAATAATCGGAGTTCGGGTCAACATCTGATCGACCGTCTCACCTGCTTCTACAGGAATTCCGATTGCAAGCTGGCTGTTCCGGGGAATCGCTCCGTCCCGCAGCAATCCGTGGGCGTCCATATCATCTTCCGGGTGAGCGGCAACCCAATGAACCGTTCGACCATTCGTTCGCCAGTGAGCATAATGGCCGCGCCATCTCCAGGAGGGAAACCAGAGCCATCCCCAATCATAGTAGAAAGCCCAATAACCGAAGTGATATACAGTCCAGCCCCAGGGTTCGAATGGCACCCATGTCCATCCCCAAACCGGATAGTAATCCCAATATCCGTGGTGATAAGGCACCCATCCTGAAGCGACATACGGTGACCAATACCAGCTTCCTCCGAGATTAACCCAGCGTCCATAGCCATGCAATGATGCTGCCTCGTCTACATATTCTGGAGGGACCGCCTCGGAAGTAAATTGGTCAGAATAGGTATAAGCGCCGGACAGCAATTGATCTCTTTCCACGAACCAGGCATCGAACGTATCTTCAGCCGGAGTCTTCACCGATGTCCATTCACCGCTGCCCGGCAGCGTTCGCCATGTCTCTCCTTCTGCTATCGTAAGGATTCCGCCGGTTGTATCCGCTGACACGGTCCCCTTGGTGACAGTCAAATAAACAGCTGTCTGATCACTCTCAACGGTCACCCGGGCCAGGGTGTCATCACCCAGCCGAATGACCCCCGAACCCAGATCGACGCTCACAGTGTGCCGCGTAGCCAATGCCATCGTGCGAAGAGCTATCGCTCCATACCATAGTCTGATCTCACTGTTCCGGGTCATCGGGTCAGTTTCTGTCGAATCAACAAATTCGATTTTTGTTTCATACCACAGCCAACCGTTCAAACCATCACCCAACCGGAATTCGACCGCACCATCTGTCCCGCAGGCCAGGCGATCACCCGTCATCAGCGGCATGTTCATAACCGCATCAAGAGTATTACCGGATGTAGATGGTTGGATGACAACATCCCCATTCACATAGGTGATACGACTCCGTTGTTCTGTTTCGGTTGCCGAGGACCCCTCCTGGGAGAATGCGGGCAATCCGGTTGTCAGCAGTCCAACAATTGTCATGATGAGGATTTTGATATACTTTCTCATATCATCATCTCCTTTCGATCATCTATACAGCAAATTTCATACCAGGAGAAAAATCTAATTTGGCACTGTGTTTACTATGTTTCTGTTGAGGCTTCGCTGCTTTCAGACAACCGGATGTCCCGTCCAAGCGACAAGACTGTCATTTCAAGAGGACATTCGTTAAATCAGGAGCTGTGTTGTTTCAGCCTGCCGTGATCCAGCCTCTGGCAGCGAGCAACTCAGCAACCAAGATTGCGCCCCCGGCGGCTCCTCGTATCGTGTTATGACCCAGAGCGACACATTTCCATCCCAAGACCGGGCAGGAGCGAAGTCGCCCGATACAAACCGTCATACCCGCACCTCGATCCCTGTCAAGAAGCGGCTGTGGCCGATCATCGCCGTCCAGATACTGAACACTGCGTTCCGGGCACAGCGGTAACGATAAATTCGAAATTTCGGGTACGAATGTCTCCCAACAGCGTCGTATTTCAGTCTCCGTCGCCGGCTTGGATAAACTGAAACTGATGTGCATCAGGTGCCCATCTCTAACTGCAACACGGGTACACCCCGCACTGATGACCATCGGAGATGACCTGATATGATCCCCGTCGATCGTGCCGAATATTTTTCGCGGTTCCGATTCCAGCTTGGGTTCCTCATCCCGGATGTATGGAACGGCGTTATCAAGCATGGACATCACACTCAAACCTGGATACCCCGCGCCTGAGACAGCCTGGGCAGTCGATACAATGACCTTCTCGATACCGAATACACGATGAATGGGTGCTAATGCCAAGGCCATGGCAATCGTCGAGCAGTTTGGATTGGTGACTATGTATCCACGACTTTTCCAACGAGCCTGCTGGACTCTGATAAGATCCAGATGTCCCGGATTGACCTCCGGAATTATCAGGGGAACGTCAGACGCCATCCGGTGCGATCGAGTATTGGATATAACTGGTATTCCGGCTCTGGCAAACGCAGGTTCGATGTTGACAGCCTCATCTGCCGGCAAACTCGAAAAAACAAGGTCGAGATCATCAGTCGGCCGACAATCGCTGACTATCATCCCTGCGAGCCGTGGATCAGGATCACCGGGCATCAACCATTCCACAGCAGTACTGAACGGTTTTCCAGCGGACCGACTGGACGCCATGAGCCGCTCAATTCTAAACAATTGATGGCGGGACAGCATCGATACAAATCGCTGACCAACAGCCCCGGTTGCACCAAGAATTCCTGCCCTTAAAAGTTCTCCCGACATCTCAGGATCCTTCCTCCCTGCCGCAGATCTCTGCAGCTTCCAAGAAAATCGTCTCATATT
This sequence comes from candidate division CSSED10-310 bacterium, assembly GCA_016931515.1. Classification (GTDB taxonomy): domain Bacteria; phylum CSSED10-310; class CSSED10-310; order CSSED10-310; family CSSED10-310; genus JAFGEQ01. The sequence continues at coordinate 102,842 of JAFGEQ010000005.1, read as the reverse complement.
CCGATGCGGTCTTCCGCCAGCTCATCGTGTCAGCTCTTGCCCGGCCTGCCAAGCTTAACTTGCGCTTCAACCCGGCATCCGATGTGATCGACCGCATCGCCTGCTCCATGTCACTGATATCACACGGATCAATCAGGACAGCCGCTCCGTCCGCAACTTCAGGCATCGATGCAGTATTCGAAGTAATGACCGGGCAGCCCGCAGCCATCGCCTCCAAAACCGGCAGACCGAAACCTTCATAAAGTGACGGGAAAATCATACATTCAGCCAGACCGTACAGCAGTGCAAGCTCGTTATCCGGGATATAACCCAGAAAACGGACCCGTGTTGACAGATCGGCCTTTTGAGCCCGGGCATGCACTTCATCAGCTCTATAGCCGTCATCCCCCACAATAACAAGTTGCGATGGTGATGCGGCCCGATTGGTATAAATCGCAAACGCATCAAGTAACTTCAGCAAGTTTTTTCTCGGCTCCACTGTCGCAACTGACAAGATGAACCGAGGTGCCAGGCAGTAATCACGGCGCACAGATTCCGCCTTACTGTCACTGTATGATCTGAACACCGGCGCGACCCCCAGATGCACGGCTTTCACATGATCGTGAACTTTTGGAAAACGCTGCACAATTCTCGTCCGGATGAATTCAGAGGGTGTTGTAATCCGGCATGCATTGCGGATTGTAGAGTGGATCATCCATTTAAGATAGGATCGGAAAATCGGAGGAATCGTTTCAGGGCGGTCAAACACGGCCATATCATGGATCAATACGACCTGGGGAATCGCTCGAGCCATCTGCAGGCAGTAGAAAGCGGGGGAAAAAAAGAGATTGATCCGTCGTTTTATCATCAATTTACGAATAAATATATTACGATGCACATCTCCCCAAGGATGATTGTCGAACGGTGTGCGGACAGGGATTGGATAATCACCCAGCAGTGTTTTATCAAGTGGCGGCTTGTACATCACGTGGACGCGGATCCCCGTGTTCGATTCCAAAAAGGTACGCAACAGCATTTCAGCTACGCGTCCGACACCGGATCGACGAGTTGTAATGAAACGTGCATCGAAGAGGATGTCGATCATGTCAGCAGGTTCCGATAGACATCGAGATGCCGGTGCGCAGCTGTACGCCAGGAATACAAAGACGCTCTCTGAATGCCTGCATTCCTGCGTATGGAGATATCATTACCGGGGTCCAATTGCCTTCTCAGGCAGACATCGAGATGTTCGATTGAATCCGGTTGAAAATAAACAGCCGCGTCTCCCAGCACTTCACGATGAACAGGGATATCACTGGCAAGAACCGGAATACCGCAGGCTGCCGCCTCCAAAGGCGGAAATCCGAATCCCTCCTCCCAGGATGGGAAAACAGCAGCAATCGATCCCCGGTAAAGGTTGACCAAGGTATCGAGATCGACGTAACCGCATAAATAAACACGGTTATTCAATCCGGACTCCTCAATCGCTTTTTCCACCTGGAGCATACCGCTGGATGGTTTGCCGGCAATCACCAGGTGGAGATCGGGGAAAAGATCTGCGCTGTGCTTGAAAGCACGGATCAGGAGAGCCATGTTTTTTCGGGGTTCGACAGTCCCGACGGACAGAATATACTGTTGAGGAATCTGATTGATATCCAGATTTTTCCGTGTTTGAGACGGATTGTCATCGGGGGCGAAGAGAGAGTTCATCCCATGATGAATAACGCTGATTTTTTCTTCAGGTATCCCGCATAACTGAATCAAATCGTTTCGAACCGTCTGGCTGACAACAATGCAGTGATCAGCTCTATTCAGATTCTTTATCAGAGTGTCCCGGTGATACCGTCCTGAATACCGGTCACCGTAATCCGGTCGCTTGATAAACGCCAGATCGTGAATTGTTGTTACGGTCAGACCTCTACGACTTTTTTGATAAAGAAAGTTCGGGCTGTGAAACACATCCGGCCGACAGCCGGCAAGACGCTCGATAGACGGGTATAAACCACGTCTCCAGATCTCCAGCAGTGCCCTGCCGGGGATACGACGCCGGACCAGACTGACATTCGGTTCATTTTCCCATGAAAATCTGGGAACCGGTCCTCTCATCGCATTCATAAAAACCGTGTAGTGTACGGTTCTGTCCATTGGAATGAGTTCTCGCAGAAGATCCCGCACATAAACGCCGATTCCCGTCAGTTCCTTCATCAGGCAGCTGGCATCAAACAAAATCTTCATAATCCGCATTAAATACCAATGACTGTATCCGGTCAAGGATCATTGATCGCCAAGTTCCAGAAGTTTCTTCGTCAGCGCCCAGGCATCGGAGCGCTGGATAATTTCAGTTGTTTCCCTGATATCCTCCAGGAGCTTCCGGACGCTTGGCTGACAGAAGAAAGTGACATTCAAGGCTGGCTCCAATTGTTTCTTGAGTGCCTGCAACAACTGGATTACCAGACGAAATGATAAATAGGCGCGTTGATATTGCTCCTGATCAAACCAGGATCTGCCGATGCATGATGCAAACAGCCACTTGTATGTGATGTGGCTTCGCTGACCGGCCAGGCGTAATCCGGGTGCTGCGGTAAGACGAGCTTCCTTGAAATTCCCATTTAACAGATAAATCTCGGCCAAACGATAACGGCTTCTCAGAATACTGTCGCTGTCTCCCAGCGTTTCCGAGCTTGTTACGGTTTGTTGCGCCTCATCAATAGACTGTGCGGTATTGCCTTGTTGAGCTTTAATCCAGGCGATGTTGGCTGTCGAAATCAACTCCTGACTCTTTAATCCGATCTCCATCGCAGTTTTTCTACCCTTTTCATTCAGTTCAAGACTGCTTGCAAGATCACCATACAGCATATAGAGATCCCCCTGAAGCACCTGCGCATAGACAATCAGGAAACGATCACCCATTTTCTCCGCAATCCGAAAGGCTTCATCAAGCATTCCATGCGTCTGGCGCAACTCCCCCTGGTCCATTCGAAGAGTGGCGAGATTGATCAATGACGTGGCGATACCGGGTCGATCGCCTAATTTTCTTCCGATGGAGAGCGCTTCCTCAAGACTAGCTGCCGCACGAGTGAACAGACCTCTTTCATGGTAGAGCACTCCTAGATTTCCCTGAATGGCACCGACACTATATAAATCTCCTGTTTTCCTCGATATTTCCAAGGACTGACTAAAGCATTCCATGGCTTTCAGTGTATCACCCAGCGCATGGTGAATTCCGCCGATATTGTTCAACGCTTTGACAGCCTGATACTGGTGATTGATCCGCTTATAGCCGTCAACTGAAGAATTCAGCAGTGCCAGCGCATCGGCATAATCGCCCAGGTAGTAATGGCACAAACCCTGGTTGAGTTCACATGTTGCCACACCGGATTTCTGACCGATTTTTTCCATTTTCCTGCACACGACATCAAACGTCTTCAAGGAGTCCTGGTATCTGCCCTGATTCATATATACACTGGCGATATTGGCCATGACATTCGCAAGCAGGAGCGATTCGTTCTCAAGACCAGCAGCTATTTTCAGGCTTTTTGCATAAATCTCAATCGCCTTGTCATAGTCACCTCTGTCGGAGTTAATCCCGCCGAGATATTGTAGTCCCAAGGCCTCAAACATGGCATTGCCTGTCTCTCGACCCAATTCCAAAAGCTGATTATACGCAGCTTCCGCTTTATCGAGATCTCCTGTCAACTCATTAGCTTTACCGATCAATTTCAGCGCTTCTGATTTCGACACCATGACACCATGGTCCCTGCTGCTGAATTCCTGGGCCAATTCGATGATTCGGTTTGCATAGTTAAGACTTGTTTCAGCAGCGAAGGTGATCGCCCGCTGACCTGCCAGACGGTAGAATCGAACCGCTTCCTTTTTCTGACCGCCACGGTCATAGTGAAAAGCCAACAACTCCCACTGCTCCTGGTCTTCCCAACCGAATTTATTCTCGATAACTTCAGCTATCTTCCGGTGAATACGGGCGGCGCGCCGATCGGGCATAGCATTGTATAATACCTGACGGATCATATTCTGCCGGAACCGGAATACTTCACCACCGCATCCCGGTACTTCATCAACCAGATCTTCCTTCATGGCGTTGTCGATCTGATCAAGCAGATCATCCTCATCCTCTTCGCTGACTGCGAGCAGAAGATCAAATTCGAATTCGATTCCTATAACCGCAGCGATCCGAAGGCTTTTCTGAGTGTTCTCGTCGAGTTTTTCCAGACGCTGTGAGATTATATCCCGGACGCGATCAGGTACTGATATCACCGCTGACAGCAGGCTTTCTGTGGTTACAATCGGTATTGTATCCATCGTATCCGATAGATCCAGGCGCCATGTACCATCGATTTTCCGGAGAACATTCTTTTCGACCAGGTTTTTAACGATTTCATGGATGAAGAAAGGATTCCCGCCACTGTCTTTATATACTTCCTGAACCACTTCCGTATCCACATTCCTATCACCCAGCATTGCATGGAGCATCTTCTCGACAAGCTTCCTGTCGAGTGGTTTCAGCACGATATCCTGATGCACCTGGAATGCACTGATTGATTTTCTGAAACGACCCGCGATCCCTGTTTTGGGCATATCTTCGGGTCTCCAGGTCAGCATCAGCAGCAATGCCGGCGGTGTGCGATCGGTCCGGCTCAGGTTCCTTCCCAGGAAATGAACAAGCTCCAGACTCAGATCATCCGCCCATTGCAGATCCTCCAGGATCATAACGAGACCGCCCTCACCGGAAAAATTCTCCAGAATCGTACGGATTGCATCGAATGTTCGGAGTTTTTCCTGGAGCGCTTCCAGTGGTTCCGGTGTTTGTTGCCCTCCCACCCATGGGATTTGCCGAAATGCGGGACAAACGGCCGTCAGGATCGGGCCCATTTCTCCGATGACCGATCGGGAATAGGCTTCATCCTTGCTTGCCAGCCGGTCTGCAATCGACTCCAGAGGCCTCAGAAATGCTCCGTAGGGAAACCGCTCAACCTCTGTACAAGATCCCCGTAACAGCGAGAACCGGTGCATCCGGGCTGCAGTCCCCACCTCCTTGACGAACGCCGATTTTCCACTGCCCAATTCACCACAAACCGAGATGATCCCAGGTTTGTTGCCTTCCAAATTATCCAGAGCGGTGCGGATCATCGCCATTTCCGCTTCCCGCCCGATCAGTCCGGGAACCAGCAGGCCTGGAGTTCCTATTGCCGATGAACTGGATGTATCATCGCAAACGAGGCTCTCCATCGTCTCGAGCATGGTCTGGATATCGCTCTGCAGGTATTTCCCCAGGTAGTCGATTACTTCATCCGCTGATGCAACCCTCGCTGACGGCTCCTTTTGAAGCATTTTCATAGCGAGAGATTCAAGGCTGGCGGGAATTGCGCTGTTGATGGAAGAGGGGGTCTCGGGAGGTGAATTGATGTGTTTCATGAGAACCTGCACAACACTTGTCCCGAGAAACGGCAGCCGTCCACTGAGAGATTCGTACAGGATCACCCCGAGTGAATACAGATCCGAGCGGTGATCGAGATGGCGTCCCATGCCCTGTTCCGGAGACATGTAGGCAACGGTTCCAACAAAGGTGCCAGTGCGTGTCAGTGTTTCCTGGATGATATCCATCTCCTTGATCAACCCGAAATCCATCAGACGGACTTCACCTTTTTCCGTTAACATGATGTTTGCAGGTTTCAAATCCCGGTGCAGTATCCGGTTCGAGTGGATGTATGAAAGCGGTCGGCAGATCTCAATAAACAGACTGACTATTCTTTTAAAATCCCCTTCACTCGACGGTGCGCCACCAACCCCGGTGCTGACGATTCCCATCTCGTTTTTCAGCCAGGCCTTCATGTCACCGCCGGCAATATACTCCATGCTGTAGCAGGGACGTTCCTGATATTCACCGTATTCGAAAACCCTGGCTATATTGGGATGGTCCAGTTTCGCCATGGAGCGAAATTCCCGGCGGAAACGGCGTGCATTCTGTGCTCCAAGCAGAACTTTCAGTGCATGGATTTCCTGCGTTGTATCGCAGATGATTTTATACACCTCGCATGTTCCGCCCCGCCCGAGACGTTCGGACACATTATATGTGCGATTTCCCAGTTTTATTTGTTCCATTTGGATTCATCAACCTTCCACAGCTGGATTATCATATTTCAGACCATAAATCGCAACTGTCATTCTTAAGCTCTGAACATCCATCCATTCTAAAGCGATTTGAATAAACTGGATTCAACCTGTTATAGTCATCACCCGGACTGGTGAGTATCCTGTCGAGATGACGTCATGTTTGATGATGAGACGGTCTCTCAATGGAACGCCGAACACCATGATTCGTGCAGAATCGGATGAGGATTTCTAATGCGCATTATTCAACCTGACGAGATTGCTGTTATTGGCGCGGGCAGTTGGGGTACTGCTCTCGCGCTGCTTCTGAGTCGTAACGGTAAACGAGTTCGGCTCTGGGTTTATGAGCCGGAACTGGTACAGATTATTCGGGATACCCGCCAAAATGCCTTCTTCCTGCCGGGCTATCATCTGCCGGAATCAATCGAACCAAGTCACAATCTCGAGGAAGTTCTCAGAGGAATTCGTTTTATAGTTTTAGTGACTCCCAGCCAATCGATCCGGAGCGTAATTGAAAAAGCGTTGCCGTTCATTGAACCCGGGGCGGTCATTGTGGGCGCCAGCAAAGGAATCGAGAATGGGACCCTGATGCGAGTCAGCCAGGTCACGGAACAGGTAATTGGATCCGATCTACCTTATCACTATCTTGTGCTCTCGGGTCCTACGTTTGCCCGAGGAGTTGCGCAGGGATTACCCACAACCGCCGTCATCGCCGGCAATGATCCGGATACGACTCATCTTGCCCAACAGATTTTCAATGACAGGACGTTTCGTGTTTATGCCAATTCGGATGTCATCGGAGTCGAACTCGGAGGTGCTTTGAAAAACGTCATTGCGATCGCTGCCGGCATCGTGGCAGGACTGGATCTCGGTTCGAACACTCGGGCAGCCCTGATCACACGTGGACTCTGGGAGATTACTCGCCTGGGTTCCACTCTCGGCGCTCGACAAATTACATTTCAGGGACTGTCCGGTATGGGTGATCTGGTATTAACCTGCGATGGTACAGACAGCCGGAATTTTCAGGTCGGGCATCGGATCGGCAAGGGCGAAACACTGGATGCCATCCAGAAGAGTATGCGGATGATTGCTGAGGGTGTCAAAACAACCCTGTCAGCAAGGGAATTAGCCAATCGGTATGATGTGGAAATGCCGATTACCGAGCAGGTGTATCAAACCTTGTATCACGAGAAATCACCGAGGCAGGCGGTACTCGATTTAATGACAAGAAGCTTGAAGTCGGAGCATCAGATCGATATATGAGTCATCGGAGCGAGTAATGAAAATTACATCGATTCGAATTTACCCCTTCGATACCGGAACCCGGGGAGGTAAAATTCGCGGGGTCGCGGATGTTGAGATCGAAGGTACTTTGGTGATCCGGGGGATACGGATTCTGGAAGGCCGGTCAGGCGGTTTGTTTCTCGGAATGCCGTCAATCCGGCTGAGGGAAGGTGAATTCAGGGACACGATTGCATTCATCGACAAATCGTTTGCCGCTGAGTTCAGGCGAGATGTTCTTGATGCTTATATGAATGCGGGCCTCATTTGTGAAGATCCTGTTGAAGGAGGAAACAATGAAAACTGAGAGAGATGACATTTTAAAAGCTGTGATTGCGCGTGCCGCCAATGAAGTAGACCAAGCAGAAATATTCAGTTTGGAATCCGGAAACATTTCGATCGGATTTCGTAATGGAGTACTTCGAGAAATGGAAGAGTCTCAGGACGCGGGGTTCTGCCTGCGCGTTATCAATAACGGCCGGATAGCCCAAACGACTACATCCAATATGGATCGCGCCCTCGAAACAGTTGACCAGGCTCTGGAACTGCTTCCGTTCGGTGAGCAAGTCACCTACTCTTTTCCCGCACCCCTCCAAACCGGAACACTGGCGATCTCTCCAAAACCGGATAAAAACCTGGACCATATGGTGTCTCAATCACAGTCGATCATTGATAGAATGCGCGCTTACGACTCATCACTGGTTGCAAGTGCCGGCGCTGATGTCACCACCATTCGTGTCAATGTCATGAACAGTAACGGCGTTAACTCCTGTTATGAACGAACCACTCAGACTGTATCGGCTGTCGCGATACTTGCTGAGGAAGGCAACATTCTGACAACGTATCGTTTTTATATGGGTCAGCAGGGATTCACCGATCCGGAACGACTTGCCGAGGAAGTGATCGAACTCGTCAGAATGGGCCGGACAAATGTCCCTTTTTCAGGCGCTTCAATCCCAATTCTGTTCACACCCCATGCCATGGCGGATATTTTCGCGGCATTCGGAGCCGGAATTAATGGTGCCGCTGTTGCGAAAGGGATGTCGCCTCTAACCGGAAAAATCGGTGAGCAGATTCTTAACAAGCAGATTTCAATCGTTGACGACGGGTTGTTTCCTCATGCTACTGGTTCACAGATCATTGATGATGAAGGGATTCCTTGCCGTAAAAACTTCCTGGTGGAAAATGGAATTCTCAAAAACTATCTCCTGGATCTGAATTCAGCTGCAAAATTGGGTATGGAACCATCGGGGAACGGATTCCGTTATACGGCGCTGATTAAAAGCCGAAGCTATGCTGCCGTACCCGGCCCAGCTTTTACAAACCTGTTTCTCCCGCCCGGAACCCGGTCGCGTAGGGATATTCTCTCGTCCTCCAACCGTATGCTCCTCGTCGATCAATTGACCGGCGTTCTCCTCGGGAACCTTATAAACGGCGACTGGTCCGGAAATATCGAATACGGTATCCTTTTCGAAAACGGCCAGCCGGTCGGTCGGATTAAAAACGCAATGACCGGAGGTAACTTCTACACTATGTTCATGAAGAATTATTCGGAGTCTTCTTCTGAACGGGAGTGGGTATCCGGATTTGGCGGTGGCGCTGGTTCCAGCTTCTTTCCGTACATACTGTTCGAAGGACTGAATGTATCCGCCTGAGTTTCCGATCTGTCTTGCAGAGCTGCCGATCAATTTCAGCGGAAACTGAAAGGATAGCCTAATTTTGACTCTCACACTCGAAAATTCTTCCATACTCCTGAGAAGTTGTATCCGGTAATAGTCTCGCCCGTTCAACCTGCCAAAGATGAAAGAATATCGAGGGATTGCACTCTAATAATCTTGATAGTATTTTTGAACTCTCAGTCATTTTTCTTATAATGGCAATGTTATCGAGTGAAGGCATGTAACGTCCTGAGGGACTCTCGACGCAGAGGAGATGGATCAAGATGGATAAAATATTAATGAAGACTGTCATTGAGCGAGCCATTAAGAACGAAGAGGATGCTTACTTATTTTATACGAATCTGTTAAATCTTGTTGACGACCCAGTCGCGAAGAAAACTCTGAGTTTTTTGGCGGCTGAGGAACTCAAGCACAAAGAATTCCTGGTCCGTTTCCTGGAGGGCAGTTATACATCAAAGGGCACACCGATGGATGCGCCTGTTGACTATCAGGTGGCCCAATATGTGTCAATGCCGGATGTAAAAAAGGATATGTCGACTTCAGAAGTTTATCTCGTAGCCGCCCACAGAGAATGGAATGCCCATCAGTTTTATCTCGGACTGGCGGAAATCCAACCTGAGGGTGAGATTCGATCACTGCTTTTGGAGTTCGCCGCGCAGGAACTGCGGCACAAGGAAAAAGTGGAGTATTTGTACTCCAACACTGCGTTTCCGCAAACAGCTGGAGGATAAAAAACCGGAGATCCAAGTGAATCTCCGGCAAATACCATCCAATCAGTATAAGTTAATGTGTACCAGTGAAAAACCGGGATAACGACGCATCACAGGCTGCACATTTATAATCCGGATTGCAGTGATTTTCAAAGTCTTTTCTGAAGTATTTCAACATGGTTTCGATTGGCATGATCGGTGATTGACCCAGCGCGCACAATGATGTCTGCTTCATGAGGGTTGCCAATGTCTTCAGTCCAGTCAGATCCGGTACCGTAGCGATGCGTTTTGCTAGATTCATGGTCGTTTTTTCGAGTTGAGCACACCCGATACGGCACGGAGTACACTGTCCGCAGGATTCATGCTTGAAGAACGACATTGTGTGCAACAAAAAATCGACCGGACACGTGGTCTCATCGCAGACAAGGATAACGCCAGATCCAAGTGTCGCACCCTGTCGCATCAAAGTATCAATATCTAATGGAGTATCCATCATGTCCTGCCCCACTATTCCACCAGCACTTCCGCCTATCTGGGCGAATTTAAATGCTTTACCTTCTAAAATGCCCTTGCCATGAACATCAATGATCTCTCGCAGCGTAACCCCCATCGGCAGTTCAACAAGTCCTGTTCGATTCAATTTACCTGACAGACAGAACAGCTTCGTTCCCGCACAGGTCACCGTCCCCACTTCTTTGAACCATAAGGCTCCCCGGTTCATGATCATCGGAACTGACATTAATGTCTCGACATTGTTAACCGTTGAAGGATTATTGTTAAAACCTGCCTGACCCGGGAACGGTGGTTTGTATCGGGGATACCCTCTGAACCCCTCCATGGAGTTGATCAAGGAGGTTTCCTCCCCGCAGACATATGCGCCACCGCCTTCTTTGATGAATACATCGAAATCAAACCCGGATCCGAATATCCGTCTTCCAAGAAAACCACTCGCACGAGCCTGCTCTATGGCCATTTGAAGTCGATCGATCGATCGTCGGTATTCGCCTCGGACATAGATATAACCGATAGTGGCATTCGTGGCATATCCGCATATCATCATACCTTCCAGTAATAAATGCGGGTTGCCTTCCATCAGGATCCTGTCTTTAAATGTACCGGGTTCGCCCTCATCCGCATTGCAGATTACATATTTCTGCATATCGCCCTTAACCACGAAAGACCATTTCAAACCAGCCGGAAAACCAGCACCTCCACGGCCCCGAAGACCGGAATCCTTAACAACACTGACAACATCCGCTGGCGATACGGAAAGGGCTTTTCGAATTCCGCGATACCCGCCAGAATTCGTATAATCTTCAATCCGCTCCGGGTCGATCTTACCAATGTTCTCTAAAAGACGAATCGTCTGACCAGTGCGCGGTAAAATCGTCTGCGCCGCATCGATCTCCTCACCGGAACCCCAACCATCAGCGACAGGATTGTTCCGGTATGACGACAGAATAGATACAATCTTCTCATGCGTCAGCAGACCGTGTAAGTCGTAGTTAACCATCATGGCAGGTGCCACCGAACAAACTCCCAGACACTCACATCGTTCCAGATAAAACAAACCGTCGGGTGTCGCTTCACCCTCCTGGATTCCCAAAACTTGTTTGACGGAATCAAAAACGGATATGGCTCCCATGGTATGACATGGCGTGGATTTGCAGATCCTGATGACATGTCGAGCCCTGGGTTTTGATCTGAACATTGTATAAAATTCAACAAATCCGGCGATGGCACTTGGCGGAAGGTTCATTAATTCTGCAACCTGTATAAGCACTGATTTATCGAGGTAATTCATCCCCGACATGTTTTCAAGTTCTCTCAGGATTACCAGCAAGTTTTCCCGGGCATTGCCGTATGTTTCCAATACATCTTTAATTTGTTGTGCTGTTATCATAATAGCTTACTCCTCAGGGATATACTTTCTCGATCTTGCATGCACAGACCTTGAATTCCGGTATCTTGCATAAGGGATCCAGCGCATCGATTGTCAAAACATTAGCGCATGCCTCATGGAAATGAAACGGGATGAATACGACATTGGGTTTCGGTCGTTTTGTAACAAACGCCTTTAAACGAATGCTACCACGACGAGTCGATACCGAGACGATTTCACCATCACTGATGTTGTAGTTTTCTGCGTCATTAGGAAATATCTCAACATATGGTTCAGGCACAATCGCGTCAAGAATTTTTGAGTTTCGGCTCATGGTTCCGGTATGAAAATGCTCGAGAAGTCGACCGGTGGTTAAAACCAGTGGATATTCCGGATCAACTTGTTCAGCAGGAGGTGTGTATTCGATCGCAGTGAACAATCCAAGGCCTCTGGCAAACCGGTCCTTATGAAGAAACTGAGTGCCTGGATGGCCGATAGTCGGGCATGGCCATTGGAGCAGTTCATTTTCCAACCGCTCATAGGTCATTCCGGCATAAGAGGGTGTAACAGCCCGCAATTCTTCGAAAATTTCTTCCGCTGAATTATATACCCACTCAACTCCCATCCGACGGGCAATTTCGGTGATAATCCACCAATCATCCCTGGCATCACCAATCGGATTCAAAGCCTTGCGCATTACCTGGACTCGGCGCTCCGTATTGGATACCGTTCCATCTTTCTCCAAAAACGCGCATCCTGGTAGAACCACATCCGCATATTCTGCAGTCTCGGTCAGCATAATGTCCTGCACAACCAGGAAATCGAGGCTTTTTAGAGCCTCAATCACGTGATGCTGATTGGGATCGGATATCACCGGGTTCTCTCCCATTACATAGAGCGCTTTAACCTTGCCTTCAATCGCAAGGTTCATGGATTCCACGATCGTCAAACCGGGCTTCTCTGGAAGCGTCGGAATTTTCCAGGCATTCTGAAATTTTTGCCGGGCATCCGGATTGGTAACCGGTTGATAGGCAGTGAAGACATTCGGCAGTCCACCCATATCGCACGCTCCCTGCACGTTGCTTTGACCCCGCAATGGATTGACTCCTCCACCTGCGACACCGAGATTGCCAAGAAGCATTTGCAGGTTAGCGACAGATTTCACACCGTTTACACCAGACTTGAACTGAGTGATTCCCATGCAATAATAGGCCGCCATTGGCTTGGCGTTGCCCAGAATACGGGCCGCTTTACGAATCATCTCCGGGTCGTCTATCCCGCAGATATCAGCGACATACTCCGGTGTGTATCTTTCCAGCGTCTTCTCCAAATCTGCAAATCCCTCGCACCGGCTATTGATATACTCCTTGTCGTGAAGTCCTTCCTTGATGATCACGTGCATCAATCCGTTTAATATGGCGATGTTGGTGCCAGGCAAAATCTGAAGAAAAACATCTGCGTATTTTGCCATCTCAATTTTTCTAGGATCCACAACCACCAGCTTCTTTCCACCCGTGATAACCGCCTTCTTTATCATGGCACCGATTACTGGATGGTTCTCGGTTGTATTCGATCCAATAATGAGGAATGCCTCTGATACTGGGATCTCACGAATGGAATTCGTCATTGCTCCTGAGCCCAATGTAGCCGCCAGACCGGCGACTGTTGAGCTGTGTCAGAGACGAGCGCAGTGATCGATGTTGTTCGTACCGATCACCGCGCGAATAAACTTTTGAAGCAGATAGTTTTCTTCATTGGTGCATTTGGCGGAAGTGAACGCCATCACGCTGTCACTCCCATTCTCTGTTTTGATCTGTTTCAGGCGATCGGCCACATGATTCAGTGCCTCATCCCAAGATGTTGGAACGAGTTCACCGTTTTTCCTTACCAGGGGCGTCTTCAGCCGCTTTGGGCTTTGGACGAAGTCAAACCCGAAACGACCTTTAACGCAGAGATGTCCTTTGTTGGGACCATCCAGGGCACCATCCGCCCTCACCAGCTCACCTTGAGGATTGATACTGAAGTCGATTTTACAGCCTACCCCACAGTAGATGCAGATGCTGGATTTTTTCGTCAACTCCCATTCGAGGCCACGGCCATACACTGTCTGGAACGACAGAGCTCCAGTTGGACATAGTTGAACACATTGACCGCACTGAACACATTCGGAATCACCAAGAACATCTTGAATATGTGTTGTCAGATGAGCATGACTGCCGCGTCCGGCAAAATCCCAGACTCGATTCATTTGGATTTCAGCGCATGCCTTGACGCAGCGACCACATAAAATACAACGATTTTCTTCACGCCGTAAGCCTTCACTCGACGTGACATCACGGGTTCTGACATTCCGTATGTCTCCGGCAGGAGGTATCTCAATACCGTACTCATGACAGAGAGATTGAAGTTCACAATTACCGTTTGCTTCACAGTACAAACAATTATGATCGCCTTCCAACAACAGTAAATTTAATAAACTCTTCCTGATGAATATCAGTTCATCATCGCAACTGATGACATTCATGCCATCGACAACAGGTTCAGTGCATGCCGTTTTGAACATCGTTTTATTCACTCTGACAATACACAACCGGCACGCTCCAGTTTTTGAAACCTGGGGATGATAGCACAGGGTCGGGATCCGAATCCCCTGCTTATTGCAGACCTCCAAAATAGTCATCCCACGTTCGCACTCAACTTCACGTCCATCCAGGGTTATCTTTATAGCCATCGAATCACTCCTCCTGATGGTTAAATAAATTAATTCAAGAACTTCCGGACCGTTGTGATCAGTTTCTCCGCCGAAACCGGCTTTTCCAGAAAAACACTGACGGGCCAGGGTTTTTCTGTAATATGCTGGAATGTTTCGATGTAATCTGGAGAATCCGACATGGCAGTCATCATGATGATCGGAATGTTTTTGGTCTGGGGATTTTCAAGCAACTCATAAGCAAGATCAAATCCATCGGTAGGTGTTGCCATCATGACATCGAGTAAAATTAAATCCGGAATTTCCTTTTCAATCGAATCCCTCGCCTCCGTTCGATCACCTGCGGACGTTACCCTGTATCCTTCCTGCTCAAGATAAAGGCGCGTGATCTCCACAATATCTGGATCATCGTCGACAACAAGAATCCTGTAAGCCATATCCAACTCCCTCCTCAAAACCTTTCTATTTTCGACCTTAATCACACTGCTCAGTCACATCAACCGAACACTTCTGTTCACTGAAAAATAATCGCTCGCTCTTATCTTCTCTACTCTGCATCCCGGATAGAAATCAATCAATCTCCGAACCGGACAGATCGAGTACTTTTATTATATCCCGCTTAGGAATAAACACAACCATATGAGGTTGAATAAACAACTTTACGGTAAAATATTGTCACCGATAGTCTTTCATTAAATGTCTTGGATGGAGCACTTTTTCATGTAGCGTATACTTTTTGCCGGTGATAAGATTTCGCCCGGGAGACGACAGGATGGAGAAATGGCTTGTCAGACGGTTTAGGGACGGTCGAGTAGAGACGGTTGAAGATGACGTGGTCACCGAAACACGTGTAAGTATAAGGATCGATGGCCGGGAGATCACCGGATTGATGGCGCTGGCCGATTCATTGGATTTTCTGGCTGCCGGATTCCTGCTGAACGAAGGATATCTGAACGGTCCCGACGATATCGATACCATCCGGATCGATCGTATGAATTCAACCGTCGACGTATTTCTGAAGCAGCGGCCTGCAACTGACTTCCCTGTTGATAAGACTCCAGATACAGTTACCAGCAGCAGAGGCTTTATGCGGTCGGGCTGTTCCAATTACATTCTCCCCTATCTCAATTCAACGATCAGATTCTCCCTGTCTGAAGTTCTCACTGCGATCGACAACCTCAGTCACGCATCTGATCTTTTCCGGGCAACGGGAGGAGTCCATTCAGCCGGATTATGGCTATCGGGAAAGTTTCTCTGGATACACGATGATGTTGGAAGGCATAATGCCTCGGATAAGGTGATCGGGCATGCCATTCTGCATCTCTGGCCGATCCCCGAGAAAGCATTCCTGGTCAGTACCGGAAGAATCAGCAGTGATATAGTGATGAAAACCATTCGCGCCCGAATTCCACTGCTCGTGTCCCGATCCGCACCAACCGGTATCGCCATTCGTACCGCGCATGAACATGGTTTGACATTGATTGGTTTTGCCAGATGGAATCAGTGCAGCGTCTATACACATCCGGAACGCGTCGAAATACAATGAGTGACTCCCGTTTCCCCTATTCAGCCATCATTCTTGCCGGCGGATCCAGCCGTCGGATGGGTATAAATAAACTGCTCCTGCCTTGGGGTGAAGGAAACCTTCTGATTAACGCGATCAATGTTTTTCGACATGACATATCCGATGTATGCGTTGTTGGTAATGCCACTTCAGCCGATATTCCCGGTGTTCGATGGTTAACGGATGATGAGCGTTCCGGACCTCTCTACGGCCTCTACACAGGCTTGAAAGCTGCTCTGCATCACCATGCATTCGTCACTGCGGCTGACCTGCCGTTTCTTGATCTTCATGGGGTATACTTTCTCCATCGGTCTGCCAGCGGAGCGGATGTCACGGTTGTGCGAACCGATGATGGCGTGCACCCTCTGTTTGGATTCTACACAAAATCCTGCCTTCCAAGTATCCAGTCCTACCTTGAGCAGGGTGGACGCAAAGTAACGGGGTTCTGGGATCAGATCACCACGCATATCATCGACGTCGGCGCAGATCAAAAATGGAAAAAACGATTATTCAACATTAATAAACCGGCCGACTATGAACGAGCGATCAAGCTGGCCCGAAGTCAAAACGAATCCTTACCCGACGAAACAGAATCGATGGAAGCAGGGATATAAGCAGACTCTATCGAAATGCCTTTAAGACGATCAGGATAAGTGTGAGCCCCAAACCCGACAAACCGAATGTTGGTTGCTCGGTACCATCCGACATCCAGATCATTCGTGACTGAATGAGCGAATTCAGTCTGACTGTTCGCTGTTTCCACGTTAGCGATCGTCTTGACTTTTAACCGGGAATTGATAAAGTCCCATTCCTTTAGTGAGTTCTTGACCATTGGAACAAACTGAACAGACAGACATTAACCATTTTTCAAGGAGGACGACATGCAGTTTCCGGAACACCTCCAGCTTCTGATCGGCGACAGAGGCCACGAAAGCCCGTTACCGGCGTATCTGGAATCACCCACGTGGATTGTTGACAAAGCCTGGGACAAATTCATGGAAGTGGCAAATAATTCCCTGAATGCGTACATGATGTATTGCGAGAAAAATCACCTGCCTCACAGCTACCTGCTGGGTCTGGATATTCTCGTAATGGGACAAATCGATCCCAACAACCATAAAAAGGTGGTTGATATCCGTCCCACATTGCTTGAAGGTCCCTGCTGCAATAGTTATCCGGCTTGCCCGAATCTTTGGGCGTCACGCCTTTACGGGCAATTAAAGCATACCGGTCACAATCCCGATGTTGTCGAATATCCGACTCATCCGGAGAAAATTCTAGACAAAATTGCCACTCTTTTCCAGAACATCTGGATGGAAAAAGGCGACTCCTCCCGAAAACCCGTGGTCGCAGTATTCACTCGCCCATACGATCTATCCGAGGAGGAAACTGCACATAACCTGACGCTTCAGAAGCTGAAAGAATATGGAATGGAAGGTTATCGGGTCACTCCTGATGAAAAACCGGAAGTCCGAAACAACAAATTATGGGTCAATGGACGGCCGATTGATATGGTTTGGCGCCGGATCGAGCGGATTCATCTCCCAGGGCAGGCACATCCGCCACACAGGGAATATCGCGAGATGGAGTGGGTTAAATTTTATGAAGAGGAATTTGCCCGGAAAGTTGTCTCCGAAACACCCAATACAATTTTTATCAATCCATGGAAAATAGATGATCTTCGATCCAAAACCATTGAGGAACGTGCTTTCCGGCAATATGAGGAAGCGACCGGTATCAAAGTATCCCGGCCGGTCACACTGCTGGATAAAGAAATAAACAGCCACTCGGTTCGCAAGCTGGCTGAAGCGGGTGGTTGGGTCATGAAACGATGGAACTCCACCGGCGGCAAGGGCGTCTTCATGCATGTCAATCAGGAAGTGGGTGGACTCGTCGCGACGAAATTGTACAATCGCTATGATGGACGGCACATGCTGGTTCTGAATAAAGCTGAAATGGAAGTTGAACTTAAAAAATTCGATGATTTCAATGAAGATACAGCCATTCAGCAGATGCGCTTCGTAGATGCCCGTGATTTGAGCGACAATAAAAAACTGGCGTATGACACCCGGATAAATGTGTTATACGACAGCAAGAACAAGAAATGGGAATTCCTGTCGGGGATGAGCCGATCCGTTCCATGCGGCCCAAGTGTCGAGAATGGAAACAGTCTGTTAACAAATGTTTCGATGGGTGCGGAAGTCAGCCCGTTGATCATGGGTCATGTCAAGAAAGGCGCCGACCGTTCGGAAATGAAGTTTGGCCCGCTTCTTACTGCCCTTAATAATGGTAAAACAGATGTTGAATTCAGTTAAATCGCATCGGAGATAATGACGCGCCGGCCGGGCTGTTGAAGTCCGGCCGTCGTTTTATCGAAGGAGGTATTGGATATGTTTTACAGAGGTGAAGATCTTAGGTTGACGGACGGTGGTTTGGGACAGGAAGACATCATTCCATGTTATGATGAATCTCCTACATGGCTGGTGGATCATGCATGGGAGCAGGCGATGGAGGTTGGCCGTAATGCGCTAGCAGCCTATATGAAGTATTGCCGAGAAGAAAAATTACCTCATAGTTACCTGTTGGGTCTTGATATTCTTTTTATGGGAAAAGTCGATCCATCAAATCCGCGACATATCATCGATATTCGCCCAACACTTGTCGAAGGCCCATGCTGCAACTCTTACCCCGCTTGTCCGGCTGTTGATGCCTTGAAACTTTACAGACGTCTCCAGGTTAAGGGATTCGATCCGGACCGGGTGGATTATCCCAGTCATCCGACGATGGTTCGACAGCGTATCGCCAGCATGATGATTGGTCTTTTTCATCGTCGGGGTGGAAGTGGAATGCCGCGTGCGGCTGTTTTCACGAGGCCCTATCCGGAGAGCGAAGAAGAAACTGCTCATGTCCTGATGATCAAGGCTTTCGAAAAAGCCAGTATGGAGACATACCGGATAACACCCGATGAAAAACCGGAGGTACGAAATGGCAAACTCTGGGTTCATGGTAAACCGATCGACATGGTTTACAGGCGGATAGAACGGATACATGTTCCTGTTTTTTATGGAGAGAAGCTAGCTGCTCAGATTATTAACGAGACTCCTGACACAATGTTTGTCAATCCCTGGAAGATTGATGATCTTCGTTCAAAAACCATTGAAGAAAGAGCGTTCCGCCGATGGGAGGCAGAGCATCCCGACAGGCCGGTATCCAGACCTAAAACATTGCTGGACAGTGAAGTGACACCTTCAAATGTTGCAGAACTCGCATCCTATGGCGGTTGGGTTATGAAGAAGTGGAATTCAACCGGTGGAAAAGGTGTTTTCCTGTATTTCAATCGAAAAGTAACGGACAAAGCTGTTGAATACCTTTATCTGGATGCATCCGGACGCCACATGATTCATCTGAATGAGGATGAGGTTCGAAAAGAGCTTGATGCTCTGAAGAATTTTAACGAGGATACGGCGGTTCAGCAATTGCGCCTGGTCGATGCCCGAGTGCTGGGACCTGACAAGCGACTGGTATATGACACTCGCATCAATGCCTTGTATAACGCCGAATTCGATACATGGGACTTCGTTTCAGGAATGAGTCGTTCCGTACCCTGCGGGCCTGGTGTCAGCAATGGGAACTCCCTGCTGACAAACATCTCATCCGGAGCCGAAGTATCACCTCTCGTCCTGGGTCATCTGCGATCACCGGAAGGCAAAAAAGATCTGACTTTCGGCCCACTGCTCCAGGCTATCCTTGACGGGCGGACAGAAATAACCTTCTGATCCATCCGTTGTTTTCAGGACATAAAAAACCGCGTTCATTCATAACGCGGTTTTTTTCGCATCCACTCCATTTTACCACTTATTGTCAGATAATACGTCGATCCATTTTCGACCCTTGAAAAGGAAAAAACTATTCCATCGTTGATTTAATCCTTTCATTTATGATATTGAATTTTGTCGGTTCATTGAATACATCCGTGCAAAGTGCCTGCTGTCTGGAATGTTACGGATTCAAAAAAGCATTTTTACTGTAAAGAAGTGTAAAATGAACCACTTGTACTCGAGCACCGTTACCACCCGAAAACAGACTGTGTTTGAGTATAATAAGATTTGGGCTGGTGTATTGAGAATGTGATGTGGATCTTCCTGGGAGGGGGAACCGCACGGCACAGTTAACCATAGGTATAGTGCTAATAGGCACAAGGAGGAATACATGGCAGATTTTTTAGCTCCAGTTGATCTTTCCAAACTTTTAGTATCGGTCGGGCAAAAGAAAGCCGCACTGACAATCGGCAAAATGCTGGCTCTCGGAATTCTTGCGGGAGTTTTCATCGGTTTTGCCGCCCATCTCGCGACCACGATTGCCACCGGGCCCTGTGAATGGATCGGCCTTAAAAAGTTTCTCACAGGCGCAGTTTTCAGTGTCGGCCTTATGCTTGTCATCATTCCGGGATCAGAACTCTGGACTGGAAACAACCTCATGACTGTCGCCCTGATGGAGAAAAAAATATCTGTGGGTGCCCTGCTCCGGAATTGGATACCGGTATACGTGGGGAACTTGATCGGTTCGATTTTCCTGGCCTGGATGATTGCTAAAATGAGCGGTTTGACAAATGGGGTGGTTGGTACTACCGCCATTTCCATTGCCAGCGGCAAATGTATGCTGACACCTACTCAGATGATCTTCCGTGGCATCGGCTGTAACTGGCTTGTGTGTCTTGCCGTTATGATGGCATTGGCCGCTCAGGACATTTCAGGAAAAGTATGGGGCATTTTCTTTCCGATTATGGCCTTCGTTTCATCGGGTTTTGAGCACTGTGTCGCCAATATGTATTTCATTCCCGCCGGACTTTTTTCCAAGGGATTTGCCGCAGCCGCTGAAAAAGTAACTCCCGACCAGCTTGATGCCCTTAATGTCGGTGGTTTTTTGAAAAATCTCAGTTTCGTTACGCTCGGAAACCTCATCGGTGGCGCCATATTTACCGGTATCGTATACTGGTGGATATTCGTCCGTTCAACAGAAGCAAAGAATTAAACGGATTGTCAATCATTTAACCTTGCGTTTCAAGCTTACAGGAGACGATATCAATGAAAAAGAAACACATGATCATCAAGCTGCCCGATGAAAAAGAAAATCTCGATAAGGTTATCTCTGATGACCGGCATGACGTGAAACATGTCGCCTTCTCCTCCGTCGTCAAAGACGGCAAGGTAGAGCACTATGCACTGGTCGTCTGGCATGATGCCGAATACGGCGATCATATGTTTTAGTTTCGCCGATGATCAGACAGGACTTTTTATCGGACGCAACGACATAATTCACTAAAGAAAAATACGATCAATACGGCCCATGGATTTTCCCGTGGGCCGTGTTTTCGGAGACCGGGAGATGGAATTCAAACAGCTGTATAAAAAAATCGAGAGTACAGTTGCCGCGCTGGAATATACGCAGGACGAGCAGGAGCTGATTTACCAGGTTCTGGAAGTCGTCGTCAGAGGATATGGCGACGCACTGGGCATTCGCAGTGGTCGCTTGTACGCCCGGGTTGAGAATGACTATGTTCTGGAGAGGCAGATTGGTGACTCAAACGATAAGTACATCGGCTTACGCTTCCCGGCGCAATATCTTCCCGTGATCCGTATCCGTGAAAACAAATATGTGATCATGCATAAGGATGACAAAGAGCTCGATATCAATTTGGAACCTTTTCTTGTCACGAATACTTTTGCTGCAATCGCTGTCGGACACGGTGATAAATATCTTGTTTCGTTTAGCGTAGATGAACCAGTAGACGAGCAGCAATTGATCTTTTCGCTGAATACAATCCGATTCGCCACCAACTTCAAGCTTCGCGAATTGATGTTGCAGGATGAGTTTCTAAAAGCACGCGAAATCCAATTGTCCCTTTTGCCCGACTACGAAGTCAGCCTTGCCAACTTTGAAGTCTATGGTCGGAGCGTGCCGGCAACCCTGGTTGGTGGGGATGCTTTTGATTACTTTCGCATCGGAGATGACTCCCTTGGTATCGCTGTTCTGGATGCCGTCGGGCATGGATTGCCGGCAGCCCTGCAGGCTCGTGACGCAATCACCGGATTGCGTATGGCGATGTTCTCCAAGTTAAAAATAGAGTTTATGATGGACCAACTGAACCAGGTCATTCATCGATCCAACCTGTCCAGTCGATTCGTGTCAATGTTCTACTGTGAACTCGAAGATTACGGTCACCTGGTATATACAAACGCCGGTCATCCGGCACCGCTCTTCGCAACTCAAACAGGTATCTACGATTTGCAGCGTGGAGGTATGGTGCTGGGTCCGAATCCCAAAGCAACTTATAAACGGGGTTTCGCTTTCATGATGCCCGGTGACTACCTGGTGATCTACTCCGATGGAATCACTGAAGCCCGAAACAAAACCAAGGAAATGTTCGGAGTCGAACGCCTGAAAGCATTCATTACTGACAATATGAATGTCACCGCCCATGAAATGGTCGATAAAATCTTCGAGTGCATTTTTGAATTTTCCGGTTCGGATACACGCACTGACGATCAAACCCTGGTCGTGATCCGACGAATCGGTGATCCGAGAGCCCAGTTCTAAACGTTATAAAGCCGCTCTCCCGTGCTGATCTCGTTTCTCGAGTTCCACCAGAAGCAATTCTCCTACCTGTGTCACATTGCCCGCGCCAAGCGTCACAACAATACTCCCGGGCACAGTCTCATCAGCCAGAAACCGGACGGCTTCGTTGAAATCAGCCGGTGCATGCACCGCATCGCCATAACGAGACCGACAGCGCTCGATCAGTAAATCCGCCGTTATTCCCTCATACTCTTCTTCGGAAGCTGCATACACCGGTAGAATCAGAATGTGCTCCACTCCTTCCAAGGCAGCAGCAAATTCATCGAGAAAAAACTTTGTTCGAGAATATCGGTGCGGCTCAAATACTACCGTTATCGGGTTGCTTTTCCAGCTTCTCAAAGCAGAAAGAGACGCCCGTATCTCTGTCGGGTGATGCGCGTAATCATCAATAACGATTATGCCATGAGTCTCACCCTTGATCTCCATCCTCCGCCTGACACCCTGATACGATGCGAGGGCATCCTTTATCACAGGAACCGGAATATCAAGATGAATCGCAACGCCGATTGCTGCGAGGCTGTTGAGTACCATATGCACTCCCGGAACAGGCAGAGTGAAGATCCCCAGGTCTTTTCCATGCAGAGAAACACTGAACGGCTGAGATCCATCATGGGGTGGATGCAGAGCGGCTATCAGATCGTTGTCGGCAGCCAATCCGTATCGCAGCAATCGTCGGCGATATGTGCGAATGATGCTGCGAATATTCCGGTCGTCACCACAGACAACCGCCGCTCCAAAAAAAGGAACCCGCTCAAGGAAATCCCGGAATGTGCTGATAATCTGGCCGATATCCCGATAATGATCCAGATGATCTTCTTCAATATTCGTAACGACAGCGATTTCCGGTGTCAGATACAGGAAACTGGCGTCACTCTCATCAGCCTCCGCAACCAGATGACGTCCGTCGCCAACACGCGCATTGGCACCGATGTTCTTTGCATTGCCGCCAATCACCACGGTCGGACTCAAGCCAGCACAACTCAGGACTAAAGCCACGAGCGATGTTGTTGTTGTTTTCCCATGTGTTCCAGCAACGGCAATACCTGACTGGAGTCTCATCAATTCCGCAAGCAACTCGGCTCGCCGTATTACCGGCAGACGAGATTTCCAGGCTGCCAGGATTTCAGGATTGTCCTGTCGAACCGCGGATGTATGGACTACGACATCCGCTTTCTCAATCTGCCATGCCGCGTGCCCAATAAAAACAGTTGCCCCAAGATCGCGCAACCGGTGTGTTGCGGCGGATTCTCTTGCATCCGATCCCTGTACATGGAATCCAAGATTCAGAAGGATTTCAGCAAGCCCCGACATACCGATCCCGCCAATCCCAACGAAATGAACAGTTTTGATCTTTCCGGAAAACCAACTTTTTGAACGCATATTTTTCTCCCGATCAATCCATGCTGAGTAATTGCCGGAGAGGCAGTTTCAGCAGAATCAGACACCCGTAATAAACTCCAACAAACAAACCGCCACCCACAACCAGAAAGACCATCGATTCCAAAAACTCTGGTTTTTCTCCGACATATCTGAGAATAATCGATGATACACCCGCTGCTACCAGTGAAGCGATCAGAATCTTTAGAAACGGTGTGACCAGGTGGAATCGGATCGTCTGATCCGTCATATTCTGAAGTTTCCTCCTGATCAGAATCAATAGCGAGATGCCGGCGAATGAATAAGCGACAGATGAAGCAAGAGCAAGACCTGCATGCCGGAGAGGTGTTTCAACAAGTATATAATTCAGAGCGATATTGATCAGCATCATAAACACGGAAATCTTCACCGGTGTGCTTGTATCTTTTACCGCGTTAAATGCACGGGAGAGAATCGCCATGGCTGTCATTCCGATCATACCGAGGCTGTAACAGGCAAACGCCGAGGCCGTCAATCTGACAGCCTCCTCGTCAAACGCACCGCGTTGAAAGACAACCCGGACAAACAGATCGGAGAAAACAGCTAATCCGGCTGCACAGGGAATCATGATTGCCATGGTCAATTTGAGAGCATTTGAAATCATACCTGTAAAGTCAACGATGTCATCGGCAGCATCCACCAGATGCTGATAATAAGTCCTTGCGATACCGAGTACGAGTATCCCATAAGGAAGTTGCAGGAGTCGGAATGAGTATCCGAGTGCAGCAATACTGCCGGCAGATAAAACGGAAGCGAGACGCCGGTCAACCAATACGATTGTTTTATCCAGAATCGTCTCCAGCAGAACAGGCAATGCCAACCTGTTAACCTGTTTGACGGCTGGATGCTTGACATCGATTTTTGCGCGGTGGAAGTGAAATGTCTCACGAACAATCGGTACCATGACGATCGCTTCCAAAATTCCGCCGATCAGAACGCCGAATGCTGCTGTCGTAGGACCGAAACGTGACATTCCGATCCACAGAATAACTATAACGGCAACATTGAAAAGAGCCGGTGCCAATCCGTACATACCGAACCGTTCCCGAGTTTGCAGGATGACACCAAACATCGATGCGACACTTATAACAATCAGGAAGGGAAACATGATGCGAGTCATAATGACCGCCATCTGTTGAGTCTCCGGATCGAACCCCGGAGCAAAGAGGTTCACGAGAGTTGGTGTGATTGCAATCCCGAGACCTGTAATAAACGACCCGATTGCGATCAGGAGGAAAAGCATTGTCTTGATGAGGTTGTTTGCATCTTCCTGATTTCCCGACGCTGTGATTTGTTTATAAGTGGGCATCAAAGCGCTTTCCAGCACCTTTTCACCCAGGATGCGCCGAAACAGATTGGGAAGAGTAAACCCGACAACGAACGCATCCATTGCAGCACCTGAACCCAGGTAGTAAGCCATCGTCATTTCACGGAGCATGCCGGTAATCCGGCTGACCATCGTTCCTGAAACAAGACGGGCAAACCCTTTTAAAATCCTCGATTGACGGGATTCATTACGGGAATCGTTCAATGAGAATCTCCTGCCAGAATGTAATCCGCCATGCGTTCTGCGGCATCCGGTCGACCCATTTGCCTCGCACTGTTCGCCATAATGTCCAATCTAGTCGGATGCGCTGTTAAGGAGCGGATAATCTCTCCGATACGCATGCCGGACAAATCCCGTTCAGGGATCAGGATGGCGGCACCAGCCTGATCCAGGGCTCTGGCATTAGTGGTCTGGTGATCCCGGACAGCACCCGGCCATGGTACGATAATGGATGGAACACCTCGAGCGGTAATCTCCGCCAGAGTCATTGCCCCAGCTCGACACATCACCAGATCGGCTGCAGCCAGAGCAAATGGGGCATTATAAATAAACGGCAGTGGGTGGTAATTAGGTTTGGGTACGATCTCCTTGATATAATCCTCGTACTTGTTCTGCCCGACAGCATGCAGAATCTGCCAGTTCTGTAAAATCGTCTGATTCTTGTCCAGCGCAAGCAGATCCCGGACAGCGGAATTCAATGCCTCCGAACCCAGACTGCCACCCACCACAAGAAGCGTTTTCTTGTCGCCGGACAACCCAAATTCACGAATCCCGGTCTGACGATCCGCTGATAAAATCGAATCCAAAACAGGATTGCCAATCAATTCCACGCAAGCTCTTGAGGGTAACTGATCCCTTGATACTTCATACGCTATCGCGATACCATCAACCCAGCGGGACAGCAGGCGGACCGTCAATCCGGGTGCCGAATTCTGCTCCAGAATCCAGGATCTGATATGTTGCATCCTGGCCGCTATCATCACCGGTGCACAGACATAACCGCCGGTTCCCAGAACAAAATCCGGCTCGAAATCTCTTATTATCGAATAGGCTTGACGAACCGGACGCATCAGGAACCACTGCAGGGCCGTACCCATGTTTCTGCAGACTGCCCCCGGCCGTATTGAGCGTTCCAATCCCCTCAACTGCAATGTAGTCAGCGGTATATCGAATCGTGGTACCATATCTTCCTCTCGTCGACCCTTTACACCGACCCAGAGTACTTTCAATCTCTGAATGCGCCTTCGAACAGCTTCTACAACAGCCACTCCCGGAGTGATATGGCCTCCTGTTCCGCCTCCAGTTACTAACAATCGAAATGATTTCACAACCTTTTTAATCTCCCCGGGTGTATTATAAAATGGTTTACACCGATGGCAAATTTTAATAACCTCGGAGATCAACGCAGCCGCGAGGGTAAAGACACGATGGAACAAAAGAAACCGAACAGAGTGAAGCAGGAGATCAAGGAATGGAGTCGCAGTCTTTTATGGGGCGCCATTTTTGTATATTTTTTCACCGGCTATGTTTTTAAAGCCTACAAGGTTGAAGGCAAGTCCATGCAGCCTCTTCTGCAGAATGGAGAACGGATTTTCGTCAATCGATTGATTTACCGGGTTGATGATATCAAGCGTGGAGACATCATCGTTTTCTATCATCCCGCCGAACCGAAAGATTTTTTCATTAAGCGGGTTTTGGGATTGCCGGGCGAAACGGTGGAAGTCAGGCGGGGAAAAGTGATGATTAACGGCAAGCCGATCGACGACCATTTTGTTCCGGACTATTTCAAGAGTCGTGAGACTGTTCCCAGAATGATCATCCCGATTGGGCACTACTTCGTATCAGGGGATCATCGAAACCAGAGTTATGACAGCAGATCCTGGGCGATGGATCCCGAGCGGTCAGCGTTTGTACCGGAGCAGTATATTATGGGTCGGGCATCCTTCCGTTATTGGCCGTTATCCTCTTTCGGTATTATCGAGAGTGATTACAAACGCCTGGAATTGTAAATTAAATGGATCTCTTCCCCAATTCGGTGCCATCCATCATCAACCTCAGCGGTGACCCATCCGCCTACATGGAACCCTGGCGAAACTGGCTGTACAGGCATTCCCGGTTGCCATGGATTCTTCCACATGCCATTCGGCGTTTTTCGGGACTGGACAAAAAAAACATCACCATTTTCACCGCACCCAGGTTTCCTGTATGGTTGGCTCAAATGCTCCGACACCGATTCCTTGAGGAACATTTTCCGTCACCACAATTCCTGATGTCATCCGTTCGCTTTCATTTTGGTCAACCCTCCACTATCGACGAAGTTGAAAACGATCGTCTGTTTTTCTTGAGTCTCGGTATGAATCCCAAAACCCGGGCATGCGCAACGTACTGGATTCAGGAATTACTTGAATACTCAGCCATTCTTAACCGGCCCATACATTTTATCCCTTTGATTTATCTCTGGAACAGGTCGCCGGCACGCCCGAGGTGTCATCCTCTTTTCGGTTCTCTCATCCACCGGCACAACAACGTGATCAGTACCGGTTATCCTCTTATCATCGAGCCGGGAATCACAATGAACATCCCGACACCTACCGGCATCCGGCGGACATCTCTGGCTGCATGGAATCAGGAAAGTCGGGTTATTGTCGGAGATAAAAAAGTTCCGATTCAAAAAACTATTTCCATTATCCAATCGGAGCCGTCTCTGGAACAATTGCTGAAAACCTACGAACTTCAGGGAAAAGACACGCTCCCGACACTGCGATCTCGCGTGGCGGCTTATGTGCGTGAAATCGCTGCTGATTATAATCACAGATCCCCATGGATCTGGGAAAAAGTAATGGGATCCTACCTGAAAAGAAGTTTTCTATCCGTGGATTTCGACCAGGATGGACTCGATCAATTAAGGATTCTGCTCCGCAGGAGGCAACGAGTCATTCTGATCCCATCTCACCGGTCCCATCTGGATTATATTTTGATATCCTACGCCATATACAAGCAGGGACTTGCGTGTCCTCTGGTTGCAGCCGGTGCCAATTTGTCTTTCTGGCCAATGGGCTATTTTTTCCGAAAGACAGGCGCATTCTTCATTCGCAGAACCTTCAGGGGACTCGACATATACCCCCATGTCTTTCGATCCTATCTATGGCTTATTCTCCGCAAGTTCCAACCGGTCGAGTTCTTTATCGAAGGCGGCCGAAGCCGGACCGGGACGCTTTTACCCGCGAAACTCGGTATTCTCAGCATGATTCTGGAAGCTTTTAATACCGGGAAACTTCCCGATGTTCAGTTCGTACCGTTGGCAGTCAATTATGATCGAATACCTGAAGAGGAAAGCTACATCAGAGAACTCAGAGGATTGCCTAAACAAAAGGAAAAAATCTCTTCATTAATGAAAAGCAGACACCTGTTGAAAAAGCGATTCGGCAACGTGTGTTTTGCCGTCGGTAAACCCGTATCTCTTGCGGAAACAATGATGGGAACTGAAGCAGGACCTGAACAAAAGGATCGTCTCGGATCAACGATCATGAATCAGCTGCGCTTTACAATGCCGGTAACATCTCCTGCCCTGGTTGCCTCAGTAATGATGGCCTTACCACCCAATCAGAGCATCAGCACGGAAACGATCATCACACAAGCCAGTGATTTATTGAATCTGATTCGTGATCGTCACCCTGATGCTGTCATCGCCGGCGAATGCATCCGGGCTGATATCGATGAATCAGTGTTCCGATCGGCAATTGCAAGAATGGTGGAATTCGGGAATTTAACGGAGGGCTCCGTTGCAGGTACTTTCGTGATTAATCCCCAACGCCGGCTTCAGATGGATTATCTTCGTAACAGCATCATCGGTCTTTTATTGGCTCCCGCCCTGGCGGTTCTTGATACAGAAGAGTGGGATCCTGCAATGCCACCCCTTTCTCAGGTGCTGTGTCCGGGTTTACATCCTATTCCAACGGACATTATCAGGAGCGAGATTCGCAGATGTGGCGAATTGTTGCCGAATTGGTCAAAATCCCGTCGAGAGCTTCTGGCCGGTTCAATTCGGCCGATGGCAAATCTGATCCTCGCTGTCTCCCGGCAGTGCCGAATACTCTCCGGCGACTGCAGAGATTTCACGATGCATGAATGGCATTCTCTGTTCCGGGAAGTCGTAAATGCAATCGGAAATGACGAGTATCCGGAAACGAGCTCAAAAATAATCGAATCAATTCTGTTCAGAGTTTTTCGGCAAATTCATAATGGCCGACCCGACCCTATTGAATCGGATTAAAGTGACGAACCCGTTTTCAAACGCGCAAAGAGCTCGGAAATCGCTGCGTCCTGTTCGGACACCGGCTGTTTAGTGTATTCTTCAATTCCTATATCATCGACATAGTCTCCGACGATTAACCCCAATTTCAGCTCTCCCTGTTTCCAACCACCCTGATCAACCCCGTAAATCAGATCAACATCGTCACCCCAATTCTCCGTGATCAAATGCGCAACCTCTTCGACTTCATATAGACTTAACGCTTCATCCGACTGCAAATGGAGAAGAATGCTTGCTTTTCGGTTTAAAAAGCACTCGACAGTCGGGTCAGCGAGAACGCTTTCCGCTGCTTCCTGAGCCCGGGTAGGGCCTGTTGCACGAGCAGTAGCTATCGCAGTGCCCGCCGATCCAGTCAGAGCACTTCGGATGCGATTGAAATCGATTGGAATCATTCCCGGCGATAAAGCATCCATCAGAGTCTGAATTTTATCGAGAACAGAGCGTTTGAAAGCTGTAAAATAACCGGGGAATTCAATTTGATCAAAAATAACGGGGGTTTCTTTCATAACACACAATTCACTGATTGTACTTCTGGCTGTCATATGCCTTTTTCGCCCTACCGTATCGGCATCAGGCAATATCAAGAGTGAGAGGAAGGGCACATGGTACCGTTGAAAAGCATCAGCCAACGCTGTGGTCGCGCCGGATCCTACGCCATCACCCGGTTGGGCGATCAGAACAACGAAATTGGCAGAAAGAGTCAAATCAACAAGTTGAGGTATCACCTCCGCAACAGCTTTGGCGGCAGTGATCGGATCGCCTTTCGTTGACCCCCGATATGACGGCTCCATTGCCACATGCACTTCGTCAGCGACTCGCTTTGGCAAACAGTCCGCCCAGTTCATCAGTATTCTTAATGGATCGGCATTCTGCCTGAAGACAAGTCGCATCATTGCATCCGAGCCAAAATCTCCGACTCCGATGACTGCAATCCGACCACTGTTGATTCGCACGCTTTCTTCTTTGTCGTTCATCATCGTTTTTCTCCCCCCGGTTTTCCATAACGTTCCTGCCAAACTTGCTGAGCCCAAATCTCAAATTCCAAACCCGTTCCGATTATTACAAACTGACTGTCCCCGGGCGATTCCTGGAGACTTTGAAACGGGATCCTTCCTTGCGGATCAATGTGCAGTGACCGGACGTCCAGCATGAAGTTACGACGATCATCACGGATGTCCGGATCCAAAGCGCTCCCTGGATAATCTTGTTCAAGAATTGCCTGCAATCTGCCAGGATCACAGGCGATCCAATACCCATCTGAAAAATATATACAGATGATTCCGCCACGCTCGATACCGCCTGAACGAAAGAGATTTTTCGGCAGCGTGATTCTACCCTGCTTATCGGCTTCGATGGAATATGAATTAAAGTACATTCTAAGCTATTCCAAGTAATTTAACCCTTTTGGAACCTATTTGACATTAAAATAGGAATATCTATACCTGTCAAGGAAAATTTTAAAATTTTCGTTAATTTCTATGAATTTTTAAAATTGAAATATGATCCGTATCCTCAGGCAACCTGATGTCCCGCTATGTACACACCCATTATTTGAAGATCACCAGGGCGAGTTCCCGAATCAAAGGGATTTCGGTCTAAGATCACAATATCTGCCGGGTATCCCGGCTGTAATTTGCCGCATCGGCGACCGGAGTTTTCCAGATACGCCGGGTTGGATGTCGCCGCACGAAATGCATTAACAATGTCGACACACTCGTCAGCGTGCCAACTCTGCTCACTCGACACAAGCCCTCTCCTGCGCCGCATAACCGCCGCATCGATATTCCACAGCGGGTTCTCCTTTTCAATCGGCGCATCAGTGCCGAATACAATCATCACTCCGGAACGAATCATTGATGCATACGGATAAAGAAACCCGGTTTGTTCCGTCCAGAAACGCTCGACCATACCGATATCCGCTATCATGTGGCAAGGTTGTACAGATGCACAAATCCGGTGATCAGCCATTTTCTGAAGATCCCCCGGCTGAATCAACTGAACATGCTCCAAGCGGAAACCCTGCATTTTAGGTTGCATTTTCCGGGCTGGGAGCAATGCGTTAATTGCATTACCGACAGCGCGATCTCCGATAGCATGAACGGCTGTGGAAAGGTTGTGCCTGGCAGCTTTAACTGCTGCGTTCCTCATCTCTTCCAGACTCAAAACTTCGATCCCATAATTCCAGGGTTCTCCAGTGTACGGATGGGTTACCGATGCCGTGCGTGAACCCAAGGCTCCATCAGCAAACAGTTTTAGTCCGCCTATTTGAATCTGGCCATACAAATGGCCCGTCTCCATCCCTCGATCGATCGCTTCATCAAGATCTTCCTGATTGAACGATGCAGTTACATGCAACGGGAGATCATCTTCGTCGCTTATCTGGGATAAAAGATCAATCTCCCTAAGCCCCTCAAACGTATGGACCGCAACGATTCCCTGCGAGTGAAGCCATGGAACAGCCAGGCGGATCAAGCGTCGTTTCTCGTCATCCGGTATTACAGGGATCAGAGTACGAATGTAGTCCACGGCGTTTTCCCGAACAACACCTGTCAGCATGCCATCCCTTCGCCGATCATAACGTCCGCCCGTAGGATCCGAAATATCGTTCGGAATGCCAAGTTCTTGTAAGGCACGCGAATTCAGCCAGAGTGTATGTCCATCCTTGGATGACAGAACGACCGGGTTCCCCGGGGTCAACGCGTCAATTTCCATTCGATCGGGAAAACCGCCCTGCTCGCGTGCCGATGCTTCCCAACCTCTTCCACGAATCCACGTGCCAAACGGCGCTGATTTTACTGCATCCTCAACCCTTTTCTGGATCTGCTCCAGTGTCTTCCCTTCCAGATTCAGGTAAGTCTGAGCCATTGCATAATTGACCAGATGCACATGGCTGTCTGTAAAACCCGGGATCGCGCAGCATCCTTTCCAAGACACTGCGTGAGCTGCCGGTCGGGTGGATTTAACTATTACACCGTTCTCAATACTTAAATCCCCATGATAACACGTCGTATCCCATCCGTCCCAAATCACAAGATCCTTTAGTATCAAAGAGTTACTATTCAAGCGAATATCCTTTCCAATAGCATATCAGCGATCTCCCGGTCTTTTTCAAGTCATCTACTCTATATCATAACATCGGTGTTAATAAAGATCATGATGCCGGAAACTAGATCCCCGCAAAATATCTGGAACAAAATCGGCGTCTCAGTTGATAAAATGGTGATGACGCATTCATTACGATCTTGTTTGCGGTTGACTTCACATTATGATCGCGCCATGATATCGGGTTGTTAATTCCTATAGTGATTTGGAGGAGGAAAAGGAAAAATGAGTAACTACCGGAGGCATTTGTTGTTGTACTTAATCGGGTGCTGGCTCGTACTGCTGCCGTTAAGTGGTTGTTTTAAAGAAAAAGCCGAAGAGAAAGTGGATCTGGCGTCTACTCAGCAACCACCGCCCGTCACTCTCAATGACCGGGAGAAACCTGGGGAAGAGACTCCGGTCATTAATAAGGATGGAAAGAATCCCAAAATTGTGTTTGCCGAAACACAGCATGATTTTGGGAAACAGATATCCGGTCCTGATTTGAAACATGTGTTTAACTTCCGTAACACGGGCGAAGGAACGCTGATCATCGAGAATGTCAAGGCTGGGTGAGGATGCACTGCTGCCTTGGCTTCAGCCAAGGAAATTCCCCCGGGCGGGGAAGGTAAAATCGATGTTTCCTTCAAAACAGAGCGCCGAAAAGGTGTGAACCGCAAGCAGATTACGATCACGACGAATGATCCTGAATCACCGAGAATTCAGATCGAAGTCATTGCCGATCTGGAAGAATTGCTGGCTGCTTCTCCCAACCGTCAGTGGTTTGGGCAGATGAAGCAGGATGAAACCGTAACGCGACCTTTTGTTTTCGAAGGCAAGCTCTTAGGAGAAGCACAGTTATCCAATATCAGGATCAAGGAAGATTCACCGAACCGAAATGCCTATACCTGGAAGCTTAAAGATACTACAACCGGTGAGACCCGTGAGTTGTCCCTGGATGTCACAGTCGATGCGACAAAAATTCAACCGGGTCGTTTTACTGATATCATGCTGATTACTACAAACTTGGAAAAGTCACCGGAAATTCAACTGAATTTGAGCGGTGAAGTCATGGGGCCGATTGCAGCCACTCCTCAAAGACTGTATTTCGGTCAGTTCGAAGTGAATAAGGAAATGGAAAAAACGATTACCTTGACTTCAAACACCGGTCAACCCTTCAAAATTATCAATGCATCCATCGATGAAAAGGAATTCAAAATTGATCCATGGAAACGTGATGCGGCAATAGAGCACACGCTGAAGATCCGTTTGTTCACTGATGTACCCACAGACAGAATCCGGACATCTCTGAACATAACAACTGACATGGGTGCGCAACCGAATGTCCAGGTAGAGATCCATGCGTATCAACAAAGATCGCGTCCCGAACAAGCTAAAACTGATCCATCTACGATGCAAAAAGAACCACCTAAAACAAACGCATCGGCGATGCGGAAGGAGTTACTGAATCCTCGTTCCCAGATGAGTTCGTCCAAGGCTGCTGCATCGATCGACACAGAAAAAAACAAACGTAAAAAGACTGATTAGTGCGCATTTTCGGAGCGGAAACCAGGATGGATAGGGAGGTGAATGCGGTTTGAAGATCGTATTGAAAATCTGTCTTTGTGTATTGGGGATTATGACCGGATGTGTAGCTCTGGCAACTGACATTGAACCGGCTGCAGAATTCGCTCCGCGGATTGAATTTTCAGAAATCTCCTTCGACTTCGGTACACAGGTTGCCGGATCCATCTTGAAACACTCTTTTCAGTTTCGAAACACCGGCATGGTTCCTTTATTCATTGAGTCTGTGAAAGCCGGGTGAGGTTGCACCGCTGTTCTGGTAACTTCCAGTAACGTTCCTCCGGGTGAGGTCGGCAATATAGATGTTGAATTCGATACGAGCAACAGGTCAGGGTTGACGCGTAAATCCATAACGGTTAATACCAATGATCCTTCAAATCGTCGTGTCAAATTGACCGTCCAGGCTACAATTGATCTTCAACTTGAGTGTTCCCCTAAACGATTATGGTTCGGACGCCTGCCGCATCAGGCCGATCCTGTCACACTCTCTGCCAAGCTGACGGGCTCGATGCTTGATTCCGTCGTAATTTCTGACCTTCATATTGAGAGATCGGTTCCGGAGAATGCTTTTATCTGGAAATTTAAGGATAATCGATCGGGCGGCGGAGACCTGAGTCTTGATGTTACGCTATACCCACCACGACTAATCCCGGGTAAATTTAACTACGTGCTCACACTGGACACCAACCTTGAACATACACCGCATGTGTTCCTCAACTTGAGCGGTGAACTTTCAGGACTATTAACCGCTACGCCTCCACGATTGCTGTTCGGTAACTATGAGCCCGGGATTCCAATGGAGGAACCGATCGAATTGCAGAGCAGTGATTCGAGGGCTTTTCGTATCAAGGAAATCTTTCCGGGAGACCCGGAGATCAGTGTTGTATTTCAGTCGGATCTGCTTTCGGTCAAACACTCCCTGGTTGTTCACTTGAATCCTTTGGAGGACAGACCGCGTTTCGAAACGCAGATCAAAATAATCACCGATTTGGAATCAGATTCCGACATTTTATTGGATGTGCATGGATTCCAGAAACGCATCCCCAAAAAGATAACTCCCCGAGCCGTATACTAATCTTTTTCTTGACAGAAAAACCCCATAAGTATATGGTTGGCATTCGAACTGGCGTTATTTTTCGAATAACCCGGTCCGCCGAGGTAGCTCAGTCGGTAGAGCGAGGGACTGAAAATCCCTGCGTCGGGGGTTCGATTCCCTCCCTCGGCAACAGTTAAAACCCCTGCCCGAATGCAGGGGTTTTATGTTATCATCGGTTTTACCTGAGTAATTACCCGGATTGAACAGGTACCTGATCGGAGGATCAATATGAGACCATTGGACAATGACGATGCTTTACTGGAAAAGCTTCGGGAAAAGTTGGGGCCGTCGCGGAAACAGGATGAGAGAGCCGAGTTAGAGCGTCTCTTTGGAAAAAAGCAGGTGACTGAAGAAGATCGTTTACGGCAACGTCTAGTTAAACCGATTGTCAACATGGGCGATATTATTGATGTGACGATCGAAAAACTTGCATTCGGGGGTGAGGGTATCGCACGGCATCAATCCGTTCTGGTGTTTATACCGGGCGTCGTTCCCGGTGATACGGTGAAAGTTTCGCTGACTCATGTCGGCAAAGATCTATGTCGGGGTGAAGTCATCGAAGTTCTTGCGCATTCGTCCAACAGGATTCCGGCATCATGCCCATTGTTCGGAACATGTGGCGGCTGCCACTTGCAGTGTTTGGTTTATCCCGCCCAATTGACAGCAAAGGAAGCGATGGCGACAGACACTTTATCACGAATTGGTGGGATTGAGACGAAGGTCCGCAGTGTGATGGGTTCCCCGGAAACTTACGGGTATCGGATCCGGACCCGACTTCATGTCCGTCAAGCAGGAAACAAAGTGGAAGTGGGTTATTTCGCCAGACGCAGCAACACACTGGTTCCGCTTGACGCATGTCCATTATTGGCCAAACCCCTGAACGCAGTAATAAAGGCTTTACCGGATCTGTTGCCTTCGCCGGGAACAGCACCCATTCCGGAAGAAATTCAACTGCAGATGTCCGTTGATTCAGGGAGAGTTGCGATTCATCTTCTTGGCAAAGGTGCCGTGTTTGGATTGGAAACCATTTTCGAACGCTGCAAAAAGAACCAGTTACCGGTACTGGGTGTAACAGCAGATTCGAAGGATGGTCTGATTGCTGCCGGGGAAAAGAGTCTGACGCACCGGATCGGTAACATCTCCTATCGAGTGGGAAGCAATTCCTTTGTCCAGGCAAATCAATACCTGTATAAGCAGATGATTGACCAGGCGATCCTGTTATGTTCACCCGCAGCGACGGACACAGTGTTGGATCTTTATTGCGGAAGCGGCTTCTTCAGTTTACCCATAGCTCGTTTTGTTCAAAAATTGATCGGCCTGGATTCAAACCCGGCAGCCATTGAAGATGCCAAAACGAATGCAGCTGCTGCGAGTTTAAAAAATTCCGAGTTCAGGATGTGTGACGACCGGTCGTTCTTCCGGATCCCAGAAACAACCGGCGCTCGCTTTTCGTTAGTGATTGCCGATCCTCCGCGAACCGGATTCTCACCGGAAGCCTTGAAGGGCGTGATTGCTCTGAAACCTGCAAAAATGCTTTATATTTCCTGTGATCCATCCACTCTGGCCAGAGATCTGAAACACTTGGCTGAAGCGGACTTCAGGATCAGAGTTATCCAACCAATAGACATGTTTCCTCATACTTATCACCTGGAAACACTGGTATTTCTAACACACAAGCATACCGGTGCCCAGGCCGCTCATGCTGCGTTTTCCGATTTACGTTGAAAAAGTGCTTCCCGAACACTAGAGTATGCGATGGGAGCGGGTGGTGTCTGGTGATGCCTCCGGTCTTCAAAACCGGCAGGGGGTCTTAGACGGGTCCCTGGTGGGTTCGATTCCCATGCGCTCCCGCCATCTTTGAATGTGTGTTCCTCAACATTTGCTTCAAGAGGTATTCACAGGAATGCGATCGCATCTGCCACCGATAATCATTCAAAAATTCGGTGGGACAACCATGAGCGGCGAACAGGCCTTCAGCAGGGTTGCTGAAGCAATCCGCCGCGGCCTGAATTCCGGATATAAAGTTGTTGCAGTTGTAAGCGCTATGGGGCGGGGGGCGGATCGAATCTCGGGACGATCGGGCGATCCCTATGCTACAGATACGCTGCTTGGGCTGCTTCCGGATAATCCCGCCTATGTTTGTTTAAGGGAAAAAGACCTTATTATGATGTGCGGTGAAATTATCTCCGCCGTCAGTCTGGCCTGCTATCTGCGTTCAATCGGAATTACCGCTCGTGCCAGAACCGGCTTCGAAGCCGGCATCATCACCGACGAAAACTCCAACCACGCACGCATTCGCACAATTATACCCAATCGTATTCTTCAGGATCTTCATTTGATCGATGTGATCGTTATAGCAGGATTTCAGGGAGTTTCGGTTGCGGGGAAGATAACCACTCTCGGCCGAGGAGGCAGTGACACGACAGCCATCGCTCTGGGAAAAGCTCTTGATGCCCGATACATTGAGATCTTTACGGATCAGACGGGGGTTTATTCAGCCGATCCCAGGGAGGTAACCAACGCTTGTCACCTTGATCGGATTAATGCAAAGGATATCGTGCACATGTCCTGGGCCGGTGCAAGAGTGGTTGATCCCCGTGCAGCCGAACTCCTGGATCGATGCAAACTGGATGTCAGGATCGGTCGCGTGGATTCACCCGACATTGCGACTGTGATCGAGACCCGGGAAGGATATGAGTCTGCTCGACTCGTCACCGCTGTAGCACACGGTGATGATGTATCTCAATTCACGGTTTTCCTGGATGACCATATTGATCAGGAGTATATTGCAGGGATATTCGAAGCTGTCAGTGAAGCCGCAGTCAGCATGGACATGTTCACGGTGACAGAGGACATCGTCCGATTCACCGTAGATGCTACACAGGTATACGTGGTCGTTGACGTTTTGAAGCGGTTGGATTGCAGATTCGATCAAAAACCCGGGTGTAGAAAAGTATCGATAGTCGGCGCTGGAATGCATAAAATGAAGGGAGTTATGGCACGATTCATGCGGGCACTTGTCGATGCAGGGATCCCGGTTTTACAGACCACCGATTCACATGCGACGATTTCAGCGCTTGTTCCACAGGAATTTTCACGCCCGGCACAGCAGGTCCTGCATGACGAATTTATCGGTTAGGCGATCACCCGTCTGACTGCTATTCGTCCTCTTCGATATATTCTTTGGCTAAATCGATAAATCCCTGGTTCTGCCATATCGGTTCAAAATCATCATCCTGGATAGCGATCTCTATGAATCGATCGTTGATTTCCGCCAGGTGCCACAGGATATCCAGAGATTTTTCATGCTCTCCCTGGCGGCATAGAATGCATGCAATGTTGTATTCCGCATCCAGATACTCCGGATCGAGTTCAACTGCTTTTCTGAAGGCGTCGAGCGCACTGGCCCAATCGCTTCGTTCCACTGATTCAACACCGTGAATATAATAATCTTGAGCCGTAACCGGCTCCTGCACAGGCTGCCTGCTTAATATCTTTATCCATGACTCCGAACGCTGCACGATATCCAGTTCCTTCGGAAAGTGCTCCCTGATAAAACGAAATTCCTCACGCGCCTTGTCCTTATCACCGCTTGACATTATCTTTATCGCATTGTCGAATTCCCTGATCGCGCGTTTTCGCTTCTCCGTCAATTCCACCGGCCGATAAGGCGCCGGGGGAAGTGTCTCGGGAGTGGCTTTCGGTACACGGCAGTTCAATCGTTTTTTCCGAAACAAAGGTTTCTCTTCTGTCCGATCCTCTTTTTTTACTCCGAATTTGTCTTCGGCAATGACTTCAACCGAATCCACACCATCTTCCTTGCGATGCAGACCAAGGCGTCGCAATTTGCCCTGAATGGATTTTTTTGTCACACCAAACATATCGGCCAGATCCTGATTGCTGTAATTCAAATAGTTTTCCTGCAAAAAAACGTTATCTTTTTCTTCCCAAACTTTTGCCATGCTGAAGTCTCCTCACCGTTGCCGTTACAACACTACACCCACCTGAAGTGAGCGAATGGAATGTAATGTGTTTTCACTGGAGTGTCAAGGACGGTCATTTCCTTGCGAACATGTCACGTTTCCCGGAACGATAGACAGTCAATCTATTCCGGTGAGAAAACATATCAATCACCTTGACGCACGCCTTTCATCCATCTATTGTATAGGCGCCTGTGAAATTTGGGAGTCATCTTCCCGAGGAGGCGGTATGAAACTCAGAGCATCCAGAATAGAATATATTGCGTCGGAGATCATACGGATCCTGACGGAAGAAGAATTTCTTATCATATTTGATCAAGTTCAAGCGATAAACGCTGTCCAGTCAGTCATTGCAGATGACTTGTCGGTTGAAGACCGGCTGGATGAGGAAGTCCGTAAACTGCTGGAGGAATACGAATCGACGATGGATCATGGCAATATTCATTACCACGACATGTTCAAACTGGTTAAATCCAAACTGGCCAAAGAGCGCGGCTTGATATTATAGAGGAGATTCTCGTTATGCGTCTAACCGACCAGAAAATCAACCATTTGGCTCATTTGGTGACCGAGACGATTGAGAACGAACCCAGTCTGGATGTCCTCAGAGATACCAATGATATCCGTTTACGAATCAAACTCATCATTACCGATGAATTAAAACTGGAAAACGAAATTGATCGGGCAGTACGCCAGATTTTTCGATCGATGACAAAACCACCGCCGGAAGGCAGCAAGGAGTGGGATGTCATGTACGAGCAGTACTACCAGGAACAAATGAAAAAGCACCGGGGGC
Organism: candidate division CSSED10-310 bacterium; assembly: GCA_016931515.1. Taxonomy (GTDB): domain Bacteria; phylum CSSED10-310; class CSSED10-310; order CSSED10-310; family CSSED10-310; genus JAFGEQ01. The sequence continues at coordinate 62,683 of JAFGEQ010000005.1, read as the reverse complement.
ACGAAAAGATTCGCCGGATCAAATGAAATCTATTCATGAAATACTTGAGTTCTCCGCCTGATTGTATTTTTTTTACAGCAATTTTGGCCGCCGGTTCGGATGTTTATCATACGGCTGAATACAAATTGATAGATATCTTCGGACACCCATTACTCCAACTGCCTCCTTCATCCTTTGAACATACCGTTTACTATGAACCTGAAATGGGAACCGGCCTTCTAAAGGGTTTTATAGCCTTTTCCACCCCGTTCAGCCCGAACGAGCTTGCCAGGCGAAAACTGAAGACCCGCAAACTTGAATGGGAGTTGGGATTCCGTGATCAGGCGGGATTCCATCGGCAGGTTAACATTGATCCAGGTTATACCAGTCTCTTCCATGTAGTCCTGGCCACGAGTAAAAACTTTTCACATCGTCTGTATCTTGGAGAAGGTGTATTTGCAGAGGTCACGTTGATTTATCATCCGGACTCGTGGGAAGAATTGGCATGGACCTACCCCGATTACAAACTCCCTGACGTACAAACCTTCCTGATGCGATGCCGGACACTTTTAAAAACCGGCGAACGCCGGCGACGATCTTGACCTTCGCTACCGATCATGCTACATCGCCCGAACGACAGACAGGCTTTATCCGGAGATAGAAATCCAATGACACATGTTTTAGCGCCGATTACATCGATTATCACTCAGCCCGCACAAACATTCAGACGCATGACCCTTTCTCACTCCGGATTTGCGGCAATGATCGTATTTTCAGTGTTTTTATTATCTGTTCTCGGACATGTATGGTGCGATCAGACTGATGTCTATTCCGGGAATCCGAAGTTGTTTTTCGTCGAAAGCCTTTACCTTCTACTCACAATAATAGCCGGCATCCTGTTGCTTACCGCCGTAATTCATCTATCAGCGGATTTTCTGGGTGGTGGAGGACGTGGGCGAACCCTGCTGTTTTTCCTGATGTTATCCTCCTTGCCACTCTGGTTAACCGGTCCCGCTGCCTGTCTGCTTAAAATCGTTTTCTCACTCTCGGGATTATACCCAATCGTTATGGGACTCCTGGCACTCTGGTCATTGTACCTTGTCGTTATCGCTATCCGAGAACTTTATCGTTTCACTGTTTGGCGAGCGGCATCCGCCTTGTTCATTCCACTCATTTTCCTGAGTGGACTGGGGGGGATGATCATTTTAGCCGGTCATTTCATGATCAATCCCATGTAGTCACTTCGAAGGACTGTTCGGAATCTCTTGTCTGTCAATCATCGGGAACATGCACAATTTGTGCACTGACCACTTCTTTATTGATCTCCAAAATCGCCACTGACCGGTACGGAGCATACCGCTTATCACATGCACTCCCGGGATTGATAATTAAAAATGGGCCAACCTCTCGAATTTCCGGATGGTGTGAGTGCCCAAAAACGATGACCTTAACCGGTTCAGACCTGAATAAATTCACAACCCGCTGACTCAGCCCGTTTGGCGCACCCCAGCCATGTATCAGACCGATGCGGATATCTTCCGCAGATACAATACGCTGCCGGGGAAGGTAGTTCGATACTGGGTCGTCATCCATATTTCCGCAGACCGCGTGAACCGGTGCAATGGTTTCAAGACAATCCAGTACACAGAGCCGTGTAATATCTCCTGCGTGCAGAATATACTCTACATCCTTGAAGATTTCTGCGATAGTCCGAAGAAAAGAATCCGGACAAACCTGTAGATGTGTATCCGAAATAAGCCCAATCTTCATGATAGCCGCGACCCCGTGTTTGCTGATTAACCCGAATTTGAGTTGAAAAATCCGTGCTGATCTTCTAGCATACGACATCCTGTAAGGCGCATGCAAAATGCCCGGGTTTATTTTCAAGGAGATTCAGATGCTTAACACTTTTCGAACAAAAATCAAATTCTGGAGCCACCTTTTTCTCTGGCCGGTTATTATCTCATTCATCGCTTTTTACGGTTGGTCCTTTCTCGATCGGCCCACCAGGTCAAACACCGCCGCAACTGTTGGGGAAGTCAGTATATCCCTCCAGGATGTCGTTGAAGCCCGGCGGCGCCTGACACAATACTATCGGGACATGTACAAGGATAACTTTGAACGAATTGCCGCTAATATGGATTTCAACGAGATGGCTCTTGACCAGCTGGTTAACCAGGCATTGTTGAATGATGCTGCAGAAACCCTCGGAGTCAAAATCTCCAAACAGGAAGTCCAGGATAACATCCGGAGTATTCCGGCTTTTCAGAGTAATGGCTCCTTCTCAATGGCGACCTACTCTCGTACTCTCAGCCGCGTGAATATGACTCCGGTCGAATACGAAGCAGCCGTTGCGCAGGATCTGAAGGTGCAAAGAACCAGGCAACTGATCGGCGCATCCGCACCGGTTACCGATTTCGAACTCAAAGAGCAGTACATCGAGCAGAACGTGAAAATCGCTTGCGATTACTTCATTTTCAGGATGCCGGATTTTAAAGATGAAGTTATCGACGCCCCTGAAGAGATCGAAAAGTATTACTCAGACCATCAGGAAGAATTCCGTGTCGGAGACCAGATCATGTTAGATTACATTAAATTCGATCCGGCAGCGATGGAGAAATCCATCGAGATTGATGATGCGGACGTTGAAGATTATTATGATCAACATTTCGATGAATATGAAGAACCGGAGAAGGTTAAAGCACGGCATATTCTTTTCAAGGTTGATCCCGATGCTGATGAATCGGTTGTGGAGAGTACTCGGCTGAAAGCAGTTGACGTCATTGCCAGAATTAAAAACGGCGAGGATTTTGCCAAGTTAGCTGAAGAATTATCCGATTGCCCGTCTGCGAAACAGGGAGGTGATTTGGGATTCTTTACACAAGGGCAGATGGATCGGAGTTTCGAGCAGGCAGCTTGGGATCTCGAGATCGACGGCATGACAGAAGAGCCGGTTCGCTCCCAGTTCGGATGGCACGTGATTCAAAAAACCGGTTACGAGAAGCAAAACTGGAAAACTCTGGATCAGGTAAAAGCACAAATCGTACAAAAGCTTCAGAGTGAAGAGGCAAAAATCCAGGCTATGGAAGAAGCTCAAAAGTTATTCGACCGTGTGGAACCCTTGATCACCCGGCTTCCGGAGCTGGTTGAGAATACCGATATAAAAGTCGAAACAACAGAATTCTTTGAGTCTGCCATGCCACCCAGACAGATCGGGTTTGCTCAATCACTAAAGGATATTCTCGTAAATCTTGAAGAGACTGAAATCAGCATTCCGGTTGAGACATCGACGGGGGTTTATCTCTTTCAGCTCAAGGCGACGCGTGAATCATTTATACCGCCTTTTGAGGACGTGAAAGATTCAGCTGCCATGAAATATCGCAACTGGGCTGCGACGAAAAAGGCCGAGATGAAAGCTGCGAGTGTTAAAGAATATATTGATTCGGGAAAAACCTGGGCTGAAGCAGCGGAACACTTTGCGATAACTTCTGAAAACACCGGATTGTTTGCGCGAGGAGCTAATGTACCCAAGATTGGTGGGTCCGAAGAAATTGTTGATGAGTTGTTCGGGTTAGAAACAGGCATCGTGAGCAGAGTTATCACGATCCGCAGCAATGCGGTTTTATTCCGGGTATCGGAGAAACAGGAATTCAGCCAGGAGGCATACGAGAAAGAACTGCCGAAATTGCGACAGCAGGTATTGAACAATCGTCAGAACCAGGTCGTCTCGAGTTGGCTGGATCAGTATAAAAAACAGCTGGCGCAGAGCGGAAAATTCTCGATCAACAGCCTGTCTGAGTTAGACTAATCGTCAGCTTGCGGATCCGGGGATTGGAGCGGAATGATTTTTTCTTTCAACAGTATCAAAGATCATCTTCGCACGATGGACGAACGGATCACAGATTGTTTCAACGATTCGGACCCGCAGATCAGGGAAGCAATCGCACCCTATCTGTTGAATCAGGGCAAACGGATTCGACCCACACTGGTATATTTGTCAACGTTGGCAACAAGTTCAGATGTCACAGCTGCGACTCATCGATACGCGCTGGTAACCGAATTGATTCACTGCGCGTCCCTGTTTCACGATGATGTTCTCGACAATGCAATGAAGAGACGCGGGCAACCGTCTGCAAATCGTTTGTATGGAAATGATACAGCGGTATTGATTGGGGATTTTCTCTATATGAGAGCGCTGATGCTTATGGAGTCCGATCGGATTAAACTGCGACGTGCCGTTTACAGGGCTGTAACTGCGATGACACAGGCAGAAATCAGTCAGGGTCTGAAACGCTACCGCATACTCACGGAATCCGATTACTTTCGGATTATTGAAGGTAAAACAGCTGCATTGATTTCACTGTGTGCACTCCTCGGAGCATCGATTTCCGGTAACGGAAAATGGATGACCACCTTATCTATCTTCGGCCGGCAATTGGGGATCGCCTTCCAACTAATCGACGATTTACTGGATTGGACAGGTGGAATTGAAACCGGAAAAGATCGCCATTGCGATATCCGTGAAGGCAGGATTACTCTTCCTCTTATCCGTCTTTTAGCAACAATGGATCATAAAGAAACTGCCCGTTGCAATAAGGATCTGCTGAAGTCGGATTCTCCGCCTGATAAAGAAATCATTGATAAGTATATGGCAATGATGATGAACAGAGAGATTGATCAAGCAATTCGAACGGATGCCGGCAACCTGTTAAGCAATGCTGCCGCATCCCTCAACCAATTACCCGATACGACTTACCGTCGGGAACTGCTCGAATTTTCGGACAGGCTTATCAGACGGTCACTCTAGACCGAATGGACGTTGTCTATGGAGCGGGAAGCGAGTTATTACACCACCAGTCATGATGGAATCCTGGAGTGTCGGCTTTGCCCTATCGGGTGCCGATTGAAACACGAAGATACAGGTATCTGCCACTCCAGACAGAATCAGAATGGGATAATGGTGCTTCTTAACTACGGTCGCCTTTGTGCACTTCACGTCGACCCAATTGAAAAAAAACCGCTGTACCACTTTTTACCTGGAACCTCCATACTATCTCTTGGGAATAACGGTTGCAATCTGCGATGCTCCTTCTGTCAGAACTGGCAGATTTCCCAGACCCCTGTGGAAACAACTTTTCTGAACCCGGAGCAGATCCTGCAGCGAACTCTCGACCTGGATCTTAACTCCGTTGCATTTACTTATGCGGAACCGTCGGTCTGGTTCGAGTATGTTCTCGATACAGCCAAACTTCTACACGGGCACGGCATCCATGTCGTGCTGGTGACGAACGGTTTGATCAACGAGGAACCGTTTCGGGAATTGGAACCATGGATAGATGCCATGAACATAGACATCAAATCAATGGATCCGGAATTTTACAGCCGCTTGTGCAAAGGGCCCCTGGATCCTGTCTTGCGCACATGCATTCGTGCTGTCGAAACCTGCCACGTCGAGATAACGAACCTTGTAATTCCCGGAGAAAATGATACTGACAGGAATTTCCATGATTTAGCCCGTTTCATCGGGGATAATCTGGGTCCGAAGACTCCTCTGCATATCAGCCGTTATCATCCGTCCTATCACCTCTCGAATCCTCCGACACCTCTTCATACAATCGCCAGAGCCTGCGAGATTACCCGAGAATACCTCCATTTCGTTTATCCGGGGAATGTTCCTCTACCGAACGATGATTCGACGATCTGCCCCGGTTGCGGAGCAATACTCATCGATCGGCGAGCCTATACCGTCAGTTCTATCCATCTGGAGACTTCGGGAGCCTGTCCTTCCTGTGGCTTTCTAACAGGTATCATCACCAGATGAATCCAACACATATCATTCTTGCCTCTCGCTCACCGCGCCGAAAAGCACTTCTGGACCAATTTGGAATCCCTTACATAGCGGTAGAGCCCCGTTGCAAGGAATCCGGTTGTTTTAATCAGGAGTCTCCTTCGAGATACGCACGACGACTTGCTCTGGAAAAAGCCCATGATGTGGCATCACGTTTCCCCGATCAGCCGGTGTTGGGTGCGGACACCATCGTCGTCGACGGTAAAACAATACTTGGTAAACCGGCATCAGTCGAAGATGGAATGAGCATGCTGATGGAACTGGCAGGTCGAGGCCATAGTGTCATCACCGGTCTTGCTCTGATCAAACCTGGCATGGAACCTGTGGTGTCGCATTCGGAAACGCGGGTAGAATTCCGGAGGTTGTCCCGGGATGAGATCGAATGGTATGGCAGGACCCGAGACGGGTTGGATAAGGCAGGAGCATATGGCATACAATCATTGGGAGGTGCTCTGGTTCGGGAGATTCATGGGGATTGGTTCAATGTGGTCGGGCTTCCAATTCCTCTGCTGATCGACCTGTTATTGCAGTTTTGCCCGGAATTATGGCCGCCGCGGAATTAATCTCCGGCGATTTTTCATTTGCCATCCAGTGACCCCTGCGATATTTTTCTGTTTTGAACCGTGCGGTAATGGAGGAATTTTTTATGCTCGGATTGCCAGTTGAAGAACGTGAAATGGTTCTGGATCTGATCCGGAAGTTGAAACAACGAATGTTGACTCAGGAAAAAATCATGGAACTCGATGAAACGGAGGAGTTTCCGGAAGCTATCATCCGGAAATTGCTGGGACCGGACATTGGACTTCAATATGTGTTTATTCCCGAGGAATTCGGAGGCATGGGTGGCGGCGCCAGGGATATAGCCGCTGTTTCTGAGGAATTAGCCCGGATTTGTCTCGGGATTTCGACCGCTTTTCTCGCAATACATCTGGGAGCCGATCCGATCATCGTCGGCGGCACAGATGAGCAGAAAGCGAAATGGCTGGGTAAGATCGGTGAAGAAGGGTGTATTGTAGCTTATGCCGTCACGGAGCCTGAAGCCGGCAGTAACCTGTCTAACCTGAAAACCCGCGCGACGCCTGTCATGGGAGCCAACAATGAGATTGTCGCTTACGAGATCACCGGTAACAAACAATTCATTTCAAATGGAGGCTATGCTGATTTCCTGACTGTGCTCGCCGATACACCTCAGGGACCATCATTTTTTATTGTCGAGAAGGATAGCCCGGGGTTCAAACCCGGTAAACCGGAAGTGAAGCATGGCATTCGATGTTCCAACACGAGTCCGCTGGTCCTGGACGCAGTCCGCGTACCCGTGGAAAATCTTATCGGAGGAATTCCCGGAGAAGGTCTTAAACAGGCGAATGCCGTTTTCGGTTACACTCGGCTGATGGTAGCTGCATTCGGTCTGGGTGCCGGAATGGAAGCACTGGAACGTGCCATCGCCTATTCCAGGGAGCGCATCCAATTTGGTTCCCCATTGATTGAGAAACCAGGATATACACATAAGCTTCTAATTCCGGATTGGGTTCATCTGGAAGCTGCTCGGGCCTATGTCGAACAATCGTCAACATTAATTGATTCCGGGGAGAAGGATAATGAAGTTGAAGGCTCTATCGCAAAGTATTATGCGACTGAAGCCGGTAATCAGGCTGCGGAGCATGCCATTCAGGCTTTTGGCGGTTATGGTTACATGAAGGAATACGAGATTGAAAAAATTAAGCGAGACATACGCATAACAACAATTTACGAAGGCACAAGTGAAATTCAACAGATGATCATCGGAACATATCGATGGCGAACCACTGTACGCAAAAAAGGTGCATTTTATGATGGGATAGCGCGTGAACTGGAGATTATTCATGCAGGAAACCCGAACGTGGGAGCGATCTCGATCGCCCAAGCAATCCGGGCTTTGAATTCGATGATTGTTAAACTCCATGAAGTGAAGCTGACGCGGCACCAGCATGTCATGTTCAAACTGGCCGATCTGATGGCACAAGCCGAAGTGGCGGCAGCTCTCGCCCGAAAAGCGCATTCCCCCAAAAATCCGGGCAGCACAGCGCATAAACGCACCGTCTTATGTTCCCGTATTCTGGCTGCGGAACTGTGTGAACGCCTCGTGTCCGATGCCGAAACTCTGTTTCTGGGAACGGAGGAAATCGATCCGCCGCAAGCCATTGCCCTTCTGGATAATCTGGGCGTTGATACCCGAACGGCAAAAATGAATGTCATTCGGGATATGGATGCGCTTGTATCGTTACTGTAACCGCATCAAACAGGGTAAAATCTTGAAGATCCGAAATCCGAATTCACTATTATATTTGATGGCTGTGCTAATGCTGCTGAACGGCTGCTCAGTTCGGCGACTCGCCAACCACGCGGTTGATGATATGACGACGGCGTTATACCGGCAGCGTGATGTGGGGTTGGCCAGAGACGGATCCGCGTCATTTCTGCTCGTAACGGATGGATTGATTCTTCGTAATCCCGATGATCCGGGGTTGTTACTAAGCGGCGTCCAGGTCTACTCCGCTTACGCGTCGGCGTTTGTTCTGGGAACTGACAGAAACCGGGCATATACATTGCTGGATCAAGCCCTGGAATATGGTTTTGCACTGTGGAAAACCCGTTTTGGCTGGATTGCGGTCAACCGGATGTCTATCGATGAGTGGGAATCCGAGTTGCAAAAATTATCTCTCAGCGATGTAAAATACCTGTTCTGGCCGGCCAACGCCTGGGCCTCCTGGATAACCGTGAGTCCGGATTCAATCGTAGCACTTGCAGATTTACCGTATGTAATCGCCGCATTGGAGCGAGTTCTCCAGTTGGATGAGGCATATCAGGATGGTGCCGCTCATCTGTTTTTCGGAATGTATTATGCTGTTCAACCTGCAACTATCGGGCGCGATCTGGAGAAATCCCGGGGACATTTTCACAAAGCCATGGAATTTGCAGGCCCTTATGCCATGCTACCCAAGCTTCTTTATGCGCGGTATTACGCAAGAGCCGCCTTTGATATCGAGTTATTCACCCATGTTCTTCAGGAAATTGTAGATTCTCCATCACAATGTCCGGATCCGAATCTTAACCTGATGAATGCGATTGCAAGGGAACGAGCTGCGCTGTATCTGGAACAAACAGAGGATCTGTTTTGATCACTGGAGGATGAATGATCACGTATAGAACAATCATAGTATTTGGAATTGCAGTCATATTTGGAGTGGCGTTGTCCATCCCTGCAACGATTCATGCATCTGCTCTGACTTTGAAGCTTGCAACCATGGCACCGGAAGGCAGTATTTGGATGCAGGAGATCGATTTACTCAACAAGGATCTGGAGACGGCCACGAATGGATCAATCAAAATAAAGGTGTATCCGGGTGGTATAATGGGGGATGACGACGTTGTTCTCCGGAAAATCCGGGTCGGTCAGCTCGATGGCGCTCTATTCACTACGAATGCTCTTTCCAAGATGAACAGTGATATATATGTTTTAACATATCCAGGAATTTTTAAGACGTCCGATGAGGTTGATTATTATTTGGATCGGCAATCCGGATATCTTTTTACCAGCCTGCAATCGAAAGGGTATGAGGTTCTTGGAATGATGAGCCTTGGATTCACATATACCTATACAACCGTCCCGATCGAAAAAATAGAAGATATGAAAAATGCCAAGGCCTGGCTATGGGATAATGATCCGGTCATGACTGCCATGTATTCACACCTCGGAGTGACTCCCATTGCCGTCGGAATAGGAGATGTGATGACGGCTCTTCAAACCGGTTTACTGAACACCGTCTTCAATACTCCGACCGGTATCGTATCCCTCCAGTGGTTCACCAGGGTCCGCGAAATGATCGATCTTCCATTAACTCATTCTTTTGGAGCCTTTGTATTGAAAAGCCAGACATGGGAAAAAATTCCCGATGATGTTCGTTTAATTGTTAGAGACCTTGTGCAGAAACATGCTCTGGAGATCACTCGCAAAACCCGGGAGGAAGATCAAAAAGCCCGAGGAGTAATATCGGGTAAGAATGTGTCGATCAAGAAGCCCGGTCCGGAGTTGACATCGGATCTGCAAAAGGTTTTCGGGAACGTCGTAACGGATCTGCAGAAAGATGCGGAGAGTGCGGAATTTTTCCGAAGTGTGAGCGATACTCTGACGGAATATAGAACTGCACACTCCCCGAGTTGAAAATGTGAAGACCCTGACAAGGATCTATCAGTGGTTTGAAAACTCCGTAATGGTGCTCCTTCTCGCAGCGTTACTTCTTCTGTGTTTCGGACAGGTGGGCGGGCGCCTTCTGGCTAATTCAGGCTTCGAATCAGGCGATGAAATCATCTACCACCTGGTTTTATGGACCGGACTTTGGGGAGCTATCCTGGCTACCCGGCAGAAGGAACACATCACCATCGACATCGTAAGTCGTTTTGTTTCCGGTAGAAAGCGGCACCTGATTCAAGCAATCACCAATGCATTCTCAGCCGGGATCTGCAGCATCCTCCTTTACGCTTCGATCCACTTCATCCGGGATGAGATGATCTATAATGATAGAAGAATTATCGGTCTACCACTCTGGATCTGGCAAATAATCATCCCTTACGCATTTACAACAATGAGTTTGCGGTTTCTGATACACACCGCACAGGATCTTCGTCTTGCCGGCAGATCGGAATCGGAGATCTCTTCATGATTCTCAGCGGATTGATCACCATCGTGCTTGCACTGCTGGGAACACCCCTTTTCGTTATCATCTCCGCCAACGCCCTGGTACAGCTGCATCATATGCAATATGACCTGACGTTGATGTCGATTGAATTGTACCGGCTCGCCAATATGCCAATGCTGTTGCCGATTCCTCTCTTTACTTTCTCCGGGTATATCCTCGCCTACAGCAAGGCACCTGAACGGCTCGTCCGCTTGTCGAAAGCTCTCTTTGGATGGATGCCCGGGGGACTGGCCATTGTCTGCATCATCGCCTGTGCGCTTTTCACAGCGTTTACCGGTGCGTCCGGAGTTACAATAATCGCCCTTGGAGGGTTAATCTACCCTGCACTTATAAAGGAAGAGTATCAGGAGCGCTTCTCACTTGGTCTGATCACATCATCCGGGAGTCTGGGATTGTTGTTCGCGCCGAGTCTTCCCTTGATCCTCTACGGAGTCATCGCCGAAGTATCGATCGATGACCTTTTCAAGGCAGGAATCCTTCCCGGAATTCTTATCCTGTTACTCTTAGCGGTTTTCAGTAGTCGAAAAGCGCTCAAATTCAAGGTCGATCGACCAACATTTCAATGGAAAGAACTTGGTGTCGCACTCTGGGATGCCCGTTATGAAGTGCCACTTCCGATTCTGATTCTATCCGGTATTTATTCCGGCGTTCTGGCGATATCCGAAGCGGCTGTTTTTTCAGCATTCCTCGTTCTGTTTGTAGAAATGGTTCTTTATAGGGAAATCGGGGGGGCGGAATTGGGATTGATCGCACGAAAAAGTATGGTTCTGGTGGGTGGTATCATGATCATCATGGGTTGTTCGCTGGCCTATACAAACTGCCTTCTCGATGCCGAAATACCCATGAAAATCCTGGAAAACCTTCAGCATTTCATCGATAGCCGGATTGCATTTCTGATCGCCTTGAATATCTTCCTTCTGATTGTAGGCTGCATGTTGGATATCTTCTCAGCTCTTGTCGTCGTCGTACCACTGATTCTTCCGATATCCCGGGAGTTCGGCATCGATCCCATCCATCTCGGCATCATTTTTCTAGCCAATCTGAACATCGGTTATATGACTCCACCTGTCGGACTGAACTTGTTTATTGCATCCTTGCGTTTTAAGAGACCCGTCGTTGATCTTTATTTCGCGTGTATTCCGTTCCTGGTAATCATGATCATCGCACTGCTGATCATTACTTACGTACCGGCCGTATCATTGTGGCTGGTTGGATAAATCAGGTATTTTTCATAAGATGAGGTTGTCCTGTGGCCTGGAGGACAGCCAGCCATTCATGGCCATCAAGATCGATTACTTTTCTCTGAGCGGTTGCCAATGACATGGGTATCATGACAAACTCCTGGTGCCATGATCCTACGACCGTTCCCGTCCGACCCGCGAACGCAGCATGTACGGCATGCTGCCCGAGTTCCGTGCAGTAAATGTTATCTTCTGTATTTGCGGGAGTTGATCGAATAATGTAACTTGGATCGATATATTTCAAGGTACACGAAATTCCTTTCTTTTCGAAATATGAAGTGATCTGCTGCTTCAGATATAATCCGATATCTTCGAAACGTACGTTGCCTGACGCGTCAGTTGTACTGTTTGTTGTCACGAATAAATCCTGGCCGGCGCCTTCAGCGACGGCAATCACAGCATGCCCCCGGGTTTCCAGGCGATGCTGCAGGTGAGCAAGAAATCCGTTGTCTCCATCAAGATCAAAAGGCAATTCCGGAACAAGTACGAAATTGACATATCCGCTCGCGATGGATGATCTGGCGGCGATAAGACCGGAATTCCTACCCATCAGTTTTACGAGACCTATCCCGTTTTGAGCTCCGTGAGCCTCTGCATGCGCACATGCCAATACTTCAGTTGCTTTCTCGACTGCAGTAGAGAATCCGAAACTCCGGTCGATAAATGCGATATCATTATCGATCGTTTTTGGAATACCCACGATCGCTGCATCAAACGCTCTCTTCCTGCATTCTTCATTGATTGTCATTGCACCTCTTAAGGTACCGTCTCCGCCTATAGCGAATAGCAGCCGGATATTTCGTCTTTGTAAAAAATCCACCATTTCTATTGGAGACAAGGGGCCACGGGATGAACCAAGAAGGCTGCCACCATATGTATGAATTGTTTCAACAACAGATGGTGTGAGGATGATTGCCGTACCTGCTTCACGAATACTCATCCCCTGAAATCCGTATCGAATCCCTAAAATTTCACTGATTCCATAGTGGTAGTGAAGTTGCATGACCAGGCTTCGGATTACATCGTTCACACCCGGACATAATCCGCCGCAAGTCACAATGGCAGCCCGAATACTCCCTGGATCAAAATGTATCCTTGCACGGGGACCTGATTTTTCAAAAAACTCCAACTCCACGGGTTCCTTAGCCTGCTTCTGCAGTACATTCCAATCGTTTTCCACTAATATCCTGGCATCATCATCGACAAAATCAGCGATCTGATCACCACGATGACTGGATAGCTTCAACGGTGAAGGGAAAGTCAACCCGCCCAGTCTGTCATTCAGCCATTTCATTGCTCGATACTCCTTATAATCCTGTCTATTGTCTCCGGAAGACACTGATAAATCAAGCTGTCGAATACCGCTTCACATTATAGAGGAATAACGCTAGAATATGGACTGCCATGAGTACCAGCAGTGAATTCAAGATATTTTTCCCAGACGGGGATCAAACAAGCGGATGTAACGCCATTGTTCAGGCGATGAATCTGGCTGGCATGAAAGTATTTTTTCAAGCAACGTCATCCATCGTTCCGGATGCCGTTGTTACCTGGTTTCATGGACGGGGACGTGTTCCAGACCCTGTTTTCTCGGCCCTGAAAGGTTTATCCTGCCCTATCATCGGGATCGAATTGAGTGACGACGGCAACAGGAACGATCCGATTACTCTCCTGGATGTTCAATTGGATTCAGATACACCTCCCGCTGTAATTGTTCATACTCTCCGGAAACAGATTTCAATATCGAAAGATCTCGCTGAACTAGTGACGATCGAAGACCAGCTTAATTATAGAAAACGTCGCCTGGACGAGATTGTGGAAAGCGGCATCCGCTTAACCAGAACCCTGGCCCATCACGAGTTGTTTCAGCTGGTTGTCGATCGAGCAGCTTCAGTTCTGGCGGCCGACGTTCATGCTCTTTTTACAATCGACGGAACTGGGGTGAATTGCCGTCTGCGCGCGATCAATCAAGCACCTGAGTCGCAGACTCTGAGGCTTACGCCATCTTTTCGTATCCGCTCTGATCTTAAAACGACCCTGGGACAGATGACAAAACCCGTCTCGGCTGATCATCCTTTTTCTGAACCATCCTGGCTCACTCCAATAACCGGCCACTTTCCGTCCGCTCAGACTCTACTGCTTATGCCATTTATCTCAAAAGGACATCTGCTGGGTTTCATCGTGGTCGCTCAATTGAGTAAAACCCGTTCATTCAGCGACGCTGAACTCGAGCGATTCGAAGTACTGGCAGCATTCTCCTCTGTCGCACTCGGAAATGCATTTGTCTATGATCAAACCGAAACTCTGAGCCGTATCGATGATCTTACCGGAACGTATAATTTCGGGTTTATCCAGGATTTTCTAGATCGTTTAATCAATGCGGGGGAGCCTTTCTCACTGGTTTTTATCGACCTTGACGGTTTCAAAAAGATCAATCTTCTGCACGGCCATACTGCAGGAAACCGAGCACTTCGCCAGACAGCCGCCAAGATCAGAGATTCCCTGATGTCATCATGCCTATCAGGACGATTTGGCGGTGATGAGTTTGTTTTAGTTATTCCCGGAAAAGATTCTGTCGCATCCAAGGCGATCACCGGAAAAGTTATCTCCGCCATCGAAACTGTTGTCATCGATTCGGACATCCGCCTGTCAGCCAGTGCAGGAATAGCGGAGTTCCCTTCGGATGGAGACAATTTGAATGCCATCATTCATGCTGCCGATACCGCTATGTACGCAGCCAAGGAGCAGGGTCGCGGACATCTCCTTATGTTCCGTGAACTTGTAGAAGGTAAAAACACATGAGAATTTACCAGTCGTTGATCGTGATAGTTATTCTTTTCTTGGCCGGTTGCACTCACACAATCATCCTTCTGTCTCCGGAGGATCTCTATGCGCTGGGCAACTACTACATGGAGGATGGTAATTATCGGGTTGCCACTGATCAATTTGAACGAATAAGAGACGACTACCCCACCAGTGATTATGCGACAATGAGTCAGTTTAAATTGGCGGAAGCCCAATATTTTCGGAAAAATTACTCCAAGGCGTCCATTGAATTCGAGCTGTTCTTGGAGTTCAATCCTGGTCATAAACTTGCTCCTCAAGCACAATATTACCTTGCAATGAGCAAGTTTCACAGCATCCTCAGCCCGGAGCGGGATACAACGATAGCGCTGGATGCAAAATCCAGTTTGGAAGAGTTTTTAAATCGTTATCCGGATCATCCGGACACGGTCAAAGTAAAGGGCTTTCTGCATGACATTATCGATCATCTGCAAATGCATGAAATCGAAGTGGGTCGAGCATATTTCAGGATGGGTCTGTATGATGCTGCTCTTAACAGGCTGGTTCCGGTAACAAAAGTTGATGTTTCTGACGCTATTCGCCAGGAAGCTTTGTATTATATCGCCAAATCGCTGATACGAACCCATGATCGGGAACAGGCCAGGGAATATCTGATGAAAGCAGCGGCCATCGATACCGGCAACAAGTATCAACAGCGCGCTAAGAAGGCATTAAAAAGTCTGTAATTCTATTTTGTTAGAGTTTCGCCGACCAGGCGATGCGCTTCTCGGGCGATGACCAGTTCCTCATTGGTCGCGATGACCATAACAGCCACTCGCCCATTAGAGATCAGTTCATTTTCGAGTGTTTCATTGCGATGCGGGTCCAGGTTTATTCCCAGAAACTCCATGTTTTTCAGTGTTCCTTCACGTATTGATGGATTGTTTTCACCGACGCCGCCTGTGAACACTATGGCATCAACGCCACCCAATTCGGCAATATAGGCTCCAATGTATTTGCGAAGCCTTAGACAATACAATCGTATGCTCAACGCCGCCCTCATATTGCCTTCTTCGGCAGCTTTTAATATATCGCGCATATCATATGAATCGATTCCTGCCAGACCCAGCATTCCCGACTCATGATTCAACAGCCGACTCACACCTTCAAAATCCAGTTTTTCTTTCTCCATCAGAAATGGAACGATGGCTGGATCCAGATCTCCGCACCGGGTTCCCATGACAAGGCCTTCGAGCGGTGTGAATCCCATGGAGGTATCGATCGACCGTCCGTATCGAATCGCTGCGACAGACGCACCATTGCCAAGATGACACGTAATAATTTTTAACTCCTCCAACGAACGATTAAGCAATCTGGCGGCCTCCTGGCAGCAAAACATATGGGATGTTCCATGAAATCCGAATCGTCTTATCTTATATTTTTCGTAGAGTTCATATGGAAGCCCGTAGAGGTAGGCATCGGGTTCCATCGTCTGATGAAACGCTGTATCGAAGACGCCAACCTGCGGTATTCCCGGCAGAATATCATGACACACTTTAATTCCGAGAATATTCGGTGGATTGTGTAATGGAGCAAGATCAATACAAGCCTCCATCGCATCTATCATCTCAGCGTTGACAATACATGATCCCGTGAAATGCTCCCCGCCATGAACCACACGATGACCGACAGCCCTGATTTCATCAATCGACTCCAGAATTTCAAAACGATCAGACGTTATCACCTGCAGGATTTTCATCAATGCCTGCCGATGATCCTCCATGTGTTGTTTCTCTTCATACTTTCCTTTTTGCTTGCATCGTAACAGCACTTTTCCAATCTTGTGAGATCCAATGTTTTCTACGCGACCTTTGCACAATACCCGTTCGGTCTCCATCTCAAACACTTGAAATTTAATGGATGAACTACCCGCATTGATGACCAGAATTTTCATTTGAGCCCCCAGATTGAAACCGGAGTCACGCTGGTAACATTCCCTTCCAAGATGAAAGAAATCCCCGTAACCAACCCTGCTCCATCATCCGCACAATGCTGCTATTTGTCAACCTTGGGAGTCATGAAGCGGTTACTGAATATATCCCATGGAACGAAGTTTGTCCTGCTCCTTGATCTCACCCGGATCAAAATCGATTGACCTGGGCAGTCGTCCATGACTCACAACTCTATCCAACACTTTTGCCAGCCGTTCTTTGACTACGGAATTCTGCTCCGACGCCTCCTGCGTTTCTCCCGGGTCTACCCTTACCTGGAACAGCAGCTCTTCACCACTTTCCACCGTGCGAATTAACTTAAACGAGTGATCATACGCTGCCACCATCAATCCTTGATTGAGATCCTTACGCGGTAAAGGTGGTGCAATGGTTACCCAGGAGGTTGTTACACCGACCAGGTTCATCTCCATGGACATTCTCAGATCCGTTCCCTGAAGACCCGTGAACGGCAGGTCGATTCCCGCTATGGAGAGTGCTGTAGGGAACACATCTTCATGCCTTGCAATCGCTCTGGCAATAGTGTTTTTTGCCCGGTCCAATGGAAATCGCACTATCCAAGGAACTCGCACTGATGATTCCCATAACCTGTCACCATGCGCAAAGTAGTAATCGTGATCAAAACCTTCGCCATGATCGGCTGTAAAGATGATCAGTGATCGGTCCCAACGATCTGTTGCCTGCAAATATCTCTTCAACTCTAGCAAAGCCCTATCTACATGGCATACTTCCGAGAGGTACGCTGTCCAGTTACGCTGAAGTGTCTCCTTATCGGTCCGGGTTGTCATCGGATTATTAACCAACACCATGAAATCCTGCTTCTGGATCGCATTCTCAACATTTTGAGCGTACTTTGCCGCCTGCTCACCAGTTGAGTGATCGACCATTTCATGCGAAACGGATCCATTCCTGAGCAGCCGTATATAAGGCGTCCGCTCCTGGTAGGGAGCATGTGGATCGAATAAGTGCAACCAGATAAAACAGGGTTCGAAGCGGTCTGTCGCGTTGAGCCATTTCATACAGGAACCGATGGAATCCATCGCATCCCGTTCAAGTTGTTTTTCCGACCATGCATCATCGTAGTCATCAAATCCCTGATCGAGTCCGCATACTCTGGCGGTAAGCGAATAGCCACTGATAAATGCTGCTGTACGATAACCCATATCATGGAATACTTTAGCCAATGTTGGAAATTCATTGCCATATTTCATTGCATTCCGGAAAACCCGGTGGGATGACGGCGATCGTCCGGTCAGAATGGTTGTGTGGGAAGGTCCCGTTGTCGGTATCGGTGCATAGCCACGGGGAAACAAAACACCATGCTTTGCGATTGAGTCAATAAATGGGGTATTCACCGCCGAATTTCCATAAGATCCGACTGCCGCGTGTTGAAGTGTGTCAACCGTTATTAGAAAAACATCCGGTTTTCGAACACCGGACACATTCATTAACTGAATGAAGTATTGATATGTCATGTACAACGGCACGATCAGAAACAGTAAGCAGGCTGAGAAAAGAATCATACGTCTGAAATTCATTTCCGTGGAACCTCGGCCGGATTATGACGTTTGTAGTAAGAAAAAAAACGATCGTCTATTTTTTCGCTGATCAACCCGTAGTGATTAAGAAACTGCCTGCTTCTGGGTTCTATCTTTCCTGCAAGCCCCGGCTCGGATCGAAGCATCTGAAAGGATAATTCTTCGATCATCACAAGATCCGGTTGACGTGTCAGGATCACATTCTCAATTCTCTGTCGCTCAATCAAAGGATCATCTGAATCAAAAATGATCCGCGCAATTTCACTATCGTTAAGGCCTCCGCTGTCGAGAGTCCGAAGACCGGCGTAATAGGGCAGAATTCCAGCCAAGCCGGTGCAAAGTGTGTTTTCCGGATTCGCATGCTGTCTCAACCACTCACCGACAACTTTCCAATCCTTCATGTGTGATGCCTCCCAGGTTAAAATATCGAAATAACGGCTGGGTCTCATACGAAGAAGATCATAGCGTGCGGAGATGGTTGTCACAATAATGCTGAGTCCAAGCAGAATTTGGAATAATCGTTTCAGGAAACCGGGTGAAGTCATTGTAATGGTCCGTGCAGCGGCCAAGGCAACAAAAGGTATTGCCGGTATCAGGAAGCGGCCATAAGGCATCCAGTCACCGCCGATCAGATAAACATAGATCAGATATCCGAAAGTCATCACCAGGAGATGAATAACTTCGGAACGAATCGATTTTCGGATTACTCCCCAGAGGGCGACAGGCGCTAGAAGAACTCCGGTCATGGCAAGATAGCGCTTGAAATATGCAAAACCGCCACCTTGATAACGGTGGCTTTTGACCCAGAAAGTGTTAGGTATCCAATCCTTATAGTAAAGCAGGCGAAAGCACTGGTGAGGGATGACGATCAGGAAGTATCCCAGCAGGTAGTCTAGGGGATGGATCTTCCTATACCCGTACTGAAGGGAGATTGTGATCATAAAAATCGCAAAAAACAGAATTCCCTCAGGTCGGGTCAGGGATGCAAAACCGAAAATCAGTCCCGAAGCAAAACGTGAAAGACGCGTCGCTTTTTCATGCAAAAAAACAGCACCGACCAGACATCCCGTAAAAAGAATTGTTTCCAATCCGGCGACAGCCCACATCTGGATACCTGGAGATGTGGATACCATCAGTGCCGCCAGGGGTCCGGCCAAACGACGGGAAGATTGAGGGACCCTCCGGCCGTCCATATTGAAAAGCAGTATAAGCAGCATCAGGGAGGCCATGATACCAGGGATTTTTGCAGCGATCGGGAATTCCCAGAAAAGACGGAAAGGAATCATAACGATAATCCAGAGGAAATTCGTGTATCCCTCGACTCGTTCACCCGGATTATATGTCAGACCGTCTCCTGCCAGAAAATGATCACAATAACGGAATGAGATAAAAGCGTCTTCGACCGTGTAAAACCAATAAAAATGAACTCCAACCAATAATACGATCAACGCTGCGAGACTGATAGTGATGAAAGAGGCATGGGGGTTCATTTAGCCGAACTGCATCCCGGATCAACGGAGAATTTTACGTTTTTTTTCTGCCGGATCTTCAAGATAAATCAATCCCATTCGGATGAATTTATGTAGAATTATATAAAGATCATCCTCATTCATATTGGTGATATACCGTAAATTTTTAAGATTTGTTGATCCATCGATTCGAAAGAAAACCAATCCTTCCCTTTGATTCAGACAAAGTTTATCAGCTGAAACCGCTGCTACAGAATGACGGATGGTCGGCACGACATCTACAGACTTGAATACACTCTTCGCACTCTGCAGAATTTTATTCTCCAGACGAATCTTGGTCAGCTCCGCGTCCTTGTGCTTCGGACTTTTTAGCAATATCTCCCCGATATTGCTTAACGCTTCATGGAACCATCCCTTCTGTTCCATGTTTTGTGCCATCTCCATCAGATTATGAATCCGTTCTTTTTGCTGTTTTCGCTGCCGCGTCGCCTTCTCAACTTCAACAATAATGTTTTGCTGCAGCAGGTAATATAAAGCTGAATAGATATCATATTCGGATTCATTGGCCATTCGGATGATATCGACTACAGCCCAGGGTATTTTCAACATGCTGACGATTGTTTTTCTGGGACGAGACAGGTTCAAAGAATCCGGATCGACACCATCCATACAACAGAAGACCGTATCCGGATCACTAATGATCTCTCTCACCCTGTCAATCTCGTCTATTCGACGCGCACCCTCCAACAGAAGATTTGATATCACTATTGGTTTTATTTTGTATTCTTCGGCAGTGAGTTCTCTTTCTTCGAAGGAGAAGTCGCCTTCCGTCCAGGAAAGAAGATCATATATTATGTCTTCCGCCTGTAGTACGAGAGAAGTGTTTAGATTCGATTCTGAGACTATATGCTGATCGAGAAACATTTCTCCCAGCTGCCGTCCATTGGATGCCTGAAGATTCAGAATATCATCGAACTGCTGCTGTGTGATGAAATTCATTCGAAGCATGACAGCGCCCAGTCGGTCCTTATAACGTGAGGATGTCACTCCAACAACATCACCGTGTTTGAGAAATACATGTCTCCGCTCCTCATTACGCATGCTGGTCAGTAGACCGGTTTTTGCTCCCCATGCCAGCATTTGTAACAAGTCCGAAGGACTTAAACCTTCGAAACTTCCACTCAAAGACATCGATTGTCCTTTCCAAGCAAAACGCGCTTCCTACAGCATTACCAGGATTTCCTGGAGGTTGTATATAACTTTATCAGCATATAGATCGATCCGATCATCATCTTCGGAAATCCTGGCTCTGTTCAGAAAAACAGTCTTCATTCCTATCTCCCTGGCTGGTTTGATATCCCAATCCAGCCGATCACCCACCATAAGAATGTTTTCCGGTTCTGTTTCAATTTTCATCGATGCGAACCGGAACAATAGCTCATCCGGTTTATGCCAGGGTGTTTGATCCGAGATGATGATCGCCGTGAAATACTCTTTAATCTTTTGTGCCTCGATCTGCACCATTTGTGTTTGGGATGATCCTTCAGAGAGAATGGCTAATTTATACTTTGTTTGAAGTCTCTGAAGAACAGTGTGAACTTCAGCGTAAAGTCGTGTTCCCGTGCTACGTCCTGCTCCGTATGCATCCGCCATATCCGATAATAAACTGCCCGGAGTCAAACCCAAACCATCAAAAAGAATCCGAAACCGTCTAATTCGGTTTTCACGGGCGGGAACCTTAAATCCCGTCCGGCTGCTCCAGGCGGCCTCCGCTTCGATAACCGCATTGTAGGCTTCGCGAAACGTATCCCAATCGAGCTTTCTTTCTTGACCCTCATTGAAAATTTTCAACGCTGCCCGGAGACCCGCCTCCGACCCTGCATCGTAATCAGTCAATGTTCCATCCAGATCAAAGAGTATTGATTGGATATCATTGAAAACACTCATTGACTGCTCTCTTCCTGTGTGCCCTCGATCATCGTATTATAAATATCAGGACGACGTTCCGAAAGAAACGGAAATTCCTTTCGGGCGATTCCAATGTCCCGAAGTTTTAGATCAGCGATCATTAGACTATCCCGGTGGAACGTCGGTTCATCCAATAACACACCGAATGGATCAATACAAAAACTTTCACCGTAAAATTCAAGATCACCCTCATTTCCACACCGGTTGATCCGGATGACGAATACATTATTACACACGGAATGGCTTGTTAAAACACTCAACCACCGAAATTTTGAAGCAAGTGCTGCCGCCGTCGGTACAATAATGATCTCACAACCTCGCAATGCCAATGATTGCACAGCCTCCGGGAAGAAAGCGTCCCATCCCATTAAAATGCCTATCCGGCTGAATCCGAGATCGATAACCGGAATTTCCTCTCCCGGATCTGCCAGACTGAGCTCATTCCAGTTACCGAATCGTGCCAGATGAACTTTTCGGTATACGGCAGCAATCTGTCCGGCTTTGATAACTGCTGTAGAGAAAAAGTGGCGATTGCCTTGTTTTTCATAGATTGGACAGATGAATGTGCTTGACGTTTGTTCAGACAGATCAATAAACGGCTGAGTGGATGGGCCGGGCAGTGATTCCGCCATGGCTCGGAATGATTCTCTGTCCATTGTGTGAAACCATGGCAACGTAAAGCATTCCGAAAAAGCAATCAACTCAGCACCTTTTTCCAGAGCCATTTTTGTGAAAAACAATACTCTTTCGATAGTCTCGTTGCGAGAGTTCTGGAACGCACATTGTATACCTGCAACTCGTAAAGACGGTGCAGAAGATGATATGGTTGGAGATTCCATTTTCATACTCCACAACATTTTTTATATTTTTTCCCACTGCCGCATGGACAGGGATCATTTCGGCCGACCTTCGGAGTGTTCCTTCGGACGGTTACGACCTTGGCTTCCTGCTGATCGGGAGCATGGGTTCCTCGAGAAGGGCTATCTTGACCTGCCGGAGAACGCCCGCGACCCTCCTGGATGTTTCGTCGAACCGGTCGACGCGCTTGTGAATTCTCCGCAATGACGGGCCGGTAAAAGAATAGTGACCGTACCGCCTCAATTTTCACGTTATGAATCATCTCATCGAAAAGCGCAAAGCCCTCCCTCTTGTATTCCGTCAATGGATCTTTCTGACCATAACCCCGCAATCCGATACCTTCCCTCAGGTGGTCCATATTGAGCAAGTGCCCTTTCCAATTGGCATCGAAGCGATCCAGCAAAATCATTCGCTGAAACCAGTCCATTAACTCAATACCAACCTCGTCGCGGCGGTTTGAAAAGATCTTGCGATACTCTTCACTTAGATAATCCAGAAAAGCACCTTCCTGCCAAAAATCTCCTTCCGGATGTTCAAGCGGCGGCAATATGTTGAACTGATTCCGCAGCGCAGTCTCCAAGCCTTCCATATCCCACATCTCCTGGTGACTTTTCGGCGGAATATGCTTTTCCAGGATATCTTCGAGAACATCATCAGTCATCTCATGGACAATTGTTGTAAGATCCTGCTTTTTCAATATCTCGGTTCTCTGAGAATACAGTACTTCTCTCTGACGATTCATGACATCATCATATTCGAGCAGATTTTTCCGCATGTGAAAATGATACTGCTCGACCTTCTTCTGAGCATTCTCGATCGCTCTACTCACCATGGGATGAGTGATCTCCTGGCCTTCTTCCATTCCAAGACGGTCCATGATCGCAGCAATGCGCTCCGGAGCAAATATTCGCATCAGATCATCTTCAAGGGAGAGATAGAATCGGCTGGATCCCGGATCGCCCTGACGCCCGGAGCGACCACGGAGCTGGTTGTCAATACGGCGAGACTCATGCCGTTCAGTACCCAATATGTGCAGACCACCCAGTGCGATGACATCTTCATGTTCCTTCTGTGTCTCCGCCCGTTTTGCCTTCAAAATATCCAGATAGGCCGCCTTTCCATCCTCACTTTGCTCTTCCAGATCCAAAGCGGAGAAATCACGACGTGCCAGAAATTCAGGATTGCCTCCCAACAGTATATCTGTTCCACGACCTGCCATATTCGTTGCAATAGTAACCGCACCCTTTCGCCCCGCCTGCGCAATGATCTCCGCTTCACGGGCATGCTGCTTCGCGTTGAGTACGTTATGAGGTATGCGTTTTTGCTTCAACAATCTTGACAGTTTCTCTGATTTCTCGATTGCAATCGTGCCAACCAGAATCGGCTGCCCGGTATCGTGCATTTTAGCGATGTCCTGAACAACTCGATCGAACTTTTCGCGTTCGGATCGCATGACGATATCCGGAAATTCCTCCCGGATCAACGGCTTATTGGTTGGAATACGAACCACATCCAATTTATACGTATTAGCAAATTCCGCTGCCTCCGTCGAAGCGGTTCCAGTCATTCCGGCTAGTTTGTCATACATCCTGAAATAATTCTGAAAGGTGATGGTGGCCAGAGTCTGGTTCTCCGACTGTATCGGAACTCCTTCCTTGGCTTCTACCGCTTGGTGCAAGCCGTCGGACCATCGCCGCCCAGTCATCAGACGACCTGTAAACTCATCGACAATCGAGATCTGATTGTCTTTGATGACATAGTCGATATCCCGTTTGAATAACGTATGTGCCCTGAGCGCCTGATTCAAATGATGCAACTCAGCCATGTTCCTGGGATCGTAAAGATTGTCGATTCCCATTACCGTCTCACATTTCGCAATTCCCTCTTCGGTCAAAGAAGCCGTACGGCTTTTCTCATCGATCGTGTAATCGATGTCTCTTCTTAAACCTGGAATAACCCTGTCTACCTTCGTATATAACTCCGTTGCATCCTCGCTCGGTCCGGAAATAATCAATGGTGTCCGGGCTTCATCAATCAAAATTGAGTCGACTTCGTCCACTATGGCGTAATGATGCAGTCGCTGGGCGAAACTCCCGAGATCCGTCTTCATGTTATCCCGTAAGTAATCAAACCCAAATTCATTATTCGTCCCATATGTGATATCACAACGATACGCATCATAGTGAGCTGCCGGGTCATAATCGCTTCTGATGACGCCTACCGAAAGCCCAAGAAATCGATAGATTCGGCCCATCCAATCCGCGTCGCGCTCTGCCAGATAATCATTCACAGTCACAACGTGAACACCCTTTCCGGTCAAGCTGTTCAACACAACCGGAAGTGTTGCAACGAGAGTTTTACCTTCACCGGTTTTCATCTCCGCGATCTTGCCTTGATGCAGAACAATACCACCAATCAACTGCACGTCGAAGTGACGCATATCAAGAACTCGCCGGCTGGTTTCTCTCACCAGTGCAAAAACTTCAGGCAGAAGGGCATCCAGAGGCTGTCCATTCGCCAATGCTTGCCGATAATCAGTAATACGAACTCTGAGCGCTTCATCATCAAGACGACGCATCGCATCTTCAAACTCATTGATCTGCACAATAATCGGATCGATTTTTTTCAACGCCCGGTCGTTCGCGGAAGGAACAATTTTCGAAATCCAGTTAAACATCGACATGAAACTCAGGAACCTCCGTTATGTAGATCCAAATCAGCACACAAAACACCCTATGATTTTACTCCAATAAAACCATGATGCATCTGTTTTTTTTAGTCTGCCCGTTCGTTGGGGAAAAAGTAGTATGGATTAACCGGCCGACCTTCAAGTCGTACCTCATAGTGGAGATGAGGATGCGTTGACCGACCCGTACTTCCAAGCAATCCAATCTGTTGACCACGTACGACCCGATCGCCGGGGTTGACATCCTGACGATTCAGGTGGGCGTAAAGAGTTGTGACGCCGTACCCATGATATACGCTGACTAGTTTACCGTATGATGGACTACGAGCTACCTGGCAGACAATGCCATCGGCAGTTACATAGACGGGAACGCGTGAACTGTGTGCGATATCGAGACCGGTATGCATTTTGACGGACCCAGAAAAAGGATCCGTTCGCCGACCAAAAGGCGAAGATATATAACCGCCGCGAACGGGACGGATTGAAGGTAGAGCAGATATCAACCCGCTTCTAGAGTCAAGAAACCGGGAAAGTAAAATAGTCCGATCGAGTTCATAATGAGATTCGGACTCTAATTCTTCCATCTGAGTCCACATATCCTCCAGAAACTCATTTTCGTAATTGAGAAATGTCTGAAGTTTGATGTTCTTCGATGGTGTGTTCCTGCTTGGGCCACCAAGGCCTGCTTCCAAGACCGGGTTTCCTTTCCCCAGCTTCTGCTCAACTGATTGACCTAAACGCCGGATGGATGCCAACTCTGCGCGCACTGCGTTCATCCGGTCAGCGAAGAATCTCAATTGGGTGTTTCGTTCATTTAACTTGTCCTTGAGGATTAACTGCTCATGGACCAGCGACTGGTGATCGAAGTAGGAGTAAGCCATGCGCACGAATCCACCCAACACCAATAAAAGTGCCAGTGTAATGCCAAATACGACTTTTCTGGAGATACGGATACGCCTGTAATGACCACTGGACGTATCTCGTATCGCTATCTCCCAACCTCTTCTCATTCAGTTTAATACCCTTCAACTACCTGAATCGTGCGCCAGAAACAATAGACTGGCCACTTTAACGGATTAAATTAAGTCAAAAAAAAAATATTGTCAAATAAAATTTTATCCATATGTCAATCAACCCGAACATTATATGGGTAGAGATTTCAATTTTACCACTACCTGTCGCTGTTGCAATTGAGTGACGACAGTTCATCAGACGCTGTACGATGATGGCGCTGAATAAAACGATTGAGGTTCGGAATTGACAGATCCGTCCTCAAATCCTAGAGTGCCCTGCAGAAACCCGGAGGCTAAAAATGGTAATCAAAAACACGAGAGTATCCGAAAATTACTTCCGCTTTTCTCTTTTGATGATCGCATTGTTATGCTCGGCTTGCATCAATATAGCGCCTATCGAATCCCCAATTGAAGAACTCCCTGTTGCAACGGCTATTCCGGAACAGGCTTTTCTCAATATTATCCTGGAACAACCTGAAAGTGTACAGGCTGCAGAAGCTCACTATCAATTGGGTAGCATCGCATTGAAAGATAATCGCAGGAGTGAAGCAGTAATCCATTTCACAAGAGCCTCCGAAAACGATTCAGCAACTCCATGGAACCTCATCGCCTCAATGGAATTGATCGCACTCTCGGAATCCATTTCGCCGGATAGTCTCGTTTCGATGGAAATAGATATGGCTGAACTGAACAATCTGGACAGCGTGGAACAACCACTCATACAACGCGCCGAGCATTTATTGGCTAATTCTCTTTATCGCTGCAATGAATGGGAAAAACTGAATAAATTGCTGGACAAAGACCCCGTGCTCCAGTCGGATGTGCCAGCAATCGATAACTACCAAATGATGAAAGGTATCGCGTTGTCGAGACTGGGTTTTGATCATCAAGCGCTTGAGACACTCGCACCTCTAATTCAAAGCACTTCCCCGGACGTCATCGATGGCATCCTGGAATATTTGGATGTTTTAACAAAATTGGGCCGGTTCAATGAAGCACTGCAAACAACCCTGGAGCAACCAGACCGGATCGGGGACCCCCGTATGGCAACGAGACTGGCGAAACAACTCCGCATAATTTCGGATTCCACAAGACTTGAGTACCTCTCTGAAAAGTATCAGACCGGAATTCGTGCATTTCTGATCAGGAAGGAATTGATTAACCGGCTGCTCGATCAGGGCTTATTCCCAGAAGCAGCGGTAACAATTTCAGAATTGAGTCTCCTTTATCCTGAATTCAGTAATGATTTGACAGACATTCAGAACAGTCTTTTCCAAGGTCTTCAAACCAAACCGGAAGCTATCGGTCTTCTTATTCCTTTATCCGGTAATATAGCCTCCATTGGTTACAGTATTCTCAGGGGTGCGCAATTGGCTTTTGCCGATTATGAACTCAATGGAGGAACAATTCCATTCACTCTGCATGTCATCGATTCCGGTGATACCAGAGAATCCGTAACGGCTGCTTTCCGGGAGTTGATTACAGAGTACAAAGTCATCGCAGTGATTGGTCCGGTTCAAAGTTATTTAACCGAGACGCTGTTGCCTTTGTGCAGTCACTACCGGACCGTACTCATTACTCCGGGAACACCAAAAGAAGGAATTGTATCGGCGTCAAACTGGGCATTTCGAATCTATCCTTCTGTTCTCAGAGAAATTGAAACGCTGATCCGGTTCTCCGTCAGGGAACTCGGCATCTATCGATTCGGCTGTCTTTATCCGGACAATGAATTCGGCTTCGATGCCTTTCGGGCGATTGAGACATCGACCCAAAATGAAAATGCCGATCTGTGTTTCAGCAGAAAATATCAGCGTGATCTGAAAACAATACGCAGTGCACTGGCATCGCTGACAGACAGCGCAGCGGATGTCATCATCATTCCGGACAGTGCCGAACGGGCGGCTGTAATTGCCGGCCAGATCCGCTTCCAGGAAATTCTGACTCCAACTATTGCCGGTATTGGTGCCTGGGAGGCAGCGGATCTGATTGAAATTGCCGGCGACAATCTGAACAGCAGCTATTTTGCCGTATCACACCCGTTTCTCCATGGACCAAGAAAAATCATCGCTGAGCGGTACGAGACAAAATTTGGAGAATCACCGGATGCGTTCGCATTACGATCATATGAATCCATCCATCTTATTATGTCCGCGGTTGAAAGAGGAATTCAGAACTCTCCACATCTGCGTAATTGGCTTGTGACTCCCAGTGGTCTTCCTGGCCTGGATGGGATAACGCGGTTTTCTGATCAAGGTGAATATCTGACGCCTGTCACAATTTACCGGGTTCGAGGTTCATCATGCGAACCCTGGCGTATTGTTCCCGTAGCTGTTGAAATCGACAATCAAACGATCAATGCAGCGGCTGAGCATCAAATTGGCCCGAGTTATCCGCAGTCTGATCCGGTACCTTCTCAATCTGATCCGTATCCCAATCAACATCAGTAAATGAAGGACGCAGTCCGGATTGGCCCGATGTTCCGCATTGATCACAATACTCTAACGGAGTAGTCCCGACTCTAAACGCATCCAATGTTGTTCGTTCACACATGGGAGTCGCCAGTTTTCCAGTCAATCGACAGATTTTCGCAAATGCAATTCCCTTTGGAACCGGGAACGTATCAGGAGTATAATCCTTCAACACATACTGCATATACTGTTTCCAAATCGGCAAAGCAGCAGATGCTCCTGTCGCTTGGGGAAAAATGGGTTCCAGCTGGTCAACACCAACCCATACACCTGTAACGACATGGGGAGAAAATCCAATAAACCATGCATCAAAGTAATTATTTGTTGTGCCTGTCTTTCCGGCAAGAGGATACCCCAGCTCATGAGCGGAAAAGCCCGTTCCTTCGGTAATGACTGCCGTCAACAGGCTGGTTGTCAGATACGCGGTATCCGGTCGCAGAGCCGCTCTCAATGCAGGATATGTTTCTCTGATCACATGACGATCCCTGTCGACGATACGCCTTATCATCAGCGGATCTGATCTGATACCGGCATTGGCAAAAGCACCATACGCCTGCGTTATATCAAGCAATGTTACTTCTGAAGTACCCAATGCCAATGACAAAGACTCATACATGGGGCTTGTAATGCCAAGCCGGCGTACCATACGGACCACGTTTTCCGGTCCCAATTCACGCAATAAGTGGATTGAAACTATATTCCGGCTCTTTGCAAGGCCTTCGCGGAGAGTTGTTGCTCCGAAAAACTCTTCGGAGTAATTCTGTGGTTTCCAAAATTCAATATCGTTTAGTGAATCCTTTATTTCCGGTGATAGAATACCCGCCTCAACAGCTCTTTGTCTTAATATTTCTTCGTTAACTTCCGCTTGTGTTTTCCATGTTTTTTCGACGACAATGGGTGTGTCATATATTACGTCCGCTGCTGTAAAACGAGTGTCAAGCGCTTGCGCATAAATAAACGGTTTGAACGCAGATCCCGGTTGTCTTCGAGATTGTGTCACCCTGTCGAATTGACTCCGCCAGAAGCTATACCCACCAACCCATGCAAGAACTTCACCGGATTCAACACTCATTGAAACCAGTGCTGCATCCACTTCCGGCTCCTGAACAATCCAACCGGATTTTATAGTTGCACGATCTTCGGTGTATTCTCGAACAACGAACGAAACAAGATCCCCGGGCTTCAGCATTATTAGATCTTTGTTCTTTATCCAGATCTCTTTAAATGGCATGGTGTATTCCATACCGCCGCATGTCAACGTGAGTTCCTTTTCAGATACTCCGGTTATGGTCGCGATGACCGCCTTTCCGAGTTCAGGAGGCGACTGCGCAGGATCTCCCTCTACCGGACCTTTCCAGCTCCTCCTTTTTTTCTCGATCTCATACAGGTTTTGCCTGACAGCTTGTTCCGCGATTTCCTGATAATCATATATTAGGGATGTATAAATATCCCATCCCGATCGATATAGCATCCGATTACCGTATGTTTCCTCCAATTTTCGTCGTATAATTTCAACAAAATAAGGAGCCCGTAGAGGTTTACCTTTATCGGGATTCAATTCAAGCGCCTGTCCGCGAACCTGTTGTGCCTCATTCTCCGAAATAAAACCTTGTTCTACCATCCGTTGAAGAACGATATTCCTTCTTTCTTTGGCCAGATCCGGATTTCTAAGCGGTGAAAATTGGCTGGGGGCTTTTGGGAGACCCGCGAGAACAGCCGCTTCAGCCAAAGAAAGATCGCTAGCGGATTTACTGAAGTAACGTCGACTCGCTGCTTCAATGCCATATGCGCCACTGCCGAAGTAAACCTGATTCAAGTACAATTCCAATATTCTGTCTTTGGTTAGTTCCTTCTCCAGACGATACGCCAGGATAGCTTCCTTGATTTTCCGCTCATATCTCCGCTCATATGTCAGGAACAAAGATTTTGCGAGCTGCTGAGTCAGTGTGCTGCCACCCTGAACGATTTCTCCAGCCAGCAGGTTTCTCCAAAAAGCCCTGACGATACCGGCAACATCCAATCCTCTATGACCGTAGAATGTCTGATCTTCCGTTGCAATAACCGCATTGATTACTGCAGGAGCAATTTCCGGGAGTGTGACCGGTATCCTGTATTCTTCGGATAACTCCGCCAATAAAAATCCGCGTTGATCATAAATGTGTGTGACTAGTGCGGGGCGATAATTCACTGCAGCATCCAGTTCCGGAAGTTGCTCTGAAAAATAGGTATATACTGCCAGAAGCGACCCTAAACAAAGCCCGCAAATAATTGAGCCCAGAAGTATGACAATCAACTTAGCGATCTTCATTGGTCGACTCGCACATGATCGTCATACCGGGGCCATATCCCCAGAAGTGTCTTCAATACAGCAAGTCCTGTGATAGCTGCAACCTCGCTGGTTAACGTCAGGTTTCCCAATTGAATATAGTGAGGGTTCCAGCGGTTCATGACCCGGCAATCTTCTCTGCTCCATCCACCTTCCGGTCCAACAATCCATGCAAATCCTGATAATTCGTCCGGACGTCCAACAGATTCCCATTGCAAGCCAGTCAATCCGGGTTCCCCTCCGATGTAAACATCAATATCCTCAGGAATAGTTGTGAAAAACTCCTGCAAGTCCTCAGGTCCGGTCAGATCGGGTAACCATCGCCTGCCACATTGCTTACCTGCGGCGATAATCGCCTTTCTCCACCTGTCCATATAGCGCATTACGTTCGTACTTTTACGCAGACCGCAATAACAGGTTGTCAGGAGGGAAATCCTGTCAACGCCTAATTGGACAACACTTCGGATCGCTTTTGACAGGGCATCCCGATTGTCCGGGATAGCAAGTCCCACAATTGAATAGGGACCTTTACGCTCAAAATAGTGTATCGTTTCAATCTCGACGTGCACGCTACCGGAGCCTGAAAACACCAATCTCCCAATAGCTTCGGTTCCCAAACCATCGAATAGAGTCACCATTTCTCCTTCTCGAAGCCGAAGGACCCGCCTTGCATGGTGCGATTCATCTTTACTTAAAAAAACATGCTCTTTGTCATCTTGTAGATTAGTGCAGAAGAACCGCATCTGATCACCCGCATTTCGTGAGCTTGATGGACGACCATTCGCCAGATTCTAAAACAACATACGATTTGATTTTTTCGGATTGAGTAAACAGTTCGATCACATCCGCGCGATCTCGTCCGAGGAATCCTGATAGAATCAGGGTTCCAGCAGGAGAAGTGCGCTTAATCAGATATTGGGACTGCTCTTTTATAAGGTCCGTTTGCAGGTTGCCCAAGATACAGTCAAACTGGTTATCCAAAGTTGTAAAATCGCGTTGTTCCCAAGTACATTTCGATCGAACCTGATTCATGTCTGCATTATAAGCAGCTTCCGTTACAGCTTCGGCTTCAATATCGACACCCAGTACGTCGGATGCCTGCAGGATTGCCGCTGCGATGCCGAGGATTCCGGAACCGCATCCCGCATCGAGGACGGATCGTCTGGTGAAGTTCAAGGATTCCATGTGCTGGAGGCACAGGGTTGTTGTTTCGTGGTATCCGGTTCCAAAAGCCTGCCCTGGATGAATCCGGATGATGTATCGATCCGTTCGAGGAGTCACTTCCCAGGATGGCAGAATCAGAAATTTCTCACCCACATTCGCGGGTTTGAAAAATTGATGCCAGGCTGTCCGCCATCCGGGATCCGCAACAGATCCTTTTTTTATCAGCAACTCAGTTGTTCCATCAGGAATCAAATCATTTATTTGCCGGATTGCATTTTCAACCGCATCCGAATCCGAAAAATATACCCTGTGCCAATTCTGAAGCGGCACATCGTCCTCACTCCCGATCGAACCTGTTTCCCAGCAAACGTTCATGATCGCATCAAGCCAATCCTCTCGGATTTTAATATCCAGAAAATGCCAGATGTTTTCCCGGTTCAATTTCGGGCTTCCAGTGAATAAGTCGATTCCTCAGGGCGCGAGACCTTCAGTTTCAGAGGTTTCTTCATCGCTATCCTGATAGACGACCTGGGACAATTTTGTTGATACATCGCGTAGAACACGGACTGCATCAATAATTTTATCGACTTCCCGGAATTCAAGAGCTTTCTTCGCATTGACAAGAGCTTCTTTAATCGTCTCAAGCTGATTTTCATTAATCCTGTCACCGTAACGGGCCAGACTGCGTTCAGTTGTATAGATGAGCGTTTCCGCTGAATTTCTCGCCTGAACGATTTCCCTGCGTTTTTTATCTTCCGCTTCATGCATTCTGGCGTCACCGATAATCTCTTCAATCTCCCGATCAGTCAATCCGGATGAGGCTGCGATCACAACTGCCTGTTCCTGCTTTGTTGCTAGATCCCGGGCATGGACTCCCAGAATGCCATTCGCATCAACACTGAAGGTCACCTCGATCTGAGGTACACCTCGTGGAGCGGGTGGGATGCCCTGGAGTTCGAAGCGCGCCAAACCCTTATTGTGGGCTGCCAGTTCACGTTCACCTTGAAGAACATGGATGGAAACAGTGGATTGGTTGTCTTCGGTTGTTGAAAACATACGTGTGTTCTTCGTTGGAATAGTGGTATTCCGGTCAATAATACGAGTGAAAACACCGCCAACGGTCTCTATTCCGAGAGAGATCGGAATAACATCCAGCAGCAGAATATCCTTGACCTCACCGGTCAGAACACCTCCCTGTATGGCGGCTCCTATCGCAACAACCTCGTCGGGATTGATGCCTGAGTGAGGCGTTTTACCAAAGTATTCTTCAGCTTTTTGCCGGATCATCGGCATCCGTGTCTGACCGCCCACCAACAGAATGTTATCGATTTGGTTTTTATTCATTTCCGCATCTTCGAGAGCTTTACTAACCCACGGATCGAAAGTCTCATCCACAAGATCCTCTACCAGTTCTTCCAGCTTCTCCCGTGTTAACGTGTAATTGAGATGCTTTGGACCTTCCTCATCCGCCGTTATAAACGGAAGATTGACATCAGAACTTTCGACTGTCGACAATTCGCATTTCACTTTTTCGGCGGCTTCCTTCAATCGCTGAAGAGCCATTCGGTCGTCGCGCAAATCTATTCCCTCGGTCTTTTCAAATTCGTCCGCAAGGAAGTCGATGATCCGGCGATCAAAGTCATCACCACCCAAAAAAGTATTGCCGCGTGTGGAGATAACTTCAAAGATTCCATCCCCAAGTTCGAGGATTGAGATATCGAACGTACCTCCTCCAAGATCATAGACCGCGATTTTTTGGTTTTTCTTTTCATCCAGGCCATACGCCAGCGCTGCGGCTGTCGGCTCGGGTATCAATCGGAGTACTTCGACCTGAGCAATGCGCCCCGCATTTCGAGTCGCTGTTTTTTGCATATCATCGAAATAGGCAGGGACAGTGATTACTGCCTCAC
The DNA here is from genome assembly GCA_016931515.1 of candidate division CSSED10-310 bacterium. Classification (GTDB taxonomy): domain Bacteria; phylum CSSED10-310; class CSSED10-310; order CSSED10-310; family CSSED10-310; genus JAFGEQ01. Next base: position 28,686 of record JAFGEQ010000005.1, on the reverse strand, counting down.
TGACAGATTCACCCAGGTACTCTTCCGCCGTCTGTTTCATGCGAGTGAGAATCAACGCAGATATCTCTTCAGCAGAATACTCGGCTCCCCGGATTTTAACCCTACAGTCCCCATTAGGAGCTTCCACAATTTTAAAAGGAGCCACTGATGCGAATTTCGTGATTTCGGGGGAGTTATACTTGCGCCCGATCAACCGTTTGACGGAAAACACGGTGTTTTCAGGATTTGTGATCGCCTGACGCTTTGCGATCTGACCAACAAGTCTCTCCTCATCATCCGTGACGGCCACTATTGATGGCGTGGTCCGACTGCCTTCAGAATTAGGGATTACAATGGGTTCCGAACCCTCCATCACAGATACACATGAATTCGTGGTTCCCAGATCAATTCCAATTACTCGCCTCATCCTCGTGAACCTCCTTGTCGAGGAACTTTACTTCGACTCTGAATCAACATCTTCGCCGCAGATAGCATCCGATTCTATCCGTATTTCACCTGAATCCTCTTCCGGTGAGCTTACTGTTCCGTTCAAGTCTACCGAATTTCTAACCGAATTGCTATCTTTAATTACTGATTCCGATACATCCGGGTCCTGATCGTTCTTCTTTTCGGACAATACATCGCTAACCTCCGGTCCACCGAAACTCACGCTGACTTTGGCTGGCCGGAGAACTTTATTACCGATCATATATCCCCGCAGAAGTTCTTCAATAATCGTGTTGGGAGCAAGATCATCTCTCGGGATACGATCAACAGCATCATGCACATATGGATCGAACTTTTCACCAATCGCCGGTATAGCCTTCACATCCAGACTTTGCAACGTATCCTCGAATTGTTTGTATATCAATCGGATCCCATCCAATAGAGAGTCGGATGGTTTATCATACTCCAACGGCCTTCCCATATTATCGATAACAGGCAAAAAAAGACGGAGCAAGTTAGACTTTTCCATTTCAACATATTCAGCTAACTTTTTTTTCATCTGTTTCTGAAAATTTATGTAAGACGATGCTGTTTCCTGCCATTTCCGCTTATTTTCTTCTATATCTTTCTCCGCACTCTCCAGATCTCTTTTCAATTGATCGTTTTCATCCCGTAGCTGCTGGATGGTCCGTCGTGCCCCCCTCAGATCCCTGCCTTGTTCCTCAATCTGATGCTTCGCTTTCTGACGAACATTAACTAAAACGGTCTCAAGTTCCTTCATCTGATTCCGGATCTCTGAAACATCACCGGACGCCGGAGTCTCCCCCGCTTCCTCAAGGGCAATCCCTTTGGTCTTCTCAGAGTCAACAACAATCCCACTCTCTGATTCGTCCAATTCCTTATAGTCTTCCAATGCGGCCAAGGCGGATGTGATGTAATCATCACCCAGCATCAGTTCTTCTTCGCTCAGAGAGTATTCCCCGGAAACAACCCCCTCCTCGAGATCCGGTTCTTCCTGCTCAATGTTTTGTTCGTCCATGCCTTTTTTCTCGGGATCAACCATCGAATCAATCTCCCTTTTCACTTGAATCGAACACTCCAAAGTCAAGATTCGGGTCATCCCAGTTCCTGAGCAAAATACTCAAAACGGATGCCATATACGAAACCAGCGAGATCACTTCGCGATAATGCATCCTCTTCGGCCCGATCACACCAAGACCGCCGGTCAACGTCTCATTCGCGGAGTACCTTGCAGTTATCACACTCATATCACTGATCTCCGGAAGATCCGTTTCCGATCCGATTGCGACGGATACGCCATCCTCCTCAAGACATCGATCCAGGAGACGCACCATTGCAGTGCGTTCGGTGAACGTTCTGAATAAATCTCTTAAACGAGATAAATCCTTAAATTCAGGAAGTTCAATAATATTAAATGTTCCCTCGATGAATACTTTATCCCCCTGCTCCATCGGTGATCGCGTAACGGCAAGCTCACCCAGACGGGCAGCTGAATCCAGAAGAAGATCGTACTTCCGCTGATCTTCCTCCAGCATCTTTGAAAGCCCTTGACGAATCTGATGAAGACTCTTGTCCGCAAACCGTTCATTAAGCATCCGGGATATTCTGTCCAGAAATTCCTGATCATAGTCATGATCCGTCAGCAATAGCCTGTTCTGAACCATGCCGTTCTGTGCCACGAAAATTGCCAGAATCCTGAACTCGCTTATACGAACGAATTGAATCCGTTGAAAAATCAGGTTTCTGACTCTTGGAGCGACAACGACACCCGCGTAATTGGTCAAGCGGCTTAAAACCTGGGACGCCTGGTGCATCACCAGTTCAATTTCAGAACGTTCATCAAGGCTTGAATGGATTTTTCGCTTCGACTCCGAATTCAACTGAAACACTTTTTCAGTTTTTGTGATAAAATTATCTACATAAAAGCGGTATCCCGCATCGGTCGGAATACGGCCCGCACTGACATGGGGCTGCTCCAGAAGGCCCCGATCTTCAAGATCTGCCATGATATTCCGGATAGTTGCAGCACTCAGTTCGAAGTCTTTTGCGATCTTCCGTGAACCAACTGGCTCAGCACAACGAATGTATTCTTCCATGATGACCTGGAACACTCGCATCTCCCGATCATTCAATCCTGAATTGCCGTTTTTGTTCTCACAAGCCTGCACTTGCTCTCACCCTTGTAATCGAACAGTTAAAACCATCGGATACACTGCTGATACCATAAGCAATCCATACTGAATTCGCAATGTTATACTCGACTTTTCACATGCCTTGCTTTTTGCGCCATGAATTCGATATACATTCACCGATGATGAAGACGATTGTACAACTTTCAATTATTATGCTTCTTTTGTCAGGATGCCATCAATTATCTGATACTACCAGTCAAGGAAACCCATCCGGTCTTACTATTCTTGGTCTGGATGGCGCAACCTGGGAAATAATCGACCCGTTGATCGAAAAGGGAGAACTCCCAGGATTCAAACACCTCAAGGAAAAAGGATCTTGGGGAAATCTCCAGACTTTTCAACCGACTGAATCGATCTCCATCTGGACGACAATAGCAACCGGTCTCACTCCTACACGCCATGGGCTTCAGACATTTACTCGCAGAATTCCGGGAACCGATCGATTCGTTCCATCTCCGAGCTCGGACCGGCGTGTTCCAGCGTTATGGAATATCTGTTCGGAGAACGGGAAACGGGTTGTTGCAGTCAAATGGTTCGCTTCCTGGCCTGCCGAACCCGTTAACGGAGCCTTTCTTTCATCGCGACTGGAAGCTGAAGATTCTGATCCTCGAACATATCCGACAGAACTTTTCAAAGAAATCGATCCGATCCGCTACCAGACAACAATGGATCAACTGCCTCAACCACCACTCCCGGGAAAAGATTCATTTGCCAAACCTGCCGATGTCCTTCAACCCAAAGAACGAGTGTCAGGCGGCCCACCGATGCTCATCGGCCAAAATGAAGTAAAATCAACGATGTTTGATGATACAACTGTCTGGCTTGCCGGTAAACATGTCTATGACAAATACAAACCGGACCTGTTTATGATCTACCTGAAAAGCACAGATCGTGTGCAACACTTTTTGTGGGGTGCCCAAACCGGTGATCCGGATAATCCACGGATCACAGCAGAAGCCGACGCTATCTACGGCTGGTACAAATTTTACGACCGGATTATTCTCGACCTGTTAGCGGATCCATCCCGGATTGTCATGGTGCTCTCCGATCATGGCTTTCAGGCACTTGACGATACCCCGAATCCATTTAATGTTTGGGATCTTGATTTTGACAGGATTCTTGAATTCTGCGGGATCCTCCTTACTGACGACACTGGAACAGACTGGGCCCGAACGCGATGCTATTCATATCGCCCATTGCCGTTTGACCGGGCTGTTGAATATCGATTGAATCTTAAGAACAGGGAACCGGAAGGGATAGTCGACCCGGATACGGCCGTCAGCGTGTTGACAGCTGTGCGGGACACTCTCACTTCGCTCAAAACTGAAGAGGGCATACAGCTTTTTAGTGAGATCCAGATCGATGACATTTCGTCAACACTCACTTGCTCGCTCGACAATTCGATCAACCTGGATCAGACACTTGTTTTTGGTGAGAAGCGGCGGGGATTGCGGGACATGATTTTTCGAAAAGGTCTCCCTCGTGGCATCCATACAGATGCACCATCCGGAATACTGGCCGTGTGCGGGCCCGGCATCCGCACCGGTAACAGGATCACTGGAGCTCGGGTTTATGATATAACACCGACAAGTCTATACTCTCTGGGATTAGCTGTCGCTGACGATTTTGATGGTGTTCCTCTGATCTCAATCTTTGAAGAAAAATGGATCGAGCATCACCCCATGCAGCACATCGCATCATACGGAACTCGTATGGCATCGGATAATTTGACTGCTACGCAGGGCGACTTGCGTCTGATCAATGAACTTCGGGCTTTAGGGTATATCCAATAGTAACTCAACTCGTTTTGAACAAGGCGGGACACTCCGATCCTCAATTTTTATACGCACTTGCCACACGATTTCGACCTGCAGTCTTTGCACGATAAAGCGCATCATCAGCCGCTTTGACGAGAAGATCAGGCGATTCATCAGATTCTCCCGCAACTGCTGAAGCCACACCTCCGGAGATCGTAATTCCCATCCCGGACAACGTGTCATCTTCAAGATCAATCGCTTCAATTCCTTGCCGAATACTCTCCGCCACGTTGACGGCCTCCTGTAAATTCGTCCTTTCCAAAAGGACGATAAATTCCTCGCCGCCAAATCTTGCAACGATTGAGTTCTTCGGAACAATTTCCGCAATTTTACGAGATACCGTGAATAGAGCGGTATCACCCATCAGATGACCAAACATATCATTTATTTCTTTAAAATGATCGAGGTCAAAGACAATTATGGAAATGGGGATCTTTTCAATCCGACTCATCATCCATGCTTCCTGCAGCTTTTTATAAAAAAACCGCCGATTAAAGAGCCGGGTTAACTCGTCCGTGACAGCTTGATGCTCAAGCTGGTTTTTCTGCTCTTCCAGGCGGTATAACTGCTGTTGAATCACGTTGGTTTGTCGCTTTACTTCGTTACGGAGCCAAATGTTCAATCTGGCTAGCTTAAAATTTCTCCACCGTATAAAAATTCGGATTATGAGCAATAAAATGCAGCCTCCCAAAACCCAGACAAGTCGTCGCTCGTACCATGCCGGCAGCACCTCGAAGGAAATGCTGGCCGGTTTGTCAGACCACTGACCATCCCGGCTGCAAGCCTCGACTGTGAATGTATATCGTCCTTTCGGGAGGTTTGTGTAACGGACGTTTGATATCGTCGTTGGAGGTGAGCGGAATGAATCGAAACCGAGCAGTTGATATCGGTATTGATTTTGTAATTCGTTTCGAAAGCTGGAGCACATGAACCCAAATTCAAATGTATTCCGACCGGATGGTATCACCGTGTTATCAGGGAGAGTATCATTATTTATAAGGGCATATCGTAAATAGGTCATAGGCTTCACTGAGGGCATTTTTTCAGATGGATCCACGATCGTTATCCCGGTTCCTCCAAACCACAATCGTCCCTGATCGTCGACATAACGACAATTCGAGACAAAATCCTCACCACTCAAGCCGTCCTCGTAGTCATAATTCTGAATCTGTCCATCCCTGATTGATGACAATCCCCGACTGGTTCCCACCCAGATATAGTTATCCGCATCCGCCAGCACCGTCCATATGTCTTCCGACATTAAGCCCTGTTTTATTGAAAAAACATTTTGAACCACCATATCCCGGACACTGCATAACCCGGCCAGAGTACCGATCCAAATCGTTCCATGTCCATCCTCTATGATAGAAAACGCACGCATGGATGGGAGACCTTTCAAGTATTGAATGTTTGCAGGCTCTGAATTCTGCATCATGCAGACACCATCGCCATCGGTTGCCACCCATAGGTTGTTCTTTTTATCCTTATAAACCGCTGATATCGGTGACTGATTTTGCAAGCCCAGATGGGATGTTAAATCCTCAATCTTTCCTGATGGCAGATATCGAAAAAGTCCTTCATCGGAGACAAGCCAGATGTTGCTTCCATCCGGCAACAAGTTGAGATATTCCGCCGACTCATCATCACTCAGACGATGAATCCGATCGTTTGAATCCATGCGAAAAAGTCCATAGGGTGTTGTGAATGCTACTCGTCCCTGGTAAACAGCTACCGCGTGAACCGAATCTCCAACCAAATCATCCTCATCTCGCCATATTCGAATCGAATCGGAGCTAATTCGGATTAAACCATCATTCGCCGCAATCCAGATCTGTCCCATTTTATCTTCGCATAATCCGGTAACGGATGTAATCGGCAGATTTTGTGTCGGCATGAGCCGTCGAAATATCAGACCGGGAATTTTACCCAGGCCATTATCACTGGCGTACCATAAGCAACCTTCCCGATCGATAAATATGCTCCAGATCACATTACTGGCCAAACCGTTTCGATAATCATAAGCCGTCAAGTGCTCCCCGGCATAAAGGAACAAACCGCGAAAAGTGGCGATCCAAAGACTCCCCGATTGCGTAACCGCCATATCGTATACTGTTCGAGCCGCAGCGGCCGGCAGAGTACACATCTTCGTGATATGGTTACTGCTGAATCGAGAGAGTGATCCGCTGCTGTCAACCATCCAACCGGAGTGATCTGAATCCAGACAAAAATCCAGAACAGTAAAATTGGAAAAATTCGGATATGTTGTTACTATGCCATTATCCAAAATGTGAAATCCGGAGGATGTCGCCATCCAAATCCTGCCATCAGGACTTCTTCTCAGACGGGTAATGACCACCTGTTCCGGTTCGTTGTCCCATACTGGTTTTTCCATACTCCTATTATCCAGACGCAGAACAGAGGTTGAATTGCATAGTGCCCATATCCTGCCTTCTGCATCCTCCTGAATATCCCGAATAGATGGCACATCACCCGGCCAGTTCATGGTCAGGTGCATGATTGTGTTGTCCGAAATAGTTGCTACGCCATTTGTCGTGCCGATCCATGCACGTCTACGGGAGTCAAAGATAATTGAGTTATAGAAGCTGCTTATTTCCTGATAGTTTTCAGATAGATAGGAAGTAAAATCATGTCCGTTGTATGAAGCGATCCCTCGCTGGGTGCAAATCCAGATGCGTCCCTGCTGATCCTGCGTGATTGAACTGACAGCATCGCTCGGTAATCCATGGCGAGTCGAATAGATTTTGGAGTAAATGTTTATAACGTCATCCGGAACTGCCGCTCTGGATGCTGAGCCAACCCCAAATACTCCCATAATCAGAACCCGGAAAATAATTCTGTAAACCAATGTTATCCAACGACTCATTACAGGATATCCCATAGCCAGGAGTCATCTCATCAGGATCTTATCATAGTGGAATCAAGAACGATTTGCGAATACGCAGCCGTACCTATTAGGTCATATCGTAACTGGAAATCACGTTTAGTGCACTGTACACCCGAAAATTATGGAGATAGGGGGATTCGAACCCCCGACATCCACGTTGCGAACGTGGCGCTCTCCCAGCTGAGCTATATCCCCGGATAACGGATCATTTCCAGCCGATCCGTCAAAGCTGCTGCACTCAGTCGGACAGGAAAGGCATCAGAGCTATCTGGCGAGATCGTTTGATCGCAGCAGATAACGCACGCTGATGCTTCGCACAAGTGCCGGAAATTCTTCGCGGAATAATTTTTCCCCGTTCAGTAATGAATGTCTGAAGAATTTCGATGTCCTTGTAATCGATGATATTCATCTTGTTTTGGCAAAACCGACAGATTTTCCGTCGTTTGAAACCTCTTACCTTTTTCGCCTGCCGCATCTCATCTTTATCAGGTCCTGGTCTGAACATTTCTATTCCTTTCTAAAAAATTGCTTCCAGAAATGGAGTGTTTAGCACACCCACCAGTTATACATTCTGCCGAATAACCCCGCTTCGGCCATCCAGCGGCGGGACTATACTTCTACTCGTCAAGAATTTCAACTACATATCGACTGCCGCGCTTCGTCCCCACATTGTTCAGGATCGTGCGAATAGCCGAGATGGTGTTTCCTCTCCTGCCGATTACTTTTCCGATGTCTGATGGAGCAACTTTCAGCTCAATGACATTCGTGTGTTCACCCTTTACTTCGTTGACAACAACCTGATCGGGATGATCAACCAGTTTTTTTGCAATCAGTTCAACCAGATCTCGCATTTCCAAACCTCCTGACCGAATACGTTTACCAGTAACTCCAGGTTCGTTGAGAATTTTAACTTTAATGGAGTAAACTTAAACTGTCAAATACGCTCTTCCGATTTCATTCATATCGTCACTTTACATGTTCAGGCATGTAAAAAAGTGTTGTGGGTATTGAACTCTTATGCTAATTTGAACACATTGTCGGCGCCTTACATGGCGTTTATGATGGAGGCACCTTAGATGAAGCAGATAACTATCCTTTGGATGGAACGGAAGGTCGCACGGGTCATCATCGCGACACCCTCGGAAATCCTGCTCGATGTTCAGGTTGATTCTGATGAGCCGGAATTGCCCTCGCACGGCGCTACACCGGACTACCGCCGACATCGCAAAGAATCCAGGAAGTCTTTCTTTCAGCGGATAAACGAGGTTCTTAAAGATTCTGCGGAAATAGTCATCTTCGGTTCCGATAACTCCAAGGAAGATTTTCTTGATTATCTCAGCCACCATAATGAAACTCTCTTCAACCAGGTCATCGGTGTCGAAGCGTCAGGCGATATACCCGAGGAAAAGATCATCGCTCGTGGACGGAAATACATTTAGCCTGTCACGCCTGCCGATTCGTCGCCTTCTTCAGTCTCTGGAATCAGTATGGATCCCTTGAAAAATCGCCGGTCTTTGCCGGTTCAGTTACGTGTTCTGATTCCAATCTCCTATTCAGACCGCTATTCAAGACTTCTTAAGCTGATTCATCTATATTTTCCAGCTATTTCAACACACCTGTATGTTCTGGCCATCACCGATCAACCCGACCATCATGAACACCTGTTAATCCGTCAAAAACTTCAGCGACTAATCGAAGACCATCTCGGTGATTTCCATTGCGATCTGCTGATTCGCTGCGGAAAACCGGGTAGGATATTAATGGGCACAGCCATTCAACACCGTTGTGACCTGATTCTGCTTGCGAATAATCCGGGTCTGACAGTTGAATTGGAGCACCTGACTTTCAGTGTCCCCGAAATTATCCGAAAATCACCGATACCGATTCTGCTGGTTCCTGATCCCGAGTTTGCGGGTAATCCCCGCTTCCCGATCCAGACAACGCTGATTCAACTAAACGGCCATGAATCATCAAGACTCAGCACTGCGTTTGCTTTACGCACTGCCCGGCTGTTATCAAACCGGATCGTTCTGACCGCACCGGATAAATGTCGTGAGAAAGCTCTTGATTATATGACATTCATTCGTGATCGGTACTGGCCGTCAACGGAAAATAAGAGATGTCGCATCGATTGCTTCTCCTCCTCTCCAGCACAGAATCTGCGGCAGGCCTGGACCACTCATGAACCTGATATGCTGATTGTCATCCTGCAGGACCTGTCGTTTTTTCATCGCCATACGGTGATGGAAACATTGAAAAACATGATACCAATCCGCCATATTCCAGTCATGCTGGTCAACCGGCATGACTGGGTGAAGCAGCAGGAGGCACAGTTTAGCCGGGTCTACAATCAGCTCACTGAGTTTGACCTGGTCCAAACAAATCGTGCGACCGACTCAAACAGTCCAACCAATCAAATATCCGAGCATGAATCCGAGTTGTTGATGGGATGTTACAGTATCGACGGTTTGAATGAAGTATTTCGACAGTATGGTCTTTTTAAGTCATTTGCTAAGCGCGGCTATCCTGATGTTCAGATTACATTCAATCGCCTGGATCACGGACGCGAAAGACTGCGTGTGTTTCCCGGCAAACATAAAAAGAGTGAACCACTTGTAGACCTCGTCTGCAGAAAGGATAACGCTTCATTCGTTGACCCGCTCCCTCCTCCGTTGGACAAGAAGTTGGGACTTTTGCTTTATATCGATTGGCTCTGTCTCCAGGATCCTCAGCGAGCTTACAGGGATCTCGAAATCCCCTTGCCGGGTCAGAAATACCCGGGATTGGGTATGGGGTGGAAAGTCATGCTCATAATAAAGCTTCTCGCACACAGAATCGGCGCAGGCGGAGTATACAACATGCCTGAGTATTATCATACAGCCCGTCTGTATCATCGATACTTCCACTATTTAGATCCTTCTTTGGAAGGCCGGTTGCTGGCTCTGGATCGAGATACATTTCCACTTCATGTCGTCGATACATCATGGGCAGCTCTGCACGGTCTCATATTGCAGGATGGTAAACCCATGCGCTGGATCGGTGGTCCGCAGGTTCTGGCTATCAAAAGAGAACTCCGCGATTACTTTAATTCGACAGAGTATAATAGGATTATTCATCAGAGCATGCTGAATCATTCTTTTACGCTGGACATCGAAAACCTGAGCGCTATGATGAAAAATCGTTGCCTCTACAGGGAACCTTCTTCAGGTTAACGTCATACAGGAGACTTTAAAATGAAAACAAACTCCCCACCCATCCTTCAATTTCTCGGTGCGACAGGAACAGTCACGGGATCTAAGACAGCCCTCTTTGCCGGAACAGATTCTAAAGACAGAGTGATGGTGGATTGCGGTCTGTTTCAGGGACCTAAAGCTCTGCGCCTCAGAAACCGCGAACCGTTTCCGGTTGACCCGCACTCAATTGGCGCTGTTTTACTGACCCATGGTCATCTGGACCACTGCGGATATCTACCTCGTCTGGTTCAGGATGGTTTTAGAGGCCGCGTGTTCTGTACAGAAGCGACGGCATCCATAGCCCGTATTATTTTGCTGGATTCCGCCAATCTTCAAGAAGAAGAAGCGAAATACGCAAATAAAAAAGGATTCAGCCGCCATTCGCCCGCACTTCCCTTGTACACAACCGACGACGTTTTAGATGTCATCGATCTCCTGGAACCAATCGACCTGGATCAACCGATCAAGATCGGCAGGCTTCTGACTGCAACCTTCACGGAAGCAGGTCATATTCTCGGATCCACATCCATAAAGCTGACCTGCGATGGTTATGGTTCAATCCTTTTAAGCGGAGATATCGGTCGTTATGGGGCACCCATCTTACCCGAACCGGCTGCTCATCATGACGTGGATTGGGTTGTCATGGAATCGACTTACGGTGGCCGTCTGCATTCGAATACGGATGTATTCAGCGCCCTTGCCCATGTAGTCAACGAGAGTTGCGAGCGGGGAGGCATCCTTTTAATTCCTGCCTTTGCAGTAGGACGTACCCAGTTGCTGCTCTTCGCCTTGCGTCAGCTCAAAGCGGAAAAAGCCATACCTGATTTGCCGATCTACATTGACAGCCCGATGGCTATCCGGGTAACCGGCATGCATACTCGATTCATTCGTGACTATGATCCGGAGTCACGATATATGAATGATTCGGGTGAACAACCTCTGCTGCCGGAAAATCTGCATATCCAGCGAAGTGTCGATGAATCGAAAGCGCTCAATGACATCAAGAGGGATGCGATCATCATTTCTGCCAGCGGAATGGCAACCGGAGGTCGTATCCTTCATCATCTGGCAAACCGCCTTCCTCACAAACAAAACACGGTTCTCTTTATTGGTTACCAGGCAGTCGGTACCCGGGGACGAACAATTGTCAGCGGAGAAACAAGGGTTAAAATCCATGGTCAAATGGTCCCGATAAAAGCCAATATCCAATCTCTGGATGGTTTCAGTGCCCATGCCGATCAGGATGAACTGATTATCTGGCTGAAAAAGTTCTCACGGCTCCCTTCCAGGATCTTTTTGAATCATGGAGAAGAAGATTCTATGGAACAACTTCGAGATGTATTAAGAAAGCAGATGACATGCGAGATTGTCATTCCGGACTATCTGGACGGCTTCGAATTGATGTCTGGGATTAAAGCACCATCCCTATAAAGGCAAGATACAACAGAACGAGGAAGACACCGGTTTTTATTCCAATTACATTATACCGGGAGCCCATTACGCCAAGGAAAATCAGTGATCCAATACTAAAAGCAAATTCCACCGAATATTCTAAGGGATCTGCTGAAATCGGGTTGACCAGGGCAGTGAACCCTAAAATCATCAGCAGGTTGAAGATACATGATCCAACAGCATTACCAACGCCAAGATCCGTTTCGTTTCGAAGAATTCCGACAACAGTTGTAATCAATTCCGGTAAGGATGTTCCAAGAGCGACGAGAGTTCCCCCGATCACACGCTCCGGCACATGGAAGCCTCTGGCAAGAGCGGTCGATCCGTCAACAACCCAGTCGCCTCCCAAAAACAAACCGATACTTCCAACGACAATGGCACTCGATGCCACCCATCGGTTTCGTTCGAAAATATTGGTTCCGGATTCATCGGCCTCTTTTTTCTTCGGAGTACGATTCCGGGAGAATATCCACAGAGTATAAATAATCGTTCCGATTGCGAATACCGCTCCCTCAAAGCGACTCATTCCATAACCGGTAAAAAACATCATGATCAGTATCAATGTGACAAGCAACGTTATGGGGATTTGCCGGTTGAACACATCCTTCTCGATCCGTACCGGGGTCAGCAGCGCAGCGATTCCCATCACTAATGCTATATTACAGATGTTCGATCCCAGAACATTTCCGACTGCGATGCCGGGAATCCCTTTGCACATGGCTGAGAAGCTGGCCATAAATTCAGGTAACGATGTTCCATAGGCGACAATCGTCAGACCGATGACAAGTGGTTGTACGCCAAATGACCTTGCAATACCGGATGCACCTCTGACAAGGATATCCGCGCCAAGAATCAGAAAAATGAATCCCAATAAGACGATGCCACATTGAACAAGACCAGCCATTATCAGTCCTTCCTCAAAACGGTGTAACCATACAGGCGTTTCTATCTGGAATGCAAGAGGACAGAGCAGCCGCAGCCATTGCAGCGAGGATATGTAACCCGGACTATTTGCAGTTAGCCTGGAGACTGTCCGATTGTGGAAGCTGGACTGGTCAAGAGCCGCTGACCTGGAAAGTATCGAAACGGATGCTTTCCGGACCACTGTAGGTACCAAAACTTGTCAAACTCAACCCGTATTGCCCCTTACGCCCTTCCGTTGAAAAATATGCGTGATTGAAACCTTCCAGCAGATTGCCACTGACGGCTCCACCCCTGACAGGTGTTACTTCACCTTTCCTGTGGAGGTATCCAACCTTTATCTCCGCGGCAAATCCGCCGGACACAACATCCGGCATGAGTGCTGAAAACTCATGTACCTGAAGAACAGATTGGTCATCGTCATACAATGTCATGCCTGCGTGATTTCCAACGGGAATTTCCAGATTCGCAATTTCACCTGTCGGTTCGACTCCAAGATAATCCGCGGACTGTTTCATACACCAGGGCTTCATAAAAATTCCCTCCCGGATGATTTCGTGCCTTCCAGCAGGAATGCCGTCATGATCGACCGGTGATGTTCTCAGCCCGAATGGCATGAAGCCATTACTGATCATTGTCAGGGGATCCCCCAGGGGTTCGTCGGATAAATAGATCGGTTGACCGGGTTTTAAACGCGATGTCCGACGGTACTGGCAATCACCGGATGTGTGATGAACGATCGGAGAGAAAACGTGAGTGAGTGCTTCACCCGAAAGAACAACCGGGTATTTTCCGCTCGGAGGTAACACGGCATGTCTCGCATCACGAGCGAACTGAGCTTGATTCCTGATTATCACTTCGAGGTCCAGGTCCTGGAGTCGCCTGGCACGAGGTTCAAAATGAATCTCTTTCTCCTCTCCGGGACCACCGGATAAAAGCACACCATCAAAAAAAATCTCGGACTGCTTCCACTCTGCATTTAAACCTCGACTATTCAACAAACGTAAATCCTGGATATCGAGGAAGTATTCTGAACTGGAAAGTCTTACATAGGGTTCCCGCTCCACGGCATCAATCAGACGATCCGCGAGCTTGACGAACAAGATATCCTCGATATCTCCCAATAAAGACGGATCAAAAGTTTCAACCGCAGGGCTGTAGCCCGGTCCGGGCAATTCATAGTATGGATTACTGACCCGTCCTGCTACGAAGATCGCTGATTCCAGTCGCACATCCAGAGAATCGAGCTCGTGTTCGAGCAATGTAAGATGTGTGTGTCCCATCCCCGATCCGTGACGACAGTACAGAGTGATGTAATACCTGTTTGTAATGACCTTTCGAATGCAGTCAACCATTGAGCCGATAACATATAATTGATAACTCGTGCTTGTCTGATTCAGTAAACGCCACTGATCGATTGCCTTATGCCGATGTAAGGCTTCGATTATCCGTCTCATCATCCCAACCTCACTTTGAATCGCAGATGAGGTCCACCTGCCGAAACTCTTACCATTTCCTTGTGCCCCTTCCCACAACTTCCGCCTCCATCCATAAAACCAAGTGAATCTCCAACCTGAGTGATCGAATTCAGCATGTCCGGAATATAACCGGTCATTGTCAATGGAGCGTACACTTCATCGGTAATCCGTCCATTCCGGATTTCTTGAGCCAGATCAATGCCGACCTGAATACCCCATCCCTTGGGATCCTCCATACCGGAACTCGATTTCTTCAACAGCAGTCCTCTATCGATTGATCCGACCATGTCCTCAACCGGCGTAGATCCGGGGCAAAAATATGTGTTGGACATACGTGAATATACTTTTCGTTCAAAACTCTCCCGACGTCCGTTAGAGGATCGCGGCAAGTTGAGAACCGATGCGGAACGGAGATCTGTCAGAACCCGGCGCAGGACACCATTTTCGATAATCATCGTCGGAACCGCGATTTCTCCTTCGTCATCAAAAAAATAATGTCCATTCAAACCCGGTATTGAAGGATCGTCGATCATGGATACCAGTGGTGAAGCAACCTTACGACCCAGATACTGTGACGCCCGGGCTCGTTCTTTCACAATCATATCCGCTTCTACCCCGTGCCCAAACGCTTCATGGGCGAGAATGCCGCTAACCTGAGGTGTGGAGATCACCTCGTATATGCCCGGATCCAGTGATTTGCTCATGAACAATCTATTCAGATCATCAAGCATTTCATGCAGCTCTTCGTCGGAAAACGTCATGATCTCGAAACCTGTAACTCCGCCCTTGCTGATAAAATTCATCCTCACCGACCCCTTATCAGCACCCACCGTAACCAGATGCACACTGCACGTTGTCAGCGCACTGGATAATACTCTGGAGCGGTTGAAGAACATTTTATATTCTTTGCTGTCGTGATAATTGATGGACGTGTTGACCACCCGATTGTCAAGTTCATGCAAACGCTTGATCAGATGCCTGCATTCCTCCACCATATCCGTTAATTTCACATCATCCGGATCGATTTCATAACAGCTGGTATAATGCCGATCCATGATCTCACCCGGATTGATAAAAAAACGGGGTTCGGTTACATCGGATGACTGAAACATCCGACACATCTCGATAATTTTCTGATCGAGATAACGTTGATCAAGATTATCCGTTGCCCACTCCTGGAAAAATCGTCCGTTGAAAAGAGTAAACACGATTCCACGTCTGGGCTGACGTTCCGCTACCAGTTCCCGGTGTGAGTCCAATCTGAGACTGGTGCCGGATTCCTGGGTCACCAGTGCGGATGCATACGGTACCACGGATTCCAGACGATGAATCATTTCCGGTAAAAACACTCGTATCGTCTGCAATTCCGAAGGCATGCTCGAATTACTCATATCCGCCTCCCCGTAAATGGCATGACTATTTTTGTTAGCTCTGACATTTTTATTATGCCATAATTTTCCCGGGAAAGGAAAGATCGCAACCGGTCAGAAATTTATCGTAGAACTTGAACCGGCCTACACTATAATAAGCGCTTTCGGGATCCTGTATCACCTTTGATTCATGGTCTATGGCCCGATCAACTGAACAGCGTTTAAAAAAGAGGCATTCTTGACAAATTCCATCGATCTGACCGACTCCACCAGTGAAAAGCTTGATTTCAGACGGCTCAAAGCGTTCTTTCCATATTTCAAACCCCACATCCGAATCCTGATATTCTGCGGGCTCCTGATGATCGCCGGCACATTGCTTTCAATCTCAGGGCCACTGATTGTCCGCCATGCGATCGATACCGTTTTCCCCACCGGCTGCGTATCCGATCTGGCAAAAATTTCCGGTTTACTGGCCATTGTAATCATCGCATCTTTCTTCGTCAGTTACCTTCAACAGATCAATCTGCAAATTGTCGGACAAGCTATTGTAAAGACAATCCGGATCCAGGTTTTTACCCATATGACTCGACTCCCGCAGGCGTATTTCTCAAGCAACCCGGTCGGTACAATCCTGTCCAGAATCGAGAGTGATACGGAAGCTCTTCGAAACATGTTTACCAATACGGTTATCACACTCCTTTCAGATACCCTGCTGATAATTTCGATTTTTGGAGTCATGTTCGTGCTCAGCTGGCAACTCGCCCTGATCCTCAGCCTTATGGCACCACTGGTTATTATCATGGCCGTGTTTTTCAACCGGATAATCGTTCCGATTTATATCCAGGCGCGCAGAGAGACAGCGAAAGTATACGGATTTCTCGAAGAGTATCTTCGCGGTGTTCGAGTCATTCAAGCATACTGCCAGGAAGACACAATTATCCGAAATATGAACGATGTCAATCGTCGAAAATTCGAGATTGAGTATCCCGGTGAATGGTTATCCAATCTGTTTGGTCATTCCATCTTCATGTCCAGCACTATCGCCACCGTTCTTGTCCTTACGATTGGCGGATATTGGTCGTTACACCATGATACCCGAGTAACCGTTGGCACGCTCGTCGCATTTCTAGGGTACATTCAGCGTTTCTTTGGCCCCGTTTTTCATTTGAGTGAGCAGTTAAACGTGATTCAAAGGGCGTTCGCCGGCATACGCCGGATTGATGATGTGTTGTCATTTCCTGAGGAAATGGACACGGCCCCAGCTACGTCGATTCCGGATGGAGACCCGGAAGGAGTATCAGCTGGTCTCGAATTTCGTCACGTGTGGTTCGCCTATGAGAAAGAAGATTGGGTTTTACAGGATATCAACCTTGTGATTCCCAGAGGTAAACGATTTGCCGTGGTTGGAACAACGGGTTCAGGGAAAACAACCCTCGTCAACCTGCTGTTTCGCTTCTATAGACCGCAACGTGGTGCGATTTTTTTGGATGGCGTCAATATCCTCGGGATACCGCTGGAAACACTCCGCCGACAGATGGGCCTCGTTCTCCAGGATATTGTTCTGTTTCCGGGCACAGTCCTTGATAATCTCCGCCTTGATAACCAAAACATAAGTGACGAATGTGTGATGAACGCGTTACGGACTGTCGGAGCCGATTCGATACTGACTCGATCAGACAGAGGGCTTCGATTCGAATTATCGGAACATGGCAGCAATCTCTCGGTCGGAGAAAGGCAACTGCTCAGTTTTGCAAGAGCTCTGGTAAACAATCCGGAAATCTTGATTCTGGACGAAGCGACATCATCAGTCGATCCCGAATCCGAGAACCGTATCCGCTCAGCGTTAAAATCCATGTTGTCCACTCGCACATCCCTGGTTATCGCTCACCGTCTGAATACTATTCTGGATAGCGATTGCATCATTGTCATGCAGGATGGTCAAATCATGGAAAGAGGGCGATATCATGAACTTGTGCAAATGAGGGGAATATTTTTCAAACTCTGCCAGATTCAGTTCGGCGACCCGGAGGTTGGTTGAGATGCACACCTTCACCGATAATGCACGGTGGCTGATCCGGTATTACAAGCCGTTCAAGAAGCGTGTAATCATTATCATAAGCCTGTCAATCAGCTCCGCAGCACTCAGTACCGCCATACCACTCGTTTATATCCGGATTATTGACGGGATACGGAACGACGTTTCTTATGAATATCTTGTAAAATCCGCTCTTCTCTTCTTCCTTTTGGGTGTCTTATCATCAACATCCGGATTTTTGGGAGCTGCTCAACGAGCGAAAACAAACCTTCAGTTGCAATGGGCATTCCGGCAGACCGTATTTTCACACATTATCCGGTTGGATCAGTCATTTCTTGACACTTATAGGCTTGGTGATGTGGTCACCCGGTTGACCGATGACGTGGGAGACAAACTGTGCTGGTTTTCATGTTCCGGCATTTTCCGCGCGTTAGGATCAGCATTACTGATTCTGTTTTGCCTTGGTGCGATGTTCTACATCCATCCGTTATTGGCTTTACTGGCGTTGATACCTTATCCTTTGCAACTGGTTATTCATTTCACCAGTACCGATGTGCTGGATAAACGATTCAGAAATCTCCAGAATATGATCTCGCATGTCAACCAGGTGATAGAAACCTGCTTTTCCGGCATCAGAATCGTTCAGGCGTATTGTATGGAGAATCAGCAGGCTCTCCGCTTCGCAAACGCAGCCGATCAGCGAGCCAAAGCTGAGATATCCGCCGAAAAATCCCATATTTTCGTGCATCAGCTTTATGCATACTTCTGGCAGATCGGGCAGGTAATTGTCTTGATGGCGGGCGGCTGGATGGTGATGAATCAACAGATTACAATCGGAGAATTTGTTGCCTTCGATCAATACATTGTTTTCCTGGTATGGCCTATTTTTGATATCGGGGGTCTCCTCGTCGGTTATCGTCGAGCCGCGGTATCCATCCGCCGACTATGTGAATTCGAGGCTTTCCAGCCTAAAATTGTTGCACCCGATGAACCATGCACACCAGCATCCCGCATCGGCAGAATCGAATGCAGTGATGTTTATCTCAACCGGTGTGATCAGGACGTATTGAGCCGGATCAGCTTTGATACATCTCATCACCGCATGATCGCGATCGTAGGTGGCGTAGGTGCAGGAAAAACAACTCTTCTGGAGATGATCTGCCGCTTTCATGATCCGTCTCACGGAGTCATCAAGCTGGATGGCATACCATTGACGGTTCAGGATCCTTCAGCCATCCGACGACGGATTGCATATATTTCTCAGGAACCACTGTTGTTCACAGATACGATTCGTAATAACATTCGATTCGGCCGACAGTGGATTACGGAAGAGGCTGTTGAGCAGGCGATTGATGTGGCTCAATTGCGCAATGAAGTCAACCGCTTTCCAAATGGCATGGATACACTGATAGGACTTCGAGGAATAACGCTGTCGGGGGGCCAGAAACAGAGGATCGCCATCGCTCGGGCAATTGCAGAGAAACCGGATATTCTGGTTTTGGACGATGCTACAGCCCATCTGGATGCAGATACCGAGAAGGATCTCTGGGAGCAGATTTACCGGTTTCTGCCTTCAATTCGAGTGATTGTTGTAACGCATCGGACTGATATTCTCGAAAAGGCGGATTGGGTGCTGGTTATGAAGAACGGGGCGCTTGTTGAGGAGGGTCACCACTCGAAACTGAAAGCATTAAACGGAGAATACGCACGAATCTATACACGTCAGCTCTATGCAGAGACGATTCGTGGCGATTAATTCTCCGGTGAGGAGATGTCATCATGAAGACAGGATTGATTGGATTACCGAGTTCAGGAGTAACGACCATATTTTGTTTATTCTGCAACAGAAATTATACCGATCTTGCTTTCAGCGGCAAGACGGAAGTTAACCTTGGAGAAACACGGGTTCCGGATTCGCGTGTTGATAGACTGGCGGATATTTTCAAACCGAGAAAATCAGTTTACACAACGATCGAATTTGCTGATGTTCCGGTTGATGTTGATTCGGGAGGTGCGCTGGCTGCTTCGACGGTGAATAACATCAGAAATATGGATGCGGTTGCAATAGTTATCCGGAGTTTCAACAATCCTGCCATTCCTCACACAAGAGGTTCAGTCGACCCACTGCGTGACCTCCACTCAATACTTGAGGAGGCACTGCTGGCCGATCTGATTCAGGTGGAAAAGAAACTGGAGAAGAATTCAAAGGAGGGTCGTCTGAAGGGGCGCGAAGGACAAATTTTTACGGAGATCAAGGCGGGTCTTGACGCGATGATCCCGATTCGCGATCAGGAGTTGAGTTCTGATATCCGCAAGGAGATATCGGGGTTCAGGTTTTTAACGGAAAAACCCTTTCTCGTAGTCATCAACACGGAACCGGGTGAATCGATACCGAATGAATTGGAGGAGTATTTGAGATCCGCAAAACTTAGCGGGCTTCCAATCGCAGGGCAGTTTGAATTGGAGCTGACAGCACTGACGCCTGAGGAACAGGGTGAGTTTTTATCCGAAATCGGGGTGTCTGAGGGCGGGCGGGATCGCTTTATAAATCTGGTTTATCGGAACCTGGATCTTATCTCGTTTCTGACCTATGGTGATGATGAGTGCAGAGCATGGTCTCTTCCACGGGGTAGTGATGCAGTTGAAGCAGCCGGGCGTATCCATTCCGATCTTGCGCGAGGATTTATTCGGGCAGAAATCGTGAACTTCGACGAATTTATTCAGTGTGGCGCATCAATCGCAGCGGTTAAAAAAGCAGGAAAAATGCGGATGGAAGGAAAAAAATACCTGATCAGAGATGGTGATATGGTCACGATTCTATTTAATATTTAAGTTTTTTTTTCGCGCGGCAAGCTGATTATTTTAATTTTCCTCTTGCTCAAAACATACAGTGAAATTATATTAAGGATGCTGTATCGGCAGCTGTTCTTTGAAAACTTGGGGGCGATCAGGTTTCGACGGGTGTGATTGAGGTATCGGTTGCATGCCGGGCGTTCTCGTCCGCCTGACAAACGGCGGGAAACTTCAATTGCCAATACTGGCTATGCTTTAGCTGCCTAGTGCAGCTACGGTCTCCGGCTTGTCTGCTCATCGCAGGCCGGTCAGACTGTCATAATGGGTGTGCTTTGATCCATTGTTGTACTCCAGGGCTTTGGACAAGATATTGCTGGAGCTGGCCGCGATTTCAACCTTTGTCCGTCAGGCAGGAATCCGGCGAGAATAATAAGACGGAACAAGCATGTAGATACCGGTGCTGAACATGCTCGGACCCGGGTTCGATTCCCGGCGCCTCCACCATTGGGTAACGGCTTCACCGATAAGAAGCCAGATCTTATTATTTCCCCGTTGACAAGGTTATTGCGATCTATTCAGCGCCTTTGTTTAGAGTTTGGATAGAGAAGTATTTTGGCAAAGGGGGCGTTGAAAGGAAGAAGGAATGAACATCTACGTAGGCAATCTGTCGTACAACACAAGCGAAGGCAACCTGGAAACCATGTTTGGTGAGTTCGGAGCGGTCGAGTCCGTCCGGATTATCACTGACCGGGAAACCGGCCGCAGCAAAGGCTTTGCCTTTGTTGACATGCCCGATGACCAGGAAGCTCTGGCCGCCATCGAAGCCCTGAATGGACAGGAAATCGATGGTCGAACCCTTCGCGTGAACGAAGCCCGTCCGAAAATGGAAGGCGGCGGCGGTCGGAATGGCGGCGGTCGGCGCGGTGGCTTCGGCGGCGGACGTCAACGCTTCTAATTCAGAACAAAGTTTAATATCCACTTTGCGATTCTTTGAAAGCAAAAAGCACACGGTTTGTGTGCTTTTTTATTTTTCCCTTCAAGTTGACCTGCATCACAAAAACCAACAGAATACTGATGAAACGAATGAGTGTAGATCATGTAACCGGAGCAGAACATGGATCGTCGATCCAAGGCCAGTAACCGAACAAAACTCTTGAACCGTGCGATCACCCGTTTGAAGAACATAGAAAGCACGCTCACACAACAAACCAAACTCTTTCCCGGTACTGAAAACCGCCCAACGGGTATAATGTTCGCGTGCGATAAAAGCGGTCTAATTGCATATATCTCCTCAGATGCTTCGGTTCACTTCGGATTTTCTCCCGACCAAATGACCGGGCATTCCTACCGTGATTTTGTCAAGGAGATTGACATCCCCAAAGCTGACAAAGCTTTTAAAGCAGTGCTGTGTGATAAAAAACCGATAACCAATCTGGTTTTGGGGTTGAGCCGCAAGGATGGATCCCTGTGGTGGGGCGAAGCTGATCTATATGCCGGATTTGACGATGAAATGTGCGACGGAGTGATTGGCATTATATACAATATCACCGAGAAGGTACATCAGGAACAGCAGCTTTTACATCGAAACAGACTGCTGAATGCAATTAACGAATTTTCCATTGATCTGGCGAATATGCCTGATGACCGACTTTTTAGTTATCTGGGTAATCGGCTACTGATTAAACTGAACTGCATGATCGCCTGGATAGACCGCTACGATGAACAATCCGGAGACTTGGTTATCCAGCATATCGCTACCGGAGAAACAGACTCCCCCATAATCCGTAAAATACTGGCTTTTTGTAAACCGGGACATCGTCGACCGCTTCCATCAGATATCTACCGGAAGATGATTGAAGAAAAGTATCTGATCACAAACTGCTTTCAAACCATCATGTTCGGATCTCTCCCCGATGAAACTGGTTCGGAAATCACTTCAGCGTTGAATATCGGCTGGTATCTGGGAGTGGCATTGGTACACCATGACAAACTGCTCGGGACTCTGATCATCGCGGGTACAAAAGACTTTCCCATCCCGGATCGTGTTGACGTTCTTACCTTCGCCGGTGTCACAGCGAACGCCATCAACCGCAAAAATGCTCGTGAAGCATTGATAAAAAGTGAGGAACGATTCAGAAAACTAGTCAAAAATTCCAGTGACTTCCTGGAAATCCTGGATCGTGACGGTAATGAACTTTTTGTCAGCGGTCCAGTTGAATCAATCACTGGGTATTCTGTGGAAGAGGTTATCGGATCGAATGCTTTCCGGAATATTCATCCGGATGATATTGAAACACTGCGAAAAGCCTTAATGGATGTCATTGATCATCCGGAGATTCCTATCCGCGCTGAATATCGCCTTCGTTGTAAAAACGGTTCATGGAAATACTTGGAAGCCGTGGGATCCAATTTATTGGACGACCCGGTCATCAATGGAATCATCGTTAATGTAAGGGATATTTCGGACAGGAAAAGTACAGAAGCAAAATTGGCTTTAGCAGCTGAACTCTATGGACAGGTCGTAGAAAAAGCCAGCGAGATGATCGTTGTGACTCGCGGTGAAACGATTATCTACACTAATTCAAATACTGTCCGAATTCTAGGGTATTCTTTAAGTGAACTATCCCACAAGCCATTCAGTACGTTTCTTCATCCTGATGACCGTATCGAAGCAATGGAAAGATATTGGAGGCTGACGCAGGGCGAGGATGTTCCGAAGAGTCTGATGCGCGTGATCACCCGAGAACAAGCCGTTCGCTGGACCGAGGTTATCGGTGTTGCCATTGAATGGGATGGACAGCCGGCGGTTCTTTCATTCGTGACGGATATTACCGAACGATATGAGATGGAGCTGGCTCTGCAGGCAAGCGAAGAACGAATAAAAAATTACATCCGTTTAGCTCCAATTGCTATTACGATTACCGATAACACAGGAAAAATCATTGAGGCGAACCCTGCAGCATACACCATGACCGGCTATGAAGAACCGGAACTGGTTGGTAAAAACCTGCTTGAACTGGCCGTGCCGGAATCTCGTCCGATCGTCAATTCAAAACTCGAGGAGATCAAACAAATCGGCCGATCCCAGGTGTGTTATCAACTGAAGTGTCGTGACGGGCATCTTATCTGGATAGATGTCCTTGCCGTGACGCTTGATGAACAGACGAATATCGGATTCAGTCGGGATATCACTGCTCAGGAGCGCAAAACAAAACTGATTATCGCGCAAAAAGACCTTGCAGTCGGGATATCCCAATCCCGGAATTTTAACGATACACTCAATCTGTGCCTGAATACAGCCATTCAGGTCAGTGATATGGATTGCGGAGGAATTTACCTTGTCGATCCGATTTCGAAAAATCTGCTGATGATGGTCCATTCCAGCTTGAGTAGTGATTTCGTGCAAAGTGTAAAAGTGTTCAGTCCTGGCACTTTTCCTTATGAACTCGTGATGCAGAAATCTTCGCTCTACCTGTCGAACCCGAAATTGGATCCTTTAATTAAACAGTCAGGCCTCGACATACCTCTGAAATCCATGGCAGTTCTGCCGATTCAATGCGATGGTGAAATCATTGGATGCCTCAACGTCGGTTCTCATACACAGGAAGCGATCTCTGAAGAATCTCGAATTGCAATCGAGACAATCGCAGGTGAACTCGGTCCAACAATCGCTCGTCAATCCGGGACAATAAAACTGCGTGAGCGAGAGAGAAACCTGGAGACATTCTTTAAATCAACTCAGGATCTTATTTTCGTAATCGGACAGGATTATAAAATATTGGAACTAAATCCCATCACAACTCGTTTATTGGGATTCTCCGAGCAGGATTTGATTCAATCGACTTTTCTCGATCTGATCTGCAATGATCAGAGAGAACAGATCCATCACATGCTGAGTGGTTCGGCAGAACAGCCGATGATCGAGATTTCTGCACCTTTCATTACCCGAAATGGGGAATTGATTGATATGGAAACCCATATAACACCCGGGCAATGGAATGGATTACCGGCATTTTTTGCTGTTTCCCGGGATATCACGGAACGTATTCGATCCGACGCACTCCGAACCAAACTTGAGCGGCAGCTGCAACAATCGCAGAAACTTGAAAGTCTCGGTATTATGGCAGGTGGTGTTGCTCATGATTTTAATAATATACTCATGGCCATGCTCGGTTATACCGAGTTAGGGCTTAACAAGCTGCCCGAGTCTTCAGCTGTACATCAACATCTACTTCAGTTACAGAAGAACATTCACAGGGCATCGGATCTTACGCGCCAAATGCTTGCCTATGCCGGTAAAGCCTCCTTTATCATGGAGCCCATCGATCTACCCAGGCTGGTCATGGAACTTTCCGACCTGATCAAGGCGTCTATCTCACGACAGATAAAGGTGATATATGAGTTTTCACCGGATCTTCCACCCATAAAAGGTGACCCCAATCAGATTCAACACGTCGTAATGAACCTGCTGATCAACGCCTCGGAGGCTATCGGTGATCAATCCGGCGTGATTCGAATCGCCGCTTCCATGATAACATTGAATGATGATGGTGATTCACTCCATCTATGGCCAACAATCATTTCACCCGGAAATTACTTGTTGATGACGATTGCTGATACCGGGTGTGGCATGAATAGTGAGACCCTCTCGCGTGTTTTCGAGCCGTTCTTTACAACTAAATTTACTGGTCGAGGGTTGGGACTGGCATCGGTCCAGGGGATCGTACTGGGTCACAAGGGAACAATCCGCGTGTCCAGCACTCTTGGAAAAGGCACTGTGTTCGAAATGCTTTTGCCGGTTGCCGAGTTCTACAATAAAGAAACGAATAACCTGCAGGAACAAACGATACGCAGCTGGCATGGCGACGGTACGGTTCTATTGGCAGAAGATGAGGATGATTTAAGGGATATCGGCAGTGAAATGCTTGAAACCATGGGATTGAGAGTTTATCCAGCTAAAGATGGACAGGAAGCGATCGATATCTTCATAGGGAATCATTCAGAGATCGACCTGGTACTGCTGGATCTGACGATGCCCGTCAAGAGTGGTGCAGAAGTCCTGCAGTTAATTCGGCAAAAGCAGCCAAAATGCAAGGTTGTGTTAACAAGCGGATTCAGTAAAGAGGATGTGATCGTACGATTTAAAGACCGCGATATTAATGGATTCCTGTCCAAACCATACTCCTTCGAAGAACTCAAGAAAACTGTTTTCGATGCCATTGCCAAACCACTGGACGAAAACGAGAATCATTAAAGGAATGAATTTTCTGCATTGTGCGTCGAGGAGGATTTTATGATGAGAAAAAACAGATCCATAGATGTCATTATTCTAACTGTTGTATGTGTAGTACTTTGCGCCAGTTACCCGGGCACGGGCACGGCCGCTGCGTCACTGAATCAACCATTATCAGCAACAGCAAGTAATAGAAGCAAGGAGCTGACAATGTTCGCCTGGGATATTTATCACAAATTGTCCATGAAGGATGGCAATGTTTTCATCTCCCCGATCAGTATCTCCACCGCGTTGACATTGACCTGGGCAGGAGCTGGTAGCACAACATCCGATGAGATGTCGAAAATGCTTCATTTTTCCGGGGACAATAACTCGATTCATTCAGGAGTTCAGGAATTAAACCTTTCGCTCCACTCGATCCCGGAAATCACCATTGCCAATGCATTGTTCCCTGATAAGCGTTTTCCTTTGAGAAATGATTATTTGGAGCTTGTATCCGAGAAATATATGGCTAGCCTGACTCCCCTTGACTATGTTGAGGATACCGAGTTGTCGCGAGTGCATATCAATAGATGGGTTGAGACACAAACCAAGGAGAAGATCCGTAATCTTATTACCCGAGGCAATTTGGATGCATCCACAGTGATGGTTTTGGTGAATGCCCTCTATTTCAAAGGCACCTGGACTGCCAAATTTGATCCGGCGGCAACGACAGACGGACAATTTTATACCGCTGAAAACCAGTATCAGGCCGTGCCGATGATGCATCAGAAAAACTCCTTTAAATATTATGAATCCGATGAGTTGCAATTACTGGAGATGCCTTATTCAGGAGATCGTCTTGCCATGATTTTCCTTTTACCTCGCAAAATCGACTATCTGAACAGTCTCGAGAAAGCACTGTGTGATGAATCTCTGGTTGTGTGGCTGGACCAGATGTCATCACAGACGGTGTCTCTTTGGATACCGAAATTTAAAATGGAGTGGGGTACAACTGATATCAGCCCGGAGCTGAAAGCCCTTGGAATGAGATCGGCTTTCACAGCAGAAGCCGATTTCTCGGGAATGAGTCGGATGAAAGGTATCAACGTCAGTATGATACTTCATAAAACGTACATCGAAATTGATGAGGAAGGTACGGAAGCAGCAGGTGCGACAGCCGTAGTCATGCGAAAAACAAGCATGCCCCGCCAGATTGAGTTCAAGTTGGATCATCCTTTCATTTTTCTAATTCGTGACAAATTGTCGGGATCCATCCTGTTTATCGGCAGGATATTGTCTTTCCCCTGATGCCATTCCAAAAGGTTCTGATTTCAAGATCAATACAAAACCGATCAGTATTCTTTGTCACTAATTGCTTTTTCCTGCATAATCATTACATGCAATGTCTTGAGGAGTCATGTTCATGACGAAATCCATACTGAAAAATAGTATCCGGAACCTGCCGGGTTGGAGAGCCTGGGTCACCTTGTCGGTCGTTTTTGTTGCTTTGTGTACCTTGAGTGTTCTTTTCCCTGATGCATATTCCAGCCCGATGTTCATTGTTTTCCTAATTCCTCTTGCCGTCCTCTCATGTGTGACTGGGTATCTGGCCGATCGACTACATTACAGCGACACCCGGATGAATGAAAACAGAACCTTGTTCAACACCTTGTTAAGGAGTGCTTCCGATTGCATTTTGATCGGCAAATTACGACCCGGCGGAAATCTGGGATGCTTTGTCGAGATCAATGACTGTTCTGTCTCCATTCTGGGCTATACACACCAGGAACTTCTGAAAATGACACTTAACGATTTATCCGATAATCGGGATGATGTTCAGGAATGGACCCACCATCTCGATTCAGGAACATCCTTCCCACAAGTCCGGAAATGCAGGGATGGACGGCTGTTAAATGTTGAAACACAGGTCTGGCGACTCCGCTTTCAATCATCTCCTGTGATTATGTTCGTTGATCGAATTCGTTCAATTGATTCCGATCTGCAGGCTCAACTGGATTCAGTCAGATGCCAGGCGGAATCCGCCAACCGAACGAAAAGCGCTTTTCTGGCGAACATGAGTCACGAAATACGAACTCCGATGAACGCAATACTCGGATATACACAGCTTCTGAGACGCGACCGGACATTGGGTGTTGAAGCCCGGGAGCATCTGGATATCATCCACCGATCCGGAGAGCATCTTCTTGCATTGATCAATGATGTTCTGGAGTTATCCAAAATTGAAGCGGGGCGCGCTGTGTTGAACAATGAGCAATTCGATATTGATCGATTGATGACCGATCTGCAGCGAATGTTTCAACTCCGAATCAAACAGAAGGGTCTTTGTTTTTCAGTGGAATCCCAATCCCTTTTTGGCGGATCCATAATTGCCGACCAAGGAAAAGTCAGACAGATTTTAATCAATATGCTTGGAAATGCCGTTAAGTTTACGGAGAAAGGTGGAGTTATAGTGCGTTATGGGTCCCGGATGTCTCAACAGCCCGGGAAGTTGACGGTATGGGTGGAAGTGGAAGATACAGGACGCGGTATTGCCGAGAATGATCTTGAGAAGGTCTTCAAACCATTTGAACAGGCTGAATCCGGGTTGAGTGAGGGCGGAACCGGACTGGGAATGACTATCAGCCGGCAATATGCACGAGTTATGGGTGGCGATATCTCTGTCTCCAGTATCCTGCACAAAGGCACAACATTTCACCTCGAATTTGAAGCGAGTCCGACCGAGGAGTCACTGAGTGATGACTTTCAGAACACAACGATCCTGAAGTTGATTCTGAGCCGGGAATACACAATTCTGGTTGCCGACGACC
>JAFGEQ010000004.1 GCA_016931515.1 candidate division CSSED10-310 bacterium | reverse complement strand
CCCATGATCAACGTGACCAATCGTCCCTATGTTGACATGCGGCTTGCGTCTCTGGAATTTTTCTTTCGCCATGATTATCTCCTTTATCCCTCTAAAACGACTTTGTAAGTTCGACGAATCGGAACGTCAGCCCACGACCGGGCTTGAACCGGTGACCTCATCCTTACCAAGGATGTGCTCTACCAACTGAGCTACGTGGGCAAAGATTCAAAGCGGGAAACGGGGCTCGAACCCGCGACCCTCAGCTTGGAAGGCTGATGCTCTACCAACTGAGCTATTCCCGCCGGTTGTTATGGGGAGAGGAGGATTTGAACCTCCGAAGTCATTTGACAACAGATTTACAGTCTGCCCCCTTTGGCCGCTTGGGTATCTCCCCTATTCGTCGATTTTCAAAGACCAAAGCTGGCGAAGGGATTCGAACCCCCGACCTAGTGATTACAAATCACTTGCTCTACCAGCTGAGCTACGCCAGCTCAGTCAGCGTCCGGTAGTCTATGCTGATTTTCAGGAAAGTCAAGCCTTTTTTCCAATATTTCTCCACTGAGAATTTTTTCCCTGAGTCGCTCATAAAGGACGATCGCTACCGCTGCACTGACATTCAATGATCCGGCCGGCCCCGTCATCGGAATCGATCGTAAATCATCACATTCCCGAAGATTGATTGCACGTATGCCGGATCCCTCGTTCCCGAACACCAGTACCGATCGTTCAGCGTGCTCCATCCCGACAATCGATGCCGGTGCTTTTTCGGATATTCCGGTCACTCTGAAATTATGCTTTTTCAACTCCTGAATACTGGTTCGAATGTTTCCAACACGGATAACCGGGACCTGATTGACAGTTCCTGCGGATGTTTTCATCGCGGTTCCACCAATTGGAGCGCTGCCGTGTTTGGGGATAACAATACCACCTACCCGGGCGGCGGCGGCAGATCTGAAAATGGCCCCGATATTGCCGGAGTCCTGAATCTCATCGAGTATCAGCAGAGTTGCGGGGCCGGATCCCGTTTTATCGAGCCAGGTTCGCAGATCCAGGTAATCGACGAGGGAGATTCTCAGAGCAATACCCTGATGTCTTGCGCCGCCTGTCAATCGATCCAGAGCCTGGCGATCGACAGTTTGAAGAACAGCACCATGTCTGACTGAAATCCGTATCATCTCAGTCAGGCGACCAGGAAAATGCAACCCCCGTTGAAGCCAGATTTTCTCAATCCGTTCAGATTCATTCTCGAGTCCCGATATGACGGCATGCCGCCCGTATACCAGATCACTTTTCTGAAGTCGGGCCGAATCATTCATCGGAAATCCGAATAGTAACTGCAGCCTGCACCGCAATCCCTTCCTGTCGACCGGTAAATCCAAGACCTTCCGTCGTTTTACCCTTAATACTGATGCGACTCGCTGGAATACCGGCGATGCCGGCGATAGACGTTTTGATTCTGTCAACGAATGGTAGAATTTTGGGTAATTCCGTGATGATGATCGCATCCATCCAAACAATCTCTGCGTTTTCCTGATGCAAGAGATTGATCGCCAGCTGCATAATACGCCGACTGTCAAGTCCTTTGTATTTCGGATCAGAGTCAGGGAAGTAGGAACCAATATCACCTTTGCCGATAGTGCCGAGGCATGCATCCGCAATCGCATGAAGAAGGACGTCGGCATCTGAGTGACCCATCAATCCCTTTGGATAGGGAATGGTAATGCCGCCAAGTTTCAATAGCCGCCCATCGACAAACCGATGAACATCAAACCCTATTCCGGTTCTAAAGGTACTGCCCATCCAATTAATTGCCCATCAAAGGAATAAAACTTAACAAGTATTTGAGATCTTTATCTTCAAATTTCAGCCCCGCACCGAAAAAGATACTGTCCTGCTCGTCATTCCGGAGCATAAAATCATCCCAGCCTCCCGTAAGGTAGAACGTATCTCCGACATCCAATCTACCGGTCAGTTTAAAATGCGGATCAGTTGATCGGTTGAAATCCCATCCATCCACACTCAACCAGAACATGTCGTCATACAGATTCATATCCAGGCCAAACCCACCGGTATTTTCGATCAATCCCCCCCGGACGGTCAGTCGGTGATAAATCTTTGCAAACTGGAATGAATAGACCGGATCACTTGTCGTCCAGGTTGTCCGTGTATAGCGATATGTATCGGAATCACCCATAAATTCAGGTGTTTGCTCGAAATCATACTGGAACTCCTCTTCCTTCCTGCTTCCCTCGGGTTGACTGATGATTTCAAACAAATAGTATTTATCGGGTCTGGGTTGAATTTTCATTGAAATATAACTCTTCCAGTCTTCCCGATCCTGAAGATACTCCCCTCTATACCCGACATAAATACGGTAATCACTGGCTCGACCTATAAAAGAACGAACCTCGCCGGCTGTATTTTTGACCTCAATTAGAGCATCATTCAGGTTTTCATGAAAGCGATCTTCATTGATCAATTTACCAATCGATCCCTGACCTGAATCAACCTTATCGACGATCTTACTGATACCTGACATCGATCGATCCAGATTTTCAGACGCTGATGCAACATTCTTTGCCGTAGTATCCACCTCGGGCTTGTTCGTTTCCAGAATATCGTTGAGGTTGCTCAATGCCCGTTCAAGATCGCGAGTGATGTCAGGCAATGTATCCGCCAGTGACCTTGCAACCAGATGCATATCCTGCATCGTACCATCAAGATTATCGCTGTTTTCATGAATCAATGACCGGATGTCACGACTGATCATTCTGATATTTTCAATCGTTTCCGAGAATGCCTGATCATTATGTGTTGCCGTTTTGGCTAAACTCTCACTTAGAATCTGCACATTCTCAAGAATAACGGTGAGGCGATTGCGTTCATCCCCTGTTCCGATCGCTGTTTTCAGGGCTGTCGTTATTTCACCGACATCGATGCTGATCCTGTTTAGCGATGATAGTAACTGATCCATATCGACCGGGGCATTACCAACAACATTCGCTTCGCCTTTTAGCGGTTCCGATTTAGCGCTTCCACCGCTAATGGCTATGAATTTGTCTCCCATCAAACCCGAGGATCCGATCACGAACTTGGCATTCGCAGGAATCACAATATTCGGGTCCAGCTTTATCGTTACTTTTGCCCGGCCATCTTCCAGGGCAATACTTTCCACGTAACCGATCTCAACGCCGGCATATCGGACTTTGGATTTGGTTTTCAAACCTGAAATCGAATCGAAAAAAATATGAACTCTATATCCGCCGTCCCGATCCCATGGCATACGGTCTCCGCCAATTTTGAATGTGAAGATACCAACAATGATAAAGAATCCCACAATGAGTAATCCAACTTTTGCTTCCGAACTCATCTCAATCCCCTAATCATCTGATGAACCGAAGTCGGTCATTTGACGGATAGCATAGCCGTTCGATCTCGTACAAACTCACTGACCTCCGGAATAGCTGACTTCATGATTTCAGCCGGAGTCCCGGCTTGGACGACCGTACCTTTATACAGCATTGCGATTCTATTTGCGATACGGGATGCGCTACGCATATCGTGAGTGATCGTTATCGATGTAACGTTCAATGTATCACGGGTTTTTATGATCAGATGATCAATGATGCCTCCCATCACAGGATCCAGTCCCGTCGTCGGTTCATCATACAGCATGATGCTTGGCCGTATCGCAAGTGCTCTGGACAGCCCGACACGCTTTTTCATTCCCCCTGATAAATCTGAAGGCCATCGGTCCATATACTGCTCCATCCCTGTCATCTCCAATAACTCATGAACCCGTTCCTTAATTTCACGAGTTGTCATCCGGGTTCGATGACGTAAAGGGAATGCGACATTTTCAAACACGGTCATTGAATCAAATAACGCACCACCCTGGAACAGCATGCCAAAACGACCCCTGAATTCATTCAATTCAGCCTGATCCAGTGTGAGAACATCGATACCATCAACCTCAATGGAACCCCCATCCGGTCTCAACAATCCTATTATATGCTTGATTAACACACTCTTTCCGGTTCCGCTTGCGCCGATAACCGCAATAGATTCTCCCCTCATGATATCAAGATCAATGCCCTGGAGGACTTTTTTGCTTCCGAATGCTTTCCGGAGATCCCGTATTCGAATGGAGATATCCGGTTGGTCTTGCATCATCGCCACTTATACGCTGAAGAACAGCGCACCCATAATATAGTCGAGAATAAGAATAAGCATCATGGAGATCACAACGGCCGAGGTTGTTGCTTTTCCAACACCCACTGCACCGCCTTGAGTATTAAAACCTTTGAAACAGCTGACAATAGCGATAGCGATACCGAATATGGCTGATTTGATCAGTCCTGAGTAAACATCTTCATAAGTCAGAAAATCGAAGGATGATCGAATATATGTTATCGGGTTCAGATCATATATTTTCGTGGCAACCAGATAACCTCCGCTGATGCCGACGATATCGCCAAACAGCGTTAGTACCGGCATCATCAGAAAGCAGGCTATCATCCTCGGTACGATCAGATATTGAATAGGATTGACGGCCAGTGTATACAGCGCATCGATCTGTTCGGTAACTTTCATCGACCCGAGCTCCGCTGCCATGGCCGATCCGACACGACCGGCAACGATCAGCCCTACCAATATCGGCGACAGCTCCCGGCAGATGGAGATGGCGACCATTGTTCCGATCAGGCTTTCTGCATCAAATCGTTTGAAGGAGCTGTAAGACTGGAGAGCCAGAATACCGCCGGTGAATGTTGTTGTGATCATGGCAACCCAGACCGATTGAACACCGATCTCTTCCATTTGCTTGAAAAAAAGCCTGACCCTGTACGGCGGTCGAACCATCCAGAATAATGTCGAGAAGAACAGGATCCCCATTCTGCCGCATTCCAAGACAAACTGGATAGCCGGCCTGCCTATTATTTCCAGAAATTTATTAATCACTAAGCATCACCGTCTGAGTAAACGTTATGACTTCGAATCACATCGACCGGAACCGCGGTTCGCGGATCAAGATTGACGAATCGGGTCAGAGAATGCTGGAATGCCAGCCAGAAACTGCCGACCGGCCCATTGCGTTGTTTGGCGATAATGATCTCCGATAATCCTTTAGAATCATGCGTTTTATTGTCAATTATCACTTCTGTTTCATTGTAATATTCAGGTCGGTAAAGCATGACAACGAGGTCTGCATCCTGCTCAATCGCGCCTGACTCTCTCAAATCCGACAACATGGGTCTTTTTTTCCCGGGACGATTTTCCACCGCCCGGGATAATTGCGAAAGAGCAATGACCGGGCATTTCAGTTCCTTGGCCAGGAATTTTAGCGATCGTGAAATCTGAGATATCTCGAGTTGCCGGCTTTCTGCACGTCCATCACCCCGAATTAACTGGATGTAATCGACCATGATCAAGCCGATAGGATTCTTTTTTGTCAGCCGTCGGGCGGTTGATCGCATTTCCATGACAGACAGATTGGGAGTGTCATCGATGAACAATGGCAATTTCCCGATTCGAGCCCCGGCGGCACTGATTGCGTTCCATTCTTCCTCAGCAATCTGACCTTTCTTCAGTCGTTGCACATCAATCTGAGACTCTGCACTGAGCAGTCGCAAGGCGACCTGCGACCTGACCATCTCCAAACTGAATATCAGTGTTCCCGCACCGAATTTTCTGGCGACATATTCCGCAACATTCATTCCAAATGTTGTTTTGCCCATTGCCGGCCGACCGGCGATTACGATCAACTCACCCGGATGCAGGCCACTGGTCATCCTGTCGAAATCATCAAATCCGGTCTTCAACCCGGATACGCCTAAATGATAGGTGCTCTTTAACTCTTCAAACGATTCCTTGATCGCGACATCAATGTTTGCCACCCGGTCACCACCGAGTTGATCCGATAATTTGAAAACCTGCTGCTCCGCTCTATCAATAATTTCTTTGCTGTCTGTTTCCGTCGCATAACATCCTGTCACGATGTCGTGTGCTGCATTAATCAGGTTTCTTAATCGTGATTTTTCCTTAACGATTTCGGCATAGAACTGGACATTTGAGACAAGCGATACTTCATCCAACATCTCCGAAAGAGTCATGATCCCGCCGATTTTTGTCAGGTGTCCATCATACTCAATCTGATTTTTCAGTGTAATCAGATCAAAAGGACGGGATGCCTCGAATAATTGTAGTATTGAGGAATACACTATCTGGTTTGTTTCACGAAAAAAATCTTCGGGTTGGAGCATTCGGATGACATCATGAATCGCTTCATTATTCCGGATCAGTCCTGCAATGACAGCTTTTTCAGCCGCAAGATCATTGGGCGGCAGACTGTCTCGATCTTTATTTGTTTTAGGTTGTTTACTCACTGGATCAGCTACTTTTCGATGATAATTTTTAACGTTGTCTCGATACCCTGGCCTAGTTTAATTTTCACAAGATGTTGCCCAAGTGTTTTAATTGGTTTGTCCAGTATAACCTGCTTTTTTTCCAATACAACGTGCTCTGTCTCCAGACACTTTAAGATCTCAGGTACTGACACCGATCCGAAAATCCGATCCTCCTCGCTGACCTGCTTTTGTATCGTACATGTCAAACCACTAATTTTATCCGCAAGCTCCCGACGATGCATCTCACGTTTTTCTTGTTTAACCGTCTGTTGTCTTGCCTGGTTCTTCCAAATTTTCAGATTTTCCGGTGTTGCTTCCACTGCCAGTTTGCGAGGCAGCAGATAATTCCGAGCGTGTCCGTCGGATACTTTAACCAGATCACCCGGGTTCCCGACTCCTTTAACAGTTTTTTTCAAAATGACTTCCATCGTCGTACCACTCCCTTAAAAAAATCCAGGCGACCAAACTGACTGTCAGCCGGCCCCTGGATGAAAAAAAACCGCCACGTGACGAAAGATATTCGGTATTCCCCTGACACTCCTCCTAATCCAGGATCGCCGATTAGGACTTATCTTCTTCGTGATGGCTCGAGTCGTCATCGAATTCATCCGATGATTCGTCATATCGGTAATCAGATTCCTCCTGATTAGTGTCCGTGTCATCGTCGGAAAACTGTTTCCGCTTCTCGCCGGATGATTCTCCATCAACGAACCGGGATTTTAATCCATCCAGAAGATCCACCGACGCTTTGTATTCAACATCCGATAATTTTACCGATTGATAGCGTATCACTTCATCAGCGATTCTGAAACGACGTTCCAATTCGTCGATCACGTCATGCTTCCCATCAATATGGAAGAGGACATAAATACCCTGATTAAACTTTTTCACCTCGTATGCCAGATTCCGCTTGCCCCATCTCTCGACCCGGTGCAACTCCGCTCCAAAGCCTTGAACAATCTGTGTCCAATCGGTAATTTTACCTTCCATTACTTCGGTAGTCGTGTTGGGATTAAGTATTGCAATTACTTCATACATTTCAAGACCTTCCTTCTCTCCAGGCACTGCCTTTACCAGCGGCCGGTTTTACTCATTCATGAGAGTCTGTTTATTCTTCCTGTTAAAACGCTCCATCGCTGTTCGATGATTCTCTAAAATTACTGTTTCCACAGCAGAGACCGCCAAATCAAGAGACTGTAAAAAATCTGCCTCTTCGTCCACATTCTCCGGCGAACTCAGTACAAAATCAACCGTGTTATCATTATATGTCGGTCGTCCAATTCCGATACGTATTCGTAAGAATTCATCGGTATTTAACGATTCAATCACCGACTGCACCCCCTTGTGCCCTCCATGACTTCCTCCGAATTTTACCCGTACCTGCCGTAAATCGATATCAAGGTCATCATGCACAACCAGTGTTTCTGCAGGATGGATTTTATAGAAACGCATAAAATCAGATACTGCCTCACCCGACAAGTTCATGAACGTCGTTGGTTTCAACAGAATCAGGCTGTTTCCCTGCAGATTCAAACGCGTCACCCATCCCTTTGGTTTTCGGCTCCAGCCGGAACCGGAGTACTTCTCATGCAATCGATCAAGCACCAGGAAGCCGGCGTTATGTCTGGATCGGGCGTATCGAGATCCGGGATTTCCCAATCCGACAATCCCACGAATACAATCGGATGATTCCGCCAGATTCGTGCCGCTCATCCCGGTATTCCGGATCAGTCAGTTTCAGTCGGAGCAGCTTCTGCTGTTTCTTCTTCGGCTTCCGGTTGTTCAACGGCCGCAGCCCGAACTGCAACGATGCTTGCAATTACCTTTCCCGGATCATCCAACAACTTCACCTTTTCCGGCAACTTAAGATCGGACACTGTCATACTATGCCCCATCTTCATTCCACTTATATCCACTTCAATAGCACCCGGAATGTTCTTGGGTAAACATTGAATGCTGATCTCACGAGAAACAAATTGCAGTGTACCTTCCTTGTCGATATCTTTTGTCTCCCCAACGAAGTGAATCGGAATCGTCATGGAAATCTCTTCATCCTGGCGTACACTGTATAAATCGATGTGAACGAGTTTTCCAGTCAAGGGATTTCTCTGTACGTCTTTGAACATAACCATTGTGTCGTCTGCATTGTCAGTCAGTCCGGATATACTGAGTTCGAGTATTTTCCGTGCTCCGCCTGCATTAATGACTTTCTCGGTATCCAGTTGATCGAGCGAGAGTGGAATAGGGCTCTGATGCTTTCCATAAAGGATTGCAGGGATCTGTCCATCACGTCGCAAACGTCGATTCATGCCTTTCCCGGTTTGCGGTTTGATCTGCGCTTTCAATTTCATTGAGAATCTCCTTTGTCTCGACAATTTCCTTTGTTTCTCATGACAAATAAAGAACTTACCGATGTTTCATTATGGATGCATTGAATGGCATCCGCCAATAATCGTCCGATAGATAACACCTTGATTTTTTTGTTCTTTATAACCGCTTCGCTATGAGCGATCGTATTGGTTACTATAACTTCATCCAGGTTTTTATTTGCCTGAATTCGTTCCATCGCCGGTTCTGAGAAGACACCATGAGATGCACAGCAGATGATATAGGATGCTCCTGCTTCTTTCAGAGCATCCACGGCTTTCATCAGTGTGCCAGCTGTATCAATGATATCATCCAAAATCAGAACACTTCTCTCTTTTACATCTCCAATGATTCGGATGGATTCTGCTTCATTGTGAGTGATTCGCCGCTTATCGGCAACAGCGAGGTCAACCTGCAGGCAGCGAGCCAGAAAGTTGGCTCTCTCGACACCGCCCGCATCCGGCGAAACCACCATTAAATCATCCTTAAAAGTCTTATTTACAATGTATTTAAGAAAGACGGGGGTGGCATGGAGATGATCCAACGGGATATTAAAAAATCCCTGGATTTGACCGGCATGCAGATCAATGGCAATGATCCGGTCTGCACCAGCGGTCGTTAAAAGATCAGCGACAAGACGAGCCGTGATCGGAACTCTAGGTCGATCCTTACGATCCTGTCTGGCATATCCATAATACGGAAGCACAGCCGTAATCCGTTTGGCAGATGCGCGCTTTGCCGCATCGATCAAAATCAGCAACTCCATCAGGTTTTCATTAGCCGGTGAGCAGGTCGGCTGAACGATGAACAGGTCCTGACCTCTAATATTCTCAAGAATTTGAGCGAAAATTTCTCCATCTTTGAATCGCCGGATATCGACTGACACCGGAGAGACATCCAGGTGCCCGCAAATTTCCTTACCAAGTTCCGGGTGCGCTGACCCGTACAGCACCTTCATGTTGTAATTCGATTTCAAAACCCCGCCTCCTTGAAAATCATCATAACTGGGATTGATCTAGAAAAAAACTGGGGCGGTAGGATTCGAACCTACGAATGCTGGTACCAAAAACCAGTGGCTTTCCGCTTGCCGACGCCCCAACATCAATCACTGACAGTATTCCAGTACGTTCCCTCAACCGAACTTGTCAGGCATGCCCAATAAAATTCCCGCCGTGCCTCAATCAATACTTTGTCGGCTGTATCTCTATCCAGAAACAGCCCAAAAACTGTTCCTCCACTTCCCGAAACACACGCTGCTGCAGCACCATGGCCGGACAACCAATCCACCAGCGACTGAATCTCGGGAAACAGCCGGAGAACCGCGTCCTGCAAATCATTCCGGATCAATCCAGCCAGGTTCTGTTCAGTTATCCGACCGGTCGATAAAACGGGCAGTATATTATGGAGACACTTCGGTGATGTCAATAGCAAGTTTAAGTTCGAATATACCCTTGCAGTTGACACGAAAACACCCGGATTTATAAGCAGCATCAGTAGTTTGCCTATAAATGGCAGGGGCGATATCAGGTCGCCGCGTCCACTGGCAATCGCTGTTCCACCTTCTATAAAAAACGGTACATCCGATCCGAGTTTCGCAGCCAAACGATATAATTGGTAGCGATTCAGCGGTTGGTCAAACATGATATTTAACACCTTTAAGGTCATTGCAGCATTGGATGATCCGCCTCCTAATCCAGCTCCGACCGGAATATGTTTGTCAAGATCGATCCGAACTCCGCCTGTTATACCCGTTGTATTAAAAAATAATTCGGCTGCCTTATAAACCAGATTATCCGGCCCGCGCCCCGCCGCATCATCGACACAATGGAAGCTGATGAGATTGTCATCCGACCGTTGAAAATGCATCAAATCATGGAGAGAAATCGTTTGCATGAGAGAATACAGTTCATGAAACCCATCTTGTCTTTTCCCCAATATTTCCAATAAAAGATTGACTTTCGCATATGATTTCACGGTCATCATTGTTTCACATCCGTTAATGGAAAAGACTGCCCGTTGCACTCATTCCATTGGAGTGCCGGAGCAGGCAATTCACTTAGAGGTTCAGATACTTCCACATCTTCCAGCCAACTCAATATTACTTCCATCTCCTTCTGAGGTAATCGTATTACAATCCTTCCCGGGGTTTCATCACACGGGGGTATCTGAAGGATCTCCATTTGGAGGTGGTCCTTGCGGGCAATCCGGTAAGTTACCGGAGATTGTGGCCACTTCGATGGCAGTATCCATTCAGTTATACGAGGATAAGTTATTGGTACACCGCAGACATTGGCTAACTTCCCAATCCAGGCATGAATCCTACGGCCGCAGCCTGCACTCAAATCAACCAGGCTGATTTCCCGTGAATCGACCAGAATATATCCTCGAGCTATACCGACTGGATCCGACATCTCAATTCGAATAGTGTGATCTTTGTGAACAATGACGGTAACCATGGATGATACGATACGGGAGGATGTCTTAATCTTCGCGGCGGCTCTGATGAATCGATATTCCGAGTGTATCTGATACCGGTTAAACCTTGCACAGCCCATCAGGATAGATGAGATACCTATCCATAAGCAGCTGATTTTAAGAAACCACCTGCCCGGTTTATTGATCAAAGGCATTGTTCAGTAAATCCCGACATTCATTCAGACCCGGCGAATCCGGGAATCGGATCAATGCGCCATCAAGCAGTTCTCCTGCTTCATCAAGTACATTCATTCCGATGCAGATTCTGATGAAATGCTCGATAATTAAGGGATCATCCGGCATGGACTGATTAGCTTTACTGATCTGTTCGTAAGCATCCTGCATGCGACCCATCCGGAAATAGACCCAGGCAAGACTATCAAGATAAGCTGAATTTTCCGGTTCAATGCTCACCGCAGCCTGTATTAACTTCAACGCTCGCGGTA
Source organism: candidate division CSSED10-310 bacterium (assembly GCA_016931515.1). Classification (GTDB taxonomy): domain Bacteria; phylum CSSED10-310; class CSSED10-310; order CSSED10-310; family CSSED10-310; genus JAFGEQ01. Next base: position 13,933 of record JAFGEQ010000004.1, on the reverse strand, counting down.
AATCCTCATTTCGGTCAGCCAAAACGTACCCTATGAAATTGGAAATTTCCGGAGAATCAGAGTGCTGTAAATACAGTTTGTCAGCAATCCTGATCGCCTCTTTCCACTCACCCTTTTCCTCCAAACGGAAGGCCAACGCCATGTTCAGGGAAACGTCCAGGGGAAACTCCAGGGTCCCTTGCGTCAAAATTTCCAATGCTTTATCAGGCATGTCAAGAGACTCATAGGCTCGAGCGACAATCAACCAAACACGAACGTCCTTACTGCGCTCATTTATCAACCGTTGACAGATGGCAAGAACAGAGTTGACCTGTTTTAATCTCAGAAAAATATCGACAGCGAGATCTGCGGATGCGATGGAGATTGGTTTATCTTCCAGATTATTATCCAGCATTCGTATCGCCTCATCGTATCTGTCCATTTCGTTGAGAGCAACAGCCGTATAGAAGGTCGCTCTACGATCATTCGGAGCTTTAATGACAGCCTTGATCAGATACTGGTATGCTGATTCAGCATCATTACTGGAGAGTAACAATTGGCCGATTTCAATGAACGATCCAATTTCATACCGCGGATTCTTGCTGATTTCCCGGAGAAGTTGAATGGCTTCCTCCACACGACCAAGACCTTTCAAGACATCCGTGTACAATTCGGCGACTTCCAAAGTCAGTTGACCCTGTGATTTTAATCGCTCCAGGATCTCATTGGCATGAAGAAACTGTCCGGAACGAAAATAGCAGAGAGACAGATTATATGATGCTTCGAATTCGCCGGGAAATAAAGCAAGATAGCGTTTGTACATCTCTATTGAATCCTCGAGCAAATTCGATTCTCCACACGCCAGAGCATAGACTTTCAAAAGCTCATAGTTCGTCAGTTCCTGGGTTTCAATCACAGGTTTGAGCAATCGAACAGCTTTTTCCGGTGAATGCGTATGAACATACAATCTGGCCAGATCCGTTTTCACTTTCTGATTGGATGGATCCATTTCCATAATGCGTTCAAGCAAATCGATAGCCTCGGCAAGCTCTCCCAATTCGATCCGGACATCTGCAAGTAAGGTTTTTACGACGATATTCGTATCATCCAGTTCACTCGATCTGATCAATGCATCCCGTGCTGTTGATACCAGTTTTTCCGCATTCTGCTGATCATTAGTCCGATAGCTGAGATCCAGTAGAAACTTTGCATATTGATAAAACAATTCGCTGTTATCAGGATAATCCTTCAGAGATTCCCTGAATATCGTCAATCCTTCATCAACATGCCCGGAGAAACTCAGATAGTGCGCCTTTAAAATCCTGAAATAAACATCTTCCCCCGTTATCTTTCCGTTCGTGGTTACATCTGAAGGGATTGTTTTTACAGTCACGGCGCACCCGGCAATCAGCAGTAATATCAGTACAAGCGGCCCAGCAGTCGAATACAATTTAGTCATAGTAATATCTACCTCAGTGGAAAGCCCATCCCGATAAGATACGTTTCCGGAGTCCTTCCAGTTCCTTTCTCCTCCGTTCTTCATCAGTATCTTCGAGCTCGATCATCATGATCCTCATCGCTTCCATCAATGCCTCATCTATCCGCAACTCCCGTATCAGTTTCAGAAATTGCCGGGGATTCGTCAGAACTCTTTCCGGTGTCTTGGCATCCGGTTCGACAAGAGCATAAAGGTAACTACTCAGAGGTCGCTCATGTAAAACCAACGGATAATCAAATTCCGGATAATTCTCAAGACAAATCAGTTTTTTCAATACAATCTGATCTAGTTTCCTCTCCACCCTGCGCCGTTTATATATCTCAGTTGACGGGTATGGAATCAATGAAGCCGCGTTCGGAAGTATGTGGAACGATTTGGGATACTGCTCAACAAAATCTCTCAGTGTCTGCAACTCTTCAATAAAATCCGGCCAGTCACTGTCGGCATCAGTAATGATCCAGTAATGATAACCCCGAAATCCAAAATTCTCCAGATCATCACAAATTTTCCTCAGTTGCTCTACAGTTCCTTTTTTCCCAAGTCTTTTTAATCTGGGAGTGGTAAATCCATCCGTACCTATCCAGAACAACGGTTGCATATTTGTAAAGAAATCCCGGCTTGCTATCTTCGTAAAAAAATCGCGTCGCCTTCGCTCGGACGCCAGGGATTCTATGGATGTTTGTATGCCCCAAATCCTGAAACCATGTTCGCGGCAAAGTTCGAGAATTTTCAATGCACGATCGGAATCAATCAGAAGATCATCATCGTTTAAATTGATACCCGTGTAAGCGTCCACATCCCTGCCATCCTTTTCTCTGCGATCAATTGCACTCCGAAAGGATGAAAGATGATTAGAGATCAAATCCAATGGATACATCCTTAAAACCTTACCGTGAACATGTGAGCAGAAACTGCAGGATCGCGGGCACCCGCGAGATGTCGAATATTCAATACCTGAGTTCGCATTATCCTCCAAGAAATGGCGGGTCGAGATTTCCAGGTTCATGAATTCCGTCAATCGTGGCTGCGAATCGAATCGACCCAAAACCCACCAGTCTTCACCCTGGGCGAATAATCCAGGAACATTAGACAGTTCATGCAGTAATGTTAGGAGGTTATCGTTCGGATCAACCGGATACCATCGAACCAGACTCGGAAAGGTCTGTTCCGCTTCACCCTTCAGAAACGCAGCCCCGGATTGCAAATGGGCAGCAACGATGTCCGGCTGAAGCGTCACCATCGGCCCTCCAAGGATAATCGGCACATTACGTTTGGCTTTGATTTCCCGGACCCATTTCTGAGTTTCGAGGAAAAAGTCCTCGTACACACCAATGGCTACGAAGTCACATGGAGGGATGACGTCAACAGCGATAGCATGCATATCCACATTTATATGGCATGTTGAATGACCTTTGCTCTCAAGGGCACCTGTTAACAATTGAGCTGCAACGGGTAATCCCATGCTTCTCCAGCGTGAATCCTTTTGATCCTGGAGATTCAACATCGTGATACGTCTCGCAATATCACCCTGTTTTCTTAACTGTTCCGGGGGATTCGACGAGTAGGACCACCCGACCGTCAAAGGGTCGATGCCTGGATACTGGAAGTCAAGCGCTTCGATACTCCCTATCAGTGGACTCCCTCCGGTTAATGCTTCATCCGATAAGCTCCGCACATTATCGGTTATCCACATTACCTGCCGGGGATCCACACTCGGATTAACTGGATAGATCGAGCTCAATCTCCTGAGATTTGACAACGCTGCTCCAGGGCGACGCCAACGCTCTATATTGCCCGAGTTGAAAAGTCTTACGATGACCCTGCCACCGGGCAGATCCGGATTAGCGATGAATAAATTCTCGGGATGCAGAACCATCAGGGGACGCGTTTCGCAGGATGAACCTGGTTGATACAATCACTTTTTATTATCGATCCGGGCGGATAATAGCCGCTTCTTATAAAGAGACACGGGTATACCCATGAATCTGAACCGATGAGTGTGCCGGGAGCCAAGGTTGAGTTACAGCCGGTTTCTACACCATCGCCGAGTATCGAACCCAGTTTGGATCGATCAATCGGTAATCTGATGTCCGAAATTCTTAGACTGAAGTTCTCAAAAGCCTGTCTCTCCTTCATGATGAGCGTTCTGAATGGCAGATTCGCCAGTTTGGTTCCCGCACCCAGGTTGACACAGCGTCCAAGAATGCTGTCACCGACATAGGCGAAATGGCCGGCTTCCGTATAATCCATGAAAACAGCGGTTTTGACTTCCGTGGTGTGACCAACCGTACAATGATTTCCGATAATAGCGCCACCACGGATATATGCGCCCTGTCTGATTTCGGTGTTACGCCCGATCATCAGGGGTGGTTTTATTACAACACCGGGCTCAATCGATGATCCTGAGCCGATCGACATCCCAATCTCGGGAAACATCACGTCTTCCGAGGCATAGAATCCTTTCTCGATTGAAACGATTGTTTCCTGATACCCCTCCCGGTTTTTCCTGGCATGTATATGGAAACCAACCGGTAAAGGTGCATGAACCTCCAGTGATTTAAAATGACAATTAATCACACTCTCTATCCGGTCCAGACCGGTCCAGACCGGCTCGTTCTCCAAAAACAGCTGCTTGAAAACCGAAGTCTCATCCAATCGAAAATACTGATCTGGATAAAGAAACTTTTTCACAGACTCAATTGGTTCGCGCTTCATCATTCAAGAACTCCAATCCCCTGACGAATAATGACCGGTTCGGATCCCGTCAGATCTATTACGGTTGTCAACCCCGGAACAATGGGACCGCCATCTACTATAATTTCCAAATGCTCACCATATTTATCTTTAATCTGTCGGGGATCTGCCAGAAATCCATCATAATCCTTTGCAGTGGTCGATATAATCGGATTACCCAAAGCCAGGAGTATCTGGTTGCAGATTGGATAATCCGGTACACGAATGCCAACAGTCGCCCGACTGGTTCTCAGAATTTTCGGTACTAGCCGGGTGGCATCGAGAACAAATGTAAATGGACCCGGAGTCAATCGCCTTATTAATTTATAAGCCTGCGTGCTGACATTGGCGTAACGGGCTAAATTGGACAGATCCGCACAGAGAAAAGAAAAGGGTTTGCGTTTGTCCCGATTTTTTATCATGTGGAGTTTGTCAACCGAGATTTTATCGAACAGGTTGCATCCGATCCCATAAGTCGAGTCGGTTGGAAATGCAATCAAACCGCCATTTTGAAGACTTTCAACCACGCGTTGAATCCGCCGTGGCTGCGGAAAAACAGGATTAATTTCAAGGATCTGACAACTCATGGCCATTTACCTTTTGAAGCGTTCGATCACAACACATATCGAAAGCAAATTCGGATGCTTACACCCCCGATATCGTCCTCTGAAAAATACTCGCTTGCATCACCTTCTCCGATCACACCCTGAAAAGTCGAATATTCAGCCTCAGCTAACAGTTCAAATGGAGAATATCGTTTCCACCGGATTCCAGCGGTCCCGAGGAAACCGAACCCGCTGGATGATTCATCATCTGTTTCTTTGAAGAAGCTGTATCCAATGCCGATTCCCAGATAAGGCGAGAGATTTGAGTCACACAAAAATGAGAATCTCGAAAACATGACTATCGGGACTATATCGAACGATACAGATTCACCCGTTCCCTCCCAGTTGCCCGATCCATCCGGCCATACCCGCTCACCGTCTCCCGATATCATATCGGCGGAAACACCTATCTCAAGGGATTCTGTAAGGCGATACCCAAACTCCAGCCCCAACATCATCTCACCGCTGTTGTCATAGATAGCGTCGTACGTGTCTGACCAATTGGGTAGCAGGTAGTATCCTGAACGGAGACCCATCGCAAATCTCGGTTGAGTCTCGGTGACAGCGAAAACCATCGGCCCCGCAATCAAACTCAACACCAGGCATAAAATTGTTCTATTCAATTGCATCAGTTAGCCCCCCATCCCTGGCCACCTCTAATGATGCCCGGCAAGTTGATCAACCCGTACCCGTAATGCTGGTCGAATCCCGCTGCGCCAAGATCTTCGCAAGTGTCCTTGAGTGTCTGTAGAAACTCCGCTGGACCTCCGCCCTTGCGTGACACAAAAAGAGCTGCTGCGGCAGCTACATGAGGAGTAGCCATCGATGTTCCCTGGTAAAAGACATAGCGGAACTTGGTCGGATCGGCATTAACAAAAGTCTGCTGAAGAATCCCATCGGCATAACCGTCATTGTTCTGATCCAATCCGATCGCACCGCCTGGTGCCACGCATGTTAACTTCGATCCAAAGTTGGAATAATCGGTATAGCGTCTGTCATACCGGATTGCTCCGACAGCGATGCACTCATCATAGGCTGCAGGATAAGCCACACCACCCGAATAGCCGGGATCACCGGCTTCATTTCCTGAAGCAGCAACCATGATAACGCTTTTGCCATATGCATACGTCACCGCATCTCTCACTATTGCACCACCATCGGTGCCAACGGGAAAGCCGAGACTCATATTGATCACATTTGCGCCTCTGTCCGCCGCCCACCGGATTCCCTGTGCCAGAGAACTGGACGTACCGGTACCAGTCTGGTCGAGTATTTTCACGGGTATCAATGTGGATTTATAGGCAAGACCGGCCACCCCCATACCATTGTTCGTCGTCTGCGCAATCGTACCGGCAACATGTGTTCCATGGCCTTCATCATCATTGGCATGGGTGTCGTCATTAATGAAATCATAAGCGGATTTGAACGCAGTTCCACCCAGATCAGGCGCCTGTTCGAAATCACCGTAATTTTCATAGGCAATACCGGTATCGAGAACTGCAACAGTCACGGACGAATGGCCGCCGGAGGTCAAATCCCATGCCTCCTCGGCTTTGACGTGGCCGAAATTCCACTGGAGATTATACAATTCATCATTCGGTGTTTTCGTCATATAACAGATATAGTCGAACTGGGCATCATCCACAGACGGCATCCGCTTGACAATCTCCAGCAACCTCTCGGCAGTCATGTTATCGGGCACCGGTATGACGGAGTAATCGATGGAAGTCAACGCTTTTATTCTATCCGTATTCACTCCCATCGGATCCAACAAATCCCGAATCTGATCGAGTCCGGTCCCCTGAGCGAATTTCACCAGGATGCGGTCCGCCCTGAATCGTGCGGCACCTTTTAATCCCGCTGAGTCATCGCCTGAAATGCTACGAACGGCAAGGTCATATCCGTCAATGATCCCGTCACCATTTAAATCCATTGAACTGCGCCAGTCCACTTCACCGGTCCTGCTGCTGAAAGCTTTTGAAAAATCGTCAGCAGACAGGCTCGGCGAAACGGCTACCTGCAGCAACACAACCAGAATGATTCCGATTCGATATGTCATAAATTTTACTCCTCCGAAATCCGATACCAGGCTGATATTATATGCCCCTGACGCAAAAATCCAGCACCAGCCATCGAATTGAAAGCCCCTATCAGCCATGGTATATGCTTCATGCAAGGAGGAAACTACATGCAATCAAAGGAACCTCGGGAACTTTTCGCTCATTTGCTCGAAATAATTAAAAAACTAAGAGCTCCGGATGGATGTCCCTGGGATCGAAAGCAAACGCATCAGTCGTTGATTCCCTTCATGCTGGAAGAAGCTCATGAAGCAGTTGCCGCCATTGAGGAAGGCAACATGGATGAACTGGCGGGTGAATTAGGAGATGTAATGCTACAGGTGGTTCTTCATTCCGAGATAGCAAGCGAACACCCGGCAGGTAACCGGGAAGGTGGATTTGATATTTCGATCGTTCTTGAGAAAATCTGTGGCAAACTGATTCATCGGCACCCGCATGTGTTTGGAAATGTGACGGTTGATGGAGCCGAGCAGGTTCTGGAGAATTGGCAGAAAATCAAAGCGGATGAGAAAACAGTCGATCCAGTGGAGGGGATTCTTCACTCTGTATCGCCGGCTCTCCCCCAACTGCTTGTGGCACAAAAATACCAACAGCGAGCCGCTCTGGTCGGATTCGACTGGGATGATATCTCCGATGTGTTCGAAAAAATTCAGGAAGAGATCCGGGAAGTGCAATACGAAATCGACAATGAGTCTGAAATGAAGCGGGTTGAAGATGAAGTGGGCGACCTGTTGTTTGCCATTGTCAATCTCAGCCGGTTTCTTGGAGTCAATGCAGAGGAAGCGTTAAGGAAAGCAAACAATAAGTTCAAAAGGCGTTTTAACAAGCTGGAGCGAGTATATGGCGGAGCGGAGAACATGAAAGGGAAAAGCCTGGAGGAACTGGATCTGGAGTGGGATCGTGTGAAGGAATCAGAAAAAAAATCAGATCTCACGCACTGACTGTCGATGCCACCTCAACTCGGTTTCTTCCGGCCCCCTTGGCTCTGTAAAGAGCCTCATCCGCTGCGGCTATCAGAGTTGCCGGTTCCGAGGCATGAACTGGAAAAGCGGCGACTCCGACACTGAGAGTAATATTCAGGATATCATCGTTGATTTTGATTTTCTGCTTCTCACAGGCACGCCGGATTCTTTCCGCTGTCTTTGCCGCCATTTTCAGTTCACACTGCCTTAAGATGATAACGAATTCCTCTCCACCGTAACGGGCAACTGTATCAATCTCCCTCGCGTGTTCCCTCAGCAACCGGGCTAGATGTTTCAAAACTTCATCCCCTGCCTGATGACCATAAGTATCGTTGAACTTTTTAAAGTGATCGATATCCATTATCAGCAGGCTGAATGTCATCGGTTCTCGTTTCGCCAGCTTTATTTCATTTTGAAGAGAATCCTGAAAATACCGGTGATTGTATAGACCGGTCAAACCATCTGTAATTGCCAGTTCCTGGATTTTCCCGAGATTGATTGCATTTTCCAGTGCAATCCCGAATTGGGCAGCGAGAGTGCTGAATACAAAACGATCATCCTGATTATAATAATTCCGTTTTCGCGCTCCAAGAAAAAGGATACCGCGCTGTTTGCCCTGCATCGGAAGCGCAACGAGCATCATGCTGTTAAGATCGAGTCGATTCTCACCTGAAAAGAACAACGCTTGTCCATTAGGGCCCGGCTGATCATGTGGAATAATCAGGATATCCGCTTTGGATCGCAGCAACTGTCCGCAAATTGATGCTTCATGGATTATTCCACCAATCATTCTTTTTAAAATATCTCCAACTGCATCGATAATGACTACATTGCCGTCATCGCGGGGAATTGCGACAGCAGTCTCATCACTCTTTTTAATCAGATTGCTGATCTTGATCAACAACTCCAACCGGGTTGTGAGATCAAGACGGGCTTGAATTATCTGACGCACCGCCTGGTAGAATGCGCTCATATAGTCAGCATGAACATCCTTGTGCTGATAAATTCTGAATGCTTCTATCAAGTCGGCCGTCAATTTTGAAAATAACGCCAGTAGTTGCTCCTCATCAACACCAAACGAGTAGCTTCGTCTTGCATCCACACCGAGCAGACCCTCGACCTGATTATTAATAATGATCGGAAAAACCATCATCGCCAGTATTCGTTCCCGCGTATTATAATATTCGGGGTTCTGATGTTCTTTTGGGAGCCGTTCATGCCTTATTTTCTGTTTCTGTTGCACGACCCATGACAGGATACCGGGAGAATTCAAATCAATAACCGTAGTCGGATCGAAGAAACGGGAATTGCTTTTATATGCATAGACTTTAAAATTTTTCTGCTCCTGATCAATAAAAAAAAAGAAACAAGAATAAGGATGCATGACTTCCTGGATGATTTCAGTAATCCAACCCATTAATCTCTCAAGTCTGAAAGCACTCGCGGCCGCTTTTACGAATTGCGTTTCGGAATCGAGTTCAGGTAACTGGTCGATCGGAGCCACTCTTTCTGATTGCGTGAGAAATCCTTTTGCCCGGCGTTCCATGTTTTGAAATCTTGCTGTGATTGAAGCTTTTTCATGAGTCTGGAGCCAGATTAAGGAAGCCCAAACCGCACTTAGAAGAAAGAGCCAGAATGTAAATGTTATCGGAACAGCACTTCCAACCGCACCACAAAACGAAATGATACCCAGGATACATGCCATGCAGGCGGCTTGACGAAATGGGAAGCTGAAAAACCCGAATGCACTGATGGCAAAAAGAAGAGGCGAGACATCGATGGAGAAACCCGCAAGGTATTGCCAAATCGTTGCCGTCGTGAGTGGGAGTAACAGCAGGAATTGTGTTTCAGTCGTAGCTCCTCTGAGTATGAGTCTGAAAAATGCTGAAAGTGCCACACTGATAACAGCAATCAGCCAGAGAGGGTGTAAAGCGATTGGATAACCTGTCCAGAGGCAAAAACATAATACCAGGGTGAAAACCCCGGAAGTGAGTAACTCAATAAGTGAAACAGTTGTCGGCTTCAAAGACTATAATCACACGATTAACGCTCGTGTTTTTCCTGTTCGGTTTTACATGCGATACATAATCCCGCAACAGGTCTGGCTTCGAGTCGTTTAGGATTTATCTCTTCACCACAGCCTTCACATAACCCATAGGTTCCGTCTTTGATTTTTTGCAGGCATATGTCAATTTTCTGAATTAGTTTTCTCTCACGATCCCGAATCCGCAACAGAAAATTCTGATCTGTTTCCTTGTTCGCCAGATCTCCGAAATCGCCCTGACGTGATATCTCTTCCGACAGGTTCTCAGTAATTGTCACACCTGCTTCTCGCAGCAGAGTATTCTTCCACTCGATCAACTTTTCTTCGAAATGTTCCAGTTGTTTTTCATCCATTCAACGAACCTCCATCTCATGACCAGGAAGAGCAGTGTAAACATGAGCCTTGCCAGTGTCAAGATACGGCCCTCTTTTTCGTGTTTCATTCCCGCCGGGAATCGTGCTAAGTTAACGGAATGACGTTCCTGACCCATCGACGGCATGGCATTGTAAGTCTCGGTATCTTCGTATATTTTTTTTCGCTATTTCTCTGGACAGGACCACAGGATATCATCCCGGATGCCAATTGTGGTGAACTGGTTACTGCGGCCAGTCTCCTGGGTATCGCCCATCCCACTGGCTATCCAACCTGGGTGATCCTGGCGCATAGTTTCATCCGAGATCTTCCGCTTGGCAGCCAAGCGTTCCGAACTTCTGTAATCAGCGCTGTAATCGGTGCCCTCATCCTGGTTGTTACTTACCAACTGCTGTTTTTGTTCTTCGCCAAGCACTGGATATTATTACCAATCATTGCTGCAATATCGGTAGATCCTCTTTTTTGGAAGCAGTGCATCAGCGCTGAAGTATACGGTTTCCATCTTCTGCTTGGAGTTACTTTATGTTGGAGTGTTTCAATCGGTTTGATCCAATCCAGGGTGCCATTTATATATATAACCTTCTTTCTGGCTGGATTAGCACTGACAAATCACTTGACAACGGTCTTCCTGTTACCACTCCTTCTTATTGCAGGTAAAAGAGTCTTCCAATTATCAATACGACCGGTTGATCAAATACTCCGGAGCATCCTTTTCTTCATTCTCGGATTGACACCCTATCTCTATCTGCCAATCCGATCAGTTAATAAACCCCTTTTTTGCTGGCATCAACCCGCAAGCCTCGAATCCTTGATCCAACATATTACAGGTTCCCAATTTCATTCCCATATCTTTGACTCCAGCAGAAATCTCTGGTTTTCCAGGATCATGTCCATACCCTCCGCTTTGCATCACCCGGTGCAAGTAATTTGTTTTTGCCTTGGAATAATCAGCCTGCTATACACACTTGTAACTATAAAAAACAGATCGATCCTGCCGGCTGTCATTCTGATTATTTCCGGCATTTCAATTTTCCCATTGCTTTATACCATTCATGATATCGATTCATACTTTTTACCGCTTGTGTGGCTCCTATATGCTTCCAATATCTTCCTCTTTCGTCACATCCACATTGCAGCGAAAGATTCTCCATGGATGGGAGTGGCAGTTGGCTTTATTTTTACTGGATCGGCTTTTTATTTCTCAGGAGATAAGTTGACTTCTGATGTTGACCAAAGTCTGGGGAATTTCGGTCGAATGATGATGTCATCCGTCCCCGGATCCGGCCCACTCTTTTTTCAGAATGATAATGAGATGAATAGTTTGTCCTATCTTCAGGGAGTTGAACGGTACCGTGATGATCTGTTGTGTATTGATAAGAATAAAAACATCAAACCCATGTTTTTCAGGGCTGATCAAAGGAAATATCCTATTGTTTCTATTGTTACAAGACTCCCTGATGAGTACCGATTATTCAGTCCGCACGGACTGGTGTTTATCGATCGATCCAGACGCATTAACCCCGACTGCTCCCTCAAGATCAGCAGCAGACTTCTCAATCGTAATCTATTGCAAGTGAGTGAATGGAATCCATATTTTACAGAAATGAAATTGCAAATTCTGATTACTTCCGCGGAGAATGAATTCGAATGGGGAAGCTGGCAGGAAGGCATCATCTTGTTGAACCAGGCCGCCGAACTGAATACTGCGGTCGACTCACGCCGATATATAGCCTCCATAATGGCCGCGCGTGGATTATTAAAAGAGGCCATTAGACAAAACTGGAAAACACTGGAAGCATTTCCCGATGATCCCGCAACTCTGAACAACACCGCATTTTACGACTATATCATAGGGTATGAACTGGATGAAGCGGAATCCCTGGCTAGACGGGCGGTCCGGTTAGATCCTCAGAACTCGAGCTACCTGTTGACTCTGTACCGCATCCTTCTGATCAGAGGTAAAATCGACTCTGCACAGCAGTTGGAAAGTGCAGAGGATAGTTTGATAACACCTGACCTGATCAGGCAACGGATCGCCCTTCAGCAGATCGAACCTGATCTTGTAAAAGGTATTGATTGTATTGATAGCCCAGAAGATGTTAACCGTATTCTCGACGCAACCCACTCCGCAGATCTACTGCATTATCGGCGTTTCTTGCTTCAGCGAAAGATCCAGTTGATGCCGTTTGAATCATCAGATTTACAAGAATTTTACAACATTTCGATTGATCTTGGTTATTCAAATGCAGCGCTTTCGATTATAATGGATATCAAACCTGAGAATCGGACTCAGAACTGGACGGCTCTTATCAGGCGACTTCAGCAGAATTGCTATAATTTCTCGCAGGTACGGAACTGATTTATTGTGCAGAGTTGATCTGGACAATCTCGTCCGAATAGCGGACGATTGGTTTGAATAATTTTATACATTCCTTATTTATCAACTAGATATAGCACTACAATTACGGCATTCATCTTGCTGTATTCACCGGTATCGTCACCGAAGAGGAGGAATAGCGATGCTGGCGAAGATACAGACTAGTTCAGTTTCAGGAGTGGATGCACAGCCGGTAGCTGTCGAAATTTTCATGAGAAATGGACAACTTCCGGGTTTTTTGACCGTCGGTCTGCCCGATACAGCAGTCCGTGAGAGTAAGGAGCGGATTTTCGCTGCATTGAACCATGCCGGTTATCAGATACCTCCGGCTAAAATCACGATCAATCTGGCTCCCGCCGATGTAAGAAAAGAGGGCTCTTCATTCGACCTGCCGATAGCTGTCGGGCTTTTGTCCGCCATGAACATTCTTCCCGAGAAAGAATATCCCGACACTGTGATCGTCGGTGAGTTATCGCTCGATGGCGAAGTCAGACCGGTGAGGGGCGTCCTGCCGATCGCCGCAGGCGCTGGAAAAAACGGATGGAAACGCATCATCGTCCCGATGCAGAACGCCAGGGAAGCGTCATCCGTTGAAGGGTTGACGACGTACGGGGTACGGAGTCTGAAAGATGTCATTCACGTGCTGAACAACCATGAATCCATAGAGCCATTCGTATCCGATGCCTATGCCGCAGATCCGGAACCATTTCATGACGACATTGATTTCTGCGATGTAAAGGGTCAGGAACACGCCAAACGAGCGCTGGAAGTCTCTGCTGCGGGCGGACACAACATTATCCTGATCGGTCCTCCGGGTTCTGGGAAGACAATGCTGGCAAGGCGGTTGCCGACCATTCTGCCTGGCTTGTCATTGAACGAATCGATCGAGATCTCAAAAATTCACTCCGTGTCCGGTCTCATCGATCCCGGGTACGGTCTCGTGCTCCGCCGGCCGTTCCGCGCTCCCCATCATTCGATATCGGATGCGGGTCTGATCGGCGGTGGCTCCTATCCGATGCCCGGCGAAGTCAGCCTGGCGCACAATGGTGTGCTATTCCTGGATGAGATGCCGGAGTTCAAGCGCCATGTGCTCGAGGTGATGCGGCAACCCCTCGAAGACGGCCATGTCACGCTGACCCGGGCCCAGGCTTCCGTCACCTATCCATCGCGTTTCATGATGGTTGGAGCTATGAATCCCTGCCCATGCGGGTATTATTCGCATCCGGAGAAAGCGTGTGTATGCCGCCCGGAACATATCACCCGTTACCTGAGCCGGATCTCCGGT
>JAFGEQ010000003.1 GCA_016931515.1 candidate division CSSED10-310 bacterium | reverse complement strand
CCCATGATCAACGTGACCAATCGTCCCTATGTTGACATGCGGCTTGCGTCTCTGGAATTTTTCTTTCGCCATGATTATCTCCTTTATTCAAACAATCCGATCAAAAATAAACAAATGGTGAATAATTTACCACCGATAATGTGCAAAAGCCTTATTGGCTTCCGCCATCTTATGGGTGTCTTCCCGCTTTTTAATGGAAGTTCCCCTGTTATTCGCAGCATCAATCAACTCATTGGCCAATCTGTCCGCCATTGTTTTCTCAGAGCGGCCTCTTGAATAACCGATCACCCATCGAAAACTCAACGCCAACCGTCGATCCGGCGGGACCTCAACCGGAACCTGATATGTCGCACCGCCAACTCGTCGCGATTTAACCTCCAAGATCGGCTTTACGTTGTCAATCGCCTTTTTAAACGTTTTCAACGGATCCTGTTTGGTCCGTTCCTCAATCGTTTCCAGCGCATCATAAAAAATCCGTTCCGCTGTACTTCGTTTTCCAGCGGCCATCAGAATATTGATAAACTTGGCCACCATTGTGCTTTTATACTTAGGATCCGGAAAAACTTCCCGTTTCACAACTATTTGTCTTCTCGGCATTCTAACGTCCTCCTCTTATCTTACGCAACGTAATCAGCAGCCCGTTATTTCGGTCGCTTGGCGCCATATTTAGAGCGGCCTTGCCGACGTTTTTCAACACCGGAACTTTCCAAAGTTCCTCGTACTATATGATAACGAACACCCGGCAAGTCTTTGACACGACCACCCCGGACCAGGACCGTGGAATGCTCCTGCAAATTGTGCCCTTCTCCAGGAATATAGGCGGTCACTTCAATACCATTTGTCAAGCGGACTCGAGCAACTTTGCGTAACGCCGAATTCGGTTTTTTAGGTGTTGTTGTTGACACCTTTGTACAAACACCCTTGCGTTGCGGGCACGATAAAAGTGCAGGCGTATTGGACTTGTCTCGAATTTTTAAACGTCCTTTTCTAACTAATTGATTTATTGTTGGCACGACTGTCTCCTTACACGATTAATCATAAAGCGGCCAGAATCTACTGATGCAACCTTAAAATGTCAAGGGGTAATCCGAGAAACTTTCAGATTACTGGTTTTTGGTTTCACTCGTCAGTGCGTTGGAAGATTCCGCATCTTCCTTGTCAACATAGTTCTTTTGTTTAACGTTATCGTTCTTATCAACAGCTTTAATGGCTGTATTCCTGTATTTTCTGAAACCTGTTCCAGCCGGTATCAACCGGCCGACCACAACATTCTCCTTCAAACCACGGAGTTTGTCAATCTTTCCTGAGACAGCTGCCTCAGTGAGGACGCGCGTCGTTTCCTGGAACGATGCAGCGGATATAAAACTATCCGTCGAGAGAGATGCCTTGGTGATACCCTGCAGCAGGAGACTTCCCGTTGCCGGACGTCCGCCCGCATCCCGGACCCGTTTGTTTTCCAGATTAAATGTCCATCGATCAACCTGTTCGTCAGCCAGGAAACTGGAATCCCCGATGTCATCCACTCGAACCATTTTCAACATCTGCCGGATGATCACTTCGATATGCTTGTCATTGATAGTAACACCCTGCAGTCGATAGACGGCCTGGACTTCATTAAGAAGGTATTTGACAAGCTCTTTCTCACCCAGAACGGATAAAATATCGTGAGGGTTGGAACTGCCATCCATCAGCCGTTCCCCGGCTTTTACAACATCGCCTTCCTGTACGTTGATATGCATCCCGCGAGGAATCGAATATTCTTCCCGGGCACCGTTGGGATTCTGGATAATTACTTTCTGCATACCTTTTTCAATCGGTCCATACAGAACTTCTCCTTCGATCTCAGCGATTACTGCAAAATCCTTCGGTTTACGAGCTTCAAACAACTCGACAACTCGCGGAAGACCTCCGGTGATGTCCTTGGTCTTTTGACTCTCCCGTAGAATGACGCCGACAATATCCCCAGCTTTGACGTCCTGACCATGCTCGACAAACAGGTGCGCACCCGTGGGTAGAGCAACCCGAGTTTTCAAACCACGGATCGAGAAACTCGGATGCAGCGGCTGCAGCTCCGTCCGGTGAATGGCACAATACTGCTTGCGACCTTCACGTCTCTTGGCTTCCCGATACTTGCACTTCGGCTCCGGGCATTTTAGTTCTTCTCTGAACACACCGACAATTTTTCGAGACTGGCTGGTGACTACATCCACATCCTCTTTGATGGTCACTTCTTCGATGACATCTTCCAATACAACCTTCCCGGTCTTTTCAGCCAGAAGTGGAACCGTAAAAGGATCCCAATCGGCCAACAGGAAACTCTTGTTATCATGTTCCCCTTCCTTGGTCGATTCGACGATCAATTGGTCGCGCTTCACCTTCTCACCGTTGGGAACCAGCACACGGGCTTCCCGAGCAATATAATAGGTTTCAACCTCATGCTCATCTTCATCTTCCTGGAAGATTTTCATAAAACATGCACGGTCGACAACCTGGAATTTTCCGATATCGACCGGCTCCAAAACCGATCCGCTTTCGACCAGCTGATCACCTTCCAGGTGATAGAACCGGACAATGCCGTTGACTTTGGCAAAAATCGCCGGCTGAGCGATCTGCGCATACCGGACGCGCATTTTCGCGCCGTATGGAATTTTTTCCGGTACGGTCCATTGCTGCCGCATTTTTTCGACCAGGATTTCACCTGCGTCGATGTCTGATCCACTCTCCACTAATATCTGCAGCTTTCCTTCAAATTCGCGGATCTTGTCATCGTAAAGGTCATCGGTTCTCAGGAAAAACGATACTTCTTCTGTCTTCCCTTTCAGAACGAGACGAACACCCGGAACATCATCCTTGCGATCATCCACGATATGTAGACTACCCTTAAAAGCTGCTCTGATATGAGGTTGAGCGATTATAATCCGTCCTTCTTTTCTGGACAGCACAATGGTTTCCTGTTTGGAGTTCTCCGCTAATTTCAACGAGGGTGACACAATGATACGTCCCGAAATTTCAGTGGAGGCTGACACTTCTTCGTCAACTGCTTTTGCAGTCCCACCCACATGGAATGTTCTCATCGTGAGTTGGGTTCCCGGTTCACCGATCGATTGCGCCGCAATAACTCCAACCGCCTCACCCAAGGCCACTTTGTTACCCCGGGCAAGATCTCTTCCGTAACAGGTCCGGCAAACACCTCGCTCGCATTCACAGGACAGCACCGAGCGGATGGGAACCGATTCCACGCCTGCATTGACAATTCGCAGGGCTTTCACTTCATCGATCTCCTCATCCCTCTGACATAGAATTTGACCTGAGAAAGGGTCTTTTATATCACTGAGAGCCGTTCGTCCGATAATTCGATCTTCGAGTGATTCAATGACTTCTCCGCCCTCGACAATCGCAGAGACAACAATCCCATCCTCAGTTCCGCAATCCTCCTCGTTGATGATCACATCCTGAGCTACATCAACAAGACGTCGGGTTAGATATCCTGAATCCGCTGTTTTCAATGCCGTATCAGCCAAACCCTTTCGTGCGCCATGCGTGGAGATAAAATACTGCAGAACCGTTAAGCCTTCACGGAAATTAGCAGTAATCGGCGTTTCCAGAATTTCTCCGGATGGTTTTGCCATCAATCCTCGCATACCTGCCAACTGCCGAATCTGCATCTTCGAGCCACGGGCACCGGAGAAGGCCATCATGTAGATCGGGTTGAACATTCCGCTTTCCCGAATCTTCGTGCCATCAACCTTTTGCCGTTCGGATTCCAGCTCTTTGAACAGCTCATCCGCAACGTGTTCAGTCACGTGAGACCAGATATCAACGACCTTATTGTAACGTTCACCATTGGTGATGATACCGTCTTGATAAAGCTGCTCGACATCGAAGACTTCCTGGCGAGCTTTTTGCAGCAAACGTTCCTTTTCCGAAGGAATATATAAGTCATTGATATTGATAGACACACCTGCGCGACAGGCATGGCTGAAGCCGAGATCCTTGACTTTGTCGATCGTTTTGGCGCACTCCGCTTCACCGTTGTCACGGTAGACTTCTGCAATCAATCGCCGCAAGTCGCTCTTCTGCGCCACCCGATTAAAATAAGGGAAACTCTTTGGTAAAGCGTCATTAAAGATGACTCGTCCAACGGATGTTTGAACCATTCTGCCATCAATCCGAACATAAACCTTTGCCTGCAGACTCACTTCCCTGGCTTCATACGCCTGGACGGCCTCTTCACCCGAAGAAAATACTTTCCCTTCACCCGGTTCATCATCACGCAGAGTCGTGAGATAGTAACATCCTAAAACGATATCCTGGCTCGGAACGGCAATCGGTTTTCCGTTCGACGGCGACAAGATGTTGTTACTCGCCATCATCAGGAGTCGCGCTTCGAGCTGAGCTTCAATCGAGAGAGGCACATGAACAGCCATCTGATCCCCGTCGAAGTCCGCATTGAATGCCGTGCAGACCAGAGGATGAATCTGAATAGCCTTACCCTCGATCAGCAATGGTTGAAATGCTTGCAGACCGAGTCTATGCAATGTCGGCGCGCGATTCAGGATAACGGGATGATCCTTGATCACCTCTTCCAGAATATCCCATACTTCCGCCCGTTCCTGCTCCACCATTTTCTTGGCACTTTTTATAGTTGTAACAAGACCCTTCTCTTCGAGCTTGTTGAAAATAAATGGTTTGAACAACTCCAATGCCATTTTCTTCGGCAAGCCGCACTGATTAAGGCGCAGTTCAGGACCTACAACAATGACGGAACGGCCTGAATAATCAACACGTTTCCCCAGCAAGTTCTGCCGGAATCGTCCCTGCTTACCCTTCAACATATCGGAGAGTGACCGCAAAGGTCGATTATTCGGTCCCTTCAAGGCCCGGCCACGACGGCCATTGTCAAACAATGCATCGACGGCTTCCTGTAGCATGCGCTTTTCGTTCCGAATGATAACGTCCGGCGCTTTTAAGTCCTGCAGCCGTTTTAACCGGTTGTTCCGGTTGATGACACGCCTGTAAAGATCATTAAGATCGGACGTTGCGAAGCGACCACCATCAAGCGGAACCAGAGGCCGTAATTCAGGAGGGAGCACCGGAATGACCTGCATGATCATATACTCCGGTTTATTACCGGAATGGCGGATCGCTTCAACGACTTTCAGCCGTTTGATTGCCTTTTTCTGGGCTTGCTGGGAAGACTTCGTCTTCATTATCTCCCGCAGTTCTGCTGAGAGCGTCTCGCAATCGATTTTCGCCAGCAGTTCCCTGATGGCTTCGGCACCCATTCCAGCTTTAAACCGCGGACCATATTCTTCGCGCAGTTCCTGATACCGCTCCTCATCCAGAAGTTCCTTCTCCTTCAAAGGTGTATCACCGGGATCGATCACGACATAAAGTTCGAAGTACAAGATCCGTTCCAATTCCCGCAGCGTCATATCCAAAATATTGCCGATCCGGCTTGGCAGACCCTTGAAGAACCAGACATGAGAGACAGGACAGGCCAACTCAATGTGACCCAATCGTTCTCGACGGACTTTGGATTGAATAACTTCAACGCCACACTTATCGCAAATGACGCCGCGATGTTTCATCCGCTTGTATTTACCGCAATTACATTCAAAGTCTTTTGTGGGTCCAAAAATCTTGGCACAAAACAGTCCCCCACGTTCAGGCTTGAACGTCCGGTAATTGATCGTTTCAGGTTTCGTTACTTCACCGTAACTCCACTTCAGAATCTTATCGGGCGACGCAATCCGAATCAGGATCGCATCCCATTTCACATTATCTTTCGGCTTCTCAAAAAGGGTGTAGATATCGTCCAAAGCCCTTCCCTCCGTTCAGACAGGTTCAATATCGACCTGGCTAGCCTTGTTCAGGTGCGGTTTCTGTCGAAAGCCCATCTTCCAGGTTTTCAGCAAGTTCATAGCGCTCGCTGTCAATCAACTCGATATCGAGGCCCAGAGCCTGAAGTTCTTTCACCAGGACATTAAATGATTCCGGAACTCCTGGCTCCAGCATGCTCTCACCTTTTACAATCGCTTGATAGATTCGGGTTCGACCCAGAACATCATCCGATTTCACCGTCAACATTTCCTGTAGCGTGTAAGCGGCACCGTAACCTTCGAGCGCCCACACTTCCATCTCTCCAAAACGCTGACCACCGAATTGAGCTTTTCCGCCCAAAGGTTGTTGAGTAACCAGCGAGTAAGGTCCAATCGAACGCGCGTGGATTTTGTCATCTACAAGGTGAGCCAGTTTCATCATGTAGATATATCCGACGGTCACCGGCTGATCGAACGGCTCACCCGTTCGACCGTCATAAAGCGTGATTTTCCCATCTTCCGGCAATCTGGCCAGTTTCAAAGCCTCCTGAATTTCGGTTTCAGTGGCCCCGTCAAAAACTGGAGTCGCCATATAAACACCACGCCGCAGGTTCACGCAGATATCAAATACATCATCACCGGACAGTGTATCAACGAATGTGTGCATTGCCGTCTTCTTATATATCTGTTTCAGGAACTGCCTCATCTCAGGAACATTCGCTTCCTTGTAGTTATCCATCATGGCCTGAACCTGATCACCCAGACCTTTGGCCGCCCACCCGAGAGTCGTTTCCAGAAGCTGGCCAACATTCATGCGCGACGGAACACCGAGCGGATTTAGAACAATTTCCACGGGTGTTCCATCCGGAAGGAATGGCATATCCTCTTCGGGGTTGATCTTGGAGATGACGCCTTTATTACCATGGCGGCCGGCCATCTTGTCACCAACCTGCAGTTTTCTTTTTACTGCAATGAACACACGTACGGACTTGACAACTCCGGGAGGTAACTCATCGCCTCGTTGCTGTCGACTCATCTTCTCATCATATATCAGCTTGATGATATCCGCCTGCTCGTTCGTTCGGCGCTTGATTTTCTCAAGCTCCATAGCCATCTCGTGGTGATTTTTAACGGGAACTCGCTCGACAAGGATATCCGGCACATTGAACACCGATTTAACCGTAATAGTATCGCCCTTTTTGAACAACACATCCGATGTGACAGGATCGATAAAATCTTCAGCGATACGGCGACCGATCAAGAGTTTGCGAATCCGGCTGATTTCGTCATCCCGGATAATCGTCAGCTCGTCCTCATAATCTTTTTTCAGGCGAGCGAGATTCTCATCATCAATCAGTTTCGATCGCTCATCCTTCTCAATGCCTTTTCGTGAAAACACGTTGACATCGATAACCGTGCCCTCAATTCCCGGAGGTACGACCAGGGATGCATCCCTGACGTCACCGGCTTTTTCACCGAAGATCGCCCGAAGGAGTTTTTCTTCCGGTGTTAACTGAGTTTCGCCTTTTGGAGTAATTTTCCCAACCAGTACATCGCCCGGCTTTACTTCTGCCCCCAACCGTATGATACCGCTCTCATCAAGATTTCTAAGCTGTTCTTCCGAAACATTCGGGATATCACGCGTAATCTCTTCCGTTCCCAACTTGGTGTCACGCGCTTCGATATCGAATGACTCGATATGGATGGAAGTGTAGAAATCTTCCTTGACAACTTTTTCGGAGATCAGAATGGCATCTTCAAAGTTATAACCATGCCAGGGCATAAAGGCGACAAGTATATTTCTGCCAAGCGCCAGTTCCCCATGGTCTGTTGCAGGACCATCAGCAATGATCTGACCGGTTATGACTCTCTGACCGCGTTTGACAATCGGAACCTGATTGATGCAGGTATTTTGATTGGAACGTCTGAATTTTATCAGTGTGTAAATATCGACGGGTGATTCCGGAGTGACCAGATCGGGATCCAGATTTTCATCAGCCCGGATAATAATCCGGTTTGCGTTCACTGCTTCAACAACACCTTGCCGTTTTGCACGAACCACAATTCCCGAATCCCTGACAGCGATATGTTCCATCCCTGTGCCAACCAGGGGTGATTCTGTTCGAAGCAGAGGAACTGCCTGGCGTTGCATATTGGAGCCCATTAGAGCGCGGTTGGCGTCGTCATGTTCCAGGAAAGGTATCAGAGCCGTGGAAACGGACACGAGTTGTTGCGGACTGATATCCATATAGTCAACCATGTCGACAGTTGTCAACATCGGTTCGCCGCCATACCGGCAGTTAACCCGTTCACCCGTGATCTTACCAGCCTCATCCATCGGCACACTGGCCTGAGCGATGTAGTACCGGCGTCCTCCCAGATGACGAATTTCCTGGTCCTCGTCGAGAGCGGTGAGAAATTCTATCTCATTCGTCGCCTGCCCGGCTTGGATTCGTCGATAAGGTGTTTCAATGAAGCCATGGGACGTGACTCGCGCATAGGTTGACAGGGAAACAATCAGACCGACGTTGGGACCCTCAGGCGTTTCGATCGGGCAGATTCGTCCGTAATGCGTCGAATGAACGTCCCGGACTTCGAATCCAGCCCTTTCTCTCGACAAACCGCCGGGACCCAATGCGGACAAGCGGCGTTTATGAGTCAATTCTGCCAACGGGTTCGTCTGATCCATAAACTGACTTAACTGGCTGGAACCAAAAAACTCGTTTAACGCAGCAGATACCGGCTTTGCATTAATCAGATCATGCGGCATGACAGCCGTCAGATCCTGGATGCTCATTCTTTCCCGAATCGCTCTTTCCATCCGAACCAGTCCAATCCTAAACTGATTCTGCAGCAATTCACCCACTGCTCTAACCCGCCGGTTACCCATATGATCGATATCATCGATCGAACCTTCGCCATTTTTTAAGCGGAGCAAGTATTTGATGACGCCGACAATATCTTCAGGCAGCAGTGTCCGCTGGTCCATTGGCACTTCAACTCCGACCTTCTTATTCATTTTCAACCGTCCGACTTCGGACAGGTCGTAATACTTGGAGTTGAAAAACAATCGTTCAAACAGGTTTGATGCACTTTCTGCCGTCAAAGGATCTCCAGGCCGGAGTTTCCGGTAGATCTCGATCTGAGCCTGACGTTGAATATCCTGGCTTTCGATCAGGTCATCCGCAGTAGAGTCCTTTTCAAGAGAGGCATGTATGGAAGAACCGACCGAAGATGTCTCGACAGCCACCAACTCCAGTTCTTCCGGCATGATTTTTTCCAAACGTGAAATGTGATCATGCGTCAGTTCCTCATTACATTCAACGATGATTTCACCTGTGCTTAAATCCACGATATCGGTTGTTGTAAACCGGCCGATAAGATCCCGCAGAGAATACTGAAGGTGCGTTACATTCGCTTTTTTCAAGTCACGTACAGTCTTCTTGGTAAACTTCTTGTCCATCCTCAGAAGGATTTTCGTTTCATCGGTCGGATCCGGAATATCCCATGGAATACGCTCACCAATCATTTGCTTATCGACTTCGCGAAGGTAACCATCTCCATTTTTCCTAAAAATTTCAGGAGTGTAGAACAATTTCAGGATTTCTTCATTGGACGTATAACCGAGAGCCCTAAGCAGAATCGTGGATAGAATTTTCCGTTTTCGGTCAATCCGGACATACAGGAAATCATTGATATCGAATTCGAACTCAATCCAGGAGCCACGATATGGTATAATTCTGGCTGAATAAAGGATTTTGCCACTGGCATGTTGTCGGCCTTTATCATGCTTGAAGAAGACGCCCGGTGATCGATGCATCTGACTGACGACAACCCGTTCGGTTCCATTAATGATAAACGTGGATTTGTCGCCCACACGAATTCGTCCCTGAAGATCCGGGGAAACATCAGCCATAATGGGGATCTCACCCAAATAAACTTCCTGCTCCTTGATATCCCGAATTGAGCGTATATCGGATTCGGAATCCTCGTCCCACACGACCAATCGGACAATAACTTTCAAAGGAGCAGAAAATGTCATGCCGCGTTGTCGACACTCATTGACATCATATTTCATTTTCAGAGAGACGCGTTTTTCGCATTGATCGCACACAATGTACTTAGGCGATTTTCCACATTTCTCGCAGATTCCTGGATGCTGACCATCTTCCCGCATTTTCAACAGATCGCCAACACCTTCAAGGTGACCGCAGCTACAACGCCAGCGGTACCTGTTCATCATCCCTTTAGTCTTCCCGCAACTGCATTCCCACGACCCGATTTCGTAGGATACGAACTCCAGTGACGCGGTCTTATTGAAGTTTTCAATTGGAAAAACATCATTAAAGACCTCTTCGATACCCCGATCTTTTGATCGGTCGTCGGGCATTGTATCCATCTGAAGAAATCGTTCGAAGGAGTCTTGCTGTACTGCTAACAGATTCGGTACAGGCAATGCAGACCCGATCTTGGAAAAGTCTCGACGCATACGGGGAGTATTCAGAGATTGGGAGACATCTTTAATTTCCGTCATTCGTTCCCTACCCTGGTATGGATTGACAGGTAAACCACCATAGGATTTTTGCCTCTGGTGGTTGGTTATTCATCAGTTGATTGTGTGTACAATAATCTTTATTTAATTTCAACCTGTGCGCCTGACTCTTCAAGCTTTTCCTTGATTGTTGCCGCCTCCGCCTTGCTCACGCCTTCTTTTACAGGCTTGGGCAAATTGTCAACCAGGTCTTTAGCTTCTTTCAAACCAAGGCCGGTAATCTCACGGACAGCTTTAATGACCTGGATCTTTTTGTCTCCAAACCCGATCAGTTCCACTGTGAACTCAGTCTGTTCCTCAGCAGCAGCTGCGGCAGCGCCTCCGGCAGATGGAGCGGCAGCGGCCACTGCAACCGGAGCGGCAGCTGACACACCGTAGCGTTCTTCCATTTCCTTAATGAGTTCAGAGAGTTCCAAAACGGTAAGATTGTCAACAAAACCCAGGAATTGTTCTTTTGTAATTTCAGCCATTTTTATTTCCTCCATATCGAAGCAGTGTTAATTGCAATATACAGTCGGAACCCGCTTAGGATGCTTTGGATTCCTTGATTCCATTCAATACATTTAGCAAACCGGTGAGATTGCCGGCGAGAACCCTGACCAGAGCAGCAACCGGAGCCTGCATTGTTCCGAGCAATCGTCCGAGCAGAACTTCACGGGATGGAAGATCCGCCAGTGTCATCATCTGCTGCTGATTGATCGTTTTTCCATCGATAACCGCGATTTTGAATTTCAAGTTCGGATTAGTTCTCGTGAATTCGTCAATAATTTTAAAACCCGCAACCGGATCGCCCTTACTGATCGCTGCAGCTGTCGGTCCTTTCAGAAATTCGCCGATTCCAGAATATTTCGTTCCATCCGAAGCTCTTTTTGTCAGAGTATTTTTTACGACCTGAAAGTCGACAGAGACTTCGCGAAGTTTGTTTCTCAAAATTGTTATTTGTTCTACGTTCAAGCCTCGATAATCAAGAAACACTGCTGATGAGGCCTGCAGGAGTACATTCTGAATTTCATTAACTTTTGTTTCTTTTTCAGTCCGTTTCACGTTTCAGTCCTTTCTTCGCATTCCTCATCATCGAAGCAGACCGACAATATGCGGGATATCCAACTTCAATCCAACTCCCATTGTCGATGATGTCGATATATTCAACAGGTAGGTTCCTTTTGCGGACGCAGGTTTCAGTTTATTGACGGTCTCGAACAGTACAATACTGTTTTCAACGAGTTGTTCGACCGAGAATGAGATCCTGCCGATGGACGCATGAATTATACCACTCTTATCAACCCTGAAAGCAATTTTGCCGCCCTTAACATCTCTAACGGCGTCCGCAACATCCATTGTCACGGTTCCGGTTTTGGGGTTTGGCATCAGCCCTCGAGGTCCCAATATGCGACCTAATCGTCCGACCTTGCCCATGAAATCAGGAGTGGCAATTGCAACATCAAATTCAAGCCAGCCCCCCTGAACTTTCTCAATCAAATCGTCGCCGCCGGCCAAATCAGCACCAGCCTCTTCCGCCTCTTTGATTTTTTCGCCTTGAGCAAAAACGATAACCCGTTTTGTTTTCCCCGTTCCATGCGGGAGACTGACCGTGCCTCGCACGATCTGATCCGCATGGCGGGGATTGACTCCCAATCGCATTGCGATATCGATGGATTCATTAAACTTCGATATCTGATTTTCTTTCAGAAATGCAAAAGCTTCAGCTAATTCGTACGTTTCCTTGCCTTTTGCTTTCTCACTTACTGCTCGGAACTTTTTCCCGTGCTTGGCCATTTAATCCTCCTCCTGAGTGGTTCTAACGTTCGGGATTATGAACTCCCACTGAAACCGCGCAACAATACACCTTTCAACCGGTAACTTCAATACCCATACTGCGCGCAGTGCCTAAAATTATTTTTTTTGCTCCATCCATGTCTACCGCATTCAGATCCGGCATCTTCAGTGAAGCAATTTCCTCGACCTGTTTCATCGTAACAGAACCGGCCTTATCGGTTTTTGGATTCGCCGCAGCCTTTGCAATTCCCGCAGCCTGTTTTAGTAGAACGGAGGCGGGGGGTGTTTTTGTTACGAACGTGAAAGAACGATCCGCATAAATCGTGATGACAACCGGGATAATCATCCCTGAATCCATACTGGACGTTCGCGCGTTAAACGCCTTGCAGAATTCCATTATGTTGACTCCGTGCTGTCCGAGAGCAGGACCTACCGGGGGTGACGGAGTTGCGTGACCTGCCGGACACTGCAATTTAACCTGAGCCGTGATTTTTTTTGCCATTGTCTTCCTCCAAACACCGTACGGATTGAAAAGACCGTACATCTTTGTTTAACACTGTTTTCAATTTGCGCTTTCGACTTGTGAAAACTCCACGTCAACAGCGGTGGCTCGACCAAAAATGCTGACCATGACTTTCAGCCGGTTTTTCTCTTGATTCACTTCTTCGACAACACCATTAAAATTTGCAAACGCCCCATCCGTAATTCTGACTCGTTCGCCCTTCTGGAATCGAACCCGAGGTTTGGGTTTTTCTATGCCGGCCTTCATCTGATCGACGATATGTTGAACTTCCTCATCCGGCAGAGCGGCCGGTTTTTTACCGGAGCTGATAAAATCCGTAACCTTAGGAGTATTTTTCACCAGGTACCATAGGGCTTCACTGAATTCCATGCGGATCAGAACATAACCAGGGAAAAAGTTTTTCTGATAAATCTGCCTTTTACCATTTTTTACTTCGACAACGTTGTCGATCGGAATCAGAATCTCTTCTACCTGATCGGAGAATCCGGATTGTTCGATTTGCTTTTCCAGATGCTTTCGAACTCGTTCCTCAAATCCTGAATAAACATGAATTGCGTACCAGCGCATTGCCATAACCGACACCTCGTATCTATGTGTTTAGATCGATCGCCTCCGTTTGATTAATTGGATTTATAGACCCAAACGAGGATGCTCGCAAAAATTACTAGCGTGATGTAAGACCATGCATCGGCATAGCCCGCCATGGCCGGTTGAACGCCTTTTGCGAGCACGAAATCCACCAGGCCCAGGAACACGCCGATCATCAGAGTTGCAACGATCAGAGCACCGGTTGAACCGATGATTTCCTTACGGGACGGCCAGGTGACTTTTTTCATTTCGACATTCACTTCATCCAAAAAAACCAGCCAACCCGGTTTTTTTCTCTGCGTCGGTTTGGATCCGTTTCCCTTCTTGGGAGTGCTTGTTGCCATTCTCTTTTGATCATCCTTTTGTTTCGCCATCTTCTTTACCTCGAAAACGGTTTCTTAATATAAAAAGTGGCAGGCCAGGAGGGACTCGAACCCCCAACATCCGGATTTGGAGTCCGGCGCTCTACCAATTAGAGCTACTGGCCTAACCAAACTTGTTCTTTCTCCTGCAGATCACTTAACCTGCTTATGCTCTGTATGCCTCCGACAAAACGGACAATACTTCTTCACTTCCAGTTTGCCGGGAGTTTTCTTTTTATTCCGGGTGGTCGTGTAATTTCTCCTCTTACACTCACCACACGCAAGTAAAATATTATCTCTCATTTGTTTAATTTACAATCCTTTCCCGGAACCGGGTTTTACTCCAGAATTTTTGCTACAACACCGGCGCCGACGGTCTTTCCGCCTTCACGAATCGCAAACCGGAGTCCTTCTTCCATCGCGAT
>JAFGEQ010000002.1 GCA_016931515.1 candidate division CSSED10-310 bacterium | reverse complement strand
CGCGCCTCCGAACAATGCGCTTCACTCATGTTCGACTTGCTGTTCCCAGGCTTCGCCTGCACCCATCAAGTCAAAGTGTGTGAGCGCCGCGATTAGAGCTAAGAAAAATGAAACTGAAAAATCGAGCTGATATCTGGAAACAACAGAAATACAACAACTCCTGTGCTTGGGATTGCTTTTCTATGCTTCTCAAAACGCAAGGAGTTGAAACAAGCTCCAAAGAGCTTGTCGGTTCATCTCAAGTTCCCTATCAGCTCCGTCTTCATCCAGAAGAGAATCGACTCACGGCAGGCATGCTCGTTCAAGATGATGAAATTGTGAATCTTACAATCGGTAAGTATGCCTTGAAGTTACATAGCACCAGAGTATCAACAATCGCTGATTACATTGAACTCGCAACAGAAACCTTACTATCTGGAGAATCCTTTGTCACAAGCCTCAAGAGACCAGACGATTTGCCAGGAAGACATGCCGTGGTTTTCACAGGACTAGCTGATTCGATCTTTCTGGGACTTGATCCTGATTGCCGTCTTGATCGAGCTACTGACTATCACTACTCAGATGTTAAGGATATTGTAACTCTTGATCTGGAGTTAGAAGATTTCCATCAAAGGGTTACTGGTGATAACGGGTATGTCCCACTTCTGGGTGTACTAGTTGCCTGTGATCCTCTCGAGGTCACTTCTGAAATGATGAAAGATGTGTTCAGTAGAAGTAGGGTAGCTCTCGATTTTTTCGAGTCTGCTACTAATGAACTTGATTTCCAGAACTCAAAATCTATGCCCGTTATCTACAATGTACTAAAGCCTGCTTTGTCTGATTTACGAACAGCAATCGAGATACGAGACGAGTACCAAAATCGAAACTCCGAGATTGCCTTATTCTTGAAAGAATTTGAGTCCGAGGTCCTTGAGTTTCGGAAACTAACAAAGAATAATGAATTGGTTCCAGCGAAACTTACTAAAAAATTGAGTGCTTCTCTTGCGCGATCTTATAACCTTCTAGAGAAGCACCTATCTTATGAGATGTATAGGAGAAACAAGGCTCTAACCAACGCATGAACCAGACGCTTGTAATGGCTCAGGGAAATTGGTTGATGCGGAATGGAACCGGATCCCGGAACGGTATGACCACGTATTTCTGGACACGTACAAGATAATGCCGAACCATTTCCATGGAATCCTGCAGATTATATCCCTTGCAAATGATGATCCACAAGCCATTGATCCAGGAATTGTAGGGACGGGTTTTATGCCCGTCCTCCATGATGATGATAAAACCAATGTTGACGGTGTCGATAGTAACGACAATATCATTGTAAACGGTGGCAATAATTGCGTTGAATCCATTGAAAACAAATCGGAAAAGGTGATTGCCGCATCCGACAGGAGGGGCACAGGACCCCTCCCTGCACCGTTGTACGACATCATAACTCATTAAAAGAATAACAGCCAATCCCACTTGGGGTGTTGAGTGTTCGACATTGGAAATTGAACCGAATGAAATAACCGAAAGCGAAGTCCTCTTACTTCATCGCCTGAAAACTGTGCCCGTGCACCGCAATCGTCAGCCCGTCCTGCCCCTTGTTGAGCCAGACCCGGCCGGTCCAGCCGGCTGCCAGAAGCGTCGGAGGCACCGGACCGTCAATACCCGCAGCCATTTTCGGATCGATTGCATAGGATTTGAAAGTGATGGAATCACCGGCATGTATCGAGTTGGCTGACCGCTCGACTTTCACTACTTTTGCCGTATAAAAAATGTCCTGACGGCCGTTCAAGTCATATCTGGTGGCGGCAACCTTCGTTATTTCAATCACCAGGCATTCCTGAGCGGACTGCCGGGCGTTGTCGATCGCACCGGGCGGCAGCACGGCCTGGGCAGGACTGGTGAACGCCAATCTGGTTAAAAAAAGGAAAAAAATCAGCCATAAACTCTTCGCTTTCATATCTGGTACAACCTCCGGATCTGTCTGATAAAACATAAATCGTTTGTAACAACTGTTTGGTAAGGGCGAAAAATTTTTCGCTCTACGATCAACCATCGAAGACCATCCAAACGCATAAAGGGCGGGGTAACTATTCCAACTCCATCAAATTCAATCCCGTCTCCGCATCCTTGAACCGTCCAACTTCACCGGGAACCGTATGAATGAACACCTCGCAGGTGGCGCTGACTACCGCCCGGTTCAGATGGCCGCCGAACAGCTTGTGGGTTGCATCGGACAGGCTGACATGCATGTGGAGATACACTTCTCCGTTCATTGTCGTGACATTACCGGTCAGGTTGACGATTTCCATATCCCCGCTGTAACTCTCCGAATGATAGACCTTTTTCTCGACATCGTAGAGGCCGATGGTTGCTTCATTGACAGCGCCGATCGCCGTCAGAGAACCCAGCCGGATACCGTTGTCGCGACACGCTTTCTCCAGTGATGCAACGACTTCCTCGCCTCGCTTGATCCGGATGATCCAGGTATTGCCGAATTGTTTTGCAAACATGAGGAACCTCCTTATTTGCGACTTGATGCCTAAAAAAACGGATATCAGTTTAGCTGGTTGCACTGCGTGATGACAAGTAGATCCTCACTTTATCGTTGGACATTCCCTGTTCGATATTGGATATTCAACAGGTACATATTTTCCTGGCTAAGGGACTGACCCTGCCTGTCCGTTGTTATTATGTTTTACCGGCTAGGTCTGAAAAAGAAGAAGTCACGAGAAATGGAAGGAAACCGTCATGAAATTCGATCCGCTGAAACCGATAAAGGATAATGACGCGTTGCTGTCCGATGAGATAGGCAGAATGCACGAACTGGCATTCCGTGATGGGGAACTGTCGAAAAAGCACAAACTGCTCATCGCAATGGCGATCGATGCCGCTGCCCATGCGGAAAACGGAGTCAGAGCCCTGGCCACGCAGGCGATGGAAAATGGGGCTACCCGGAGGTCATTACTTTTATGTTGTCACCAGCTACACAGTCATCTCTATCGCTGACAGGCCGCGCTGTCACCGCTATTTTACTGATGATCGGGTTCTATATCCTGGCTCTTGCCATGGCGGCATCAATGTTTTTCCTTGTATATGCCATGATTCACTATGGTCATCGGATAAATTTTCGAATATCGCTGTTTTTACTCGTCGGCACGGGCACAGTTCTATGGTCCATTGTTCCAAGGCGCGATCGTTTCACTCCCCCCGGTCCTCGTTTGAATCCTGCAGAGCAGCCTGAGCTTTTTAAGATGATCAGTGAAGTAGCGGATGCTACCCGGCTGAAAATACCGTCTGAAATCTACCTTGTTCCTGAAATAAACGCCTGGGTCGCAAACCGCGGAGGTGTAATGGGTATCGGAGACCGGCGGATTATGGGAATCGGCCTTCCTTTGCTCCAGATATTGAATGTGTCTCAACTCAAGGCAGTGTTTGCGCATGAGTTCGGGCATTATTATGGTGGAGATACCAAGCTGGGTCCTTGGATTTACAAGACACGGGTTGCGATCAGCCGGACAATTGAAAATCTGTCTGATCACAGTACGCTAATGCAGTTGCCTTTCAATCTTTATGGCAAACTCTTTTTACGAATAACGCATGCAATATCTAGGCGGCAGGAGATCGCAGCTGATGCGCTTGCTTCCAGGATTGCGGGATCCGATGCTCTGATTGAAGGACTGAAGAAAATTCACGGCAGTTCGATCGCATTTGACGTGTTTTGGCGGAACGAACTGACGCCGGTACTCAGTGCAGGATTTCATCCTCCTGTGATTGAAGGGTTTGAGCGTTATCTGACTGAACCCGCGATAGTCAGATTAATGGCTGATGTGATTGACTCGGAGTTAAATGAAGGAAGTATTCATCCTTATGACACGCATCCGTCCTTGCAGCTGCGCATCCGGGCAGCGGTAATACTGCCTCTCGGAAAAAAAACGGAGGATGATCGCCCCGCGATTTCCCTGATAAGAAATGCGCTATCGTTGGAAGATCAGCTCTTTTCAGTTCTGGCGCAACTGAACCGGAAATCCGGATACAAGTCTCTGTCATGGGATGAGATCGGACCACGTGTATATATTCCAATGTGGAGAAAATATGCCCGGGACTACATGTCCCAATTATCCGGGATTACGCCGGATTCCTTCCCGGAACTGGCTTTGAACCTGGATCAATTCGCAAGGAAGTTCCGTGACAAGTACACCAGCGATGACAGGAAATCACAAGCAGTCTCCGCATTGGGAGCAGCACTGGCTGTAACTCTCAAAACAAAAGGATGGCAGCCGCATGTCCATTTTCACGATGATATTTTTCTTCAAAATAATGGATCAAAAATATATCCATTCAAGATCATCCGCGAGTTGCATGAAGGTAAAATACAAACCGAAGAATGGCGGCAGCAATGTGAGGCGGCGGGAATCTCCGGAATTGATCTTGTGACAGTCTTAGGGACTCCAGTTGACTCGCAATAAAACACGGTTTCATGTAAACTCATACTGTCAGTTTCAGTGAGGGTGCCTGTTATGGATACGCCTTTTGTTCTGTTATGTTCGCGGTGCGGTCATATCGAAAGCGTCGATGTGCCGTTCTGGTGCTGCCCGATCTGTCGTGCACATTGGGAATTGCGCTCGGATCACTATGCGCAGGGACTGCCGGTCGAGGAAGATAAATTCGGCGTCTGGCGGTACCGCCAGACAATTCCTGTGCCCGGAAGCGCCGGTATTGTATCGCTTGGCGAGCCTTCCACAGCGCTGACGGCCGAATCCGTCGCCAACCGGCCCGTCTGGTTCAAACATGAATACCAGCAGCCGTCAGGCTCCTTCAAAGATCGCGGAGCCACTGTCCTGATCACAATGGCCCGGCACCTGGGTGTCGACAGGATTGTGGCTGATTCGTCCGGCAATGCCGGCGCTGCTGTTGCTGCCTACTCTGCCCGCGCGGGAATAGCCTGCCGGATTTTTGTACCGGCTTCCACGTCCGAGGGAAAATTGCGACAGATCATGGCATACGGAGCGGATCTGGAACGGGTCCCGGGCACTCGCGAAGAAACTGCTGCAGCGGCGGTGAAGGAAGCGGAAACGGCGTTCTACGCATCGCATTATCGCCACCCGCTCTTGCTGCATGGTGTCAAGACGATGGCGTTCGAGTTGTGGGAGCAGATGGGACACACAGTCCCCGGAACCGTCGTTGTTCCGGTCGGTAACGGCTCGCTGATTCTCGGTCTATATACAGGCTTTAAGGAGTTGATAGCACGCGGAATTATGGACGTATTACCCCGACTGATAGGAGTCCAATCGCGGAATTGCTCCCCTGTCGTCGACTTATTCCATCACCAGCCCGTGAAAGACGCCTGCAAACCGACATTGGCGGAAGGCATCGCCGTGACCCGGCCGTTTCTCGGTGAGATGATTGTGGCCGCTGTGAGAGAAACGGGAGGTGGAATGATCACTGTGACTGAGGAATTGATGGAAGAGGCGTTTCGGCAGGCATGGCATTCCGGTTTGTGCATCGAGAAAACGGCGGCCGTCGGCCCAGCCGGGGTCCGGGCGGTCATCGAGAGTCGGGTTGACGTGCCGGATCCCATCCTGACGGTGCTGACGGGGCACGGGTTGAAATGAATTCGAATGGCTCTCGACAAGTCGCTGCGTTGGACGCGCCTGTTGGCTGTTGCTATCAGCTGTCGGCTATTAGCTAAATCATTGTAGCCAAACGCTAAAAGTCAATCGCCAACAGCTGATTCTCCACCCCTTTTTGTCGCTTGCGACGGGAAGGCGTATGTAAATCGAGAGCACGATGTACTGAGATCCGGGGATGGGCCGGTAACTGGGAAAATTCCCTCCTCCCGAGAGTACTTCATCCATATGTGCCGGAATCCCATCGTTCCATGCCGGTTTCCCGGCATTATTTTTCGGCTTCATCTATAGCTTTTTCGAGAAAAGAAGCAACATCGTGATGCCGAGCGGTTTTCATCAAAAGCTCATAATCGAGTTCATTGCACCTCACCCGAAGAATACCGAGAACATCCTGCCATTGTTGAGCGGCCACTTCGTTGCCGAGTTTGTACCACATCAGTTTTCGCACGATGACATCCTCCGGTGCGGCCACAAAAATTTCAGCATCCGTCCCATCGGAGAGGGCAATCGCCTGCCGTCGGTCCATTTCAGGAAGAGACTCCGGCTGAATAACAAAGATATCAATTTTAAACATGGTCATCAGATGGATCAGGTTGAATGATCTTTGACGAATGACAGCTTCACGCATCGCATCCATGCTGATATAGAATTCCGCCCGGAAGTGATCAAAGACAGCAGAAACATCACCTTCTGTCATTTCAACAACAAGATCGGCATCATTGGTCGCTCTCGGAATTCCATGAAGTGAACTGGCAAACGATCCAGTTAAAAAATAACGAATATCAAGCGATTCCAGAACTCCGGCAACATTCTGAATTATCAGAATCGGATCGATAAAACCTGCTTCAGAACCCTTTTTCATCGGGGTCCCACTGAAAAACACGGCGCATGGTATCGCCGTCCAACCAGAGCGATGCCAGTCGAAGGCGTTCTTCTTTTTCCGTGATTGTCCCATGTTTTGCACGAATGCGTGCTAAAGCCATCCGCTGGACGGAGCATGTCAGTTGCCCGGCGATCCGTAATTTTTTCCATGGAGGCATCGCCCGATATCCTTCGATCATCAGGTCGTGCACTTCACGAGATGTATCTGATACAGGAGATTCCATTTTCAATCCCATCGTCGAGAAATCCGAACATAACCAGAATAACCCAAGATGAAGTCGAATGAAAGTCATCCGATTCCTTGGGACCGGCCCCGCCTCCCCGGCCATCAAGCCGTTAAGGGTCACGTCTACTCTCCCCACCCGAACCGGAAAATATCCAGCACACCCAGAATTATCGTGATGTCCCGATCAGTCACAGCCGCATACCAGCAGGCATCATCAAATGGGCCCGTACCTTCCGGCCACGTGAACGGCGGCAATACCTCGATGACGGTCTCGCCAGGCTCCAGATCCATGACATACAAATCAAAAACCGAAAACCCCGGCGCAAAAAAATACGATCCGGCCAGCTCCAGGATGACGAATACCGGCGCGGAGGTCATCGTTACCGGCTCTGAATTGCAGACTGCCACCCGGCAGTAGACATCATCTCCCGCACGAAAATAGTGCGACGGCATCTCGATCTGGCATCCGAATGTCCGACACTCGGGCTCCGGGGGCGGAATCGTTTCGGGGTAGTGGTATCCGAGATCAACCGGACCGGTTTCAGTGGCGTGATCCGTCCGCGTCACGAACCCGGACAGGTAAACGTCTCCGTCCGGTGAGCTGATCGCGGCAGTATCGGCCGGTAGCGCTCCCGCATCGACAGCGGGGCTGTCCGCTGCCTGTCCAGCGGCTGCCTGGCTCAGGTAAAAGGCGCCCATGGGGCCTGCCGTGAACAGCGGATCCGCATCGATGTTTCCGGCACCTTCGTATCCACCCTCCACCAGCGAATATTCGACAGTCGCTTCATAGCCGAACGTGTCTATTTCATTCGCTGCATTGTTCCATACGATGCAGTGCGAAATCAGCGGATGGGACCAGCGGCTGAGCACCGCCTCCCCGCCGAACGGCCCCAGATTCTGCGTCACCGTGCAATACCGGATTGCCGGTGATGAATTGCTTTGAATAAACAGCGCGGTGCCACTGATACCGGCGTCGTTTGCGGTGAACAGGCAGCTGTCGATCCGGGTTGTCACCTGGTCATCGCAGTGATAGCCGCCGCCGTAGTCTGCCTGGTTGCCGTCGAACAAACAACAGGCGATGTATCCCTTGCCGCGATGCTGGGAGATCGCACCGCCGTTGGCGGCCGAATTCCCGGTGAATATGCAGTCCCAGACCTGGAGCGCCTGGGATATTTCATCGTTACGTGAACAATATATCGCACCACCGTTGCCCTCGGCTGCATTCCCGGAAAACCGGCAGTGCTCCATTTTGAGACTTCCGGTCCAGCCGCTCCAGATCCCACCCCCGGAACCGCCGGTAACATTGTTCAGAATCCAGGAATCCCTCAATGTGAGGATAGTGTTGTAGGAACACATGATGGCTCTGTTTCCACCCTGAAGAACCATATTCTCAATCACGGGATTCTCGTTGCATGCCACCCAGATTGAATCCACACCATTCCCGTTGATGATCGGAGATCCTTCTCCTTCAGTCACAACAGTAACCCATGGCAGACACGGCAGCGGAAATGTTTCGCCGGTATCAAGTTCAGAATAATGACCGGCCGCCACATGCAGCAACAGAGGATTCGTCTCTGAACCGACAATGCGCCGGAGGGCGTGAGTCAGACTCCGGACCGGCTGCACGGGAGTGATACCGGAATTCGCGTCATCTCCCAGTGGCGACACATACATATCCATAAAAACCTGTTTGATTGACCCGGTTGATCCGGTCAGATTAAACCGGTCAACCGGTGATATAAAGTAATCGGATTGGATGTTGCCATCGAAGACATTGAAACGGGCACTCATGACATCACCGGTTGCATGGAAGCTGAAAAGGTCCGCTCCCGCACCGGCCCTGTTACCGGAAAACTCGTTGCCGGTTTCGAGCGATCCTCCCAGTGTCAGACCGTTCTGCGTGACACCGATCGCTCCTCCGCCGAATGCCTGGTTCTTTTCAAAACTTGAGTTTTCGATCACGGTAGGGCAATTTTCATCAATATAGACCGCTCCGCCGAACCCGGCTGCATTACCGATAAAACTGCATTCCCGGATCGTGCAGCTTTCCATTCCGTTCTGATATCCGAAGTAGATGGCGCCACCCATGCTGTTCGGATCGATCATCGGCATGGTGTTGTTATGAAACACGCAACCGGTGATCTCCCCGAGATGAACACCCTGGCAGTTGATTGCTCCACCCCGAGTGACCGCTGAACTGTTGCTGATATCCGAATTCCTGAGAATCAGAGTGCATCGTTGGGATGTGGCGATTGACCCTCCATATTCGGCGGTATTGCCGGAAAAACGGCAGTTATCCAGACTGGCCGTTCCAGCGTTCAGGTGCAGAGCTCCGCCGTAATAGGCGCTGTTGGAGATGAAATCGCAGTTCCATGCATCCATATCAGCCTGCAGATCCATTTCAATGGCGCTCCCCTGGCTGTTGAAACCGTCCGACTGATTGTTCTCGAACACGGAATCTGACACGGCGGCATACGATTCATTCCCGATGCGGAGACCTCCTTCATCGATATTGTCGGCGAACCGGCAATTGTCCACCGTCAGTTCACCATAATCGAAAGCGACGGCGCGGCCGGTTGCGTTGACAAGTCCGAGCTTCTCCAGAATGCACCCATTCCCATGCATGTCCAGAAACAGGGATTCGATTCCGGTGGCGTCGAGAATAGTCCGATCCGATCCCGTTCCTAAAATTCTGACGTGATCCAGCAGCGGCAGAGGAAAGGTCTGCCCGGAGCCGGCAATGGAGAAAACGCTGCTCGAGAGATGTACCGTCAACGGGTTGGAGGCGCCGGCTGACAGTCTGGACAGTGCATAACGGATCGTCTTGAACGGAGTCGTTACACTCAACCCGTCATTCAGGTCA
The DNA here is from genome assembly GCA_016931515.1 of candidate division CSSED10-310 bacterium. GTDB lineage: Bacteria > CSSED10-310 > CSSED10-310 > CSSED10-310 > CSSED10-310 > JAFGEQ01. The sequence goes on along the minus strand of JAFGEQ010000002.1, from coordinate 168,482 downwards.
CTGCCGTCCGGCGAAACATATACATCGGATTCGATGGGTGCCTGCTGAATCGTGCTGCCGGTCAGATCAAACTGGGTTCCCGGAAGGACATAGAAATCCGAATCGAAATCACCGTCGAAAAGGTTGTTACGGGCATCATGAACTGTCTCCGAGTCGCTGAACAGATCAGCTCCGTAGGGTGCCCAGTTATCATGGAATGTATTGCCGCTGCCTTCCGCGCCTCCGATAACGGCCTCGGAATTATACAGGTAGATGGCTCCGCCCCGGAGTGCAAGATTACCGGTAAATGTACAATGGGTGATCAGAGGCTCGGAAGAATGGGCGGCGATGGCTCCGCCATGCAATCCTGCTGCATTGAATTCGAATTGGCACTGATCGACGACCGGAGCGCCGGCCAGGAAAAAAAGCGCGCCACCTTTTATTTCTCTGTCGATGTCGCCGTTATAGAAAAAGTTGCATTTTTGAATAATGGGTGAGCTGTTGGAGCTTCGGATTGCGCAGCCGCCCTCGTATCCTGTCGATCCGTTGATGACGGTGAATCCGCTGATCGTCAACGTTCCAGTCTGAATGCCGATGATGTTGCAGAAGATTGACTGGTGTTCACAGTCAATCACGCAACCGAGAGGACCGTTTTCTGATTGGAGTGCCATCGTGATGTCCTTAAATTCGATGTTTGTGAAACCGTCACCGGAAAAGACTCCGTCTGCAACCAGTATGCAGTCTGCATCCTCGGCGGCATCGACAGCCGCCTGTATGGTCGGGTAATCCGCCGGAACATGCAGATCAGCTGCACATGCAATGCTCGCTGCTGCAATAGTCAGCAACAACCACTGAAAAAACGTCATTCCCGGCTGAATAAACTGAAATGGATTCGTAAGGAAGCGTGTTCTTTTAGTCATGATCCATCCTCCTGCATCAATGACAGTCTAATAAACTTGACTGAAAACGTCAGTTCAGTTCTCGAATTACAAGGAGTCATAACATGCGGAAAATTGTGCGTACGCGGAATCCTCTGCCCCTGCCCGTCTTCCCCTATCAATGATCATCGTCCCGCATGAGGGGTGAAAGATTTTTCGCTCCTACAACCATCGGGGTCGTCCGATCATCTATTCGTCTTTTCACCATTTCCTCATGGCCTGCTCCTTCCTTTTCCTCCCGATTGATTCGTCCCGCGAAAATCATATATGATTCAAAACAACCTAGAGCCCTCAACTGAAAGGAGCCTTCAATGACCAGTATTCTTCACCGAATCAACAAGGATTTTGCCGATACGCTGGCGGTTACCGACCCGGCTGCTCAGATGCAGACGCTGGCGGAGCGGATGACCGACAAAAAGATGTTCATGGACGATCACCTGTTTCCAACTTTCCTAAAACCTTATTTCATGGATCAGAAAGCGATTCCGCTTCTTCAGTCGGTGACGAAAAACCTGATTTCATCGCTGAACAAGATCGGTGACCTGTATTTCAAGAAGGGCCTGTTCAAGGAACAGATACGGATGGCCGGCCGGGTGGCGGACCTGGCTGCGATCAACCCGGGATACCCGGGTCACCAGATCATCAATCGGCTGGATATCTTCTACATGCCTGAGACGCAGGAACTGAAACTGCTGGAATACAATTGCGGCGATCCAAGCGGTATGGGCTGGCATGATCAGATGCTCGAAATGTTCCTGGATCTGCCGGTCATTCAGACACTGCAGAATAAATATAAATTTCATGTCGACTGGCTGGTCAAATCGCATTTCAAGACGTTTTTCAAAAAATATCGGGAATGGTGTGATCGAAAAGGCATCCAACCGCTCGACAAACCGAACATTTCGTTTGTCTGCAAGCGTGATTCAACGGTGCTCGGTGATTTCCTGGCGTTTGTTGAGTATTACCAGGCGATGGGATTTAGCACCGAGTTCGGCGATCCGCGTGACTTCAGGTACGATGGCAAAATACTGACACTTCGCGGTAAACCGATTCATTTGATCTACCGTGACGCCATCGATGACGTGATCCTTGATCCATATTGGGACGATAGTCAGCAACTTGTCCAAGCCCTGCGCGATAACGCAGTTTGTTTTATCAATCCTGTCAGTGCTGCATCGGGTGACTGGAAATCAATCCTGGAAATTTTAACGGATGAGCAGTATGCGCAATATTTTTCCAGAGAAGAGCAGGAGATACACAAGCGGCATATACCGTGGACAAGGACGCTACTGGATAAACAGACGGACTATAAGGGCGAGAAAGTCGACCTGATTCCCTTCGTCCGGAAAAACCGGGATAAACTGGTTTTGAAACCCAATGATGGTTATGGCGGTTTTGGAGTCCTGGTCGGCCGTTTTGTGGATGATGGAAAATGGAACGGTATGATCGATCAGTCGATTCGGGACAACATCGTTTATACGGTTCAGGATTTCGTATCCATTCCTCGGGATGAATTCCCGGTTGTGGAAGCCGGTGTTTTTAAGGGATTCGCCCCTAAAAATGTTAATCTGAATCTCTGGTCCCACGATGGAGATTTTGCCGGCGCGTTCGTCCGGGCTGCGGAAGGCAGCGTCATCAACGTGCACCAGGGTGGCGGAATGGTCCCGGTATTCTTCGTGTCCGACAAATAAAACACTCTCACGGAGTTGTCCGATTTCAATGCCGGTCTGTCGATCAGACCGGTTTTTTATTTGAGAGCGAAACGGCAGGACCTTTAAAAAAGTTCAATGCAATCGGATAAAACCAGTAGAATTGTTCCTGCTGTTTTGATAGAAAAGAGTGATGATACAACACCGGTTCAAAGAGAAATTGCTTCGGATGATCCACAACCCGTCGTTACTGCTCAATCGTCTGAAGATAGAATTGGCTAAAAAAGACATCACCGTTCCGGGGTGCCGCGTACCGCTTCCCGCCGTCATTTACATGGCGCCGACCATGCGATGCAACCTGCATTGCCGGATCTGCGGACTGCAGGCAAATTTGAGTCGACCGGAACGCATTCCGCCGAATACCGATTTCAGCCGGGAAATGTCATGGAAAAATTGGTGCGATTTCCTCGATCAGATCGGTACATTCAAACCGAAAGTGCTGCTCAGCGGGGGCGAACCCCTGTTATCAGAACACACGATCCCGATTGTAGAAAGATTGTCACAACGATACCGCATGCATGTCGGAGTCGGGACCAATGGATTGCTTCTGGAGGATTGCGCGGCGGACCTCTTTAAAGCCGGCATCCGGCATTTGTATATTTCCATCGATGGTGTGAACGATGTGTACGAGAGCATCCGCGGAAATGGGAATTTCGCCCAACTGGACCGCTCCCTGGCAACCTTGCATCAGCTTATCCGCGAATACGGATCGAAAGCGCCGGGTGTCAATGCCATTATCGTGATGACACCGGAAACCATCCCGCACCTGCTGTCGACGGTGCAGTATCTGTCCGAATTCGGCATCCGCCGGTTTTCCGTTCAGCATTTCTTTCATTTCAGCTCGTTGGATCTGGCGTCTGTGAGTGCCTGTACTCAAGATCCGCGTCAGAACCCTCGCTGGACATGGGGGGAACAAATCGATACCGACCAGTTCGACATCGGTGACATCTCTGCAGCGATTAATCAACTCAGAATCGTTGCCCGGACGAAACGTGATCTCCACATCGAATTCGTACCCGATCTGAGTATCCGGGATCTTCAAAATTATTATCGGCCACGACCCATGCCGGATGTACCCGGATTCAAATGCCCGTTGTTCCGTCTCGGAACGTACATCTACCCGGATGGATCGGTGATACCTGCGCATTTCTGCCATTTTTATTCGGTTGGTAATGTCAGGATGACTTCATTTCGCGATATTTGGTACGGTTCGGAATACACATGGATCCGGCGCACTATTGCGAAAGAAGGCTGGCTGCCGGTGTGCAGTTACTGCATGATCCCTTACGGAGCCTGTATATGAATGCACCAACAACCATTGACGGATCTTCCTGTTTCTTATAGGTTTTATTGCATCTGAATGGATGACTCCGGAGACATCTGATGAAAAATTGTTTTTTACTCATTTTTGCGCTGCTGCTCATTATCAGCCTACCGGTCATGGCAATTTCCGATGACGAAAATGACATGTTATACCGGATCAATCAGGATATTGACGCCAACCGGCAGGATTGGATCGCAGGTCAGACCGGTGTGTCCACCTGTTTTATTCGCGATCCCGGGTTGCTCATGTCGCATTACGGCTCCACAACCGCTGCGCCTGCGGCTTGGCCGACACCCAATCCACTGGTCGAATCCATGACTTTCCCAACCCGGTTTGATTGGCGCGAAAACGGCGGATATACCCCCGCCCGTCAGCAGGGGATGGGTGATTGTTTCCCCTGCTGGGCGTTTTCCCTGATCGGTGGAGCCGAATCGGCAGCCCTGCTCGCAACCGGTATAGAGATGGACCTCTCTGAACAGCAGCTGCTCGACTGCAATGCCAACGGTTACGGCTGCGATGGCGGTTTCATCAACGGATGGACGGCATTGCGGGACTATGGCCTGGTGGAGGAATCCTGTTATCCCTATATCGATGAGGATGGCGATTGCCTGCAAAACGACTGTTCGCCGGTCGGCTGGATCGCCGGAGCTTACCCGGTTCCGTACAGCATCAACTCCCTGAAATATGCCTTGCTTTACCACGGTGCCCTGTCCTGCAGCATGACGGTCTACAACAATTTCATGTTCTATACTGCCGGATGCTATGAAAATGCAGCCACTCAACCGATCAACCACGGTGTTATCATCGTCGGATGGGATGATGCGATGTGCGGCGGCACCGGTGCCTGGTTCGTCAAGAACTCGTGGGGAACCGGCTGGGGTGATGAAGGAGTCGCTTACATGAAATACGGCACATGCAATATAGGGCGTGATGCGCAATGGTTTGAGTATTCCGATTTGCCGGTGCCGGACGGGCTCCATTACAGCCTTTATATCCCGTCTATGGCAACGGGCGCAGACGACTGGTTCGTTCTTGAACGGAGGACAGGCAATCCGGGCACTGAAGCGCTCGATGTCATCGAAGTCATCATTCTGGATGCTTGCGGCGGCTTCTGGTTTTATCCCGATTTCACCCCGAATGTGGACTGGGTCACCGGGACGATTCAACGCGGTCAGTACCGGTCGGAAGTCCTGCTGGCGTTTCAATGGCCAGCCGGTGTCACTTTAACCGGCGGATTGCGGTTCTGGGGAGCCTGTTTCGATGCCGAATCGTTTGATCTCCTGGCCTGGAACGTGACTGAATGGGGATCTTTCAGCGCTCTTTAACTGAAAGACTTGACAGATACTCCACCTCCTCCTTAAAAATTGTGTGCGGTTGTTAAGTGATAAAATATAATCTGCACAAAGTGCTTTCCCTCGCCGCGATCCACAGATTAAACCAGATAAAAATCTCAATAATGAGTATTTGGCAACATATTTGCCTTCTCGTTTATTATTGGAAATGGAGGTATCTTATGAGACATAAAATCGCGATAGGATTGTTAGGTTTTATATTCATGCTTGGTCTTATTCCCGGAACGGTTCGGGGAGAATCGGGCAGGATATCGGTTACCGTACCTGTCTTGATGGACAATATGCTGGAGCAGGACGGAGGCGATGAGGTTTCGATCTCAGGATATGGGTATTTAAGGGAGCCCGGATGCCCGCGACTGCCGGCGCGGATTTACGCCGTCGCGATACCTCCCGGAGCGGTTTACGAGTCACTGAGTGTCCGTACCGGAACACCGCAGGAACTGGACGGTATCGACATTCCGCCTGCACCTGCACCGCGGACGATCGAAACAGGCGATGTACGGTCTGATTCGAAGGAGTCCCGTCTTTTTGAGGACAATCAGAGAGCGGTATATGGTTCCGATGATCTTTATCCGGCTGCGATAGCCGAATATGTCCGGTCCGGCGGTTTCCGGAAATACAATATTGTGGACATCAGGGTCAGCCCGTATCAATACCGGCCTGTTTCCGGGACATTGGTCTATTATCCCGATATCACGCTTGACGTCCATTACCGGATGCCCGTGAGCAGCCAGCCGGCGATGATCGATAATCAGCCGAGAATGGAGCAGAGAGCCCAGTCGCTGATACTGAACTATGATCAGGCTCAGGCCTGGTATCCGTCGAATCCCGGAAGCAGGGGTCTTTACGAATACGTGTTGATCACAACAAGCGCCCTGCAGACGGTTGCAGCAGACCTTGTTGATTGGGAAATCATCAAGGGCCGGACAGCCACTTCGGTGACAACGGAATGGATCAATTCGACCTACCCGGGTGTTGACCTGGCCCAGAAGATGCGTAATTTCCTGAGAGAAAAATATCCATCCGCGGAATGGGGTATTGAGGATGTATGCCTTGTGGGTGCTATGGCCAATGTTCCCATGCGTCATATTTCCGATGATCCGGATACGGATTTCTATTTTGCCGAGCTGTCACTGCCGGACAACCAGTCCTGGGACGCCAACAGCAACCAGGTGTATCTGGGTTCCGGCGATTCGTGCGATTTTTATTCCGAGGTAAACGTGGGCCGGATTCCATGGAGTACACCATCGACGGTGCAGCATGTCGTGGAAAAAACGATTGCGTATGAAATGACGGATGACCCGTCGTTCAAGAAAAATGTCCTGCTGATCGGGACATTCTTCTGGGATGATACGGACAACGCGGTACTCATGGAAGCGAAGGTGGATCAGCCCGGAATGGAAGACTGGACCATGACGCGGATGTATGAGGTTCCGCAGAGCAGCTATTCCTGCGATTACAACGCCAGTTATTCAAACGTGCAGAGTGTCTGGACAAGCAATACCTTTGCGTTTGTGAACTGGGCCGGCCACGGATCAGCAACGGCATGTTATGAGCTGTATCCGTCACAGCCGTTTGTCGACACATCGATCTGTCCGTTACTCGACGACAATTATCCTGCGATAATTTTTGCGGATGCATGCAGCAACAGCGAAACGTCGGAAATCAGCATCGGCGCGCGCATGATCGAGCAGGGCGCGGTCGGGTTTGTAGGATCCACGAGGGTGGCATATGGGTGTCCGGGGTGGAGCGGACCGTCCGACGGTTCCAGCCAGTCGCTGGATTATTTTTTCTCCAGCGGGGTCATGTCCGGCGGTATGACGCAGGGTGAATCGATGCAGAATGGGTTGACCCAGGTATACCAGATGAACGGATGGGACTATACGGAGCTGGAAATGTGTGAATGGACGCTGTATGGGAACCCGGATCTTGGAATGGACTTTGCGTTGTCCAGCGATGGAACCATCATGTTTGATATGGCGCAATATCAGCCGGATTCGTTTGCGGTCGTCACAGTGCGGGATCTCGATCTGGATGAGAATCCGGGAGGACCGGACACCGTTCCGGTGACTCTCAGTTCCGATAACGGCGATACGGAAACATTCGTTTTAACGGAAACCGGGAATTCCACGTTTGTTTTCCAGGATACGGTAACGATTTCGGAGGGATCTGCCGTCGTTGGCAATGGTATTCTGGAAGTCCAGCACGGGAACCAGATCCAGGCGGTGTACATCGATGAAGATGACGGGCATGGCGGCGTCAACATCGAAGTCACTGCCACCGCGGTTATCGATGGCGTACCTCCTCAGATAAACAATGTGGAAGTGACCGGAGTCAGCTATAGCCAGGCCGTTATCCACTGGGTGACGGATGAGGAATCCGACAGCGTTGTATTCTACGGGACAGATTTTCCGACCGAGGAAGTGTCGTCCAGTGTAAAGACAACAGATCATGTCATTTCATTGACGGGATTGCTGGATTGCACGGAATATGTGTTCTACGTGCAGTCGACGGATATCGCCGGGAATACGACCATCGAGGACAACGGCGGCGATAATTATTCCTTTGTCACCTGGGAACAGGTTGTGTATTTCAGCGATGATATGGAGTCGGGACCGGGAGCCTGGACGCACAGCGGTTTGTGGCATCACACGAATGCATCGGGGAGCTGCCCTGAGAATCATTCCGGAGTGAGCAGCTGGTATTACGGCCAGGAACCGCAATGCAATTACGATGTGGGGACGACCGAGGGTACACTGACATCGGAACTTATTGATCTGACAGCGATCACCGATGCGGAATATCACGTCTGGTATTGGCATGAAGGTGAAGAATATGGCGGTTACGATATTCTGACCATCCAGATCCAGGTTCAGGGGCAGTCCGTGATCAATCTGCTGACGGTTGAAGGGAATTCAGGCGGCTGGCAGGAATATGTTCTGGATATGAATGATTATGTCGGGCACAACATTTATCTTAAATTCAATTTCAATTCTGTCGACGGCATGATCAATGACTATCGGGGTTCATATATCGATGATGTGGTAATTTTCTCCTCCGCTCCATGTTCCGAACCGACTGCGACACCGGATCCATGCATTAACAGCGGCGATGTTAACTTGAATGGCGAGATCACGGCAGGAGATGCTCAGATGGCATTTCAGATTGCGCTGGGGACGTATGTTCCATCGGATCCGGAATGGTGTGCGGCGGACTGCAACGCGGATGAGGATGTGACTGCCGGTGATGCGCAAAGCATATTCCTGGCAGCGCTGGGATTGGGATCATGCGCTGATCCTTTATAGACAGACTGATTATTGAGATGTATCGAACGTCCGGGTTGATTGCCTGGACGTTCTCTTTTTTTCCAGATAAAGCTGAAACATTTGATTTTTTCGCATGACTCATGGTGGAATAAATAGTGTTCGTATCAACGAGTTATGTGTAAACCCGGGAAGGATGAAAGCCATGAAACTGATTTGGGCGATTACTGTTTGTCTATGGATGGTACTGCCGAATTCAATCGTAGTTCAGGCAGACGATCCGGCAGGTTCTTCACAAACCGCCGATCAGAAATCGGGGAGTAAGGATTCCATACTGGAAATCGGTGCCAGGACTCCGGAAACGAGTAAGGAAATGGCATCGGAACCTGATTCAGAGGTAATTCGGGAACAACCGGAGAAGGAGATATCAAAGATGAATGATGAACAGGCAAAAAAGAAAAACGATGCGCACCAGTATTTTGCGATCGAGTTGAATAATGAGGTGTGGGGTTTGTTGCAGAAACCTGATCGCTCTGATGCCGAAAACGAGCGTATGATCTATGCCGCTCACGGCTCGTGCTATCACTGGCTGAAAGTAGGAACCGGCGTGAATCATCAGCGGGGCGAGTGGCTGATCGCACGGGTTTACACCGATCTTGGGATGGCCGCTGAAGCGTTGCGTCACGCCTCCCGGTGTATGGCCCTGACAGATCAATACCATGATCTGATGCAGGATTTCGATCGGGCTTACGCGCAAGAAGCAATGGCTCGGGCGAATGCCCTTGCGGGCAGAAGGGATGAGGCCCTGAAACACCGAAAATTGGCGGAAAAACTTGGAAAACAAATCGCCGGTGAGGAAGATCGGAACATTTTTATGGGCGATTTCACCGGAGGCAACTGGTACGGTCTTGATAAGTAGAAGCAATCATTGATGTTCTCGGTAGAATTTTGAATGTATTGCGATAGATTAGCCTGAATGCCACGCTGTTTATAAATCGAATGCAACGACGGTGCTATAGTTCATTTGTAGCACTCCAACGTCTCAGCATTCCGCTGGTTTTCATTTGTATAAAAATTTCCTCTGCGATTAACCGGTAAACCGGGGTATCCGGATGACCACCCTCCGTGAATTCGAAGACTTGTCCGATCGATCGCAGACGCTCGAAATCGACAACGGTGATATCAAATTGATTTTTAAGAGACCGGATGACCGGTAATCGTCCGGCCCGATGGATATATACCAGTTGTCGGTTGTGTGCCTTGCAGTCACTGGCCAGATGGGACCATAACACCGGGTATTCCGAATCGCTGACCCGGATCGTCTGATGTTTCTGTGGATCCAATGCGTGCACCGAAACGGCAGCCGCCTTATGCTGGCTGAACCACATGATCAACTGGCCGGTTCTCGTTCGCGCAATGATCTTCGTCACAGCAATTTGCCAAGGTTTAATGACGGGACGCGATGCGTCCGTCATAGGAACGGGTGATAGGTCGTTGCGCCCGGCAGCCAGAGTCACTATGTCCGGCTGCAGACGGTGTTCAAGGACTTTATATTGTTCGATCGCCTGAAATGTGGAGTATCCGTTTATTCCGGCGTTGATGACCTCAAAACGGATCCCCGACGAATGAGTCTCCGCCCATTCATTTAATAACATCTCCAGGTGAACGGGATACGTTTCATCATCATTCATGGCCCATCCAAAAGTTCCGCTGTCCCCCAAACACAACACACGGATAACTCCAGATGGTTTTTCCACATCCGGAAGCGGTCCCCGAAAGCCGAGTTCATTAATGACTGCACCCTGGTCTCCGACCCAATCGGCATGCATGATCGAATCGGGTTTCGGGATCCAGAATCGCGTCGGATCCTGAACATAATCATCGGTATTAGTGGCTTCGAAATGATCTCCAAATTCGCCCGGATGAGTCAACGGTTGAAAACTAAAACCGAAAAAATAGAGAATCGATTCACCCGTAATGAGCAATAATCCGATTGAAATAATTGAGAACATGCATTTTTTTGTGATACTCATGGAGAATATTCCGGTATTATTATTAGCCGTATAATGGTCCGATTTGCTGCAATGCAAGTTACTCATTCGTCACCCTGAAAGAGGCGGGAAATTTCAATTGATCTGGTTCGGCAACCCTGTCAGTAATCGAGCTCATCCATTTCACATGCGCATCTGAATCCATAGGTTTTTTCACGGGTTCCAGGGTCAGCAAATGAACGGAACGTCGCTGTGCAGAATCGGGGGTCCAGCACCCAGCAGCCACCGCGGATTTCAGGTTGGAATACACCCCAGAATGTGGAGTAAAACTTGTAAGGTTTATCGTTTCCAGGATAGGGAAGCATTCCAGTGGCACACCATTCCCAGACATTACCTGCCATTTGTCTTATGCCGTAAGGACTGTCCCCTTCCGGGAAGTCATATACTGAGACAGGGAAGGTTGAAAACATATTCACTCCCCCGTAAAACGCCTCCGGTTCCAGGCAATTGCATTTTCCGGCTAACCACTCCTGCCCCCAGGGATACAACCGCCCGTCGGTGCCTCTGGCGGCCTTTTCCCACTGCTGCGGCGTCGGCAGGAGCTTGCCGGCCCAGCGGCAGTACGCCTCGGCCTCGGGGAACCGGACATCAAACATGGCCGTATCTCCACTCAATCCGTCATACAGGGACCAGTCCTTTCGCGTGTATTCGCCCACAAACATCATCCGGCGTATGTCACCTTCCCGCCAGAGGTCGGGATTTGTGAAATCCGGTGATTCGGCAAAACGACGAAACATCTCGATCGTCACTTCGAAACGGTCTATGTAATATCCCGGCAGGTCGACAATATGCTCCGGACGCTCCTCGGGCCAGCCTTTGTTGTTTCCCATAATAAATGGTCCCGGTGGAATGTAGACCATGACGGATCCGTCTTTGGAGTGTATGATGGAATGAACCGGATCGCTATTCATTGAGTCACTGCCCGATGGTGAAAAATTACCCGAAAATGCTGTATATTCAGCGAATGTTATCGATCTCGATGTGATGATTGCAAAAAACAGGATACTTACAATTGTTCCAGAGAGTGATGAGATCGCAGACAAGAATCTTATGGATGAATACAGGGTTGTTTTGTTCGTGTGCATCATATTCAACTGCCGGAGACTCCCGAATTAGACACTGAGTTCAGCTGTGGATAATTATTGCAGGATATTCCGTATGCGGCAAGGGTACGCGTGATGGATTCAACATCTGGAAAAATGATGATCAGAAGACTGCTTGTTATAGACCTGAGTCAAGGTGAGAGAAAAATCAACAGTGCTTTATCTAGCGCTTGACGGTGGAATAAGGGCTTGCATTGGACAGTTAAGCCCGGCATCATACGTGGTTAGCGGATCAATTGTCCGCTTCAGTCACTTAAAACGCAGTAATGGAATTGCTGAATGAAAACTATTGTTATTGCTGGAGCCCGATCCCGGGTAGGTAAAACCTCGTTGGCTTTCGAATTGATGGCTCTTTTACCAGGATCCCGCTATGTTAAAATCGGCAGCAGTCAACAGAAAATGGATGGACCTGAGTACTATCCGATCGGAACAACGTTTCAATACATCGTCGAGAAGGGTGATAAGGAACAGATTCTTATCATCGAGAGCAATTCAATATTGCGTGAGATAACACCGGATGTGTGCCTCTATCTTGACGACGCCCCTGCAAAGCCATCAGCGGTAATGGCTCGATCGAAAGCTGATGTTATCAGCGGTATGCGTATTAATGACTCACAAGTTAAAGCAATTGCTGAAAGGCTGAATGTTGACAAGCCGGTCGTCAGGCACATGGTCTGGCTGACTGGTGCACGTCCGGAACCCGCAGCTGCAGTGATCCTGATCGGTGGAAAAAGCAGCCGCATGGGAATATATAAATCTCTGCTTCCGATTGATGGTGTTCCAGCCGCCCAACGCCTTTATAGCAACCTTGTCCCGTATTTCGACGAAGTTTTTTTTTCTTCTGCAGAAGGTCAATCACCACCGGTTCCCGGTGTGCGATGCGTTCATGATACCATTCCCGACAGTGGCCCGCTTGCCGGGATCGCTGCAGCTCTTTCCGCTTCGAATTGTCGAGTGAACTTTGTCATTGCGTGCGATATACCGGATGTTGATCTTCCATTGATGCGTAAATTGCTTTCCTGCCTGGAAGATAATGAGATCGCGGTGCCGATGTTGACCCCGGACAGACCGGAAACACTATACGGCGCTTACGATCGCATTGTCAGCGCTACAGCGGAACACCTGCTGACGGAAGGAACGCGCAAAGTATTGGCTTTGTTTCCACTCCACAGGACTCAGTTCGTGGTTGCATTGGACACAGCGTGGTATGCCAACTTAAATACTCCGGCGGATGTCAGTTGTTACCGGGAATCGGACAGACATACTAAATGGCAGCCTGTCTGGCGGGTCATTGGATGGGACGGCAAACACAAAGCAGATTAATCAGTCTCGATCGGCAGAATCTGACTTTATATTGCTTTTTGCAGACCTCACATGCGATCTCCAGATAAATCTTCGTACATTTAATTCCTCTTCATATCCAGGTTCGTTTTTTAAAACCGGCTCCACAGGAGCATGCAATCATCATCCGCCAAGCCGTAAAAGCTGACTCCATGGTCTGTCAAGATTCTACCAGATTTTTGCTCAGCATCGATTTCTGACGGTCGGGTACAGTCCTTGCTTCAATGGCGAATGCTGGTATTGTTTCAGGGAGTGGTATGCCTAAATGCCGCTCAATCTTTTCTCGGAGGAGGTAATATAATGAATCGCTGGTTATTCTTCATGATCATTCCGATTGTGGTCTGTTCACCTCTTGGTGCAGCCCGTATCGAACATTCTGTCAGCTTTAACACTCCCACACTGACGGAATGGCATATCGGGCAACAGGGGAATTCTCCCCCGGTCACTTACACAAAAATTAATATGCCTGATTCTCCACTGATGGCGAATCCCGGAGAACCACAGGTTCCGTTCCGACCGGTTACACTCCTGCTTCCTCAAAATGAGATTCTTCAGAATGTTGCCGTCATCTTTGACGGTTGGTACGATCTACCAGGTACCGTTACATTGGCTCCAGGGCAACATTGCTATCCGTTGAGCGAGCCGCAGGCGCTGCAGATAACGGCTCCCGATCCGGTTATCTACCGGAGTGATTCTCCATTTCCTTCTGTTGATTGTTCGGAACCCCGGATTTTCTGGAGTAAAGGTTACCAGCTGGTTACCTTCAATGTGTTTCCGGTTCGCTATGTGCCTTCACAAGGCACTCTCCGGGCTGCCCGGAATGCTCATATCATCATAGACACCGCTGTCGCCGACACACGTTCCGACCGGGTCCGATGCCGGGGTCTTGTATCGGATTTGGACTGGATCACAGGAAAAGTCGAGAATCCGGAATTAGCTTCGTGCTATAAGGCCGAACCGGTGCAGACTCAATCACTTCTGAGTCGCGATGTCTATCAATATGTCATCATTTCAAACAACACCCTGATCAACACCCCGGGACCGAATAATTTCCAGGATCTGCTTGCCTTCAAGTCAACCCGTGGTATCAGTGGAACCATTAAACCGATCGAGGATATCTATGCAGAATACACCGGTGTCGACAACCAGGATAAAATCCGCAATTTCTGCATGGATGCATATGAAAACTGGAATACCGAATACATCCTGCTCGGGGGTGATCAGGCGATCGTGCCGACCCGTGGCTGCTACGCGACTGCTGAGGGTCATGAAGACAATACCGTTCCAACCGATATGTATTTCGGATGCCTGGATGGCAACTGGAACAGCAACGGCAACAGTCGTTACGGAGAAGTTGACGACGGCCCCGGCGGTACGGAACCCGATGTCCTCGCGGAATTGTTCATCGGGCGAGGCTCAGTGGATTCGGCGACGCAGCTCCGGAATTTCGTTGCCAAAATAATTGCTTACGAAACGGATGATTATCAGGCCGACTGGGCGGACAATGCATTGCTGCTGGGTGAATATCTGTGGCCTCAGACTTATGGTGGAGACTATATGGATGAACTCTGGTACGGATCGGATCTTTGGGGATACAGCACCCCGGGTTATCCCTCCGGTTGGGCCATCGATCACCTCTATGAACGGGAAACATCCTGGAGCAGCAGCCAGCTGGTACCCAAAATGAACTCCAATAATGTCCACTGGATCAATCACCTCGGTCATGCCAATGAAACAACGGTCATGCTGCTCAGTATCTCGAATGTTCAAAGCCTTACCAACAGCCGGCCATTCCTGGTTTACTCCCAGGGTTGTTACGCCGGAGCTTTCGATACCACTGACTGCATCGCCGAAAACTTCTCCTGGAATGCAGGCGGCGCGTTCGCAGTTTTCATGAATGGTCGCTATGGTTGGGGCGAAATAGGCTGCACCGACGGCCCGGGTCAATACTTCCATCGCCAGTTCCACGATGCCTTTTTCACGGAGGATATCCGGGAATTGGGACGCATGAATGCCGATTCGAAGGAAGATAATATCTGGTGCATGAACTACAAAGCCAACCGCTGGACATGCTATGAGGTCAATCTGTTGGGATGCCCGCAAACCCCACTGTTTGGACGGGTTACGACCCGCGGGCAGTTCAATTTCGATCAGCCTGCGTATGCTTCGGACGGCACCGTGGTCTGCACGGTCCAGGATGTTGATCTGAACATCGATCCGTATACGGCGGATTCAATTTCCATCGTATTGACCGTCGACAACGGTGATTCCGAAACACTCCTGCTGACGGAAACCGGTCCGAATACCGGTGTTTTCCAGGAATCGATCGATATCCGGGACAGCGCGGCGGCTCCCGGAAACGGCTATATAGACGCTTCACCGGATGATGTGATCACTGGAACCTATATCGATGCTTCGACAGGTTTCGGCGGAGTCAACATCCCGGTTACCGATACGGCGGTTGTGGACGATACATACCCGGTTATCAGTAATGTCACCATCGCGTTCCACGATGATACATCGGCGACTATTACCTGGACGACCGACGAGCCCTGCACGGGCACCGTTATCTACGGTTTGTCGACTCCGGATACCGAAACGTCCGTCGAGGGATTGCGGACGTCTCATTCGGTGACAATCACCGGACTCCAGCAGTGCATGGATTACGTGCTTTTTGTCCGCTCCGCCGATGGCGCCGGCAATACGACCGAGGATGACAACGGCGGCTTGAACTACGCGTTTACAACAATGGTGCGCATCTATGTGCTCCAGGAAAACATGGACACGAACCCCAACTGGACGATCAGCGGGGGAGACTGGCAGTTCGGGCAGCCGACGGGGCAGCCGTCCGGCCCGGGAGCCGATCCGACCTCCGGTTTTGACGGCCCGAACGTCTACGGCACGAACCTCAACGGCGCTTACGCCGGCGGTTCAACGCCCTACCACCTGACAACACCGGCCCTGGATTGCTCCGCCGCGTTCGGTGTGCGATTCAGCTTTTACCAGTGGCTGGATGTGGATGAACACGGCTACGATGAAGCCTATATTCTCGTATCCAACGACGGCAACACCTGGCATACGATCTACACGAACCCCAATTCCAATCTTTACGATTACGCTTGGACCCGCTATGAATACGATATTTCTGAATATGCCGACGGCCAGCCGGCCGTCTATATCCGTTGGACGATGGGTCCTGCCAGCACCGGTTCGGTGGGAGGCTGGAATATCGACAATGTGGAAATATCTTACGCAGCGCCGTGCAACGTTCCGATCCTGCTTCATCACTCGCACGAGATCGATGACAGTGCCGGCAACGGTGACGGCATGATCAATCCGCTGGAGACTATCGCGATGCTGGTGACGCTACGCAATGTCGGACTGGATGCGATGGGTGTCAGCGCCGTTCTTTCAACAGATTATACCGGCGTCACTGTGACGGTTCCTTCGGCGAATTTTCCAAACATTCTTCAGGGAGGCAATGGAACGAGTCTGACCGACTATCAATTCTCTGTGAACGACACTGCCATCGATGGTGATACTGTTCCGTTTGTTGTGGAATGGACCGCCGGCGGAACCACGGCGCAGACGATGTTCATGGAGGAAATCGTTGCAGCAAATGCCTGTTTCGACTCCTGCGGTATCATCGACTGGAACACGCGTGGCGATGGTGACGGCATTTTCGATCCGGGTGAGACCGTTCAAATGACTGTGTCCCTGATTAATCAGGGTCGCCTGGCGGCTCAGGATATAACTGGAACTCTGACCTGCAACCATCCGGAATATATTACCATCGACCAAGGGTGGGCGGGATTTCCGGATATGAATCCGGGTCAGACGGTATCGAGCATTGATCCGCACTTCACGGTTTCATCCCTGCAGAGCACTCCGGATCACATGATTGTCACGTTCTATCTGGAAATCGAGGCGTATGCACATCATAAAATCCTGCCGTTTGATGTTGAAATCACAACATCGACTTTTGTAAGGCGTCAGTTGTGGGATATGGACGACAACCCGGGTTGGACTACGGAAGGTCAGTGGGCTTGGGGAATCCCGCAGGGAGCCGGCGGCGATCCGTCGAGTGGTTTTTCCGGCGCCAATGTCTATGGTTATAATCTAGCGGGTGCCTATGCCAACGACATGTCGGAAACAAGTCTGACATCCACACCGATCAATTGTGCTAATTTATCCGATGTGGAAGTCCGTTTTATGCGCTGGCTGGGTGTTGAATCCAGCAGTTATGATCACGCGTCCTTCCGGGTGTCCAATAATGGGTCGACATGGACCACCATCTGGGACCACACCGGCAGCAGTTTCACAGATCCGAGCTGGCAGGCGATGAGCTATGATATCTCGGGCATCGCCGATGGGCAGGCAGCGGTATACCTGCGATGGGTGATGGGAACAACCGACGGTTCGGTTGTTTACTGCGGCTGGAATCTTGATGATATCGAACTTTGGGCGTCGTCCGACAATCCACAGGTTGTGTTGACGCATGCCGATCACGCGATTGACGACAGCGCCGGAAACAATGACGGAATGATCAATCCAATGGAGACCATTCTTCTAGATGTGACGGTGGAGAATGTGGGAATCGCCGGAACCGGCATCACCGGGTATCTGTCAACGACGAATCCGCATGTCACAGTCACCCAGGACAGCGCATTGTTCCCGGATATTCCCGCCGGCGGTCAAGGCCAGACCCTGACGCCGTTCGCATTCGATGTCTCCGCTGCCGCAACCAATGGCGAGACGATTTCATTTACCGTGACCTACTTCAGCAGCGCAGGCAACGGTTCATTCACGTTCACCGAGACGGTAGCAGGTCCGGACTTGTCGATTGGCACAATCACGATAACGGATGGGGGCGATCACGACGGAATCCTGGATCCCGGCGAAACGGCGACACTGGCTATCGAACTGCTGAACGGCGGATCAATGGGGATCACCGGTGTGACCGGAACGATTAACAGCGATTCACCCGCATACCTGTTCATCAATGATGATGAAGCGGATTTCAACGACATTGTCGGCGGTGGCAGCGGAGGATCCATCACACCTCACTTCTCGATTCAGGCGGCGGGATTTACTCCCGATCCAACGGTCGTGACAGTAACGCTGGATATTCAATCCAACGAAGCGGAAGCGGAATTGACGTTCGAGATCGAGATCACCGGTTCGAATTTCATCCAGAGGTATTATTGGAACATGGACACCAATCCCGGCTGGACGACAGAAAGCCAGTGGGCCTGGGGTGTTCCGCAGGGTGCGTCAGGTGACCCGTCAAGCGGATATACCGGTACGAGTGTCTATGGGTACAACCTGTCCGGATCCTATACGAACAGCATGCCGGAAACCAATCTGACGACGACTGCGATCGATTGCTCCAGCCTTGAGAATGTTGAAGTCCGGTTTATGCGATGGCTCGGTGTCGAATCCAGCACGTGGGATCACGCTTCATTCCGCGTCTCCAATAACGGAACGAGTTGGACGACGATCTGGGATCATTCGGGAAGTTCTTTTACCGATACCAGCTGGCAGACGATGGTCTATGATATTTCCGCAGTGGCCGACAATCAGCCGACCGTATACCTGAGATGGGTCATGGGAACGACGGATTCGTCTGTCGTCTATTGTGGATGGAATGTCGATGACGTGGAAGTCTGGGCCGACAGCTTCGGCAATCCGTGCGTACATCACGGTGATTGCAACTTCGATGGCGAAATTACAGCCGGCGATGCCCAGATGGCATTTATGTGCGCACTCGGTGTCATTACTCCGACCGAAGAGGAAGCCTGTGCTGCGGACTGCAATGCCAACGGGGAAATAACGGCAGGCGACGCGCAGCAGATATTCATGACAGCTCTTGGTATGACATCCTGCGCTGATCCAATGGATCGCGTGAAAGACGCCCCGCCTCGATTGAGTCACTTGCCGATTGTGAACCACGAGATTCCTGTCTCCCTTGATTATGTGGAGGCTGATCAGAACACGATCGAAATCGCCATTACACTTGATACCGATCACAGAGAGATTGATGCTTTCTGGATCGAGTTATCTCTGGATTCCCGATTCACACTGGTCGAATGCTTCACAGGGGATCTCAATCCTCAATGGGTGCAGTTCGGCTGCAATGATCCTGCTCCGGACAGGATTCGTATCGGAGCTTACAATGACGGCACTTATGACCCCGTGATTCCGGAGGGTGTCGGCGGTACACTGGCGACATTGGTCATCACGGGCCCGGTAGAGACTGCCATCCGTGACCAACTCGTTCCGGTCAGGATTTTGAGGGTGGCTGATGATATCAAACCCTGACGGAGTCCGATCTAAGGGGAACGACAACTGTTTGAAGGATCGTATCCGGTCTTCCGGCAGATAAGACGATTTCGCGATAATGACCAGCGGGAATGAGAATTGCAGTCATTCCCGCTGGTATTGTTTTTGTATCTTTCACCTAAGGAGGTTTCATTCTGATGATCACAAAAATATTCAAACTTTCTCTTCTGATATTAATAATGGCATCGGTGGTACCGCCGGCCGGTGCTGTTGCCGATCCCGAATTCTGGGGTGGTGAAGTAGCGGTCCAGTCACTTAAGAAAGTTCCGGATTCGATTCTGCAGGAGATGCAGTCGAAAGGAACATCCAGCCTGTTCATAGTATTGTCCGAACAGGCTGATCTGTCGGGTGCCAAAGGTATCCGAAACAAAAAGGATAAGGGGCAGTATGTTTATCACCAGCTGAAAGAAGTTGCCGAGAGAACTCAACCCCAGGTGATCAGCGAACTGAATCTGTCTCTCCCGGGCATCCAGCAGTACTATATCCAGAATATGATTCTGGTCCGTGAAGCAACTCCGGATATGCTGTTGAGTGCGGTCAATAATGTCAATGTAGCCAAGATACGGGCGAATAATCCATTTGAATTCAAAAACGATCAACCGATGGCATACGATGCAAATACACCGCCTAACGCTCCGGAATGGAACCTGTCGCATATCGGTATAACGGATGTGTGGGCTGAAGGTGTGACAGGAGAAGGAATCGTTGTGGCGAACCTTGACACAGGTGTTGACTGGGATCATCCGGCTTTGAAAAATCACTACCGTGGCTGGAACGGCACTACGGCAGATCATGCGTATAACTGGCATGATGTCGGTTCCTCCTGCGGCGCGGTTCCCTGCGATACTGATGAGCATGGCACACACACCATGGGAACGATGGTTGGCGACGACGGTGCCGGCAATCAGGTAGGCGGGGCTCCGGGAGCGAAATGGATTGCCTGTGGTCCGCTGGAAGATGATGCGGGATTCCATGAATGTTTCGAGTGGTTTCTGGCTCCTTATCGGTATGGCGAAACACCTGCACAGGGCGTTCCGGCCATGGCGCCTGATGTTGTCAATAATTCCTGGGGTTGGCCCATTGGCGGCGGCGATTATCAATATGCCCCGGATCTCAATGCCCTGCAGGCAGCGGGTGTGTTCATGGAATTCTCCGCCGGCAACGAGGGTGATGATTGCGAATCATTGCGCTCCCCTGGCGATTATCCAGAAGTGTTGACCACTGGCGCCAGCGATGTTCAGAACCGGATCGTCAGTGAGTCCTGGACTTACTGGGGTTCGAGTCGTGGTCCGGCTGCCAGTGGCATTCCGGGTGCTCCGAACTTCATCAAACCGGAAATCGTGGCTCCCGGCTATGATGTCCGTTCAAGCGTCCCCGGTAGCGGTTATGAAGGTGGATGGGGTGGTACCTCAATGGCCGGACCTCACACCTGCGCCGTTGTCGCATTACTCTGGTCGGCGGCCCCGAGTTTGATCGGTGATATCGATACAACCCGCCAGATCATTCTCGATAACGCGTATACTCAAGCTGGCGGTGCCGGGTACTGGAACCAGACCTGCCAGGGTATCAATGCGGCAACTACGATTCCAAATCATGTCTGGGGATGGGGTCTGATCGATGCGTATGCCTGTTACACTGCACTTGCCGGAGTCTATCTGGATAAAGCAATGTATCAGCCGAATGATTCGATGATCATCACTGTTCGGGATAGAACCGCATCGGGATCAGTGGATGTGCAGATTCAGAGTTCAGTTGAACCGTCATGGGAATACCTGACATTGAGCGAGGTTTCCACCGGCCAGTTCGAAGGGACATTTCTGACTACGTCGAACTCACCGGTACATGGTGATGGAGCCATATCGGTTGCGGACGGTTCAACCATCAGTGTCTGGTATCCCAGCCTGGATGCAACCGTTAACGCAACGGTAGACGGACAATTGCCATCGATCAGCGGCGTGAGCATCACCCATATCGATTCGACATCGTTCACGGTCAGTTGGCAGACGAATGAAATGGCGCGATCGATCATCAACTACTGGAGCACCGGTCCAATTGAGGAGATCAGAGATGAGGCGTTGACAACAAGCCACAGCATGACCATTGACAATCTCGACCCGTGCACATTCTACTACTTCGATGTCCTGGCTGAAGACCAGGCCGGGAATATCGCACTCGATAACAACGGCGGCGCTCATTATGGTGCCCAAACCTATGAATTGGTTGTTTATCTCAGTGCAAACATGGATACCAATCCGAACTGGACTTATGAAAACCAGTGGGCATGGGGCGTCCCGACAGGAAACTCGGGCGATCCGTCCAGCGGCTATACCGGCTCAAACGTCGTTGGCTACAACCTGAACGGCTCTTATACCAACAATATGCCCGAGACATTCTGTACTACTCAGTCCATCGACTGCAGTCAGGCATCGGAAGTCATTTTGAGCTATTATTACTGGCTGGGTGTAGAAAGTGCTACATGGGATCATGCCTCCGTGCGAGTATCCGCCAACGGCGGCTCCACATGGACTACAATTTGGGATCATACCGGATCCAGTTCGCAACCCAGCAGCTGGTCTTACGCGGAATACAATATCTCCGCAGTGGCAGCCGGCTCATCGGATGTCAAGATCAGGTGGGTCATGGGTGCTAGCGATTCCTCGGTTGTCTACTGTGGATGGAACATCGACGATGTCATGGTGTCTTTCGAAAGTCCCTGTGAAGAAGCGACTCCGACACCCGGACCGACATTCACTCCGACACCCCCACCGACTTCCACACCGGAAGAATGCATCAATAATGGTGATGTCAACCTGAGTGGCGATATTACGGCGGGTGATGCACAGATGGCATTCCAGATTGCCCTGGGATTGATCACTCCAACCGAAGAAGAAGAATGTGCCGCTGATTGCAACGGGGATCTGGATGTCACCGCAGGTGATGCACAACAGATCTTCATGACGGCTCTTGGAACTGCCAGTTGCGTGGATCCGCTGTAAAGACTTTTTGATAGTGTGATGCTGAAAGGCTCCTCTGCAAACGAGGAGCCTTTTTTATGCAATAAATTCCTGGGCCCGGGTTTGATGCCGTTTGGTAGCCGATAACTCCCGCTTTCGCAGACGGATTGATTTTGGCGTGACTTCGACCAGCTCATCATCCTTGATAAAACTGATGGCTTTCTCAAGAGTCATCGGTCGAACCGGTGACAACACGAGGCTATCATCCTTCCCGGCTGCTCTCATGTTCGTCAGTTTCTTCTCACGGGTTGCGTTGACGTTGAGTTCTATATCCTTGTTGTGCTCCCCGATGATCATGCCTTCATAAACCGGATCGCCCGGAACAACGAATAACTGGCCGCGGGGCTCCAGGTGAAACAGTGCATAGGATGTCGCTGAACCCGGACGATCGGCGACGATGGATCCGGTGAAACGCAACGGAAACTCCCCACGAAATGGTTCGTAACCGGCAAACAGTGAATTCAACAGACCTGTTCCCTTGGTATCCGTTAGAAATTCCCCTCGGTAACCAATCAGGGACCGTGACGGGATAGAGAACTCGGCTCTGACGCGTCCGAGGCCGTTGTTGACAAGGTTTGTAAGACGACCCTTCCTGATTGACAATTTTTCGGTCACGATACCGAGGAATGTTTCGGCACAGTCGACAAAAAGATTTTCAATTGGCTCCAGGAGATTGCCATCTTCGTGCCGGAATATGACCTGGGGTCTGCCGACACTCAGCTCGAAGCCCTCCCGGCGTAGCATCTCAATCAGGATAACCATCTGAAAATCACCCCGGCCTTTCACAATGAATGTATCCTTATCCACCGATTCCTCCAGGCGGATCGAGACATTCTTCAGTGTCTCGCGATGGAGTCGTTCACGCAGTTTGCCGGATTGCAGAATTGTGCCTTCGCGGCCATTCAATGGTGAGGTGTTGATCCGGAATTCGGTAGCGATCGTCGGCTCGCCGACACTCAGGCGTTTCATGGCCTTCGGGCGTTGTGCCGTGCAGATCGTATCGCCGATTTTGACATCCTTGATGCCACTCAAAACGATGATCTCACCTGCATTGACAGTGTCCGCTTCCTTCAGATTCAAACCGTTATAGGTTTGAAGAGATGTGATTTTCAGTGGTGTTGATTCATTGCGTTCGTTGACGCACACCAGTGAATCGTTGGCGTGTGCTGATCCATTGAATACCCGCCCGATGGCGAGTCTGCCGAGATAGTCCGAATACCCGAGGTCGGACACCAGCATCTGGAACGGTTCATCCGGGTCGGATTCCGGAACCGGCATTTTCTGTAAAATGGTATCGAACAGTAGAGATAGATCCGTTGACTTGTCCGCAGGTGATTTCATGGCGAGACCATCGCGACCGACCGCATACAGACAGGGGAAATCGAGCTGATCATCGTTCGCACCGAGATCGATAAAGAGATCGTAAACTTCATCGAGAACCTGATCCGGCCGGGCATCCTTCCGGTCTATTTTATTGATGACAACAACAACACCCAGTCCGTTTTCGATCGTCTTCTGAAGAACAAACCGGGTCTGGGGCAGGGGACCTTCAGATGCATCCACGAGTAAAATTGCGCCATCCACCATGGATAATGCACGTTCCACTTCACCACCGAAATCAGCGTGCCCTGGTGTATCTATGATGTTGATCTTGACTCCATTCAACATGATCGAACAGTTTTTAGCAGCTATTGTAATTCCGCGTTCCCGCTCCAGATCCATCGAATCCATAATACGATCTTCGACGGCTTGGCCAGGTCTGAATAGATGGCTCTGTTTAAGCATCGCATCAACCAGCGTGGTCTTGCCATGATCGACATGCGCGATAATTGCTATGTTGCGAATATGTTCGTTTTTACGTTTCTGATTCAATGATATCATCTCCCGCCCATATCGGCGCTATCCGAATCCGGACTATAGTCTTCCGAAACATGGAATGGCAACAGGATTGTCGCGCCCGGTGAATACGTAGTACACCGAAAAAACTCCCGCCCGGTCACGGGCGGGAGATCGATCTCTAATATTGCCCCGATTCAATGCATCCGATAGATGTATCAGCTGCCATCCAAAATCAGGTGCTCTCTAAGAATTGTCATGGGGATGATCTAAAACAGTTCACCGAGGTTCGATGTATAAAAGGAATTTCGGAAGATCGGTTCGAAACTGCCGTCTGGATATTCGAAATCCATATCCATTTGAACAGGGTGTTCCGCCCAGATTGTATCGGGAAATTTCTTCTTTGGACCATACCCCCAGTGCATCCCCATCGTCTTTTCGTCGCCAACATGCGTGCCGTTGCAACGGGCTTCATCGTTGACTCCCAGACCGAGTTTCGTTACAACGGCTGTGGCAGGATCTCCCTTCAGAATGGCCATTCGTTCCTTCTCTGCATGTTCGCCGGATCCCATGATCTCCACGATCCGATTTTTTTCGATCCGATAAACGACCAGTTCATCCTCGATCAGAGCAGGTATTTCACCGCTGGTCCTGCTTTCTCCCCGGCTGTCTCCCGGCAGTCCGGGATAGGGTGGAATGTTGGCACAGCCTGAAGGGATATTGATGAATTCGCCGGGACGCATGGCAGAACCGTTCTCGCAGAATTGATACCTCTGCCCTCGCAGATCCAGGGAGCACTGCCAGACCATCTCGTCCAGGCGGAACGTGAAATGAGCGGCGACGGCTTTAGCCATGCGGGAGACAAGGATTTCAAAGCGAAGAGGAATTTTCGAATAGTCTGCCTTAAAACCTTCGAAGTGAGCATGAACGCCGGGAGCTGATCCGAACCGGAAGTTCTGGCCAAGTCGGCGAACGAGTTCACCGGTGATTGAAGGGCCGGTGATGGCTATGATGATGTCTCTGTCTCGCCAGCTGTCCATTACAGCTTTCAGATCGACTGGTTGGCCATCAATCATACCATCGGCATCGAATGCGTCGCCGGGTGCTGGATTTCGAAGATCGATGTAAACGATCGAACCAACTTTGAAGCCAATGACAGCCGCCAGTTCTTTCGCAGCTGCATGCCATACTTCAGTCATTTCTTTACGGTGCTTTGTTTCATCAGATGCTTTTAAAGCATCAGCGGGGAAATCGGTGACGAATGTCATTACTTCACCAGGTTGAGGGGCAAACGCATCTAAAAATAACTTCTTCACATTATACTCCAAACGCATTTTCGTCTCCTTCAGATTGAGGGCTTTTCGCCATTTTAATCAACAAAACGATACTTGAGTATTGTCCATAAGGCGGAAAAACCGTCCCGCCATGTTATCTTCTTACCTTCTGAGTACTCCCGCCCGGTGTATGATATGGGCGTTTCATATATGCGAATACCTTTTTTTAGAATCTTGGCAGTGATCTCCGGTTCAAAATTAAACCGGTCCGAACGGATTCGGATACCTTCCAGTGCTTTCCTGGAGAATAGCTTGTAGCAGGTTTCCATGTCCGACAAAGTTGTGCCGTATAAAATATTGGTAACCAGTGTCAGAAAACGGTTCCCGACCCAGTGATGAAGGAACATGTTCCGGCGTTCGCCGGTGAATCGCGACCCATAAACAACATCTGCTTTTCCTTTGATAATTGGATTAAGCAGATTGATATATTCATCCGGATCATATTCCAGATCGGCATCTTGTACGATTATATACTCGCCTGTGGCTAATGTCAGGCCGGTCCTGATTGCTGCACCTTTCCCTCGATTCACATCATGCTTTGCAATATGATCGATATCTCCGCGGCGGGACTCGATCAGTTTCCAGGAGTCATCATCTGAGGCATCATCAACAGCTATTAACTCTTTACGGAAATTAAGTTCAGACAGATTTACATTTAAAACTTTGTCGATAATGTCGTTCAGAGTTGCTGCTTCATTGTAAATGGGAATGATGATCGAAAGTGTACGCACTGTCTATCCTCCTGAGAATCCGGAACGCTCCAAAGAATACGTAAACTGATCGAGAGGGTCAACAGCATAAACTAGTCTTGGTCTGTTCGGGTTTGACAAAAATTTAATAAACGTTAAAATAGTAAATATATTTTACAAAAAGGTAGTTATGCAAAGAAAAATCTGCCTCTTCGCTGCCCTCATTACTTTTTGGTTGAATCTGTTCGCATTGTGCACACACAAAAACCGAATCTTCAGTTCGTCGTCATCCGACATGTCTTCGTCGATCAGAATGGTTCTGGAACCTTTGCCTGCACCAAACACCCGAACTATTCCTCAAACCATCTTCTCTGGGAAGTATCAGAGCATATCCTATTCAATCGATCACTATCTGTTTCTTCCAGACAAACTTGATCTGAATACGGCTGATGAATCTCTGCTTCAGACAATCAAAGGTATCGGTCCATCAGCTGCGGTTCGGATAGTACTCGAGAGAAGCCAACGCGGTCGCTTTCTCGATGTGGACGATTTCATTCGTCGAACCGGTGTTCGCCGTGAAGATATTGAGGCAGTAAGGAAATGGATTTATGTCGGTGACTGCTAATCGATCTGATCATGGATCGCTTTTCATCCCTGCAATCAGTGTGATAACCGGTATGATTGCTTCAAATCGAATAATGGAAACACAATCGGTCGCGATATATGCATGGCTATCTGTCTGCGCAGCTCTGCTGACAATCGGTTTGAGCAAATCACATTATCCACGGATTGCCATGATTTTTTCCTTTTTGGCCCTTGGGATAGCATCCATGTTGTGGCATCACGTGCAAATACATATGCTCCCTAAGGATCATGTTGCTGCGTTCCCACCGGTGGGCGAAGTGGCCGTCGTGGGTGAGATTGCCTCGTTTCCGGTTACAACCCGGACGGGTGGCCGCGTGGACGTCGATGTGGCAGGCGTTGAGACACAAAAGGGATATCTGGAGCAAAGGTCCGGCCGCATCCGGCTCAATTTTAGTCAGGATGCATGGTACGTTCTTCGAGCAGACGGGAAATTCCTTCCTGGAATGGGAATTCGATGCGAAACAAACCTTGCCAGACCGGAAGGATTCCGAAATCCGGGTTGTTTTGACCCGGAAGCACATTTTCGGAACAACCGAATCTACCTGACGGGGAGCGTTCGGGATCCGGAGTTCATAACACTTTTCGAAACGAAGAATTCTCTGATGACAATGCTGGGACGGCTGCGAATAACCGCAGTTGACGCTCTGGACGAAATAACCCTGGGATCCGAGCGAGACCGGTCGAACAATAGCACTGACAAGTCAGCAATCAGCAAGGCACTTCTACTGGGTACGCGTGACGAGATTTCTCCTGAAACGCAGACAATCTTCCAGGAGGCAGGTCTGGTTCATCTTTTGGCCATATCAGGTCTGCATGTCGGCGTGATCGCCGGTATCGTATCGTGGCTTTTAAAACGATGCCCATGTGGTATCCGCACTCGAAATATCGTTCTGATGTTGATTATTGGTGTATACGCAGTATTTACCGGCGGAAATCCTTCGGTTGTCCGAGCGGCGTGTCTCGTGTTGTGTCATATGACCGCAGGCATTTTTCACAGACCGTCATCAATGGTTAATACGCTTTCAATTTCCATCATTGTGTTATTGTTCCTTAAGCCGGGATGGATTAATGATCCGGGCTTTCAGTTAACGTTCGCTGCAACCTTCGGTATCGCCCTACTGTATCCGGGTTTAAAACAATGCCTGAAATGTTTGCCGGGTCGATGGGTAGGCGAGTCGATCGCCGTTGCCTTGGCAGCACAATGCGCGACAACTCCGGTTTCGGCAATGTGGTTTAATAGAATCAGTATTCTCGGAGCAATTGTCGGCTTACCCATGATTCCTTTGACGTCTCTTGTTCTGATTTGCGGTTTGGCTGCACTGCTTTTTCATCCGATTCCCTTGCTGGGAGCCATACTGATGAATCTCCATGCCACTTTATTGGGTTTTTTAATGAGAGGAGCAGCGCAGGTATCCTCATTACCGTGGATCACCATCCCCATCATGACACCAGCACCGGGTGTAACGGTCACGACTCTGATCGGTATCGGTTTGTTGAGTTGGAAGGATCACAGAGGGTTACGGTCGATCCTGGCTTGTTTGCTTGTACCTCTGTTTCTTTTCATTATCCCTGGTTTTCATTCAAATGAATTAGGGAAAATGGATATATGGATGCTAGATGTTGGGAACGGAGATTGTATATTGATTCGATTCCCGGATGGTCACCTATGTATGATCGACGCCGGAGGTATTCTTGATTCTGAGTATGATATAGGTTCGAAGATTGTCGTCAGGACTGTCAGAACGCTCGGCATCGACAAAATCAACACAGTTGTCATCACTCATGCTCACCCGGATCACCAGTTGGGAATGAAATCGGTCATGAAGACATTTAGACCCAGTGAACTCTGGGTATTGGATTCGATGCATGATCAAGTGGATTTTCAGAACCTGTTGACAATAGCCGACGATAATGGAATCAAGGTGAGAACATTGGAATCACGGCAAATATATCAGAATTTCCCCTTTAACGAGAACAACAGATCGGTTGTTTTGGGTATCCGATATGGCCGATTTAGAGTCATGCTTCCTGGTGACGCAGAAAAGGAACTGGAATCGGGAGTGTTGTCTTACGGTTCCTCACTGAAATCTCCGGTGTTGAAGGTTGGGCATCACGGAAGCGGCTCTTCGAGTTCTCCAGCCTTCATTCGTGCCGTCAGTCCGCTGATCGCCATGATACCGTGCGGTCGACACAACCGCTTTGATCATCCTCATGCTTCAGCATTGCGCAACATCAGATTATCTTCACCCGGAGTCCATATTCTTCGCTCTGATCTTCACGGAATGATACATGTTCAAACAGATGGCAGGGAATTAGTGACTCAGTGGTTAACGGACGAACCTGCGCAATAAGTTGTTTTCAAGGAGTAAAATGAATACCATAATGTGGATGGTGGAGGCAGGCCGTTTATGGACGACTACATTACGGTACTTACAGATGTCGATGACTGGCAGGAAGACTGCCGGAGTATTTTAAACGATCTGCAGTATGAAAATGAAGTTTTAACAACAGACTATTATCCGGCACGGATTCCGAATCAGACAACAACCCTGTTGGCTGTACTGCCTCGCCCCGACCATCCCCTGGTGCTTCGCACCGAACCCTTCAGGGATAAATATCCGACCGTTCCCATCATTGTGTTTTTTCCTCCTGAAGAATTGGGGTTTGACCAGTGGAATCTAGTTCGACGGCTTGATTGCGTGGCCGCACTTCCCCTTGAACCTCTCAAAATTCGGGATGTTATTGAGACTGTCCGCCGTCATGGCAAGTTGGATAGAAAAAAAACCGAAGCGGCTGCTCGTCTTGAAATTCTGGAGGCGTCATACCAGGCATTTGTCACTGTTGGCCGGTTTATGGCATCTTCACTACGGGTGGACGAAGTTTTGACCGGCATTCTTCAAGCTGCCGGATCACTTCTTCATGCGGAAGCCTGGTCTGTTGCTTTGCGAGATATGGATACCGGCGACCTGGTGTTCAGAGCCGCTCAAGGGGGCGCAGCCGATCAAATAATTGGGATTAGAGTGCCGCATGGCAAGGGAATTGTGGGATGGGTCTGCGAGAATGGAGAACCGTTGATTGTTCCTGACACTTCAAAGGATCACAGACACTTCAAGGCGGTGGACGATAATAGTGGTTTCATCTCACAGTCCATTCTGTGTATGCCATTAAAAACACATGAGAAAAAGATCGGAGCCATCGAGTTCATCAATAAAGTAGACTCCCAATTCTCTCCTGGAGATATGGAACGGGTTCAGGTTATTCTGGATCTCGCAGCCGTTGCTTTGGATAATGCAATGATGTTTGAAAAATTACACGCGATAGTTGAACAGGATGAATTGAGTGGTCTGTACAATCAGCATAGTTTAATTCGCAGGCTGGAAAAACTGATTGAAGAATCCGGAAAAACCCGCAGTACTTTCGGTTACATTTTTCTCGATCTTGATTACCTGAAACTGGTTAATGATAAATACGGCCATTTACGGGGTCGAGCGGTACTTCAGGAAGTCGGGAAATTGCTTAAGGCCATTCTTAAAGAAACAGCTATAATTGGGCGATACGGCGGCGATGAATTCTGGGTGATTTTGCCCGGTGCTGATAAAGTAACTACCATGATGATCGCTGAAACGATAAGAAGTGCAATCGAAGCACAGATTTTTCTCAAGGATCAGGGTCTGAATATCCATCTCACCGCTAGTCTTGGAGTGGTTGTATTTCCTCAACATGCCGACACGTTCGACAGGATGGCTCAATTGGCTGATGAAGCTCTTTATATGGCTAAAAAGCAGAACCGGAACAAAGTCATCTGTGCGCTGGATACGATTCGGCCAGGAACAATGTGAGTGAGACTTTGACGAAAAGAAGCAAACCGATTTTTCAAAATGATATGAGACGTCAGTTTGTTTTATCGATGGTACTTATTGCCATCATTCCCCTGACGGTTCTCAGCGTCAGCCTTTACTATTACAATATTATTCCGTTATTGACCACGTTTATCGGATTCAACAGGGGCACACTCGACAGGCAACTCGTTGTCGAACAGGTGGCCACCACTAGAAAGTATGCGCAGAGACTTAATTCTTTCTTCCGTGATCTTGAAGTACAGATTTCGTTGTTATCAGGATTAGCGGACAGTGAGAAAATCCCACTCGAGGATCGACAGGAATTGATTCGTTTTTACCTCAATCAGTTTGAACACATTCGGTGGCTGGGTTCTGTTAGTGGCCTTCAAGTTGGGGTCAGTAGTCCTGAAATGCAGGCCTTGTATGAGAAAGCTCTGAAAGGCGAATTACAACTGAAATCGATTGGCGATCATGGCATGGAAGTCTCGTCTCCGATAGCTACCCGCTCAGGATCCACCGAATTCATGATCGTGGTTTCGATGCCTGCTTTTTATCTAGAAGAGAGTCGAAACTTATTCCTGGTCGCTCTACCTTCAGCCGCTTGGGTAACTCGCAGTGAAACCTTCGATGGCTCAATATATGTTGTTGATGATAAAGGCTTTCTGATCTTGAAATCTGACATTGTTGGTTTTCCTTTGGCAAGCAATCTGAATTATTTGCCTATTGTAAAGGATTTTCTAGAAAAAGGGATCACGGAAAAAGCATTCACTTATAAAGGAGTGGATAACCTTCTTCACCGTGGAACATTGAGCTCGATTGAGCTGTTGAATTGGGGTCTGGTTCTCCAGAAAAAACCGGCCAATGCTGTAGGAATCATGATTGAAATGGAGGATGCTGCCAAGGACCTGATGAATAAAATGACGCTTGCAACAATTCTGGGATTGTTCTTCATAGGCTTGCTTGCAGGCTCCATCGGTGCTCTGATAGCCGTCCGCTTTACGAAACCGTTGAATATGATTCTGAAAGGGCTGGATCGCATCGCAAAAGGCGATTTTAGTTACAGGTTCAAGGAAATCGGTCCAACAGATTTACAGCACCTGACGCGTACCTTGAACAGTATGATTGACGCGATAGCAAGACATACAAATGATCTGGAGCAGAATGCGCAGAACATGCGTAAACTTTTTATGGGATCGGTGAGTTCCCTGGTTGCAGCGATTGATGCAAAAGATCCATATACACAGGGACATTCTCGCCGTGTTCAGGTCATCAGTGTTGCCATCGGCAAACGCATGGGATTGAGTTCCGAGCAACTTGATGAACTGGAAATCAGTGCGTTAATGCACGATATAGGGAAATTGGGTGTAAATGAATCGCTGCTAAAAAAACCGGGCATCCTGACCTCGGAAGAAAGAGAATCACTGGAACTGCATCCAGTCCTGGGCGCGGAAATTATGCGGCATATGCCGATGTTTCAGAATATGCTGCCCGGAATGCTCCATCATCATGAGAGATGGGATGGATCCGGCTATCCTCTGGGGCTTGTCGGCAAGGATATCCCTATTTATGGACGAATTGTTGCAGTCGCGGATACTTTTGATGCCATGACATCATCACGACCTTACCAGGAAACCTTGACCCATGAGGAAGCGCGAGACTTGATTATAGGCTGGAGTGGTATTCGCTACGATCCTGTTGTGGTTCAAGCGTTTATCGATGACTTCCCGGAAATATCGACGATCTGTAACACAATATCGTCCGTTAAAGGTTATACGGATGGTACACGTGTATCGAAATAAGACAGTCAGATATCGTAAAATCTGATAATCGAAAAAAATAATTAAAAATCATATAGTTATGGAAAATCACGGGCTTGGCATACTGCTTGCTATACCCATATCTGTCGGACGTTCTTTCACTATTTTTTCCTTGGAGGTTACACGATGAAACGCTTGTTGATTTTCATGGCACTTATTCTGTTGTCAACTGCTTCGCTTCACGCAGCCAACGCACCACGTATTATCCAGTGTGGGGTTGATCCGCTGTCAGTGAAACCGGGTGAAGCCTTTACCATCTATGCCGATGTTGCGGATGCAGATGGCTTCTCCAACATCGACAAGGTCGGTTTAATGGCCGATGATCAACTCCTCATGTTGATCCCCAGATCCTTTAACGATCTAAGCCGTTTTGAACAGACCGTCACCATGCCCGAATCCGTTTCGAGTGCAACATACACTCTCGGTATGCTTGCGTTGGACAACCAGTTGAATACTAGTGATCTCACCTATTTTACATTTTCTGTTACCGACAGCACGCCTTCTGTTGAACTCATTAGTCCGGAGAACGGGACAACAGTGGATTGCCAGGGGATGACCGTTTTTGAGTGGTTGCCCTTTGTAGATAATTCCGGCGGATACATATTCGCATTGGATATGCTGAATGGCATGCGCATTACCGTCACTCTTCCCGCTCAGGTAACATCGCTTCCGGTTCCCGGGATCATCTGGTCCCTGATACCGGATGGTCAATACTTCTGGCAAGTTGGTGTGGTTGCGAAAGATGGTGGTGAACCCTATGCCTGGAGCGATCTTCGCAGTTTCTTCGTGGCTTGCGAAGAATTTTCTCCAACGGAAATTTTCGGTCGGGTCATGGAGAAAAATGAAGAGGATATGACATTGCTGGTCCAAACACGCGAGTGCCCGGATGGATCTCGGAATATCCTTATCCAGGTTACGCATCAAACTATCATCATGGGTGAAGAAGGGGGGATACTTACCTTTGAAGATATCGAACTGGGAGCCCGGATATTTGCAATGGGTGCCATCGAAAATGATGTGTTTACAGCCCATGAAATACATATATCACAACATCATCAACCTCCGGCTGAAGATCATCTCGACGGTGACGTCATAGCCGTTGATCTGGAACAACAAACAATTACCGTTCAAGGGCGTGAGCATCACGGTGAATCCGTGATCCAGGTTACAGAGGACACTCAGATTGTTAGTTCTGAAGGTCCTATCTCTCTTGAAGATGTGACGATTGGAGATCATCTGGCAGCCATCGGTGAATGGGATGGCGAGTTTTTCATGGCGACTTATATAATGGTTCAATCAGTCAACCCGCCTCATGAAGAAGATCTTGTTATCGGAACGATCGTCGAGATGTTTCCCGATGCCATGCAGTTTTCAGTAACCTCGGCGGAGAACTCTCCCGAAAATATCATCGTTCAAGTCACCGAAATGACTCATATCATGGGTCATCATCAACCGCTCGAATTCGGCGATTTAGATTCCGGCATGCAGGTGCGTGTTGTCGGCAGTTATGACTCGGATCTTTTCATTGCTCGCTTCGTATCCGTCGAAGACGAACCCGGCCCCCCGGATCCTCCGCAGGATCATGTCGCTGGAGAGGTTGTCATGGTCGATGTTGATGCGATGACATGCGAGATAATTGCAGGACATGACAATAATCCGGATCGAATTACTGTTCAGGCAAACGATGAAACGCAGATTCAGGGGGGCATGGGCCCTATGACCTTCAGTGATATCGAAGTCGGAATGCATATTCTGGTCATTGGCCAACTCAACGAGAATTTTATTTTGGCTGAAGTCATCTGTATTCAGCATTAACAGCAACCCTAATTTTCCCCTGATTTAGGACCTGACGGAACAGATGCCGTTCAGGTCCTTTTTTTGCATTATCCGTGCCCGTCGCGTTGTGAGGTTACGGATTGAAGTCATTTAAAGTACATATTGTCGCCAATTCCCGTCAAAAAGAAATGCTTGTACAGGCACTGAAGCCGATCAAGCCTTTACGCGTTGTTCATCATGGCGATCTGGTTGAACAAAAAGGCTTTCCAGCGGACAATTGCGATGAATTATGTCTGATCTGGATTGATGATTATACAGCCCGAAACCGTCGCGCCTTACTGCATGATCCAAAATGGATTGCTCATAAGAATACAATCATTCTGGTTGGAGAGAAAATTCATCCTTCCACGGCGATACAATTGGGATCTCTCGGCTATTCGAACTTTTTCGCGCTTCCTGACGAAAAAGAGAATCTCCTGGATAATATCATGCAGTTCATCCCTCGTACAGCGGCTTCAAATAGTGATATAACGGCAGTACCGGATCTTGATGATATGCTCATCGGCACATCTGTTCCTGTCACTTCGTTGAAGTCACTGATTCGCAAAATTGCTCCCAGGGACAAACTGATGGTGCTCGTTCGGGGAGAGACCGGGACAGGCAAGGGTTTGGTCGCAAAAATGCTGCACCAGATGAGTCCCCGATCTGAAAAGCCCTTCATTGAGATTAACTGCACGGCGATACCGGATTCTCTTGTCGAAGCGGAACTGTTCGGTCATGAGCGAGGCGCTTTTACGGATGCTCATAAAAGCCGGCGAGGCATCTTCGAAATGTCCCATGGGGGAACCCTGTTTCTGGATGAGGTTGGATATCTGAGACCGGAAATTCAGGTTAAACTGCTAAAAGTACTTGAAGATAAACGATTCCGAAGGGTCGGCGGCGAAGCAGATATTCAGGTTGACTGCCGTATTATCGTGGGTACATCTGTAAATCTA
This sequence comes from candidate division CSSED10-310 bacterium, assembly GCA_016931515.1. Taxonomy (GTDB): domain Bacteria; phylum CSSED10-310; class CSSED10-310; order CSSED10-310; family CSSED10-310; genus JAFGEQ01. The sequence goes on along the minus strand of JAFGEQ010000002.1, from coordinate 133,135 downwards.
GAAGAAAAAGTCACTAAAGGAGAATTCAGAGAGGATCTTTATTATCGATTGAATGTTTTTCCTGTCTGGGTACCGCCTTTAAGGGAACGGGGTCAGGATGTTGTACGATTGGCGGAACATTTCAGAAACTTCTACTCGAGAGAGCATGGGATTTCGACGGCCGGTTTCACGGAAAGAGCGATTCGATGCCTGATCAGTGGAGCCTGGCATGGCAATATCCGTGAATTGAAGCATTGCATAGAGAGAGCGGTAATCCTGAGTGAAGACAGAACAATTAACGAAGACGATCTTGGGTGTCATGCCGACCTTGGGCTTGTTCCGGACAACAGGATGGATGAAGAGGATGGACCGAGTGGCCATGGGGGGGGCTTTCAGATAATGATTGGCATTCCTGAACATGGGAAGAGCATGGATGATATTCAGCGTGATGTGATCGAATGCGTTCTTGAAAAAACAGAGGGTAATCGTAGCGAGGCTGCCCGACTACTGGGGATCTCCCGGTCGAGATTGTTGCGCCGAATCAATACAGATCACACGGAGGAATGATGCGATCAAGCAGGAATACAAGATTTGCTAGCCTGTTAACATATTATGAAATAAGTAATTATATTTGTAATTTATTCTGGAATGGGAATTGCAAAGGAGTTGGTCAGGCTCCCCGAAAGGAGGCTATTTGAAATGGATCTGCTTCATAAAACGTTGATAGTCTGCATCATGCTACTTCCAATGGTTGGTGCTCAGGCGCAAAGGTCCGAACCACTGTCATTCGCTCCAAATCTTGTCAGTGCAGAATATTATCGCTCGTCATATGAAGACTGGACAGTGCAACTGGATCATAATACTCCGTTCGTACCGGTTGATCCGGATCTGCCGGAGCCGTTCTTTTTCGATGATCTTGAAATCGATCACGCGGTTCTTGTTGAAGGCCATATTTCACCATTCGAGAATCTGATAGAGGCAGAGATCGTATTCGTATTCACCGATGTGAGTCAGTATCCCCGGTTTGTCGGTGGACCACCGCATGGCGGTGAACGTATCTTCGGTTTGGTCAGTGCCATCGATTTGCAAATGCGATCCTTCCATGTCTGGACCAATGAGTTTCAAGGCGAACTGATGGATGTTGCAGTAGTACCGAACGCCGAATTCTGGGACGCTCCGATTGGTTCCCCAATGGTACCCATCCATCTGTGGAATCTTCATCCCGGCGATCCTGTCATGGTGCATGGGACGATGATCAATGATCATTTCTTTGGTAATGCCTTTATTCGGTCGATGGATTGGTGCACCGAGAGGTCCGGTAGTGATGATGGTACTGTCATGGAAGTATATGGTTGGATCAACAATATCTTCCAGCATCCCAACGGTGAACCTGTGGTGAGTGTGAATGTTGATTCGATGACCGGAGATCCCAATCACCAGAGTTTTTCCAAGATTGTCGGACCAGCCGGCGGTTACGTGTATTTTCCATGGGGGTATTTGAATTTCCCACCTGGTGCGCTGGAGGATCTTGTCAATATACAGGTAACCGGTGACTTCATGTTCTGGTGGACGCTTGAGAACATTTACCAGTTTTACCCATCTATGCAATTCAACGTTCCGGTGGAGATCGAGATCCGATATTTCAACCTGGAAGGAATTGATCCTGAACAGATTCGATTATCGTGGTTTGATGAGATTACCGGCACCTGGCGACTCGCATGCCATATGACTCATTGTTGGGAACAGCACTGCTTCAGGGGTCAGATCGATCATTTTTCCCGGTATTCACTCTCAACGAATAACAGGCCGCTTCAGGGAATTGTATTGCAACCGAGTAACTAATGAACCGATGGAACCATCTACATTTGCGATTTGCTGATCACTGTAAATCAGACGTATCGGCACGGTCAGTAGAGGATTTCGACAGGTTGCTCCTTGAATTGGAAGTTTTGTTGATTGAAGATGAACAACTTCATCAGCAGAAGGACATCGATAAAACTCTTGACTGCCTGAAGTATCTCCTTGATGTCTGTAAATGGAAATCCGGATCTGCTCGTGAAATCCGGGCATTCGTCCGAATCGCTCGCTGGTCTGATCGGAGAGGCTTTCCCGAAACAGCAGGTCGTGCCTATGAACGAGTTTTGAATCTGGCAGATGCATCCGGTGACCGGGAATTACATATCCAGTCACTTGAAGAACTTGGTGATATCTATCGTAGAAAAGGAAACTTCGATCAGGCAGTGACATTTCAGCAAAAAGCAGCTCAATTGGCTTCGAATGGATTTTCTCCGGAACTTGAAGCGCATGCCTTGAACAACCTCGGAGTCATTTCGATAGAGACGGGTCGTCTAGAGGAGGCTGAAACGTATCTACACAAAGCCATTGAATGTTTACAAGTAATGTGGGAGCCTCTCCTCGAAGGCCATATTTACAATAATTTAGGAGTCATCTATTGCATTAAAGGGCAGCCCGATGCCGGCTGTATGGAATTCCAGCGAGCCTTGTTCTGTAGAGATCAGGCAAAAGATCGAAATGGTTTTGCTGAAACGATTCATAATCTTGGATTGACATTTGTTGAGATGAATCGTCTGGACGATGCTGAGGATTATCTGGATCGTGCCCTTGTAATCGCTCGAGAATTGGGACGGTTGCAATCCATCGGAAATATCCTGCTAGCCAAAAGCGAGTTATTTTTAAGAAAAAGGGACGTTGTCATCGGTAGACGACTCGCACAAGAAGCCATGAAATCTCTTCGACAAATGGACGATTCCTTGGGAGTTGCCGATGCGATGCGACTCATGGCGGAAGCCGAATTTCAGGATGGAAATCTGAAGCATGCCCGTCATGCAGTGTTGGACGCTCTAAAACTCAATCAGCAGTGTTCCCATCTTATGGGTCAGGCACAATGCAATGAACTACTCTACAAAATCGCTATCCGGCGAAACAACTATGATGAGGCCGAATGTTCTCGAAAAAGAGCCATTGAGCTATGGTTGATGCTCGGTAACGAAACGGCTGCCTCCCGCCTGCAATAAAAAAAGCAACTCACTGCTAATATCATCGAAAATTTTGCTCGCTTCGTGTAATGTTTTGATGTGTCTTGTATGGAAAATCCATTGGGAGTGACCCATGATAGATGAGCGGTCTTATGTCGACATAGAAACTTATAGGTTTCCTGAAATCACCGTTGCTGTCTGTGTACGAAATGGAGCATCTTCAATAGAATCGTGCCTTCAAAGCGTGACCCGGCTTGATTATCCCGCCGGAAAGCTGAAAATTCTTGTAGTGAATAATGGCTCAACCGATGAAACGGAACAAATTCTGGCTCGCTTCTCAGTAACCGTGATCGATGAAAAAACACCGGGTCGAGGTTTCGCACGGAATACCGCCTGCAATCACTGCACGACCCCTTTCATCGCGTTTACCGATGCCGATTGTAGGGTATCGCCGGAATGGTTGCGGGAAATTGTCCCTGTATTCGAAGATCCTGAAATTGCGGTTGCCGGCGGCGACATTATAACACCCGGAGATACATTATTGGCACGATTTTTTGAGTCCAGACAGATTGTCTCCAATCGAGAGTTTTCTGGCGATTATCCCTATTCACCTCCATTTCTTGCAACCGCCAACGCCGTATTCCGGCTGGACGCAATCCTGAACGCAGGCGGTTTCCGTACTCGCTACAGGGTTGCGGAGGATGCGGATATTTGCTGGCGAATTAGTGAACAGGGTGGAAGAATTCAGTATATCCAGGGTGCTGCTGTGTATCACGATCACCGTTCATCGCTTGCGGGTATATTTTATCAGGCTATTGATTACGGACATGACGGCGTCGCTGTTCATCTTGCGTTTCACCCTGAAACACGTGTCTGGATCTGGTGGGGTCTTTATTACCGTCTACTTAAATCACTTTTGGCATTCCCTGCAATTCTGTGTGAAAGACGCAATCCTGATCGGTATTTTCCGATCATTGATTCCATTCGTTATACAGGTTTGTCACTCGGAAGAATATCTGCCGGCATCCGTTCGTTACGAATGATTCTGTAATCAGTGATGTTGAATAGGAACGATCGGATCAACGAGCTCCATGACCTGACAGGACCACCGGGATTGTTTTTAAAATTATCCAGATGTCCAGCAGCAGTGAATGTTTCCTCAGATAATAAATATCATATCGGATCCGGTCCGCAAGTGAGGTCGTACCGCGGCACATGACCTGCTGCATCCCCGTGATGCCCGGCTTCGCTTTCAATCGGCGCTGCTGCCAGATATTGTACTTGTCCGCCAACTGGGTTTCCTCGGGCCGAGGTCCGACAACACTCATATCGCCCTTTACAACATTCCAGAATTGGGGAATTTCATCAAGACTCGTCCGGCGGAGAAAATGCCCGATCCCTGTGATTCGAGGGTCGTTGTCCAGTTTGAAGACAGGCTCTTCCAGATCGTTGATATCAATCAAGTCCTTTAATCTCTGTTCCGCATCAATATGCATTGTCCGGAATTTATACATTTTAAACGGGACTCCTCCAACACCGGCCCGGATCTGCGAGAAGATCACAGACCCCTTGGAATCGCGTTTGATCAGGATAACGATAACCAGGCAGAGGGGAGCAGTCAGAGATAGGATAAGGAGTGAGAAGATAAGATCGAACAGACGTTTTGCCCATAAGCGGAGTTCATACATCGGCTGCTCTCGTATCGCCACCAGCGGGAGTCCATCAAGATCGTTGACATCAGCGAAATCGATCAGGAGGTCATAGACAGTGGGTACCATTTTAATGAAAATTCCCATCCGTTCAGAGATAGAAACAATTTCAAGTAATTTGAAATGGCTAATGGATGCTTCACTAACGAGAACTTCATCGATATCGTAACGGATCAGAATATCTTCAAAATGATCGATTGAACCTAGAAAAACCAGGTCGTCTGCTGGCGATACCTTCTCACTGACATCTGCGCAAAATCCTCTGATCCGATACCCTAACTGGGGATTGGTCATGATCTTACGAGTGATTATTCCGGCCATTTCTCCCATTCCAACGATCAGGACATTGCTTACGAAAATACCGTGAGAATGCGCCCATCGTTCGATCTTCAGGATTAACAACCGGAACATCGGGATCAAGAACATTGACAGTATATATGAATACAGGAGAACAAGGCGGCTGAACTGGAGATCACGGAAGCGTAAAAAGAAGGTCACGGATGCAATAATGACAAATCCGAAGCTTAAGACCCGCCATGTGCTTTGGAGCTCATCCAGCATCCATCGAGCACGGTCGCGTCGATAGAGATTCAGCATTACAAACAGTGTCAGAAATAAAAAGTCGACGATCAGAACGAATTTTAGATACAATTCCGGAGGTGCTACCGGTACCGGTTTCACTATCCCCGAAGAAACACCGATTTCTTGATAAAAACGCAAATAGTAACTTAATAGAAAGGCAAAACTGAGCAGAATCTGGTCGCCGACGGCAAGAACGATGGAAAAAAGTGCGTGACGCTGCTGGCGTGAACGGATTCGATTCCGATTCATACCATTTCTGACTACTATGTTTTCTGCTGAGGAAGCTGAATTTGCTGCCAAGAATTTTCCTCTTTTCCGGGATTATCACATGCTTCCAGTGAAATATACCGGTTATCGCAATTTTGAAGCATTCAGAAAACCGGTAACAAGACCAAACCCCAGCCCAACAGAGCGGATCCACATGATAATGGGCGCTCCTGCAGCCGAAACTATGCCGCATCTGTGGTAACAATGCAATATCTCGCTGAAACCTGCGAACATAAACAAAAAAACGCTCGCAATCAGGGGGAATGCACCAACAAAGGGTGTTGATATGGCAGTTATAATTGTAACCCCTGCCAACGGCAACTGGAGTTTCAGACTTTGAGGGGTATGACTGTCGGAAACGATTTTTCGGGGATGTCTGCGCAAAACAACGACTTTCCAGAAGCCGATGTTTTTCTTTTTCCTGAAATACCAGCCCAATGTATCAGCATGACGATGGTCCACCAGCGCATCGGGGATGAATACCATCTTGAATCCGGCTTCAGCCATCCGGAATGAAAACTCCTGATCCTCAACAGATGCACCTGGGAACTTCTCGTTAAACCCGCCTAATTGTAAAAATATCGATCGCCTGAAGGCGGCTGCATATGTATCGACAAAATCGATTGACTCCAATTGTTCCATCCGCCGGTATTTGAATTCGTATTCGGCTTGCACGAATCGGGCAACAAAACTACGCTGACTTGTTCGATACGCTCCCTTGACTCCGAAAATCGCCATATCGGTGAAGGGTTGAATCATTTTTTCAATCCAATCCGTGTGGGGTATGCAGTCCGAATCCGTGAATAAAACAATTTCGCCGGTTGCTTCGCGAACTCCCCTGTTTCTGGCTGCAGCAGGTCCGCTATTTGGAATGCGAATCACTCGATCGCATAGAACTCCGGCTTTGGAGGCTGTTTCGTCGGTGGATCCATCATCAATCACAATGATTTCATACCTGTCTCGTTGAATAGTCTGGGATTTTAATGCGGAAAGACATGCTTCGATGCAATCTGCTGCGTTGAAACAGGGAATAATAATACTGAAATCAATCGTCCGAAATATGTTCAATCTTATCATCCGTCCTCTATTGGGACTATACTTTCTATCTTCAGGTCATATCAAGGGGAGCATCAATCATGTGGCAGGGATAATGCGCGCGTATGGACCATGGCAGCCGTTTCGGATATAGTATTCTCCAGCGCATCCCTTGACCCGTACTTCTGGTAGTACTACCGAATCGCAGGAAGGCCGTCCCATGAAAAAGTATTCAGGTTTGATCGTCTGCATGTTAACACTAGGATTGACACCAAATGGCATCGCCCAACTCGACTTGCCGGAATGGGAACCGGGATTTAATTGGGCGATACTGACATATCTCGATGTTAATATGAAAGATCCGGAAAGTACAGATCAGATTGATATGATTATAGAAGATGATGCACCGGATTACCAGTGCCGGAGCATGGAGACCCGGCAGCTCACGCGTGGTGAGATGAAGGAGTATAATGTCTATCGTCTGGTGTACGCCGGTATGGTTAGCGGTGAAGGGATTGCAGATGTCGATCTTTTCGATATGGAGATTCCGATTGAACTGCGAAATGGAACCCAGACGGGCGAAATGTGGGTTGACACCGAAACACTTGGAACCGTTTACAATTCACGGTTCATCACCGCTGATCTGTGGGCTGATTACCTTTTCTCATGGCGCCAGGTCGGCACGATCGAAATTGCCTTCACGGAGGAATACGAGCCGGCACGCGATTGTATACGGTTTCCTGTTGAAGTAGGGAATCAGTGGTCGGAGGCTATGACCCTGTTTTTCTATGGTCGTTACTATATAACATACGATATCGGATCCGGACCGCAGACGATGGAGGATACCTTCGATGATTTTGTGCTTTTCAATATCGATTTCGACGTGATGACCATGGAGAGTTATAAAACATGGAATGTTATCAGGATCGAAGGATCGGGAGCGGAATGGGACGGATCTTTATTGGCTCGATATGCGGATATTGCTCGGAACTACGCTTTTTTCTCCATGACCGATCTGGAGATGCCTGACCAGGGGCTCCTTCTCAGAGAACTCCGCATGGATCTTATGGACTTTGATCTCACGGCTTTCCCAACACCAACCCCTTCTCCAACCCCCGATCCAGCACAATCAGGTACGACGCTGCATCTCAACAGCGATTCTTTCAGTCGAGGAGACACGTTTCGTTTATCGCGGACCCTCGTCAACGCAGGTTCATCAATCAACGTAGATGAATTCATACTTTTAGATGTGTATGGGGCATTCTGGTTCTGGCCGGAATGGACTGAATCAATCACCTGGCGGCAAAGAGTCCTGGATACCGGAAGCATTTATCCAGATGAAGTTGTTCTGACCTTCGTCTGGCCTGATGTTGATGGATCAGCCGAAGATCTCCGTTTTTGGGCTGCCCTGCTGGATCATGATTCCCGGGAACTGTTCGGTGTTTATGATGTGGTTACATGGGCATATCGATAAGACCGTGTTTCAATACTAAGGTAGACGATCAGTGAATCCACGCGAATGGCTTGGAAAACAGATAAGGGAATATCATCTTACCGATATTATTGGTTCGGGTGGTATGAGTGCTGTTTTTCGCGGTCGACATGTGAAACTTCATGTTGAACGCGCTGTGAAAGTACTTAGACCCGATCTCGCGAATGATCCTCAATTCGTGAGGAGATTCGAGCAGGAAGCCCGAATTCTGGCTATCCTGGAGCATCCTCATCTGATCAGGGTGTTCGAATTTTTTGAAGAAAAGGGATTTCTTTTCATTGTAATGGAGATTGCCAGTGGTGAGAGTCTTGATGACCTTGTTCTTTATCATGGCGTCATTCCGGCAAAAGAAATGTGGCAGATCGTCGATCAGGCAGCTCAGGGGTTGTATTACGCCCACAGCAAAGGGATTGTTCACCGTGATTTGTCTCCCGATAACCTTATGGTTGCAGGGTATGATGAGCTGAACATCAATGTGAAGGTGATTGATTTTGGAATTGCCCGGCAGGATGCTTTTCATCCCGAGAGTCGGAAAATCATGGAGATTGGGCAGACGACAACAAATACATTCATCGGAAAACTTCGTTACTGTTCGCCGGAACAGGCTATGGAAGTGCCGGTCGATCACAGGAGTGACCAGTATTCCCTTGCCTTAATTTTTCTGGAAAGCATTACCGGTAAACCTGCCTTCTCGGAAGGTTCTCCAATTACAGCTCTAATGCGTCGCGTCAAAGAACCGCCTCCACGCCTTTCAGATCTTGTTCCCGGTTCGGCCTGGCCGAGTGAAGTCGACAAGGTCCTGGATAGAGCGATGCAGAGCAGTCCGGTTGAACGGTATCCATCAATTCTTGATTTTTCCAAAGCCCTGGGACATGCGTTGGGGATCGAGTTGACATCGCCGAATGCGGCTGACAAACATTTACCCTCAAAAAATACTGCAGCAATTCAATCTGACGATGATGTGACGATCCAAGCTGACGGTCCCCTGATCCCTGATGTCATCAGCTTGGCTGAAACAATGAAGACAACACCGGATCTGACGATTTATCCCGGTAGTCAGGGACGGAAAACAGAACCCCGCTATGGCACAATCAAAGCACCTCCGGAATCCAGGAAATTTCCTTGGACCCGGGTGACGACTCTGTTGATGATCATCGGGGTCGCCACAGCCTATTTATTCATGCCCGCTTCGCTTCTGCTCACTGCAAAAAAAGGAGTAGAATCCTGCATCTCAAAAAGCTATGACCTGGTTGTATCTTTCTTTCAAAAATCAACCCAATCAGAACGTTCCATCGCTGAAAAGAAAGCAACCCCGTCAACTAAGAAACCGGCAGCCGGGAAGCATCAGATCGATGAAGGAAAAGAACCTTTCTGGATGGAACGCCCCGGGGTCATTGCCCCCGTTGTTCATAATGCTAAACCACTCCAACTTCCCCGGCATCTTATCGGACACTATGAAACGCCTGTTCAAGTCGTTGTTCAATGTATCATTCTTAAAACCGGCAAACTCGGCCGCTTCGCAATACTCAACAGCGTTGACCCGGATCTTGATAATCTTGCGATGGAAGCAGTTCAGTCCTGGACATATACAAACGGTACATATCACGGTCGACCGGCTGATATAATTATGGATATAACTGTTACTTTTAAATAATATCGGAAGGAGATTCGCTTGAGATATTTTGCGTTCATCAGCTATCTACTGACAGTTTTGGTCACATCGAGTTCTGCAATCGCAGATGATACGGGTTTGATTACCATCGGGACGTTTAATATTCAGGGCTTTGGAGAAAAGCTTGATCCGCTCCGGATTGCCAATCTCGCCGGATATTGTAGAGGGATAGATGTATTGGCTGTGCAGGAAGTCCATTCGGAAGGTACTGAGTCAGTTGCGGCATTGGCAGTCGCTCTCGGACCCGAATACCTTTGGGCGGTATCCGACGTGACAACATGGGAACGGTTCGCATTCATCTGGCGGCCTCCTGTAACCCTTCAGCAGGGTCCCGGCCTATTGGACAAACCCAAGTTGGGACGAAAGCCGTTTTTTGCCGTTTTTAAAGCGGGTAACTTTGATTTCGAATTAATGAATCTCCACCTGTTTTTCGATGGTTCGAAAAAAACATACCCGCATACACGTATGGTGGAGTTCAAACTGCTTGATGATTGGTTAAGTTATCGAGAAGATAAGGAGTTGGATCTTATCCTGGTTGGCGACTTCAATGCGCCCGGATTATCATATGGCTACCAGTTCCCTGCGCCGTCCAGTTCGGCATATTTTTTCTATGAATTCCTTAATCGGCACGCCATGATATCGGTCACGATAGATAGTGAGATACCAACGAGTGTTATGAACCCGAGTATCTACGATCACATAATTTTCAACCCGGCACGATATTTTACCGCAGAGTTCGCTGGACGGCAGACCATTAACGTGATTCATTGGGATGCCGATTGGGATCAGAATAAAAACGGATTGCTGGATTGGAGTGAATACGAAATTGCCCGAAAAGCAGTTTCCGATCACCGGATTGTAACGGCATCTTTCAGGATTGATTGTCCGGACGATGATGGAATTGACGAGATTCAACCGGATGCGGTTCCTTCTGAGAAGGAGTGATCCGGCTCAAACAGCAGTCTGCCGGGTTGAACTTGCGTTGAGAGGTGTTTTAGTGCTATTTTATCGCCAGTAACAGCGTGCCTTCCAGATAGAAGGAGGTTTTCTCAAATGTCGAAACATGGATTGATCATCATACTATTGATTTTTGCAACGGGCGTTGTACTTTGCCAAGCTGTGGAATCAGAGAATACTTTACCGTTTCCTGTTTTTCCGGAAACAACCAAATCCGGGGACTTTCTTTGTAACCTGTGGTTCTGGCGCGGTGAACCTCCCTGCTTCAAAACTACGACGATGCATGGCGCTTATGTCCGGTATCCCACAAGGCAAAAGGCTCGGATAATTGTTGACAGTTATATCGAAGAAGGATTGTATCCCCGTGAAATTCTGGCAGCATTTTTTGGCACATTGATGATTGGGGAATATCGTCCGGAAGGATCGGCGGCTGTCGGTGATTTCTGGGATTCCGGGTATTTCGGCTTGGTCAAACTCGATTACCAGATCGAAGGAAAGAACCTGTTATGGGATATTGTGCTTCAGAGGAACTGGGCAAAGGGAAAGTTTCAATCAGAGCGCTATAAGGCTCTGAAGGTCCTGGCGTCCGAAAGGCTGATAACTCTCCGGGAGTATGATGTTCTTAAAAAGTATCTGGAAGAGGAGATTCTGAAGGACGCCATCGAGGTGAAATGGACGAATGCGCTGGTAACTGCTCTGTCCAGCTTCCGGGAATGGAATGAAGAGCTGTTGCCATTGTTTCGCAAGGTCTTCGTAAAATTGTCTCCGGGTGACTATCGTCCGGTTCTCCAGGCATTCATTGATTTCAATATCCCGGATGATGGTATGTTTATCTTGGATAATGTTCTGAGTGCGAAGGTGACCGATTTTGCAGACAAACAGCTCTGCATACGGGCTGCGATGATCCTTGATGACGAATATGCATATAAACGACTGACCGAGCTTGCTGACTCTCTGTCTGATGATGAGACAACCCCTGCAGAATATAAATCATACATCGAGAACACTCTCATCCGGATGAACTGGTATGGACGATGGGAAGTTTTCGGTACGAAATTCACATGGGATGATGGTCTGAAAGGCGAATACATAAGCTTTCGAATGGCACGTTCTCTAAATGAAGCGGATGATCCCGTTGATTTCAGTATGCCGATGCAAATCAGTGATCCTGAAGAGTTGCTTCCGATTGGTACGGAATCAACATATCTGACCAATTATGTCTCTTTCGAGGCTGCGCCTAAATCTCTTTCGATCAATAAATATATTCCATACACCAAGATGACAATCACTAAAAAGTTTAACGTCCGGAAGGGTACTGGTCGGGACGAAGGCAGAGTCTACCTGGAGTTCCCACTTGAGGGAGAATTCGATCAGCGCGGCAACCAGAAATTCGGCTGGATCGAGATCGAAAAAGTCAGCTGATTTTGAAAATATCTTGAAATTCGATTGCCCGGCGATAATATGACGCCGGGCTTTTCAATTGTCCGGAAACCGGAGGAGATCATGTTGCTGGATTACATCGGGCTGGGATTCAAGGCGGGTCTGGAAGTTCATCATCAGCTGAACACGGAGCGCAAGCTGTTTTGTCATTGTCCTGTTAACCTGACCAACAGACGGCATGATGCCGAAGTCTTAAGACATATGAGACCGACACTCAGTGAATTAGGGGAATATGACGGCACAGCCCTGATGGAATTCAAAACCAAGAAAGAAGTGCTCTACCAGATTTATGGAGATATCAACTGCACCTATGAGATGGATGATACACCTCCTTTTATGGTCAATGAAAAGGCACTGGATATTGCCATTGCCATCGCTCAAACCTTCAATATGTCTCTTGTTGACGAAGTCCATATTACACGAAAACAGTATCTCGACGGTTCTATCCCAACAGGATTTCAACGGACTGCGATCATGGGAGTTGGTGGCGGTTTTGAGATGAGCAACCGAACGATAGGAATTCTTCACATGAGCGTGGAGGAGGATTCCTGTCGGGAAGTCTCGGATAAGGGACATCGGATCGTTTTTAAGGCGGATCGATTGGGTATCCCCCTTGTGGAAGTTGTAACTGCACCGGATTTCCAAACACCGGAGGAAGCCGGACTGGGTGCGGAGGCTATCCGAAGAGCTCTATGGAATCTCGGCATGGTACGCCGCGGTCCCGGATCCGTCAGACATGATGTGAATTGTTCGATCAGAGGAGGAACCAGGATTGAAATCAAGGGTGTACCCAGGATAGGTGATATTCCTCGATTATTGCACAATGAAACCTGGCGGCAGAAAGCATTGCTGGAGATCATGGCGACATTAAGATCCCGTGGTGTAACTGCCGATACGATCCAGCAGCGCATTGCGGATGTGACCAGATTGCTTCGAAATGTTGATAATTCAGCATTGGCCAATCAGAGAGGGAATCGGATCGTTGCCGTGAGATTGAATGGTTTTGGAGGACTATTGACTTGGCAAACCCAGGAACACACTGTATTTGCAGACGAATTTGCCGGTCGAATACGGGTTATCGCATGTCTGGATCAAATGCCGAATATGCTGCATCCGGATTCACCGGATGCGATGAACATCAATAGCGGGATTTGGCGAAAAATTCGAAATCGACTGGATGCCACACACCATGACGCAATCTTTCTTGTGTATGGTCCGGATGAGGATCTTGAAACAGCCGTGTCTGAGATATATATCCGGGCACGAGAAGCAACTCGCGGGATTCCCCCCGAAACACGCCAGGCATTAAAAAACGGTTGCAATGACTTCGAAAGGATTCTTCCGGGTCCTGACAGGATGTACCCCGATACTGATCATCCCCCTCTCCCATTATCTGAAGAACGAATTCACTCAATCGCACATCAGTTGCCTGAGCAACCGTGGATAAGAGAACGCCGTTACCAGGAAATAAAAGTCCCGCAGGATGTGATACGATCATTGGCCATTTCAGAATATGCTCCACTGTTTGACAGGCTATCGATGACATTTCCTGAAAGTGCGAAACGACAAGCCGAAATACTCGGACGCATGATCCCGTTTTTGGCTCGGAAAAATATACCGGTTCATAATCTGACGGAGCAGAGGTTCGAGGAATTGTTCATGTGTTGGCAGGATGGGTTATTTTTCCGGGAAGGATTCAAATCATTGCTGTTGTATATGGCAGAAAACCCCAATCAAAAATGTATTCAATGTTTACAGAAAACGGGAATGACACCTGCCACGGACGATGACATCAACAATGTCATACAGAAAGCTGCCAAGCAGATGAACAGCCGGACATTCTGCCACCTGGAACAGCAACTGAACTGGTTGATGGGAGAGGCGATGAAATCCCTGAAAGGCAGAGCACATGGTAGGGAACTCTCCATACGGATCAGGGATACTCTGGAAAAAAAACGGGAGCAGACATAAAAATTCTCTGACTTGACTGCTATTAGGATAACTCTGTTTTCAGCGCTTCACCTTTTGAATGAATTCCTCAACTTCCGGCAAACCGCCTTGGAAGATGAGGTAGCCGTTATACGGCTCTCGCTCCGTAATTTCCCTGGAAATCGGTGTTAGCATGATTGATTGCAGTTCATCAACGTCATTGCTGTGGGCAAGGGCCCATCCGAGTTTTACATATGCGGTTTCCGGTAGCATATTGCTGCAAGGAATAACACCCAGTTGCAACATCTCCCGACCGGTTTCATACACATACATCTGGACAAAACCCCATAATGTCTGAACCGTCATAAATACCGCAACTCCGGCATCCCGTGCCCTCTTCAGCGCAGGATAAAGCGGCTTGTTGACATGCCCCAATCCCGTTCCGGCAATGACAATTCCCTTGTAATCATGCTCGATTAGCGAATCAATGATATCAGGTTTCATGTTCGGATAATAATAAACTATCGTGACACGAGGATCGAATACAGCATCAATCGCAACATTTTTATCTTTGCGGCGATGCTTGTAATGTGATGTCAGGTGAGTCAGCGAATCGGTTGTAACTTTGGCTAAAGGGATGTCACCGATCGTTCGGAAGGTCGACCGGTAACTCGAATGCATTTTCCGGACACGGGTTCCCGGATGAAGTAATCCATACTGGTCGGAAGTGGGTCCGAACATGCAGATCATTGTTTCCGCTATATCCCCGTGAGCAGCTGTATAGACAGCGTGGCGTAGATTCAAAGCGGCATCCGATGAAGGTCTGTCTGATGACCGTTGGGATCCGACCATGACGATGGGAACAGGCGTGTTCTGAACCATGAATGACAGGATCGCTGCCGTGTGATGCATGGTATCGGTCCCATGACCAATCACAATACCATCAACCCCATTACGGATCTCTCGACCAATTGCCTGCGCTGTTCCAATCCATTGTTCAGGCCCCATGTTCTCGGAAAATACACCGAATAATTTTTCGGTCTTCATGTTGCAGATATCAGCGAGTTCCGGTACGGCACCATACAATTCACCTGGAGTAAATGCCGGAATGACGGCACCTGTCCTATAATCAAGACGACTGGCTATCGTTCCTCCAGTACCTAGCAGCGTTACATTCGGCTTCTCCTCGTCACGCGGGAATTCCGATTCGGGAATTTTATAGATTGCTTCCTTGTAGTTAACTTCTTTTGCGCTGCGAACCTTGTCCGCGCGCACTCCTATGTTGTAGCCATTTTTCAACTTGATCACAATGTGATCATGATCGGCGGTTTCAGACCTCGGTAGAATAATGCCTTCAAATCGTCCCTGCTCCGTTTCAAGGATGACGTCAGACCAGACCCTGATGCCAATCTCCTTTAATTTTGCCAGTGCAAGATCCTTGTACCCCTTGTAGACAATTGCATCAGTTCCCGGCATGCTGTTTCTCCTTCCGATTGTCCCGCCTCACGACCCAGCCGCAATATGGATTTGTTTTTAGTCCTGCAAATCTCCGAAGTCAAGTCCTCAAACTTTATAGTTCAAAGGGTCTTGTCCGGTTGATCATTGCCGAAGGATGAGGTTTGAACCTGTCCGCAGGTTGTGGTATGTCACGGTGAGTAGTCGTCATTTGAACGGACGAAGAAGGAGAACCCGATGAAATCGTTTCTGCAATCAGTCATTAAAAAGCATGAAAAAGAAGTGGATTATCTCGAAATTCGCGTTGAAGAATCCGAATCAACGACGATCGGATTCAGGGGTCCCGGGATAGATGGTCTGAAACAATCCAGTGAGCGAGGTGGCTGTGTTCGAGCTCTTTACAAGGGAGGATGGGGATTTGCCACTTTCAACAAACTGACCGAGGAATCGGTTGATTACTACATTCAATCGGCGGTAAAGCAGGCCTGCCTGGTCGGGAAAGATAAAAGTCGCCTGGCTCCTGTTCCGACTGTCGTTGTTGAAATTCCTCTGGACATCGACAATGATCCGAGAGATATTCCACTTGCACGAAAAGTTGACATTTTATCGTCATACAACAAGCAAATCCTTGAAGCCCATAAATTAATACCGATGTCATCGGTTCGATACGCTGAACGACATTCTCATAAGTGGTTTTGTAACTCTGAAGGTTCCTATATCGACCAGGAACACATGGATATCGGAGGGGGTCTCGTCCCGGTAGCTCTGAAAGATGGCCAGACACAAATGGCTTCAGTCGGATTTGGCAGTTCAAGAGATTTCAACGTTTTGCTTGGTAAAGAAAAAGAACTGGAAGCTGCATGCCGACATGCTGTTGATCTCCTGGAAGCTCCTTCAATAGAAGGTGGCATCTATACTGTTGTCGTAGATCCGGTTTTGGCCGGTGTTTTCGTTCATGAATCATTCGGTCACACCAGCGAGGGAGAAAAAGTATTCGACAATGAGAATCTGGCAAAAGTGATGAAAATGGGAAGGCAGTTCGGGAAACCGGTCCTGAATATCTATGACAGTGGTCAGGATATAGGTTGCCGGGGATATGTTCCCTTTGACGATGAAGGTGTCCGTACAGAGAAGACATATCTCATCAGGGAGGGACAACTAGTCGGCAGGCTGCACAGCAGGGAAACCGCCGGGCGGATGGGTGAAAAAGCCACGGGAAACGGTAGAGCACTTAATTATAAATATGTGCCGATTCCGAGAATGAGAAATACTTGTATCGAGCAGGGTCATTCAACCATTGACGACATGATTAGGGGTATTAAACTGGGTGTATATGCTGTTGACGCCATGGGCGGCCAAGGTGGAGAAATGTTCACCTTCACTGCTGGACGAGGTTATATGATTCGTGATGGGAAGATTGAGGAAATGGTTAAGAATGTCACGATGTCGGGTAACCTGTTCAAAACGCTCGAAAATATTGACATGGTCGGCAACGATTTCCAGATTCACGACTCAGGTGGAGGCTGTGGCAAGGGAGCTCAGTTTCCTCTGCCTGTATCACATGGCGCTCCTCATATCAGAATTCAGAACGCAGTCATCGCCGGCAGCCGGTAAAACTCCTGTATGAACCCCTCAACCGGTAACGGTTTGAATCTGGATACATCCTTGTCTATCCGCCTTCAGATGAATGGCCGATTGAAACTGGTCGTGGACAAGGGAAAACAACTCGGGAAAGAATTTTTTGTCGAGAACACAACCGTGATCGGGAATGATCCTGCTGCAGATATAATGCTCGATGATCCTCTGGTTTGTCCGCGACATGCCAGGATTGCTCGTGACGGTTCAATCTGGAAGATTTGGGATTTGAAATCCGAGAATGGAACATTTATCAACGGTAGACTGATTTCAGTTGTTCCAGTTTTACCAGACTGCGAAATTCACCTCGGCAGCACGGTACTGGTGGCGCGTTATTCTGAACCTCCTCGAATCGAAACCGCTCTTGTCCAACGATCCGGGGAATGGATTCAACTCCCGAGAATAATCGCCCATGAGTTAAAAAACTACTTACAGTTTTTTGACGCAGGGATCGAACAGATAAAGCAGGATACGAATGTATCTCGTCGATTCGATGGTGAAATCCGTTCATTGGAGATGGCTGGGGGGAAAATGGATGAGTTGGTCCAAATGTTGAGGACCGGCTGTACCGAACCTCGTCTATCAGAAATGGATCTTGTGGAGTTGATTCTCGAGCAGATAGCACTTGTCGAAGGAACAGCTCTTTTGACCGGTATTGATCTCAAATGGAACTTACCGGAAACGCCGGTGATCATCACTATGGACGCCGGGCAGATCGGCAGAAGCCTTCTAAACATCCTGAAAAATGCCTTGGAAGCCTGTTCAAACGGAGATATTATTGACATTAAACTGGTTCTCAGTGAGTTCCAAATCAGCCTGACGATCACTGATACCGGGCATGGGATGGATCCGGCTACACTGGCTGCAATGTGGACCCCGCTGTTTACTACTCGACCGGATGGAAACGGTTTGGGTGCATTTATCGCACAGACGGCGATAATGCGTCATAAGGGTATGATTAAAGCCGAATCGCAGCCAGGGAAAGGAACAGTTGTAACGATTGAACTCCCAAGAAAAAAAATCTGATGCCCGGATTCTTGTTGTCGATGATCATCTCGCAGCACGTCAACTGTATGCGACCTATCTCCGCGATAACTACGAGATTGTAATCACTGAATCTGGTGACGAAGCATTGAAAGCGGCGCGTAAGGGAACATTTGACCTATACATCACTGATCTGATGATGCCGGGTATGGATGGAATTGCTCTGATAAAAAAACTGCGGCTTCTTGATCCGGATGCCGGTGTTATTGTCTGCTCACAAACTGAAGAGATCGACCTTGCAGTTGCTGCTTTTCGTCAAAAACCCCTCGAATTCCTTAGAAAACCCATTCGAAAAAACTTACTGATTAATGCCATTGAGAGAAATCTCGCAGTAAAAAAACTCCGCGAAAATATATCAGATCTGGCACTGCTGACTTCCCGCGACCATGGATGTCCGGAACCGGTAATGGGTGATTCACCTGTGATGATGGACTTCTGGGAAAGGGTCAGAAAAATTGCGAAAATGGATCTGGCTGCTGCGGTATTCATCACCGGTGAAACCGGCTGTGGAAAAGAAGTTGTTGCGCGCCAGTTGCACCGATGGTCAAAACGAAATTCAGCACCTTTCGTTGCATTGAATTGCGGCCTTTTGACACCGGAACTCGCAGCCAGTGAATTAATGGGTGTCAGCAAGGGAGTCGCAACAGGCGTGGAACCTCGAAAAGGAAAATTCTCAGTCGCTGATAAAGGGATAATCTTTCTGGATGAAGTTTTGGAGCTGCCACATCAAGTTCAACCCATGCTCTTGAGATTGTTACAGGAGCGAGTGGTTACTCCGGTTGGGTCCGGTCAGGAAATTCCCGTTGACGTTATCGTTTTGGCTGCATCCAACAAAGATCCAGGAAAAAGCATGGCGGGAGGACATTTTCGGGAGGATCTTTTTTATCGTCTGTCAACGGTTAAACTACAGATACCTCCTCTGAGAGAGAGACGGGAGGATATACCTGCTCTGCTGGCGCACCTTTATCATCGCCATGGGGGAACAGGTGCGATCCCGCATGATACAAAGGAATTGAATCAATGGATCACCTACGATTGGCCGGGTAATGTTCGACAACTCGAAAATGCATTGATCAACCGAATGATAATGGGCTGTCCGATAGATTTAATGTCGATAACACATACCCGATCCGGAACTGAAGGACACGCTATTGAACTCGATTCTGGATTGACATGGGACGAAATTCGTGACCGAGTGTTCAATCACGCGATGGAACGAGCCGGAGGCAATATTCGGGAAGCGGCGCGCCGGCTGAATATCCCAAAATCAACTCTCTGGGAGTATCTCCGCCGATCGGATAAAAAAGCATGATAGTCCACTGCGATGAGATATAGTCTGCCTGAATAACAATCGGCGACGATAAGGGAACCGGAGAAACCCACTACTATGAAACCAATTCAACTACTTCTGACCGGTTTCGAGTCATTTCAAAAGCATCATCCGAATCCTTCTGAGTGCGTCATCAGGCGAATGAGTGCAACAAATCATTCCGGTTTTCGTATCATGGGCATGGTTCTTCCGGTGAGTTACTCGGGATGTCTCAACTTTTGCAATTCATTTTCTGACTGGAATCGTTTCGATGCGATCATTATGTGCGGGCTGAATGCACGCGTCGATGCCGTGTGCCTGGAGCAGCAGGCACTTAACCGTCAACAATCCGATCATCCCGACAATATCGGCAGGATTGGACAGGGTGAACCCGTCCTGTCAGGATCTCCGGAACTCATCGAATCCAGCGTAGATGTTGTTCGTCTGGCAGAACAGGTATCCACTCCGGATCGACCTGTGAAAGCGTCATTTTTTGCAGGCACTTACGTTTGCAACACACTGTATTATCATGTGCTTCGGATAGTCAATCCATTATCGATCCCGGCTGTCTTTGTTCATATCCCGACCGTAAGTCCGATGTGGGATTTTGATTCGATTCAAAATGTCTTGTTGTCGATTGGTAAATTAATCAGCAGAAAAACAAACTTCCCACAAAACAGTCTGTCACAGATTCATTCGATGGATGATGTCCGGACGTTCCTGTACGGGTTTATCAACTACGAACGAAAAACCGGTCTGGCTTATACCGAAACGAACTACAGCCTTGATCGATTTGAGAGCTATTTGGGTCATCAGAACAATCCTCATAGATCGGGGCGATACATCCATATTGCCGGAACCAAGGGGAAAGGCTGTGTAAGTGCTCTTATCGCATCGATCCTGTCCGCGCACGGTCTACGAATTGGACTTTATACATCACCGCATCTCGTGGATCTTCGCGAACGGATCCGCTTTAATGGCAAAGCCATTTCAGAAAAGCATTTCATCCGCTTGGCGGATGAACAGCATCGGATTGCCGGGCGTACCCAGTCGCTGGAGAGAGCGTATCGAACGACTTTTGAAATGTTAACATCGATGGCTTTCCAATACTTTGATCGGATGCGTACTGACTGGAGTGTTCTTGAAACAGGAATGGGCGGGCGCCTGGATTGCACCAACGTGGTCAAACCGGATGTGTGTGCTATTACTCGTATCGACATGGATCATATGGACAGCCTGGGAAAGTCATTGATGGCAATTGCGAGTGAAAAAGCCGGTATAATAAAAAACGATATACCGGTGATTCTTGGACGGCAGCGCCAGAGTGTTACACGGTTCCTGAACATGTATGCGAGCAATGTAAAGGCACCCGCTTTCAACGCATCATCCTGCATCAGACTCAAAAATATTCGCATGGAATCAAGCGGCACTGCTTTCTCCGCAAGGATAGCGAAGCGCTGGTATCATAATCTGCGAATTCACCTTCCGGGCAGGTTTCAATTCGAAAATTGTCGCCTGGCACTCGCAGTCATCCAGCACCTGGCAGAAAAAAAACTCATCACACTGGATAATGATTCTCTGCTGAAAGGATTGGCTCAGACAACATGGCCGGGAAGATTCTCGGTTATCCCTCCCTCCCGAATTCCTGATGGAATGCCTGGAAAAAACCTGATCATTGATGGAGCTCATAATCCCAGGGCCATTCAGGCATTGATGGAGAGTATTCGGCTGCTCTATCCCGGAATCCCACTGATCACCATCTTTGGATGTTCCGCTAATAAGAATGCGAAGGGAATGCTCCGGATTTTATCCCGCTATACATCACGGATTGTCATGACGTCATTCCCGAACAGCCGTGCGCTCCCAACTGACCAACTCACACACCTGGCTCGTTCGAAGTTCGCACAGATTTTTGAAGCAATGGATGTGTTTGATGCTGTTAATCGTTTAAAACAATGTATAATGCCGGATGACATCGTTCTCGTCACAGGGTCGCTGTTTCTGGCTGGTGAATGGATGGAAAAGATTGGAATGTCAGAGTCGTGCCTTGATATTTATTAGGTGTTTCGGATGAAACTTGAGAAGGATGAAAGATGGCGTGCGGATGAAAAAGTAGATGCGGTGATTCTGGCCGGATCCCATCGAAATCCCAAGCGATTGATTAAAGGTCAGAATAAAGCCTTCCTGCAGTTGATGGGCAAACCGTTGATCGCTTATGTCACAACTGCCTGTCTGGAAAGCGACAGATTGAACAGGATCGTCGTGGTAGGTCCAAGAAATGCACTGGAATCAGCCCTGCACCTTCTCCTCGCGCAATACCCGAATCGGCTGATGATTGTTCAGCAGCGCAGCCGGATTCTTGAGAATGTCTGGAATGGATTTCTGGCGACATTTCCCGATGGCAACAATCTCCCGGTCAATCGGCGAATTGAAACATTACTTCTGGGAGGGCACTTTCCAATCAAGAAAAAAGCTCATCTTAATATCATCGTTTCAGTCTATAGCGCCGTTGCCGGTCAGATGATCCGTCATCAACGTTCAGCACTTGAGAAGGGTTCGGTCGTGGCAGCAATGGAACGCCGCTTCGATGAGTTTAGACACCGTTTTGAACGACAGGAATGGTTTATGGGCAAGATGGGTGTCGAGACATTGTTGACAGATGGGCATATTCTTCAGGAAACTCCTTCCGGGATAAGATTTCGGGAACAATTTCTTTTTGATTATTTCGCGGAATGGGAGAGACGATTTAAAAAGCCCATTTTTATTACAGGAAGCGATGTCCCACTGATTTCAGGTCCCGCCATAGCTGATTTTCTCAATCGCTGTGAACGGCTTTCCGGCGATTTTATTGTGAGCACAGCGTCATTGGAAATGCTGAGGTTTTTTTATTATGGCAAGAATAAAAAACCGGGCATTTTAAGACCCTATCTTTCTCTCCGGGAAGCACATATTCGGGCTTGCAACATGTTGCTGGTCCGGCCGAATAGAGTCGGAAACAAGGAATTGATCCAGGAAAGTTTCGGAATTCGAAAGATGACGGAGTGGCGTAATATTATCGCACTTTTTGGGAAACTGTTGCGTTTAAGCAGTCGTTTTCAAACATTGCGAATGGGATTACTGCTTCACCTTGTTGCAATGCTTCGCCGATATGGATATGTGAGTGCCGGTGATAGGATTAGACGGCATTTGAGAACCACCGAGTTTGAAGAACTCCTGAGCCGCTTATTTATGACAAACCTCAAACTTGTTGAGTCACCTTACAGTGGTGTTTCGCTTGATGTCGACACGGAGGCCGACTTTGAGAAATTGTCAGAGAATTTCGACTATTGGAAAACGGTTCAGGATGAACTCGTCGAAAAAGTCGGGGATCGCATGCCGGACAACGGACGAACGATCGGTATTTTCAGTGATGCTTTGTTAGATAGGAACGACCCCATACCCTGATTTTAACGAGGGTCCACAAAGCGATGAATCCATCAACCCAGCGTATTTTTTTCCCCTCTTCCAAAGACCGCGGATTGTAATTGATGGGTATTTCGAAAATAGGAATACCTTGTTTTAAAATTTTCCCGGTTACTTCGGGACAGAATTCAAAACCCGGACACTCGAGGTTCAGCGATCGAAGCAAATCGGTCTCAATCATCTTGTAACATGTTGGTTCGTCAGTAATTTTGGTAGCGAACAACAGGTTTGTAAACCACGTTATACCTCGGCCACCTAGCCAGTATCGCAGATAAGACATGGGCTGTTTCCCGAGGATACGGCTTCCGAAAACAGCTCGTGCGCTTTTGGCGAGCATCACATCCATCAGTCGGATGTAATCGTTGGGATCATATTCCAAATCACCATCTTGGATGATGACATAACGTCCCTTGACCTCAGCTAACGCAGTATGTATCGCGGATCCCTTTCCTAAATTTTCCGGATGGGTCAAAATCCTGATAGTATCACTCTCTCTGGCTTTCAATTTGTACGGCGTCGAATCCGTTGACCCGTCATCGACAACAATAATCTCTTTTTCGATGTTGACAGCCAGGACTCTATCCAGGATCGTATCAATGGTTTTCTCTTCATTGAGCACCGGAATGATAACTGTTAGAAGCGTCTTGCTCGATTTCATGCCGGGAGATTATCCATTCTCATCCAACCTGTCAAACCTGGTCATGGTGTACATTAAATGATGGAATTTGATCAGCTCTTGAGTTGACAGCATCAGGATGCGTTATTACCATGAGCACCCGGATATGCAACGGGGGATAGTGTATGCGCTTGTCAGTCGTGATGCCGGCTTATAACGAAGCTCAGAATATAGAAAAAATGGTTCGACGCTGTTTCGACGTGATCAGCGGCTTGACGAGCGATGTTGAAGTTGTTGTCACCAACGATGGATCAAAAGACCGGACCGGTGACATATTGTATGCACTGCAGACAGAATATCCTGGATTAAAAGTGGAGACTAACCATCCTAATCAGGGATATGGTGCAGCTTTGGCTCGAGCCATACGGGCGTCAACTGGAGATATTGTGATCACAATAGATTCTGATGGTCAGTTCGATATAAGTGATGTATCAGAAATGTTACCTCGCTTCACAGAATCGACCGTTGTCCTGTCCGGATACCGTAAGACTAAGCAGGATGCATGGATAAAAGTTATCGGAGATCGAATCATGAATCGACTGATTCGGCTGATGTTCGGTGTTTCTTACCGGGATACGAACTGCGCCTTGAAACTCCTGAATGGTCCTGTGATCAGGAAGATGCAGTTTGAAGCGAGTGGTTTCCAACTCCCTACGGAAATCGTACTTAAAGCGCATGCATTGGGTTTGATTGTAACCGAGACCGCAGTCAATCATGCCGTCCGCTCAGGGGGCCGATCAAGTCTTGCACCTTTTCGCACAGCTTGGCAGATGTTGATTTTTCTCATCTACTTGAAACGTAAAATCGCTCTTTATAAACAGGGTGTGATACGGAGTTTGTAATGCAGAACTATCGAGACCATGGAACCAGGGAAATCGTCGGCGTTATTTTGGCCGCCGGATCAGGTGCCAGGATTCGACCACTCAGTTTTGATGTTCCGAAACCTCTTCTACCAGTTTGCAACCGGCCGGTTATCGCTCACCAGATCGATTACATGAAATCAGTAGGAATACGAACTATCTATATCGTGGTCGGTCACCTGGGCCGCCTGATAATGGATGAGTTTGGAAACGGACGGCATCTGGGAATCGATATCCGTTATGTGATCCAGGAAAAACCCCTGGGAATCGCTCATGCTGTATACCAGCTGGAAGATGATCTGAATGGGCCGATTCTGTTATTTCTTGGTGACATTTTCTTCGTTCCTGACAGATTGGAGCGAATGATCAGCACGTTTAACGAAAAAAATGCCTGTGCCGTTCTTGCAGTCAAGCATGAACCACAGATTGAAATGGTTCGCCGGAACTTCTCTGTGATTCTTTCCGATGATGGCCGGATCATAAGGGTGGTCGAAAAACCTCGCTATATAAGTGATAATCTGAAAGGCTGCGGAATTTATCTGTTTGATCTGCCGATATTTGACGCCATCCGCAGGACGCCTAGGACAGCAATGAGAGATGAATACGAAATCACAACTGCCATACAAATTATGCTGGATGACGGATATAGGGTTTATCCTGAGGAAACAGTGGCTTGGGATATGAACGTGACCGTCCCGTCCGACCTGCTGAGATGCAATCTGAAACTTCTCAATAGCCAAAAACTGGATAAACTGATTTCATCAGATGCGATAGTTAATCCGGATGCGCACATTGTCAACAGTGTTATCGGTCCCGGTGTTGAAATTGCTTCTCCAATAAATATCTCGAACTCATTGCTTATGCCGGGAACGAAAATTTCAAGCAAACACGATATCGAATGGCAGATAGTTACCTCGGAAACCTCCATCAATTGTACCGATCATCTTCGATCCGGAGACATGGAATGACTGATAAGGATCTTATCCTGGGCATTCATACCGGCCATGATTGCAATGTGACTGTCCTGGATCGGAACGGTCAGGTCCTGTTTGCCGCCGGTGAAGAACGATTCAACCGGCAGAAAATGTTCGCCGGATTTCCAGCTTTATCCCTGGCATATGCCTTGAAACTTTACAGGGAAAATATTTCATGCCTGGCTACACCCAGAATGAAAATGAGATCCAAAATCATTCGCGAATTGCATTTTTTCGTGGGATCCCTTCTCAATGGCAGAGCAGCTCCACGTTTTGGAATATGGCTCAGAAATGGCTGCAAAAAACTATTCGCCGGGCGAGCGCTGGAAGCACAGGTGTCAGCGGGTGGAATTGATCCGGAGTGGCCCGTTATCAACATTGAGCATCATCGAGCACATGCTGCCGGAGCATTCTATCACAGCGGTTTTGATCAAAGCTGGATCATGACGCTGGACGGCGAGGGTGATGGATTCTCATGTTGTTTTTATCGGGCTGACCGGACGACGGGTATCAAGCAAGTCAAAAGCTATTTTCATAATGACGTAACGGTCGGTCGTGACTACGAAAAGGTGACAGCCATGCTGGGTTTTCATCCGCTCAGGCACCCGGGAAAAATTACAGGTCTCGCTGCATATGGCCGGCATGATCAATCCTGCATTGATACTTTACAGGAATATCTTGAAAAAGCATGGCGTTCCTCCGGAATTGGCGTTCTGGATTCCTCCGAGGCCTATCAGGTTATCGAGCAGGCAGGAATCGAAAAGCTGCAGGACGACAGAAATAGGGTATTCGGTTCGTATGCACGTGAGACTATCGCTTTTGCCATCCAGTTTTTAACGGAACGAAAAGTAATCCAGTTAATCATGGATAATATCCGGGACATTCAATCTGATAATATCTGTCTTGCGGGAGGCGTGTTCGCCAACGTGTCGGTCAATCGACGCGTTCAGGAATTGGGTTTCCGAAATACATTCGTAATGCCGGCTATGACGGATTGCGGCCTTTCTCTGGGGGCATGCCTGGAATCGTATCCGGTAAAACAAAATCTGAGCATACCGGACACAATGTACTTTGGAACCGCTTATCCGGCTGATACAATCCGGTTAACACTGGATCAGTGCGGTTATGCATATGAAACTCCATCCGATTTGCCACGGATCGCTGCGGAACTCTTGGCGCAGGGAAAGGTTATCGCACGTTTCAACGGTCCAATGGAGTTCGGTCCCCGAGCGCTGGGGAATCGATCCATCCTTTATCACTGCGGTGATCCCTCCGTAAATGATTGGCTCAATAAACAACTGAAACGGACGGAATTCATGCCATTCGCACCCGTTACATTGGCTCCATTCGCGGAAGACCGCTACTTCGGGTATTCCGGAGCTGAACGAACAGCCCGGTTTATGACTATCACGTTCCGATGTTCCGAATCGATGAAACAGGAAGCACCTGCCGTCGTTCACGTGGATGGCACTGCGAGACCCCAGGTAATTCGAAGTCAGGATAATCCGGAATACTACGCTATTTTGGAGGCTTATCACCGGCTCACGGGCATTCCGACGCTCGTCAACACCAGTTTCAATATGCACGAAGAACCCATTGTCATGACACCGGGTGATGCGCTGAAAGCGTTCGAAGCCAGTCATCTCGATGCTCTGATTGCCGGTCCCTACCTGGTTCGCAGACGTTAACCGTCGACAGGAAGCAAAATTGCGGCATGTATCCGAATCTGATAAACAGATATCAGGATTCGAATCCCGACTTGGAAGGAGATCACGTCCTTGAGCCGCAGACTATTATCATGGCTGATTGTAACGATGTTGGTGACATGTCCCGCTGGAATTCAGGCAGCTATTCAAGAATTAGCGAATGATGCATGGCAGCCTGAGGATGCAGCTAATTACCAAGCCGGATTTGTAACCGGAGAAATCATGGCATCGACATTTTCTGTCTCAACGACTGAATATCCATTCGATGTAATGGCTGTCAGAGTCCTGGTTGGAGACGGAACCATGGGCGGAACTACTTCCTCTCAGTTTTTGTGTCATATCTGGGAGGATAGCGGAGGGGAATCTCCAGGTGAAGAACTCGCGACGCCTTTCACCGTTTTGCTGACTGCAGGAGCGATAAACGAAATCGATATGACAGGATTGGGGCTTGATCCCATTTTATCCGGATCTGTCAGGGTCGGACTCGAGTTTCTCCAGGATCCTCCCCCTTCATTCTTTTCGGATGACGATGGATTTATCACCCAGCATGTCAATACACTGTTCGACATAAATTTCGGTTGGAGATATTCAGAGTTTTTCGGCCTTACAGGTGATTGGATTCTAAGACTTCTGGTCAACACAACCGATCCAACTCCAACAGCGACGTCAACGGGCACTCTTCCGACCTATACACCACCTCCGACGTATACACCATTTCCAACATCAACACCCTATCCCACATATTCCCCGCTGCCGACCTTTACACCACCACCTTCGGCAACACCCTTACCAACATATACTCCTGCACCGACGTGCACTTCCTGCCCGACTCAGCAGCCGGGCACCGGCTTGTCCCTGCTGCTCTGGATGCCTTCTCATCACTTTACACCGGGCCAACCTTTTCTCGTAAACGCTTTGGTCGGTAACTCGAATCAAACTGAAATAGAATCAAGGTTCATGACCGTGTTACTTATGGCAGGAGGTACATGGTTTTACCCAACCTGGCAGACAACGATCGATTCGGAACTCAGAACATTCGCACAGGGAGACACGGTCGTATCGATCTTGCCGGAGTTTACATGGCCGTCCGGCGCCGGTTCGGTAGATAATGTGATGTTTGTTGCCGCGATTACCAGCCTGGATTACCAGCAGATTCTGACCACTCCGGATATCTGGATCTGGAGTTTCTCTGAATAGGAATCGTCTTATGAAATACAGTGATTTCCAACCGATGATGCTATTGATTCCAGTAGTCTCGTTACTCCTCGTATCTTGCTCCAAACAAGAAGCTATAGATATCCAAGGGGATAACGAAATAGTTGTCCGTGTTAACGAAAAACCGCTTACCAAAAATCAGATGCACTGTGAGATGGTCAACCTGTTGCTCAGTGTCGGTTCTGATATGCCAGCACAGCTTCTTCAACAGAAAGAAACCGAGTTTGAATTACAGGCGATTCAGAATCTGATAAATACCGAATTGCTGGTAGAAGAGGCTTTGCGAAGAGGCTTGACCATTTCCGAGGAAGAGGTGGATATGCAGATCAATGGATTACGAGCGGCTTATGAATCGATGGAAACATATTCACTCGAACTGGAAATCCGGGCTCTGACCGATGAGGAACTCACTGAAGAGGCTCGCAGGGGATTGCTTGTGGAAAAATTACTGGATCAGGAACTTCAGATCATCCAATCTCCTTCAGATGAAGAAATCGAGGAATTTTACAATCAAAACAAGGAAGTTTTACGTCGACCTGAACAAGTGCTCGTGTCTCATATCCTGATCCAAACCCATCCGGATGATTCTGATGGTGTTCGGGAAGCGAAACGCGAAGAACTGGAGACGTTAAGAAGCGACATCGAAAATGGTGCTGATTTCGGCGATATTGCATCCCGGTATTCAAACTGTCCCAGCAGTCAAAGAAGAGGAAACCTCGGATGGTTACAGCGGGAACAGCTGCCTGCAGAGTTGTCCGACCCTGCATTTACATTGGACAAGGGAAGCTTGAGTCCGGTCCTGGAGACTGCAGATGGTTTTCATCTCATCCGGATCGAGGATCATCGCCCGGCTCTGCTGCCTCAATTAAATGATATTCACGATGATATCCTCTTATATGTGTTGGATTTGCACCGAAGATCAGCTATTCAGTCGCTAATAGAACAACTCCGAAGCAGCGCGTCCATCGAGATAGTACCGGTTTCCTGATGAATCCCAGCAGATATAAATGCTCGAATTCTTCCAGATGGTTCGCCAGTGTTCCTAAAACCATGGAAGGTCTTCTGGCTTCTGAAATTTCGTCTCTGGGTGGAGCAGATGTCAGAGAAACTTCAGCTGGTGTAAACTTTGTAGGTGATCTTAAAACAGCTTACAGGGTGATATTGTGGTCACGTCTTGCAAGCAGAGTACAATTGTTCCTGAGTGAGTTTTCTGCCGGTGACAGGCAAGCGCTGTATAATGGTGTGCGATCCATCGATTGGACAAGGCACATTCCAGGTGATTGCACATTCGTGATTCACACAACTGCCAAGGCGTCAGTATTCAACCGTTCGGAGTTTGCGTCAATGGTTGCCAAGGATGCGATCGTGGATCAATTTCGTGATACCACCGGTTCCAGACCGTCTGTGGACAAACACCGAGCAGATGTTGCCGTTCACCTGCATATAGTGGGCGACAAAGCGGCGCTGAGTATGGATATGACATGTCAATCTCTTCATCGCCGAGGGTATCGATTTGAACAGGGTGATGCTCCCCTTCGCGAGAATGTTGCTGCTGCCATTCTTCTAAGGGCCGGCTGGCCGGATGCTTTTCGAGAAAATGCAGCTTTTATTGACCCGATGTGCGGGGCAGGAACCATGGTTATAGAAGCTGCTTTAATGGCCGCTGATGCTGCGCCCGGTATTATTCCGGGAGCAGCCGGCTTGAACAAATGGCAGGGTCATGATTTCTCTATCTGGAACGATCTCATCGTTGAAGCGGAACAACGTCGACGGGAGGGATTGAAAAGGATGCCGGTTATTCTGGGTGTGGACACTGACCGGTATCTTGTTGAAATAGCCAGAAAAAATGCAGCCAGGGCACAAATGGAACATTCGGTTGAATTCCGTCGCGAAGATCTGTCGGCGGTAAGATCGCCCAGTGGAATTTCAACCGGCTTAATCGCAGTTAATCCTCCATACGGAAAACGTTTGGAAACTGATAAGGATGTCGTTCCGCTCTACGATGCCCTGGGGCGAACCTGGGTGGAGCATTTTCAGGGGTGGAATGCTGTGCTGATCACCAGTGAGAAGGCATATGCCCGGTCGGTTGGATTGAGAGCTTCGAAAATCAACACAATATTTAATGGTGGCATAGAGTGTGTCGCCGTTCAGTTTGCTATAACTCCGGAGAATAAGTTTCGTCCCTATCATCCAGGTGCAGGACTCCGACACGGTTTGGAACCGCGCATCCATATGTATGAGAAGGAAGCCGTGGACTTCGAGAACCGATTGCAGAAAAATCGCCGTATTCTGGCATCCTGGCTGAAGCGAAATCAAATTTCCTGTTACAGGCTGTATGATGCAGATCTTCCAAATTACGCGCTCGCTGTGGATCTGTACGAGAATAAATGGGCTGTCGTACAAGAATATGCACCCCCGGCAACGGTGGATCCGATCAAAGCCAACGACAGGCTTCATGCTGCCCTCCACAGTATCCAGAAGATACTCGGACTTGATCCACGGAATATATTTCTGAAACAGCGACGACGGCTTGGAAGAGCGGAGCAATACGAGAAAACGGCATCAGAAGGCCAATTTGAAGAAATCGAGGAAGGTGGGTTGAGGTTTTTAGCTAATTTTTCGGATTACCTGGACACTGGGATATTTTTAGACCACAGACCGCTTCGACAACGAATTCGCGCGGAGGTCGAAGGGAAAAGATTCCTCAATCTGTTCTGCTATACGAGCACAGCGACCGTTTTTGCTCTTGCAGGGAAGGCGTCATTTGCCCGTTCCGTGGATTCATCCAATACCTATCTTGCCTGGAGTGAAGCGAATCTGCGCCGCAACGGTTTCAATCCGGATAATCATCCACTGATTCGAAGCGATTGCATGGAATGGTTGTCGGCCGATCGGGATAAATACGATATAATTTTTTGCGATCCTCCAACATACAGCAGCTCAAAAGACAGAGATCCGTTCGATGTGCAAAAAGACCATGTCCGATTGATCCAAAAGGCCGTTAATCGGCTCCAAAATAATGGTACACTTTACTTTTCAACTAATTTCCGCAAATTTCATCTCGATACCGATGCGTTGAAGGATTTATATGTAAAAGAAATATCCCGGGAAACCATTCCCCGGGATTTTCAAAGAAATCCGAGAATTCACAGGTGCTGGATAATCAGCGCTTCCTGCAGATCAGGATGATGCTGAAAATAGCCAGAAGCAACGCCAGACCCCAAACGGTTGTTGAGGGTAATGGTGCAGTGGAACAGGTAAAAGAGTAGACAGCCGTTATCATTGTATTAGGGATAACCGCAGTATCTGTTCCATCTGTGATTGTAACCGTGATGGGTGCATTCAAAGCCCATCCTCCAACCGGATTGCAGGAGATGCGTCTGGCTTGCGGATCACCGCTGACCTGAAAAACCCGTGACGAACCACCGTGGGATTCAAAGTAATAGTGATACGTCGATGAACCGCTGTGAATGGATACATGCAGGTTCATTAGATCGACAATCGAACTGAAATCCTGGAAAGAAAAGGTGATGGGATCAACAACATCTGCATCGTTTGAAGCAGGTGCGGGGATGGGATCGGGGGCAATGGCTGGGAGTCCCGGACTTGCTGATGGTCCGGTTACACCGGGGACGAAAGGCAAATCGGTATCTTCAGCACACATAAAAGTAATTATCGCTGCAGGCAGGGGGTTCCCGTAGAAATCGGAGATTGTGAAAGTGAGAGTATTCGAAGTTCCTGCAACGAACCGCGGTCGAGGGATAATCGTGAGATGGTTGCCTGTCCAGGATATTTCACTCAAATTCAAGCTGAGCGGATCCCCATTTAAAGTCAGGAAAATGCTTTCCGGATCAATCCCAATCCCTGCATCATATAGATCCATCTCAATAGGACCATAAATGGGCACATTCACGGCTCCCGGGCCGGGATAATAACCGGGCATCAGAACAGGTGGATTCAGATCGTCCGAATAGAATTCCCAGTGGTAAGAATAATGATTGGGTTGAGGGCAGCGGTCCGAGATGGATACAGTCGTACGCACATTTGCGAAATCGCTGAATAGAGCATGCGTTGTGCCGGGCAGAGTCATATCGTAACCCATGGCCAGACAATCATCCGGAGGCGATCCGTATTGAGGATAGGGTGTTATATTGAGTGCCGTTCGTGTGTATGTTTCAGCCGGATGACCATGATTTTCGATCCTGACAATGAGGGTATCCAGATCGAGGCCTGCTGTTCCCTGATCGAGAATTCGGAAAGATATCGGTGCGTTGGCGGCGATTTTGAAATCGCCTGGCTCAGGATCCAGGTATGCTTCTTCGATCACAGGCGGTAATGGATAGGAACCATAGCCCCCATAGGCACCCAGATCAAATGGAGACTCATTCTGATCGAAACGATTTTCGTTACAGGCCGTATAAGGGTCGGCCTGATGGAAATCCCGACATGGTGACGCCGGGTCCAGCTGGAAAGTACCCGGAATGAACACTGGATCCACGCCAGAAGGCAATACATCGAGACTCCATTCATCACAATAGGCATCGGGTGGTCCGAACAGATGAACCCCGTTGTTATAATAGCAGTTATCCCTCATCTGAAAATAACTGGCGTCAACCCGGATACCATATGTAGAATTATCACTGATAATGTTGTAATACGCAGCGCTTCGGGAGCTCGTATTGTTGGCGAAAATGCCGACTGAATTATTGGCAATCGTACAAAACTCAACTGAAAACACGCCATCCTGGCATAGGATACCTGTGTCATAATCATCGACAACGCAGTTGCGAATAAGGGGAATCTGAACGGAACTGCTATTGTTCGCCAGATAAACAGCATTCGACCCTCCCTGAAATCTGAATCCTGCGACGACAATTTGATGGTTGTTGAGATCCGGATCACTGATTGTCAGTGCGGGTGTGAACATGTCAGGCGCCTGGATTATGCAGTTTTCAGGAAACATGCACCAGGACAGCAGTGTGATATCCTTATCGAGTAGAATATTTTCGGTGTATGTTCCGTTCGCGACATAGAGGATATCACCGTTGTTGCATGCATTGATGACCGCCTGAATCGTGTGGCCGGCTGTTTGCCAGCTCGTGAAAGGACTTCCCGGTGATGTGGACGCTGGATTAACAAAATGTGCAGTCTGCGCGAAACCTGTTCCCGCAAGATTTAAACCGATAA
Source organism: candidate division CSSED10-310 bacterium (assembly GCA_016931515.1). Taxonomy (GTDB): domain Bacteria; phylum CSSED10-310; class CSSED10-310; order CSSED10-310; family CSSED10-310; genus JAFGEQ01. The sequence continues at coordinate 99,554 of JAFGEQ010000002.1, read as the reverse complement.
GGAAGATTATTGCGGCTATATGATTTCTGATTCTGATCCGATTCCTGCAGACTCGATACATGATGAAGCCGACCAGAAGCAGCAGCAGCAGGAGTCCATTATATGTCAGTGTCGGAATCGGTATGGCGCCGACTGTTATTACAACCGTGTCGGAATCAGTACATCCCGCTCCATCAGTGACTGTAACCTGGTATATGGTTGCTGATTCCGGCGATACAGTGCAAGTGACCGTATTATATCCCTCATCAATGGAAGCCATGTCGCCGGAAACGACTTCCCAGAGGTATTCACAGCCTCCGCTGCAGGATGATGATGATGCATCCAGAACAACAGATTCTCCGTGAAGAACAAGATTGTCCGGGCCGGCATTGGCAACCGGATTGTTGATGACGGTAATGACGATACTGTCGGTTCCCACACATCCTTCAGTATCGATTACGGTGTAGTACAACAGGTATGAACCGGTGGAGGTTGCGTTGAAAATTGGTGATTGAATGTCCGTACGATCCAGGGGATCAGTGGCACCCGTCCAACTGTGACTCACGTAGACATGGGAGCCGTTTTTCGGATTGCCATTAAGAATAATACCCTGGCCGGAACATGCTGTATATGCTGCAGCTGGTGACCCATCCGCTTCAATGTCAGGTATCGGGTCGGCCACTCTTATGGTGATGGAATCGGTACGAATACAGCCACGAGAATCTGTGACCCGGTATGTCAATGAAAAAGTTCCTGCAGTATTACCTGTAAAAATTGGTGTCTGACTGTACTGATCGTTCAAATGGAGCCATCCGGATCCGCTCCAGTAATGGCCATTGGACGGAAAAATACCGCTTCCGCCGGATGGATTACCGTCGAGTTGGACCGATTCCCCGATGCAAAGCCAATCACTGCTCAGTGGATTACCCGCAATCAGAATATCGGTCATAGGATTGGGATGGACTGTGATCGAAATGGAATCGCCTGCTGAACAACCCTCACTATCTGTCACCAGGTACTCCAGATAATAGCTTCCGGGTGTTGATGTATTGAAAGTGGGTGATTGAATATTACGATTGTTCAGTAATGTCCAGTCACCGGACCATAAATGTATATTACCGCCGGATCCACCTGTCGGATTGCCATTCAATGTGACACTGACATTTTGACAGATTTCAAAATCGGAGGTGGATATTCCATTGACAAGAATCTCGGCAGAAGGATTTTCAACTCGAACGGAAATTGTATCTGTATCCCAGCACCCGTCACTGGCAGTGACTGTATAATGAAGAACATAGGTCCCCGGTGTACTCGTAACGAATGTCGGCGCCTGAATATTGGTTGCACCACCTAAAGGATCAAGATCATCACCCGTCCACTCATGTGTATATCCACCCGATCCACCGGATGGATGACCATCCAGAACGGTCGATTCTCCGAGGCACAGCCACTCCGAACTCGTTGATGTACCACCCGATAGTATATTGGCAATCGGTGATTCCTGAACTGTAACCGTCAACGTGTCGGTCGTCGTACAACCATAAGAATCTGTTGCCATGTAATTGAGAGTGAACGTACCGGCTGTTACTCCTGTAAAAATAGGATTCTGGATGTCATCGTCTGACAAGTACTGAGCTCCGTTACCTGTCCATGCGTGATCCGGAAAGCTTCCACTTCCTCCGGAGGGATTACCGTCCAAAGCCAGTCCGATGCCGGAACAAACCGTCGCGGTTTCCTGCGATATTCCTTCGACAAGAATCGCACAAATCGGGTTGTTGTGCACTTGGATCGTGATGGTGTCCTCTCCTTGGCAGGAATGAGTATCGGTAACTCGGTAGGTTAGTGAGTAGCTGCCGGGAGTGGTGCACATGAACACCGGAGTCTGGGTTGTCTGACCTGAGATCAGATAAATATAACCACTGCCGGACCATTGATGCTGAGTCCATGATCCGGAGCCGCCGGATGGATTCCCGTTAAGATTCAGGTTGACTCCATTACATGCATGCGCCAGTGATGTGGCCACCCCATTCGCCATTATATCCGGAGTCGGATTGGAAAAGACCGTGAAGGAATAGCCTTCCTCACATGTATCTGACATTGGGTCTGTCACCAGAATCGTTAGTGTCAGCAGACCCGCACTATTTGCGGAATATGTAACGGATGGCTGGTCGTTTGGGCCTGTAATAGTGCCGTTGGCAGAGATGGTCCAAAAGTAGGTTGTTCCGACGGGTCCTGCAGGCACACTCGCTGTCAATCCGGTTGTCCCGGCACAGACATCAGAGAGGTCACCTGTGGCGGTGCAATCCGGTGCAGCGTTTGATTGAATACAGAAACACATGCAGACGCAGATACATATCCCCGCAATGAATTGCATTCTCATTGATAACTCCTCCCAATTCTTTCAAAGAACTGTCCCTTTTTCCAATCCTCAGTCTGAGTATACTGGAAATTGTAGAATTTTGTAAATTGAGGAGAGGATAAGAATTCTGTGAATTCCTGTTTTTGAAGCGATCAGGAAACACTCAATTGGCGAAGAATTGACCATGCGGCGTCCGTCAATTCATCCAGGTTAACCTGGTCGATGCAGATCGGATCTGGACACCAGGGTTTCCAGCATGGTCTGCATGGTACATCAGCGAGTACCATCCTGCCCCGGTCATATAAATCGATTTCAACATCACAACTGATAGTAAAAAAAACAATCGATGGAATTTTTAAGGCGATGGCAGCGTGCAATCCAAACGTATCACCTGTCAGACACGCATCGCAGGCTGCGATATAAAGAAGTCCCTTTCGAATACCTTCATCGGTTGGCGTAGCAATCACTCGCTGATCACAAGCTTGTTGAATCAATCGATTATTAAGATCAGTCTCAGTTTTACCTCCCAGAAGAAAAATCCTCAGTTCGTTATTCGAATCTCGTGCAAGAATTTTCTTGATCAGTGCGTGAAGTTGATCTTCATTTAAACGCTTGTATCTGAATTTTCCTGAGCATCCTGTGTTAATCCCAAGTGCCTGGATAGAACCAAACATTCCTTTTTCTTCTCGGAAATGGGAGATTGCTTTTCTTTCCTCATCGGTCAATTCCAAAATATACTCGTGCCGCTGATAAGAAAACCCCATCCCCTCTGAAAGAATCTGCTGACCGGTCTGGCGGTTTGTCCGGAATTTGAGAGTGTCATCAATACCAAGTCGATAGGCATATTCCATCTCTTGATTGAGTGGTATGATCACACCCTCCGGTCCCAGTCCGAACCCACGTTTTTCCTGAGCACTGACACTCATTGCAATCGCCGTCGATTTCCTGTCCCGGTCGCATGATAAAACAAGATCAAAATCCATATACTTTAGCCAGGACAATGTCTCGGGAGAATACGGTATTATTTCGTCGATAAAAGGGTTGTTCTCCAATAACGGCACCGCCATCGGCAATGTTATCCATCGGATTGTGCTCTGCGGATGTTGTGCCTTGATAGACGGCAACAAAGCGGTTGTCATCAATACATCGCCGAGAGCATCGAGGTTGATGATCAGGATTCTGAATCCCTGGGGGCTATAATCACTGCAGTTTTCACAGAGTTTATAGGGAGAGCAAGGTTTATATCCGTTGAATTTCCTGCAATCAAATCGGTAATCCATTATTCGTTCCTCACGGCTTGATGGTTCTACTTATTTATGAATCGGGAGAATCATTTCAGTTAAGGCATTTTGGCACGAACTTTGTATCAAACCGCCCTGAGTTCCTCCCTTGCAAAGGTTTAAATTCCTTGCTTGTGTATATTTCCTCAAATACCTCATCACAAGTTAAAAAGTATCGGGCTGAGCTATTTTAGCTCAGCCCGGTCAATTTCATCCGAAATAAATTCAATCAGTTCTGCTGCCAGATCACCATGGATTGCAAATGATAATCCCGCTCTCTCATAAAGGTGAGGGATAGGCTGAGAATAACCCTCTTTCATCGTTGTCAGCCATTGATCGAGGAAAGCTTTTCCTTCCTTGCGCTCATTCCTGAAGACCTGAATTGCTCCCAATTGAGCGATACCATACTCTATGTAGTAAAACGGTACGATATAGAGATGAGGGATACTCTGCCAGCTCCATCTCGTAAATGATTCCAAATCCGAATAATCTGCACCTGTCGGAAACTGTTGCATCAATTCCATCCATTTATCGGCCCGATCTGTTGGCGATCGTTCGGGATTAGTATACACCCAGTGTTGGAAGGCATCTATTCTTGCTGTGTGTATCAATGATAGAAGGAGAGATTCCCAGTGATCCACTGCGCATCGCTTGCAGTCCGCCGGATCAGAATAAAAAACATCCATGTGATTCAGCGCCAGCAACTCCATGGATTGGGACGCACATTCCCCCCACTCCTGGGGAGTGTGTCGGTATTGAAAAACAGACTCTCCGTTACAGGCTTTTGTTTCAATGGCATGCCCGCTTTCGTGCAGTAAAACGATAACATCATTATGCTGTCCTGTCGCATTCATAAAGACAAAGGATACACCCGTTTCATCAAACGGCATGTTAAAACCCACAGGTGCCTTGTTCTGACGGGTCATCAGATCGAGATGTCCGTAATCGTTCAATAATCGGAGAGTATCTCCGAGTTTCGGGTATATCCGATCCAGAATGGTCGCACTACCAGTGATCAGTTCTTCCTGTGTTTGAAAAGGTTTCAACGGTTCGCGACCAAGCGGGTCAACTCCCATATCCCAAGGTTTTAATCGTGTCAGACCCATCTGAAGCCGTCGTTTTTCCTGACGTTTAAGGAACAGAGGCACAGCATCTGTTTCAATGAGACGATGGAATTGCTCACAGTCGGCCGGAGAATAATCGAAGCGATTTAAACGCTGATGTTGATAATCCCTGAAGTTACTGAATCCTGCTTGTTTGGCCATCTGAGTTCTGATCAGAATCATCCGGTCATAAATCGAATTGAAATCATCCTTGCGATCAAGCTTGCATTGCGCAGCGCATCTCCAAGCCCGTTCTCTTATTGATCGATCCGTGTTCTCCTGGTACGCGGATAACTCGACAAGGTTCCGTTTTACTCCATCAAATTCAACACTCAATCCCCCTGATAAAGCATTGAAACGCTCCATCAATTGAGAATCTTCAACAGTCAAAGCGATGTTTTCCTTCCGAAACAGATCCCGGCTGTTTTCAAGCAGGCGGATTAACTGGCTATACCGTTCGGGAGCCAGATCTTTCCGGAAAGGACTGTCCAGAAACCGGTTGTCCAACTCTGTTGTCAATTCCGAGGCCGGTGCAAGTATATTAGTATTGAAATGTTGAAATCGCTCACTGGCTGCTTTATCCGCTGTATTAACGGATGTCGCAAGTTGGATCCTGCAAAACTCCTCGGTCAGTGCGCTGTTGAAATCACTGACATCCAGATAGTATCTCTCGAGTTCTGACGCTGATCCGATCGATCTATTCATAAGTTCATCAAAAATCGATTTGACCTGACTCCAATCACATAATTCTATGTTTTGAGGCGTATATTTTCGTCGTTTAAGGCGCTCAGGTGTGGTTCGCATGCATTTCATTTGGACTCCTTCCTTGCCGGGAATAACTCAGAATAGCATTCAATACCAGCTTTAACGTATCCTTTCAACCGGGGGGCAGAGCCTGTATAATAGAGAGACCATGTAATCCTTCGAATGAAGGAATTGCCAGAAAATCCATGGATAGAAAAACCGGATGTATGAAAAAGATCCCCCGCACAGTAATAACGGCGAACCTGACGCTGACAGGAGTTCTCACTCTGATCGCATTCGCCGTAATTGCATCCCGCAGCAATCCGGTTGCAGCAGTATTTATATCTATTGCGATCGGATGTCTCTTCTTCATTGTTCTTATGGAAAAATATGTGCGCCGGTTTTTCCGGCTCAGGACTCCCTTCCCGGATGACTGGCGGGAGATTCTCCAATCACGCGTGAGTTTTTACAGGAGACTCGATCAGAAAGGCCGGATCAGATTTGAGCAGGATGTCAGCATTTTCCTGGACCAACAACATATTTACGGAGTTCAGGGACGGCATGTTTCTGAGGAAATTCGACTGTTAATCGCTGCTTCGGCGGCGACTCTCGGATTTGGAATGCCTGACTGGGAATGGCCGGATCTCAGAGACATTTTAGTTTTTCCGACCGGATTCAACGAGGAGTATCAGGTTCGAGACGATTTGCCGATCAAAGGCATGGTACACCAGCAGGGACCCATAATATTCTCGGAAGATGAACTCCGAATGGGATATCTAAGGAGCTCACAAGACTCCAATGTCGGACTGCACGAAATGGCGCATGTTCTGGATATGGCCAACGGAAGCGCGGACGGAATTCCTGTCGGATTGAACTGGGTCGCTTCTGCACCATGGATCCGAATCATGGCGGACCGAATTCAAAAGGTGCGCAAAGGCAAATGTCGGGAGGTTTTACGCGATTATGCCGGTGTCGATGAAGCCGAGTTTTTCGCCGTGGCGGTGGAAGTTTTCTTTCAACGACCAACCCACCTGAAAAAAGCAGATCCGGAGCTTTTCTCCCTTTTAAAAGATTATTTCAAGATCGATCCGGAAAATCCTGGGGATGCAGCCTGAGAACCCACTTCTAATCAGAATCGGGTGATTCGTTGTGAAGGGGGTGTTACGCTATATTGATTTTCTGCATAACCTCGCCGACCGTGATCAGGCTCATACGTCCCGGCTTGGTTCTGTTGGATACCGGCTCCGGTGCATCCGGCGAATCATTGAATTTATCTATGACCAGATGGCGAAAATAGTAAGGACCACAACGTCTTGGATTCGAATAACCATATAACCCGATCGTCGGAACTCCAAGGGCGACAGCCATATGAAGAGGCCCTGTATCTGGCGCGATTACAACACGTGAACAGGCGAGTTGAAGCAGTGTATGCCGGATCGGTTTTTCAGAAGCGATTTCAGGCTTGCACCGGGCTCCCTCTCGAATGTACCGGGCCATCTCTGTTTCTCTGCGACCGGGTCCGCAAATGATCACCGGCTCCATATCAGTATCTGTCGATATGCGATCAGCAAGTTCGACGAATCTGTCTGACGGCCAGTCTTTCTCCGGATTGGAAGAAGCCGGAACGAGTGCGCAGATCGGTTTACAAAACTGTTTCTGCCAATTCTGCTTCCATTCAATCTCTTCGAATGAAAAATGAAAATTCCATTCCGGGGCACCGTGCTGAATGCCCAAATAATCGACAAATTCCATGAATTGATCGAGTACGTGTCCCCGCGGTCCGGCAGGTATTCGCCGGTTTGTTACCAGCCAACTCAATTCACGGGCACGGTGAAAATCAAATCCCAGCTTGATCGTCGATCGAATCCAGGATGCCAGCAGACTGACCTTCGCGCTCACTTGAGGTACAACAAGCAGATCGTAACACTCTTTCTTCAAGATGTATCGCAGCTCAAGCCATCCTCGCCATCCCATATGTCTGCTGAATGTCAGAACCCGATCAACAGATGGTTGACCCCGAATCAATGCACCCGGAATATCCTGTGTCACCCATGTGATCTCGGATGTCGGATATCCGGACCTTAGGCATTGAGCCAGATACATCGCATGCACAACATCACCGATTGCGCTCGTTCTCAATAAACAAATCTTTTCAGCGTTGTATCTGGGCATTATTCTGCAGCGTATCCCCGCTTCACCGCGTCGATGATGTTTTCAGCACGAACTCTGTTAACCGGGCGCCCGATTTTTCGGATTGAACGAAATAACCGAGTCAGGTTCCGTTGACACATGGATGGAGTCAGGTCACCCAATGAAGGTGTTGATTTATCAAGATCCAGAATAGCAATTACGTCGCTCTCCAGAATAAGAAAATTCATCAAATTCAAGTCATTATGTAAGAATTCAATGGAGTGTAATCTCCTCACTAATGCTCCAATACCTTCTGCAACCCGCTCAATCCTTGCATCAAGTTTATTACATATATCTCTGAAGAGAAAAACAGCAGCATCCTCACCTCCATTCAGGTAAATGACACCCGACTCACACCGGGTCCAGAGTCCCGATTTTCGCCACGCAATAAACCTGTATCTTGGCGTCAGTATACGTTTCGTCTGAAGATATTCAGCCGATTTCATTGCATTGAGAACGCGATTGGCGCTGAAAAATCGATCACCGGTAATTCGTGCCAGCGATCCGCCATGTGAATGGCGTTTTACAACACACGTCGCACCTGCCAGATCGCCAACTCGGACCGGCCTGCGACCACGAAGCAGAAAGGTACCCGGTTGCTTCTGCATCCATTCATACACCCATAATCCGGAACGATAGATATCCCTAAGACTCTCAACAGCATCCTCTGTGCAAATTACATTCATTCCATTGATTGTAAAAGAAAATATTTCAGCCACTACTCGACGTCCCCCGGTTTCTTTTATCGCTGAATACATAGCCCAGCAAAAAAGAAAATGTTACAAACAACATGCATCCGATTAAAGTAAAAAATAATCCCAGACGCCAGGATACGGGGCAATACTTGAATCGCACTGTATGATTGCCGGAATCCAGAAAAACTCCCCGCATCATGTGATTGACTCTAAGACATTCAACCGGCTTTTCATCGACCGTTGCCTGCCATCCAGGAAAAAACGTATCCGCAAGAACCAGCAGGCTATTTGAATCAGTCGATGTCGCAACATTTACTTCGTGATTGTCATAACCTGTTACTGCTGCTGCTGTCTGGGATCCTCCGGAACTTGAGGAAGGAACTGATTCGCAATCTGTAAGATAAGCGGTTACGGTGAGATCTACATCGGGTGACCTCAGGGCTTCCAATACAGCCTGGTCCTCGGCGACGACTTTCCAGTGACTGACGCAAAAGGCTCGTGGCATGCAATTCGGGTTACGAAAAATGTGAACACCGCCCGATGTCCGAACGGGCTGCAAACCTTCCGGTATCGATTGAGTCTCAGTTGCAGGGAAGAGAATATATCGAACATTCAGGGCATTCAACAGGGGAGACGTCCAATTATTTAGATACATAAGTCGTAATGCGGGAAGTGTGAACGGGCTGCGAACATCAGGTTCAATGCAGGCAATAAAATCATCGGTTATCTGAGGTGTTAATGCATCGTTTCCACGTATATCGTGCATGTTCATCATGGCACAGATGTGGGGTGGATATGTTTTACCGATCGGCAAGACTCGGAACGGATCGGAATGCACCTGGACGAATGGTTTGCTCAACGGCCAGTGTTCAGGGAAATTTGATGCTGTTACAGGATTGAAGCCGTATCCGAAGTAGAGAAGGTCAATAATTACGAGCAACATCAGAAAGATTTGAGGTGTTGCTGAGAGGTGTTTCCCTGAAAGGAGAACAGTTAATGCGCCGAATATCAGAATGATAGTGGTTGCAATTGCGGATACGGATGGCCGAGTCACGGGTATTTGATCAGTATGCCTCAGAAGAATCGGTATTGATGCAAAACAGAGTGCTGATAACAGGATAGCTGTCACGGATGAGGCATATCGCATTATTGGACGGATACTTTCGATCATTCTGTCGATCATATAAGAGGCTAGGGCAATTGATGAGAAGCCCAGAATTATCACCAGGCGAAAGTTATATGACATTTTAAAACCTGGGAGTTTGCTGATCAGAGAATAGAATGGAGGTATACCGAAAGATATCAGCCCACTTAAAAGAACCAGCAGTCCATGTTTGATTACGAACGGTTTTCTCCAGAGAGCAAACACCGCTGTAATTGCCAGCAGAACGGTGATGACTCCGACATATCCACCACCGATTTCTGAGGAGTTGAAGCCCGGATACCAATAATTGAAATCAGCACTACTTCCGAAGACTCGCGGCATAAGAAGGGTAATAGCAAGAATGGGATCGAGCCAACCTTGCGTGATAACACCTGATGACCGTGTTGCAAAAGCGACTGAGCGTGTAAGATATTCAGAAAACGGTATAATCATGCTGCCCGCAATGCAGAGGGATATGACTGAGACGAATAATACAATAAGGGTTTTAAAGAAAATATGATGTCGGGATTCCTTGTCTATAAATAATGAAAGAATCAGATAGAGGAGGGCTGCACTGATGGTATGAAGAGCTGTCTCGATATGTCCTGCAATAAGTGTCATGGTCATAGCCAAGCCTGCGATCGGGACAGCTTTGGGGGATTTCGACAGGATATGATCCATTCCAAGAAACAGCATTGGCAGCCATGCAGCGACTTTTGCGTGGGGATGACCCAGCCATACAATCATAAATCCGGAGATTCCGAAGGCAAGTGTACCGAATGTAACGGCACATTGTTTCATTCGATACCTTTTCAGGTAAAAACCCATTCCTGCGCCGGCTAGCAAAATGTGAAAAACATTCCGGATCAACGTATATGTACTGACAGGCAAAAAATCCAATAACCGGTCAGGTGGGTAGATCAGTGCATTTTGATATATTCCCGCAAATGGAAAACCACAGAATGCAGTGGGATCCCACAAAGGAATCCGTCCTGACAGAACATTCTTTCTGATTGTTTCGCGCCAGGGAATAAACTCCAGAATTTCGTCGAAAAGAATCCAATTGACTGGCTGAATCGATTGGTCAGGGAATTCACTTTGCCATGGATGATACGCATAAAGGAGATTACCGGGCAGAATCGCTTTACCCTTAAATATTGCTCCCGGGAAGAGTATACCAATGCAGATACACAGACAGATCAGACCCGGCCAAATGGAAGCGGTTCTTGTTCCGGGATCGGCATTTTTGTCCGTATACACTGTATTACAGCAGTGTCACCGGTCTTTAACCGCTCGGTGAACAAGGAGATTGTTGTGAGTTATGAAAGGTAGCGGCTGCCCGAAAAAATCAAAAAGATTATCAAAAGACATTGGAAGTCCTCGGTGACCCAGCGGATTTTCTCCCTCATTCAGTTGGATGTGGAGATGGGCATGGGAACAATGACCGGAGTTGCCAACCAGGGCTATTCTTTGCCCGCGCCGGACTTCGTCCCCGGGTTTGAGATCTATCGAATTAGTCTTAAGGTGTGCATAAAAACTGAAACGATCCTCATCATGCCGGATGATGATATGGTTCCCGGAGCGCCCGGAAGTATAACCATACTTATCTACGCGTTTCTGAAAAGCCTTTCCGTTTGAATTACAACCTGCAGAATTATCGGGTATCCGGCTTTCTATATGCACGACAACACCGTCATGCATCGCTTCGACTTCCGCGCCAAAACAATAATAATCCGATGGATCATTCGAGAGTCCTTTTCTTAACAATCCATCAGAACCCAACTGGACAAAATCCATCGCAAACTCTTGACCGGCATAAGCACGATGTCCCAGTGTATAATCAAAGTTATTGATTACCTGCCATGCACCAGATACCGGAAAATGATAAGCTCGTTTGTTCGAGAAAGGTCGAACAGCGATCTCGGCTCGTCCAATCAGATGAGGTCCTGAAAAAGCACGAGCGATCAGTGTATCCGGTATGGATGTTGCCAGGAAACGAATCGGGAAACGCCTTAACAGTCCTCGACTGCCCGGCTGGAATACCGGATCCGTCTGGATTCTGTCCATTCGATCTGCCAGATGCTCCCCTACGTAATTTCGTTTTTTCTCCTCTGAGAGAGTATTTAACTCAGAGTCCACCGCCAGATGTGACATTAATGCTGGAAGCGGGATTTCCATCCTCCAGAGAGGTTTATCGTCATTCAATAGATCCAGAATCATTCGTGTAAAACGGCGAGGTATCACTTCATCATTTTCCAGGAGAATGCTGTTGATAAAAAGATCGACCATGAACTGGTCGCCACCTAATGGGGCCACCATCGGTATCAAGTGATCCGGCCATGTGAAATTAATCTTCATAGTTTGTATCTCCCTTGATTCGTTCGTCGATGATCGGTGGCTCAGCAGTATTCTCCGCCTCCTCACCTTCCCGCTTAACCGGCCAGGTGCTCTCTTCGGGTCTCAATACGACCGCGTTGACAGCTCGTCGACCTCTCTCGTCCTCCACTAATTGGAAGTCAATGATAGCCTGCTGCTCACGCAGTATTGCGAATCGTTCATTGGTCATGCGACCGCCTTCAAGATCATTGCCGTGAATGAAGATTTCCCGATCGATATCATCCAGCTTCAATGATCGAAAAATGGATAGCCAACCAAAGTACTTTTCCTCGTTTACCGCTGTTAAAAGACCACGGCTTCGACCATCGGGTACAGGAAGAAGCTCCGGAATTAAAAAGCCTGAAACAAAATGATCGGCTGCTTCTCGTAATTCCCGGCTGCAATAATGAAGACCAATGACATCTACTCGGCATCCTAAATCCTGACAGGCTGTCACCAATCGTGTGAAATCACCGTCTCCGGATAGAAGAACGATGTAGTCCAATTCACGCGCCTGCATAATAGCGTCAACTGCCAGTTCGAGATCTGCATTCGCTTTAGTAACAAGAACGCCCTCAGAATCCCGGTACCTGCGCACTGGTTTTAAGACGACCTTGTAACCCATTTGTCTCAGATTAGATCGATATAAATCCTTCTTCCGGCGAAACTCGACATCCAGGGCTTCTCGTTCATTATCCTGAGCAAGGTAAGTGTTTGCACGGATGATATGAGCGTTTTGAGCACGGACAAACTCTTGCAACGTGTCGTAACGCAAACCCCATCCGCCGGTTCTCATAACATTTTCAGCATCCACAAAAATTCCTGCCTTGAGCATAAAATTCCTCTAACCTCCATATGTAACGTTCAAAAAAACAATGCACTTCAATCATACCTGATTTGTTTATGACTCTCCAATCGAAATTAATTGCTCACGTTACCGTGACCTGCTATTGTGACTGCGGTGTTGAGGAGGTTTCATGCGCAGATTGATTACCTTGCTGACAGGATATCTTGTACTGATTGCTGCAACTCAAGCATGCTGGACGGAGCAAAACTATCTTGGCATGATCGGTGATGCCCAAAAATTGATGCCGGCAAACTTGCAATGGGTCATTCAACATTATGCGGATGATGTTTATGCCGGTCAGATGACTCAACCCACTCAAAGAATGAATCTGCAGGAGAATGTTAATGCTATTCTGACTGATAGTGAGTCTGCGATTCGCTCATTCACTACTGATCACTCATATTCGGGCGGCTCTCGGTTACTCGGCCGAATTGCCCGGCGAATATCGGATATTCATTCTCTCCTGACACAGCCGTCCCGGTTGAATGATGCAAACTGGATTACAGATTATGCAATCTTTTTACAAAAGAACCGGCAGTATTTTAGGATTCGCTGGAGAGGTCTGGACTCCCGGCCAAGATCCGCTGAAGGGCTTAGACAACTGCTCATACGTTCCGCTGAACGTAGAGATCAATTGACCGCTATACTGGAGGAAACCCTGAACAGGGAAAACAAAAGAATTGCTGATTATGATCTGTTGTCGGCACCCTTCGGAACGGGTACGATTACTTACTCCAGCGCAGTGAATACAATTGCATTGACATGGTTATATATCTGGGATCGGGCCGGAGGTATCAGCTCGAGTTTAGATCACCGGGAACCGTGATTTTTTTATTTAACGGATCCCCGGGGATAGCCATTACTGGGTATCCTCCCGCCAGCATCAGGGATGCATCATCCGTAAAGTGTCGTTTCCCGGAAGCGAATGCTCTGCGATGCTCTTTGCGAATAACATTGAGGAAAAATCCTTGAGGTGTTTGAACATGGCCGATTTCGGACCGGTCGATATACTCCGTGACGATACCATTCCGGATCATAACCATGCTATCATGGGTTGAAAGCACCGGAATCACGGCGCAGCAACCGGAGAGAACTGCTGCCAGGATGGAGTGTATCAGTTCAGTTGAAATCCATGGACGAACTGCATCGTGTATGAGCACAGGAATGCTATCAGATGAAGTGATTGCTTCGAGGCCGAGTCGACTGGAGTCTTGCCTGAATTCGCCACCAGCCACAATTTTAATCTGTCCTGTTCGGATGGTGTCTTTCAGTATTTTACGTGTTTCATCCAACCAATCCGGATGGGATACAATAATGAGTTCTTGCAGCCCCGTAAAATTACAGAATGCATTGACGGAGCAGGACAGAACCGTCTGGTCAGCTAGCGATGAAAACTGTTTCGGCTTGGATGAACCAAATCGTCGGCCAGTGCCACCTGACACAATAACTGCTACAAAGGCTGCTGTATCAATCGGGTGAATGGATGTGCCGGTTTTCATACTGGTCATCAGAACGCAATCATAGTGAACTCAGTGCCGGATGTCGACGGGTTTGTTCCGAAACCAGTTGCAAATGACTCTGTTACGTTTAAACTGGATCGGGTAAGAAGACGTTTACATCGGATGGGAGGTAGCGCAGGATGGATCTGAAAAAAGAACGAGTCGTTGTAACAGGTGGTGGAGGTTTTCTTGGGCGACATGTATGCAACGAACTTATTCAACAGGGTGTTCCTCTAGACAATATTCTCGTTCCGCGACAAAGGGACTATGACCTGACGGAGTCGACATCGGTAAAACGCATGTTTGTCAATATGGAACCGACGGTAGTGATCCACCTTGCAGCAGTAGTTGGGGGAATCGGCGCAAATAGACAACATCCGGGTACTTTTTTTTACAAGAATCTGATGATGGGTGCGATGCTGATGGAGCAAGCCAGGCTCTATAAGGTAAAGAAATTCACGGCCATCGGAACAATCTGTGCCTATCCGAAATTCACGCCTATTCCATTTCGTGAAGAGCACCTCTGGGATGGATATCCTGAAGAAACCAATGCTCCATACGGATTGGCGAAGAAAATGCTTCTCGTCCAGGCTCAGGCCTATCGATCCGAATATAGTTTTAACGCTATCTATCTGTTGCCTGTAAATTTATATGGTCCGGGTGACAATTTTAATCCTCTTTCGTCACATGTGATCCCGGCATTGATTAAAAAATGCGTCGATGGTCGTATTGCCGGGGATCCTTTCATAACGGTCTGGGGTACTGGACGGGCAACGAGGGAGTTCCTTTATGTGAAGGATGCGGCCAGGGGGATTGTACTGGCAACGGAACGATATGATGGATCGAACCCCTGCAATCTTGGGGCTGGATTCGAGATATCGATCAGGGAACTCGTTGCTATGATTGTTGATTACACGGGATATCAGGGCGAGATACGCTGGGATAACTCCAAACCCGATGGTCAACCGCGGCGTCTGCTTGATACTGAACGAGCCAGGGAATATTTTGGTTTTCAGGCTCAAACTGATTTTCAGAAAGGTTTGAGAGAAACAATTCGCTATTATGAATCACTCGATATTGAGAGGCCATCGTGAATCGGAACAAAAAAGATAGCATGCATACATCGATAACCCTAAGTGGCAGTCTTCCGTTCATCATAGCAGGACCCTGTGTGATAGAATCAGAAGCACATACACTGCACATGGCTGTATTACTGGAATCACTCGTTCGTGCAGAAGGTTACCGATATATCTTCAAGTCGAGTTATGACAAGGCGAACAGAACATCAATCCATAGCTTTCGAGGACCGGGTATCGATCAGGGTTTAAGGATTCTAGAAAAAGTGCATCGCGAAGTTGGATGTCCCATTTTGACCGATGTCCACAGCGTTGAGCAGATAGCACCAGCTGCTGAAGTTGTGAATATAATCCAGATCCCCGCATTCCTCTGTCGTCAGACGGATTTGTATATTGAAGCCGGTAAATATGATGTTGCAGTCAATGTTAAAAAGGGTCAATTCATGAGTCCGGAGAGTATGATTAATATTGTTGAAAAGGCCAGAGAATGCGGGATCAGAGAGTTGACACTTACAGAACGCGGGGTATCGTTCGGCTACGAAAGACTCGTAGTAGATTTTACCGGTATTCAGATTATGAGGGAGATGGGTGTGCCTGTGATTTTCGATGCAACCCATTCGGTCCAGCAACCCGGTGGTGAAGGCTATCGTTCAGGTGGAAATCGGAACTTTGTGCCCGGTTTGTGCAGGGCCGCTGCGGCAAATGGGATTGATGGTCTGTTTCTCGAGGTTCACCAGTGTCCTGATAGCGCTCCTTGTGATGGCCCAAACATGATTATGCCGGATAGTTTGACAGGAATTTTAAAAGAAGTAAAAGCCATAATACAGGCTATGAAGGAAATGACACATGAACAGAGATGAAATTATACACGACGCGCAGGATGTTTTTGATAAGGAAACAGAAGCGATAAGGGCGTCAAGGGATGTGCTGGATCAGGATTTTGTCACAGCTGTCGAGATGATCATGGGCTGTCGGGGAAAAATCGTGACAATGGGTATAGGCAAATCCGGACTTGTTGCGAGGAAGATTGCGTCAACTTTGTCAAGTACCGGAACGCAATCCGTGTTTGTTCATCCAGTCGAATGTCTGCATGGCGATATGGGAATGATCGTACCCCAGGATGTCATCCTTCTTCTATCCAACAGTGGCGAATCGGATGAGATTCGCAGACTCCTGATGTTCGTAAGATCCAGAAAGATCAAAGTAATTGCCGTAACAGCACGGCGGGAGTCGCATCTTGGACAATCGGCGGATGCCGTCATCGGGTTCACGGTGCCACGGGAAGCTTGTCCGATGGGGATGGCGCCGATGGCCAGCACGACTGTTCAGATGGTGATTGGTGATGCTCTCGCAGCTGCACTCATCAAACTTCACAAGTTTAACTCCGACAATTTTGCTGAGTTTCATCCCGCAGGCACTTTGGGAAAAAGGCTTCTTCTCAAAGTAGAGGATCTAATGCATTCCGGTGATGAGACACCATTGGTCAGATCGGGAACGCGAATGAAAGACGCTTTGATTACGATGACCGGAAAATCAATGGGAGCGGTTCTGATTGTAACTCCTGAACACGTATTGAAAGGAATTCTGACAGATGGCGATCTCCGCCGGGCGATTCAGACGCATCCGAATATTCTGGAGATAACAGTGGATGAATTGATGACAAAGGATCCGATTTCTGTGAATCGCCAGGATCTGGCAATGGATGCTTTGCGACTGATGGAGGAGAGAAGCAGCCAGATAGCTGTTCTGCCGGTTATTGATGATAAAAGACGAGCATGTGGTATTATTCGTCTGCACGATCTTGTGATAGCAGGATTGTAGCACAATCGCATGATGGCTTGTTCAGGTCGTATTATTCCAACTTGTTGTCTGATTGAAATGGATGGATTCATATAGTGTGAGTCATGAAACAACGCTGTTAGCAGGAGAGTAGAGAGATGGAAGAAAGAGTTCAGTTGGTCATTATCGGTAGTGGACCTGCCGGTTTGACAGCGGCAATTTACGCTGCCAGGGCAAACTTGGACCCCATTGTTTTTGAAGGGATTCAACCTGGTGGGCAACTGATGATAACGACGGACATTGAGAATTTTCCGGGATGGCCCGATGGGGTTAATGGACCGGAATTGATGGAGAACTGCAGAAAGCAGGCAGAACGATTTGGCTCGCGACTGATTCAGGAAGAAGTGCAGGAAGTGGATCTTAGTAAAAGACCGTTTTCGATAACATACGGAGACGGGAAGCAACTACTGGCTGATGCCTTGATCGTTGCAAGCGGAGCATCGGCGAGATGGTTAAATATTGAATCGGAACAACGTCTGCGGGGTCATGGAGTCTCTGCATGTGCAACCTGCGATGGTTTTTTCTTCTCCGACAAAAAAGTCGCTATAATCGGAGGTGGGGATACTGCGATGGAAGAGGCGATACATCTGACGCGATTTGCGTCGGAAGTGATTGTAATACATCGGCGAAACGAGCTTCGCGCATCGCCTTACATGCAGGAAAGAGCCATGCGGAACAAGAAAATCAAATTCGTTTGGGATTCGATAGTTGATGAAATACTTGGGGATCCTTCGACTGGAGTGACAGGATTGCGTTTAAAGAACATTAAAACAAATGTCATGAGCCGATTGGATCTGGATGGGGTTTTTGTTGCGATCGGTCATACCCCCAATACGTCATTTCTAAAGGGTCAACTTCCGGTTGATGACAGCGGATTTATTAAATGTGGACGCGGTGATGTTGCGTCCTGTATCCCTGGAGTTTTTGTAGCGGGGGATGTCAGGGATGCTCGTTATCGACAAGCAATAACTGCTGCGGGAACCGGCGCAATGGCAGCGATTGAAGCCCAGGACTTTCTTGAAATGTATCCGGTCAAGTAACAATCTCATTTCTGTTCATGACGTTTCATGCGAATCAGGGATTCAAGATAAACAAGATCCCGACTCTCGGGTTGGAGTCTCTGTGCTTTTTTGATCGCATTTTCCGCTGCATCATACTTGCCAATGTGATATGCCGATACTGCCAGTCCATGAAATGCCTGGTAATACTCTGGAGATCTACGAGTAATCCAGCGGAACTCTTTATAAGCCTGTGTATAATCGGTGGCATAAATCAGTGCTAAAGCCAGCTTATAATGATAGTGCATATTATTCGGTTGAGACTGGACGGCGATGTGCGCGTAAGATAGTGCTGATACAGCATCGCCTTTCTCGAGCATTAAACCCGATAGATTGGAGTTAGCTTCGGGCATTTTGGGATCATATTTCAAAGCCTGCCGGAAAGACTGCTCCGCTGCATCTGAATATCCCTGTAGAAACAGGAGCGAGCCCCTGTTGTTGAGGGCTCGGCTGAAATCAGGTTTGATACGCAATGACAGATCGAGTAACCTGATCGCATCCTCAAGGTTTTCCTCGTTAACAGCAAATCGATTGATTGCGACATTGTTGTAATGATTTGCAATGGCCTCAATATCATCAATTTTCTGGTAAATACGGTATGTTTTTCTCGGATCGGGATCGAAGTCGATCAGAAAGAAATCTGCTCCGTCGTGCACGCCTGCGCAGATATGCCGACTGCTGACCATCATGCTGGATGTTGA
Organism: candidate division CSSED10-310 bacterium; assembly: GCA_016931515.1. Classification (GTDB taxonomy): domain Bacteria; phylum CSSED10-310; class CSSED10-310; order CSSED10-310; family CSSED10-310; genus JAFGEQ01. Next base: position 80,664 of record JAFGEQ010000002.1, on the reverse strand, counting down.
GATCAAGTCATCATGGCGAACATCAACATAGTGCGCTTTGATACCGACTGCGCGCGCTAAGCTGACAAACAAATGAGTAAAAGACAAGCAATTGGCGCGTTTTGTTTCGTGAAAGACCTTTTCAGCAGTTGCGTCTGCCGTCCGATCATAGGAAACATCCAGTTTCCACTCAGAGATTATCGCCTCGACCAGACGTATTGATTTCTTGACTGGATTGATTTCATTTCCCACGACTTTCCGGGCATATTCCTTCATATCCGGCGTTGACTTATACGGAATTTCAATCCTTTCTAAGTCATCGGTACTGATACGATTGGTAAAAAGATCGAGGAGTTCATCTGGTTTATAGATGTACTGTTGAGTGACACAGCCTGAGAACAGGAAGATCGCGATGAGCAGCGATAATACTACACCAGTTTTCATGGGCAGAATCTCCCTTCAAATAACATTACGCTTAATTTAAACGATTAGTTCAGGTATAGTGAACTTCTCCGGATCCGATGTTTTCGAGAGGTTGTGGAAAATCGTGAATCAAGTGATAAAGAAGACAAGAGATTCCCAAGTTTACAGCAGTATTGTTTCGCGCTTATTGCGAGCGAACGCTTGGGGGAGTCTTCAGAAAGTTATCCTGAAACTGCATCCGACAGATCTTGGTGAGACCCTGGGGCAACTGTCTCTCGCGGATCGCAGGACGATTCTTCCCCATATTCTGAAGGCTCGAAAATTAGGAAAAACGCTTCTCGAGATGCCGGAAAATGTGCGTTTGGAAATTTTACAGGCGATGGAAGATGCACTTGTCATCAAGGTCATCGACGATCTTCCCAGTGATGAAGTAGTCGAAATATTAAATGTGCTGCCACGAGATCGTGTTGAGACAATTGTGACTCAGGTACCCGACCGATTTACCCGGAGACACCTGCAGCAGATGCTCAGCTATACACCAGACGCAGCCGGCAGCATGATGCAGATGGAGTATCTTGCGCTGCCCGAAACGGACACTGTTGAGGACGCGGTTGCGATGATTCGACGCAGATACAGAGACTTACCAATATTTTATCTGTATACATTAGACCCGGAATCCAGATTGTCAGGAGTCATATCTTTTCGTCAACTGCTTCTTGCGGATGGCAATCAGCTATTGGGACGTATTGCGAAACGTGATGTTGTAAAAGTATACGTCAATGAAGATCAGGCAGCAGTGGCAAAGGTTGTTTTTCGCTATGATTTGCTCGCAGTTCCAGTCGTTAATTCAAAGAATCGATTGGTTGGAATTATCACCGTTGATGATGTTATGGACATAATGGAAGATGAAGTCAGTGAAGATATCTATAAATTAGCGGGATCAGACGTGGAAGAGATGATGTATGGCAACAGGATATTCAGAATTTCGCGCGTTCGTCTTCCCTGGCTGATTGTTTCAATTGGAACAGGACTGATGACAGCGTTTATTATTGGTCTTTTTGATCGAGCGCTGGAAACGGTGATTACATTAACTTCCTTTATACCTGTTATAACCGGCATGTCAGGAAATATTGGAACTCAAGCTGCGGCGATCACCGTTCGCGGACTTGCAACAGGCAGGCTTCTTCCTTTGAATCTTTTCAACAACGTATGGAAGGAAATCAGGGTTGGCTGGATTCTTGGATCTATATGTGGGTTGCTTGTCGGTTGTTTTGGAGGATTGGGTTTCGGAAATATGTCTCTGGGTCTGGTTGTTGGAATATCGATGATGTGCGGGATGTCATTCGCTGCACTGTCGGGATCTCTGATGCCCATGATTTTTGCCCGTTGGAATATTGATCCAGCTGTTGCCTCAGGGCCACTTGTGACAACCTTGAATGATTGCGTTTCAACAACACTATATCTCTCAACTGCAACGATTCTGTTAGACTATCTCAAATGAAACAAGCAAAAATCTGCTTCAATTTATTAAACTACCGAACCGCTACACATCGTCATTATTATCATATTTATGAGTTTATTGAAGCTCTGGGGCTCAAGGCAGATGTGAGATTGCATGTTATGGATGCACAGGAACCCCCTGTATTTGAATCACCAACCAAGGTCTTGGACCTTACGGGCAGAGGCTTCATTGCCACGATCCGACGGTGTTCCGCAATCATCAGCGCTCGTTTCCAAGGGTATTCGATATTCTACCACCATTACACAACCGGCCCTGCTCGCTTCTCTGCGCTTCTGAACCGATTAGCGGGTGGTAGAACATATCTCTGGCACTGCATTGTCATGGATGCACTGGATGACATCGTTCAGACCAACAAACTACAACGGTACCTCCTTAGACTTACATTTAGGATGATTCATCACCTCGTGACCGGAACGGATTACATGGCTGACTATTATGCGGCTCGATATCCGCTCCGCAGAGATACAATTCGGGTTATCCCCAACTATATCAACCTCAAACGATTCGACCGTTCAATGGTTAATCCCAGGGAAATCCCGGATTCACTGGGAATTGACCCCGAAAAAAAAATTGTTCTTTACTTGCATGAAATAGAGGAAGGGCGAGCGGCGCTTCTACCGGAAATAATTGCCGCTGTGATCGAGAAGAGGAATGATATTGTATTTATTATTGCTGGTGATGGCCATTACAGGGCAGCACTGGAAAAGCGTCTCAAAGAGTGGATAGACGGTGGTGCGGTTTTCATGATCGGTAAAATTCCGAATATCGACACTCCCAAATACTATGGATGCGCGAATCTTTACATCATGACCAGCAGTTTCGAAGCTTTTTCCAGGGTTCTACTCGAAGCTATGGCGATGGGGGTTCCGTACATAGCAACTGACGGAGGGGGGAATATCCGGACTTATACTCCTGCTGATCACCAGGAGTTCATTCTCTCGAAAGAGAATTGGTACCTGTTTCCTGATAAAATCATTCAATTACTGGATGATCCAGAGCAGGCTCAGGCATTTTCGGACGCAGGACACCGTCATGTTCAGCAGTTCAGTTTGGATAAGATTGTCGATCTATTTCTGAATACAATTACCTGAAATTTGACACTATACCATTAAAAAGCTATATTTGTAATGAATCATTACAAACAATGGAATGGTATGAGTGAGCGTCGAACTGAAAAACCTACTGAAAAAAAGAAACGGGATGCCAGAAAAAGAGGGCAGGTCGCTTATTCAACAGATACTTCAGCGGCGGCTGTGTTTATTGCGGGATTCGGAATTCTGTTAGTGAATGCATCTAAGTTTATCGCTATCTGGGTTGCCCAACTCGAATGGTTCTGGTCATCCGAACGAATGAATGGAAGTTGGGATTGGGTTCATGTCCTCGGAAAGTTCGCGCACGTTATTATTAGTATGAGTATTCCGATAATTTTTTCTGCCCTGCTATTCGGATGGACTATCGGATATCTGCAGGTCGGTCCCCTGTTTCGGACAACGAAAGTTGATCTTTCCCGGTTAATGCCGATTCAGTATTTTCAGAAAACATTCACAATCAGAAGGTTACAGGATATCCTGAAAAACATATGCAAGCTGTCTTTGGTTATAACGACGATTTGTCTCTTAATAAAAAACCATCTCCCTGCTCTAATTCTCGTTGATCAGTCATCTCTGGAATCTGTGGTCGGATTCTGCAAGGAGATCATTATTCACGCGGGATTCATCCTGTTGATTCTCGGCTCGTTTTACGGATTCGTTGATTATTTATTGCAGCGGTATTGGTGGTTGAGGGAATTGAAAATGACACGCCAGGAAGTGCTCCGGGAGCATAAAGATGCCGAAGGTGATCCGACAATAAAAGAGCGCAGGAAGCAGATGCATCGGGAAATATCGGAAATGCTTCTTTTTGAGCGTGTTTCCGCAGCGAGGGTGGTTGTTGTTAATCCGACTCATTATGCTGTCGCCATCCAGTACGAAGATCATTGGGAGACGGCTCCCAGGGTTGTGGCAAAGGGATATCTTAAATCGGCAGAAAAGATTCGTGCAATAGCTTCAGAGAATAATGTGCCGGTCTTAAGAAATCCTCCCTTGGCCCGGCGATTATACGATTTATCACTTGATCAGGAGATACCTTCTGAGTTTTTCCGTGCAGTTGCGGAACTATTAATTTATCTCCAGAGCCTCTCATATCAGGAACGAATGCGTTGCAGATGATGCCGAATTTGATTGATCGCTTGACAAAAAATTCAAAAAACATATAATACGTAAAGTAACGTTACAAAAAGCAGTCAACTAATGAATACTAACAATTTTCATCAGAAGGAGAATTATAATGGCAATTTCGTTACTGGGCACGATTGGAGCCAAAGTAGGTGCAGATCTTGTCGGGACGATCATGGAAAAAGCGCTTCCAACTGCTGTGGAACACATGAAGTCCAATATTAAAACACAAGGTGATTTTATAGAGCATCTTGTTGGAATGTTCGGCAATCGGGAGTCGAAAACAGCACCTGCAGGTCAGTTTTCTCTTGAACTCCCCAAGCGCTTTTCCAGTTTGTCAAAAGGATTCACTAATTTGAATTTGAAATCGTTGTCGGAAAAACTCAGTAAGTTAAAAACAGCATTAGGATTTGCCTCAGGAGCGCTGGAACTGCTTAAACGGTTTCAATCGCAAAAATTGGAAAACCAATCGTCAAGTTCAGTGCCGCAGACAGGAACTTCAAGTCAAACCGGTTCATTTGGGTCAGGAATGAGCACTGATACGGAAGCGCTGGCACATTCGGCTGAATATGCTTCTTCAGGCAGTACTACTGGTATGGGGCCAATGGAGATGTTTGAAAGGATGCAAGAGGCACAGCGTGCAGCTCAGATGTTTGAGTTAGCGGTGAAGATCGCAGATATCCAGCATCAAGCAGCAATGTCAGCCATTCGGGGCATCAAGTATTAATCGGGAAGAAACAGAAAGGAGTTTATTATGAACGCAATAGTCCAGGAAAAAATCAATCGGGGAGATCCATTGACTTCAGATGAGTTGACTCATGTGCTGATGAGCGGAGTGAAACTGAAGGACGTATTTAAACTTTCAGAACAGGATCTCAGTAATTTATCAGTTGTTGGTTATGAACTATTCAATCAAGGTAAGTACGAGGATGCCCGGCTGATTTTCCAGGGATTGAATGCTCTCGGCCATGATGACAGTTTCGTTCAGACGGCGTTGGGAACAATTGCAGCAAGAGACGGTGAACTGGAGAAGGCTGTCGAGTTTTTCAATAGGGCAGTTGACTCTGATCCGGAAGATATATCCGCCCTGACCAATCGCGCGGAAGTTTATTTAAAGCTTAATTGCTTTGATAAGGCTGCAGAAGATTTGAAGGCGGCGATAGATCTGGATCCGGATGATGAATCCTCACTCAGCTCACGGGCACGAGTTTTATCAATGATTACTCGTGAACTCATTGAATCCATGCAGACTCCAGCCTAGATAGGTTGATTCAACCGATGGGATTCGTCTCGAAATATAGCGACGTTATCCTGGCAGCATTTGTTGTGTTGGTTGTGGGGATGATGATCATCCCCCTTCCAACCGGCCTTCTGGATGTGCTGCTTACATTTAACATCGCTATCGGAATAACCATACTGCTCGTTGTTCTCTATATTACCAGTGCAATTCGGCTAGCCTCTTTCCCGAGTCTCCTTTTAATTGCAACGCTGTTCCGATTGGCTTTGAATGTCTCCACAACTCGCCTGATCTTACTCAAGGGGGATGCCGGACGTGTAGTCGAAGCCTTCGGTAATTTCGTCGTGCAGGGAAATATGGTTGTTGGAGCGATAGTATTCCTGATATTGACACTTGTTAACTTTATAGTCATCTCGAAAGGTTCTGAACGTGTTGCAGAGGTTTCTGCACGTTTCACATTAGATGCCATGCCAGGCAAACAGATGGCAATCGATGCGGATCTGAGAGCTGGGGCTTTTGATCTTCAGGAGGCTCGAACTCGAAGGAGAGAGTTATCACGCGAATCACAGTTGTTTGGTGCGATGGATGGCGCGATGAAATTTGTGAAGGGAGATGCTATCGCCGGAATTCTGATTACTGCTGTCAATATTGTCGGTGGATTAATAATTGGCATATGGACAAAGCAGATGACTTTATCCGAAGCCATTGAGCTTTATGGCATATTAACCATCGGAGATGGGTTGTTGTCCCAACTTCCCGCCTTGATTGTGTCAGTGGCATCAGGCTTGATGGTTACAAGGGTGGATCCGGAGTTAACAGGCGATCACCTCGGAAAAGACCTGAGCACTCAGATACTTGCTTATCCAAAGGCCCTTATAATTGTATCTGTTCTCTTGTTAATCCTCGGCTTTGTTCCTGCGTTACCCTTACTCCCTTTCTGGTTTCTTTCGGGCTCGATTGGAATGATCGGTTTATTCTTGCTTGGCAAAAATGAACACGACAAATCCGGACCTGTTTCGCTCATTACAAGAGTCCAATCATCTAGGGCCAACCAAATCATACTGGCTACTCCTTCACCGATCACCTTGTTGGCTGGTCGCAACGTTCTCGAATTATTGTCATCAGATAACCCCGATTCTCAATTCTTCAAGTTCCTGGAACCTAAATTGCGTCAGGAAATTTACTGGGAGACAGGTGTTCAGATTCCTGGTATCAGGATTCAAGGTGCTCCCGGTCATTTACAAAAGGATTCATTTGAAATTTACATCATGGATACACTCGTCTACCGTGGACTGATACCCTCTGATAAAGCCTTCGTAAAAAATGTTAACGATGACAGCAATCTGATGTCCGCTATGGGTGAAATACTCTGTGACGAATTCAAGGAATGTGGCTTATTGATCCCTGAGAACCAATCGGAACGACTGACAAAAGCAGGATTTGAAGTTGTCACAGGCAGCGATTTGATAATACTCCAAATGAAGAAAATTATTTCTTATCATGCAGCTGAATTTCTGGGACTCCAGGAAGTTAAATGGTTGTGTGATGAACTGGAAAAACTCTATCCGGATACTGTGAACGAAACAGTTCCGCGAGTTATCTCATACCAGCGACTCTGTGATATTCTAAGACGACTGGTACAGGAGAATGTCAGTATTCGCGATCTGAAAAGGATACTGGAAGCCTTGTCTGAGTACGCTGACAGTGAGTCGGATAACATTACTCTCACGGATAAAATTCGGGTTCGTCTGGGTCGACAAATCTATCATCAATACGCGAAAAGAGGGCACTTGGAAGTATTTCTACTTGATCCTTCTATTGAATCCATGTTTCAATCATCAATCCATGTAACCGGTCAGGAGCGCTTACTAGCTCTTGCTCCGCAATTAATGGAACAGGTGATATCAACGTTTAATACACATTTTAGCAACAATGGAAATCGACCCTCCATTATAATGACAGTTGAACAGAATATACGCTATGTATTATGGAGATTTCTTGCTCAACAGATCCAGGGTATAAAGGTACTAGCTGCGCAGGAAATGCCCATCGGCTCTCAATTTGTTGCCTTGGGACATATTGCTTTATTGGAATAATCCAGCTGATAAAGGCTAGATTAACGACACAATCAACACAATGGTTGAGACCAAAAACAAGCCACTTATGATTAATAATATAATAGGATTTTTACAATACGGGATTCTGTCTGACTTTTCTGATGAATGAAGGGCATTTTCCTGCAAACAATGTATCGGGTTTGTTTTGATTCCTTTTATCAAGCATTTTAATTGACCAATCCGGATGTCATCGTCAGATCTGACTTCAAATGGGCCGGAGACACGCTTCCCATTCAAAATGACTCCATTCCGGCTACCCGTGTCCCTGATCGTAAGAACATCATCCCAACCGCGATATATCGACAGATGAAATCGCGATACCTGTTCGTGACTAATCACAAGATCATTCGATGGATCTCTTCCCAGGCGATAGTTTTTGCCTTTCTGAATGAACGGGATGCGAGCGAGCAGAGTATCTCTATCGTAAACTTCAAGAACCGGTGTGCCTTTTTCTGATAAATTCATTATTTTTATCGAAGTAGCAACCACGGAAGTGGCAGCCAGAAAATTACCGCCCCGATCGCACCAACAGCGAAAATATAAAGTAATACGGGTCTTCGCCCACGTTCCGCACAGAAAGCTTTATACGCCTGTAGCTTTTCTCCCATGTGTGGTCTTTCAGGTGGATTTTCCAATCCGGCATCCAATGCGTTGAGATACATTAGAATCCTCATATACGCTGTAAAAGCGATTATCGAAAAACACAAAAAAACAAACCCGACTTGAGTTACAGTTAATTGGTCGTGCATGGCAGAATTTCCTGATCTTCTTTCAGCGATGTCTTTTTAATTCCGACTTCGTGAAACGAAAAGTCCCTGTCTCTCGAACGTAACCCTATTATCCATTTCAGGGTTCTAAGTTGTCTGTTCCTGCTCATTCTCCTGTCCATTTTATCCGAATCTTCCCCGCATTTCATTGGACGGTGTATTTAAGTGATTGCAGAATAGCTTGAGTTTCTTCTTCCAAACCCATTCGTGGGCTCGGATAGAAAGAACTTCCACGGCAGAATGCCAACACAGGATCAAGAAATTGCTGTGTATACTCAGGGTCTCTCCCGGCTAAATTGATGGATTCTCCCGGGTCGGTATCCAGATTGAACAGGTTTGTGGTTGCGATTTGATAATATGGGTTTGACAAGCAGTGAATCATCTTAAATTCCTCTTTTCGATATGCAATTATTGGACGTGTATCATGTTCGGCGATTATGGGTCGGATTGTTGATCCTGGAGATCCATTCCAAGAAATGCTTTTAAGATCACCATTGCGCATGAGCTTCCCCATCATTTCACAAATTTTCAGATTACTTATGGCCGTTGAGACAATCCCCTTTCTGTATTCAGTCTGATCTGAATTGCTCCTGATCTCGTTCCAGATTAACGGGACATGGAGAACTTCCTGGGATAGAGAATCATTCGATAGAACGTTCGAATTCAAGCTTCGAATGATCCCGCTGTCCGACGTAACAATCATAGAGACATCTCTTGATGATCGTTGGTCTATTATGTCACGAACAACCGACGAAACAGTTTTGTCGAGATTCGTCAACCGATAGTCGTTGCTTCCTAATAGGGAACGAACATCCCCATTGGCGTTAATTTTTTGGGAAAGAGAGAACAAACGATCCTGCTCTGAGAGAGGAATATTCAGATCGGAGATTGGCAAATGGTTTTTATTATATACAGTCAGGTCGAACATGCCATCTATCATCCCAGGGGTGACTGTCTCGGGAGCGAAATGAAACCAGAAAAAACCAGGTTGGGCAATGATGTGGGGTGATGTCAGCATGCTGTTTAACTGCGCGCGGATGCTCTGCAGACTATCCTTTGAGGGATTTGAGAAATACACGCGTTTAAAACCGGGAAGACGAGAGAGAACAGATTGGGTTGCGGAATTTGTAAACGCGAATGCGTGACTTTGATAATCCGTCTCAGTCAATAAATCTCCAAATATATATGGAAAATCCTTCGTAATTGAATTAGTTCGGTAAGCGCCATGATCGCGAGGCAACTTTCCAGTCGCAATTGATAACAATGAGGGAACTTCGCCGTTGCTTGCTGATGTGACGTCGATAAAAATTAATCCATGTTGGGAAAAACGATCTAAAAACGGTGTTCTGGCACAAGCGTTACCGTAAGATCCTAACTGTCTGGCTGCCACGGATGAGAGTGTTGTCAATATGATATCGGGTTGAATCAGATTGGTATCATGATCCCCTTTCTGATTCGCAGGAACGATGAGAATTTCACTGAGTGCCAGATAATCGATTGGTCCGGTAATTTCCTCGTCGGCAGAGAATGTAATTTCCAGTATTCCCTGATCTGCCATAACGGGCAGCTTTTGTTTTACAAATTGCCAATTGCTACAAGTTTCCTGATTGCGAATGATAGGGAATCGTCTTTCGAGAACGGGACGATCTCCATTTTTTTCAAAAATTGCCACTTCTAATGAGTAGACAAACTTGTTCTTGTTTTCGTTAGAGGAGAATAATCCATAACTGAATTGCAAATTCTGTTTTTTGGCAGATTGATAGGGAATTCGTAACCCAACCGGAGGAGCAAAAAGCAAACTGCTTCGAACTTGGTCACCTATTTGAATCGAATTTCTTACAACCGCTCCCAGCGTAATACGAATGGAGTGCAAACCAATCGAATGAATATCAAAATCAGGCGGTAGTCGGTCACGATTCAAACTGACATGAAGTTCATTGATCCCGGTTTTTTGGACGGATGAGGGAACATAAAACTCATATTCACCGCATGGCAGGTGATCTTCCATAAGAGGAACAGCCTGGCCATTAACGCTTAAGCCGATGATATCTGGTGGGTAATCTGATGCAATGTTGAGCAGTTTTAATGTAATTCGACGCTCCATTCGGTGATTCCAATCCAATACTATTATGCCACTGGCCATTGTGAATCTAGGCCAGGGGAAACGCGTTTCGGCCTGGTTTTCGTCGAATTCCCAACCGCTGCCCAAATGGTGTTTTTTATTCAGAAAATCGTGGAAAACAAAACGTTCCCGGTCACTGTTCAACCAGGACGGATCAAAAGACTCCACTAAATCTCGAATCGCAGGTTGCGTTTCCTGCCCACTCTGATCGACACTGCATCCATTGAATATTATGCAGATCAGTAAGGGAGCAAAATATAAAAATCGATAGTTCGATCTCATTCTCTTTATCGGAACACGTTTGCATAATGATCGACAGTTATTGCCAAGCCTTCACGAACACTTACGCTTGGATCATATCCAATCAAATTGCGGGCTTTCGTAATATCCGCGCAGGAATGTCGGACGTCTCCGATCCTGGGTGGTGTATATATTGGTTCCAGATCTGAGCCAATCTCATCGGCAATAATCGAATAAAGATCATTGATTGAAATATGCGAACCACAACCGACATTGAACACCTGGCCAGCTATCCCGGGCGCCGTACACGCCTGCAGATTCGCCATAACAATATTCGATATATATGTGAAATCGCGAGATTGTGTTCCATCTCCATGGATTTCCGGTGGAGTTCCGGCAAGCAAATGCGAAATAAACTGAGGGATGACGGCGGAATACTGCGAGGCCACATTTTGCCGAGGTCCAAAGACATTGAAGTAACGTAATGCAACAGTTTCAAGCCCATAGGCTTCATAAAAGATTCTGCAGTAATGCTCTCCAGTTAGTTTTGTTAACGCATAGGGTGATTTGGGAATTGTTGGTAGCGATTCATGCTTAGGCAGAGTGATATCTGAGCCATAGACTGATGAAGATGACGCAAATATGACTCGCTTGACCCTGGCATCACGAGCTGCGATTAATACTTGCAAAGTTCCGGTAATGTTATGTCTGTTACATGCATCAGGATCTGAAATGGATCGTGGAACGGATGGAAGAGCTGCCTGATGCAGGACGAAATCAATGTTCTCCATCAGTTCCTTTAAAACATCCGGATGGGTGATATCGTCTTGAATGAAATGAATGCGATTTAACAGATGTTTCAAATTGTTCAGATTGCCCGTGATAAGATTATCAATCGCAATAATTTCGGTATTCGGTAAAGTCAGAAGTGATTCAACCAGATGCGAACCGATAAATCCGGCAGCTCCGGTGACAAGGTAACGTATCATTATCAATCCTGTTCCGTTGAGTTTTTCCCGGGTTTGATAGGACGTATAAACATAACTTCAGTATCTTGAGCGTAATGCTCATTGGATTCAATATCATCCTGGATTTTCAAAACGACAGTGGTGATATTGTCATCCCCACCCCGCATGTTTGCACGTTGGATTAATTCTTCCACTGCTTGCTTCAAATCAGTCTCATGATGAAGTACACTCAGTGCAATCTCTTTATCACTCAACATATTGCTTAAACCATCGGTACACATAACCAAGCAGTCACCCGCCTCGAGCAACTGAACAAGAGTATCGACTTCTACCTGTAATTGTGTTCCCAACGCTCGAGTGATTACATTTCTCATCGGGTGAAGCCGTGATTCCTCCGACGTCATATTGCCCAGTTGCACCTGCATATTAACCCACGAGTGATCGGTTGTGAGCAGTTTCACTTCTTCCTGGCGAATTAAATACAGCCGGCTGTCTCCGACACTGGCAGCATATAGTTTTCTTCCTCGAATCAAGACTACAACTAGAGTTGTTCCCATTCCCCGGAGATCTTTTCGGTGATGTGTTGCGGTAATAATATACTGATTGGCAGCTTGAAGTGCCTCAACTAGAATTTGAGTATAATCCGAATCATCGTCCCGATCATCAGTTCCACCCAAAAGGTGCGATTCAATAAATTCCGCAACTTCGTTCACCGCCATACGGCTTGCCACATGACCAGCAGCGTGGCCTCCCATCCCATCTGCCACAAGGAAAAGCTGGACAGCAGGACAAAGCCGGAAACTGTCCTCATTAACAGGTCGCCGCATCCCCAAATCGGTTGCCCCATATGCTGTGACTTTCATTGATCTATGTCCCACCAGGTCTCACTACCACTATCCCTCACGATCATAGGTCTTGCTCTCCAAAACGTCAAGGAATCAGCGTTTCCTTTTTTTCGAAATGATGATGCCAAATTTTTCTAGTTTTCGATCCAGCGTGGGTCTGGAAATTCCCAGTAATTCGCAAGCTCGCAACTTGTTGCCCTTTGTGCCATGAAGAATCGATCGAATGTGCGCTTCTTCAATATCTTCAATACTTCGCAAAACCGGTGTATCAATACCCATTATGCCAGCTCGCTCAAGGTAAGATCGAATCTCTTTGGGTAAATCCCGAACATGGATCTCCGGAGGTGTACCAAAAAGCACCGCCGTCTCAAGGGCATGCTTTAACTCGATCACATTAGCCGGCCACGGATATGACATCAACGCATCCAGGGTGTCGGGATGAAAATATGTAAACTTTTTATGTGTTAATTCGACGGCTTCTTCTAAGAATACCCTGGCTAATTGAGGAATATCCTCTTTTCGGCTCGCAAGATTCGGCATTTTAAGTTGAATTTCCGCGATCAGTCGATAAAGCTCTTCGGAAAATGAGCTCTCCTGGACGGACTGCCTGATGTTGCAGGCAGTAGTGAAAATAAATCGCAAATTTGTCTGTAGCAGTGGATATCGTCTATCGGGTTGTAAGATAGGAATCAGCTCCATCTGCTGCGTTAAGGATAATAAATCAATATCTTCAATGATAACGGTTTTACTGGTTATTGTTGTCGAAAATCCCGTCGCAAGCATGCCATCTATCACACTGGTAAGTGCCTGTGATTTGGAAGAAGAATTGAGCGTACTGCATTGAATTACTGCTGGTGCTGTCCTGCCTTGATAAGCTATCCTATGAATATATTCTGCAAGAAATGACTTTCCAGTACCACTTTCTCCTGTGATCAGCACAGGCAGTTTGGAGGCTGCGATTGAATAAAGTGCCACTTTAATCCTGCTCATCTCAGCAGATTCTGCGACCAGCTTTGATGAATGAACTCTGGACTCCGGCACCTCGTGATCTATATTGATATGAGCTGTTTCCAAGTCTCGAATAATCTCGAATGCGATAGAAATAAGTTCCGAGAATAAGCGAACTCGCTTTTTAAGAATCGGATCCCTGCTCGTCAGAAACATGATGGCCACGAGAGATTTATCCATCAAAACAGGCAAGTAACACACCTGCGTCACGGAAGCTTGATCCGGAAACAAAGCACTGTCTTCCATCCGACATACCGGCAGTATAGTGTTACACTCTTGAATCCATGCTTTACAAAGCTTTTGTGCTGTTTTCTGATCATCTGCTGTCATTGATATGTCAGCGATCAAAGACAGATTGGCAGATCCGCTTCCGGTCTGAAAGACAGCGCCCTGATCAAAACCACCGCTCTGTAAGACGATATGAAGAATCGCACTGCAAGCTGCTTCAAACGAATACAGGGATTGAAGGAGATGAACGACTAGGCCGGAAGAAATTGAAGCAATAACATCCGGATGTTCGTTCTCTTGTCGAGGGCTTTCCGTACCAGCATCACCGGATAGATAGTAGAAAGCAGATAACTTTTTGAATAAGGCATCTGCAGCTTGGTCTTCCTGCTTCGCAAGGTCATGCTTGGATAAAAAAGAATAAGCCTTCGCTAATAAACGGTGAATATGAGCCGCTTCAAACTCCTCCTGATCAGATATAAAATAAGCCAGTGCAGTCTGAAAATGAAGGATCGCACCTTCCTGATTATTTTCCGCCTGGTCAATTAATCCCAAAACCCGAGATGCTTCCGCCTGTTGATGAATGAGGTTCTTCTCTTTCGATTGATCTATGGCTTCCATAGCCAATTTCCTGGCTTTTTTCGGATTGTGCTGCATGAGATATATAGTGGCTTCGAGGATGTTGCAGTCCGGAATAGACAGGTCAGAGTTATCTAAAATTTTCCGGGCTTCGCCGAGTGCTGATTTTGCTTGCGGCAACTGCTCAAGAAGTGTGTGTACGCGAGCGATATACAGGTGTGAAAAAGCTGTAAGTATTCTTTGATTCTGGATCCGTACTTGACTCAATAGCTCAGTGAACAGTTGAAGCATCAGGTAAAATTGTCCCCTGCGTTCTGCAATTCTAGCTTTGTTCAGGTAGATTCTTCCTATCAGCGTTATCTCGATTCCAACAAGGGTTCCCGGTATCAAAGCACTCAGAATACTATTCGCTTCATCAAGCAAACCCTTCTGAATAAAAACGGAGGATAGCAAAAAGCTGCTCCAGACATAGAGACGTTGTTCATTTAGCTTCTCAGATAATTGAAGTGCTTCAGCCAGCAATCCTTGGGCAAGTTCCTGTTGACTGTACAGCATGTGCAGATTGGCCAGATGGCATAAGCCATCACATAACAACCGAGAATGAACGTATTTTCTACTCAGTCTTATCACGCGGTCGTAAGATTCACTTGCCAGACGATATTTTCCTGTCCGCTCATAAATCTGGCCCAAACGAAGGTTTTGGTTTAACAAAAATATATGATCACCAGTGGTTTCGCCGAAAAGAATCGATTCTTTCAAGTAAAATTCTGCGGTTGTGTATTGCTGCAGTTCCTGGTACGCCCGTTCAACAATACCCAAAAGTCGACCTGCGAAAAAAGGATAATTCCGCAGCGGAAGTAACTTCTGAAGATTTGTGAAATGGACGATAAGTCCTTCAAAATCATTTAGTTTTTCGCAAATTTGTGCCAAAAAGAAAAGAATCTTCAGCCGGTATTCATGAGCAGTTGTTCGAGGTAACATTTTCAGAGCATCCAGTAAGAATGAAACAGCCTGATTGTTATCTTCAAGATGGAAGCTGCATATGCCGCGAAGGAGGAGGTAATCTGCTTTGTCGCGTTTATGATGGAATCGTGACTCGAGGAATGATTCCGCCTGAGACAGCGTCACGTGTGCTTTGGAAAAGTCCTTGTCGGCTATCAAGACCTTGGCATATTCAAAGCTTATCTGGGTTATTTTAGTTCGATTGCGCTCGGGCATGCTCTCAAGGATCCGTGTGAACCAGAACCGGGATTTTTCCAGACATTGCCGGTCACGATAATGCATCGCAGCCGACAAAGCATGTTCGCATCCATGGAGACGATTATCGGCGCTGAAATAATGCTCAGCGACTATGGTTGATAGAGCTCCCTGCCGGTCACACAGTTGATCGGCAATTCGTTGATGCCATCTGGATTTCTGGTAATCGGGTGTTGCTCTGAGAAATCGTTCCTGTAGAACAGGATATCGAATCTTGTAGATGAACGACCCTTCCACTCTTGTCTTCCGTACCCATTCGGAAAAAAGCAACCAATGAAAAAACTTACGGGTTGAGGTGTCCAGGTCCATTGTCAGGGATAAATTGATCAGTGAGCATCCATGCGGCCATAAAGATAAATGGGTCAGAACGAGACGCATGGGAGGAGTCATGTAATGATCGATTACATAATCTGTAAACTGATTCAGATCTTTGCAATGAGTTCTTACCGTATGCCATGTATTATCGTTTATTGTATAGATATCATCTTTCAGGGAAAGGATGCCGGTGTAACGCAGCATTGTTATCATCTGATCAATGGTCTGGAAATTCCCTTCAGATAACTCCATCACCCAATCAGTCAACATCTCTGGAACTGATTCCAAACCAAAACCTGAAGCCAGGATTTTAATTACGGTTTCTCGATTACATGTAACCAGTTCAATCGGCTTAATGGCGTCATTGCCTTTTACTCTAATGAAACCGGATTCAATATCCCGGGTCTCGACAAGCCAAAGACAAGGAACATTTCCAATGGCCTTCTCAGATAACAGTCGTGCCAGCGTGCGGAAAAACCCCCAGAAAATACTGTCCGAGAAAAAGCAGTCTTTGAGAATCACAACACAAGGAACCGCTTGATCTCCTTGAATCCTGTCGAAAATAGCTTTCAAAATATGTCTGGCACAGCTCTGCAAAACAGCCTCTTGAAAGAGTGCATCTGAGATTTGAAGATAGTTTTTTTCAAAATCAGGAGGATACATCTGATCGATGACGTCCGGTTCCAGCTTTGGATAAAAATGGTGTAATGCTTTGAAAACGGATCGTAGGACACCGCATCCGCATTCAGTATCCGAATTGGGGAAAGCCTGTATAATTATCGGGTTTACGCCTGAAAGCCGAAATTCAGATTCAACTCCCTCCAGCAGACGACTTTTTCCGATCCCGGTATCGCCAACAAGCACCAGAACACTCCCTGATCCATTGCATGCTTTTTCGAATGCTGAACGGATCTCCTGTAATGGAAGCGGATGATCAATAGAATAGGAATTCAAGAGGGAATAATGCACTTCCTGAGAGTCATCAGATTCAAATGTAATACCGAAATGCTTAATCAGACTACTGGGTCGATATCCGGGGTTTTTCTCGAGAAGCTTCATGACTGACATATTCAATTTATCGGAGATTTCGCTGTTTAAATCTTTGGGTTGGTTAATCAACCGGTTCAGATGAGCCGAAATTGTTGCTGTAGCAGTGTCTGATTGAAACGGATTGATACCAGTGAGAAGTTGATATATGACCGTACCGAACGAGTAGAGATCGCTTCTGAGATCTGATCGCTCCCCTGAAACAAACTCAGGGCTCATGAATTCAAGAGCCGGAAAATCATCAGGTTTTGGAAGATTAAATCGGGTGGTCCATTCAAGAAACTCAAGCAGTCCGCAATCGGTCAGATAGAAAGCTCGTGAGCCGTCCCTTGTGTCGATAAGTATCGTGTCCGGGTTTACGAATAAATGCCGTATGCCATTCAGATGCATGTACTCAATCCCGGAACCGATTTCTTGAATAAATGTATCTGCATCAGAAACCTTGCGTAGCATGTCATTCCACACCGTGCTTAGTCTGATGCCGGGGCGGTTATCCATAATTACTGCAATGTGAGAATCATTTATATCCAAGAACTCCCGGATAAACGAGACACTATGATAATGGAGATCAGCCCATAGTGCCAGGTCGGAATTCATTTCAGCTGATAATAACCGGTCATTTCCTGATATTCGCATCAGTCGCATGAGATGCATGGTGTCGTTGCTTTTATTTTTTACTCTTAATAATTTACCCAGACTATCTTCACCCAGATCGTCACTAATTGAGTAGGTTTCGTGTAACTCTTTTGGTAAATGCATCGTGTTATCCCTTTGGTTTGGATTTGCCTGATAATCCAACTTTTTCCACCGGATATTTTACGAAATTCCTAACAGGAATACCAGAAAATTTTACAAAATGTAAAAATCTTGAAATAAAATGTAACAGCGTTTGTCATTGTTTGTGAAACCGTATCGAACAATCTCCACACCCAAAACAACCTGTATGTCATCTGGTCAATTTGAGAAAAAGGAGAAATTCTTTTATACTTCGTCCCCTGATCATTTCCGATCAGATCAACCACGACTTCGAGAATGACATTAAAACGCCTTCATAACATACTGGCACCTTACTGGAAACCTTATTCTAAAACACTCACGTTGGGATTGCTCTGCCTCCTCTGCTCCTCGAGTCTGATGATGATCCAGCCGTGGATTATGAAGATGGCAGTTGATGATTTGGGCAGTGACCATTTTAAAGCCAGAATCGGACTGTATATTCTGGCCATTCTGAGTGTAACCATCAGTGTCTGCATATTTCGATTTCTCATGAGATGGTTGATTATTGGTGTCAGCCGGCATGTTGAAGGAGACTTGAGACAGAAGATTTTTGAGCATGTTCTAATACTGCCCCGATCCTATTATGATCGTGTTTCAAGCGGTGACATCCTATCAAGGATGACTAATGATATTCTCCGAGTTCGAATGATATTGGGTCCTGCGTTGATGCAAATAGGAAACACTATCGTTTCCTTGATTTTTGCATTGAGTTTTATGCTGGTCATCGATATCCGGCTGACACTGCTGTCCTTAATCCCTCTTCCTTTGATGCCGGTCATGTTTTACTTCATGGGCAGGAAGATCCGATTCCACTCCGAACAGGTTCAGGAGCAGCTTGCTGAAATCACATCCTGTGTACAGGAAAATCTGACCGGGATTCGGATTGTTAAGGCCTATAACCTTGAATCAGTGGAATGCGAGAAGTTAAACGCGATGAGTGACAATTATGTCCGGAAAAATTTAAATCTGGTTCGCTTCCAGGGTTTGTTTACGCCGCTGATGACACTTCTTACAGGCATTTCTACGAGCGTCATTCTGCTCTTCTGTGGATGGTGGGTTATCTCCGGACGGATTACCATTGGGAGTATGGTTGCCTTTCTTGAATACCTGGCAATCCTCTCATGGCCTCTCTTTGCTGTCGGCTGGGTTGTCGGTCTGATTCAGCAGGGATCTGCTGCCATGCAAAGAATCCAGTCAATCTTTGAAGAAAAACCATGCCTGGGTATGCTGCCGGGGGATGATTACATTCCTGTTCATCAGTTCAGAGGTGATATCGAGTTCAAAGATGTCTGCTTCAAATACTGTCCTGATCAACCCTATGTTCTGGAAAAAACCAATTTTTCAATCAAACAGGGGGAAACAGTGGCAGTCATGGGAGCATCGGGATCAGGAAAAACAACCCTCATGAATCTGATCACACGAAGCTACCTTCCCACTTCAGGGACAGTATCAATTAATGGATATCCAACCGATTCGTTACCGGAATATCCTATTCGAGAATATGTTGGAATAATGCCGCAAAACATCGTTGTTTTTTCTGACTCGATTGCCAACAATCTGTTTTTCGGAGCCAGATCGTCAGATCCGACCGTTCTTATGAATGCGCTTGAGATCGCGAATTTGGACCAGGAATTCATGGAATTCCCGGATCAGTTGGAGACACACCTCGGTGAACGGGGGATAAATTTATCGGGGGGTCAGAAGCAACGCCTGACACTTGCTCGAATGCTCCTTCGCGACTCAGATCTCCTTCTTCTGGATGATCCGTTTTCAAGCGTTGACATAGCGACTGAAGAGGCAATCCTTAATAAGCTTCTACAAATTAAAGGAAAGAAGACGACGATTATCATTTCCCACAGAATGAATACAGCACGGCGAGCTGACCGGATTTTAATTTTGGAGGACGGCGGGATTAGCGAAGATGGTGATCATGACACACTGGTTGCTGCGAATGGATATTATGCGGACCTTTGCCGGCGTCAGGATCTACTATCTCAATTGGAGTCTTTTTAATGCCGAGAATGCACCATGCAGCAGAGATACCTGAAAATTTTACGATCAATCTCAGTACGACTGGAAGAATTTTCGGATTTCTTAAGCCCTACTGGCTTCAAGTAATCCTTGCTCTCATATGTCTTCTGGCGTTTTCCACTCTTCAACTCGCCGGTCCATACATTATAAAATCTGCAATCGATGGTCCAATCGCAGACAAGAATTACTCCGGTTTGTTACGATTGACTGCAATATATATGATGACGATTCTCGGCAGTTTTATCGCAATGTTCAGCCAGATCTATACGATGGCATTGACTGGGCAATCAATCATGAATGATATCCGTAAATCTCTGTTTAAACATATTCAATCGCTGGATATCCGCTTTTTTGACAAATTTCCAACAGGCTGGATCATCACCCGCCTTACATCAGATATTGAGACCTTGAACGAACTGTTTTCCTCCGGTGTTGTTCAGTTTATCGGTGACTCCATGACACTGATAGGTATCGTTGTCATTATGTTTTCCTTGAATACCCGACTCACTATATTTGTCCTGTTAAGCATGGTTCTGTTCGCAGTGAATGTCATCCTGTTCAGGAAAAAATTTCGGGACAGTTTTCGAGCGGTACGGACGAAAGTTGCCGCACTCAACGGATTCCTCTCTGAACATATCCGAGGAATACATGTTATCCAGTTGTTTAACAATAATCTAAAAGTTCGTGAACAATTCGATCGCGCTAACCAGGAAACACTCAATGCACATCTCCAAACCGTATTCTACTTCGCTCTTTTTGTCCCAACAGTGGAGATAACGAGCGCAATCACGATCGTACTGCTTTTGAAGTATGGCGGTTTTATGATCCAGGGAGGAGGCATCACTGTTGGCGTTTTAGTTGCCTTTTTTCAATATGCCAGGCGTTTTTTCCGCCCGATTCAGGATATGTCTCAACAGATTAATATTCTCCAATCTGCACTTGCTTCATCGGAGCGGATATTCCAGGTAATGGATATGTCGACCGGTGTCTCAGAACCTTTGGAAGATGATGCGGTAATCCCAGAGACCATTGTCGGGGAAATTCGATTCGAAAATGTCTGGTTTGCTTATAATAATGAAGAATGGGTCATGAAAGATGTCTCGTTTGTGATTCACCCTGGAGAGAGTATCGCTGTTGTGGGGGCTACTGGAGCGGGTAAAACGACTCTGACGAACCTGTTATGTAGGTTTTATGATCCGGTCCGGGGTGTTATCCGATTGGATGGCACTGATATCCGAAAAATACCGCTCAATGTGCTTCGGGGATTCTTGGGGTTGATTCACCAGGACGCGTTTATTTTTAACGGGTCAATAGCAGACAATATCCGGGTCGGTCGGCAGGGGATTTCCGATATGGAGTTGGAAAGGATTGCGGAACAGAGCGGTTTGGCGACATTCATCAACCGGATGAGCAGGAAGTTTGCGACGGAAGTGGGTGAAGGAGGCCGGCGACTATCAGCGGGTCAGAAGCAGCTCGTCTCATTTATGCGTACAATAAGCTTCAATCCCCAGATTGTGATTCTTGATGAAGCAACGTCAAACATAGACACTGTAACCGAATCCGTCATCCAGATCGCAACAGAGAAGATTCTAAAAGGCAGGACGGCACTGGTTGTGGCACATCGCTTGTCGACTATTCGCAATGCAGACAGGATTTTTGTCTTCCATAAAGGACATCTGGCAGAGTCTGGAACTCATGACGAATTATTGAAGAAACAAAATGGGATATACCCTCGTCTGCATCAATTGTATTACGCGGGAAAGCCGGGTTGATACTATTCCATAGTTATGGCTTTCCACTCTGCGGCACGTTTTGAAAGGAGATAGCAATGAGGAACTGGTTTTTCACCATTTTCATTTTGGTTTGCCTGAGCAGCTTTATGACAGGCTGTGTGCCGGATTCCCGAAAGATCGCGCAAGAATCACGACAAGCGGACACGGATCCAATGATTGATGAGTGCTTCATGCTGGTTGAATCTGGAAAATACTCAGAAGCGGTGGATACCTGTGGCCAGGCAGTGATGAACAATCCGGATAGTTTCATCGCCCTGGCGGCGTATGCAAGAGCATTAGCTGAGACCGGGCAGCCTGAACAGGCGGTCCTCTACTATAGACAAGCACTCGACATCGAGTCGAGCGTGCTGATCACAAGAATGGAACTGGGCATTCTGTTGAAGCAGCAAGGCCTGTATGATGAAGCGCTCAAGGAATTTGAAATTCTGTTAGATAGTCAATCCGATTACTATCAGGCCATCCTCGAAATGGCCAGAATTTACAAGATTAAAGGGAATTGGCAACTGGCGGCGGAGAAATTCCGCAGAGCGTCAGAGCTTCAACCCGGTGATGAGTTTATTCGTATTGACCTCATCCGTATGCTTGTAAAAACGGAAAAAAAATCAGAGTATCAGGATGCAATTTTAAAGGCGTCCAATGATTTTCCCGAGTCCGCCGTATTGCATTTTAGTGTCGGCATGATTCTACAGGAGCAGAACCATTTTGTTGACGCGATAAATTACTATCAACGTGGTATTAGTATCGATCCTGGTAACAGCGTGGCACGATTGAATATCGCCTTTTGCTATTACAATGAAGGGCAAATCGGGAACGCAAGAAAAAATCTGGCTTTGTACTTAGTGAAGGAACCACGGTCCAGCTCAGGGCACATGCTGGCAGGACAGATTGCTTTGTCCCAAGATAATCTGAGTGATGCGGAGGCATCGTTCCGAACAGCGATCGATTGCGACACAAGGAATGCTGCAGCCTTTGTTTTATTAGGCAATGTGTTGCAAAAACAAGGTGAACGCAACGGTGCAAAAGACGCTTATCGCCAGGCACTGCGCATCAATCCGAATGATCCTGTTGCAAAACGGAACCTGAAACGATTGTATTGACGAAGCGGTCCACTAAAGACTGATTTGATCAACGATCAATTGCAGATAACAGGATCTCTGCAACATCCTGCACTTTCACGGCATCCTGTACCTGTTTATCTTTGGCTGCATCCGACAGCATGATCAGACAATATGGACAAGAAACAGCAATTTGAGATGGCTGTTGTACCATTAACTCATCAAATCGACTGTGGTTAATCCGTTCGCCGGTTTCCTCCATCCAGAACATACCTCCACCTGCGCCGCAACACATTGATTTTGAGCGGTTTTTTTCGGTTTCGGTTGTGATCAGTCCACTGATGCCATTGATAATGGATCTGGCGCTATCGTAATCACCATTGACCCGACCAAGGTAACATGGATCATGTATTGTCACGTCCTGAAGCTGCACGGCAGCAGGAAAAATCGGATTATTTCTGACCCACCCGGCGAGCAGTTGAGAATGATGGATCACTTTGAAATTACCGCCGAAATCAGGATACTCGTTTTTGAATGTATTGTAGCAGTGCGGACATGTTGTCAGGATGCTTTTAACTCCGAGTTCATTAAACAACTCAATGTTGGCATGAATCAAGGATTGTCCCAATGCTTCTTCACCCAGACGCCGGGCGGTTTCGCCACAACAGGTCTCATCGGATCCCAGAATCGCAAACGAGATATTCAACTTGCGGAGTAATTGAACGAGGGTTTTGGTAACTTTTATAGCCCGATCATCGAATGAACCGGCGCAGCCTGGATATAAAAGGAATTCGGCATTGGGCGTGTCTGAGAAGAATGGAATGTCCAGATCAGATGCCCAATCTCCTCGCTTAGAGGCCCCGATATTCCAAGGATTGCTATTGTTTTCCATGCCCTTGAAAACGCGTTTTAACTCCTTGGGAAATTCTCCGCGGTTGAGATTTGCTGCTCTGCGGAGGCCTATTATCCGGTGAACATAGCCAATGTTGACCGGGCAAGCCTGTTCACATGCATGACAGGTTGTACATTCCCAAATAGCGGCTTCGCTGACGACATCCGGAATCAGTTGCTTGACAGGTTCATCGGTTGCGCATCCGGTCAGTATCCGGTCAGCATCTTCATCTTGTAGAAAATGATTCTCCGCAATTGTAATTTCTCTAGGTGCGAGCGACTTCCCGGTTAATGCAGCTGGACATTGGTCATTGCACCGGCCACATTCCGTACATGTGTACAAGTCCAGCACATCTTTCCAGGTATGATCGTCCATCTTCTCGATCCCAAAAGATTCGATCGTTTCATCGTCAAGATCAAGTTTGACAAGTCGCCCGGTTCGATGCAGGGGCCGTAAATAGACATTGAAAACCGATGTCAGGATATGCATGTGCTTCCCGCTGGGGAGATACACAAGGAATGCAAGAATTCCAAGACAATGCAAAACAATACAAAAATGCCCGAGCCAAACCATTGCCGGGTTAACAATGCCACTGCTGCCTGCGAACAGAATTCCTAGAGTTGATCCGAAGGGCGAATACCATAAAAAGCCTGTATTCCTGATGCCATGGAAAACACCATCGAAGAGCAGGTCAGTGATCATCAACATGGCGATCATACCTAAAACAAACGCAGCTCCCCATGTGTTAATCAAACGTTTCACTTTCTGGACATAGCGCCGGTACATGGCATATATCACCATGATCAGAACACTGACAGTTGCCATACCTGTAATCAGGGAGAACAGACGCCCCGTGATTTGATTACTGCCAAGCAGAGGCAGATGAAACTGAAAACCGAACAAGCACATCATAAAAAGTGTAATGGCACGCAGCAGTAATGCAAGAAACCCCCAGAAAATTACTGCATGCATGATGCCCGGTTTGAAATCCTGAAACAGCTTTTGTTGACCCAGAAAAATGGATAACAGCTCTTTAACTCGCACTCGATGTTCACTGATCGGATCTGGAACAGGATTACTTTTTTGCAGAAGTGCAAACTTTCTGTGGACTGCTTTGATGAATGGGTACAATGCGCCGGGTATCGCCAGCGATACAATCAATGCGTGAAAGAATGTATGATCCATAAAACCTCCGAACAAACCGGTTTTCGATTATTTTCGAATGATTTTACCCAATTCATCGCGCAGTGCAGGTAACACGTTAAACAGGTTACCTACAATTGCGAAATCGGCTTTCTTCATTATTGGTGCTTCAGGATCCGTATTGATTGCGATGATAAAACGAGCGGAACCCATTCCGGCAAAATGTTGAATGGCTCCTGAAATACCGCATGCAATGTAGAGAATCGGGCTGACCACCTTACCTGTCTGGCCGACCTGATGTTTATAAGGGATCCATCCCTCATCAACGGCTGTCCGTGATGCTCCGACAGAGCCTCCCAATAACTTCGCGGTTTCCTCGAGCAGTTTGAATCCATCCGGTCCACCGACCCCGCGGCCTCCGGATACTATGATTTCCGCTTCAGTAATATCGATGGCATCCTGCGCAGCTGTAACCGCTTCCCTGACTTGTGCTCTTATGTCGCTTGAAACGGGTTCAATCACTACTACAGGTGCAGTGTTTCCTGTCTCTTCAGGCGTGTCGAAAACATTCGGTCGAATCGTGATAACCTGCCGGGGAGCATCCAGACTGATTTTTGCAATCAACTTGCCCGAATACACCGGTTTTAGGATCGACAGGCCATCCGACATATCGACAGAGATGATATCCGTAGCCAGAACTGCATCCATCCGTGCAGCCAATCTTGCACTTAGATCCCGTCCCAATGCTGTTGCGCCCATTATCACTGTGGAGGCGCCGGATACTTCGAACGCCTGAAAAAATGCGTCCGTGAATGGTTCACTTTGATACGTTTTCGTCTGATCACCTGAAATGACAAAAACATTTTTCAACGGGTAGATGGCAACATGATCGGCTAAAACTCTGTCTCCGATAACGACAGCAGACACTGGTTCCGAGTTCTTGCCGATCTGCAAACCTGCCTGAATCGCCTCAAGAGAGGATTTGCGAAGTCTGCCGTTTTTGGTTTCCACCCATACTAAAATCCCTGACATATCAATACTCCTCTCCAATTAAAATGCGCGAGCGTCTCGCGTCAGCCATTCCGCTGCCTGACGGGCTGTGTCCTCTGGCTCCCCTTTGACTAGTCTGCCGGCGCTTCTAGCCGGTGGATATGAGAGCGCAATGTAACGCATTCGAGCTGCATCATCACCCAGATCGGACAGAGATTTTATGTCCAACGGCTTTTTTTGAGCTTTCCTAACTGCCATCAAGTTGGGATATCGAGGTTCATTGAGACCTTTTTGACAGGATACGACCCCGGGGAGAGTCATCGAGATTCTCAATGTATCACCATCCACTTCCCGTTCAACCTGAATCTGATCGCTATCTACCGTTAATTTATTTACATTGAGTACATGAGGAACATGAAGAAACTCGGCCAGCGCCGCAGCTATGCCGTCATCGCCGGTATCAATATATTCACGTCCACATAGTATCAAATCCGGCATCTGCTCCTTCAAACTCGCTGCGATGACTTTCGCTTCGGAAATGATATCCGGATTGTTGTCGGAATCTCTTCTAATCAACAATCCTGCATCGATTCCCATCGCCATGGCTGTTCGAATGACCGATTCGGCTTTTTCAGAACCGATACATATTGCAAGTGTCTCACCTGAATGTTCTTCTGCAGTGGACACTGCCGCTTCAACCGCGAATTCGTCATAAGGGTTCATAATCCACTTGATATCATCTCCGATAATCCGTGTCGGATCCTCGGGATGAATTACAATATCTGCTTCCGTGTCAGGCACTTGTCGTAAAATAACAGCAATAAGCATTGTTTATCCTTTCTGACCAATGTTCCCGCATAATGACATCAGAATATAATGCCGATAAAGTAGATTTTCAACTGTCAATCAAATCGATCAACGCATCAATCATTCATAGATATGAGCGTCTTCTTCGCCATTCATCACCCGTGTCGCGGCATCACGCAACGCAGCCATTTCATCACCACCGGGGTAGCAGAAAATCGGTTTCCCCATCCACTGAATCCGTTCTATAATCCATGGTTTGAGCCGCGGATCGTAAATGATTCCACCTGTCAGTACGATACCGTCAACGTCTCCCTTGAGAACGCCAGCCATTGCGCAGATGTCCTTCGCAATTTGATAAGCCATGCCCTCGAGACAAAGTTGGATGAACTCCTTATCGACACCCGGTTTCAGCATTTTGAGGTCTTCTTCGGAGACCGGTTTGTTGTCAAGGTAATTCTCCAGAAAAACGAGGTCGGAGGTACCAAGATAAGCAACAAGACCGCCTTTCCCTTTCATCTTCAACTTCATCTCCTGAAGCGTATACTTTCCTGAATAAGCCATTTTCAACAACCCGCCACCCGGGACTCCGCCGGACCTTTGCGGTGTATACGGACCATCTCCATCAAGTGCCTGGTTTACATCAACCACCCGGCCTTTTTTATGAGCTCCGATACTGATACCACCGCCACCATGCATAACAATCAAGTTGATATCCTCATACGGTCTTCCAAGTTCCTTCGCAGCTAGTCGTGCAACGCGTTTCTGATTGAGCGCATGGAAAATCGAAATCCTAGGATTTTCAGGCATTCCCGAGAGACGGGCGATGTCTTCCATTTCATCGACGACGACTGGATCTGCGATATAAGCCGGAATACCAAGTGAATGAGCCAGAGAATCAGCCAGCAAACCACCCAGATTGGATGGATGGTCGCCGTACTGGCAGGATTTCAGTTCCCGGAGCACTGCGTCATTAACAAGATACGTTCCTCCCGGAACCGGACGGAGGAGACCGCCTCGTCCTGCAATCGCGTCAAGAGAATTGACATCAACATTCTGCTCTTTAAGTGTATCCATCAGCAATTTGGAGCGAAACTCAAACTGCGCGGTAACCGGATGTGTGTCAAATGGTTCCATCTGCTTTGGAGAATATCTGACGGTTTTATGAAAAATTTTCTCTTTCCCTCTGAACAGACTGATTTCATCTGATGTCGAACCTGGATTGATAACCAGAATATTCAAACCATTTCCCATAATGTTCTCCTTATAGACTCCTTATAGACTCTGTATAGACTCTGCTTCCCTTGGATAATGCCTCACGGCATTTAGCCGGTAGCAATACCATAGCCTGTGGCTGATAACAAGCTAAAATTCGATGAAATCAGCTATCAAAGAAGCTGAGCAAACTACCTGATGCGCAACTCAGTGTGTTTTCATCAGAGCACCCAGAATAATGCTGATCATTTTCTGTGCAGCTTGGCCGCCTCCGAACGGATTGTCGTGGAAGGTGGGGAAGGCGGCATGCTTCATCTTATTCAACGCAGAGGCAATACCGGCGGTGTCACGACCTCCCATAAACGCGGCTTTCATGTCGAATATTTCGCAGTACTCAGTGGAATCATCCAGCACGATGCTTAACTTGCCGGCATAGAAAGCTTCTTTCAACACGCCTGACGAATCGGTGGCAATTCGATCCGCATGCAGTAGAAGACCGAGAAAATCCAAATAGGGAAGAGCGGGTAGACACAACACATGCTTCATAGCAGTCAACCGGGCATCGAAGCCGAATCGACGGATCTGCTTTTCGGTTCGGGGGTGAACCGGGAAGACGATCGGAATCGGCCACAATGTCAAGGCGTCCAGAATCCGGCCAAAAACAACCGGATCATCCACGGTTTCAGCTCGATGCAGAGTCATCAGATCATATTTTTCAGGGATCAGGGGAAAACGCTTTCTCACATCATGGAAATTCTGCATTGCAGCCGATCGATTGCTCACGAAAGTATCCAGCGTTATATCCCCGGTATAAAAGATTCTTGATTCAGGAAAGCCCTCGTTCCGAAGATTTTCCACAGCCCTTGGGATTGGTGCAAACAAATAGTCCGCGCAATGATCCGCCACTATCTTGTTGATCTCCTCAGGTCTCCATATGTTTTCACGCATCCCGGCTTCGATATGGGCGTTGGGGATGTGCTGCTGATAGGCAGCCAGAGCAGCGGCAAGAGTCGTATTCGTATCACCCATGCTCAAGATACAGTCTGGAGCCAATTTGCGATACACCGGGTCGAGTTTAGCCAGGATGGTACCTGTCTGCATGCCTATTGAACCGGAGCCTACACCAAGATTGACATCCACAGGTGGAAAAGAAAAACCTTCCAGGAAGGCACCTGACATACTGTGATCATAATGTTGACCTGTGTGGATAATGATAGTTTGAATGTCGGGATTGGTTGACATTATTCTCAGCAATGGAGCTGCTTTGACAAAATGAGGTCTGTTACCGACTACCATGGCAATTTTCACAGTAATCTCCTGTTCCTTTACTTTTCGGTAACTGATTTCTGAATCATAGGAATCCCTGCAAACCTCCGGCCGAGTCGATAGGTTAAACCGGAACAGACGACTGCAAGAAAAAAACCAATCAGAATGGTTGCTGTAACGATTGACATGCCGGTAAAATGATTCATTCCATACGCGTCAGGTGCAGATGCGATTTCACTGAAGAGCCTGAAAACATCATCCGATCGCAATTCCCAGAAGGAAGGGATGACCTCTGACGAGAAGCCTAGGGAGACAAAGTCCAGCAAGCGTGTGGAGAAAATGGTGCCGATCTCGAAAAAGTCACCAGTCAAGTTATAGAAAGATGCTAATCCCATCACAATACCGGGACCCCAAAACCAAATCTTTGCGGTTTGTAACGCTTTACCGATGAACCAGACTCCCGGAAAAACGGTGAGGATGAAAGGCGCAAAGACTGTAACGAGGTACCCAATATCGCCATTCGGTTGAAATCCGGTTACGCGGCCGGCGTATTGCGTTGTTATGGGCGTTATAAATGGGAAAATATGCCTCAGTAAATCAGCTCCATATTCACGTCCCAATATTAACTCAGATACGGTTCCCCCTGTGATTACACATCCGCCGACGTGCAGCAATTCATGGATCGGAACATAGATAAACCAGGTCAGGCCGATACTGGAGACCAATATTGCCAGGGATTTCAGCCTGTCATCAACCCTCTGAAATGGAAGAATCAATCCATGGTGAATATCGGAATACGCCAGGATCCACCCACTGAACAGGGATGTAAAACTGACGATTTTGCCGCTTTTGCGGGGAACAACTAGTGGACTGTTAGCTGGATCATTCTTCATACCGGTTATAATGTAAAGGAATGAATGTTCTGCTGCAAGTCACAACAGGAAATCAACAGGACGGAGATGAATCCTGAGACGAGTTATGCCATAATTGGTGATAGGAACAGGAATGGAGGTATCCAGTGGACGTCAGACATGGACTCTATCGGTTTTTGGATTCGGAGATAGAAAGATACCGCGGAATCAGGCTTGGATTAGTTAGTAACGCCACTTCGGTTGATCATACATTTGAGCACACGATGCATCGATTAATGAATCATCCGGCTGCGTTCCTGACGGCGGTATTCGGACCGCAACATGGAATTTTCGGTCATACTCAGGATAACATGGTGGAGTGGCACAGTTATCGAGATCATAATACCGGTCTTCCGTTTTTCAGTCTTTATGGAGAAACCCGGATTCCGACGGAAGAGATGATGGAATATGTTGATGCCATGGTATTCGACATTCAGGATGTCGGGGCACGATATTATACCTTTATATACACCATGGCGAATGTCATGAAGGCATGCGCCAGGGATCATAAGAAGATGATCGTTCTGGATCGTCCCAATCCATTGAATGGGATTGAGATCGAAGGATCCGTGGTTGAGAGTGGGTATACATCGTTTGTTGGCATGTATCCCATTCCCAATCGGCATGGTATGACATGTGGTGAATTAGCCAGAATGTTTAATGAATGCTTTGAGATAGGCTGTGATTTGGATGTAATCTCAATGACAGGATGGACACGTAAAATGTGGTTTGATGACACGGGTGTTCCCTGGGTGATTCCCTCTCCCAATATGCCGACGTTGGCCACGGCAACTGTTTATCCCGGGATGTGCCTGATAGAAGGAACCAATATTTCGGAAGGACGGGGTACGACTCGTCCTTTCGAGATAGTTGGAGCTCCATTCATCGATCCTCGTCGATTTCTTTGCGCTATGGTAGATTACAGGCTTCCCGGTGTCCGATTCAGAGAACTCATGTTCAGACCCACATTCCAGAAATTCAAAGGTGAACCATGCGGCGGAATCCAGATTCATGTTACTGATCGAACTGTATTCAAACCGGTTTTGACCGCTGTTGCCATAATTAAAGTTCTGAGGGATCTCTACCCGACGCAATTCCAATGGAAACTGCCTCCTTATGAGTATGAATATGTCAAGCTGCCATTTGACATTTTAGCGGGGAACTCGACGTTGCGCCGGGAAATAGAGACCGGCACCTCGCTGCTTGATATTCAGGAACGATGGCACAAGGATGAAAAGAATTTTCAACGAATGAGGCAACCGTTTCTCCTGTATGAAGACTGATCCGGAAAGAGAAGGTTCGTCTGAATCAAAACTCCGTTCGAAACAAGGTCTGGAACCGTGTGATGACAGCAAAGATCCAATCCGCACGATCCTGACAAAAGTAAAAAATGCCCGATTTTCATCGGGAATTACATCGCTCCAGCAATTGCCTCGCAAGTACCCGGAGTATGGCCCTCTTCCTTCCGACATCCATCCGGAACTGCTGAAAATTATAAGAGATCGACATATCGATAAACTGTATACACATCAGGTGCTTGCATGGCATGCGATTAGAAGAGGCGAGAACCTCGTGATTGTAACACCGACTGCATCTGGAAAAACCTTATGTTACAATTTGCCGATAATCGATCGATTGATGACTCAACCAAAATCCAAAGCTCTTTATATTTTTCCCGCAAAGGCACTCGCCCAGGATCAATACCATGAATTGATAAACATGACCGGAGGTGCGGTAAAAACAGTCCAGCCGTGTATTTATGATGGTGACACATCATCGGAGAATCGTAAAAGAATCCGTGAAGCAGCTCGAATAGTGCTGACCAATCCGGATATGATCCATAGTGGAATCCTGCCTCATCACGCCCGATGGGCCTCCTTTTTTCAGCATCTTGAGTTCATTGTGGTCGATGAATTGCATCAATACCGCGGAATTTTCGGGAGTCATTTATGCAATGTGTTCCGACGATTACGAAGAATCTGCCAATTTCACGGATCCAATCCCCGGATCATTATGAGTTCAGCCACAATTGCCAATCCGCTTGAATTTGCGGAACGACTGATCGGGGAACCCGTTCATTTGATCGCTGAATCAGGTGCTCCAGCCGGTGAAAAGGTTGTCATTTTCTATAATCCTCCGGTCATTGATTCGGCAGACATGATCCGCCGATCATATTTGGAGGAGACCACGCGATTCTCCAGACTAATTCTTGCAGAAGGCGTTCAGACGCTGATATTTGCACGGAGCAGACGAAATGTTGAGTTGTTGCTTCTGGAACTCAAGAAATTGATGAAAGATATCATTGACCCGGGAATGATCCGTGGCTACCGTGGTGGTTACCTGCCACGGGAGAGGCGGGAAATAGAATCAGGTCTCCGGCAGGGCAGCATCCGCTGTGTTGTCGCAACATCAGCTCTGGAACTGGGTGTTGACATCGGCAATATGGGAGCTGTCGTAATGGCTGGTTATCCTGGGACGATTGCATCAACCTGGCAACGGGCGGGTCGCGCCGGGCGCCGGGAAGACCGATCATTGGCAGTAGTAATTGCATCTGCTGCACCCCTGGATCAATACATTGTCCGGAACCCGGAGTATTTCTTTAATCAACCCGCGGAACATGCACTGATTAATCCGGATAACCTGCTCATACTGCTTGCACATATCCGCTGTGCAGCCTTCGAATTGCCATTCATGGATTCGGAGAGATATGCCGGTCTGGATGTGACGGAGGAGTTTCTGGAGTATCTGGAATCATCCGGGGAGGTGCAACACAGTGGTGGCAGATGGTTCTACACAGGTGGTGATTATCCAGCTGAAAAAGTCAGTCTGAGATCTGTGAGTTCACAGAGTGTCATAATTGTCGAAGAGTCAGATGAAAATCCTGAAGTCATTGGCGAGATCGATATCTGTGCAGCTCATCTTCTTTTGCATCCGGAGGCAGTATATCTGCATGGCGCACGGCAGTTTCTTGTACTCAATCTTGATCTGGAAAACTGCAAAGCCCGAATTCGCGCATTAGACACTGGTTATTATACAGCGCCGATCGAGCAGATAAAAATTCAGATTCTTGATGAAAAACCCGGTGTTCCGAAGTCGAGTCCGGTTCACATGGGCGATGTGAAGGTTGTAAGCCGGGTTATCGGATACAAAAAGCTGCGTTTCGGCACACAGGAGCAGCTGGGAACAGGGACGGTTAACTTACCTGAACAGGAACTGATCACTTTTGCAGCATGGTTTACGGTTCCTTTAAACGGCGAAGATGGAACGGACCCATCAGTGACGGCTTCTCCAGCCGCCGGTCTCATCGGCGCATTGACAGCGATTCACAGTGTGGCATCTGTCCTGTTGATGAGTGATCCGCGCGATATTGGCTCCTGTGTTGTCGCATGCGACCACGACTGGACTGTACAAATGGATCATCTGGGCATGATTCAGACCCATGGTCAACCGCCCCCATCCGGGGGTACCGTCAATCTTTTTATTTTTGATCGGTACCCCGGGGGGATCGGGTTGAGTGAACAACTGTTCCGTACAGCATCCACTATTCTAACGGAAGCCTGTAATTCCGTAAAAAGTTGCGAATGCCGTTATGGATGTCCGGGTTGTATCGGTCCTGTGATTGCAGGCAGCGATACAGTAAAGTCAGAAGCTATTGATGTGCTGGAATATTTATCGAGCCGGATTACCGGTACCCTGACAGGTGGTTAATATCAGATGGAGGACTGGGAGGTTCAGGTAATTCGACCTCCTGACCGTATATAGTGCAATCGTCGAACAGGTCTCGAGGAAGATGCGGAAAAGCGCGTGAGGCGAAACTGTCAATTTTGAAAAATATCGCTTTTAACAGCGGAAAATCTGACGAGTTAAGATTCATACGGTAAATCACATCCCTGATCCTTATCATCGTATTGACTTTTCGGTCAGGACGAAAAAAGCCAACCTTAAAAAGGGCGGAACGGATGACTCTGAAAAGGTCTTCATATTCGCTTTGGGGAGGAGCAGGTGGTTCGCGGTATGGGGTAACTCCATTGATTGCCCGATGCATCTCGTAGAGGAACACAGTGGCTGAATGGGCAAGATTGAAGCTTAACCCGGTTGGAGTTGGAAGTGTCGTCAGAACATGGCAGACATCGATTTCTTCGCGGGTCAACCCGTTGTCCTCTCGCCCGAAAACCAGTGCCGTCCGCCCGGTCAGTATCCGGTTCTTATAGGCCGACATAGTCTGAGAAGCAGACAGAGGAGGTTGGCGGTTGTACCGTTCCTGTTGGACAGTTCCGATGACCAGATCGCAATCTTTCACCGCCTGGGCGAGTGTATCAAAACGGGCTGCTTTCTGAAGCAGGGGGTAGCCGTACAGGGACATCTGTTTAGCTTCTGTGCACAGATAGTCGACATGTCCGATTATTTTGATTGTGCTCAGATCATAATTAAACGCGGATCGGGCAATCGCACCTATGTTACCCGGGTAAATCGGTTCAACTAAGATAATTTCGACATTTTCTAAAGACATGAGCTGTTCCTGAATAGTGTTTATTACAATCGATTTTGGCGGTGGTACACAAAATCTGTGGACGCTTGATTCGAATTATGTAATAACTTAGTGAAACACTCAACCGGCAGAGCGCGATTCGCGAACTGGCAGTTTTTTCAAGGATGTATCCATGGTTGCGATACGGTGGACATTGTCACAAGAAAGTTTTTTCCCGTATAATCAAAGCAGGAGGCCGGGACCATGAAGAAGCTGGGAGAAATACTGCTTGACCAGGGGTTGTTGACTCCTGACCAACTGGAGAAAGTCCTCAGGCGCCAAAGTATGTCCGGGGGGCGGTTCGGTGAACACCTGGTACAGATGATGTTAATGGATGAGACCCAGGTTTGTGAGATGCTGGCATTACAGAAAGGGATTCCTGCAGCCATGCCGTCTGATCTGGAGAACATTCCGGATGAGGTCATTCAGAAGCTATCGGGAGAGCTCGTTCAATCCTATCGAGTCGTGCCTTTCAGGGTGATGGGCCGGCGAATGCATGTGGCCATGCTCGAGGCGGATGATATTCAGCTTGTCGATGAACTGTCTCATAAATCCGGATATATTATCAGGCCGTATGTCTGCATGGAATCACTGCTGCATCGAGCGCTCGCGAAATACTACCAGATTGCAGTCAATCCCGTCGGCAGGGCGGACGCGACCGTGGAAGCGTCGATGATGCAGGATCTGATCGTCCATGATAACCAGTATTCCGCTGATAAAGAAATCTATGAAACCGATCAAAGCCTGGTCGCTCTCGGAGATTCGGGGCAATTCACCGTGTTCGACAGGACCAATATTCTGGGAACTCAAACGAAAAGTCTGTTTCTGGAGGCAACCGGTAACAAAGAAGCAGTCGGATATTTTCTTCAATTTATGGAGCAGCTTTGTGATCGCGTGGTCTTTTTGGTTCTCGACAATGCCAAGAACTTTTTTTGGAATGATGTGGCGGATTTTCGGCGTGGAAGCAAGGGTGTTCCTTTGTTGGATAAGCTGCAGAAAATTCCGTTTTGGAGCGAGTATCTGCAAAATCCTGAAATCAAATATGTCGGTTTCGAGTCCGACTCGAACGATATGAGATGGGTACCAAAGATGCTGCGCATGGAGGAGTTGCAGGCGTTTGTGGTTGTCCCCATACATATCAGTCATCGACTGACCGGTATAGCGATTGGTGGAACCCGATCAGCTTTTACGTTAATGGAAGAAGTCGACACACTGAATAAATTACAAGTTATGACAGATTGCAGCCTGACAATCTTACGCTGCAAGCGAACCATTCAGGAAATCGAATAAAGCGCTTTTCTTTCCGATACAGACAGGACACCTTCCGGTTGGCGGAGCGGTCCGCGGGTGTCTCGCACAGCAGGATGCTGTTCCGACATGAGTTTGACGTTGTCCACGACCAATGTGGCAACCCCGAATTCCATATCCACTCTCCCCTTCAAGAGGAAGGGTCCAAATCCTTTTCGGAGCTCAACGGCATTCTGTTCAAATGATTTTGGAAAAAAAGTGGCTTCGAATCGCCCCCATTCATCTGAAAATGTAATAAATGACATCATCTCCCCGGTACGTTTTGTCCGGGTTTTTTTCCCGATAATCCGCCACCCCAGCATGTACGTTGCCTGGCCGGCGCGAGCACCCATATCTACTGATCGTATGACAGGCCGCAATCTGCGAATGCGTGATATCTCCCGGTGGAAAAGTCTGAGAGGATGGGCGGTAGGAGACATGCCGAGGATTTCCAATTCCCATATCAGTCGCTTTTCCAGAGTTGGATCAGGATAATTAGGTACGGCATTCCAAAGTTTTTTTGACCGCTCGATATCGGCCTGTCGTTTGGGATCGTTTTCTTCGAGGAGGTTGCCGGATGCATCCTGGGATTTTTCCATTTTGAAGAATATCTCGACCCCCCAAAGAATTTCCGGGATGGTTCGACCAAGAGAACGCATTCCACCGCATTTTGCGAGGTTCCTGGCCTCGTCGATTTTTATATCCGGAACACGAATCAGAAGATCGGGAAGATCGCGAAATGGCCCATGCTTTTGTCTGGCGGTGACGATCGCATGTGCGGTGGATTCACGAAGTCCTTTGATTTGCATGAGTCCAACCCGCAGGTGTCCATCATAACCGCTGAATCGGATTTCACTTCCATTAATACAGGGAGGATGGATTGCCAGACCGAGACGGCGGGATTCTTCGAGATACTCCAGAGAACCATAGTAACCGCCGCCACCTGAAAGAACTGCCGCCATGAATTCTGCCGGGTGATGAGTTTTGTAAAACATGCTCTCAAAAGACTCGAGAGCGAAGGAGGCGGAATGCGCTTTGCAAAAGGCATAACCAGCAAACGAATCGACTTGCCGATAAATCTCGTCGATAACCGGTTCCGGAATGTCTTTACTTCGACATCCAGCGAAAAAACGTTCCCGGTAATCCGATAGTCGTTTCCGGTTTTTTTTAAAGGACATCAGACGTCGAAGATCATCGGCTTCACCCAGTGTCAATCCCGCCAGTTCCGATGCGATACGGATAACCTGTTCCTGATAAATCAGGCATCCCCGGGTATCGCGAAGAATCGGTATCAGAACCGGATGAAGAACCGTATCCGCTTCCAGTTTCAAATGCCGCCTGAGATAGGTGTTTTTGCCACCGTAATTGGAGACACCGGGACGAATGATGGATGAGAGTGCTGTCAGACATTCGAAGTCATCGCACCGAGCCTGACGGATCAGACTGATCATTGCGGGACTTTCGATGTAGAAACAACCGATGGAACGGCCGTTTCGAAGCCATTCCCGCGTTCGGGCATCCGTCAGAAAAGTCTTCGGATCCGACGGCACAGGTTTTCCCTGTTGCCGAACAGCCTTGACTGTATAGGAAATTACTTCCAACCCCCTCTGCCCAAGAATATCAATTTTCAGCAAGCCCGCTTCCTCAACCGGGTTCATCGTCCATTGCGTTACAGCCAACCCCTTTTCGCCGAGTTCCAGTGGCATGAACCGCTGCAGCGGCTCCGGTGTGATAACAAGACCGCAGGGATGAGTGCCGATATGACGCGGAAACCCGCTGATTCGCTCGGCAATTTTATGCAACGATGCAAATGGCTCCGTGGTCAGTGGCAGAGATCGGGTTTCCGGCGATGTCGCCAGCTTCGAGTGCAGGTTTTCTGCGGATGCAATGTGCGGCAAACGCTTGATAAAATCATCGACCTCTCCCTTCGCCAACCCCTGGGCAATCGCGACTTCCCGGAAAGCACTTCGCACCTGGAATGTCACGTGAGTTCCGATCATCGCTACCCGGTCCCTGCCATAAAACGAGAAGATATAATCCAGGACCTTCTCCCGATCCTCCGTACCGAAATCAAGATCAAAATCAGGCAGGGATGTTCGCTGTTCATTCAAAAATCGTTCAAAAAACAGATTATGCACGATAGGATCAACATGAGTGATATACAGGCAATACGAGACAATTGAATTCGCGGCAGATCCACGACCCAGGCAGGGGTAACCGCGGGATCGCGCAAAGCGAATGATGTCATGGCAAATCAAAAAATAGTCAGCGAGCTGCATGGATTGAATAACCCCCAACTCACGCTCCAACACATTCCGGGCGGCTATCGCATTCTTGCTGTCATAGCGCTCCGACAAACCCTGAAGCGCCAGACCCCGGAGATAGCGGTATGCATCCCCATTCCCGGGTACCGGGAATCGTGGCAGCCGGCGCACCCCCAGATCCAGCTTTACGCCACATTCCCGCGCAATCCTCACGGTCTCATGTAGCGGCTCGGGGCACGCGCTGAACCGTTCGAACATCTCTGCCGCCGTAACCAGGCTTGCAGCAGGGGGCATCACCGAATGAGCCGGTACCGTACCAATAGTGGCATTCATTCGGAGCGCACAGAGAATTCGATGTACGGTATACTCGGCAGCATCACAGAAATGAACACCGTTAGTGGCGACCGCCCGAATCTTGAGTTGGTCGGCTAATGCAAGGAGTCGCCGCCGATTCTCCGTGGAAACCGGACCGCCATAATGGCGTAACTCGACCCGGGTTGCACTCTGAAGTCGCCGGTTTGCCGCTCTGAGCTGCAAAAGCCGTTCATCGGACGATAACACGTATACCGATTCCGGCAGCACGGCGACACTCGACTCCCAATTGAAGCCCTTTTTAAGATGGCGTTCCGTTATGATGCGACAAACAGCCTCGTAACCGGATTCATCCCTCGCCAAAAGAGTGGCATGACGCATCGTGCGACGATCAAAGAACTGCTTTGAATGGGCTGGATCCCCATGAAAAGGTTCAGTCAACTCGACACCATAAATTGGCCGGATTCCATATTCCCGGCATATTCTGGTGAATGGAACAACTCCGTACAAACCATCCGTATCTGTAACGGCCAGCACCGGCATCTCCGCCCTGGCAGCAGCAGCAACCAGCGACTCAATGCCGGACGCACCTTCCAGCATCGAAAAACAAGTGTGAAGATTAAGATGAATAAAATCGTTCGATGGCACCGTTCACAATCTCCTGATTATAATATAGGCGAAACAAGGGCGAAAATCAAGGTGTATATCAACTTGACTGCCGGGCTATTTAACCTTGATTTGATGCTAATGAGTGCCGGTTGACATGTGCTGCTTCATGCGTGTACGCTGAAAATGCCTGCGGGAAGGTCGGATATCTTAAAGTATAGGAAGACAAAATCCATGATAAATTATAATCCTGATAAACCGGCGATTATATCGGCGGACAAGCCGGTCAGTTATTCTGAATTGGCTGGTGCCATATTGAGTTTTGCGAAATCCTTGCAGGATTACAATCCGCTTCGGGTTGTGATTTGCGCTGAAAATCGACCGGAATGGATTTATGCTTTTTATGCGATTTGGCACTGTGAAGCGACGGTTGTTCCGGTTGATTTCAAATCCAACGCATCGGATATTGCTTATATTCTGAAAGATTGTTCACCTGATGCCATCATATGCTCGCATCAGACCCGCGAGACAATTGAAAAAGCCATATCTCTGTCCGGTTTCGGGATTCCAATCATTCTGATGGAGGATGTTCCTGTTTCCGGAAGCAGTGATCAGCGTCCTTGCGAAAATCCCGGTAACCGGGATCGTATCGCATTGATAGTGTATACATCCGGCACAACAGGCAGTCCAAAGGGTGTCATGTTGTCTATTGGCAATATTCTGGCGAACACGGATGGCGTATCACGTGATGTGAAGGTTTATAATTCAAACGATAACATCCTCGTTCTGTTGCCACTGCATCATATTTTTCCTCTTCTGGGAACGGTTGTAATCAACATGTATGCTGGGTCCACCGCCGTTTTTTCTCCATCGTTGCAACCAGCTGATATAATGAAGACATTACAGGCACACAAAATCACAATGATCATCGGTGTACCCAGATTGTACGAAGCCTTCCGTAAGGGAATACAAGCTAAAATCGAAGCGTCGATGGTTCCGAGAGTTTTATTCAGAATTGCCCGTAGACTTGATAAACAAGCGATTTCCAGGTTGGTTTTCGGGACGGTACAACGAGGTTTTGGTGGGGCGGTTCGTTACATGGTTTCCGGAGGATCGAGACTGGATCCGGAAACCGCGATTTTTTTCAGGACTCTTGGATTTGAAGTGCTTGAAGGGTATGGGATGACGGAAGCGGCTCCGATGATTACATTTACACGCCCTGGTGGTTTTATTGCCGGTTCGGCGGGACAGGCACTCCCGGTGACACAGATTGAGATACGTCAGGGTGAGATCACCGCGTCCGGACCCAATATAATGAAAGGATATTACAACCGGCCGGGGGAGACCTCCGACATATTGAGAGACGGCTGGTTGTATACGGGGGATTTGGGTTACCTTGATGATAGCGGTCACCTGTTCATTACCGGGCGCAAGAAGGAGATCATCGTACTTAGCAATGGTAAGAACATCAATCCTGTGGAAATAGAAGTGGTGCTGGAAGCGATGGATCCGATGATCGAAGAAGCGGCGATTTGTCTGGTTGAGGACCGGTTGCATGCCCTGATCCGGCCAGCTCCAGCGATGTCGAATGATAATGATAGCGTGAGTCTTCACCATTTGATTCGTACACGAATCATTGATGTATATAACCGGGAAGCGACTCCACATAAAATAATCCACGGCTTATCGATTGTGAACACGGAACTGCCCAGAACCAGTATGGGGAAACTTCGGCGATTCATGCTGGAAAACTACGTACAGGCACCTCCTGCGAAACCGCTTGAACCGGGCTGCGACCTACCGGAAAGCGAAGAACAAACGGTAATCCGGAATTACTTGTCAGCCCTCGTTGGTCGCGATGTGCTTCCAGGTGATCATCTGGAGAGTTCTCTGGGTATGGATTCCCTGGACAAGGTGACATTCCAGGTGTTTTTGAAAAAAACATTCGGCATCGAACTCGATCAGACGGAACTCGCTAATCTACCCTCCATTGGAGCACTGTCTACACTTGTAAGGGAGCGTAAAACTCAGATCGATATAGCCGAAGTCAACTGGGCGGACGTTTTTAAGGAAACGACACACGTCAAGTTACCGAGATCCTGGGTAACAAGTCGTTTACTCAAACTGATCGCCAAGTTGTTTTTGAAGTGCTATTTTCGGTTATCCGCAGAGAATGTTGATTCATTACCTGATGGGCCGTTTATCATCGCGCCCAATCACCAGAGTTACATCGATGGTCTTTTTGTTGCTGTATTCCTGAAAAACCGGCATTTCAGCAAGACCTACTTCTATGCCAAAGCCAAACACTTGAAAAACTGGCTCCTGCGATTTATCGCTGACCGCCACAACGTGATTATCATGGATATTAACAAGGATGTTCAAGCGTCACTTCAGAAATTGGCATCTGTTCTTAAACAGGGACGAAACATAATGATTTTTCCCGAAGGAACACGAAGCCGGGACGGCCAAATTGGCGATTTCAGAAAAACTTTTGCTATATTAAGTCGGGAGCTTTCAGTTCCAGTTGTGCCGGTGACAATCATTGGAGCGCGTGAAGCGCTTCCTCCGGGAGCACGATTTCCAAGACCATTCAGACGCGTGTCGGTGATTTTTCAGGATCCGGTCTATCCTGGGGATGAGTCCTACGAATCCTTGACCGAAACCGTTAAAACCAAAATAATAGCCTTACTTAAACCGGATAAGAATGCACACTTGCCAGCAACGCGATAAAGATATAATGCTGTGACAGATTTCTTACTGTCAAAGGGATTAATTCATCTCGATTATCGAAGCCGTTTATTGAAATGAAGGAAGCCGAATGATTCGCGCTTACAGGGATAGTGACTGGAGCCAAATCACTGATATCTATGATCTGGCGAAACCTGATGAGATGAAAAACCTTGTTGGGAAGGAGTCAATCACTGCACTTGCCAGGGATAGTGGAATGCTTCGCTATTTTTTCAGTTCGGAGATTTTTGTTTTTGAAGAGGAAAAGCAAATCTTAGGATTCGCTGGAATACGACGTGATATCATTTCATGGCTCTTTGTTCATCCTGCACACCGACGAAG
Organism: candidate division CSSED10-310 bacterium; assembly: GCA_016931515.1. Taxonomy (GTDB): domain Bacteria; phylum CSSED10-310; class CSSED10-310; order CSSED10-310; family CSSED10-310; genus JAFGEQ01. The sequence continues at coordinate 38,857 of JAFGEQ010000002.1, read as the reverse complement.
AGGCGTAGGAAGAGAGTTGCTTAATCATATCATCCAATCCTCCAAAGGTTCTCTCAAGCTGAATCTTACAGCCTGTAATCATGTGGCTTTTGCATTGTATCGGAGTCTTGGTTTTGAGATTTACGAAGAGTTTGAAGGTTTTATGTATGGACATTCGATCCCTGCGGTGAGGATGATTCTGCGTAGAGAATCCCTCGGTAGCGGATAAGAGATCCCAATATGCTTCCGGTGCAGGAAAATGTGAAGTCGGCCTGTAAGCCGGGTTCTGTGATAATCCGGTTGTAACCGGACTAACGGCGATCATTCATCTAGGACAGCAGTTGCCTGATGTCTCAAGCGACCTACCCGGAAACATCGAACGGGCCGTTCTCAATCGCTTCCTTATTTGGTCTTGCTCCGGATGGGGTTTACCAAGCCGGTCCGGTTACCCGGACCGCTGGTGAGCTCTTGCCTCACCGTTTCACCCTTGCCTGTGCCCTGATCGACAGGGTCATCGGCGGTCTGCTTTCTGTTGCACTTTCCGTAGGATCTCTCCTCCCGGGTGTTACCCGGCATCCTGCCCTTCGGAGCCCGGACTTTCCTCCCGCCTGACTTGCAGACCGGCGATCGCCCGGCCGACTCCACATCGCTATTCTAGCGCGCTGAAATAAATAGTGCGAGTTTTGGTGATGACAATCTTGTTCTGTGTTACTGGTTGCTGCTAAGATAAGCAGGTCACAGGATGTTGTTCGGACCAGAGAAGGAGATCGCGAATGAACCGAGAAATAAGTAAAGGCTTGGCCCTATTGATACTGGTAGTTATGAGCATGATATCGGGGACAGTAAAGGGAGCCGAATTGAGTGCTGACCTGATGCTTCAAGGTGTATTCCCGACCGGAGAATTGGACCGCCGGTTTGATACCACATTCGGTGGAAGTTTCGCGTTGACATACATGTATTCACCCTATGTCGGTGTGCACTCATCCATGAATCATCATTCCTTGTCACGTGATCGTGATGGAAGTGATTTTTCGGTTTGGTATCTGGATCTGAACGGGGTATTGGCGTATCCATTCCTGACGGATTTCAGGGGGTATGTTCTGGGAGGAATGGGTGTGTATATATGGAATACGGACAGAGCGTGGTGGACGGATTATCGATCCAAAGATGGCGCTAATCTGGGATTCAATTTCGGTGCCGGAGTAAATTATCTCCTGAAGGATGACATCGGGGTAAGTATTGAGTTCAAACGCCATGGTATTGAGCTGTCTGACCGGGATTCCAGGGTCTATTGGAATGATTTATCCCTGGGTGTTCGATTTATTCTGGATTCGAGGGTATTTGAGCATTAACCTTTAATACAAAATGGGATTGCAAGGCTTTCTGCAATGATTGGGACGCCGATGTTCCCAGAAATGTTTCCAGGCTATGTTTTTCTCGGGGACAACCATGCCGGATAAGGCTCAAAGCACGTGGAACAACCATGTCATAAATCCGGGGAGCAAAGAGTTCGATAACGATGGAAGCATGCCCTATTCCGGATTCCGAACCGGATGGTATGTCTGTTGATATCGAGGATTTCTCCGGCATCAGGTGATTCTTTCGGATCTCTTTGTCACCGGATGTAATCCTGATAATATGGATCGGCCAATCACTCTCATTCTCAATTCTGATTTGACGATCATCCTCGAAAATTTTCAGCCATGATTCGTATTCACTGGATTGTGATCCAACCTCGAACTGCAGCTTCTCCAACTCGACCAGGTTTAGAATTTCGATAAAGTCCTGAGTGTAATCTTTCAGTATACCGCAAAATTCTTCAAGAACGCCGTTTTCCACCATTTCGAGCACAACATAGTGCCCGATATATCGTTCCAGGATTGGATCATAAGCATGAGATACGGCACTGACCACTTGTGCTCCGAGACCAGTCAGGTCTTTTTGTTTTTCCGAGATGTTGGATTTTGGCTTCTTGGCCGCAGCGATTCCAATCAGCGTATTGAGACTCCGTGTGATACCGTCCTGGAATGTGCTGAGAAAATTCCGGATCCTTCTTCGGGTGATTCTCAGCGCTCCGGGATAATAAGCTGCACGGATGTCTTTAGTGCGCTTTTTACGGTCTTCAGCGGATAATTTCTGGTGAAAACGCTTGATTGTCATCAAGTCCTGAAACTCAGACATGTAGAAAATAAACGAATTTTCCAGGTGACCCTGAGTATCCTGATGCGTTTCGGAGTATTCCATCTCGAGACCCGTTCCAAATACTCGCAGATAACCGTAAATTTCCTTTCCTGTTTTGAGATAAAGGGAACACATATACCCATTAAGGTCCTTGAGGCAGCGGTCTTTCTTTCTGCCGACCAGAAAAACGCTGATGATCGAGGACAAAATGATGAGGAGCAGTGAAAAATACAGGGCATTATTCAGAATGATGTGAAGGTATTCCATGCTATCTCCATAATCTGGCTGTTACGATCGTTTGCTTTGGAAATAATAGGAATAATGATATGATGGTGCAACCTTTTCGTAACATGTTCAGAGAAGGGAAAGCGCACTTTATGCGGATAAGAAGGAGATTGAGATGAATGGAACGGTTTTGAAAGCACTGATTGAAACCATGCGACCTAAGCAGTGGATTAAAAATCTGCTGGTGTTCGCTGGAGTGCTTTTTTCACTCAAATTTTTCGATTTGGCATATCTGCTTCGATCAATCGCCGCTTTCTTTATTTTTTCAGCGATATCGGGCTCAGTATATATCATGAATGATCTGATGGATTACAAACGTGATCTGGCTCATCCGGAGAAGTGCAGCCGGCCTATTCCATCAGGACGCTTATCGAGATCCAATGCCGTTATTGCTCTTGTTATTCTTGCGATAGTGTCATTCAGCATTGCATTCAGGCTCTCGATCAGTTTCGGTTTGGTCGCTTCAGGCTATTTCGTGATGAACATCGCTTACTCATGGAAACTCAAGCATGTTGTGATCATTGATGTGATGATCATAGCATTAGGATTCGTTCTCCGTGCTGTCGCAGGATCTGTCGTCATCCATGTCGACTTTTCCCACTGGCTGTTGATGTGTACGATGCTGCTTGCGCTTTTTCTGGCAATCTGTAAGCGTCGACATGAACTGTATCTGATCAAAGAACAGGCCGGGAATCACAGGGCTGTGCTTGATCATTACACGCCGGCATTGATCGACCAGATGACATCTGTTGTCACAGCAAGTGCCCTGGTTACATATGCCCTGTACACGATATCGCCAGAAGTGACCGGCAAATTAGGAACGAATAAACTGATTTATACATTTCCTTTCGTGCTGTTTGCCATTTTTCGTTACCTCTATCTGGTGATCTCCCGAAACCAGGGTGGGAGCCCCGAAAAAGTTTTCCTCCAGGATAAAGCCATGATTGTTGACATGGCTCTCTGGATTCTAACCGTATTCATCATTCTCTACTTCCGTCTGTGATCAGAGTGAAAATACGAATGAAATACCATCCCCTAAATGAGACAGCGGGTTAGATGAGCTAAGCCGGCAATAAAAACCCCCGCTTGCGTAAGCGGGGGTTCATTGTTTGCTTATCAGTAGCAAGATGGATCAATAGCGAAGGTAACCGTAGCTCCAAGAAATGCTATTTCCGGTCGGGAACGGTTTTTCCAGACCTTCCGGTGCTTCGTATGGTAACTCTGCGACTTCTCTGGCCAGTGTCATATAATACATTTTATAGTGTAAATCGCTGTCTTTTTTTCCGAGAAAGATAATGTTTGCTCCGGTTGGGGAGATATCAACTGCCCTGATATCGATATTGTCATGATCCGCACTGTTCATAAGGTCCGTAACTTCGCCGCCTTCAGGTGAAATTGAGTGGATCCCGCGGCTGGTTATGAAAACTATTCTAAGATTGTCCTTCGACCATGCTGCATCCCGGATCGGATTCTCCGTCGAATACAATTCGAAATATTCCTCAAAATCTTCAGTAACACATAGTCGCGAGACATTTTTTTGAGGCTTTTTCAGGAATGCGACGACCTGTTTGCCTGTCGGATTGAAACTGCCGATTGTATCGAAATCACGGATACCGAAATAAGCATTGATAGTTCTACCCGTCAGATCTACTTTTTGGAAAGCATTATCCTTCGAAATAAGTATATTGGTTCCATCGGGTGAGAAAACCGGGTCGGAAGCCGTCGGGTTTTCGAGGAGTCGTTTGGCTTTGCGACCATCGATATTTGCCAGGCAGAGATAGCCTTGACGCTGGCCGGATTTCGCAAGTTCGATGTACGCTATGCGTTGACCGTCCGGAGAGATCGTCGGTGATATCGCATTACTTGCAACTTTTTTAAGTTTGGTGCCATCTGCATTCATAACATAGATATTCTCATCTGATGTAAACGCGAATATGCCGATTTCCGATCTCAATTTTCGGCCTTTTTCAGCATACCCAGAAGCTGGGAAATGCCGGATCAGGCGAGTAAGGATCGTCAGTGAATCCAGGAACTGGCCGCTTGTCGATAATTGCGTTGACCATTCAAGGAGAAACTCCGGCAGAGCATCCTGAACTTTTTCTGCGACACGGGTTTCATTGTAATCATCCAGAACAATCTGCATAAGATTCACACCAGCTTCCCAGTGCTTTAACGACTTCTCGTTTTCAGACCAATTCAAGTAAGCTTCCGCAATAGCTTCTTCCACCGCCGGCTTCTTTTGAGTTTCCGGATACTGGTCAAGAAATGCTTTGTAATGAGTAATGGCATCCTTATGATTACCGGTGTTTTCAAGGTGAATACCTTTACGAAGATTCTCCGTGTTTTCACATGCTGTCAATGACATCATGATTATTATCATTGACATAATCGTGAGGATGCGGTGTGAACTGACCATCTCTGCTCCCCTTTCTCGTCATGTTGTACAGTCTGCCTGAAGGCAACTTCAACGAAAACCAGAGTACAATCAATACCCCTTCATAGCCGAATAGTCAAGACTTCCGGATCAGTGAATCTAAGCGAAGGGATCTCCTGTAATCCGCAATACGAGGTTGGGCTTTGACTAACATTTTGTTACAATTTGCTCATGGTGGACGATCTGACGAAAGTAAAAAACACAAAACGACGGTTCATCCGATACACAAGCTGGATTGTTGCACTTCTATTCAGGCTTCTGTTCCCACTGTCCGATCCGCCGGCGAATCTGTCGTGGAGTGGCGGATACTATGCAGATGAAGGATTCTGGGTTCATGATGCCAGAAACGAAATACTATTCGGAAATATGAGTCATGATGAGTGGCATAACAGCCTCGTCAGTCCGACGATTCACTATCCGGTCAAGCTGATCTTCAAGTTCGCGGGTACGGGCTTACTTGCGGTTCGGATTTGGGCTGCATTTCTATCGATAATGACACTGTTTCTTCTGGATCGAATATCAAAGCGTGTCGATCCTGACGGATGGCTTTTTTTTATTTTTGCAGTGAACAGCAGTCTGGTGGCTTATCAGCGAACTGCAATTCTCGAATCGGCCGTCCTCCCAGTCGCCGCCTTGAGTATGTGGCTCTGGCTCAAGGGTCGCGAAGCCGGACCTGGTTCTCCATACATCCTTCTCAATGTAATGACAGGGATTTGTGCTGCATGGACATGGCAGATAAAAACAACACAGATCTATTTCCTCCCCCTTGTTCTGATTGCAACCTTACTAACAGAACCGAATGGCAGACGACGATATCTTGGATTGATGGCACAATTTTCCGGCATGATTGCCGTCGGTCTGACGTGGATGAGGTATATCTGGTTCCCCAATAAGCAAATACTCCATCAATACAGCCGATTTTATCTATCTCAACAGGGGCATAGCATTAGCGATCTTGTAAAAAATATTTTCACACAACCTCCCGGTGTGTATTTCAACCAGATGCCGATCCTGTTTCCGGCGTCTATTCTCATGTTCAGTCTGGTTCTCCTGAAACAACGTTACCGGCTGATACCTCCAGTAATAACATTTTCATTCACGTGGCTGTTGCTGTCCGTTTTGTCGCTGATGCCCATGGGATACCGCCCGATGCGTTATTACCTGCCGGCTCTGATACCGATTATTATTCTGGGATTTCGTTTCCTGATGGATATCGATTGGCAGGATTTTTTATTGAAGCTCAGCACGGTTAACAGATTCGCGATAGCGATAATCGTCACACTCTCGGTCTCGATAAATGTTCCACTGTTGCTCGATCGATTCCTCTTCGAAGGAAGGATTACCGGGTTCTCTGACCTCCGAGGCTTTTCCGATCTTGGCGCAATTGTCACTCTGCTGTTTACTCTGTTGATCAACTATCTGGTCTTCATGAAGAAAAAAATGCCAAAGAGATATTCCGCTGCTCTTATCGCAGCAAGTCTTATTTTTCAGAGCGTTTACGTGGGGTATCGTTTGTTCACCCGATCATATGATGTGCTCGAAAGCTCCAGATATCTCGCACAACACCTACCGGACAACTCGGTTCTGGCCGGACAGTGGGCACCTCAACTCGCGCTGGAAACAACATTCAAAGATATTCCGACCTGGAAAGAATTCGTCAATTGGAAGGATCCGTTCAATCGTTTTGGAATTACACATATTTTAGCATGGGAGTATCCACTTGGAAATGAGCTTGATTTGCAGAGGAGATGGTTTCCGGCGGAAATGTCACGAGCGGAACAGATACATACATTCATGATAAAAAATTCACCTGTCAGTCTCTGGAAGATCATTCCATTCGGGTCATCGGAGTAGATTTCTTGATTAATAGTACAGATTTTTCGATATTAAAAACGCTTTTACATTTAACAGCGATAACGATAAATTCAGGCTCATGAGAACGCCTCTGCCGATAATGAATAGAGTTGTCTCCGTTATCATTGTTTCGTATGAGTCTTCAGCAGAACTGGAATCCCTTCTGCCATCGCTGACTTCTGAAGCCCTTTCTTACGGGCTGGAGATAATAGTTGTGGACAACGGTTCCGGAGATGAAACAAAGGCTGTACTGAACCGGTTTACAACTGATATAACGATAATTTATAACGCAGAGAACGTTGGATTTGCTACTGCAGTCAATCAGGGAATCCGGATTTCTTCAGCGCCTTTCATCCTGCTTTTGAACCCGGATGCGGATCTGTCTCTTGAAGCTATCCAAGAGTTAAAAACCTATTTGGATGATAAACCGGCTGTTGCTGCCGTTGCACCCAGGATAGAGTTTCCTGATGGACGGATCCAGCCCTCACGGGGTAGTTTTCCATCTATCCTGCGGACCATTGCGCATCTGTTTCAGTTGAAACGCCTGATGCCGGATGATGAAACTATTATCAATAGTCCTCTCCGGTGTCTTGGCAGATTATTCAAACAATACGCACCACTCCCGGTATTGGATCAGGAAGTCGATTATACGACGGGTGCCTGTGTTCTTCTACGGCGCACGGCAATGGACCAAGTTGGAGGAATGGATGAACAATTTTTTCTATATTATGAGGAGATCGACCTCGCAAAACGATTAAAAAATGCCGGTTATTCATGGGTATTTCTGACCAGCGTTGTTGCCAGACACCAAGTGGCGGCTTCCTCACGAAGAATCCCCTTGAAACAATTTTATGAAAGGTATCGGAGCATGTGTTATTACTTCAGTAAGCATCATAGTTACTTCGCTACCATTCTAATGCGGCAGATGCTCTATCTGACTATCTTGATTCGATGGGGACTGGTATCCATCTCCGGAAAATTTCGATTAGACCCCCGATCACCGCTCAGAGATGAGATCAATATCTATCGCCTGCTCCTGAAATCCTGATCCCGTCATTCTTGACCTTGGGATTCGACACGCTGCAGTAAATCAAACTGAATAATCTGAGGGTAAATCAAGGTTTTTAAGGATGCCCGGATCTCCCATCTCATGATAAACAACGTCCAGGCTTGAATCGTGGATTACCGATCGGAGACCATTTTTACGGTTCGAGCAGGCCATGAATTGATTAGCCGATGGCGGGAAAAAGGCCGGGTGGCCGGATTTTCCTCCAAAGGAAGGAATATGGATCCGATCTGGATTTTCCTCATGGAAGCCGACTAATCGACGGATGGTTTCCGGTGCAACAGCAGGATGATCGCCCGGTAATATTACGATAACAGAAGCGGGATCGATTAACGGCAGAACTTTAACTATTGTATCACTCATCGCCTTGGTACCAGAGGCTCCTTCAACAATCTGTACCGGCCAATTTTTTAACCTGCCTTTAATCTCTGTTCCCCGTGTCCCAACAGCAACCCTGATAGGATCAATACCTGCTTCCATCAGGCTGCTGATTGCAGACTGTATCACACAACGAGATGCATTCTGCTGGTTTGGGGGCCATGGCAGTAACGGTTTGAACTGCCTCATACGTTGAGATTTGCCGGCAACGGGAATTATCGCTGTGTATTGAAATTGCCGATGACGAACATCAGGATAGGGTGCTGAATGTTTGTAAACCCGGTAGATCCAATAATCCACTGGAATACAATCTGCAGACGAATCATGGCTCGGTTCCCAACGTCCCCGCCCGATCCGGATAGCTCCGCATGATTCCTGAAGATGTATGCTGGCGCTATTCGCAAGATTGGGTGTGGTTTCCACAATCGTACAGGATGTCTCGTGAAACAGGTAGGTCAACAGCGCCCGTTTTATCTCAGAGCCGTAATGCAATCCCTGATGATCCGGATTCAATTTGATATCCGTAGTACTCAGACCGTTCTGATCCGGGGAGTGCATCATGGCCTGCCCGATAATCTTCCCTGATTCGTAGTGTATAACGACCAGTATTCGATCAGTCAGATGCTCCGGTGGAGGAACCAGCTGCGATGCCACGATATCGGCATTCGTTCGAAGCCCGAAAGGGAATCCGACAAATGTCGTGATTCGGGGGTCGTTCCAGAGTTCAACGATACGATGGATATCCTCGAAGGCAGCGGGACGGATCAGGAGACGATCAGTCACGATCTGCACGATTAAATCATTCCTTTAAGATATTGCTGTCTAAGGGGTTCATCGAATCGCTCGATGGCATATCGAAGCATAGTACGGGGCATATTTTTATAACGGGAGTCGAGAAAAGCACGCTCGGATGCCTGATCCCGTTTGCCGATCTCCCGAAGCATCCATCCTACAGCTTTGTGCATCAGATCTTCAGGATCATTCAACAGCAGGTCGGCGATCAGGAACGCCGGTTCCGGACGGTTGACCTGGATGAAACGCAAGGTCGAAATCATTGCAATTCGTCGTTCCCACAAAATGGTTGATCCGGCGAGTTTTTTAAGTAATCCGGATTCGGAATCGTGTTCGAGAAGATAAGCACCGAGGATTTTATGAGCTGATATATCAACGAGATCCCAGTTGTTAATCCGGCTGGTATTATCGAGATAGGCTACCACAAGGCTATCCCTTACATCGGAAGTGCCCCTCTCGAATTGCCGGATCCATATCATCAGGGCCAGCATCCGTTCTTCGTGGTAGATGGATTGGAGTAATCGAACCGATGTGCTCAATGGCACGGTCCAAAAAAGTAATGCGGTTTTCCTGAGTACCGGTACTTCGATACCCAGGAAAACGTCACCATATCCATATTCACCATGCCCTGTCTTAAAATACTTCTGACAGTGTTCTGCCCTGATCGGGTTCGCACGGCTCCTGCAAAAGTTCTCAATCTCAATAAGCAGTGGATCAGGCATCCGGAGTCCAGCGAAGAATCAGTTTGCGAGCAGCAAGCGTTTCATCCAGACGAGTCAGTTTGGGTAGATGAGGAGCTGATTTTAGTAAATCCGGGTTTTCTTCCGCTTCCTGAGCAATCCGGATCATGGCGTTAATGAATTGATCCAGATTTCGCCTTGATTCGCTTTCTGTCGGTTCGATCATGATGGCCCCATGGACAATCAGGGGGAAATAGACCGTTGGGGGATGGAATCCGTAGTCCATCAATCGCTTCGCAATATCCATTGTTGTGATACTGTTTTTCGCCTGGTATTCATCATTTAACACACATTCATGTTTGCAAATGTCATTATAGGGCAGATTGTAATACGGTCTTAATTTTTCCTTGATATAGTTCGCATTGAGAATGGCAGCTTCCGAGACGGATCGGATACCGTCGGGCCCGAGAGCCCGGATGTATGCATAAGCCCGTAACATTACAGCGAAATTACCCATGAAACCGTGTAAGCGACCAATGCTCAAGGGGCGATCCCACTGGTACATGTACCGCTCGCCATCAAATTCGATAATCGGGATCGGCAAAAACGGTTTCAATTTTTCCGACACGGCAACGGGACCTGAACCCGGGCCACCTCCACCATGGGGTGTGGAGAAGGTTTTATGAAGATTAATGTGCTGAACATCCACGCCGAGATCAGCCGGTTTCACAATCCCCATCAGCGCGTTCAGATTGGCTCCGTCCATGTAAACCAATCCGCCGGCGCCATGGATCATATCGGCAACCTTGTCCGCATGTGTCTCAAAAATCCCCAATGTGTTCGGGTTCGTCATCATTATTCCCGCCAGGGACTCATTCAGATACGGTACAATCGCTTCTGGGTCAAGCCTGCCATCCGGACCACTCTTGATTTCCACGGCTTTCAGACCGGCCAGAACACAGCTGGCTGGATTGGTGCCATGAGCGCTATCGGGAATCAAAACATTAACTCTCTGAGAATCCCCATTGTTCACATGGAATGATTTGATGATCAACATGCCGGCAAGTTCACCCTGCGCGCCTGCTGATGGCTGGAGAGTAACCGCAGACAATCCGCTTATCTCAGTCAAATATCGGGCAAGATCATACATAACCTGTAAAGCGCCCTGGGAGAGATGGATCGGTGTGTGAGGATGAAGTTGGGCAAACCCATCCAGCGAAGCAATTTCTTCGTTCACTTTGGGATTATATTTCATGGTGCAGGAGCCGAGTGGATACATTCCCAGATCAACAGAGTAGTTCCATTGGGAGAGGCGGGTGTAATGTCTGACCATATCGAGTTCACACACCTCAGGCATTCCCGGTATATCATCCCTCAGAAGAAACGTGTCCGGGATGGAATATGTAAAATCCACTAAATCGTCATCAGGAACGGAGCATCCGTTTCTGCCGGATTCACTGCGATTAAAAATCAGAGGTTCATCGAATATTAAACCCTTTATTCCTGGGAAAGGATCTTTGCAGTTCATCCTCGCACCTCCTGAATCCATTCCGATAAAACAACCGTAAAACGGTCGATGTCTTCTCGTGTATTGGTCTCGGTTACACACAGCAGCATTGCTTGGCCAAGTTCCGGCCATGAACATCGGAGATCATAACCTCCGATTATGCCATGTTCCGCCAGGGCTTTCTGGAAGGAGTCCAGAGAGGCCGGGAGTACGACGGTCAACTCGTTAAAAGCTGGTCCATCGAATGGAATACTAACACCGCTGACGGTTTCCAGTTTCGATTTCAGATATGCAGCTTTTTTCATGTTCATGAGTGCGACATTTCGCAAGCCCCGCTGACCCATCGCCGTCATATACATTGCTGAAGTGATCGCACATAAAGCCTGGTTGGTGCAGATGTTGGAAGTCGCTTTATCACGCCGAATGTGCTGTTCCCGGGTCGAGAGAGTGTTAACAAAGCCGCAACGTCCTTCAGTATCCTGAGTCAGGCCTACAACTCGACCCGGCATTCGACGCATTAACTCGTCGGTGACTGTAAAGAAACCAAGGTACGGGCCACCGAAATTGACCGGGAGTCCCAAACTTTGACCCTCACCGCAAACGATGTCGGCACCGCAATGACCGGGTGCTTTCAGGATGGCCAGAGACATTGCTTCCGTCACGACAACAACGAACAAAATTTTCAACTGCTTCAGTTGTCTGCCGATCGACTCCAGATCTTCAATGACACCGAGCATATTCGGGGATTGGATCATTACACCGGCGATGTTTTTCGCATCCAGTGAAAGCAGTGGTGTCAAATCGGTTTGTCCCTTGGAGTTAACTGGAAGCTCGGTGATCGTGACATCCAGATTTGATGTATACGTGTCCAGCACTGTTCGGTAGCTGGGATTCAGTGCGCGGGAGACCATAACAGTCTGGCAGCGTTTCGCACGAACAGCAAGCAATGCCGCTTCAGCTGTAGCCATTGCGCCATCATACATCGACGCATTGGATACCTGCATTCCTGTCAATTGGGTCATCATCGTCTGGTATTCGAACATGGCTTGAAGAGAACCCTGGCTGATTTCCGGTTGATAGGGTGTATAGGCAGTTACGAACTCCGACCGGGCAGCCATGGCCCGAACAGCTGCGGGTACGAAGTGCCGATATGAGCCGGCACCCATGAAACAGGGTATGCTGTCATGAGGTGTGTCAAATGATGCAAGTCTTTTCATGAAGCGGGCAAGGTTCTGTTCACTCATGGCAACCGGCAGATTCAGGGCTTGCTTCAAACGTTTTGCAGCTGGTATGTCTGACAATAAATCGTCGATGGAGGAGACTCCGAGTGACTCCAGCATCTGACGGCACTCATTTTCCGTCAGAGGGATGTATTGCATGATCATTATCCTTGTTAGTTGTTATTCTACCGTGGACAGATAATCCGCATAGGCTTTCGCTGTCATTAATTGATCGATTTCAGTTGTATCCGTCATTCTGATACGGACAATCCAACCCTGGCCCTGGGGATCTTCGTTCATGATCTCGTACGCAGACTCCAGTGTTTCATTGATTTCCGTCACTTCACCCGATACGGGCATGTAACAGTCGACCGCTGCTTTAACAGATTCGACTACGCTGAATACATCACCCTTTTCGAAGCTGGTTCCCACAGAAGGAAGTTCGACAAAAACAACATCTCCAAGCTGTTCGGCGGCATGTGCCGTAATGCCGATCGTTGCGATATCACCATCCACACTCACCCACTCATGATCTCTGGTAAATCTGTAATCATCGGGTAAACTCACTGTATCCTCCTTTTTTGTAACATTTAAAATGTAATATTATCATCCAGTTCTGGTCACACTATAGAAAGGCATGGGAATAACCTTAGCCCTGAAATGCTTGTTCCGAATTTCGACATCAAATTCTGTACCGAGCTGTTCAAAACCGTGTCTGATGTAAGCCATACCGATGGGTTTACCCAGGGTGATAGACATGGTTCCGCTGGTTACTATTCCGATGTTCTTGCTACCCGAAAAAATCGGGTAACCGTGGCGTGGAACACCTTTATCGATTAACTCAAATCCTACCAGATGACGTCCGAGACCTTTCTGCTGTTGTTGCAGTAATGCATTTTTGCCATTGAAGTCTTCTTTCTCCATTTTTACTGTCCAATCAAGCCCGGCTTCAAGGGGGGTATGCTGATCATCGATGTCATTTCCATAAAGGGGCATTCCCGCTTCGAGTCGCAGCGTATCCCTGCAACCCAGACCAGCGGGTTTCAGTCCGAAGGATTGACCGGCTTCTAATAGAGCATCCCATACTTTAATGCTGGATGTCCGGTTAAAATATAGTTCATAACCGTGTTCCCCCGTATAACCGGTTCTTGATACAATGGCATCGATTCCAATGATCTGATGTTGACGAAACCGGTAATATTTCAAATCATCAAGATTCAAATTCGTTAATTGCTGAACGATATTCTTCGACTTTGGACCCTGGATGGCAATCTGCGTGATGGCGTCGCTTCGATTCTCACATTTACAGTCACCAAACAGGTTCTCTTTCATCCAGGCATAATCTTTTGCCAGGTTGGCGGCATTGACCACCAGCATGAATTCGTCCTCGGATATCCTGTATACCAAAACATCATCAACAAAGGTACCGTTCGTGTAGAGCATCCCGGAATAGACTGCCCTGTTGGGTTTGATCTTTTCGATGTTCTGAGTGACAAGTTTCTGAACATTTTCCAGTGCATCGGGTCCGGAAAAATAGATCTCACCCATATGGCTGACATCAAACATTCCTGCGGTCGTTCTTACAGCCTCATGTTCCACTTTGATCGATTCATATTGTACTGGCAACTCGTACCCGGCAAAAGGTACAATTTTTCCACCCGCTCTAATATGGGCCTCATACAGTCCGGTATGCTTCAAATTGCTCATGATTCACAATCCTTCCCAAGCTAATGTTGATTTATATCAGAACTGGATTATCTATTTACCTTCGGCAACAGCGTTTCGCAGTGTTTTCCCAGGCTTGAATTTTATCGTCTGTCCGGATTTGATTTCTGCTGCTTCGCCAGTTTTCGGATTGCGTCCCATTCTTGGTTTGCGCTCTCGCACTTCGAATACACCAAATCCGCCTATTTTTAACTTTTCCCCTTCTCTTAATACAGTTTTCATATTGACCAGTATCTGATCGACAATATCTGCGGATTCTTTTTTACTGAGATCCAGTTGTTCCCAAATGCGATTGACCAAATCCTCTTTTGTCATGACGCTACTCCTTCGTTGAATAATAATGGGTTTTTTAATACGTGCCCAAAGCCTGTCCTGCCGTTAATCCTGTTGCAGACAGGAAAAAACTCTAGTATTCGACAACCGGAATGTCAAGAATTAGTCCGTGAAAATAGATACTTCATCGCACCGTCACCGGTATGTTGGTTCGTCTAAACTTAATAAGTTCGTTTGATATAGTAATCTACGGAGCCACACAACAAACCAGTGAAAATAGCCAGCTGATCCAACCAACTGATCCAGATCATCTCGAATGCGTGAACAGGTGATTCAACCTTTAGGAGATATCTCCAGAAACGGGCATTGGCGCTCAGATAAAGCAGCATCGATATAACAAACGCCTGCCAGCCGACAAACATGGAGAATATTATTGAAGGAGATAGGATTATTGCAGCCAGCGTATCGAATGCATGATGAGTTCGATTAAGTCCCTCCCGATCTGATAGAGGAAGCCTGTTTCCGTGTAAAAAACTTTTTATCTGATGAAAACTCATTGTAAATTTCCGTCGGATGAGTGATACGGCTGAGTACTCAGCCAGATGCATGACCTGGATATCCCTGTCCAGGAGGATGCTATATCCTGAGACGTTAAGCTTATACCCGAATGCCTCATCTTCAACCGTCGGTTTTTTTATCGCTGGTTCAAATCCTCCGATGGTTTCAAAGATATCCCTTTTAATGGCAAAACAGAACGTAGCGCAAACCGCTACATGATCAGTTGGTATTGATTTGAAAGAGTAGTGATAATAATGGTTTTGATAACGAGAATATAATCCGCGATCACGTGGCAGATCCGGTGTATAGATACCCTGAACAGCGGCTATATCCGGATTGGTCGCAAAATCCTCAAACACCCGATCGATCGCGCCTGATTCCAGAAGGACATCGGCGTCAAGAAACAGGAGGATTTTACCCAATGCCATCCCTGCACCATGATTTCTGGCAGCAGCGGGTCCGCGGTTTTCAGGGAATCGTTGAATCCTGATAGGATAATTGCACTCATCAAACTCACGAACCGGCATGTCAGAGCCGTCGTCAACGATGATAATCTCCGCTATTCCGTTTGTCTGTTTTAAAAGGGATTGAACAGTTTTATTCAAGGTTACAGCAGCATTCCTGACCGGAATTATCACACTGATATCAGCAGGATTACTCATCACTATAATCCTCGAACAAAGGTACGGGATCTATTGAGCTTCGCTTTTTAGCTTCCGCCATCAGCAAAATATAATGATCCGGTCGAAACCGAACCCAGTCCGTAAGACGTAATCCGTATTCAATAGCAGCTTTATGTGCCCAATCACCTGCATCGGTTGCATTTCCCGGACAGATCGGTTGTTCAATATAGAGATCGTGAACTCCATCCTGGTCCCTGACAGGAAAGACCGGAATTAAAGATGCTCCTGTTGCAGCAGCTATCCGGAATGGTCCCGCTGATACATTCATCGTTCGATCGCACATGCGGGTTTGCAAAAAGCGTGTTCCTGCACGTCCATCGGCAGCGAGCATCATAATTTCGTTTCGCTCCAGGCATTGATACACCGGTCGCATTGATTTGTCGATATATATGAATTCAGCGGGCAATGTGCGCTCTATCGCAAGACGTTTCCGGAAAATGATGTGCTCAGTTAAGGACGGCTTGATTCCGGCCAGTCGATGCCAGTCGTCAGGACGACTGCCGATCTGATTAATGCGATAATCGCGGTGCCCGAGTGCAGCCATAACCATCTGGTTAGCGCCAAAGTGAGCCAATATAATAACAATTCCATTACCTCGAGCCAAAGCTTGATTAAGATGGGAATCGCCATGGATACGCATCCACCTGTTGATATTGGACCGATGGATTGCAGGAAAACAGAATGATTCCATTGCGACTGTGCATGCTTCCATGAAACCTGTCCGAATGATGTGATCGATATTTCTTCGATCAGCATGTTCCGGACATGTTTTTAAATATTCCCGGGTGGCTGCTATCCGCTTGTCGCGTTTTAACAGGAACATCATTAATCCCAGAAGTTGACCCGTTCTGATGATGGCATTGTGAGGCAAACACCGTATCAGCCAGCGGACCGGATACCATTGTATTAAAAGCAGAAGATCCTTTATTTTCGACATTATAACCGCCGGAGAAAACGACGCCCGATGAACCGGCTGACCTTCTGGAGCAGGACTTTCCGGTCGGTTCGTAACAATTGGGCGATTTCAGGTCTCGCTCTTCTTATCATAGCTGTTCGGCTGGAATTGTATCTGAAGACATAACCGCTGATATCCTCGATTATTTTATTAAACTCATCTCGATCGACGTGCATCATATAGTGCGCATCCGGCCATAATGGAAAACGAGAATAGTCGATGTGTTCGGGTAGGAGTTTCATTTCAATCGCCCGTTCGAACTGCTCGGATCCAGGCATCGGATCAAGAATATTCAGCACAATCTCAGCAGGTTTGATTCGCTGGATAAAGGATAACGTCTGCATCAGATCATCTCGCGTTTCATCCGGAAACCCCGCCATCATAAACACACCGCATGCAATCCCATGACGATTGGTTCGATCGATTACTGCCGGGGCTGCATCCAGATCTATATCCTTTCGAATCAATTCGGACATTCTCGGGCTCCCTGATTCAATGCCGAGTTCAACCTGGAAACAACCGGCTCTTTTCATCAGCTTGAGTAAGCCTTCATCCAGCAGATCCAATCGTGTTGCAGTTCGCCATGCGATCTTGAGCCCGGAACGCAGAATAGATTCGCAGAGAGATTCCGTTAGCAGCCGGTCAATCGTAAAGGCATCATCCCAGAAAGTAAAAATTCGGATTCCAAAATCACGATGAATAGCTAAAATCTCGTCCAAAACACTACCTGCAGATCGAAATCGCACCCGCTCCTGCCAGAATCGTCTGGAAGAACAAAATCCACATCTCCAGGGACAACCTCGGCTGTGCATCAAACTACCCATCGCGACCGGCGTAAATCGTTCAGGAAAAAATACGGCATGCCGATCGGGAATGGGTAACAGATCGAGATTTTCTTGCAACCCTCTTTGAGTTGAATGCTGTAAATCCGAGTTCCGATGAAATAAACCGGGGATTTGTGCCGGCAGTTTTCCCGCCTGTAGTGAAAGGACCATTTCTCTTAAGGTAATTTCTCCTTCACCAGCAACAACATAATCGACTCCCGGTATTGCCAGCGTTTCGGATAAGGCAAAGGTCGGGTGAACGCCTCCCCAAACAACCGGCGTGTCCGGGAGCTGCTCCTTGCTGATAACGGTTACGTTTAGCGCAGAACCGGTTTCTGGTGTCAGGACGCTTATGCCAACAAGGTTCGGTCTGAAATCGTCCAAGACTTGACGGACTTCCTTCCAGATCCTGTGATCAGAATTATCCAGTGCATCGAAATACACATTCTGGGCATGAGATCGCGCTGCGAACACGCCCGCCTTGTCAATTATAATGGGTTTCTCATCCGAACCAGGATTATCCGCATAGTATAATCGGGCGTCGACATTCGGCAGAGCGTTCAACACTGCGACCATCGACCCAATCCCCATGGGAAAATACGGAGCCTGACCAATCCCTCGTATTCTGGTATATGGCGGACGGATCAGCAGAACACGAAATGCATCATGGCTTCCGCTCACTCGCTATCTCCCCCGGATAAACCGGTTCATTGTGACCAGGCGTTCTTTCCAGACTGACTGTCGGCTGAAAAGATAACTCGCTTCTCGCCAGCAGGAAAAGATACACCCTCCACATCGTTTTTGCACATCGCGAACTGTGCGGATATACTCCGCAGATCTGAAATCATGCGGTGTCATGGTGAGCACGCTCCGGATCGACAGCTGATCGCTGCAGGGAGCGAGTGATCCGTCAGGAAAAATTGTGAAGTAACGCTCGCCTGCATCACAATCCCATTTGAAACAGCCAGTTTTCAAATAGTATCGAGAATCTTCGAGGAATGTGTCGGACACCAGAATGCGTACACCGGATCTTTTCATCCCGATCAGACGGTCATACACACTATCAACCAACTCGTCAGGGAATGGCGGTGCCCATTGGGGTTTGGATGCTGACAGGACAGCGGAGTCTCCCGGTGGGATATTGACCGGATTGATTACGGACCATGCACCAAGTTTGTGATGCACGAAACTCACAATATCCGGTATATCCATGAGATTCTCACTGGTCACGGTTGTCAGCACTTCGACGATACCGTTCGTCAGTGAATCGACACTTAGTTTTATCGCATCGATGATTTTATTCCGAATATTTTTCCCATGACAGATGTGATCCAGTTTTGAGGTGTTCAGGGTGTCGAGTGAGATGCCGATATCATTCAACCCGAGTTTTACAAGACGTTTCATTGTATAGGGGGTCAGAAGTGTTCCGTTTGTTAACAACGTTGTAGAAAAACCTCGCCTTGAAAATAGCGATAAAATATCTGCCGCATCATTCCTCAGCAGGGGTTCACCGCCCGTTATCACGACACGGGCCAATCCCAGCTTGTCCAAAAGGTCTGCTATATATGCATAGGTGTCGATCGGTAGTTCACTGCCGGCCGGCAGAGACCAAAGGCCGCAGAATCCACATTGCAGGTTGCACCGGGTTGTTATTTTAATATTACAGGTATAAGGAGTCTTGAAAAGAAGTGATCGCGGCCAGGAAGTCAGCATACGGGAGATTTTCATGGTAAAATGACATCCTTGAGTCGTCTCCAGAGTATCCGGATCTGATCGATGCTTTTAATCTGACGTAAGAAACTCCAGATGATCCGGGGTCTTGCGTAGAATCCAACAAATGCGCGCCGGAACATGCGACGGAATTCCGTTTGAGTCAAACCTTTGGGTGTAAACGGACTGCGGTATTCGCTCATTCTGAGGAGATCGGTGTCCGGATGCCATCCCATGTCCAGTGCTGCTGTTTCGGCCTGTGTGCCGGGCAGGGGCATCAGAATTCCGAAATTGGCTTTATCCAGAGGCAAGCGCCGTGAGAGTCGAATGGTCGCTTCCATTTCACCGGGTGTTTCACCGGGATAACCCAGAATAAAAAAACCGGTGATGTACCAGGAAGTAACACGCTTTATCTGCTGTACCTTCCATACCAGATCGTTCAGTGTTGTCTGCTTCCTCATCAGATCCAAAATACGCTGGCTCCCGGACTCGATACCGACGGCAACTGAATAACAACCGGCTCGATCCATCGCTCGTAATACATCCTCATCCAGTGAATCCAGCCGGATGCCATTTGGACAAGCCCAAACAAGATCCAATCCGGCTTCAGTCAATTTATGACAAAACTCAATCACATACTCACGATAAAAAGTGAAATTATCATCCTGGATGTGAAACTCCCTGATGCCGAATCGTCTTTTCAGCATGCGGAGTTCTTCGATGACATGGTCAACCGACCGGGTTCGAATGCGGTGGCCGCTGATTAATTTCCCGGCACAGAATGTACAGGGATAAGGACAACCGCGAGTGATGATGATTGGGGCAACCGGGAGGCGGCGGGTGAATGTACCTTGTGGAGCAACCGGATAATCATTCGGTGATATCTGATCCCAGTCCGGAAACCCGATTGCATCCAGATCGTCGGTGATAGCACAAGGAATTGCTTCGGGTACGGGTGTTTCATGGGTGAAGAGCCCCGGAATAGAATCAAGAATATTCTGAGGTGGAATTTTACCTTCAGCCGATATTGCATCCAGAAGCCGAGGCAATGACTGTTCCGCTTCTCCGCGAATGAAAAGTTGAATTCCTGGAAATCTCCTGCACATATCTGATGGTGCTGCTGAGGGATGCGGACCGCCGGCGATCAGAATGGCATCGATATGACAGAGGGCCTGGAGATAGGCATCCAGGATGGGGAGATCGAAAGTATATACCTGAAAACCAATGATATCCGGCTTAATCTCCCGCATTCTGTCTGCAAAATTGTCTGCCTGGAGCTTGTCGCGTATACAATCGATTACAATCGCTGCATGGCCATTTCGATGAACGGATGCAGCCAGATATCCCAAACCATGATTCGGGATCAGCATGGAGGTTTTATTCCAAGGTCTGGCCAGAACAACCTTCATGGGGGAGGGACCTTCACCTGTGTGGACTGCCGCAGGTTCATCACCTGTCAGGAATAAAATGGTTTCAGCTTATCTCGTCGACTGGGGTGGCGGAGTTTTCGAAGGGCTTTGGCTTCGATTTGCCGGATTCTCTCACGGGTAACGGCAAAATACTCTCCGACCTCTTCAAGAGTATGTTCGTAGCCGGCTCCGATTCCGAACCTCATCCGGAGAACCATTTTTTCGCGAGGTGTCAGAGTCGCCAGTGTGGATTGAACCTGTTCCTTCAGGTTCATATTGATCACAGATTCGGATGGAGATGCCACGTTTTTATCTTCGATAAAATCACCGAGCTGGCTGTCTTCTTCTTCGCCGATTGGTGTTTCGAGTGAGATCGGTTCCTGGGCCATTTTCATGACCAGACGCACTTTCTCGACAGGCATTTCCATTTTGTCGGCGATTTCCTCGCAACTCGGTTCATTGCCTTTTTCCTGGACTAGCATCCTGGATGTCCGAATCAGTTTATTGATCGTTTCGATCATGTGAACCGGGATTCGGATCGTCCGCCCCTGATCGGCGATGGCGCGAGTGATGGCTTGCCTGATCCACCAGGTGGCATAAGTGGAAAACTTATATCCGCGCTGATACTCGAATTTATCAACGGCACGCATTAACCCGACATTGCCTTCCTGAATAAGATCGCTGAACTGGAGTCCCCGGTTCGTGTATTTTTTGGCAATGGACACAACCAATCGAAGATTAGCCTCGGTCAGTTGTTTCTTTGCCTTCCGTTCTTTGGCTCGACCCAGACTGATCACCTGCTGGATCCGCTTCATATGTTCCACCGGTGCGTGCGCTTCCGTTTCCAGTCGTTCAATAGCACGCAGAGCATGCCGGATCCGCCGTGCTATCTCATTGAGTTCACCTAAATTGATTGACCGGATACCCAGGTCGATCTGCCTGTTCGTATCCTTGTCATCACGATACTTTTGTTGAATCTGAAAGAGTGTATCGGTGTCGATACCAACACTCCTTAATAACCTGTCAACTTCACGTTGATAACTGATCATCCGGAGAACGATGTCTTCAATTTTATTACAGACATTTTCAACAAAATTGTAATTCAATGGGAGTGACATGATCGCATCCATAAGTGCTTGTTCATCCTGGTTCCGTTGCTCCTCGAGCTTATGACGGGTAGCTTTGGAAATGCGATGGCACATCAGCTTCTTTTCAGTATGGCGTAACTGCTGGCGACATGTCCCTATTTTCTTGATTTTTTCCAAGAGATCGATTTTCAGGACCTCAAAATCAACCTCCTCCTCTTCAGAAACTTGGATTAAAGTATCCAATGCGATGCAGTTGCTCTCAATCTGTTCACGAAGTATTAAAACTTCTTTTGCCATCAACTGCGATTTGGCGACTCCATTGATGACATCCATTTTCCCGGCTTCGATCTTACGGGCAATACGGATCTCACCCTCGCGATCCAATAGTGAAACGGATCCCATTTCTTTGAAATACAACCTCAGAGGATCATCAGATGATTCACTGACAGTATCGCCGCCGGTACCACTCCGGGTACTCTCTCCGTCGCGCGTGTCTTGCTTCTTTTTTGCTTCCAGCTGAGTTTGACGATAGTCATCGAGTTTAGAATCTTCAATAACATCAATGTTCATTGAATCCAGTTGATGAAAAACGGAATCGATTTCTCCGGGCGTCACCAGATGATCCGGAAGATGCTGGTTTAATTCGGAGAATGTAACGTATCCTTTTTCTTTCCCTAGAGTTAACAATGGAGTCAAATCAATGCTTTTCCCCATAAATTGATTGCCCCCTAACATGATCAGTTCGCAACGTATGACCTTCAGGATTCGTGAGGGATATATTCTTTCGGAAGGCTTCTATTCGCCCTGAAAGGGCAGGGAAGTCGCTGTTTGCACTTCCACTTATAAGGGGTTGGCTCTTCCGATTCAAACCCAAACGGTCTATATAAGGTCGTGATTCCATCTTGTCAATAGTCATTTCGGTTTTCGAAATCAGTCTTTCATTCAAGGTAATCCCGTTTGACACCAGGATAGCTAATTTCATAAAGTGAAACGGGATCCGAAGAATTGTGAAGGAGATAAGCAGCTGTGAGCCCGTTTACGATATCTTTAAAAAAGCCTGTTATTTTCATTATAATGATTTTGCTCAGCGGATGTGCAACTCGCGAAGATTTTCGTCAATCTTTTATCGCGCGCTATGTCAAAGATGGCATATATACAAACCGAATAAAAGGATTTCGACTGGATTGGCCTGATAAAAGTAACTGGATTTTCAGGGATTATCCGGAATTCGACTTGAGCTTCGATCATGTCGACGGTCGGAGCCAGATTTTTGTGATAGGTGTCAATAATTTGATCCGCCGAGATTTTCCGGATGGTTTTCATCAATGGATTTTGGATAGACTTCAAGCTCGAAACGTTAACCAGATCACACATACTGATCTTACCGAGGGAGATGTCAAAAGGTTCCGGATTATCACGCAGTGCGAATTCGCCATCCACCGAGTCCAGTCTCTCGGCATTCGTCGAAAAACAGACGCGATGCTGCTCCAGCGCGGCAAACACTGGGTCGCGCTAATTGGTATCTGTCCGGTTGATGATTACCAGCAGAAGCGGACCCTCTTCGAACAGTTCTTCGAGAAAATCTCAATGATCCCATAAAAAACAACCCAATGGACGCATTTATCAACGTATGCCTGGAACCCGGTGGCCGATTGGCATCCGCGTTTCCTCTTTATGAATTTCGCTCGCAACAGCTTCAAATGGCACTCGATGTGGCAACAACCCTGCAATCCGGATCCGGCGTGTTTATTGCCGAAGCCGGAACGGGAACCGGTAAAAGCCTTGCCTATCTGATTCCCGCCGCTGCCATAAAACGAACAGTTGTAATCTCCACCGGCACCAAAAACCTGCAGGAACAATTACTCAATAAGGATATTCCACTTCTGAATAGATTGCTTGATTCACCTGTACAGGCAGTTCTTTTAAAGGGTCGTCAAAACTATCTCTGTCTCCGCAGACTTCAGGACTTCCAATCCCGACCGGAGTTTCATTCCGTTCGCGAAAAGAAGATGTGGCCCGCAATTCTCGAATGGTCCGGGACAACCGAAAGCGGGGATTCGGGGGAGATGGATTTTTTGCCTGACTATTCCCCGATCTGGCGACAGATTTGTTCGCGTCGTGAGGAATGCCTGGGTGGACACTGTCCCAATTACAGGTCCTGTTTCCTGCTGCGACTGAGAATCAAAGCCCAAAGCGCAAACCTTGTCATTGTCAATCATCATCTATTTTTTGCGGATACAATTCTACGGCAAAATAATGCCATTTCCGTTCTCCCCGATTCTTACGCAACTATTTTCGATGAGGCACATCTTCTCGAAGAAACAGTCACACAATTTCTTGGAGCGCATATCGGTCAGGGTGATATTGATGATTTTATAAGAATGATAAAACGGTGCAAACCCGCTCGTAAAGATCTGGGTGCCGGAGGATGGGCTATCGAGCCAATGTTGAAGAGCCTGGACGAAGGGTCAGCCATGTTTTTCGGGAGTATGCAGGCAGGAGAAGGACGATTTGACCTCGATTCCGCTATGGACGAAGAGACGATCAGGATGGGTGGAATTCTGTCTGAACGCCTGATGCGGCTTCGATCATCGTTTGATGGCGAAGGACTGATACCGTCGGAGTTCCTGGTCGAATGGAAAGAGATCTGTCGTACTATGAAGGATTCGGTTGATCTGTTTCTGGCACGCTCTGAACCGGGTATGGCATGGTGGGGTGAGCATACAAGCCATGGCAATTATCTTCATGCGGGTCCCGTCGATATTTCTGATGATTTCCCTGCTTTGCTGAACTATCTGCAACGACCGGTCATCCTGACCAGTGCCACTCTTACTGCAGACGATACATTTGAATATTTCATCAGTAGATTGGGGCTTCACCACGCTGAAACCCGGATCTATCCATCTCCATTCGATTATAAAACGCAAGGCATCCTGTATCTGCCAACAACTTTACCCGACCCGAGATCGGACGATTTTTATGAAGCTTGTGCAGATGAAATCCTCAAAATACTCACTCTGACTCGCGGTCGCGCGTTTATTTTGACCACAAGTTATTCGGGGATGGAGAAATTGCACATGCTGCTCATCGACCGTTGTCCATATCCAATGCTAGTTCAGGGAGAGAAGCCGAAAACGGTGTTGATCGAGGAATTTCGAAATAACATGCATTCCGTACTGCTGGCTACGATTAGTTTCTGGCAGGGTGTCGATGTGCCCGGTGAATCACTGTCGGCTGTGATCATTGAAAAATTGCCCTTTGCCTCTCCGGGTGACCCTCTGGTTAAAGCAAGAGTCGGATTTATGAAAAGCCAGGGCGTCGATCCATTCAATAGTTTTCAGGTTCCCAATGCTATTATGATGCTCAAACAGGGAGTCGGGCGATTGATACGATCTCGTTCTGATCGGGGCCTTGTCACCGTACTGGATCGCCGCATACTATTGATGGGATATGGCAGGAAATTTCTGCGCAGCCTCCCGAGTTTCACTCAAACTACCGATTTTAAAGATGTTAATCAATTTTTTAGTGAATAGGATCGGATGTCTGCAGTGCGTCCGTCAGTTGTTGCTGCGCCGGGATCAGTTCGGGATTCGAAGGAACATATTTTTTTGAAGAATCAAGATACCGCGCAGCAGCTTCATAGTCTCTGGAAATCATGGTTATCTGAAACAGATTCAAGAAAGCTTTTGCAATTTTCTCTCTGACCAGGGTTTCATAGCGTGCCGACGAGATGCGCTTGAAATAATATATTGCACTCTGCTGACCGCGCTCCGTCATTTGAAGCAACGACTCATCTCCCAGCGTCATAAAAACATCAATTATCCGCTCATCGAACTTTTTTAAACTGTGTACAATAATCCCTTTCTGCAGATCCTTGATAATCGCTTGATCATCAACATAGTTTATCCAATCCGGTTCGATCCCAACATCAATGTCAAGAGTTTTCTGCCAGCCTACTGGGAAGAAATTGCCCTGATAACATACCAAAGCGTTTGTTTTGGGATTCAGTTGAATTAAAAACGACCTGTTATTCCGGATGCTGAGAAGGAGAATCAGAAGGATAATAATCATGAAGATTGCGACTATATGCCTGTGTCGAATACCTTTTTCCAACTGGATATGCGATTTCTGGGGATGGAATACGCGCCGCCTGGGCCCCTGGCCATGATTTGCCATCAACTCACGCTGGGTTCTAAAAACGGATGGATCGGGCTGTTGTCGATTAGGAATGGATCTTTTTAAGGCCTGATTAACTTTTTCCAGCCATTTGTCGATATCGGGAAACCCGGGATCCTGTTCCTGCAATCTACGCCATATCTTCTGAGCAGCATGGAGATCTCCTGTTCGATACATCGCCAGGGCCATCTCATGCAGTCGTTGATTTTTTTGTGAATCACCAGATCCTGATCCGGATACCATGTCAAGCCTTCCGATAAATTTGGGGTCGACATCAATCGGTCGACCGTATATAAATATAGAACTCCGCTGCTGGGTGCAAGAGCGGAGACGCTTTTATCCTGGAGGTTCGATTAACTGATGAAAAAAATCATCAACATTTACAAAAAAAACGCCGTTTTGTTTAATTTCTATATCCTGTTTGGATATTTTTGCATTATTTTCTACTTTTTTCTTCACTGGAAAATTACCGAGAAGTATATTGCCGTCAATTTGCCAATAATGATTTCGCATTCCGTTTCCTCACTGCTGAATCTTTTTGGAGTGAATGCATCATCGATTGGTCCTGTTGTGGAACTGACATCTTTCCGTTTCACAATTATCTACCATTGCGCGGGAATATTCGGAATGATGATTTATGCGGCGGCGGTTCTCGCGTATACAGCCCGTTGGTGGGAAAAAGCATACGGCTTGGTTCTGGGAATCGTCGGATTATATGCAATCAATACGATCCGTATGGCTGTCTTGGGTATAATCGGAATGAAGTGGCGGAAGCATTTTGATTTCTACCATGAATTTTTATGGCAGGGAATTTTCATTATTTTTGTAATAGCTTTCTGGGTATTTTGGAAGGAAAAACTGATCCGCGACCCTATTGTGAACAGTACACCTCCGGAAGCGGCAGAATGAGAGTAATCCCAATTTCTGCCTAGGGGATCGGTGGCTGGTCGCTCGGGATGGTTTTAGGAGAATGTTCTGGCAAACCATTGAGTGATGATAATGTGCGAGTGTGTTTTATCACGTAAGGGAACAACAAGGAGTTGAGCCAGTGAGATTTAGAGAGAAGTGGCACCGATTCTGGACGGGTGAGCAGTGGGGTTTGTTTTTTCTGAAGTTTTTTATTTTCAGCATTATCTCATATTTTATCTGGTCAATGTTCAGTATTTCTTACGGGCGCTTTTTGAGTAATTTGGTAATAGATAATCTCAGATCACGGATTCCCATCATGGATGTCAGATTCTCAGATGATCGGGGACTCACCGTCACAGTCGTTATGGGACCGGCTGTCAATGAACCCCTGCCTCTTGAGGAACCGAAAACCTTTGAAGTTCATATATATCCCAATACCTTGCATTTCAACATCATCCCCTTCCTGGCCATCTTCTTTGCCTCGCCGATAGTGAATGGCAGGCGGACTGCAATTTTTCTACTCCTATGCTTATTCGCGCTGATGATCTCACATTATGTGCACATGTATCTGAACATATGGTCTTTTTACTACGCCCGTCAGTCTTTTATCCTGGATAAAAGCTCAATGACTCAAGCGCAACTCCAAGCGGCATATATATTTTATAAAAAAATCAATCTGCTCAGACTCAGCCAGGGGTTCATGGAACAGGCGGGTTCAATGATCATGCCCTTTATGCTTTGGATTATCTATGCTCAGGGGTGGCTGTTCCGGAAATTGATGAAACCGGTTCAGAGTCAACCGGGTGGTTCATCTCAGGGGTCTCCGCCCTCGGCGTTTGAGAGATAAGAAACGAGTCTATTTCAGGGAAGAGCTTCAGCGCTTCTTTCACAGCATGTAAGTCCATGACGCGCACTTTATCAGCTGCATCCGCATTGAGATGAACCGCGAAAATTTCCCTGCACAACGCAGCCTTCAATTGGGGTTTTTCGCTGTCAAGATCTGATGCATTCATTCCACTATTCACTGTTTTTATATGTTCGATGAACATATTCAATAACCGATCGGAGACAATGAATGTTTCGTCAACCGATCCGATCTCGTTGGCGAAGTTGACAGCGAAATCGAAGAATGCCCGCTGGAGTTCCAATCGATACATCAACGGTGATATGATTGGTTCTTCAACGATGACATCGGGAGTAATCCCGCCGCGTTCAAAAACCTGTCTGCCCTGATCGGTGTGATGTTGAGGTGCATTCGAGTCCGGCATTGAAAGATCAGTCTTGGATGATTTTCGATGAGGTATATTAAAGGGACGCTGAATGAATCTGCCGGAAGGGGTAAAATATTGAGCAGTTGTTATTTGAGCGGCAGTTCCAAGACGTGTCTGGAATTGACTGCCAACGAGTCCTTTCCCATGCGTTGATGTTCCGATCACCAGACCCCGATCATGATCCTGGATTGCGCCGGCGACAATCTCCGAAGCGCTTGCGCTGCTGTCATTAACAAGGATTATCACCGGCAGATTGCAATAGGTGCCGTCTTTTTTGCAGGTGATCTCCATCTCGTTATCCGCAGCTCTGCCTTTCGTGCTCACGATGGTCTGTCCTTCCTTTAGAAATGCCGATGAGATCTGCTCGGCAGCCGACAATAAACCACCTCCATTGAATCGAAGATCGAGGATAAGTTGCTTCATCCCGAGATCCGACAGGCTTGCTAATTTTTCCATTAATTCCGGATAGGTCGTCGAAGAGAATTCGGTCAAGCGGACATAACCGGTTTCCGGAGATATCATGAATCCGCCTCTGGCGCTGTTCAGATTTATTTTGTCACGGATCACATCATAACGGAGGATCTCGGGAACGCCTCTGCGTCGGATGCCAATCTGTACAACCGATCCTTTGTCACCGCGCAAACGCTTGATAACTTCGTTACTGGTGATCCCAGCAACCGTTTCGCCATCGATTTCTTCAATAACGTCTCCAGCTCGAATTCCCAGGTGCCAAGCGGGTGATTCCTCAATAGGCGAAATAACCAGCAATTCACCTTCTCGGACATCGAAGGAAATTCCTATTCCATAAAAACTCCCCTGCTGCTGGGCTTTCATGTAGTCGAACGCATCTTCGTCCAGGAACTGAGTATATGGGTCCAGAGTTCTGAACATTCCATTAATGCCGGCATAAACAAGATCTCGGCTACTCAAAGTTACGGAAGGATTGTTTTCTATTTTTTCCAGGCTTCTCGCTACGGTTTTCAGCGCGCGAAGCGAATCGTCCATTGATGATGTTGATGATGCCTGTCCTTCTGAATCAGCGAAAATGGCGATACGGAGGCAGCATGCAGAAAGCATCAGAATCAATGATATCCAACATTTATTGCTCAAAAGAGACTCCTTTCGTTTATCTCAACCAGCAAAATCTATATAGCATTCCGTGCCGTTGAGCAACCTGCTTTCATTCGGTTTCAAACTCAATTAAACTCCATATCATGAAGCCGGTGATGACACAGGAGAAAAAAGTCGTAATTATTACAGGTGCATTTCGTGGAATCGGACATATATTGACGCTTCATCTTGCTTCTGATTGGGAGGTTTGGCCCGTTTGCAGAACGCAGGAACAGTCCGACCTGCTTCGCGGGACTATGGGAAATACGGATTCGACCATGACTTTGTTCCAGGGAGATCTCCGGGAAAAAAGTGTTGTGCGGTCAATTGCCGACCATTGCCGTCGACGGAAAAACAACATCCATGCTCTGATTCATTGCCCCGGACCAATTATCTATTCATCGGAATCAATTCCCGCTTGGGCGATATGGGAATCAATGTTTAAAGATAATCTGGCGGCAACGGTCCTGCTGATCAGGGCATTGTCGGTATTTTTACATCGAGGACGGATCGTGCTATTCGGCTTTTCCGGTCTGAAAACATCCCTCGGATTCAAATCGATAGCGGCATATGCAGCAGCAAAGGAATCTCTGGCATCTCTCGCCCGTTCTGCAGCAAAGGATCTGGCTTGCAGGCAGATCACGGTAAATGTGATTGCCCCGGGAGTTTTTCTTTCAGAAACCGGCCAAATACCCTCACAAGGACAACACCTGCTGCCATCCATACCCTTGGGTCGTGCGGGTGGCAAATCGGACATAACTGGTGTAATTGATTGGCTACTTTCTCCAAAATCTCAATATGTTACGGGTCAGGTGATTAAAGTCGCCGGTGGACTTCACATTTAATGACAATTCTCGTAAAATCGTTCAGTCTCGATGCCTGGAGGGCTTGAAAAATGTCAAATGAATGGAAAGATATTGAAATTGGTGCAGAGATTGATGTGCAGAAAATAATGGAACAGATCCGGGAACGTATTGCGCAAAAACGCAAGGCGGGTGTTTACACAGACGAAGGGATTGCGGAACTTTGCGACGCTCGAATCATGCAATATGCCGAAGAGGCAGAAATTGATTCTGTTCTGCTGGAAAGACTCAGATCACCGGATAACAGCTGGAACATCAGTCCCAGCTATGTGATTATGACACACCGTTCAGGTGTTTCAGCGAAAACGATCGTCTGGATAAAAAAACTCGTTCGTCCGTTCATCCGGTTATATACGGATCATATTATTGGCCGCCAGGCTCAGATTAACCTCTACTTCGCCCATCTGGTTCATAACCTGGTTCGTGAAGTTACGCGGCAACAAATCAGTCATGACGCCCTGACAGCAAGGATCGAACGACTCGAACGCGAAAAAGACTTCCTTGAGCATCGCGTAAAAACATTTGAGAGTATGGCGATAATTCGTGATCAGACACCCAACGGATCCCCATGAAAATTCTGTTCGTTGTTCAGCGATTCGGTCGCCATATTATGGGCGGTGCCG
Organism: candidate division CSSED10-310 bacterium; assembly: GCA_016931515.1. Taxonomy (GTDB): domain Bacteria; phylum CSSED10-310; class CSSED10-310; order CSSED10-310; family CSSED10-310; genus JAFGEQ01. The sequence continues at coordinate 8,304 of JAFGEQ010000002.1, read as the reverse complement.
AATTACATTGTCGCCTGATGGCAAAACATCTGGCGAATCTCCATGAAGTCGAGATTGCAACTACATGTGCTGCAGATTATTTAACGTGGGAAAACGTTCTCGAACCCGGACGATTTGAAGAAGATGGACTCACCGTTCACAGATTCCCGGTTCTCCGACAACGTCCCCGTGATTTCGATATTCTGGCTTTTTCGGTACTGCATGGGTTCCCCTCGGCTGTCGAAGAAGAACATTACCTTGATGCACACGGCCCGGTCTGTCCGGCCTTGATCCAATATCTCGAATCTCGTAACGATATAGACAGGTTTATTTTATTTTCATATCGGTATTGGACGACTTGGAAAGCACTCATCACAGTCGGTCATCGTTCGATTCTCGTACCAACCGCCGAAAATGACCGAACGCTCTATCTGAATATTCATCGAGCGAGTTTCCTGAGACCTGCTGCAATAGCTTATAACTCCGTTGAAGAACGGAATCTGATCCACCGGGTGTCCGGGAATCAACATGTTCCCGGGGTAACGGTCGGTGTCGGCTTGGCGGATTCGCGAAGAGTGGATCCGGGGAGTGATCCCCTGCCGGATATGCCGGGTAAGTATTTCCTTTATATCGGAAGAATTGAAGAATCAAAAGGCTGTCAGCGATTGATAACGGATTTTATCGAATACTATAAAACTGCACATGATCCTGCTGCGCTTGTTTTTCTTGGAAAAGGAGATATTCCAATTCCGGATCATCCCGGTATCTTCCAAACCGGCATGCAACCTGATGAAATTAAAATTTGGGTGCTCTCTCGTGCATTGGCACTTGTAATGCCGAGTCGTTATGAAAGTCTCTCGATGGTGTTGCTTGAAGCGTGGGAGCAGTTCAAGCCGGTTATTGTAAACGCCTCTTGCGACGTATTGCTGGGTCAATGCATCCGGTCTGGAGGAGGTCTGTATTATCGCAATACCGATGAATTTATAGAAGTTTTGGATCTGATGGCGGCAACGCCTGATCTAAGAGAAAAACTGGGCAGACAGGGTCATGCTTATTATCAGCGAAACTACGCGTGGCCGATCATACTGGAGAAATATCAAAAAATCCTGACATTAGAGGGAGATATCGGGTGAAAATCGGTTTTGTTGCTCAGCGGTACGGCTTGGATATAGCCGGCGGGGCGGAACTGCACTGCAGATTGGTTGCCGAGCATCTATCAAAGCGTCATTCTGTAGAAGTTTTCACAACATGCGCGAAAGATTATGTAACTTGGCGTAACGAATATAGACCGGGAACGGAAGAGATCAATGGTGTGGCAGTTCGCCGGTTCAAGGTCCGAAAGGGCCGGAATATAAGAACATTTGAAGATGTTCAAAATCTTGTCTTTCATGAACGACAGTCTAAGGAACTCGAAGAACGTTGGATACGGGAGAATGGACCCTTCAGCCCGAGCTTGGTCAATACTGCCGCCCGTCGAACGGATATCGATGCATGGATTTTGTTTTCTTATCGTTATTGGACAACGGTTCAGATACTGCGTATCCATAAGGGAAGAGCTCTACTTGTTCCTACCGCAGAGCATGATCCTGCACTTTACCTGGGGATCGTCAAAGACCTGTTCCAACTGCCGCGGGGTATTATTTATAACTCGATCGAAGAAAGATCTTTGATTCAAAGCATCACCGGCAATCAATCGGTGCCTGGTGACATTGTCGGAGTCGGTTTGCCGGAAAGCGACGCTTCTCCGGTTCTGATCAAAAAAGCTGTTGAAAAATTCAGCCGATTGGATCCGTATATTCTGTATGTCGGCAGGATCGACAAAAACAAGGGGTGCGATCACTTATTCCGCATGTATCGGCGGTTTTATGACGACGTACGATCGGACATCCGCCTGGTGCTCATCGGAAAATCCGTGGTTCCGGTTCCGGATCATCCCGGGATACTGAATATGGGTTTTTTATCGGAAGAGGAAAAGGAGGCTGCTTACAGACACTGCCGGCTCCTGATCATGCCCAGTCAGTATGAGAGTCTCTCAATGGTGTTGCTTGAAGCGTGGCGGTTTGCACGTCCGGCTCTTGTCAATGGTCGTTGTGAAGTTCTGAGTGGACAATGTCGCCGATCCAACGGGGGGTTGGCATACAATAACTATGATGAATTTGCTGCAGGACTGGAATTTCTGATTCGGAGCAAAGATGCTTCGGAAAGGATAGGAGCCATGGGTCACAATTATTTTGAGATGCATTATCGCTGGCCGGTGATCGAAGGGAAATATGAGGCATTGCTCAAACTGGTTGCACAGGATGGGATGCAAAGGAGATGATGATGGTATGGTATCGTGATTCCAGGATTCAAACATCTGCATTGGCGGTTCTGGCAGTCATTGCATCCCAGGTTTTGCAGATCATTTTATACCTAGTGACTGCAATGATCCTGCAAGAATCCTCAGGGATGAATCCCATGATGAGTTCTTTGATAACTTTACTTCCTGCTATACTCGCAACGCTGGCCGGTGGAGCATTTATCGGGCGTTTGAGACCTGAAAATTCAGCGTATTGCTGGCTGGTTACGGCATTCATTGCTGGATTCCTGCCGATCGGCCTGCAACTGGTTATCGATTCATCGCCTCGTGTCTGGCTCACCGACTCATCCGTCTGGATGTCAGCCGCGGGATCAATTCTCCTCTGGATCATCGGATGCTTTATGGGTCGACTGTCTCATATCAGGAATCCGGATCCTGGTTTCAACCGGAACCTGGTGCGCTGGACAGGGGGTATTACTGCAATGGTGGTTTTACTCTATCTGTTTACGTGGGGCTCAATGGTCTTTTCCAAAAGTTATAGACTGGCCAAAACAGTTGATCTCCAATTACCCCCTGACGTAGAGGAATCGCCTCCTTCTTTTTTGGAGCCGGGGATTGCACGATCCCGGCATTTTAGCGTGCTCCTGCCGTCAGGAGACACAAGGATTCAAGAATTTTATCTCGACACAATGATGTCCCGGGGATGGAGTGATATCACTCGGCAGTTCCAATCATGGCCTGTAGAGGAATGGCAATTCCGTACGGATACGCAGCGGGACAGAATTCACGAATATGCCTTGGCTGGTGGACACTGGCTGGATCTCAGTGGCAAGGTTGCCGTCAGCCTTATCCTGCAGGCTGAAAAAGTCGATGAGAATAAAACATGGGAGGAGACGGACTGGCGGGTTCGAGGTTTGATATTAAGTCGCCCTTATTCGGAACCGCCCGTCGATACGTCTGCGCAGATGGATTCAGCAGTTCCGGAAAAAACAGATATCTCCGATGTGTCGAAGACTCCCAACGGGACCGATATTTCTATTGACGGAGAAGTCAATGAATCGACGATGAATCGATCAGATGATTTGAAATCAATGGCTGACAGCACAATAACTGGAGAAATAACGCCATGATCATTCATCAGATTTTGCCCAATTTATCGTATGGCGATGCGATCGGTGACGATACATTGGCATTGCGATCAATTTTTCGATCACTGGGGTACGAAAGCAGGATTTTTGCAGGTGTCATTCACCGGAAACTGCATGATGAAGCGAACGATTGGTCGCACTATAGATACGTTTCGGATCCTTCGAATATTTTAGTCTATCATTTCAGCGTCGGATCTGAGATTACGGACTATATCATGTCGATTCCCGATAGAGTGATTATCGTTTTTCACAATATTACCCCGGCGCATTGGTTTTTCGGTAATAGTCCTCATATGACGGAAGTCGCATCCGAAGGCATGGCGGAATTACGGACTCTAAAAACTCGCGCAATGACATCATGGGCGGATTCGGAGTATAATGCGTCAATTTTAAGGGAACTCGGGTATAAAAATGTTCACGTACTGCCGATAATTGTCGAATTGAATCGCTTAAACCGGACTCCTGATGCCGTTTTTTCACGGCAGTGGAACTCAACGCAATTCACATGGTCGTTCATCGGTCGTCTGTCACCGAACAAATGCCACCAGGACATCATCCGCGCGTTTGCTTTTTTCAAACGTTATCTGCATCCGCACTCCAGGTTGATTTTTATCGGCGAAAACCGCAATTGCTGGCGATATACCCAGGCCATGCAGAAACTTGTCAGGACATTGCGAACAGGGGATGTCCACTTCACAGGTATGATTGATGATTCGGAACTCGTAGCAGCTTACATGGCATCGGATGTTTTTGTTTGCATGAGCGAACACGAGGGATTTTGTGTTCCCCTGCTTGAAGCCATGCATTTTGACGTTCCCGTGATTGCATATGACGCGGGCGCTATCCGGGAAACATTGGGTGGGGCAGGTCTATTGCTCAGGAGCAAACATCCAGCGGAAATTGCTGAATTGGTAGATGTTATCCGCACTAATCCTTTATTCCGAGAAGCGATCATCCGTGGCCAGCGCGACCGGTTAAATCAGTTCCATTCCCTGGACTTGACCGGCCGCGTCCAGGAACTGCTCGCGGGGATCGATTCATGAAAATTCTCCAACTGGTACCAACACTTCATTCAGGCGATGCAATCGGAAACAATGCCCGGACATTGAAAGAGTATTTTGTTTCGATCGGTGCGAAATCGGAAATCTTCTATCTGGAGGCGGACGCAGATACCGAACGTGACGGTCGTCCCATTTCCGACTTTTCTAAATGGGCCGATTCTGAAGATACTGCTATTCTCCTGCATTATGCCCTGCCATCACCCCTGAACGATATATTCAGAAAATCCTCCGGTTATCGGATTCTAATCTACCACAATATTACACCGCCGGAATTTCTGGACGGTTATCCGCATCTCCAGAACATCTCACAGGAAGGACGCCGGCAACTTAGAATGTTGAGGGATATACCGAATCTCAGCCTGGCTGATTCGGAATACAATCGGCTTGAGCTGGAGCAAATGGGTTTTTCAGATACTGAGGAAATGCCGATTTTTCTGAATTTCAGTATGTATGAAAGACCTCCTTGTCCGGTTACTCTGAAGATGTTCTCCGATAGAGATACTATTACATTCGTATTCGTCGGAAGGGTGACTCCCAGCAAATGCCATCATGACTTGATTCGTTTTTATGGCTTTTATAAACGCTATATCGATACCCGCTGCCGATTGATTATGGTTGGAAAATATGATGGATTTGAACGTTATTTAAGGCAATGCACAGAACTCGCTGACCGCTTAAAACTGGGGGATATCCTGTTCACAGGGAAAGTAAGTAATGATGAACTACTGGCTTATTACAGGCTTGCAGATCTCTTTGTTTCAATGTCGGAGCACGAGGGATTCGGCGTCCCGCTTTTAGAATCCATGTATCTGAATGTCCCTGTTCTGGCATTCTCGGCAGGAGCTGTTCCTTATACGCTGAACGGGGGGGGGGTCGTGTTTCACCGGAAAGACCGTTTGGGAGAAGTATCGGAACTCGCCGGTCTCATGGTCAAAGACTCTGAATTTCGAAGTGCAGTTCTTCAGAGTCAGCACCAGAGGATGACATATTTCTCACGGAGAACCATGACTGCACGTTGGGTGAAGATTCTCCGTGAGAAAGCTGGTTTCAGGGATTTAGTTCCTCTTCCGGATTCACTTTAAGAAGTTCAATGTCAAAAACAAGAGTGCTATTGGGTCCTATGGCCTGACCGGCTCCCCTTGGACCGTAAGCGAGATCTGCCGGGATGACAACCTGATATTTTGCACCCTCTTTCATGAGTTGAACAGCTTCGGTCCAACCCGGGATGACCTGGTTTACACTGAAAGTGACTGGTTCGCCCCGTGTATAAGAACTATCAAACTCCGACCCATCTATCAGTGTTCCGCGATAGTGAACTTCTACTTTGTCCGTTGGACCCGGTGTTGCACCGCTTCCGGTCTGGAGAACTTTATACTGCAAACCACTCGCTGTAACTACCACACCCTCTTTTTTCGCGTTTTCCTCCATGAAGGCTTTCCCATCAGCCAGGTTTTTCTCCGACAATTTCTGCTGCATTTCATTATGCTGCTTCTGCAACTCCTGCTGATATTCGGTCAATGTCTGGACAAGTTCCTCTTCCGAAACTTTTTTCTCTTTATCACCATACACATCTCGGATACCTTCCAGAACACGCTCAATCTCAAGGTCGAACATTCCATCTTTCAGGTTCTGGCCGATATCCAACCCCACACAATAACTCCGTTTAGCTTTCAAATCAGGGAAAGTTTCCTCTGCTGCCAGAACGCCTGCAACCAATACAAAAGCAATCAGCGCGATAATAAGACCTATTCGAATGTTCATGAATGGCTCCTTTATAAGACGTCAAATCTGCTGTTCCGGCCGGGATATCGGCGTGCTCTGACAATCAGAAGCTGGGGCGGACTCAGCACCTAGACCTTGTACCAGTTTCTCCGAAATAAGCAAGCGTACGATGTGTTGAATCGCAATTGTCAATGTAAATACCCTCTTGCAATATTAACATTCGACAAGCGAGTATCATTTAAAACATCTTATTGAACGGATTCGCCGGCTAGCGGGTAGCAGGCAGACCGTTATCTGACGAAAAACAAGAGCAAGTTGTCAGTCCGACAGATCTGAGAAGTCTCGCGTGATGGTGTCGAAAGCTGATCGGATACGCAGAAAAGTATCCACTGTCTCGGGATCGAATTGGATTCCGCGACCCTGTACGATCAAATCGCAGGTATCAGAGAACGAGTAGCCCTTCTTGTAATGGCGAGTTGAACGCAAAGCGTCATAAACATCGACCAGGCTGACAATCCGGGCCGGAAAGGGGATATCGAACTCCCGAATACCGTCCGGATAGCCCGTTCCATTCCACCACTCATGGTGAGATCGCGCGATTTCGACGCCCATTTTGATGAAATCGTTGTTGGGAAATCGTTTTTGGACGAGCAGCAGTGTTTCTGCTCCAATAACAGTGTGCACTTTCATATGAGCAAATTCATCGGGTGTCAATCGACCGGGCTTCTGAAGAACTGAGTCACGAATGCCCACTTTCCCAATATCGTGGAGAGGGCTTGCCTGATACAACGCTTCAATAAAGCGATCATCGATTCGCTTATCACCGGATGATGATTCTCTCAGCGAGATCGCCATTTCCCGGCTCAGCAGACGGACCCGTTCCAAATGCCGGCCTGTTTCCAAATCGCGGAGTTCGGCCAGTTTTGCCAGAGCGAAGATCGTTTCCATCTGGGATTCAGTGATCTGACGAACCTGATCCTGGACTCTTTTTTCCAGGATCAAATTGCTCTCTTCGAGAACGCGCTGCATCGCTCGTAAGCGCAAGTGGGTATCCATCCTCACCTGAATTTCTTCGAAATAGAATGGTTTTGTGATGTAATCGACACCACCCGAATTGAATGCCTCAACCTTATCGATTGTCTGATTCAGAGCGCTGATAAAAATGATGGGAATGGATTTAAGGACGGGGTCTTTTTTCATCAAACGGCAGGTCTCATAGCCATTCAGACCTGGCATGTTGATATCAAGAAGGATTAAGTCCGGTGGGTTTTGCAGGGCAGCTTCCAGAGCGAGATCACCTCGGGGCAGGGCGAATACCTTGTAACCGTTTTGTTTTAAGAGACTGGACAGGAGTTTTAGATTTTCCGGAGTATCGTCGACGACCATTATTTTTGCGGGAGAGTCATTCATAGCATTTTCTCCGGATCTTCCAGGATCAGCATCAGTTTGTCGAAATCAAAATCATCGGCGTAGTGTTTCAGACGCGCTGCCATCAATGGGTGTTCCAGGGCCAGGTTATCCAAGAGATCTGAAAACCTATCCATATCGCCTGATCGAATTGCCTTAGCCATTGCATTCCTGGTATCCATTGAAATAATCCTGGAACTGACTTTCATTTGTGTCGTAGTAAAAATATCGACTGGCACTTTGGGTTCATACTCATATGTATAATCAAGTCGTAATGAATCTCGGATTGCTGCGAGTAATTCCGTATCCTTGAACGGCTTCCGAATGACCGAATTAAAAACATCATCGCCACTTAGAGGAGCCTGGAAATCTGATAGGCTGGCTGTGACGAGAAGAATCGGGACTTCCACTCCGCGGGGCAGCGTTCGAATGGTTCGGGCTGCCTCATATCCGTTCATGGTAGCCATTTTCAGATCCATGATGACAAGATCCGGTGAATCATTTTGAAAAATCTCAATTGCTTCCAACCCGTCGGCAGCCGTTTTGACCTGAAAACCATTTTTTGTGAGGAGTGTTTGGAGCAGACGTCGGTTATGATCCCGGTCGTCGGCAACCAGAATTGTGTATTCCCGGCTCAGAATCAACTTCAGGATCGTTGTGTTCTGAAAGTCATCACTCAGTGACTCCT
>JAFGEQ010000024.1 GCA_016931515.1 candidate division CSSED10-310 bacterium | reverse complement strand
TTCCCGAACAACCACTGCTGGCTGTTGCTGATCCCCACTGCCATTGACCGGCCACGAATCCGGTCCAGCCGTCGGCGGCAGGGTCGGTTGAAAAATCAGTAAAATAGACTGTGTCTGCCATTACGGCTCCGCCTGCCAGTAGCAGGAAGAGTGAAATAGCGATTGTGGAGCGTATGAATCCAGATGCACTCATGAAAAATCCTCCTTTTCGTTGAATGATCTCAACACTGATTTACGATTCATTTGACTATCTCCAATGTCACACATTCCTGGTTGAGTCTCTTCCGTTCGAATTAACCTGAGAATGAACAATGATAACCGGGAATGCGCAATATCTGTCTCGATTATAACTCCGACGTTTTCGATGAGCAATGGGTTTTTTCAGAAATTGGGAACATTTTAAAAAAAATGCCGAAAATTTACACGTAATACGCACATTAATTTACAATTTATTGAAAACAAACAGCGATTATGTGTATACCCAAAATAACTCGGATTAATTTGTGTGGTTCAAATCCGTCGTTATCCGGTGGCGATCGCGAAACAACATAAATAACACCGTATAATCCCATATTCCATGGCATACGATTGCTGCGGGTAATCCGATATATCTGGCAATCATACCTAATGTAACACTCAGCAGGAAAACAATTCCTGAATAAATGGCCCATGCAGGCGGAGAAAATCGAAATCCTGTGTGCAAAGCAGCGAAAAAAATCGACGCAGGAATAATCCCCAATAGCGGTTGAATAACCCCACGAAATAATAATTCCTCACCTATTCCCGCCGCCGCAGCCAAAGCGATCAATCGGGGGTGAGATGGATTCAGTTCACGGAAAATCGATCGACTCAAATCATTGACGGATTTCAGATATCGGTTACCATCTGACGATCGCTGGACGATAACGGCCACGAGCGGAACAACGATTACGGCTCCAAATACCTGATAATACCACGAAACGCCATCACTCAGTTGCATCAGAAGATCAATCGAAACGGAAAATCGATCGATCAATACGGCGACCAGAGGAAAACCTACTCCGGTAACAACAATAACTGCATCGATTCTTTGAATTTTCATATTCCTTTAATTATCTATACGATCTGAACAAAAGCAAACGATATCATTCGCAGCAAACAGCATCTGGCAGGTTGATCGTATTGAGCAGAAATGTATATACTTATTCAGGGTGAATGAACGGTATTTAACAAAGGGAGAAAGCCATATGAGAGCAACATTGTTAATCATTGCGATCATAAGCATTATTCAGACGGGTAATGCCGCTGTCGATTTTACAGAAATGTTACCACCGGATCGGCTTACAACCAGCGCAAAATCAGCTGTTGAGGCAGCCCCGGCCTGGCTGCGAAATGATCTGGAAGATAATTTTCAACGCATGGATGGCTCATTTCAGGATATCTACGCCGCGATGATCATTAATCCTTCGGAAGCCAGGTTCAGGGATGAAATCGCATTCTGTGTCGCCAATATCGGTGTGGCGAACCTTCAGGATCCCGACTTTATTCCGGATCTTGTGGAAGAAAACGCTTTTTTTGTTTACGAACATGATCAATATCTCGATTATGTCCGGCTGGTCGATGTCGGCGATCCCGATACCGATGATGATTACTACACCACAACCTACTACATACTTGAAGAAGGCGGCGTGCCTTTGGAGCATGCACTGCCGACTGAAATATACTACTGGTTTATTGTCCACCCGAAAATCGAAGATGAATGGGCGATGTATATCAATCCGGATGCCGTCGGTGACATACCCGCGGCACCCCCAACCGGGGTTTTCTGGAGAGACTGGTTGTTTAATTACACAGAGGAAAAACCTGAGAGCGATGACTTCTATCCCACTCTTAAAGACAGGATGGCCGGGGTGGAGACGATGTGGGGGGACACGTCTGTCGGGGCGATCGGAGCGGTCGGTGCCTGGATCCGGGAAACGCTGTCGTTTACCAGCGGGAACGAGCGCCCGCATCAACCGGTTCGAATCTATAAGCTGCACATGGGCCGTTGTGGTGAGTATCAGGATTACACGACTGCGGCATCCCGCGCGTGCCTGATCCCGTGCCTGAATACGGAAGCAATCGGCGAAGATCATGTCTGGAACGAGTTCTGGCATCTTCGCTGGATTCACTGGGAACCGGTCAATGGAGACGGTTATATCAACGATCCGATGGTTTATGAGAACGGCTGGGGCAAAATGTTCTCCGGTGTATTCGATGTCGCCGGTGATGGTTGGACATGGGATGTGATCGACCGATATTCCTCAGGCTATTGCACAGTCAATGCGACCGTTCTCGACGCGAACGGTGATCCGGTCGATAGTGCGCGACTGGCGCTGAAAAATGTCGGTTATCCCGGTTGTTACGGATTTGCAGGTTCGGACGGTCAAATCTCGGCTATCTATGGCGACGGCATCCCCTGTAAGGCGAAAATCAGCAGCGACCTCGGCAAGTTTCCGGATGGCTCCGCAACGTATGATATCGCAGCAATTACCGAGGATGGTGCAACTTACTCATGGATAGCCCAATACCCCGAAGCAACGTTGCCCTCCATTCCATGGAAGACGGTGATCAGCGAAAAAACGAGTCCTTATCGGCTGGATATTCAATTCACGGTCATCGATGAAATTCTAGCTGGCTATTACGCATATGATAAAACCAACATCTTTACACGACCGGTTGATGGAGGATCCATCGATGTGTTCATCGTCGACTCGTACAATTATGATCGGTTCAGGAATGACGCTTCATTCAACGCGTTTGAGGTGCATCCGTTAGCCTCATCCGGTTCGATTCAATTCATTTTGCCGTATTTCGATACATGGTATGTCGTTTTAACTGCAAGAAGAAAACTCGCAAACGAACAGAATGTTTCCGTTACCGTCAACCTCCAGGAACAGCAAAACTCGAACTGGATTACATCAGCTACTGTTTCCGGAAACCTCTCCCTTCTGCCCGGCGATGACTACAGTGCATCAGTGGCCGCAGGTGGCACTCTCGGAACCAGAATCACTATGCCGTCAAACGTGTTTCATCCCGGAGATGACTGCTGGTGTTATGTATACGTCAGCAATCCGGACCTGTCCGCAACAGGTACCGATATTCCGCTGTTCGTGATTCTTGATGTATACGGACAATTCTTCTTCGCACCTGAATTCAATGGCTTTTCATTTTATACGATTGATGATCTGCATGCCGCTGAATCGTTCATGTTCGAAGTACTGCCAGTGTTTACATGGCCTCAAAATGCAGGGAATATCTCCGGAATTTTCTGGTACGCCGCCATGACGAATTCAGCTGTTACAGAACTCATCGGTACACTGGATACATTCGAATTCGGATGGGAGGATTGATTCCAATCAATCGACGATCGACTAATCCTCGAACTCAAGGAACGGAACGAGAACTTCCTCGTCTTCGCTCTCATCAGTTCCCTCCGCCATCGGACGGTAGAACGAACAGGTTTCCGACTCCTCCTGTTCGGGCATTGTAATGTTTTCCGATGGAGGCATTTCCCCGGGAAACACTTCAAAACGGGCCATGATGCCGTCTTCCGGAAGCTCGCTGAACTCGATAATATCCGAAAGATACACATATTTCACACCATCGAAGAGGTCCGAAGAATCGGCGATTTTCAGAATCTGCTTCTCAAATTTCTCCAACGCCTCTTCCGTATCCTTACCTGACGCCAGGCACGTGAAATAACCGAAAGATGCGTCTTCGTCCGACCCTGTGTCGAATAGAAAATGTCCCAGGTAAAACATAATCAACTCCTTGTTGATAAAACCGGTTGAATTGCGCCAGTCCATATTGGCGGATGCCGGATCACTCTGTGAACCGACCCTGGAGAACAGGATACTATTTCCAATCAGGCAAGCAAACAGATTTTCAAAAACAGCTTCGATCGGGTTGTTCTTGATCACACAACAGAATTTTTAGATATCAATGTCCCTGAGGTCCCTGCGGCTATTGACTAACCAGCGCGACAGCGATAGGTAATGACACCGGGTGGGACAAGGAGGGGAAATGGTCCGAAAAATAACTCCGCTGATTAATAGATTTCGTGAAGTGACGGCTGAAAGACTAATGCGTCATGTGCGTGTTTTGGCTTCCGATGAGTTGCGAGGTCGAATGCCCGGAGATATCGGTTATCGGAAGGCGATGGATTATTCGATCAACTTTTTTCAACAACATGGGCTTCAGCCGGGTTTTGCAGACAAGGGCTATGAACAGGCTTTCACAATGGAAACTTGCCGTATCGTCAGCGCCGGCGTCACTATGACTGTGATAGAGTCTGAACCGGAACGTTTAAAGCTGGGAACCGACTTCATCTGCCGTGGGCTGACCGGTAACGGTCATGTCTCCGGAGATCTTGTATTTGTTGGATACTGCAGTGAGGAGTCCGATTTCGATGAATTGACCGGACTGGATCTCGAAGGCAAGATCGCGGTAAGTTTCAAACATTCTCCACCCTGGCGGACGGATCAGTCCCCGGTTCTACCCCGGCAGAAAGCTCATCAACTCGCCGCCCGGGGTGCCCGCGGACTGGTGATCATTCCAAATCCAAACCGGAAAGAACAAGACCGGCTATCTGGGAGTCTCGTCGAAAAAGGAGATTATATTCCAGGATTTCCAATGATTGTACTGGCGGAGCATCAGGCTGAACGGCTGTTTTGTGGTGGCGATGACACCCTGTCCGCCCGCCAGTTCAGGATTGATGCGAATCGGGACGTTATGTCGGGACCATTGCCGGTCAGAATGTCGATTCGAATCACTACCGATTACAATCCGGCAGGCGTGAGTTGGAATGCTGCCGCTTTTCTACCCGGAATCGATCCTGATCTGTCCCGCGAAAGCATCATCATCGGTGCGCACATGGATCACGTCGGGATACAGGGTGAAAAAATCATCTTTAACGGCGCGCAGGATAATGCATCAGGTGCCGCCGCTGTTATTGAACTGGCCAGGATTTTTGCGGAGGGCGACCGACCGGCGCGCAGTCTTCAATTTGTTCTCTTTGGAGCTGAAGAAGCCGGATTGCTCGGGTCGCTCTACTATGCCGAACACCCGAGCCTCCCTCTGGAATCTACCCGCGCAATGCTGAATCTGGACTGCATGGGTGCGGGTGACGGTGTCGATATGCGAGGTCGGGAGGCATATCCGCGCCTTTTTGAAATTTTCGATGCTCTGAACGACGAATTCGTTCACATGCCCGGCACGAAAGAAAACCATCCTCCAGGTGGCGCCGATGCCAAGCCTTTTGAAGATGCCGGTATTCCGAACATGTATTTTGTCGGCTCAAACCCTTACAGACATCTGCATATGATCAGCGATACTCCGGAAACTTTGAATCCGTCCCTGTTTGAAGGAATTACGCGGCTGGCTTATCTGATGGCTGCCAGGTTGAGCGATGAACAACTGTGAGCGTGAGGCATCAGGAATTGACGATTTCCCTGGCGATATCCCGGACAGTCTCGAGCAATTCCGTTCGTTGTGCAGCATCCCCGGGTTCATTCAAACCCAAACCCCTGATTTCATATCGTTTTTCGTAGCCAAACCACTTGAAAAAGCCGGCATACCGAGGATAGACATCACCGAAATTTGCAGCATCGGGCGCGCCCTGTGGCAATACCATCACCAGCGTTTTTCCACGAATCAAACGGCTTCCGGCAAACTCAGGCTTTAAAAAAGAATAGGTGCGATCGATAAACGCCTTCATCTGCGAAGTGACTTCACCAAAATATATCGGCGAACCCAAAACCAGAACATCCGCATTAAAAACGACTTCCAGCACAGGGGCAAGATCATCACGAACAGCACAAGCGTCTGTCTCACCCTTACACTTCATGCATGCCTGACACCCCTTGTAAGTCAGGGAATTCAGATGCACATGATCGACAGTCGCACCCAATTCCAGCGCCGTCGTTTCAAATGTATCGAGAAGATAAGCTGTATTGCCGTTCTTCTGCGGACTCCCGTTCAAACATACGATTTTCATCAGATGCCTCCTGCGGTTGCAAGGGATAGCCAACGGTTGGATAATAACATGCGGGATCGATCCCCCCTGAATACAATTTCAATCATACAGGGAGTGATGCTATATGGTCAAATTGATTCACACGGGCGACTGGCACCTCGGCAGCCGTCTCGACGTTTTCGATCGCGCTGACGAGCACAGGTTTTTCCTGAAATGGCTGCTGAATCTGCTTCACCGGGATCACCCTGATTGCCTCCTTGTTTGCGGCGATGTATTCGATTCGGCCAATCCGCCCGTGAGTGCACAACAGCAGTTTTTCAGTTTCCTGGTCAGCGCCCGTTCGATCTGTCCTACTATCATCGTTATCGCCGGAAACCATGATTCCGCTCCCCGTTTCGATGCATTCGGGACTGTTTTTAAAGAACTTGGAATCACAATCGCAGGGTCTCAGTCCGACTCCCCTGACTCAGCATTGATACCCATCCGGAATCGAACCGGCGACACCATTGCCGTCTGCGCTGCAATACCCTATTTGAGAGGTGAGGACCTGCCTGCTCCGCCTCCCGGCGAAACACCGGACTCTGCTGCGGAACGCCTGATTTGTTCTGTTTCAAAGAAAATGGAGACATTCGAGAAAATTCACTCATCAGGCGATACCTGCGCTTTGCCGTTAATTTACGCAGCGCATCTTTTCATCGAAGGAGGCTCAATCACTGCTGACAGTGAACGCCCAATCCAGACATACGCGGGTAATTTGCTCTCATTACCTCCGAGTATTTTTCCTGAGACAGCGGCTTATATCGCGCTGGGACATCTCCACAGGGCGCAACACATCCACCGACCATCCGGCCACTCCACAATTAATTACAGCGGCTCGGTCATCCCATTGAGTTTCACCGAATCCTCCTACCGGCATCAGGTAACACGCGTCGAAATCAATGGTCGGGAAGTCCGTGCCGATCCTGAACTCATTCCGCAATCCGTCCGCTTGCTCGATATAACCGGAAACGAACTCGAAACGATCGAGCAGGTTCAAAAACTGACTTCACAATATCCGGGTCCCGAAAAACAAATCATGCTCCGGGTAATCGTTGATCTGAAAAGCCCTTCGCCGGATCTAAGGCGTCGATTGCTGGAGTCGGCTGATGGAACCGGGGTCACGATAGTTGCTGTTCGACGACGGGAACCGGCCACCGACATGTCGATGCAGGATACACTCCAGATGGGTCGGGACCTGGAGGAATTGCAACCGGACGATATGTTCCGGATGCTGCACCGGCAGGAATATGGAGAAGATCCTCCTGATGAACTCAATCATGCTTTTCACCTTCTGTTAAATGAAATTCTCGAAGCCAGCTCTGAAATGGGTGTGGATTAGAAATGGAAATTATCAAGGTAACCGGAAGAAATATACGGAGTCTTTATGGCGACTTTTCCGTCGATTTTATTGCGGCAGGCTTGACCGGATCAGGACTCTTCGCCATCACCGGCCCAACCGGTTCGGGAAAAAGTACGGTGCTCGACACAATCACACTCGCACTTTATGGCGACTGCCCTCGGACAACCGGATCACCACGTGGCGCTCTTGCTGACGGCCTGGCTGCTTCGGATCCCCGCACATGCATGAGCCGGGGTTCCGTCGACGCGCTCGCGGAGGTCGTGTTCCGCTGCCGGAGTAACCAGTACCGCGCTATCTGGAACGTTCGACGGGCACGGAAAAAAACTGATGGCACAATTCAATCAGCCCAACGGATGATCATCGACGAAACCGCCAACAGGACAATTGCCGACAGTGTCAGAGCTTGCAATACTGTGATTGAATCAATAACAGGATTGACTTACCAGCAATTCACTCGATCCATTCTGCTGGCACAGGGAGATTTTGCCGCGTTTCTGAAGGCCGATGCGTCCGACCGGGGAGCACTTCTGGAAAGCATCACCGGACTGTGGATATATCGAGAATTGTCGATCGCTGCTCACCGTAAAGCCCGTGATATCGACAAGGAAATCGAGTTCCTGGATCGCCGTATCGCCGACCTGATTGTTCCGGATGACGAAGCGTTACAGGAACTGAAATCCAAAATCAATGCCGGTAAAAGTGTAATGGCTGATCTTGCAGTGCAGATTGAACAAATCAAGCAGAATATCGCATGGCATCGGCACAGGCGTGACCTGATGATAACGGTGGAGCAGGCGGGTGCCATTTTGGAACAAGCCAGGAGCAGGCTGGAGGCGAGTGCCGACCGGCGTAAGGCAGTGGAACGGGCGGAATCATCCTGGGAACTCCAGGCGGATATCGCTGCTTATGATGGTGCAGAGCAGAGTCTTGCCGACATCTGTTGTCTATTGCAGACAGCACGATCGGGCTTGTCCGAAGCATCCGCTGAGCTTGAATCAGCGCACTCCGCGAAAACCGATTCTGAAACGGAGTGGAATCACTTGATGCAGCATATGAAGGACCTGGATCCGGATATCATGAAAGCTCGTGTTCTCGACAGCCGATTGATAGAATTGAATAACAACCACAGGGAATTGACAGCCAGGGAAACAGAGGCTCTGACGGAATTTGAACAGGCGAATGAGGATGCGGATACTATTCGCCGGGAGATATCGAAAAAACGGACACTTCTGAAATCAGTTGAACACCGTCTGGATGACATGAAGCTGGTGGGTCCCGTCGCCGACTCATGGAACCGCATTGAACTGAATCTTCAGGATTTCTGCAATATTCAGGAAAAGATGGATCAGTTGGTACAGGAAGGCTTGACACTGGAATCAGAATCGAAGGATATATCGGATAAAGTTGAGAAAAACCAAACACTCATAAAAAAGGAAAACAGCAAATTAGCGGCATTGGATTGGGACTTAAATCAGATCGAACGGCAGAAGCAGGATATGGAGTCCGCAAGGGATGCGCAAGCGCTGGAGGTTCGACTGGACAGGATCCGTCATACCTTGGTTCAGTTGAATGAATGTGCTGTACTAACGGAAAAGATCGACGCAAACGCTAAAAGCATTACTGAGATTGAAAATGAAAAAGAGGAGACTCTAATTCGATCGCAATCCGTCACGGAAGAAGCAGAGGTATGGGCGGAGAAGATCCGGACGATTGAGACGGATGTTGGGGCAGCGAATGATCGACTCGATAATGCTGGGGAGCAACTTCGAGTCCGGGATATTAGAGATAAACTGAAAACCGGCAATCCCTGCCCGGTCTGCGGTTCGTTGAATCATCCTTATAAAGTAAATAGTGACACCGCTGCACCCCTCATTGCCGATCTCAGGGATGACGTCAATAAGTTACAGGGCGACTTGAAACATCACGTCGATCGCCGCACCGGGATGTTGACGGAGATCAGTGGGTTGGTGTCCAAAGTCGATATGCTGAACAGACGGCACGCCGAATTGACCGAAGAGAACCGGCGATACGTGGAGGAGTATCGGCGAGTGAATGAGGTGATCGACGCACTGATGATTGAGATGGGTTTGCAACTGAGCGAAATCACTGCAGGAACGAGGATCCCATCCTCGATCGGTGATGTCAAATCAAGACTGGAAAAGGAACGAAAAGAAATAGAAACAGTGCGCTCGGAGTTGCATGACTTGCGCCAGCGTCATGACAATGTAGGAAAACAAAGGGACATTGTCAGGGATAAACTGGATCGCTACTCCGCAGAAGAAAAACACCTGTCCGCCGCCTTAGCTGCGATCAATGGTCGCTGTGCGGTCAATGACTCCCGACGGCAGGATCTGAGAACTGGAGAGGAGCAGGTATTGATCCGATTGAATACCGACCTGTCGTCATGGTCGGCGGCATGGGAGAGCGAATTGAAAGCGGATCCGATACCGGTCATCGAGCGATGGAGTCGGATGATTCAGGACTATCGTGACTCGATTGAACTGGCGGATCAAATCAGAGGCGAGCTCGGGCAGTTGGACAGGACGCTGTCGGAGGAAGGTATCCGTCTGTCAGGTCTTAAGGAAAAATGGCTGTGGTTCCGCCGGTCGCAGGAAACAGTGAAGGAGAATCTGTCGGCTGTTGAGAAGGAGCGCACGGGTATTCTGGGTGGCCGGTTGCTGGAGGACGTTCTCGATGAGATCAATAAACTTAAACAGACGCTGGAGCAATCGCTGAAAGAAGCGATTGACCATCAGAACGCCTTGGAATCGAAAGTGACGGCAGCCTCATCAAACGTCAAAACTCTGGAAGGTCGGCAGAACCGGCAGGAGGTGGTTAAAACTGAGACCCGGACGCGACTGGATGCAGGTCTGGAACGTGTCGGTATTGCTGAGGAGGAGGCTCGGAACTGGATAGAAAAAGGTCGGAACTGGTTGAAATCGGAACACCGCGAGTTGCTGGATCTGGCGAATCAGTCCAGTCGTGCCGAAACTGTTTTGGCTGAGCGTCAGCGATCTCTTGAAGATTGGGACCATCGGGAGGATCGTCCCGTACTGAGAGAAGACGAACTCTGCATGAATCTTGAGCGGCTTGAAAGCCTGCGTGAGGGAGAGAGTGAACGGATGGAGCGGTACACTGTGGAACTTCAGCAGGGTTTGAGCGCAAGACAAACCATGGAACGGCTGCGGCGTGATCGGGAATCGACGATCGCAGCGGGTGGAATCTGGCAGACGATGAGAATGTTGATAGGAAGTCATGACGGCAGCCGATTCAGCCGGTTTGCACAGCGTTTGACGCTGGAAAGACTGATCGGCATTGCCAACCGGCATCTCCGGGAACTGGCACCGCGTTACCGCCTGTTCTGCCCCTCACCGGACAACCTCGATCTGGCGGTTCGCGACCGCGATCAGGCAGATGAGGAAAGGCAGGTATCGACACTATCCGGCGGTGAAAGCTTCCTGGTATCGCTCGCTCTGGCACTGGCACTGGCAAAACTGTCCAGCCGGCAAGCCCTGATCGGAAGCCTGTTCATCGATGAAGGATTCGGAGCCCTGGATCCGGTGTCGCTGGATAATGCGCTGCTGGCGCTCGAGTCACTGAGCGGTGAGGGACGAACCATCGGTATTATCAGCCACGTTCCTGCGATCCGGGAGCGGTTTCTAAAGCAGATTCGCGTGGAGCCTTCCGGCGGCGGCCGCAGCCGGTTAACGGTGATTTGAGTGCCCGGGCACGACCGGAACAATGGTTCCCAGGATCGATTCCGGATTGGAAACTGCAGCGGAAGATATTAATATCCGGAATAGTCGAGCGATGACAGACTAATGAAGGGAGGTACCATGACGGCTCAAAATGTGTGGAATGACATCGTTACTATCCGGCGGACATCGCCGGTTGTTCACAACATTACCAATTACGTGGTCATGAACACGACTGCCAATGCACTGCTGGCCCTGGGAGCGTCTCCGGTGATGGCCCATGCGGACGGGGAAGTCGAGGACATGGTCGGAATCGCGAGCGCGCTTGTGATCAACATCGGTACGCTGAGTGACCCCTGGATCGCCTCCATGAAGAAGGCGATGACGGCGGCTCACCGGCGGAATGTCCCGGTTGTGCTGGATCCGGTCGGTGCGGGAGCGACTGCGCTCCGAACCCGGACGGTCCATGAACTTCTCAACACGGCACCTGTGGCGATTATTCGGGGCAACGCCAGTGAAATCAGAGCGCTGCGCATAACCGGCGCCGGTACGAAAGGGGTCGACAGCACCGACAGCAGCGACTCGGCTTTCGATGCCGCCCGGCAGCTTGCAATTCTGCATCATTGTGTGGTCAGCGTCAGTGGCGAAAAGGATCTTGTCGTATCGGAAACCCGGTTCACCCGGGTGCTGAACGGGCATCCGATGATGCCCCGTGTGACAGGATTGGGTTGCACGGCTGCAGCATTGACCGGCGCTTTTGCAGCGGTGAATCCCGACCGGTTCGATGCAGCGGTCCATGGCATGGCGGTCATGGGCATTGCCGGCGAAATCGCGGCGGAAAAGGCGGCGGGACCGGGAACGCTGCAGCTTCATTTTCTGGATTCTCTTTACGGTTTGACGGAAGCGGATATCCGGTATCGGATCCGGGTGGACGAGACCTGAGCCGGAAACCGTTGACCGGAAGCAGGAAATTGGCTCCCGGACAGATAAAAACGAGAGATTGAAATGGATCTGGGGATCAGTGATTTGAAACAGCGGGGAAATCGATTCCGTGGAGAAGACGGAAAGCTGAGCAACCGGGCACTGTATCTGGTGACTGACAGCGAGATGCTCGGACACCGGACGATGGAGTCCCTGGTATCGGCCGCTGTTCGCGGAGGTGTCGGCGTGGTGCAACTTCGGGAGAAAACATGTGCGACCCGTGAGTTTATTGCGCTGGCTTGTCGCATAAGGAATCTGTTGGAGGGTACGGGAGTGCGGTTGCTGATCAACGACCGGGTGGATGTGGCGCTGGCAGCGGGAGCCGACGGCGTGCATATCGGTCAGAGTGATATGGAATATCCGGATGCACGACGATTGTTGGGCGCGGACGCGATCATCGGATTGTCGGTGGAGTCCGTCGAGCAGGTGCTGGAGTCGGAACACTGGAATGTCGATTATCTTGGAGTCAGCCCGGTATTTTCGACTCCGACCAAAACGGATACGATCGCGACATGGGGATTGGATGGACTTCGGTGGATACGCCGGACATCCCGTCATCCACTGGTGGCTATTGGCGGCATTAATGTGCGGAATGCATCTGACGTTATCGCAGCGGGCGCGGACGCGATCGCCGTCGTCTCCGCGATCTGTGCCGCCGAAGACCCGGAATCAGCGGCTCGGGAGTTGTATTCAGCGATATATAATGGACGGTGACGGGACCGCTGAAAGAATAGAGCATTTCAATTCTGACAGACAGGATCAGGGAATCGCGCCGCTCTTTCCGAGCAGTCGCCGGACGATGCCCGTCTGACCGGCATGATAGGATTCATGGAAAACCAGCATTGCCAGAAGGGAGGCAATCGTTTCATCCGGTTCATTACCGGGGCTGAAGGGAGCCTTTGCAGCCAGGGTTTCCGGAGTCACCGTCCGCATTCCCTGAACAATCGAGCCCGTTGATTTCTTCAGATCAGACAGCATGAGCTGAAGAGAACAGGCGTCGTTCAGGGATGTTATATTTGCAGAGCCGCGTGTGTATCGTTTTTCCAGCGCCGGGTTCCACACAGGATCCTTCCCGAGCAGCTTCAGAATGATGTTTCGTGTCGCCAGAATGTGCCCGACAATCCAATTATAACTGTTACCGCCGGGCTCCAGCTTCTTCACGCTTTCTTCATCTGTGACTCCGGCACTGTTGGCCTCCAGAATCCAGCCATTATACTGCATCTGAATGATCAACGCGCTGATGTCCATTTTTGTCTCCTTTGCTTAATCGTTTTATCCAGACACCGGTATATTCCAGTATGATCGATTGTCCACCCGATTTAACAGAATAACGCATCTCATCGCCGAAGAAAAATCCCATGACCCTGGCAGCTTCATCACGGGAACCGAAACGGTAGTCCGTTTCAATGACATGTCTTTGAAAACCATGCCGCTCCTCCAGCAACCGGTAGAAATCAACCAGCTCTTTTGTTGGTGGAACCGGATAGGATACATTCGTTCCGAGTGTTTCGATCAGAATGATCGTACCGGTTCTCCGAAGCAGTGACTGAACCCGATTCAATAATGCCGGCAAAAAGCTCACGATCTCATGGTGCCGTTCCGAAATCGTATGACCGAAACTCCATCCTTCAACAAAAATATCCGCAGGTTCGGGAATCGATATCTGTTTTTCATTCAGACCGGTTTCCAGAACGAGTTTGTCCCTGTAATCACTCAAATTTCGCCGGCATCGATCCAGCATGTGCAGTTCCCGATCGAAACCGTACACGCGACGGGCGAGATCTATGTAGAATCGTGTGACACGCCCTGTTCCGATTCCCGCTTCGCAAATGATTTTGCCGTTCCAATCGATCGTTTGCCTGAGAAACGACCTCAAATGCCCTCGATAATCCTCCGCACGGACCAGTTCATCATATTCTGACGCATGTTTTTTATAGATTTCCATCATTTCCGGCATCACGACGTCTCCCGGTATTAAAAAAACCTTGTTTCATCGATTACAGGCAGATTCACATTTGAATTGTATCACATGAAAATTGAACCAAGAAATAGGTACCGGCGCACTATACCGTGAAAAAGATACTTGATCCGAGCCGAATCGCATCCGTCACGCTGATTTGCAGCGAGTCGATCTGTCCGATAAAGTCCATTCCCGGTTCGATGTGCGGGAAAAACAGATTGAAATCACCCGTGACCGGCTTACCGGCACAGCGCTGACAACTCAAGGGGTATAGTTCAATGAGTATGGCTGTTGTTTTAGTGTCCGCTAACACCGAATGGAGAATTCTGCTGGAGATGATTCCTCGGGATATTCGGTTGAGTCAATCTCCATTCGGAGAATGGTTTGCTTATCCGCTTGTCAGGGATGAACGTATCGTGGAGATCATCATCCTTCATGGAGGTTGGGGGAAAATCTCGGCGGCTGCCTCTACGCAATATGCTATCGACACATGGCATCCGTCGGTCCTGATCAATATAGGCACCTGTGGCGGATTTGAGGGGAAGGTTGACAGGGGAGATATTCTGATGGCAGGAAAAACTCTCGTCTACGACATTTACGAAAAAATGGGCGATCCCGATGAACACCTGGCTCAATACACGACGAAACTCGATCTCTCGTGGGTTCGGGAACCCTACCCGATCCGGGTGAAGCAAACCATTCTCGTATCAGCCGACAGGGATCTGGATGTGGAGGAAATACCGTCACTGGCTGCCCGATTCGGAGCGATCGCCGGTGATTGGGAATCCGGAGCAATCGCTTTTGTTGCCCAGCGCAATAATACGCGATGCCTGATTCTGAAGGGAGTATCGGACATCGTAGGGATGAGCGGTGGCGAAGCATATGACAATAAAGGCATCTATGTTGAGGGAACACGCCGTGTCATGAAAATACTGTGGGAGTCGCTGCCGCAATGGCTCGGCGTTGCCGGGATATTCGATGATTCACATCGTCATATCGAATGAGTGCGGCAAAATTTCCTTGAAGGCGAATTCACGGATCGTATCATCGTGGCCGACTACGATCACCAGCGGTGCATTGCCGCCTTCCGCCATCACCTGCCGGCAGGCACCGCAGGGGAGAGGTACAGGCGGCTGAGGGGCATAGATAGCCAATGCAATCCACTTCGTCGCACCGGCG
The DNA here is from genome assembly GCA_016931515.1 of candidate division CSSED10-310 bacterium. Taxonomy (GTDB): domain Bacteria; phylum CSSED10-310; class CSSED10-310; order CSSED10-310; family CSSED10-310; genus JAFGEQ01. The sequence continues at coordinate 85,199 of JAFGEQ010000024.1, read as the reverse complement.
CATCGTGCTCCAAACAACGCGACCCTCTCGGCGCAGATCGTCAATCCATACGATGAGTTCTCCACGTTGCAGCCACTGTAGATCTCTCCGTTTTCAGCCAGCACTGCTGCTCCAACCCGGTACTTGGAGTATGGTGCATAAGCATTCCCGGCGGCATTCTTCGCCGCTGCAATCAACCTGTCACGCATTGTTGAATTCACAGGGTCCCTTTCATAATCTCTATTCGGCTTTCATCCGCGTAAATTCAAGAACAAATCCGCGATCACCCGCACTGACCCGGACGGAGAGCCGATCCTTGTTAGTGAAAGTATAAGATATCCTGGTTGGAAAGTCATGCGCCGGATTTTCGAAAATGAGCGTGTCCGACGATGCTTCGGTCAACCGGAATGCCACCGGAAGCTCGTTGTGCGCAACCTTGGCAATATAGAATACTATACCCGACATGATTACAATGCGAAGTGATTCGGATGATATCGTCTGTGGTTCATCAATCTTCTCAGTCCGGCCTGTACCCTCCAGAGTGGAGGGGCTGATCCGGGACCATGATTCAATTGTAAAACTATCGTCCTGCCGCGATATCCAGTCACCGGTCAACTACAGGACTGGATCTGGAAACCCGGCTCCAGTGTCGGAATCCGGCCTGTGGAGCGACATCCCGGTTCCGGTTTCATTGTTACCATTTTTCATGCTGGATCCTGTATCGATATAGTCATGTTGCTCAGAAAAATATGATTGGATCCGGACTTATCCCGGCCATTCCTTTGCTTTAAATCCGGATTATTACCTTCCGTGATAAAAACTCCCGTTTCGCATCCTCCGGCAGTTCCGACGCCATTCTGATTCGGGCGGATTGCTCAATCCGGCGTACATCAGCAGCCGCTTCAGTTTTACCCAGACGCTCAAGTGCATATGCCAGGACGCTCAGTGTCCATATTTGTGCCGGCGGCCCGGGCATTGTTTCGATTGATTTTAGAATGTCTGCATAATCATCGTCCGATGTTTTCATGCTTAAAATTCCAATCAGACAGGATCGTTCGACCTTCATCGCTGTAACCTGATCCATTTCAGTCAGAAAGGATTCATCAAGCATACTGAGGTGATCACGGTCAGGTTCGTTGTAAATTTTAAGTATGACATGCTGTAATCGGAACGGCATGTAATTCAGAATGGATGAGGGGGCTCGGGACACCCTTCGGCAGATTCGCTCTGCTGCTATCAATTGATTCCGGGCCATCCGTTCATGCATGATCATCAGCCAGATGGTCTCTTTCCAATCAATGTCCGTCAGGTGGCGGAGAATTCCGATCAGTTTGCCCAAGAGCTTTCGCCTTGTTTCACGATCAGCAATCATACTTATTGTCCGGTGATGAAGCCATGCGAGATAAGGATAGCGATCGAAATACAGGTCCTCTCCGAACATTCCCGTAATGATGCTCCATTCCTTGCTTGCACCTCCATAATCTCCATTTGCAAAAGCCAGGTTGATCGCGGTAATGGTTCCCATAGCATTTTCCCGCGGTGTTTTCAGTATGCGAAAAATTGCAAGACCTTCCGAACACAACTTGATGGCTTCGCTGAGATTTCCGAATTGATGATGGCAGAGGGCGAGATCATGCAGATTGCATGCTTTGGAATATTTCAGTCCCAAAGTATCATTGATTGATCGTGATCTTTCCAGATAACTGAGCGCGGTTTTGGTTTGATTCTGGTAGAACGCGACATTACCCATTTCCGATAGCAGCATGGCTTGAGTTCTCAGGGAATAGCCTTTCGGAATCAGTTTGAATGCGTGTCGAAGAAGCTGCAAGGATGCTTTATAGCGTCCGGTCGCGGTGAGTGTCTTTGCCAGCATGAACAGGCTATTAGCCAGTTCCTCAGGAGGTGCGCCTGTACTTTTCCGGATGATAAGCGCTTTTTTCCAGTTTCTGTTGGCTTCGTCATAATCCCGCTCAAAAAAACTCAGCATGGCATGCAATTGAAAATAACGGGCACCCTTTTCCACTGATTCCATCTGCAAGACTGTTTCAAATTCCTGAAGCCATCGCTTCGATTCATCAAACTTGAAACTATAGGTCAATGTGGTGATCGCAAAATGGTAAATATCACTTTTCATTGACACATCACGGATCGATTGCAACAGGTCTTTTAACTCCGGAATGAGTCGCTGATTCTCATCCATTGTTCCGGTGTTGAGTAAAATTTTGCTGTATAAAATCAATACACGGATTTTGAGCAGCTGATTCGCCTTTGAATCCATGGATATGGACTGAAGAAGGCGATGGGCATTGCTCATTAAATCGTGCGCTGCAAGCAGTTGATTGTTTGAATAGGCATCCGATGCGGCTTTATAATAACTCTTACAGGAGTTCTCGATCTCTCCCGCTTTTTCCTGATGCCTGCTCAGAAGCACCGGGTTTGCGTAGTGTCCTCCGAGAAGTTCCATGATCCCGACCGTTTCAGCATGAATACCCCGTATTCTGTCTGAACCGGCATTTGTGAGAATCATCGATTTCAGAACTGGGTTGCTTACAGTATAACGCTCACCTGCTGAATCTGTGTGCGATGTTATAAAGCTATGAAAAAGCATGTCATTCAGACGTTTCATCAGCTCCTTCTCAGCAAACTGCAACCCGTGCCGGATGACTTCCAGATAAGCGTCCTGATCAAGTGTGGCAATCCATGTCAACAGCTCCAGCGATTCTTTTGACAACGTTGACAGGCGTTGCCGTGCGATATCCTGCAGTCCGATCGGACCGACTGTTTCCCGGCTGTCCGTTGAGTGGGCAAAAGAGATGTGCCCGTCTTTGTCAATCAGATTGCCGTTGTCGATCCAGTGCTGGATCGTCTGCAGCAGGATAGACGGGTTCCCCTGGCAATACTCGACGATCTGATTCACAATACCGGCATCGCGGGGCATGTTGATAACTGATGCTATGATAATTTGGGCATCCACCGATTCCAGTGGTTTCAGGATGATGCTGTCAGAGTGATTCTCGGGTTGGAAATCTGCAACGAAGGCATTGAAATCCTGAGAGGTTATAAAATCATCCGTTCGGATAGTCGCCCAAATACAACACTGTACAGGCTGATGATAACTCAGGTCGATCAGATCGGACAGACACTCGATCTCAAATGCATTCGCCTGGTGCAGGTCTTCCCAGATGATGTGCCAGGGCACCGCCTGGGTTAACTGGGCAACCAGAGCGCTCAGATACCGAATTTTATACCGGAAACCGCCTCTTCCGGGGGAAGGGTCCGGGGCAGAATGAGTCGGATCGAATCGTTGGAAAGCCGGATGAAGCGGTGCGATCTCCGGGAGTATCCCTTTGAGATCACCGAGTTTGTCAATGTGCGCTTCGATCTCGTTGGCAATGAAATGGAAAAATGAGCTACGATTATTGTCCTGCTGTCTGGATTGCCCGGAGCATCGAATTACTTTTCGGTGGTTGCCTGCTATCAGCGATTCACGAACCGCCTCGTTAACCAGACGCGATTTCCCGATACCCTGTTCTCCGCAAATCAGCTGAATGGAAAAGTTGCCGGTTTGATCGAGCGATCTCAGGAGAGATTGAAGTTCACGGTCACGCCCGTGAAATCGAAGCTGAAGACGATGAATCGACCGGTCCCGAACGAGAGTCGGCTGCCGGACTGATATTTTCTTCCCGGAATTGATTGTTCGGATGGTTGCCGCAACATCGGCTGCCGTCAGGGTTCTATCCAATGGAGATTTCATCAGAAGACGGTCACAAAGGTCCGATAATACGGGTGAGCAGTTAGGCACAATCTCTTTAAGAGGTTTGGGAACGACACTCAAATGCTTTGTGATGATGGCTACCATGGATTCGCCATGAAAAGGCAATCTGGAACTAAACATCCGGTAAATCAGGATTCCCAATGAATACAAGTCACTGCGATAATCGACTTTTTCTCCCAGAAGTTGTTCAGGAGATGCATAACTCATTGTTCCGAAGAATTTGTCCACCTGGGTTAATTGAATGGATGCATCCAGGTTTTTCACCAGTCCGAAATCCATCAATTTGATAAAACCTTTTGAGTCAACCAAGACATTGGACGGTTTTATATCCCGATGGACCAGGCGATGATCATGGATGAAGCCAAGAGCACTGCTGATCTGGATCAGAATATCGTAATACACATCGAAGTTTTTTTCCTTGTCGATGAATTGCTCAAGGTTTTCCCCGGAGACGAGTTCCATTGTAAAATAAGGCCGGTTCAGGAATTGACCCTGCTCAAACACCCTGATCACATTCGGATGAGATAACGCTCTGATCGACTGGAATTCCCGGAGAAAACGGTCGGTCGAACCCTGGTTGACCACGTAGGGTAACAGCCATTTCAAAGCGTAATCCGTCTGGTCGGTGTCCCGCACGTGAATGACTTCGCCCTGACCACCCTGGCCGATCACTTTGATAACTTTGAATCTGTCGATGTGAGCGACATTGATCATGACTTGATTCTAGATGGATTGGAGACTGTCTTCAAGAATGTAAAAATATTTAGGGCTTGGGCGTCATGAGAAACAGCGGATTATCTCAGAGATCTGTTTCGCGCGGTTTTAGATAGAATACCAGGTGTGTATAATCGTAGATCACGTTGAAGTGTTTCAATAATCCGCCACCAATAACACCATCTGCACCGGGTTGTTTCGATCGATGCTCGGTTGGGACAAATGCCGCCTCGATATCATGGAGCTCATGCGGACCGATCATCACCTTTCCTATTTTACCTTTGTTTCCGTTAATATCTCCGGACAAACCTCTGCCCAGATAAACCGGTTCCAGGTTTTTCGGCAGCTTGAATGAGCAACCGGGTCTCGTCAGGCATTCAATAGTTTCCCTCGATGCGGAATCGATATAACAGGCCAGTAGAACCGGTGATTCGTCTTCAACAGCAATCCGGATGGTGGTCCATGGCACTTTATTTTCCTTGAAAAACAATGGGATGGCAGTCCACGAGGCATCTACTGTCAATTTGTCTGAATCGTGCAACAGCAGCTCATTTCGGTCGTAGTTCACTTCCACCGCGTAATGCCCGAGTAACGAATACCCGACAACTCCATCCGATGGGAACCCGCGGAAGCTGTCATTCTGGAGCATGATTATCCGGTGGTTCGGGAATTCGATGCCGGCAATCCGAAAACCCATCGAATCCGAAAATACCGCACCGGCTGGACCGTCTTTACCGGCACCGCTGATATCAGCGCCGATCGGATCGATCATCGTGATCGAATCCCGGATGTCAGGATTGTAAACCAGTATCCCGTCGGATTGCATGCCGGTATCGAGAATCAATTTCATCGGTTTCGAGTCTCCGATCACTGCCTGAAGGATGATCCGATCATTTTGGAGCTGGAACGGAATGATTTTCGGATGGTCCGGCAAAGCAGGAGCGATTGTTTTTGCGGTATCAACTGCCATGACGGTGTCTGAGCTGTGTGTGATCTGCGGACCGATCGCCAATACCATGATGATCAACAAGAACAACCGCGTTTTCCAACTCGAATCCTTGTTACCACTGATAATTTGTGTGATCGTCATATATTTATCCTCCGGTAGATGTTCCTATAATCAGCGCCGAACCGGTGTTCGTCAAGGTTTTGTGCGACGAGCTTTTCAACAGCGGATACAACAGTCAAGCACGAATAAACAGGATAAACTGCGTGACAAAATAAGTGATAATCCCAATAGAAACAGCAACATTGCCTGGTAGAGAAAAGCCTGTAAGACCCGTCAGCTGCGATGAAAACAAGTTGATGAACAGGCCCGAAATCACAGAAGCCAGAAGAGCCTTTCTTTGAATCTCCAACCCTCGAGGGTCACGTCGCAAAGGCATAAATGGATGATTCAAATCAATACTGAACCAACCGCTATGAAGATAGAGTAAAAACAATCCAAAAAACGAAATTGCCAGAAATAGGGCTTTCCAAGTGATCCCCATTATGAATACGGAAAAAATAGAGCTCAGGAGGGCCCTTGAAAAGTAGAAATGTAAAAATACTTTTTTCATTTGGTTTCATCCTTTAGCCAGAATATACGCTCAATCGAAACACCTAATGCTTTACTGATGCGCAGAGCTGTTTCAATCGTCGGAAGAAAGCGCCCGTTTTCAATCGCGACAATGGACACTCGAGCCACACCCACTAACTCAGCCAGTTGCGCTTGCGTGAAACCACTGTTCTTGCGAAGTTCCTTTATGTTATTTGATACGTGTTCGTGAGTCATAATGTTAAGTATAATTAACATTTGAACTCATGTCAAGTGTAATTAACATTTTATGATTCTTAATGCAGCCGCCATTGAGGGCTACTGGATCGCGCAAAGCACGAGATGGGCAGTGGAACCTGGCTTCCAACCCTAGTCATCCAGACCGTTCACCTCTCGTTTTTCTCCACTACCCTAAAATAGTAAGCAATGAACTCAAAATCAGGTCCCGGATTCCCGAAATAGTCCACGTGGTCTTCACGGAATTCATCGGCACTCCTCTCCACCTCACCCCGCCACAACCTCTCCGGGATAACATCCCACCGGCATAGCTCCATCGCGGTGATCCGAATCGTAACCCGCGGTTGAAACCGGCTGTCATACACATCGTAATACCGACCGACGACCAGCGCATCGTTGTAGTCGTCTTCCGGCACATCAACCTCGTCCAGTCCGACCACGCTTGCGGTTTTCCGGCCATCAATAATCTGATCGACCAGATGGTCTGAAACGAATTGGGTTTTCAGATGTTCGTTCATTGTTGTTCACTCTCCATGTTTTCAGTCACTTACTCACAATAACCATAAATCACCCACACCGGATTCAGCGGTCTTTTTTACCAATGATCGCTTGCGACCGTCTGCATAAAAGCGTCGAATGAGCCATTCGCCCCATTTCTCGTGATCCGCTCCTGCCTGAACCGTCAAATGCTCGAAAATCCGCTCAGCCAGCCGGTGTCCCACCACATAATGATAGATATAGAACGGATCGATACTGCGAAACGTATCGAACACCCATAACGCCGGATCGCCCGTGCCCGTGACCAGACGGCTGAAGAAGTCTGAAAACAGCTTTTCCGCCTGCGACGGGTCGTCCCAGAGCGCAAACTCGAACAAAGCGCTCAATGCACAGCGGCAGCTTGTCAGAATGCCTATATCCCGAAGCGATGTCTGCTGCTCACGATCCAGCAGCATACGCGCGGCAACCGGCTCTATCACTTCCGCCATGGCCTCATCAAAGCCGGCGCTCCAGGTTCCGAAAAGGCCGCTTTCCATGTTCATGGCGCACGCAATGGCATGACCGGCTTCATGAAATAGTGTTCCCCATGCGCTCAGAGAATCCAGGGGCCCCGAGAGGATATGGATGTCACGGAATGCAATGACACTGGTGTAGCCGAAACCATTGTCCCTGCAGGTAATTCGGATTCTGTCTGCGGCCCGATGCAGACCCAGTTGCCGGGTTAGCTCAAAGATGGCGGATTCCGGTGACATGCTGCATGGTGCCCGTCCGATGTGATGAAGCCCGTCGAGCCAACCCGGCGTCAACGTAATCGCGTGATCGCTGGCGATTGACCGGGCTGCGTCGAGATTCTCCTCCAGGTGCCGGTTCAGCAGTGCGGTTAAACCGGCTTGGTCAATGTCCTCGATATCGAAAACCAGCGATCGGTAACAGTTATATCCCAGTTCGATCGCCAACCGATTTCGGATCCGCATCAGTTCCAGCACATCCGGCGCTATTCGCCGGCTCATTACCGCTCGATACCGGGCTGGATCGGTGCCCCGGTCAAGGTCGGTTCCATAATGGTAATCATAGTCACTCAGGCGAAAAATCAAAGCTGCAACATCCGGATGACGGTCCACCAGGTCACGCAGAATAATACGACGGATGAGGTTGTAAAGGGTTCCGGAGTCGGCTGGCGAATCGTTTCTATCCCTGATGTCAGCCGCACCATCTTCGCACGATCGCTCATGGAACGAAAGAGCCAGTTCGTAGAATGCGCTGTCGATGAGACGTGTATCATGATGGGTATCGCAGGAAAAGTTCTCCCAAAGCAGCCGCGCCCGTACATAAAATAGTTTCATGTATTGAGTTTGAAAATCAATCAGAAATGGTAATCGCAAGATTGTTGGCTCCCGGGACGAGTCACACATAGATTTGCCGCGAAACGACGAACGGGTTCATTCCGGATTACCTCCAATGTGCCAGCCAAACCGGTGTGCGTCAAGGATGTTGTATGATGAACCTGGGTTCACCGAGCTGTTCACTCCGTTATGCGTTGCCGTCTGCAAGCTCTGCCTGTTACTATTGAAACGGACTGTGTGAACACCGCACCCCGTCAATAAAGGGAACAATGAAAGAATCAGATCTCTACCTCCCTGTTAAGAAATTCCTGGAATCACAGAACTATGAGGTGAAAGCCGAAATCCACGCTTGTGATGTCCTCGCTGTACGCGGTGACGATGAACCCGTGATCGTTGAACTAAAGCTCTCGCTTAATCTGGATGTCATACTGCAGGCGGTCGATCGACAAGCTCTGACCACAAAAGTCTATATTGGCGTTCGCAGACAATGCCGCGCGCTGAAACGGCGTCGGAAACAGGTTATCAAGCTGCTCCGGCTGTTGGGCCTAGGTCTACTGACGATCGATCCGCATCTGAAGACGGGAAGTGTCGAGGTGGTTCTCGATCCTGGAGAGTATCATCCCCGCAAATCGAGACAGCGCAGGGAGTATTTACTCGGTGAGTTCGTACGACGGAAAGGTGATCCCAACACTGGAGGAACCGACATGAGAAAAGGTATCATGACGGCATACAGGCAGAGAGCTCTTGCGATCGGCCGGTTCCTTCAGGAAAACGGTCCGACGAAGGCCTCACAGGTAGCCTTTGCTCTCAAGGAACCTGATGCCAGGACCATTTTGTATCGGAACGTGTACGGATGGTTTGAGCGGGAATCGCCGGGGATTTACAGAATGTCTTCCCGCGGAATTCAAGAGATTCCTCAATGGCAGGTGAAAGACCTCACTTAAAAAATTGTCCTGTTCGGGTACGGACAGGGGAAGAGGAAAGGACGAGACGACGAGAGCAAAACCTTGAACATTGATCGCCACGCAGCGGCAACCGAATGCGGCCAGGGGTACGCAACCAGTGAAAGATGCGCACAGTAAAGGTCCAAAGAGAAGAGTGATTTGCGCACAGTGACCATGTAACGCAAGTCTCCCACAGATATCTAAGGGACCTGGAGGTGATTTATGAATATTGAAAGATGGTTACGGGTTATTGCAGGTGTTTTTATTATATTAAGCCTGGTTCTGGCAAAGTTCCTATCGCCCTATTGGTTGCTGTTTACCGCTTTTATCGGATTGAATCTTCTTCAATCCGGGTTTACCGGTTGGTGTCCGATGGTCACTATTTTGAAATCGATAGGTGTTCAACCTTGTAACGAGGCTAAACAATCATAGCCAATCAATTCCCATGATCCAGAATAAGCCGCGTTTGGTGGTATGCCCGTTCTGAAACGCGACACCCGTGAAAAAAATCGTCTGCCTCTGTAACATAATCGTCCTCACGATTGTTTTACAGGTGAATGGAGGCAGAATGCGGTTTAGTGACGAGGAGTTGATGGTCATGTTTGCAGCAGGTACGACGGACGCGTTCACCATGCTGTATGAGCGGTATCGCCACCGGGTATTCCGGTTTGCAGTCGCCTGCCTGGGATCACCTGCCGATGCCGAAGACGCGGTTCAGGACGTATTTCTGCGCGTTGCGGGAGCGGCGGACAAGTATCAGCCGGCTGACCGTTTCAGGTCCTGGCTGTTTCAGATATCCGCCAACCGGATTCGCGATATCGGGCGCAACCGGAAACGGTGGGACATGCGAAACCACTCCTCGAAACCGTTACCGGACCCGGGTGACAGAGGACGCTTCGAACAGCGATTGGTAGCTTGCGATACGTTGCAGCGACTCCTTGCAGGACTTCAACCGGAGGACAAAATCCTGGTGCTGTTGAAGGAACTGGAAGGACTGGACGGATTGTCAATTGCGGGCATCATGGGATTGACGCCGGAAGCTGTTCGAGTACGCCTTCATCGGATCAGGGCGGTGTTGAAATCGGCTGGTGCTGTTAATGACCAGGAGGTTTCCAAAAGCACGGAGGAGGGGCGATGAATCGGAATCTTAACGAATGCCGTTATCTGGAAAGTTTCCTGGCCGGTAAACTTAACTCTGTTGAGCATGAAAGTTTTATGAGCCATCTGTCAATATGCGCGGAATGCTGGACTCAGGCCGAATCGGCACGGACTCTCCGAATGGCGCTGGAACCATTCTCGGAATTGGCAATGCCTGATGATGCAGATCTCCGGATCCGGATCGCACTCGATCATCAGCTTCGGACGCCCCTCGCTGATCGTGAAGTAATGGATATTGAGGAGACCGCGGCATTTCTGGGGATCACGGTCCCGGAACTCGTGAATTGTCTCGATAACGTGCCGGCGTTTGAAGTCGCCGGCAGGATCCGTTTCAACCGCGAGCGACTGATCCGGTGGATGGAGTTAAAAGAAAGGGGCCTTTTCCGGGAAATCAGTCATGACAGGTCCTTGATGAAGAGTAACATTCTAACTTTCCCTGGAGGATTATCTGATGAGCAACACGATGAAAAAGCGAATAGCGGTTCTTTTTGAACGGACCGGTAACCTGTTAGAACGGGGTGTACCACTGCTCAAGACGCTGGAAACACTGTCTTCGGAGGCCGACGAAATGGACGGGGATATGATCAATGCGATGATCGGTCTCATCCGTTCCGGTGATACGCTTGCTCAGAGTCTGGGACGCATGAAATTCCTGCCGGCGGAGGTTTTAGAGTCGATTCGGACGGGTGAGGATTCAGGAAAGCTGGATACAACTCTCAAAAGTCTTGCCGGGAGACTAATGGCTGATCAACCGGAGCTTCCGGAACCGCGGGGAGTCGGCTTACTGCTGGAGGCAGTGAAGACACAGTATCACGATGTTCTGAAGCAGGTGAACCGTTTGCTCATCGAAGCGATGGAAAGCCGGGCAAGTGATCTTCATCTGGAGCCCACGGAAGACGGCGGGCGAGTGCGTTTGCGCATCGATGGGGTGTTGAAGGAGCAGCCTGACAGCCTGGATCCGCTTGTATACCGTGCGATAGTCGGTCGAATCAAAGAGATGGCTGCATTGGATCCCGGGGAGCACAAAATACCGCAGGACGGCCGGATCATGTTGCGTCAACCCGCAGAATCCGGCTCGGCCAAAGCGGAGGAAAAAAGGTTGGATTTACGCGTATCGGTCTGTCCGTTTATCCATGGTGAAAAAGTTGTGATAAGATATTTGGATCGGAATGCCTTTCCGCAGGGATTCGAACACATCCGCGTGTCAGTCGACAAGATTGCAATGATTCGGCGTTGGCTGGCGTCACCGTATGGGATGATTCTTGTGTCCGGTCCGACCGGATCGGGGAAGACAACGACCCTGTATCTGCTGTTGAAGGAACTGTCTGAACGAGGTTCCCTGAATGTCATTTCTATTGAGGATCCGGTTGAATACATCCTGCCGCACGTCTATCAGATGCAGGTCAATCCGGCGATCGGTCTGACGTTCCCGGCGGCCTTGCGGTCGGTTATGCGTCAGGATCCGGATGCTGTCAGTGCCGGTGAAATCCGAAATCCTGAAACGGCGACACTGCTGGCTCAGTTGGCTCAGACCGGGCATGTTGTACTGAGCCAGTTGCACGCTCGAAACGCTGACGCGACGCTTCGGTTGATGCAGGACCTTGGAGTCCCGGCTCATGTGTTGCGCGAAACCGTCATCGGTGTCATCTCACAACGGCTGGTTCGACGGTTGTGCCCGGACTGTAAGGCACCGGTTCCGGACACTGACCGCCGGATGATGCCCGATATTCTCAGAACATTTAAGGGACCGATTTATCGGGCCATTGGATGCGACACATGTCACGGGACAGGATATCGCGGCCGTGATGTCGTCATGGAACTGCTGGAACCCGGTTCAGGATACTGGCGTTTACCGGAACCGACACAGTTGCCACCACTCCGGGATGCCGGGAAAAAATCGTCTGCAGAGCCGTGCAATGCCGTCTCAGCTGCCGGAAGCAAGGATGTGCTGAATGAGGAATTTCAAACGAATGACCGGATTCCGGGATTCCGGTCTCTTCTCGACGACGGGTACGCACGAGTGATGGAAGGCGTGACGAGTTTTGAAGAAATCGGGAGGGTCCTGATGTAGGTTTTGACCTGATTGGGTTACTGTCCTGCATCCGGAATTATTTTATCGCGCCTCGAAGAATCGGAACTCCATCGCAGTACCCATGGCGACCCCCTTTGCGAAAGTGATTGCCGGAATTTATGTCCGGAATCAGGAGAGGTAGCGGTAGACGGTATCACCATTAATGCGATATAGAGTCTGGGAGAAGAAAATCTTCCGTATCAGGCCAATTGAGAAATGACAGACGGATAGCTGCAGTTCAGGTTACGATGAATGAAATTGAAATCGGGTCGGCCCAGGTGCTATCCATACAATGTTGAAACGATTCAAGAGATGGAGAAGTATGTTTAAGTTGCTGCTCAAGCGGTTTATCATCATGATAGTCAGCCTGCTGATCATGGAATCAGGCTCGATAGCCTCCGATTCGGATCATTCGATCGTTGTTCTTCTACATGGCTTGTTACGCTCGCCGGGGTCGATGGATCATATGGAGAAAGCTCTGGAACAAGCCGGTTACACAGTTCTCAACCTGGGTTATCCATCCACGGAGTTCCCCATTGAGGAACTGGCCACAGCGTATGTTCTGCCGGAAATCCTGGATTGTATCGACTCCGGTTACAGACAGGTGCACTTCGTCACCCACTCCCTGGGTGGTATCATCGTTCGTCAACTGCGTGCATCCGGCGCACCGCTGAATTTCGGCCGGGTCGTGATGCTCGGACCCCCAAACGGGGGAAGCGAAGTTGTGGATAAACTCGGGAACTGGGTTCCTTTCGAGTGGCTTAACGGTCCGGCTGGGCTTCAGCTTGGGACGGAGGGTCCATCCGTCCCCCTGGCACTGGGTTCGACGGATCTGGAATTGGGCGTCATCGCTGGTGAGCATTCGATCAATCCGATTCTCTCTATGATGATTCCGGGTGAGGATGATGGAAAGGTGTCGATTGAACATGCGAAGCTGACGGGCATGAGAGATTTTATCATCATTTCAGCGACGCATCCTTTTTTGCCGAGAGATCCCGAAGCCATCCGGCAAGCCCTGTGTTTCCTGAAAAAGGGGCAATTCGATCATCAGAATGAAACAACCAACAGCATCGGATTGACTTTAATACCTATTCCACCTGGATCTTTTATCATGGGTTCGATAACCGGAAATGCGGACAGTCATGAAAAACCACTCCATGAAGTGACAATACAGCGGCCGTTTTTTTTGTCCCAGACGGAGGTGACTCAGGCTCAATGGGCAGCAGTTATGGGAGATAATCCGTCACATTTTCTGGGCAACGATCGGCCGGTGGAGAGTGTCAGTTGGTATGATGTGATGGAGTTCATCCGGAGGTTGAATGAGATCGAGGACTATTATCAGTACCGCCTGCCGACCGAAGCGGAATGGGAATACGCCTGCCGGACGGGAACGGAGAGTGACCGGTCCGGGGATTTGGATTCCGAAGCGTGGTTGAATCCGAACAGCGGCCAGGCGACACATCCGGTGGGTCGTAAACAGGCCAATGCATGGGGTCTTCACGATATGCCCGGAAATGTATACGAATGGTGCGAGGACTTGAAGGGTCCCTATTCTGATGGACCTGTCGCGGATCCACACGGACCATTCTGTGGTTCAGCCCGTGTTATACGGGGTGGGTCCTGGTCGGTCCACACCAACCGGACAAACTGCTGCTTTCGCGACTATATGGACCCGGACACGCGTCGGAATGATATCGGCTTCCGGATTGCTGCCATTAATCCGCAACACTGAATTCGGACCGGACTACACGTATTGCATATCCTGATGATATTGGTATCCAATATACGGTAATTATCATTTCACAATCGTTCAACACATCTTTAAAAGGTCTGTCATTATAATTTTCTGAGCTGGATGAATTGTAACTGATTGGGGAAATGAGCTAAAATTCAATCATGAAAGTCATGTCCCAGTTTGTCAAAATGATCGTCCTCATACTGCTAAGTATTCTCGCCGTCCTCTGTATCATCAACAGTTTTGCCGGTCACTTCACTCCGGATACGTCCGTTTATCTGCTTCACACTCGAACCTTCACTGAAACATTGGATCGATTCACTCTTTCTCATGACTTGAAGGGAATCCTGATCTGCTTTTTCCTAGCGCCTGCCGTCCTGCTTTTTGGTGCATCCATGCCCGCCGCCGCACTCACTCACATGATGGTCATCCTCATCGGCTGCGGGTGCATGTTTGCTCTTGTCTATTCACATGTGGGCAGGCTGGGTGCTTTCACGTTGGTTCTGCTCACTATATGCACCGCCTACTCCAGTGTTCTCTGGGGTGGAAATGCCCGTCCGGAGGATTTCGCGTTTGGACTCATTTCAATTGTTCTGTTGGGTGCTGCTAGGGGTTCGTCCCGATGGTTGTTTACGGCAGGAATATGCGCGGCATGCTGCCTGTTTCTGAAAACCACGCTGGTGATGAGCCCCGTTGCCCTCTTGTTAGCGGGATGCATTCTTCCGGACGTTTTGAATAACTCGGAATGGTCTGGAACCAAAAGCAGGATGCGACATATCGGAGGAAAACTCCTGGCCTGTTTGTTGGGATTCGGATTGGCTACTTTAATCGTTTTAACATGGATAACGCTTTTCGACAGTCCGGCAGGATTTTATCGGCAGTGTATTGAGTGGCCGGCCGAATACCGGGATCCGTCTTTTCCAGGGATTTTCGACTTATGCAAGTCGGCGACTCTTTTCAATCGCGTCCATCTGGATATTCTTCTAATTGTGGCTGTTCTTGGACTCGTCAGAGGATACATGAACAATTATCGGCGGTTGATTACCCTCTGTTGTGTGCTGATTGTCTCAGAGTATTATCGGATTGCCTTCGAAGGATCCCAATGGCCATATTCTCTGATTATCTGTTTAACTCCTATGATGATCGGATCGAGTTTGCTGTTTACCGACAGACAAATGCCGGCTTTACCCCGATTTTTAAGGGTCATTCCACCACTTCTCTGCCTGGTTCCTATCATTCTCATTACTTTTTTTTCAGAAGCTCAAGCGTTTAACTATCGGGTTGTCCAGCATATGGCATCGCCCTACGAGTATCTTGCCGATAAAATGAGGGAGTATGGTTATCGACAGGGTGATTCGGTATTGATCGCAGGGGTAGACTTTTCAATTATTCTGCTTCTCGAAGCGCCTCGTCCGTATCCTGTTTTCGCGTTTAACTACAGCTTGATTTCGGATGCGGAGAGAGACGCTCTTCTTCAACACTATACACAGCACATCCCGACATGGGTTGTGAGAGAAAACCCGAGATTACAGCTAAAGGGAATGCAGGTATTGGGCGGTCGGGACGACGCATACCATGTCGTGGTGGCAGCAGATGAAAAATTTTTGCAAAATCAACTAATTATAAGCCCAGGAGATACAATATCTCCGATTCTGCCCAATTCTGCTTTCTACAAGAATATGCTCGATGCCGGCTCTTACCAGATATGGCATATTCAAAAGTCGATTAACTGATCGCCTCGACAGTTTATTTTACCCGTAATACGCTGTTTAGGCTCCCGCAGGCATTCTTCGCATGCTCCGTACACGCAGGATCGATTGTCCAGGTTCCATCGATCACGAATTTGTATTCGTAAGTCCCGGGTTCCAGCGTCAGACATCCTGAGAATGTTCCGTTGCCTTTCGAATCTTTCAGTTGCTTGTTTTCGGCATCCCACTGATTGAAATCGCCGGCCACAAATACCCGGCTGCCGGGCTTTGCATTGATTCGGAATGTAACCCTTTTGGGTTTCAGGCTGTTATTTTCTACTTTTTTGGTCATGACATTACCTCCATTTATTGCGCACTTTTTCTGTATAGTCCGCCTCATCTTTTTCTTTGATAGAGGCTCGTGCTTCAAATTTAGCCAGACTAAACCAGAAAAACAGATGTCCATCAAGTGAAATTTCAATGAGTCGCTGCGATTTGATGATCAGTTTACTCACGGATTCGTTATTGAGGCGCGAAATATGGCTTTTCCGGTTGTGTGTTTGTATGCTCATTACAAATTTGAATCCGGTTCCGGGATGAAACCTCTCGGTCCAGGTCATAAATAAAACCGGAGGATTGAAGGAATAACAAAATGCAGGAAACCATCGCCATTTTTATCGGTATCGGGCTGAGTGCCACCTGCGGCTTCCGAATCTTCGTTCCTCTGCTAGGCCTCAGTGTAGCGAATCATTTTGGATACCTGACCCTGAGTCCCGGTTTTTCATGGGTCGGCACATATCCCGCGATGATCGCTCTGACAATTGCGACCGTCCTGGAGATTGCAGCCTATTACATCCCATGGGTGGATAATCTACTGGATACCATTGCCACCCCCGGTGCCGTGATTGCCGGAACATTGATCACCGCTTCGCTGGCAGCGGAGACATCACCGTTGCTGAGATGGTCGCTGGCGTTGATTGCGGGTGGCGGTGCGGCGGGAGTTATTCAGAGTGCAGGCGTTTTTCTTCGGGGAACATCGACGGCGGCGACGGGCGGAGTCGGCAATCCTCTGATATCGACAGGTGAAATGCTGGCTGCAATCTTGGGAACTTTGATCTCGATTGTGTTGCCCGTTCTCGCTGTCATTCTGACAGCACTGATCATTATCGGGATCATTCGCAGACTCATCCGTTTTCGGTGTTCAAAGATAAAAACGCCGGTGAGTCTGTAGCATGTTTTACCGGAAACCGGCGGATGGAAAGAGCAGGTACACGTGATGTCAGGTTTTTCGATTCGAAAAAAAACAGATGGAGATCAAGCTTGGATTGATGCATTCATCTCTGATCACTGGGGAGAGGAATTTATTGTCGTCCATGCTGAAAGATTCCGACCTGGTGAATTGGATGGGTTTGTAGCATTTGATTTATCCGGTCAGGTTATCGGTCTGATCACGTATGTGATCCTTCAGAACCAGTGCGAAGTGATGACTCTAAACAGTGTGCGAGAAGGTATTGGCGTTGGAACAGCACTCCTTCATGCTGTTCAGGCGGTAGCTTCGGGTTGCGGATGTCAAAGGATCTGGCTGATTACGACAAACGACAATCTCTCAGCGTTGGGGTTTTACCAGAAGCGTGGATATGAATTGGTGAAAATCAATCGGCATGCATTAGAAAAATCAAGAAAATTAAAGAGTTCCATCCCGCTGATTGCTTCGAATGGAATCCCCATACGGGACGAGATTGAACTGGAATTACTGCTGGGTTAAAATAATGAAGAAATATTTGACCAGATTTATTTGTAATTTAGTGATGGAAGATATCGAAAAAGCCGGAATTAACTGAGATTGGAATGCTGATCGATGCACGTCTGTGCGCTGTTGGTAATGACTGAGATTCCGATCAGAGAAAACTACCGGCGATACCGAATGAGGAGAGGAAGAACTGAAGTGAGAATGTTGTTTAACTCAATATGTTTTTTAGCCATCTTGATCATCAGCGTATCTCCGGTCTGTTGGGGTATAGATCTGGCGACCATCTATCCCCCTTCCTCAGAATACGACTCTAACGTCAAACAGGCTTATGCCTGGGAGTTTACCGAAAACGACATCTACCGGCTTAAGAACTTTCACTTTAAAGTTGCTGACAAACTGGATGTGTCCACTGAAGATGCCTTCGTAGGAGTGGGTCATTGCGAACAAGGCGCAGTCTGGGCGGTTGTCATCCCGGATTCACCCGGAATGATCGGAGGTTCGGCCATCGATAAATCCATGAATGTGGCGCATATATGGCTGCGATTCAATCCGGGCGAGATTAACCGGTTATTCCTACCGAAGACGGTCGCAAAAGCCCGGAAAACCGGATTACAATCCGAGATGGATCGGATTGCGAAATTCAAGATAACATCAAGCTGGCACTCCGGGGGTCGTGCTTTTTTACCCCCTCCCGGCAATATAACTCTGGATATAAGGAATGACGAGGATGGCCGGCGGTTTTTTGCCATCAATACCGTCGATGAAACAGTTGAGCTGATTCCCGGTTTCAACGAACGGATTCTGAAGGCTCCCGTGACTCTGACTCAGCAGGAAGCGCTGGATCATTTCCATACATTCTGGAGCACCTATGACACACAGTATCCTGGATTTTACATTCGACCTGATATTGATTGGAATGGACTGAAAAACCGATATTATCCTAAATTTTCGATGTGCCGAAATTCCTCCGAATTCGCGTTGATGGCTGCGGATTTGCTGAGCAATCTCAAGGATCGCCACATTTGGCTCTACGAAGGAAACATGCCGATTCCAGTCTATACACCGGACATCGAAATGCATGTCAATCGTGACACGCTCGCATCTGAATTTTCTGATCTCCAAAACACGGCCAGCGGCGTTACCTGGGGCGTGTCATCTGACCACATCGGGTACATCATGATCCCGGAATGGCGGGGGAGTGCTCTTGCCGATGACCTGGATGTCATTCTGGAACAGATGCGCAACACGCGGGGATTGATCGTGGATGTGCGGCTGAATGGCGGCGGAAGCGAGCCCATCGCCAGGGATTTCGCAGGCCGGTTTCTGGCGAATTCTCACGTGTACGCATACAGTGTTTACAAAAAAGGTGAAGCGCATGACGATCTCACAGAAAAACAACCCCGAACTGTCTCGCCGCGCGGACCCTGGCAGTACTCGCGACCCGTGATCCTGTTGATCGATCAACCGTGCCTCAGCAGCAACGAGTCCTTTATCTGTATGCTGAAAGGATCGGATGCGGTGACCAGCATGGGGTACCGCACGGGGGGATCCAGCGGTAATCCGCGTTTCGAACAACTCCCCTGCGGCATCTCGTTCACCATCCCGCAGTGGATCGATTATCTGCCGGATGGCACACTTCTCGAACTGCATGGAATAATACCGGATGTTCTTTGCGATTTTCCGGTGGATGCGTTTATTACGGACGATCCGGTTCTCAAGTCGGCACTGAAACGACTCGGGCAGCAACCATTACCGGCGATCCCCATCGCCGGACCGGCAGTCGGTGTCGCTGATCGCCCTCGCGTAATAGACGTGTTTCCCGCGAATGGCGCGCTGATCGATCCCGGGAAAACCACTCTCCGAATCCGCTTTGACCGCCCTATGAATCCGGATATGGGAACCATTTTCTTTCAGAGTGGGGGATGCATACCATTAGGTCAGATGACATATGATCCGGCTGGGAATGAATTTTCTGTTCCGTTGAAGTTTTTCCCCGGTGTCATGCAGGAAGTATCGATTGCTTCATCCAAACGTCAAAGTTTTATGGACCAGAACGGGACCGGAACGGAGTCATATAATTGGACGTTCACCGTTAACAATTCAGTCGTGACGGATAGACCGATTCCGAAATTGACAACTGTCATTCCCGGCGCGGAAGAAGAACTGGGTTGGATCACCATCTTTAATGTGACATTCGATGGACCGATGGATCCGGACAGCATGATTGTGTCCGATTCCATGGGACCTCCTGGCAGAGGCGATTACTCTATCATTCCATCTATCGAATATGATTCTGAAACGTTCAGTTTCCGGGTGCCGATTGTGATGAAGAAGGATTGGTCTGGGACGGTGACGCTCCAAGGTTTCCGCGACACGACCGGTCGATTGACGGATAAAGTGGAAATTCCCGCCCGAACAGGCGATACCCTGTTTCAGGAAGCGGATATGCAGCGTTTTCTTATGACATCCGATCCGGAAAAACTCCGCTTGCTGGAGCAGCAGATTTTGTCGAAACGCAGGGCCATCACATCGTTTATAGAGAACGTGACCGATACAACTGCTTTTGGTGCGGAGATCCAGGGATATCGGTTTATCAATAAAGGCATCGTTACTTTTGCTGTTGAACCCGGTAAGTGTTTTGCCGAGGCAGGATCACTTCGCATGGGATTTGACAGTAAGGATTGGTGGGTGGAATTTAAACAACCTAACAACGGTAAATCCACCTTCCAATGGGTTTCCAGAGATAACGATGTCATTTGGACGGTATTCAGCGATCCACTCTACATATTGACCGATTCGTATAAGCATGGCGAAAATAAACCTCATCTTGAATATCTCGGATTGAGTGCTGAAAACGGGACCAGCCTGCATAGGTTCCGTCGATGGACGATCATACGATATCCCGATAGAAATCTCGTTATCATATCGGAGTTCGGCATCAATGCGGATACCGGATTACTGGAAAGCATGAGCCTCCATTCCAATATCGGTATGAACTCGGAGAAGATGGTGGAATATCTGCATGTCAATGAGAAAATCGATGCGAACATATTCAACCTCGCAACCTATACGCAAACGAAACCGGAGACCGACTTTCCATTCCGTGATCCAGCTGACGCAGAGTCAGTGGAACAATATTTCTACCTTATCGATGACGGATCCAGCAGTAACACACAGGTACGGTTCGGATATGTAGACCCGACCGGCAAAAAAATAAGTTCAGGGCATGGTGATTTTAATTAAAGCGCCTGGATTGCTCACACCTCCTGCTAAATCATTGATTCATGTGCAGGCAGGGTTAAAATCCTTAGGAGTAAACAGAACATGATCAAGAATGACCGTCTGAAAATACCAATCGGCATCGGCATATCGGCTGCCATTGCCCTCATTGCGCTATACGTAACGACCCTCGTTCCTCTTCCGAAGGATGGTTTTATACCCGGTTCCTTCATCACCCACTCGCTGATGCTTGGGTTGTCCCTGATGGTCATGCTGTTGATTCCCAATGGGGGTCTTTCATCTTATGGATTTACGAAGGGAACCTATCGTTTTCGACCAAAAATTCTTCTCTGGGCGCTCCCTACTGCCGTGCTGGCGTCGATAGCCCTTGTTGCGACAGGCGGGGCAGAAGCCTCCAGTATGTTACAAGACTTTTCCCGATTACAATTGTTTGTCTTTGTTTGGATCTATGCAAGCGTTTGCGAAGAAGTATTGACCCGCGGTCTTCTTCAGACACTCATTTCCGGCCATCGGAATGACGATTCACGGAAACGCATTTTTACAACGCCGGTCGTCATCAGCGGATTGTTTTTCGGAGCGATGCACACCGTTCTGATACCATCGATGGGTCCTCGGGCAGCCGTTCCCATTGTGCTGACGACATTGCTTGGGTTTCTCGCTGCGCACTACCGCCGGAAAACCGGCAGCCTGATACCGGCCATCATCGTTCACGCTCTGTTCAATGTCGGGGGTATGCTACCCGGCTGGATTTTTACCTGGATAACCGGGTGATAGAGGGTTTATCGGCAATGTCAGCCAAATATGAAAGAGAGTGTGCAATATCATGAGAAAGACAATCACCAAAGATGTGTCCCTGGTTCTCGGGAGCGGAGGTGCTCGTGGGTTGGCACATATCGGAGTCATTCATTATCTTGAGGAAAATGGATACAAAATCCGTTCGATCTCTGGCGCTTCAATCGGGGCGCTTGTCGGGGGTATCTATGCAGCCGGTAAACTGGATGAATTCGAACAATGGGTACGGGCTGTTACCAAGGTCCATATTGTGACGCTTCTCGATATCTCATGGGGAAAAAGCGGCCTTGTCAAAGGTGACAAAATAATCAACAACCTGATCGATCTTGTTGGAGATCAGATGATTGAGGATCTCCCGATCCAATTTACAGCAGTGGCAACTGATGTTCTGAACCACAGGGAAATCTGGATTAAATCAGGAAAACTGTTTGATGCGATACGTGCATCCATTTCAATACCGCTGCTATTCACCCCGTTCAAGCATAAAGGTGTCGATCTCATTGACGGAGGCGTCTTGAATCCTGTGCCGGTTGCTCCGACGATCGGTGACAGCTTTAACATGATTGTTGCGGTCAATCTTAACGGGCCGCCGGAGAGTCAGCAGGTGCCATCGGACACCGGTGTTCCGGCTCACGACAGCCACGCTTCGCCTCTTTATGAGAAGGTCAATCATTATATCAACCGGTTGCAGCGATCCATGACGCGGAATCATGATCGTGATTGGGGGGCGTATGATATTGCCATTCAATCGTTTGAAGCGATGCAAGGTACAATCGCGCGTCAAAAACTGGCCGCCTATCCCCCGGATATTGTTATCAATATCGACAGGAACGCATGCCGGACATTGGAGTTCGATCGGGCATCCGAGATGGTCGACCTGGGATATCGAAAAGCGGGAGACAGTTTCTCTCAGTCAAAATGGCAGAAATAGCCCACACGTTGCCGGATGACAGAGTATCCCTGCAAATTATGTAATGCACTGCCCGTGTGTCCCGTCAGTTGATTTGTTCTTAATGATCCGCCGGGATCATTCCGACCTGATCCATCAGAAATGCCCACACATCGACCTGCTGACTCACCTGGGTTGTCAGATCTGTTCCTCCTCCATGGCCGGATTCCTCCCAAATCAACAGCAGGGCTCTGCCTGGAGTATTCGGGCTGGAATTTTGGAGTCCGGCAATCATTTTTCTTGCATGCATCGGGTCGACCCGGGCATCGTTGACTCCTGCCTGGATCAGCATCGAGGGATATTTTACATCATGTCTGATTTGATGGTAGGGCGAATAGGCCATCAGATAATTGAACGCTTCCGGATCTTCCGACGAACCGTATTCGGATTCCCATAAATTTGCTATTCCGAATTTGTGATACCGGATCATGTCCAGCAACGGTACTCCGCAGTAGACGGCTTTGAATAGATCAGGCCTCTGCATGGCGACTGCTCCAACTAAAAGCCCACCATTGCTTTCACCCTTAATTACCAAACAATTTGGACATGTAATACCGCTTCCGGTCAGCCACTCGGCTGCGGCAATGAAATCATCGAACACGGTCTGCTTTTTCTCCTTTTTTCCCGCCTCGTGCCATTCTTTGCCGTATTCACCACCACCCCGGATACCAGCGCATGCCACCGCTCCGCCTGCATCCATCCAATTCAGAAGTCCTGTGGAGAATATTGGCGTCATCGCTGCGCCAAATCCGCCATAGCCGTATAAAAGTGTTGGAGTATTGAATGTTTGGGGGAGATTGCCTTTACTGATCAAAAACATGGGGATTCGTGTGCCATCCTTTGATGGATAAAAAACTTGCTCAACGATGTAGGCTTCCGAATCCACGGCAATAGGTGGTTTATGATAGATCGACAGCTCGTCGGTATCAAAATCATATTCATATGTTGTACCCGGCCTATTGAAAGATGTCACTCCTACCTTTGCCTTGGGCTTGTGCCAGTACCCGAATACACTTGCACTGCACAATTCGGGTAACGGAAGATCCTTCAACCACTCCCCATCCAGATTGTAAACCCTGATCACGGTGTGCACATCATGAAGATAAACGGCATATACCTTACCGGCTGTCAGCGCGATACCCTTCAGATAGTCATCGGTTTCCGGGAGAAAAACCTGCCAGTTTTCCCGCTGGGGATGATTGACATCGGTTACCCAGACCCTGCCCATCGGAGCGTCAATGTTGGTCCAGAAAAACAATCGGCCTTCGATTTCCTGTATGGTAGTGAAACCATCCGCTCCGCTGATGAGCGGAACCGGTCTTCCTTCATCATCGATTCGCTTATAAGAAATATCTGATTTCCCCTGGTATAAACGATAATAAAACAGGGACGTTCCCTCATCGCTGACAAGAACCTGATGGTACGCTTCCTTGATCATATCATCGCTGTAGACCTTGATATCCTGCTCCGCAGTTGTGCCCAGATGGTGCAACCAGGCGGAATGCCAGTAATGCTCTTCGCCCTCAGGGACAGCGCCTTTCAAGGGATGGGCCGTATAGTAAAATCCCGAGTTGTCAGGCAGCCACGAAATGCCTCCCTGGCGCCATCCGGCACACGTATCCGACAGGATATCCCCGGTTTCCACGTCCATTATCTGCAAAACAGGATTTTCATCACCACCCCGGGCTTTCCCGAATACCAGATACCGTCCGTCCCAGGAAGGTTCAACAACATCCAGTGTCTCCTTGTTTGTCCATGAATTTGGATCAATAAGCAAAACAGCATCAGCGGTATCATTAGCCCGTGTGTGATAAGTCCAGTGCTCCTGGTTTTTCTTTTTTTCCCACCAGAACGTTCGGGTTCCCCTGTAGACTTCCGAAGGAGGGGTTGAATCATCGTAGAAGAACTGATCCCTGAAACGGGCTGACAACCAGTCCCGTTGCGGAAGCGCATCCAGACATCTTCGGGTATATTCCACCTGGATGTTTGTCCATTCCTTCACATCAGGATCGTTTCCATTCTCCAGCCAACGGTAATCATCGGTGACTGATACACCATGCAGACTATCTGTGACCGGTAATCGATTCGTCATGGGATAAACAGCTCCGCAAGGATCCGGCAGATCAATCCCGCCGTCGCGCCAAGGCTGGATGGGCGGCTGACGGGTTGCGCAGTCCGGAATCGATAAACCGGGAGACGATTCCGGCTGTACCGGTATTGTCTGACCCAGGCTGAGATCGATTGGATGCGGCGGGTTCCCCGCACAACCTATAATCCATATAAGCAACAGGAATCCGATGACACATTTTGATAGCTCGTGTAACTGCATCTGTTTCTCCTTCTTGAATGGAGGTGAAAAAAATTTACTCACAAACTATGAGAAACTCAAGCTAATGCATATTTTCGGCCTGTATAGTCAAACGTAAGGGACATATCTTGCAATTGATAAAGGAGAAAACCCACGGAAATCTATTGGAAAACGTGGATACCGGTATCAGATGTTCCGTCGCTGTTCGTTCATATGGCGGGTCGATTCATGTTCTGATAAATTGAAAACGGATAATGCTTGAGAATAGCGAGGATCTCATCATGCGAATAAAATACAACTCACCTGTGATTCTGACGTTTACTCTTGTCTCCACTGGTGTTCTGATTCTGGATCGAATAACCGGTCTAAGGATGACGGAAACGTTTTTCATTGTTCGACCATCATTCAGTTTCAACAACATTATCGATTATTTCAGAATGTTCTCGCACATTGCCGGTCATGCCGATTGGTCTCATCTAATAGGCAATGTCTCACTGATCCTTCTAATCGGTCCGATTCTGGAGGAGAAATATGGAAGTATCGCTATTCTGGAGATGATCCTGTTTACCGCTTTTATTACGGGATTGTTGAACGTGCTGCTTTTCAATACCGGTTTGATGGGAGCGAGTGGTATTGTGTTCATGCTGATTCTGCTGAGTTCATTCACCAATATCCGTTCCGGGGATGTGCCTCTCACATTTATCCTGGTAGCCGTGCTCTATTTGACACGGGAGTTTGTAGGTATTTTTGCCAGGGATCAGATTTCACAGTTCGCTCACATCCTGGGGGGACTCGCCGGTGCCGGATTTGGGTTTGTTTACTGCCGGGAGAGACGATCCAAGCAAAACTGAATAATTCTGTGACATTACAATTCTCTGAAATGGAAAATTGTGTAAAATGTAGAGGCTGACGTCAGCCATGCTGTTTATGGTGCAAACAATGCCGTGAGTTTTAACATGTAAAGGATTGGGATAATTATCACGCAAGAGGTTGATGGAAATCGATACGGATTATCTTGAATATAAAAATCGAAAGGTATTTAAACTGGCAAAGGCATCTTTGAACCTGGCTGTGGCACTCTTCCTGATAGAGGGATTGGCGATGGTTACCAGGTTTAAAGCGATCCCGGTGGAGTTGCCATTTAGGTTGCTGGCGTGTCACCTGGCCATAACGATTGTTTTCTTCGTATTGGGTATAGGTCTGCACTATCTGATGAGATTACCGGTACCGGTGTGTATCGCTACCATACCGGCTTTCATGATCCTGTTGTCGGGTGATCGGACTTTCTATACGGTTCCTGCAATGGTTGGTACTGTTATTTTGCTGCTGGTACCCGTCAATTCGTTGAAGTTCTTCGGATCGCCATCAGAAATGCGGTTCAGAACAAGTATCGGTATCGCTGTTCTGGCGGCATTGCCGGCAAAGGGATCGCTATTGGAGAAGGGTGGATGGCTGAATGTTGCCATTGCAGCAATATGGCTCATTTGTGTCTTGTATTTCCTGGGAGTTGAATCACGACACTGGGAGACATCAAAAAAACTGCTGCTCGATCGTGGGATTGCAGTAATCAGTGGGATTTTTTTTCTGGCAATCCTTACATGGGGGATACTCTTTCCCGATGCGCGCGTCGATCTGCCCGATCGTGTTCCGGGAACCGGACCGAATGTTGCAATCATCATGATTGACACGGTCAGGCCGGAGGGTTTGTCGGGATTTGAGGGTCAAAATCCGCCAATGCTCAATCTGGCGAATTTCGCAGCAGATCATTTCTCCATAAACCGCATGATTGCACCATCGCCGTCGTCACTCCCAAGCCATGCAACCCTGTTCACAGGATTACCCTCCAGCATACATGGTGCGCATAAACCATCACCGGATGACCCGGATCCTCCGGTCTATGCCTATTCGCTCGATAAAGATGCCCTGACTCTGGCGGAAAGATTGTCCGCAGCAGGATATTTGACGATTGCCATAAGCGGCAATTACGGACCCCTGCATCCGCGGTTCGGCTTGAATCAGGGTTTTGATTACTATGATGCGGAGCGTAACTGGGCATATCGTGCGGCTGAAAAGACGTTACTGCACAGATGCCTCCCAATTCGCAGATTGTGCGAAACGCTTCCATTTCCAGTGTTGGGATACGATAGTTCCACCCCATATCGGCATGCCGGCCAGATTACCGATAAAGCATTGTCGATTCTGAAAAGGCTGAAAGCAAGAGAACCATTTTTTCTTTTCATTAACCTTTTCGATGTTCATTCACCCTATCTGCCGCCTGATTATTGGCGGATACGATGTGGAAACCCCGGGAGCGCATGGATAAATGACGGTGAACCGATACCGGCTCGTCAAGTCCAGCTATTGAACGGCGAGAAAGACCTGACTGATAGTGAAGCAGGTTTTTTACGGGAACTGTTTTCATCCGAGATGCGTTTTGTTGATCAGCATATTCAGCGAATTCTGGAGACATTGGATTCGGATAATACTCTGATTATCATCGTGGCGGATCATGGGGAATCACTTGGAGAGCATGGTTTGTTGAAGCACTCGAACACGTTATTCCGGGAAGAGGTCGAGGTTCCATGTATCGTGTCTTTCCCCGGCCCCGGTATTGATCCGGAGTTGGTATCAGGGATAACGGGTTTTGCTGAATTACATGATCTGGTGTTGAAATATACCGGCTTGACGATACCGGTTCGTCCCGAAGCACCCGGAGCTGTCTCGGAAGTTTTTAGTGCAAAACACCCTGTTGAACTGAATAGCTCCAGGCTGATTTTCACAGGTGATCTGAAAAGTCTGAGTCGGGATCCATGGAAACTTATCTGGCAATCCGGAGGTCGGCATCAGCTTTTCAATATGAAGGATGCCGGCGAATTGCTGGATGTTGCGGATGTACACCCGGAAATTGCGTCAGAAATGGCAAAGGAGTTGGATACTTACTTATCATCTTTTACAGATCAACCGGGTCAGACAGGTTTAAAGGATATTTCTGCCGGTGAGTTGGATGCGTTACGAACACTCGGATATATCGAGTGATTTCCAATTGAGCTCATGGAGGATCAACCCATTGGAGCGTAATCCGGATTCTGAATTCCGGAAAATGTTGTTATAAGCAGGCGACCATGGCTATAATTCAGCCAGTCGAGCAGCGGAGGAGAGACTGACATCTGTAAAGAACGATTGATGAGAGATCTTTGATGATAATGTGCCGTCGGACCAGTTGGAGTCGAATCCAAAGATGACAACCAATCATGAAATACCGTCATCACCACCTTTGATAGTCAGGATAGGTGCCATGGGCGACATGGTTCTGCTGACACCCTTACTGGATGTTCTGGTAGAACGGTACGGTAGTGCTTGTGACCTGATCGGCAGTCGCTTCAGCCCGGATTTATTCAGTGATGATCCGCGCATCAGGCAAATCTACACATTAAAAAGCTACAATCGCCCATATCTTCTGGCTCCTGATCAAAGGGATCTTGTTCGATCTCTTCGGAACCGGCCGCCAGGTCCCGTTTTCTTGCTCGATACACATCCCCGGGTTTATCGATTATTACGACTGGCAGGAATCAAACCCGACCGGATTGTCAGGCGGGGTAAGGAAGGACGGATCGCCGGCATTCATGTTGTAATCGACAACTTGAATCTGGCTGGAAAGAATGAGGGGTTCCCGGGCACTCTGGATGATCACAAGATAAGAGGCTCGAGATTGTATGTTCCTGAGAAGGCTCGCCGGGAGATCTCTGAGATTCTATCGGAAAAACAGATTGCCAACGATGCTTACATTGTTGTTCAGGCCGGCACGAGTCGCTCCTTGAAACGGAAAAAACTGAAACTGAAAAAACACTGGCCGGAAAATCGATGGGTAGTATTGATTCAACGTATTCTGGCGGAGTATCCACAGATGAATGTATTTCTGTCAGGCGCCAGCGTTGAATATGAATATGTCAAGGAACTGGCTATGAAATGCGGGAGTTCCAGAGTGCATAATCTGACTCCGATAATGACGATCCCGCGATTGAAGGCATTGCTTGAAAAAGCTGTCTGCTGTATCAGTGTCGATACCGGGCCGGCTCATGTTGCAGCTGCTGTAGGCTGCCCGCTGGTCGTCCTTTTCGGAGGAACGTATCCTGGGCGGACTTCGCCGGTCAGTTGCGGGTCACCGGTTGAAATAGTATCCGGTCCTGCTGATGCACCGCTTTCAACGACTGAAAAAGAATGGCTGGCTACGCACAGCATGCTTGGGATAACCCCCGAGTTGGTAATGGAGACAATGAGTAATATCGTATGCAGGGAGCAGAACAGGTAATTGTTGCGGAATCATAATGGGGAAAATACCGATTACAGTATTAATACCTTGTTTCAATGAAGAATTGAACATCCGGGACTGTCTTGATCGTGTTTTGTGGGCGGATGAAATTCTGCTGGTTGATTCATTCAGTACTGATCGGACACTGGACATTGCACGGGAATACCCCGTCAGCATCCTGCAGCACGAATATATCAATTCCGCCGCTCAAAAAAACTGGGCGATACCTCAGGCAAAACATGACTGGGTGCTGATTGTCGATAGCGATGAACGAGTAAGCCCTGAGCTGAGGGAGGAGATCCATGCGCTTTTCGACGGTGTTCCATCAAAAGATGGCTATTGGATAAGACGGAAAAACTACCTTCTAGGCAGGCAGGTCCGGCATAGCGGTTGGGGAAATGATCGGGTGCTCCGGCTGTTTCGAAAGGATCTGGGGCGGTATCAGAGAAAGCGCGTTCATGCGCAAGTGGACCTTCAGAATGTGGGTGAATTGAATGCCTACTTGCTTCATTATAGCATCAACTCCGTTAGTCAGTGGCTGGAGAAAATCAATCGATATACAACCTGGAAAAGTCAGGACAAATTTGAATCCGGTTTCAGAGCACCACTACTTCAGGGCCTTATCAGACCCGAACTCCGTTTTATCAGGGATTACTTTGTCAAGCTGGGTTTTCTGGATGGGTTTTCAGGATTTTTAATCGCAGTAATGAGTGGAATGGCTGAATTCCTGATGTCAGTGAAAGTCCTGTCCCTGGGCATCAAATCCCGCGGATTGACCCGACGGGATCCATAATTATGGATACCGCAATCACCGTGCTTGGCTGGGATGCATGGTTGACGCTTGGAATCATCCTCGCGGTGTTCATGATTCTTATGACAACCCGAATATCCTCCGACTATGTATTTTTAGGCGGCCTGGTCATTCTTCTGATTACCGGTGTTCTGGATGCCGGGGAAGCGCTGGCGGGCTTCAGCTCCCAGGGTCTCATCGCTGTCGGCGCGCTCTATATCGTCGTTACCGGTCTCAGAGAAACAGGCGGGCTGCTTTGGATATCCCAGCGAGTACTCGGCCTTCCTCAATCATATCGCTCCGCTCAGCTTCGATTAATGGTTCCGGTCAGCCTGCTGAGCGCATTTCTGAATAACACACCGGTCGTTGCTCTTTTTATTCCCTTGGTGATCGACTGGTGCCGGCGAATTCGGGTGCAACCATCCCGCCTGCTGATACCGTTAAGTTATGCTTCGATTTTCGGCGGAGCATGCACATTAATCGGCACCAGTACGAATCTGGTTGTCAATGGCATGGTTCAGTCAAGATACCAGACCGCAGGTCTGCACATGTTCGAAATTACCCGGATTGGCGTGCCGATGGCGGCCGTTGGGATTTTGTTTATAATTCTTTTCCCCAAGCTGTTGCCGGCTCGAAAACCCTTTGAAGAAATCGTTGCCGATCCCAAAGAATATACTCTGGAGCTGAAAGTGACTCCCGGTGGTTCCATGGAGAATAAATCCATCGAATCAGCAGGTTTACGTCGGTTACCAGGCGCTTTCCTTGCGGAACTGATCAGAGATGGGCGAGTCATGGCAGCTGTACCTCCGGATGTAGTGTTACAGGCGAACGACCGGCTCGTTTTTGTTGGTAATGTCGAATCCGTTAAAACATTGTACGAGTATCAGGATCTACATCCGGCTGCCGATCAGATTTTTAAACTCGATTGTCCCCGATACCAGCGTATTCTCGTTGAAGCTGTCGTATCAAACACCTGTCCGTTGCTCGGGAGATCAATCCGGGAAGGGCGATTTCGGGATCGGTACAATGCAGTTGTTGTCGCTGTGGCTCGAAATGGAGAACGGATAGAAGGACGAATTGGCGATATTGTTCTTCGACCCGGTGATACGCTGCTGGTTGAGGCTCATGCCGGTTTTATTTCACGGCAGAAAGATACAAGGGATTTTTATCTGGTCAATGAGGTCGAAGACTCTTCTCCCCATCGATTTGAACGGGCCCCGGTCGCTTTTGCAATCCTGACCGGCATGATTATTGCCGCTTCAGTCGGCTGGTTGAGCATGTTGAAGGCGTCGTTGATGGCAGCAGGATTGATGCTGCTGTTCGGGGCATGTTCGCCGGCCAGAGCCAGACGCAGTATCGAATGGGAAGTACTGCTGACGATTGCTGCGGCTCTGGGATTGGGGACCGCTCTGGAAAAAACCGGAGCAGCCAGCGTTCTGGCGGGTCATATGCTGGGAATGTCCGGTGGTAATCCGTGGTTTGCACTGGCCATGGTTTATACTGTTACAAGCATATTCACCGGTATTATCACAAACAATGCGGCCGCCGTCCTGATTTTTCCTGTCGCGATGAATACTGCGGAGCAATTGGGAGTGAATGTGATGCCGTTTATAATCTGCGTGATGCTGGCAGCCTCCGCCAGTTTTGCGACTCCGATCGGCTATCAAACCAACCTGATGGTATACGGGCCCGGTGGGTATCGGTTCAGCGACTATATGCGAATTGGTCTGCCGCTGAGTATAGTGATCGGTCTTGTCGCAGTTGGTCTCGCTCCATTTTTGTGGCCATTTGCGCCACCGGTGTACTAGTGATCCCTTTGAGTTCCCGGGAGTGATCGGACCAATACCATCCTTGTTGAACGACCGCCAACCAAAGATCTTGCTTTATTCGTATCAGCCGCTGATATCGGATAGTCCAGCGATTCAAGAGTGTCGTTAAATGGTGTGTTAAGATTTATGCAATAATCAGACACTATCCTGACCGAAGAATTGTAACTTTCGATCACCGACGGAGACAAAAGGACGTGTTATTATTAATTAGGAAGGAGCAATGATATGAGTAGTAAAATTAAGGATGTTGTTATTATCGGCGGTGGACCGGCAGGAATTACTTTTGCGAATCAATACAAAAAACTGAAGCCTGAAGCTGAGATCGTCATGTATCGACCGGAAGCGCATTCAATGGTGTACTGCGCCATACCCTATGCGATCGAAGGGTTATTTGATCCGTCGAAGGTATTCAAGCGGGACGAGATCGTCACGGATTCCGGTATTGAATTGATGCGGAAATCAGTGAAGCATGTTGATTTGGAGCAAAAGCAGATTACTGATGAAGATGGCGGCACACTTGAATATCGACAACTGTTTATTGCAACCGGAGCGT
Organism: candidate division CSSED10-310 bacterium; assembly: GCA_016931515.1. Taxonomy (GTDB): domain Bacteria; phylum CSSED10-310; class CSSED10-310; order CSSED10-310; family CSSED10-310; genus JAFGEQ01. The sequence goes on along the minus strand of JAFGEQ010000024.1, from coordinate 53,000 downwards.
CCCCGTTTCGCCCGAGAATACCGGGTATCGATGCAAAAAATGTCTTTACAGTAAAAACTGAGGAAGACATGTATGGAATCATCGAACGGATCAAGACCGGTACCCGGAAAGCAGTTGTAGTCGGAGCCGGCGCGATCGGTATTGAACAAGCCCAGGCTTATCGGGCACGGGGAATCGAAACCTGGCTGATCGATATTGCCTCCCATGTTCTGCCCAACATGATAGACAGGAATATTGCGGATACCCTGCAGGTGACTTTGAATGATCTGGGCATTCGAACTTTGCTGGAAACACGGGTTGAAAGCATGAACACTGTTAAAGAAGGCGTCTGTGCAGTCAACCTGTCACGCGGAGAGTTTATCGAGCTGGATCCGGTAACCGATTTTGTGTGTTTTGCAGTCGGTATGAAACCCGATTTGGATTTATTCGAGACACTGGCTCTGGACAGGACGGCGGACGGTCTTGTCGTTGACAGCTGCATGCGAACAAGTTATCCCGGTGTTTTTGCAGCCGGGGATTGCTGTTCTTATATATCTGCTATCGATAGGAAACCGATAGGAGGCAAACTGGCCACTGCGGCAGTACCCATGGCAAAAGTTGCCGCCAGGGTAGCAGCGGGGAAACCCGATGATTACACCGGATTCTATAATGGTGCTGCGACATGTGTCGGCGATTGGAAGATTGGATCGACTGGGTTTACGTCCGAAATAGCACTTAAAAGGGGAATCGACGTTATTGCAGGTTCCGGCGAAATGACGACGCTGTTTCCAATGATGCCCGGGACAGGTCCGCTGAAAGTCCGGATAATTGCGGAGAAGAGCAGCCGGAGAATCGTTGGCGGACAGATATTGAGTAAACTGCCGGCGACAGATAAAACCGATCTCATCACTCTCGCGATTCAGCAGGAAATGACCGTCGAAGATCTTTCACGACTCGCATACAGTGCCCAACCCTGGCAGAGTTTTATGCCCGCTCGTAATGCGATCGTCATGGCCTGCGAGAATATACCGGAGTAGGCCATCCGTCGATGTCGGGCCGTCATGATTCAGTAAGACGATAAACAAACCCGGCTGAGTGCAGTGAACTGAAGTTATCCGGTTGCCTGCAACTCAGTCTTTCAGTATTCGCTCAGTAATTCAGATAAGGTGAGAGAGTGCTGCTTACCCCTGTGTCGCTTTATTGTTACTAAGAAGTTGATTCGGAGACAGCATGGTCCGGATGTCGGACCGTCATCACCGGACAAGAGGCTGTCCGCACAACTTTTTCCGCGACACTACCGATGAGCATGTGCCGAATACCGGTTCTGCCGTGTGTTCCGATGACGATCAGATCGGCGTGGATCAATTCGGCGCGCTTCACAATCTCGATGTAGGGAACCCCGACAGCGATAAGGGTGGAGATCGAAATGTCACTCGGTATCGATTGACTGAAATCAACCAATCGATGACTCATTTTCTGGGCATAGGTTTCCTCATCCGACTCGATCCGATCTGAGGAATAGGCTGAAGGCTCCATGACATGAAACAACTCAATTGATGCATGGTGCCGAGCAGCAATCGATAACGCGAATTGATACGCATATCGGGCGGATTCAGAAAAATCCGTTGCACACAATATTCGTTGGATATCCTGATTCATTGTTACCTCCCTGTTAAAAGCTGTACCGTACTCCGGCATGGATGTTCGAGTTATTTTGAAACTGCCCGAGGAACGTATAATCGGTCGATCCTGAAAACACATCGCCTCCGATTGTCGCCTGCCAGCGATCGGTGACTTTGTATGTGATCTCCGGTTTGACATAGACATCTTCATCGGATGGCGAATAGCGGGTGAAGCAATTGAAAATAAGATTCTGATTCAGAGTCATCCATGTCAGACGGGCAGTGACTGTATGTCTGTCTTCATCCCGGCTGGAGTCAAGGGGCATGTTCATCGCTCTCAAGGCAGCCGTGTATGCATCATAATCGATCATACGTTCGAGATAATACTGCACACCGATGGTGACATCCTTGACCGGTTCCCACTCATATCCGATCAATGCTCGTATTTCACTGTTGTTAATGAACGGATCGTTTCCGTCCGGATCTTCTCTGGAGTCATAATAGCCGGCTTCCAGATGAGCGATCCCGCCAGCCACGGGTCCACGGATGCTCATGCCGTATACGCTGAGTTCGGGGAAGAGCATGTGACCTGTCGACGGGTCCACGCCTCCGGGGCTTTTCCAATATCCAAAGTAAGTGTAGCCGGCAACTTCAAAAGCGCCCAGGTTCCGATAAAAACGTGTTGCGATCTCATCCTCCTTGAACCATTCGTTCGGACGATCCGTTATCAGAATGTCATTTTGTCCAGCCAACTCCATCCCATTCCAATAGGAAATTCGCTCACCCGTGATGTGGCGATCGGCATCAAAACGTGGCGTATAGGCTATATCCACGTTGAAAACTCCTGGAAAGAAGCTGAAAAACAAGGCATCAGAGGGTGCTTTAAGATACTCTGTATCTCGTCCCAGAAAGAACGATTGCCAGTCTTTGGGGAACAGGTCGTTGATGAAAACCAGATCACCGGTCCCCCAAGTTAAAACTTGTCGGCCCAGTTTGATGTCCATCCAGGATACGGGTGAAAAAATGATGTTTGCCTGTCTGAGATCAATAAAGCCATGTCCTGTTTCCAGATCGATATCATCCTGATCGTCTGCCTGATCATCGTAGATGAGATCGCCTTTGAGCTGAGCTGTGAAGACCTCCCCATACCACATGACATCCGCTTGCGTGCGGATCTCATTCAACGAGATGTCGTCTTCGAATGGATCGGATTCAATCCGCATCCCGAATCGATATTCGCTGAAGCCGTGTAACTCTATATCGCCGCCTGCGATCGCAGAATGCATTGCTCCAAACAGATTGCCCAGCACAATCCAGGCGGCAAACACCCGAAAATTAAAGTGTTTCATCGTTATTACCTCCTGTTAGCGCGTCGCTTCACGCGGAGGTCTGCGAAGGAACCGCTCCGTGAATATCTGGTCCTGAAATCCCTGATCGTAGGAGATCTCCGAAAAAGTAATCACTGTGGAACTGCCGGTCTTGATGTCTTCTGCTTTTTGTTTCATTGATGTTGCGTATCCCTGTATGATCTGGATATCGTCTGCCGTCAGTCGCCTGTAGACAACGCCCCCTGCGTCCGTGTATTCCGCTTGTCTTGGTAGAAATGTGTCTTTATCGATCCAAACGGTATAAGAGCTGAATTCGACAGTTGACGGATCCCGGGGCACATTTTTCACGACATACTGAGTGTCGGTTGTTTCTATCAGTTCGTGCATGTCTGCATCCAATCCTCGACCGGAAACATCTTCATAATAGAAGTCGGAGCCAACAAAACTGGTTCGCTTATCCCCCGGAGCAATTCGTTTGACCAGATTCAAGGCAGGAAGGAACAGCCATCTGTCGTCATCGCCGGAGGGCTTTTTCCAGACAAGGTATGCCATCTTCCGAACATCAGCCGGTCCGTTAAAATAAACATAAAACTTCTGATCAGCGGAATTCTCTGTATTTTTTCTGAGGATGACAAAGTCCCGAGTCCGTCCATCGGACAGTTCCATATGAGCTTTAGCGGATCCATCTTTACCGGCATAGTATGATGCCTGATTCGCTTTAGATACAATTTCGTCAGCCGTCAGGTCGGCAGCACTGGCCGAAAATACAGTGATCGCCAGAATACCCACCATTATCAACAATTTAATATTCTTCATTTCACACCTTCCTTTTCGTGAGTCCCATTGATTGAGGCATTCATTTTATTATTAAACAACCGGTTTTCCAATTTTCTGATGAGAGCGGGCAGGATGAGCAATGTTGCCAGCCAGGACAACAGCATGATCATTGCCAGGAAAAATCCGACGGTACGGTAAGGCACCAAAGGTGCCAAAAGCAGCGGTGTAAAACCAAGGGCAATGACAATCGCATTTCGACTGATGGCTTTTGCCGGCTCATTGAACATCCCCGCATTGGTTTCCATCCAGTTGCCCATTCGCTTATACATTTCACGGCCTCGCTCCAGAAAGTGAATCGCGAAATCGACACTCAACCCCAGGGTCATAGCGGATAGAATTGCCACCGGCATATCATAATCCTTGCCGACCCACCCGATCAGTCCGTAGATGAAAGTGATTGTCACAGTCAGCGGTACCATCGAAAGTAATCCAAACCAGCCTGACCGGAAGAGGATCAGCATCATGACAAGAACGACAATGTAACTGCTGGCGAGTGAAGACAACATTCCGAGAACCATTTTTTCCTGCCAGACGACATTGAGGTATGTCAGTCCGGCCCACTGAGCATTCAGCGGAACCGGTGGAGGATTCTCGCTGATAAAACGCTGAACATCCAGAACTACATCATTCATGTCCTGGTTGTCACCGCTCGTCAGCTGAACCCAGATGTTGGCTTCCTCGTAATCCCTGCTGACTAAATGAAACAACGTATCCTTTTTCTTCATTCCTTCCAATTGAATGTACACCTGTCCGATCGCCGCCGACGAATCGGGAATACTGTAAAATTCCTTGTTCATCTGATCACGTTGCTCGATCTGCTGTTGACTCATACCTGGTTCAATCGCTGAGTAGTTGAGTTCGTATGATGCTTTTTTCAACGCATCGACAGCAGACGTGGTCTTGCCTACCTTGCCTTGCTGCATCAGGTTTTCCTGCAAGCGCTCAATGTAATTCAACACTTCAGGACGTTTGAATACCGGCGCTGTTACTTCAGCTTTCATCTCATACACGAATTCTTCGAATGATAACGCAGTAAAATTATCGCAGACAGCAAGTGCGGCGTTCAACAACTCCGTTCCAGTCAAGGAAGAGTGCGGTTCAAGCTTTTGCATCAAAACATCTGAGTCTTCTTTTTTTACGCCATCTATTGCGAGAACCTTCTGCTTCAAAATATCAAATGTTAAATTCTCAGAATCAAGATAATTCACACCATCGGCAAGGTTGGTCCATGACGAGCCAAACTGCCGGTCAATATCCGCTGCCCGTTTTGTGAGTTCGACAAAACAGCGGTTGGGATCGCTCTGATTCGCTCGATTGAAATTGGATTCAACCTGATCCATATCGGACAGAAACATTCGAGTGGCATCAGGTAAAAGTGTTTCGAACCGAGCTTTAGCCTCGTTGCGAATAGCGGCAGCTTCTTCCCGGCACGTTTTGGTCTGGTTCGGAGTGCCCGACAGGGTCAGATAGGCGGTGTATGTTCCATCGAAGTGATCATTCAACACCGTGTCGGCGATCCTAAGCGGGTGATCTTCGGTAAACCACTTGACGGGGTTGTCGTTCACCTTGATCAGGGAGATACCGAAAATCGAGAAACCCATGACCAGAACCGTGATGAACAAGATCGCCGTCGAACGTTTATATGTCATGATCCCCATCCATCTCATTGCCCGGCCCATTAGTCCGATGTTGACTTCGCATCCATCCGCACCGGATGAGACGGCACAAAGCTTTTGAAGGGATTTTTCCGAGATGAACATTTTAATGAATGCCGGAACGAATGTCATCGTCAGCAACCAGCCTGCGGTGACGCCGAACGCCACATGTAAACCGAATATACGAACCGGCGGTATTGGCGTGGTGGCAAGAGATGCAAATCCGGCGATTGTGGTTATCGTCGCGTAGAGCATCGGCATGAAGAGTTCATGCATGACGTGCTTAAGAGCCGTGGTCTTGTTCTGGAACCGGCGATACGAGTCAAAGAATTCGCTCAAAACATGAATCGAGTTACAAACAGTAATGGGCATGATGAAAATTGGTATCATCGAACTCATAATATGCACATCGAATCCCAGACCGATCAACAAACCCATACTCCAGACAACAGTGATCACCGCCAGCAGCAGCGGCGGTATAATCAAGGCGATACGCCTGAAAAAGACGAGCATGATAATGAAAAGAATGAGCATTGCCAACGGCGCGGACGTTGCCATCTGAACAAGCATCTCCACGCCGAACGTGTCCTCGGCGACCGGCAGTCCGGCAATATGGACCTTATCGGATCCGGTCCAGCTCTTCGTCAGTTCAGTGACGAGAGCGGCCACATTGTAGCTGAACGATTTTTCTGAGATAGGTACATAAATGCAGACGGCCTTGCTGTCTTCAGAAACGAGAATTCCTTTGAAAAGAGGATTGTTCATCGCATCATCCCGAATAACTAGAGCTTCCTCACGCGTTGTCGGAACGTGCTCCATCAAGTATTCCAGCTTCAGTGATCCCATGCCGGCCTGCTTGATGTTGTCCACCACACTGGGACTCATCAGCTCCTGGCCGATAACGGCGCTGTTGCCGTCTGCATCGAACATCCGGTTAGGATTATGCCTGAATGCAATATTCATCAAACGTTTGAACTGACTTGTCGGATTGAGATCAACAGTTTTCCAGGCAGTCCCGCTGCGATCGGTTATAACTTCGCCTAACCCGTTTGATCCCTTCCTCAGACTGAGAAGCTGATGCGTAAGAAGATCGACTCGCTGAAGCGTTTCCACATTAAAAATACCATCGGGATTGTCTTCGTTCACAATACCGACGATCACAAAATCGTACAGTCCGAATTTCTGCTTTGTTTCATGATGGAACAAGCGAACAAATTCATCCTCCGACAGCATATTTTCCGGATCATTATCGAAGTGAACGTTCGGAAACTGTAAAGCAGCCAGAACTGTAACCAGCAAAACGGCCAGAATAACAAACAATGGATGGCGCAGACTGAAATCAGTTAGAGTTAATCGATTCATGCTAAATTATCCTCCACATAAAAAAACAATGCCGGACTCCGAGGGGCTGATCGGGAATCGACCGGCGCGACATATCCGACGAAAGAGAAGCCGGAAGGTAACAAAAAAAATCGGATGATCCGTTTCGAATCAGCAAATGGTTGAAAAATATCTTGACAAAATATATCGCGTCGCGATATATCACGATGTGATGCACCGCGTTGTGATATAGGTGCGATGCACCGGGAGGTATCGATCATGGATGAGCGGACTAAAATCAAGCGATTTCTGCCGATGTCTGAGACGGCTTTCTACATTTTGTTGTCTCTGATCACAGAAAGGCATGGTTACGGAATCATGCAGGAAGTGGAGCGGGTTACGACGGGTAGGATTAAGTTGGGAGCGGGGACGTTATACGGCAGTCTGCAGAAAATGGAGAAGGAGAAACTTATCAGGGCTTCCGGTGAGGTTGACAGGAGAAAGCTTTATGAGTTGACGGCACTGGGTCGTGAAGTACTGAGATTGGAGGTGTGTCGTCTTGAGGAGTTGTTGAAGAATGGTCATTTGGCGATGGAGGGTATCGTGTGATGAACAGGATCAGAAAAATAAAGTGGTGGTGGGGCTGGAACGTCGAGAAAATTGAACGATGGCTTGAGCAGCGGGAACGGGACGGCTGGAATCTCGTGGACATCGGTTCACTCGGCGTATCATTCGTGTTCCATCAGGGAATTCCGAGACGTGTTGCTTATAGAGTTGACTATCAGAACCAGGTTAAAGAGGACTATTTGCAATTGTTCCAAGATGCCGGATGGTCGCTGATCGGAAAATCATGCGGTTGGTATTTCTGGAAACAGGAATACACAGTGGACAAACCCGAAATTTTCACGGATGTTGAATCATTGATTGATCGGAATCGACGGCAGATCTGGCTGATCGCACTGATCGGGTTGATTCAATGGCCGGGAATTCACTCGGAAGTGACACGGCTGCTGGATGAATCCGGATTTTTCATCTCCGCAATGCTGGGTATGCAAGGACTCCTAAGCATTGTACTGGCCTTCGCTCTGATCCGCTTTCTCCATGCGAATCACCGGCTGCGAAATCAGCGGATCCTCTCCTGAACTTTCAGCAATTAGAAGCATTTGACGCCTTCTGCGAAAATTGTGATAATAACGTATCATTTTCAACAATTTTCCAGCAGGAGGAAAGTTATGCGTATTGCGATAATCATTATTTCCTTATGTTCGATTTTCTGCAGTTTCTGCACCATAATTGCTGCTGATTATTCTGATCTTGTGGAACCGGATCTTCTGGATTCAATGAGTCGGAACGGATTATCCGATTTTGTCATTCAGTTCGCGGAAAAAGCGGATTTATCCGCAGCTTACTCCATGACTTGGAATGATCGGGGTCAGTTCGTTTACGATGAACTGACGCGGATCGCCTGCGGGGAGCAGTCCGCAGTACGGGATTGCCTGGATAAATCCGGTATCAAGTATGAATCTTTTATTGCTGGAAATATCATCATTGTCACAGACGGAACATTGGAATCACTTCAGATTCTTGCACAATATCCGGAGATCGAGCATTTCCGGTTACCGCGTCAGATTGATCTGCCCATGATCGAGGGGCAGGAAGTGGGTGACAAGGTTGACCGGAGTATTTCCTGGGCCATTCCGGACATTAGAGCAGACCTGTTCTGGGACTCCTTCGGAGTCAGGGGTGAAGGCATTGTGGTTGCGGAGGTGGGCACCGGTGTGGAGTGGGACCACCCGGCTTTGGTCGCTTCGTATCATTGCGGCAGCAACCCTTCGGATCCGGACTGCTGGCATGATCCATCCAATGTGTGCGGCGGAAGTATGTGTGATAACAATGGAATCAGTACAGGAATGATGGGCGTCATGGTCGGTTCGGATGACCTTGGTATCGAGAACCAGGTCGGAATCGCTCCGGGTGCCCAATGGATCGCCTGCAAGGGGTGCGAATCCCCATCATGCAGTGAAGCAGCGCTGAATTCCTGTGCGGATTGGGTGATCGCGCCTGGAGGCAGTTCTTTCAATCGACCTCACATCATTGCCTGTCCCTGGAGCAGCGGCAGTGGAAACGATTTTTTTATTGCACAGGTACAGGCCTGGAGAGCAGCGGGGATGTTTCCGAGTTTCAGATCCGGTACTGTGGCCGGCTGCGCTACCCTCAGTTCGCCCGGTGACTATCAGGAGTCTTTCCAGTCAACGGCGCATGATAATACTCGTACAGTAGCCTCCTTCGCCAGTCAGGGTCCGTCAACCTATGGGCATGATCCGTATACCAAACCCAATATATCGGCTCCAGGCGTTTCCGTCCTGACAACTTGGACCGGTGATACCTGGAGTACATCGAGCGGTACCAGCTTCCCGGCAGCATATACGGCGGGATCTGTCGCATTATTGTGGTCCTATGATCCCTCGCTGACCGGTTTTATCGATGAAACTTTCCAGATTCTTCAAAACAGCGCGGATCCATCAACACCGGGTACATGCGGTGCGCCTCCTGACGGGGAAGGTGATTATACGTATGGATACGGCTATCTCAATGTTGCTGCAGCCGGTCAATCAAGGGAAACGTGGGAATCCGGTCCTGATGCACCGTTTGAATACTGCCGGTTTGACGGGGAATTCGTTCCCGGTCCCGACGGAGAGGTATGGGCCAACAAGGTCTATTTCCCGGGGGGAAGGTCCGGAAGTTCGGTTAATTCTGCTGACATCTGGCGATTCGATCCGCTGACGGATACCTTCTCGGATACAGGAATCGACATGCCTCAGGCGGTATCGAATTACACTGCGAACCTGGTCATGGATGACGGAACCGGTCGAGGGCCTGCCATCTACATAATAGGTGGTTACAATGTCTCAACCGCAACCAATGTCGATACAGTTCAGCGGCTCTATCCTCAAACGAATGACGTGGAAATCGTATCGGCCGATCCATTCCCGGGTCAATATGGTGGATTGACTACAACAGCCTTCGGTTGCGCTGTGGTGGATGATATCATTTATGTGTTCGGTGGATGGCTCAGTTCAGGACCGTTCTTCGATAATCGAACCTGGACGTTCGACCCGACGGCTGCTGCCGGAAGCCGGTGGACGGAGTTGACGACGGTCATGAGTGAAGGACGCTCATACATCATGACAGCAGTTGTCGGTTCCAGAATTTATGCAATGGGCGGAGATGTTGAATATACGCTATCTGATATCATTCCGACCGACCTCGTGGAAGTACTGGATGTTTCAGTGAGTCCTCCGGTCTGGCAGGTTCTTGCATCAATGCCTGTTGCGATGGGTGAAGGGCAGGGTTCTTCCGCAGCGGTACCCGGTATTGCGAAGCCTCTGCAGCAGCACGTCTATGTTGTCGGAGGAGGTGACTGGCCGGACTCGTCGACGGAAGCGATGAGTTACGACATCATGAACGACACCTGGAGTCAGTCATTTCCGGATCTTTTGACGGCACGCAGGAATCATGCCGGAGTTTTCATCCCGTTGTGTTCGCCTGATCCCGATGATGGTATGCCGGGATTGTGGGTATTCGGAGGGCGAACGGTCAGCGATGATCCACCGTTTGGTGATCCTGAATATTTCCCGATGGATTGTGAGAGGGATGGCATCCTCCTGATCGATAACGATTGGGACTATACGTCGATGAATGGTGGGGGTTTGCCTTACTATACATCCGCGCTGGACGCCATGGGAGAGCCTTATGGAGTCTGGGATCGGGCGCTGCTCGGTCTGCCTCAGACATATCTGATGGGTGGATATGATACGATCATCTGGTTCACCGGCTACAACTGGACGACTCCCGTGGAGGCTCAGGATGAGTCTTTTCTCCAGTACTGCCTTGAAACGGAACTCAATTTGTTCATTTCGTCTCTGGATTATCATTATTCCATGGGTCTGACTCCCTTTATGCAGAATTATCTCGGAATCTCATCGGTCACCGATGATATCACGGAATTGGATCCTGTCGGGCATTCCGGCGATCCGATTGGCGATGGCCTGGGTCCCTATACCATGACCCGGCCGGATGCCTGGTATACATACTGGCCCGTTGATACCTATGAAGGACCTTTTGATGATTATGTATTTCCTGCCGGCGGGACCGGATCTCCTTTCAGCTATAATGTCTCCGGACAGCCAAATTCAACCCGTTTTACCGGCGCTGGTTTTAGGACCGTCTTTTTCGGCTGGCCGTTTGAGTGGATCGGCGACCTGAACGACCGTGTCGATATTCTGACTGCTATTCTGTCGTGGTTTAATGTTACTCCGACGCCGACTCCCACCCCAACCCGGACCCCAACCCGCACTCCGACAGTTACGAATACTCCAACAGGAGTGCCGCCTACATCAACACCGACTCGAACACCCACGATCACGCCAACTCCGACACCGACTTGGACACCGACGCCGGTTACACCGACGAATACGCCAGTCACTCCGACGGACACACCGATAACTCCGACAAATACACCGGTCACTCCAACCAACACTCCGGTCACACCGACGGCGACGCCGGAGTGCAGTGTTCTGGGCTGCACGGTGTTCATGCCAACCAATGAGTATACAGCCGGAGTGGAATGTTATTGTGATGTATTGGTCTGCAATCCTGGTTCGGATACATATACCGATATACCGATTTTCGTCATATTGGATGTGTACGGCATGTATTTCTTTGCTCCTTCATTTGGAGCGTTCGATTTTTATGACGAAGCCATTCCTCCCGGGTTGCTGACGATCCATGTGTTGCCGTCGTTCCCATGGCCCGAGAATACAGGCACCGCTTCGGGAATCATCTGGTATGCAGCCATGACCAATCCGGAGATCACGGATCTGTTCGGGGACTTGGGGACCTTCTCTTTCGGCTGGCATTAGCGCTAAGAACCGAGGGTCTTACAATCTGCGATCGATGAGTTTAAGCCGGATTCACTCCTGGATCCGGCTTTCCTGTTTTCTGATTCATCCTGTCATTGGGTGTGCTTCAAAAAAAAATCAGGGTCTGCACGAAATTCTTCATCAACTGATTCCTTCTTTCTGAAAACACTTTTCACAAGGAGGAAAGACGATGAAAAAGATGGTTTTTACAACAATGGTTATTTTGATTATCAGTTTGTCAACGGCATTTTCCGCAACTTGGACGGTTGGATCTGCTGATGGATCGGACTTCTCCAGCATTCAGCAGGCGATCATGGATGAAAGTGTCCAATCAGGTGATACTATTCTTGTTGGTCCGGGGGTTTATAATGAGTTAATCCGGGTACCGTCCGATAAGATATTGACGATACGAAGCACGGATGGTTTTGATGAGACGATCATTCGTAGACCCGGTGAACCTGTAAACGGTCCCCAGATGACGGTATTAATCCAGAGCGGAAGCACTTTCGAAGGGTTTACTGTTGACAATCCGTTCGGGTTACCAAAGCCATTGACAACGCTCGAAAAGATCTCCGTTCGAGGCGATGAGATGGAGAACACTGCGGGTATAACAGTTACCGGTCCGGCGAAAATCCAGAACTGCAAAGTCTCAGGTCACCGTTTTGGCTTTCTGCAGGAGTGTCCGTCCGGTGCTCTGGGACAGGCTCCCTCGATGCGGTACAATATCAGTGTTAATAATGATATCGGTATCTGCTGCTGTGAAACATATTCAGAAGTCCGGGATAACATCGTTATGGACAATTTCTGGGTGGGTATTATCAGCGCACACTCGTCATGCGACGATATTATCAATAACCTTGTTGTCGGTAACGGCACGGCCGGTCGGGACTACAGTTGCGGTATCCTCTGCTGGCAGTCATACGACTGGCGCCCTTATGAACTGAATCCCCGTATTTCCGTCAACACGGTTTCGGGCAATATTGGAGACGGTATTGTGTGCATTTGGGAAAGAGGTGCTCCGAACATGCCGGTTATCGAGAATTCAATCATCGCATCCAACTCCGGTATCGGTATTCGTGTGGTACCTTCTGAGGAAGGGATCTGTGATCCCAAACCGCGTGTATACAAATGCAATGTCTGGGGTAATGATGGTGGCGAAGTCGCAAATATCAATCGTTTGATCGACTGTATTTCCCAGGATCCGCTTTTTGAAGAAGGCTACCTGCTCGGTAATAATTCACCCTGTATTGATCGTGGAAGCATCCCTGACAACAGGGGTACGACACGATCCAACGGATCACAGGATCGGCTCAATACCGATCTCGGATTCCACTATCCAATAACAATTGTTTCACCTCTGTACTGAGACCCCCTCCTGTACTTCGGGTCCGGATTCCGGCTGAGAAGCCCATCCGGACCCGATTTTTACCTGGACGATTGCTGCACTGGACAGGTAAATCGAAGATTTTCCAGGAAATCCCAACATGATAATATAAGTCGGTGCCGGTTGAGTGGCAGTAACTATCGAATAGTGTCGGAGGAGACGTATCATGACAATATTGAAATCAAGCGAAGCAGTGCTCATTGTGATCGATGTACAAGGCAAACTGGCTGAAATCATGTATGATAAACACCTTCTTTTCGACAATTTACGCAGGCTCGTCCAGGGTATGAAGGTCCTGAACATTCCGATTATCTGGATGGAGCAAAACCCTCTGGGTCTGGGTCCCACTGCACCGCCTGTCGCCGAATTGCTCACAGGAACCGATCGCATCGTAAAAAACAGTTTCAGTTGTTGCGGTGAGCCATCGTTTAACCATTCATTAAACGAACTGGGCAGGAAACAAATTCTGCTCACAGGTATCGAAACCCATATCTGTGTTTATCAGACTGCGCGTGATCTTATAGCGGGTGGTTACCTGGTTTATGTCGTGACTGATGCCGTCTCATCCCGAACGTGCGCCAACCGGGACCTGGGTATCCAGAGAATGATTGATCTCGGAGTATCCCGCACCGGAACAGAGATGGCCCTGTTTGAACTGCTTGGTGATGCTGAAGGGGAGAACTTCCGGAAAATTTTACGAATCATCAAGTAGATGACTTGGATGATGTGTTGTTGAGTTAAAAAAACCGCAGTCGCAAAAGTTTTGACTCTAAAAATAATCTTTTAGCAGCCGGATGAAAGATTCGGTTTCCGGACCCAGACGCCAGCGGAACAGGGCCTGGATCCGCGAAAACAGCCCGGGAATAACTCGGACGGATACGGCATATTTATGCCCGCCAACTCTGAAAACCGCCCCGTTGAGTTCTCTCTGCCCAAACAGGGCGGTGAATTCAATCCCGGGATCCAGTCCCCGATATACGGAATATCTGAAATCATCCCAGACGATCAAACAGAGGTCTCCCTTTTGATTCCTGCAGGCTTCCATACCAACCATGAGAGATGGCTGGGCACCTCCAATAACATATAGAGTCCGTCCTCTGGTATCCCGCTCCAGACGTCGACTGCGAACATCGATAACCAGAAGATTGCGTTGCCCGGCTGTCATCTCACACCGATGCCGGTGTGTGGCAATGATATGGGTGGCTTTCTCCCGTTTTTCACCCTGCCGGGCCAGATGGCTGAGAAGAATTCCCCCCGGCTCATCTGTCGCCCATATTCTTAAAACGGTTTCACTGAGTTCCGAATCACGACGATACGACAGCTCGGCCATGACCATTCGCCATCTTCTATCCCAGTCCCGCTCCGAGGCGCTGCTGCGATTCTGGACAAAACGAATCAATCGGTCGGCGTATGTGTCGTTGTCCGGCAGGAATCGGCGAATTATTGCGGCAGCAGTTCGCTCAGCCGGATCCACAATCAATCGATGGCAAAGAGTGTCGATGCGATCGATCAATCCCCGGGGCCATTCATGATGATCAATCCAGGTGACCAGGATACCCCGCGTTTTCAGATCGTGAAGAACATCCGCAAATTCATGCTCTTTGTGGGGCTGCAAAGCCAGGTCGGCAATATGAACGGAATCACCTTCGATTGATCCGGACGTCACATCATTAATCGTTTTCAACAGTTGTGCGGGGCTGCTGAAATGAATGGCGGCTCTGGGTTCAAGAAGGCGCAGCAGGAGAGCGCCGGACGTAAAGCCATCGAAATCCGTATGCGTGATAATCCATTTTCTGACCAGCCGTCCTGACCGATCCGTCATCATCGGCGATAATTGCGGGCTGGAATCCTCCGGGATCGCAGTCAAATCCTCTATCTCTGCTTCGGTGTTCTCATGCATGGATCGATGTGGTTCATGATCGACGGTTTTTCGTGATGACCGAACTATCTGCCGGCCGGCATGAAGATAGAGTTCAAACATCAGTAACAAAAAAAGGATGAATGCTCCTGAAGTTAGTGAAATTCCTACTCCCATCTATCCATCATCCCCCGGGTATTCCACTATGGAATCCTCGTCGTTGAATTCCATGGAACGGAGTGATTGGTCAGCCTGGATAGATATTTTTAGAGGACATTCTGAAAGGTGATCACAGCTTAAGCAATACTTATTTATTTTTGGTGGAAATTCTGTTTCATTCAGGATTCTGGTTGTTACATCGTTGATACGATCGAGGAGTCCGGGGATATCTTCCGGTGTTCTGGTCGTCATGACGAGTTTGTCGTGACTCATCATATAGAGACCGAGTTGTCGGACATCCAGGTCGAGAAATTCCCGGGTCGCCCAATAGTAAAGCGTAAGCTGGAGATCTTTGTCCACCGCTTCCTGTGTTCGGTCCGTTGGCTCGGTTTTATAGTCCAGTACGATGGCTCCTTGTTTCGGAACCATGTCGATCCGGTCAATGAATCCGGTCATGACAGCTGCATCTCCAACAGGGATTTCAAAATATTTCTCTATAAACGATGCCGGCCGGAATGGTTGTTTAAGGATAAAATGATTGAAATATGTTGTTAGCATATTCCTCGCCTGGTCAAAATACCGTGCTTCTTCGTCATCGGAACGATACCCGGCACGGAAAAAACGCCATTTCTCATCCAGTAAATTCAGCATCCGGTCGAGATTCGGTCGCTCCCGGGATGCCGGGTCGTAAAATATCTCCATGACTGCATGTATACAGGAACCGAAGCTGAAGAAAGGTTGCGGTTTCGGGGCAATTCGTTGATGATACAATGCATGATAGGCACGCGGACAACGTTCAAACAGGCTCATTTTGGAATAAGAAAGCCTTAATCTCTGGCAGTAAATATCCCGTGTTTCTCCCGCTGTTTCCCAGGGTAGCTTTTTGCGCCATCCTCGGCAGTCGGGTTGAAAATCACAGACGCTGCATAATGGACCGAGATTTGGATCAAATCGGTTCGCCTGAATATTGCTGACAATGGTCTTCACATCGGCCTGAATCAGGTCAAGGTCCAGATCATCACATGATACTTCGATAGTGTTGCCCGTTCTCATATAGACCAGGGCGAATCGTGACAGGTCATTTCCGAACATCTCTTTTCCAGCCATCGCCTGAATTCGAATTCCCAGGTCCATACGCATCTCAGCTGCCGTTATCTCCCGGCCACCGCTTTTAAAGTCGATCAAGCGAATCGAACCGTCCGGTAACCGCTCCACGCGATCAAGCCGGGTCCAAATAGTCAGGGGTTTGGGATACCAGGCTGCGAAGATACCTATAGCCGGCTTATTTTGACAGGGGAGGATCCGGCCGGTTGATTCTGCAAACCAGCGGGCCATGTTCAAGGCAGCGCTTCGAGCAGCATCATAAAACTCTCTCAATTCATCCGGCTCGGTAAAATGATCCGGTTTCCATGCCTTCTCCAACTCACTCATGAGGATCTCATTCGATGGTTCGAGGTGGCCGGACAAGCTTTTCCGCTGGAATGACTCAACCATACTGTTGAGAATCGCGTCGAATGCCAGATGCGGTGAAGGGGCTGAATCAATTTTGCACCCGTCGACATGGATCAGCTTGTATTTATAGGGACATTGCTGGTAGGCACGGAGCTTGCCGGGGCTTGTTTTGCAGGGTTCAAGAGGTTTATCTCGGGTTCCGAAAAGTGACTCGAAAATCATGATGACTCCATTGGAGGTTCTGAAGGAAAGGGAAAGATTTCAAAAGGTCCGCCAAGTTCCGGGAAAACTCGAACAACTTTCCCATCTGTCATGGTGCGGATTGTACCAACACGATCTGTTCTGAGAACAGGAATGTTCATTTTCTCATAGCGGGTCAGAATCTCCGCCTTCGGGTGATCGAAGCGGTTGTTGTATCCAACACTGATAACTGCGAGCCGTGGAACGATGTTTTCAAGGAAGTTCAAGGATGATGATGTGTTACTGCCGTGATGCGGTACTTTCAAAACGGTTGTTCGCATCTGATTACCATAGAGATTCAGTACACTCTCCACATCCGCTTCGACATCGCCGGCCAGCAGATACACAATGTCTCCGTATACAATCCGGAGTACGATCGAGATATCATTTGGATTCTCCGTCCTGAAACCCTTCTCAGGCCATAACACCTGTATGAACATCTCGGGATCCCAGTCCAGGATTTGAGGGGCTTTGACTTCCCGGTACAGGATACCTTTTTTCTGGATGGTTTCCAGGAGTGTGAAATAGGAGGGTACGGGATGGTCCATTCCCGGATCCAGATATTCTCCGAACTCGATTGAATCAAGCAGTGACTGCATGCCGCCGAAATGGTCCGCATGAGGATGAGTCATGACTAATGTGTCTATCCGGTTGATTCCGCGAGTTCTCAGGAAAGGCAATATGGCATGTTCTCCTGCATCGAACGCGGCATATTGATTCTTGGCGGAACCGGCATCAACCAATACGGTTCGGCCGTTTGGTGTTCGAATGAAGATCGAATCACCTTGACCGACATCTAAAAATACGATCTCAAGTTCCTTGACTCGTTTTTCAACCTTGTAAACGGCTTGCTGTTTTTCGGTCCGTTGTGATGGAACTTTCCATACAATTGTCCATGTCGCAATTGCAGTCAATGCAACCAGCAGAACAACGAGCCATTCTCTTGAGAACAACCCGTGTCGAACCGGGACGATCGTTACATTATTCCGGATGTCGGTATGATTATTCCGCACAGATCCGATCCTTCATTTTTTCCAGGGTTTTCGGGCCGATCCCTTTAACCCGGGTTAAATCGTTCACATCCTTGAATGGTCCATTGGCTGCACGATCCGCAAGAATTCTTTCGGCGGTCTTGGCTCCGATTCGTGGCAGTGAGATCAGTTCTTCCGCTGTTGCCGTATTGATGTTGATTCGGCCAGGACCGCAGGGTCCATATTCTATTGTACTGATTTTCTCTTCCTTTTTCTTCTCCTTGCCTTCCGATACCAGCTTATCCAGCATGGCATGATCCAGTGGGTCCGGATCACCCGCATATGCCTGATCACCAAACTTCTCGATCGTTTTTGCTCCTATACCCTTCACGTTATCGATCTCATCAACACGAAGCAATGGTCCATTCTCCAGCCTGTATTCAAGGATTCGCAATGCCGTTGATCGACCGATTCCGGGTAACCGGCACAATTCATCGATACTGCTGCTGTTCAGATTGACTTTGATGTGACCGCTGCTGTTGAAAAGCGTTGTATTACCTTTCTCGAGATCCAGGATCGTTTCTTTTTTCGCGATGGGAGCATATGTGTATCCCGCGGACACCTCCTCGATCATCTTTTCAGAAGTCTCCACTAAAGGGCTCGCGGGTTGCTGGTGTTTTAACCGGTACAGAATTCCCGACGCCAGGACCAAAACAGTCAGCCCGAGCAGAAGCAGTTGAAGACGCGTAAACCTCATGGTACCAGAAGTCTCCGTCCCGGTTCGTTTATGTGACCGATCATCAGATCATTACCATCGGTGGATACCCTGACAGCTCCGCCGGAAGAGGTTGAATAGAAGTCGATCCCCATGCTCCTGATCAATTCACTCGTTCGAGCGATATCCTTTTGAGCCCAGCGGGAGGGCAACGGTTCCGCGACGGCTGCCAGCGTTCCCTTCAGGTAATCCGCATTTAAAGCGTATTCTGCTCCGTTTGAAGGAAGTTGCACGACATGCACTGGCAATGTCTCATGGCTGATGATATCGCCCAGAACGTTCCGGCCTGCGTTCGAAGTGAGGTGTATTCGAATGCGTCCATATTCAATCGCTAAAACCACGCTGTTGGAGCGGCTGCTGAAGGAACCGGTATAGCGTGATTTTGGAGGATTGAGAACGCGGATTTTGAAGGGCTGAACCTGATCCTCGTAGGGAATGTCTACTTCATATAAGATATCACCCGCCATGATTGATTTAATTGGTATTCCATGGATTTTGGCTGCAGAGAAAGAATCCCGTAATGCCCACGCTGTCAACTCCGCGCGCCGCCGATAATTCCCTTGAAAAAGCTCGGGATCACCGAGCAGTTTAAGGATATCATCAGTGTTATCTGCTTCGTCGAGCGCGTTGAACGGGAGTGCATGGTACAGAACTTCGGTGCGGATCCATGGGTTTTCAATGACAGATGATATTCCACCAATATTCTGGCCGTCGCATGATGTCATGACAATCCCATCCAGGTGACGAGCATGGAGCGCCAGAAGTGCAGGTATAACGACGCGACGACCGATGTCCGCAACAATCGGCTCGTTCTGCCTCAATACATAGCGCGGTCCGGCATCCACTAAAAAAACGCGATTATCGGGAGTCTGCACAACAACGGCATTGCCACCTCCCATGTAGGAAACGGAAGGTTCAAGAAATGTGATCTCACAGCGCGGGCAAGACGGTTTCAGGAAGTCTATTGAATGGACAATCAGGTAGATGCCGGGAATTGTCATTGCCGACAGTCGGAGAATGATAGCCGGTCGGGACCAATTGGAAAAAATGTAACGCAGGCGTGGGGAAAACGATGCAAGGATTGGTGTCCGGAACGCGAGTAGCAGGAGTGCTGAATAATATATGATCAGGAATACCGGTGTTGGTGGCGAAACATCGGGGTAGGGGAACCGTGTTCCAAAGAAGGTGGCTGTGGCCAGGAAAAGCTTGATGAACAGCCAATTGGAGGCATTCAGGCAGAGGGCGAGCCAAGGGCCGGCTACAGGGATGAATCCAAGAATACCCGCGAACAATCCCAACTGCACAATCACACCAATCAAGGGAATGGCTATAAAATTCGCCATTGGCGCGGCGACGGATATTTTCTTAAAAAACAGCGCTGTCAAGGGTAGCATTCCGCACTGAATTGCGAGCTGTGCTGCGAAAAACGTGGACAGCCAAACCGGCCAGCGCCGGAACTCGAAACGAGTTGGCAGGAACCGGTCGGCCAGCGTTCCTGCCACCAGCGCAAGAATAGCCGCGACCGTGTAGGGCGAGTGAAGGATGTCATGGAATGAATATGAAACCATTGTCCCGAGCGCGATTAGAATTTCAAAGAAGAGGAAGATACGGAAGAAACCTCTCAGAAAGGTATTGCACAGGTGCAGGATGGGACGTGTCAATAAAGACAGAGACAGCACGGCGCTGAAGGAGAACAGAAAAGATGCTTCGGTGAGCAGCAATGGATTTCTGATGAGGATGTACAGGGCAGCTATCGCAATTCCCATGAGCAAGGAGCGATCCAGCTTGATGCCGCGGAAATAGAAGAACAGAAGAGTGACTCCGTTCATGATGGCAGCCCGGACAGTGGATGGTCGCGCACCAGTTATTAATGTGAATAATACGAGAGCGCAGATAATGATGATGAAGGAGGACATTCGCGGGAGCCGGAACACCTTCAACATACCCATGAAAAACAGTGTAATAATCGTGACATGGAGTCCTGAGACGGCCAGTACATGGGATACGCCGGCAGCTCGGAATACATCCTTGATGTCTGCACTGAGACCTGAACGCAAACCCAGCAGGACACCCCCGAGGAAAGAGCTTTCGGGAAAAGGGAGAGTCTGTTTGATTGTGATCAGTATCCTTCTTTTAATCATTTCAGACACGTGAATAAGGGGGTTACCGGAGCCTGAAGCCAGAATTTGAATTTGATCGGAGTCTCGAACGGAGGTTGTTGCGTAAAATCCCTGATTATTCAGGAATGTTTTCATATCGAACTGACCCGGATTCAAAGGTGCGGAAGGCGCCATAAGATGGATGGATCGAAGTGAGATAAGATCTCCATAGCTGACTGATGCGCTGACGTCACCGGCTGTCGGATAAATGCGAGCATAGAGGAGTCCCCGGCTTATTTTGACCTGGGAACCACCGAAATCCGTCAATTTGATGATTTTAAGAGCGACAATTGTGTACTGTTCTCGCATGTCCGGTGGTTGTACTACTGTGCCCTCGACATTGACGATTCGTTCACTGCCGATTGATTGAACGATGGTGTCCAGATGGGAGGGTGCTGAGGTGTCCAAATGACGGCTTGTAATCGTAATTCCCAGGCAGAAAAACGCCAGAAATGATAATGGCCAGGACGACTTCTTTGCACCCAGGAGCATGAGGGAAAGCAGCAGCAGTAGAATTGCAGCCGGAATGCAGGGTTGACTCATTGCAGACGAAACAATGGACAACCGGACGGCAACAATCCCTGCTACCAGTCCGGAAGCTGCGGCAATGAGCCATCGATTCATGGTTAAAACTCGAAATCTCGTGACGATGGACTCTCGGTCGGATCAAAGCTTGAATCGTCCTGCATCGAGGGTCCGGATTGAGCAGCTTCCGGATCGAGAATATCTCCCGGGAGATGTTCGATAACAGTGATTCCGGGATAATAGTCGGCGTTAGAAGTGAGATTTTGTGAGATTCGATAGTCCGGTACCAAGAAAAGAACGATTAACCCGATGGCAAAAGCAGCGACGATCAGAATAATGATTCGCAATTCCTGGTTCATATAGACTATCTCTCAGGCAGGATTTGTTCGATAATGAGCGACTTAAGAACCGGTTTGTCTTCCGAAAACTCAAAAGCATTACGCACCCTTTCCAATAACTCCTGTGAGGGTGGCTTTGTATAGAAAATCCGGATCAATTCCCGTTCCGGCTCAATTCGGTCTCCTGCCTTAACCAGCAACTCGAAACCAACGCTCGGATCAATATCGTCCTCTTTCTTCGTTCTGCCTGCGCCAAGTTCAACACTGGCTAAGCCGAGGGCCATTGGATCGATCCCTGAAATCCATCCGGCTCTTGAGGAAGAAAGAGTGATCGTGCGTGAACTCACTGGCAGGGAATAAGGTTGTTGCACGACGGAAGGATCCCCTCCCTGCGCTTCAACCATTTCCAGGAATGTCTTGAAGGCTGATCCGGAAGTCAACGCTGTCTCAATAAGTTGCATCGCTTGGGTATGGTCAACGGCTTTTCCAGCCATGATCAGCATGTCGGCGGCCAGAGTCGTGGTGAGTTCACGGATGTCATCAGATCCCCGCCCCTGAAGGAATTCTGCGGATTCAATGATTTCAAGGCTGTTGCCGATCATATGGCCGAGAGGTTGTGTCCCCATATCGGTCAGGCGTGCCTGGACGGTTCGTCCATGGGCTGTTCCGATGGCGACCATGGCACGAGCAAGTCGCTCGGCATCTCCCCGGTTTTTCATGAAAGCACCCCGGCCGACCTTCACATCAAGGATGAGGTTCTGAGGACCGGCTGCGATCTTTTTGGACATGATCGAAGCGGCAATCAGAGGGATGCATTCCACGGTTGCCGTGACATCTCGCAGTGCATACAATTTTTTATCTGCCGGTACCATGCGGTCTGTTTGACCGATCATGGCAACTCCAAAACGGTTTAACACACGCAGAAATTCATCCCTTTCCAGGTTTGTTCGAAACCCCGGAATGCTTTCCAGCTTATCCAGAGTCCCTCCCGTGTGTCCTAATCCGCGTCCGGACATCATCGGGACTCTTACACCGCATGACGCAACAATTGGGGCAAGTGGAATACTTATTTTATCCCCGACTCCTCCGGTGGAATGTTTATCCGCTGTTATTCCGCCCAGGTCCGCCGGGTCGAAACGATCACCTGAATTCATCATTGCTTCTGTCAATGCAGCTGTTTCTGCATCCGTCATGCCTTTGAAGAATACAGCCATCAGAAAGGCAGATGCCTGATAATCCGCAATATTTCCAGAGACATAACCCTGAATAAATTCCCGGATCACTTCGGATGGCAGTTCTTCTCCATCCCGTTTCTTCTGTATTATCATCGGAACAAGCATTCTATGACCCTTTCACGATGGCAACGGATGCGCTCGCACCCAGGCGTGTCGCACCGGCTGCGATCATGGCCCGGGCGGTTGCGGTATCACGAATTCCGCCGGATGCCTTGACACCCATATCGGAACCGACGATCTTACGCATTAATGCAACATCCTCAGCGGTTGCACCGGATGGCCCGAACCCGGTAGATGTTTTCACAAACGTTGCTCCGGCTGCTTTAGCCAGAATACATGCGGCAACTTTTTCATCATGCGATAACAGGGCTGTTTCCAGGATCACCTTTACCACGCACCCCTGTGCCGCCTGAGTTACAGCCTCAATATCTTTGAAAACACATCGGAAATCAGCATTTTTCAGTGCTCCGATATTGATGACCATATCTATTTCACGGGCTCCGCGAGCCACGAGATCGCGAGTTTCCGCAGCTTTTATCTCCCAGGTGTTGGCTCCAAGCGGAAAACCGACGACTGCCGCGACCGGGATACCGGTTTGATCGAGATTTTTTACTGCTCGCGGAACATTCACCGGATTGACGCAAACCGACGCAAACCGATAGTCAATCGCCTCCCTGCACAACGTGTCTATTGCTTCGGCTGTGGCATCCGGTTTCAACAATGTATGATCAATGAATGCCGCCAGATCTGCATGCTTGAAATCCGGTTTTTTTTGCGGAGTTTTTCTTGTTTTTTGACCCATGATATCCTCCTTTGCAGATACGCAGTCACAACTTGTCGTCTTCACTGGACAACGAGAATCACAATCATATCCTTGCAGAAAATTACTTATCTGTCCATTGACATTGATGATCGCTGATGTTCTGCTATTTTTCTTTTTAATCAGGTATACTGTCGCTGTTGTACCATACAGATGCAGCAACCCGGGATAGAGGCAATGACAACAAGCAGAAATGCAAAAATACTACGGCATGTGAACACATCCGGAAGAGGACTGGAAATTGGACCTGGTGCACAGCCGATTGTGTCCAAAGCCGAAGGTTACCGGGTTGAAATAATCGACTATTTATCCAGGGGGGAGCTTGTCCGAAAATTTGAAAATGAGCCAATCGATCCGGCCGCAATTGAGGAAGTTGATTACATCTGGCATGGAGAATCACTTCCGGAATTAACCGGTTGTTACCATCAGTATGATTTTATCATCGCGTCCCACGTGATTGAACATACCACGGATTTCATCAGTTTCCTGAATGATGCTGAGAATCTGCTGACGGACAATGGTGTTTTATCACTTGTAATCCCTGATAAACGATACTGTTTCGATCACTATCGACCTCTCACTGGATTGGCCGGAATTATCGATGCACATGTTAATCACAGAAAGAGACACTCACTGGGCACCGCTGCCGAACATTTTCTTTATTATGTTTCCAATAATAGTCAGGCGGGCTGGACGGATGATACCAGACATCACTTCCAACTCCGTCATACGGTGACCGAAGCAAAACACTTGATGGAAGAGATTAAGAGTACAGGCAGATATCTTGATTTACATGCGTGGTGTTTTACACCTTCGTCTTTTTTGTTGATCATACAGTGTCTGGCTGAGTTGGACTTGATTAATATGCATGTGATCGATATCTGTCCGACTGAAGGTTTTGAATTCTATGTCACGTTGAAATCCGGAAAACCAATTCATATTACAGACCGACTTTTGCTTCTGGAGAGGGTTCAGGATGAGTTGTTGGCTCGGATGAGTGTGTGGAAACGGCTGTGGATGCGATTATGGGTTCGATGGGGTAAAATACAATCCGAGTGATGAAGCGTAAGATTCCGAACCCGGAAAACTGGGCTTTGTTTTCTTCAGTTAGAGGCTATCTATGAATCAGAAACCAGAAATCAATGCATTTTCCGTCAACATCCATGCAGCAGCGTGCACGAACCGCTGCCGCCATTGCTGGGTTGCCGGAGATTCAAAAAAATCACAGGTTTCGACCGGGCAAGTCATGTTTATTCTTGAGAAGCTGGCGGAATTGCGCCCTTTGATCCCGAACCTAAGTTTCTTTATCTTTGATGAACCGACTGTCCATGAAGGATATCTCGAGATATTTGAAACAGCATTCGGACTGGGCTTGATCGGCGACGATTTTTTTCTTCCCACGAATGGCTGCGTTTTGGCCTCCGCACCGGATACCGTCTGGAATCGGTTGAAATCAGCCGGATGTAATTGTCTTCAATTAACTGTTTATGGGATGGAGCGGACTCATGATAGTTATGCTGGAAGACAATCGGCATTCAGAGATGTGATTGGTACCATCCGACGAGCAGGGGAGTTCGGAATCGAGTCGTATGTACAGATACCCCTGCACCCGGGAAATGTCCGGGAATTGCTTGAAACAATGGAATATATACGGAGTTTACATCCTGAAGGGGCGGCCCGTGTCGGCTGGTTTCCGTTTTCATGGCAGGGGCGCGGCAGGACAGCACCGCGGGTTCGCTGGAGCGATTATTCATTACTGCCGCAGGTTGTTCGCGAGAAGAGAAGCTCCATCCTGCAGGAGCGGGAAGCGATCGAACGAATCTGTTCGAATTCCGATCTATCTTCAATGGCTGCAACCTCTTCGATGTGTGATGTTCTGACATTCCAGATTGACAGGGATCTGAAAGTTATTTGCGGTGGATCCTGCGATGGAGGCGGTATTCCTGCTGCCGCCCCCGATTTGCGTGACCGCTTCTGTCTGGGGTCACTCGGATCCGAAGGATTTCTGCCGTTACTCACACAATATTCAACGGCTAAACCAGATCCTGTAAAGCTCCTGGAATCAATATCATGGGGTGAATTGGCGGAACGATATGGTGATGCCGCAAACGACGAGATATACTATCTTAACGATTTACCTCAACATAAGTGGGCTGCACTTTACCTGCTCGAGACGCTCCATGTCTCCTCCTGAGGATTGAAGTGTTATCGAACCGGATGCTATCCCGTTAGATCGCAAGTGCAGGCAAAGATTTATCATCCTCACAAAAGGCATCCCAAGGATTGCAATCAGAGTTGTTTCGGTGCAATTTGAATATCGCAGATAGGATGAAAGTGATCAGGCACGCAAATGGCGACGGCAGGTCTGGTTCCGCCGGCGATCATATCGGACGGGATATCTCCGATGTAGATTTCCGGATAGGAGGAATCGGCTCGCAGAGAGATCCTGCGTGGTTTCGGTTTTGTGGATGGAAGAAATACGTGGTTTTCCATCAGTAGAAAATCGAATGATCGACCGGACGGTCGGATCAGAAGGAGATGGATATCAACCTCCATGGTTCTGCCGGGATTGTTCAGTGTCAGGTACAATCTGGTGCTTTTCGAATCATTATCCTCCTCCATCCGGATCGATACCGACGGTATCGCGAGTCTCCAACAAGAAATTCCACGAGTGCCGCAATACATCACGCCCTGTTTGGTGGTATCGACAGCTATCTGGTTTATCGGCAGAGATAACTCATCAGGTCGAAGGGCATTCCAGCAATCGGGAAAGTGTGACACATAAACACCACCGTTTTCAGTCGATACCCAGATCGTTTCGAAACCAAGTCCCGAAAGGGTCAGCGATGATATTTTTGAGGGGAATTCGCCAATCGGTTCGTTTTCGAAGGATCGTCCGAAATCCAAGGATTTTAAAAGCTGCCGGCCTGCAGCGGCGTAGAGAACATCCGGGCTGTGCCTGGATCTGTAAAGGCACAAGACACGAACATTGTCGGGAAGTTGGGACGGCATCCAGCTATCGGTGTAGCTGTCGTAACAAAAAATGCCGCGTGACGTGGACACAGTGATGAAGAGTGTCCCGCTGGCAAAATCGACAGCGAAATCATAGACAATACCGGCGATCGGTAGATCCTGGCTGCAGTCCCTCCACGGATTTCGGTCTCCGAGAGGTTCTGGATCGAAACTGTAAAATCTGACGCGGTCTCTTTTGACCATTGTCATAACAAAGAGAACGCCTTGAGAGGTTGTTCTGACGAGCAGGGCGCGGCTGACGGGCAGGTCCAGGTCTTCCCATGAGACGTCACGGGTGCTCCGCCGGAAGATTCCGCTGTAGAGTCCGGAAGTATAGCATCTGGATCCATGTGCCAGCACATCCTGAACCAATTGAAACCCCGGGAGTGCTTTCCAGCTTGAATCCGCCATGCGGATAAAAAGCTGTTCATCGGACACCACAAGAAGTTCATTCCCGAATCTTTGGATTCTTGAAATATTCCTTGCGAATAGGTTCTCATTGGCTTCAATCCATTCGCCACCGGCTTCCATAGCGACGCCGTTCTCGGAAAATCCGGCGGCTACCCCGTGTTCTGACGCTGTAACGCATCGTACATACCGGCGGCGGGGCTCAATATCTAATCGTCTCCAGAAATCTTTTTCATCAATATATCGATAGATACCTCCACCGTTGCTTCCGATCAGAATGCGATTATCGGGATCGCTGGTCATACAGGTTATCGCAGAAACAGGAAGCCCGTTATCCAGGTTGTTCCAGGTAATTTCATGTTCAATCCGGGCTCGGGCTACCCGCCATCCGTATCCTGTTCCGGCTGCCCAAAGCGAATGGCATGATTCCTGATAGACCAATGTGTGAATCTGGCTAAAAAAATCCTCGCCCTCCAGAATAACTTCGAAGGAGTAACCGCCATTGGTTGTCATCAGGATCCGACCGGAGAAACCATCGGAATCTGCAATAAAGAATGTGAGTGGATCCTGGGTATCGAATGCAATAGCGGTGATTGCATTAGTCTCGATCCGGTCCATAAATCGGGTCCACGTCTTTCCGCTGTCCGGCGAACAGAATAATCCTGTTTGGGTACCGGCCAAGACGTATCCGGGATGGAGGGGATGGTGTCGGATGGAACGAATGATCTCATCGGTCAATTCCGGAAAACGCGTCAGCCAACTTTTGCCGTTGTCGGTACTCAAGGCCAGGTTACCACGGTATGACAAAGCCATCAGTGATGAACGTGCCCCCGGGGATGTTTCCAGCGCTTCTATTTTTATCATGGGTCGGAAGGGTGGTTCGACACGTTGCCATCTACCGACGTGATTGTCACGGAAACACAGGTCACCGGAAACAGTTCCGCACCAGAGACGCCCGAATGAATCAGGCGACCAGAGCAAGGCTGAAACGTCACCGCCATCCGGCCCGTGTAAATCCGTAAAGGCACCATGCAGCAGATGAAAGTTCATGGGGCGCTCGGTAAGGCCTTTCAGTAGCGTGCTTCCGTGATCGCTGGAGGGCAAATTCATGTCGGTACCATCGTCTCCCGGTTTAACATACGGTCAAGTCTATCTAAACGGCCGGATATTATGCAAATAAATAAGTCATATAGAAGAAAAACCCTTTTTAGCTTGATTCTCCCTGATTGATGGTAGTAGATTAAATCATCATTTGTGTATAATCGGGAATCGACCCGTGTTCCTTCAACGACCGGGAATTGGCATAATGAATTCTTCTAAAGACGGACATAAGCAACATATGATTGTGGGGATTGAATTCGAGAAACTGACGCATTGGGAAAGGTATACTCTGAATCAAAATCTCGTGAAAATGGAAAGAGAACTATTCCCTGATGCCGACCCCGCTGTGGAAACGAACGATGAGGACGATCTTTGGCGAGGAGAACGACGGAATTTTCATCGTTTAAGTATCCGGAAACTGGGGATTCGCGTCATGATTGACCTGTCGACGACCCGGGGTGGTATTTTTCGTGACGTGCTGCTGCTCAATCTTTCTCCAGCCGGCTGCTGTGTTCAAATTGCAACCGAATCGGATTTGCAGCCCGGATCTCGCATTCCCCGATTGTGTATCCCGCTGGAGGATGACAAGCTCGTTCTTCGTGCCCGGGTTGTTCATGTTGCAAACAACTCTCCAACCCTGGACGCTGACTGCACCTCCCGTTCTGAGATTGCATAAGCCCGAAAATAAATGGTATGAATGCAGTAGATGACCCGTGTAACGGTGACATGGAGGTGAAGCATGCATACATTATTTCATAGCCGGATTGTCCTGATCGTGGGCATGGCAGCTATGATGAGTCACTCTTGGGGTTCATGTCTGGCTGCCCGTTATCTCTGGGATGCATCGAGGGAGAATGTTGCGGGGAATGCGGACTGGGTTATTGATGCGGATGGATATGCCGGGCAGCCTCCGGAAAGCGATCCTGATCGGTTCCCGTCCCCGTCACAATCCGGTGTAACAGCCTCAACGCCAGAGACTTATTGGCGAGGAATGAATTCATCTTGGGCGATTGAATTGGTCAAAGCGGGTCATCAGGTTGAATCGCTTCCGAGATTCAGCACCATAACATATGGGAATCCCAGTAATGATCAGGATCTGTCAGAATACGACGTCTTCATTCTGAATGAACCGCAGATACCCTTTACGGCATCAGAAATTACTGCCCTGTATGAATTTATTGAAAATGGCGGCGGTGTGTTCATGATAGCCGATCATTGTGGCTCGGATCGGAATCAAAATGGCTGGGACTCTCCATTGATATTCAATGCGGCCGATACACAGGGTCATTTGGGCATGATGTTCTATGATGAAACTCAGGGTATCACGTGTGATCTGACTCAAAACATATTCCGTGTCAACGATGATCCCGGGGATCCTGTTATTCATGGCCCATTCGGGGATGTCGTCAACATCAAGTTTAACGGGAGTACTGAGATCGAGATTTTCCCGTCGATTAACACATCCGTTGTGGGTCATGCCTGGCGAAATCCAGGATCGGTTCCGGACAACCGGTACATGGTTGCCACATGCGAATACGGTTCGGGCAGAGTTGCTTTCGTCCCGGATAGTTCACCCACCAGTGATGGAACCGGCGATCCGTATGATACGAGTTATGGTGACACATTCAACGATCCAGACTTTGACAATAATGTATTGTTTTTAAATATATGCGTCTGGCTGGCCGAAGGTGCCGATCCGCATCCGACATATACACCCGAACCAACAGCAACTCCATTCGATGGGGTTGTATTGGAGTTGAGTCAGGCAGTTTTTACCTATCAGGACAGTTTCATCCTGAACGCAAAATGCGGTAATCGGGGTCCATCGAGCCTGATGTCCATGTATGTCATCCTGGATGTATCCGGTTATTACTGGTTCCATCCGACCTGGAGTCAGTCGCCGGACTTTGAAAATCTATACCTGGCGGCCGGTTCACAGGTTTTAAAGGAAATTTTTAATTTCCAATGGCCCCAGGTATCTGGCTCGGCCAGCGGCCTCAGATTCTGGGGCGCATTGCTTGATGTAAACAACCAGTTATTCGGTGCATACGACCTGGTGTCATGGAGCTATGAGTAAACGCCGTTTCCGATTTATCTCGAATGCATTCAGGATATTTAGTTTTATTCTGATTATTCTCCCATCCGCAGGAATTCTTCTGTTTGTCTGGAATGGGGCTAAATGGTTTGTTCTGCAGCAGACGGAACGTGAATACACGGAGATGGCCAATTGCATTTTAAATGTAGTCCGAGCTCGTTATGATCTGATTCAAAATGATCTTTTTCTCAAAGAACAACATGCCCGTGAGAATTTAGATTTAATTACCGATACACTGCTTCGTACTGCGCGGGAACTGGAGTTGGAATCCGCAAGGAGAAATTTGTCAACACAGAGAGCAAAGGATATTTTTATAGCAATCACACGTGATATCGCAATGCAGGGGCTGGAAGTTTCCGTCATTGATACGGATGGTGATATCGTTTTCTGTCAGCAACTTCCGACCGGATTCAATGTTTCGGATTACCCTTGGGTTCAGAATCTGATGGAAGAAGATACCGGAAGTTTTCGCTTTTCGTGGCGATACCCCGGTGAAGCGATGGAATCGGACCGCCTGCTCGCGTATCGCCTGATCCACGGCTGGAACTGGATACTGTATGCGGAATCCCGGGTTCTGAGTTCTGAAACCAACGAATATGCAGATCTGCAGTACCAGGGGTTAACGGACTTCATTTCCGCTTATCATGCACCCGCAGGAGGCTATGCCATGATTCTCTCGGTAGCTGATAATCGGATTGTTGTCCATCCTGAACGAAGCGGAGGAACCCTGGATGATCTTCCAGGGGTTGATCGAATGATAGCGGTGAGAAAAGGCAGTTTATCCTATGTCGATGCATTCGGGGTCAACTGGCGAGCAGGTGTCAGCTATTTTGCTCCGAGACAATGGATAATCGCAGTAACCGGTCGTGAAGACCAGATCATCAATGAAGTAAAGGGCAGACTCCGGATAATTGCCGGAGCAGCCTCTGCTATGATTTTCTTGGTTTTAGTTGTTTATTTCCGGCTGCAGCGAGCCTTGTTATACAGTTTCAAATCAAAGACACGGAGTTCAATCTCCGGCTAAAGACTGCCGAACCGTTTCAACTAGATCTCGCTCAGAAACAACCTGCTGGGAATGCGTCAGCATATTTTTTACCTGAACGAGATTCTGCTTCTTTTCGTCCGGTCCCTGTAATATGACTATCGGGATGCTCTTTGAGTCTGCCCATTTAAACTGCTTGGCAAGTTTTACCGGATCAAGCTGAAGCGTTGTACGATAACCCGCTGATCGCAGCAGTGATGCAATTGCGCCGGAACTGCGCCTCAATTCCTCGTTGAACAGAGCAACATGAACCTGGATAGGAGGTTCCGGGTTTGGAATCAATCCGTGTATCTCCAAGAAATCTCGAACTGTGACATCTCCCATCCCGAACCCAACACCAGAAAGCCGGTCTTTGGAGAAGAGACCCACAAGATTGTCATAACGACCGCCACCAAAAAGAGCTCTACGGTTCTCGGGTGCCAGATCATACATCTCAAAAACGGTTCCGGTGTAATAATCGAGTCCCCTGACAATTGATAGATCCAGGGTGCAAAACGTGTCCAGTCCCGATTCCGACAACCCGTTCCATATCTGGCGTAATTCTCCATACCCATCTGATTCCGAAACCGGGTGCTGATCGATATTCTGATGACTCAGCGACAGATAACGACCGAGTTCGCTGATCTGGTGCGATGTCAGTTCAAGCTCCCTCAGCATCTCTTCGAACGTTTCATGGGGTATCTTTGATCTTTTGTCGATGGCTCGACAAACACCCCCCCAGATACCCTCGGGAAGATCCAGAATTTGATGCAGGAAATATGTCAACATTCTGCGATTGGAAATATGAATGCGAAAATCATTTTTACCGGCTCCCAGTCTGATCATCACCTGAATGGCAATCTCAATAATCTCCTGATCAGCACCAATCGAATCGCTGCCTAAAATATCCACATTGAACTGCCAGTGCTCCCTGAGTCGACCTCTTTGCGGTTTTTCATAACGCCAGAGATTCGGAAAACTGAACCAGCGAATCGGTCTGGATAGGTCGTTGATTCGAGCTGCAACCATTCGCGCGACGGTCGGTGTCATTTCAGGACGGATAGCGACATGACGATCGGCCCGATCAAAAAAATGGTACAATTGTTCGTTAACCAGTTCTTCACCGCTCTTTGCCGCGTACAACTCAAAACTTTCCAGCATCGGGCCATCATATTCCTCATATCCAAATGACATCGCCGTTTCCTTCATTCGATCGAAAATCCATGAACGGATACGCATGTCCTCCGGGTAAAAATCCCGGGTGCCGCGATACGAAACAACAGATAATTTTTCAGCTTTGTTCATGCATGTTCTCCTAGCTAAAGCAATACATTGGCCACTGCTGAAGCGGATAGACTCTCCATCAGTTTCCGGTCGGCAGCTGATTCGGGATGGAGACCATACAAGATATAACGAGCCTGGCAGGCGAAGATCAGCGTCTGTTTATCCGGATACTCTTTCCGGACGATTTCCTGAACTTCATCCTTGACGAAGTCACTATCGAGCATCGGCAATAATTGCTTGTTTTTTTTCATTTCCCTGAAAATCAACATGTATTGCTCGGACAAATTGTCGATCGCCTCGTTTCGGATGGTCTCATACTGGTCATCGAGATATGAGGTAACAAAGTCCCGGAAATCCTGCTCGCGTTCTCTGAAGAGATTGTCCCATGTCTGTGCATCAGAACGCAGGAGATAGTAACCGGCTGGTGTATCGCGAACAATCCCTAGAGATTTCAGACCGTGAATTTTAGATGCCTGTCGTCCGAGAATCTGAAAATGGCGGGAGTCCACAAGTTTCCATCGGGCGACCGGACCTCTCGGACCATCCCGATCGGATGCAGAAAAGGGATAGAGGGTAAGCTGGCGGTATCCTGAAAAAACCCGAACCTGGATTTCAACAAACGCTCCACGATTGTTATAAAGTGCAACAATATCCCGTGGATGCACCGATCCGCTCCAGAATTTTTCCTGATACCGATCCCACAGATCCAGTGCCTGTGAATCAGTGACTCGCGTGGCATCATGGAAAATCTGATTCCAATAATCCACTACAGGCTGAGCATCCGTTGGGTCGAGTTCGATACCCCAACTCAGATCGGAACCATACTGGCCGGAGACGATCAGCGCGTTGTCATCAATGATTGCGATTCGAGCAGACAAATTCTGAACCGCCCGAACATCAACTCGTGCAGTTTGGATAAGGTGTCGAGAGTCTGTTTTCATAATGTCGGGTGGAACAGAATCTCCGAGATTCAATAAGTCTTTGCGAATCAGTATCCGTCTCGATATTGTATCCGCACTTCGTCGACTCAAGGCATGAACGATATCATCTGCTGGGGATGGATCGATAATGAAAATCGATCGCTTTGCCCCTGGGATTAAATGGTCGATTAGAATACGATATGGATCCGGATTGCTCGGGCGATGTAGCGGAAATAGGTATCCTTGCATCCTGTTGGAAATCTCCCCGATTACAACACCGAACAACGCTCGATGATGCCGCTCATCTCCATGCTGATCAGACTGAGAAGAATGTCTCTCTCCGGATGGTCTATCTGCCGGAGAATCACATCCACTCTCACCGGTTCATGGATTACATTGATTATTCTTCTTTCCAAAGCACTCAGTTTTACACCGCGCAGACTATCTGCAGGCGCTAGTTGACGATAATACTCCATGTCACCGGGTCGTTGGTCCGACCAGACATTCAATATTTTCTCATCATGCATGCTGTTCATAATGACATTCTGTGCCGACAGGTCGAGTGGAACCGTGTCTCGATGAGGTGTATTGTCCGGAAAACACTGATAATGACCCGTGCGCCACGTTAACAACTCGGAAAGAATACTCTCGATCTGCTCCTTGACCACTGTGAAAACTTTGTCAATCGTCAGTATTTTCCGTTTGATAATCTCGTTGGGTGAACCGATCAGGTCAGCTGGAGCACTCCGAAGCTGATCCCGTTGCTCCGGCGTAATCAGGTGCTTCCTGAAAAGAAAATTATCGAGTCGTTCATCAATATCATTAGAGGATGCAGAGACAATCCGACCTTTTTTCCAGAACACTTTCTTCTTGATTTTTTGGTTCTCATAGGAAATTTCACCTGTGAAACTATATACGATGCACTGGCGGAAGGTTTCCAGAATGATCGTTTCTTCCAGTCCTCCCTCGGATAATGAGAAATTGACGGATACCGGCTCCAACACCGGGGGTTTTTTTCTTAGAATTTCAGATTGGGTACTGTCGGCAGCTTCAGACACTGCGCGCTCCGCCCGGGCGACCTGTTCAGCTGCCGAAATCGCTCGAGGAGACGGCTTATGTGATATCTCAGTGTCTATCAGTATCCCATCCTCAATTTCTCCTTCGTCCGGTATTTCCAGGTTTTGACTGATATCGATTGTCTCCTCCAGGGCTTCCTCACTGTCCAGATCGAAAGCAAGAATCTGGAGTTGTTGACACGCATAAATATAATTTTCAATCTGTGGCGATACCAGATGACAGATTTCGCCGATCGTCCGAAGAGTACGCTTGCCGTTGACAATCTGCATCATGGCCACTTCCCTGGCTGTCATGCCGTAATCCTTTGCTTTCTCATAGAAATCCGGAGACA
This sequence comes from candidate division CSSED10-310 bacterium, assembly GCA_016931515.1. GTDB lineage: Bacteria > CSSED10-310 > CSSED10-310 > CSSED10-310 > CSSED10-310 > JAFGEQ01. The sequence continues at coordinate 18,172 of JAFGEQ010000024.1, read as the reverse complement.
GGTGAGGAATACTCTTTTGATCCGGCAATAATTCCCGATGCGCCCACCATTTCTTTACTCGCCGGATGCCCTCAAACACGATCCGGGGTGTGGGAAACGGATCGAGAGTCGTTTGTGTGGCATATTCCGGGATATCGAGGCTTTGCCACTGATAAACCCCCATCGGCTTAATAAAAAGGTCCGCCATCATGTCAACCTGGTAGATGCGCAACCACCATCCAAAATCCGTGGGGTCCATCAACCGGGATTCCTTCAAAATCATCGCATATGTATTGGGATCACTCTTGGGTCCACCGGCTTGCGCCCGTGCCGCCACAATCTCCTTTCCTGATCCAGACCCTGCCCTGTAACGGGCAAGGTAGTCGGCAATGTCGTCTTTCCGCGACATCGTTTCAGCATAAATCAGATCGCCACCTTTGAAATACAAAGTCCGGGTTTCCTTATCAATAATCAAATCCAGTATCCCGGATTCATTATGAATGAACAATCTGGAAAAGACACTGGCCGGAGGTGTGACTTCCAGGTTGCCTTTGCTGTCGAGGGGAGGAACAAAGAAGCGGGATTTACTCTTTTTCAACGCACGATCCATCACCGAAAGTGACTGAACGACAGTTTCCCCCAACGGTCGCAGTCTCGCTTTGATGATCCCCATCAGCTGGACAGGTGAGAATGGCATGATGACGAAATCATCCGCTCCCTGATTCATATAATCCATCCGGGACACTTTACCCTGTTTTCCGTAAAGAATGATCAAAGGAAAACGTTTGTATTGCGGGTCATTTCGGACAATACTGCAAATCGAGCGTGCCCCTAATCCCTGCTGAGATGCATTGATTAGAATGATATCGACCGGGGTGGTGTTTAAAAATCTAAACAATTGGTCGTTTGATTCCAACTCGAAATAGGCGAATCCTGCCTTCTTGATGGCGACGCGAAGTGTAGCGCGGATTTTTTCATTTCTTTCCAGTACAAGAATACTCCGCTTAATCATCGCTCTTTTTCTCCATTTCCAACGGCAGTCTGTTGATAAACATTACAGATCAACAGCAAATTATCACAAATGAGGTTAATTTATCAAGAAAGACAGAAAGTTGATTCGATGAGGAGACACGATTATTCTGAAACCGGTGACAACCTGGCGGGTCTAAGTGCTACGCGAGGTGAATCTGAAAGGAGATTTTATGGCGTATCTCGATCGCATTTCCATTGCCCCTTTATTACCGGATGTAACCCGTGCCATGGCAGACTGTCTTGCATGGATTGGTTTGAATCCGAACAGTCCGACTCGAATGGGTTCGAAAGCCAGGCAGGCGTTGGATAAGGCTAGAGAACAAACGGCGAACCTGATCGAAGCAGATCCAAGAGATCTTACTTTTGTGGCGACCGGTACCGAATCAGTCAATCTCGCAATCAGAGGATTAGTTCATTCCGCTGCCAAGTCCCGGAACGAGCGCAAAATACTGGTCTCAGCAATCGAACATTCCTCCGTCATGAACACTGTCCGTTCTCTGCAAAAAGAAGGGTTTGAGAGCGTTGTTATCCCGGTCGATTCACAGGGTGTGATCGATCTTGAATTCTATAAAAAAGCATTGGATTCCGGTGTACTGCTGGCTTCGGTTCAGATGGCTAATCCGGAGATTGGGACAATGCAGAATATCCCATCGCTCGCGTGTTTAGCCAGAGAACACAATGTTCTGTTTCACACAGACGCTGTCGATGCTGCGGGATGGATGCCCATCGATGTTGATCGACTTCATATCGATGCTCTGAGTTTTGCCGGGACGCAGCTGGGGGGACCTCCGGGAGCGGCAGCTCTTTACATTCGGAAAGGCGTCTCGATTGTCCCGATGTTGAATGGCGGCATTCAGGAGCGGCACAGGCGTCCCGGTCTCGAAAATATACCTGCTGTAGTCGGTATGGGCATTGCCTGCCAACATGCCAAAGCGAAAATGACAGAGAGAAATGAAACAAAGAATCATTTGGTCGATCGACTTAAATCGACATTGCGATCAATCGAGGATGTGGTCTTGACTGGCCATCCTGAGTACCGAATACCCGGGCATGTATCAGCCCTTATTCGATACGTTGAGGGAGAGGCTCTGCTTCTACTCCTTGACATGAAAAACATTCAGGCTGCCAGTGGGTCATCCTGTACAGCAAAGGATCTGAAGATATCTCCGGTGTTGCTGGCACTTGGTATCGAACATACCGATGCCCAGGGTTCTATCGTATTCTCTCTATGCAACGACACAACTGAAAACGACATCATCCTGGTGGAGAATGAATTGCCTGATATCGTCAAACGATTGCGTGCGATGTCACCATTGTGGCCGGGATGATGAATCATGCTCCGGACGGATCTTCCGGACAGCATCAGATATTACGAAAGGAGCTAATATATGTATTCCGATAAGGTTATGGAGCACTTTGCCAATCCGTTGAATGTGGGTGAATTGGAGAATCCGGATGGTGTCGGACAGGTAGGTAATCCAACCTGTGGCGATATGATGGTATTCCATATACATGTGAATCCCGAAACTGAGATTATAGAGGATATCCGATATAAGACATTCGGATGCGGAGCAGCTATTGCGGTATCCAGCATGGTCAGTGAAATGGCGAAAGGCAAAACGCTCGGTGAGGCTCTTGCAATAACGAACGAGATGGTTGCGGAACATCTGGGAGGATTGCCTCCCCAGAAATTGCACTGTTCAAATCTCGGAGCGGACGCCCTGCATGCTGCAATCCTCGACTACAGACAAAAACACCCCAAAGCAGGATGATCTTTTTTTCCAGATGAAGGGAAGGCCGGGAACGCAATTCTGATCAGGAGACTTTTCTTTTCCGGATTTTTAAGTAAACTTTCATCCCTGCATTGATTGTTGACAAGCCAAGGGAGAATACAGGCATGACAATACGAGTTCGCATCGCTCCGAGTCCTACAGGCAGTCCGCATGTCGGGACGGCTTATATGGGATTGTTCAATCTGGCTTTCGCCCGTCATCATAATGGCTTATTTGTTCTGCGAGTCGAGGATACTGATCAGGGCAGATCCCGACCCGAGTATGAGAGCGGAATTTTTCGTGCACTTCAATGGATGGGTATCCAATGGGATGAAGGTCCGGACATTGGAGGTCCGTTTGGTCCGTACAGGCAAAGCGAGAGGACTGTCATTTATCGCGAGCATATCCGGATTTTGATTGACAAAGGGAAAGCTTACCGTTGTTTTTGCACTGCTGATCGATTGGCGGAAATGCGGAAATTGCAGCATCAGAACAAATTGCCTGAGGGATATGACGGTCGATGCCGTAATTTATCGGAAGCGGAGATTGAAAACCACCTTCAAAACAATGATCCCTTTGTGATCAGACTGCGGGTGCCCGATGAAGGAACATGTGTGATCAACGATCGGCTTCGATCGGAAATTCGTTATGAATACAACCAGATCGACGACCAGATACTAATGAAGAGTGATGGATATCCAACCTATCATCTCGCCAACGTAATTGACGATCATCTGATGAGGATAACACACGTTATCCGTGGTGAGGAATGGGTTCCATCAACTCCCAAGCATGTACTGCTGTACCAGTCGTTCGGATGGGAGATTCCGGAATTCATTCATCTCCCCCTTTTGCTTAACCCGGATGGATCCAAACTGTCCAAGAGAAAGAACCCGACTTCTATCGATTATTACCGGGACGCCGGATTCCTGCCGGAAGCATTGCTGAATTACCTTGGATTGATGAGCTATTCCCGACCGGATCAGGAGGAAAAATTTACACTCGATGATTTTGTTTCCGATTTTGATATCGATCGCGTCAGTCTTGGGGGCAGTATTTTCGATCTTAAGAAATTGCGGTGGCTGAATGCGCGCTATCTACGGGAAAACTATACACCGGACCAACTTTGGCTGAAGTTTACTGGATGGCGGATCAATCCGGAATTTTTATCCAGAATGATTCCAATGATGCAAAATCGCCTGCATACCCTTGGAGATTTCATCCCGGCGTGCTCGTTTCTCCTGGCAACGGATGTAAGTTACGACACCGCATTGTTAACTGGACATGATAAAGACCCTGGCGAGATTGCCGAGATGCTGCAGACCGTTATATTCCAGCTGGAAACGCTGACGGATTGGATACCGGGAAATTTGCAGACTGCGTTGGAATTGGTTGCAGCGTTCTGGGAATTGCCAATCCGCGATGTCACCTCTGTGCTGTTCGTTGCGATCAGTGGGATGACGGTTGCTCCCCCGTTATATGAATCCATGGCGCTTTTGGGTCGGGATATGACGCGTCGGAGAATTATGGATTCGATCGACAGGTTGGGGAGTGTCGGTCGGAAAAAGATGAAGAAGCTGGAAGAGAGATGGGATATGTGGAATTCAGTCCGTCATCAAACTAATGGAGAGGGAAATCAGCCATGACATCATCATCAACATCACCCGAGGACATTCGGTCTCTCGAATATGGGACAGGATCACATTTCATAAAAAATATTATTAACGAACACAATAGAAATGGGCGTTTTGATGGGCGGATTCACACACGGTTTCCTCCTGAACCGAACGGATACCTTCATATCGGACATGCAAAATCAATTTGCCTGAATTTTGGTTTGGCTCGTGAATATGGTGGACTCTGCAATCTTCGATTTGACGATACAAACCCGGTCAAAGAAGAGCAGGAATATATTGATGCTATCACTCAGGATGTTCGCTGGCTGGGATTCGACTGGGAGGATCGGCTTTATTATGCATCCGATTATTTTGAGACGATGTATCATTTTGCAGAGCAGTTAATTCAATCCGGTCATGCGTATGTTTGTGATCTGACACCGGAAGAAATTCGTGAATATCGGGGAACACTTAAGGAGCCTGGGCGAGAAAGTCCTTACAGAAATAGAACCGTTTCGGAAAACCTGGACTTGTTTCGAAGAATGCGGGCGGGTGAATTTCCGGATGGATTGCGAACATTGAGAGCTAAAATTGACATGGGCTCGGGCAACTTGAATATGCGGGATCCGGTGATGTATCGGATCACACGGGCGACTCATCCCCGCACTGGAGACGCATGGTGTATTTATCCGATGTATGACTGGGCTCATGGGCTCGAGGATTCGATCGAAAGAATAACTCACTCCATCTGTACTCTGGAATTTGAAGACCACAGACCGTTATATGATTGGTTTCTCGAAGCGCTTGATACTTATCGACCACAGCAGATCGAATTCGCCAGGCTCGCACTGACGCACACTGTCATGAGTAAACGGAAACTTCTGACTCTAGTAAAAGAAGGATTCGTGGCCGGATGGGATGATCCGCGGATGCCGACGATCTCCGGGCTTCGCAGAAGAGGTTATTCTCCGGAAGCGATCCGATCCTTTTGCGAAAAAATCGGCGTCTCGAAAGCAAACAGCACAGTAGATTATGCAATGCTGGAGTATTGCGTACGTGAACATTTAAACCTTACAGCCCCGAGAGTTATGGCGGTGCTGGATCCTCTGAAAGTGGTCATAACAAGTTATCCTGATAATCAGGTTGAAATGCTGGATGCTCTAAACAACCCGGAAGACGAGACGATGGGGTATCGCACAGTGCCGTTCAGCCGGGAGATTTATATCGAAGCTGCGGATTTCATGGACAATCCGCCCAAAAAATTCTTCCGCCTGGCTCCGGGAAGAGAAATACGTCTGAAACATGCGTATTACATTGTTTGCGACGATGTCATCCGGGACAAGTCGGGAGAGATCGTTGAGCTTCGATGCCATCATGATCCGGAAAGCCGTGGCGGCTGGACAAAGGACGGGCGAAAAGTGCAGGGTACCCTTCATTGGGTTTCCGCTTCCCATGCGGTACGGGGGGAGGTCCGGTTATACGATCACCTTTTTTTGACAGACGATCCTCTCAATGTTCCGGAGGGTACAAACTTTACCGACTCAATCAATCCGAACTCCATCAGTACTATCCGAACCGCATTGTTTGAACAGAGCCTGGAAAATGTTAATCCGGAGGCGAGATACCAATTCATCCGACACGGGTATTTCTGTGCCGATCGTGACTCCCGGCCAGGATATCCGGTTTTCAACCGGACAGTTACATTGAAGGATACCTGGGCAAAACTTCAAAAGTAATTCCAAGAAATGAGATCACGTTATCCGTTTTGAAATTCTTTTTTAGGCTTGTAAAGAGCTATGTCGGCCAGTCCGCAATCGGCCTATGCCTGTCTGAGATTCGGAGTTTGAATCGAAGGGTACCAGAACAGTTCCAGCTTTGTGTTAACAAGGCGTATGTGGGATGATGGACCCGGAGATGGATCCATGGTAGAAACAGCTCAGCTTGATAAGCGGATGATAATACCGGTTCAATCGAGTGACTCACTGGAAAAACTGCTTGAAGCCCTTCAAGACAGCTCCGAGATCGCACTTGATATGGAAGCGGATTCCCTGCATCACTACCGTGACAGGGTGTGTCTGATTCAGATCTCCACTGATAGAGAGGATTGGATTATCGATCCAATTTGCATCTCAAATCTTGACCCGTTGTGGCACGCCATCAATACAACCGGTTTCCGGAAGGTACTTCATGGTGCTGATTTTGATTTGAGAAGCCTGGATCGTGATTTCAGTGTTCGTTTGACCAATATCTTTGATACAAAAATTGCATTGGAATTACTCGGAAGCCGGCAGATAGGTCTCGCTGGAATTATCAAGGAACGGTTCGAAATCTCTCTCAGTAAAAAATTCCAAAAATATAACTGGAGTCGTCGACCACTCAGCAAAGATGCCTTGATCTATGCAGCGTCGGACACACGATTTTTATTGCCTCTGAAAGATATGCTTTACAACGAGCTTCTGCAGAATCAGCGATGGGATTGGGCTTGCCAGGAATTCACCCACCTGGAAACGACCCGTTGGCAACCTAGCAAAAAGGAACGGCTTGGATTTTGGCGGTTCATTCGGCATGAGAACGGAGATCCAAATTATTTACAAGCAGTTTATCAGCTGTTTGCCTTCAGGGAACGAATGGCAGAAAGATGTGATCTACCGGTGTTCCGCATTTTTAAGGATGAGAAACTGACGGAATTGGCGGGATATGCTGCGAAACGTACAGAGCCGCCGAAGTCGATTTTGAAGGATATCAGTCCTGCCTATCGGAAAGAAATTATCGATATTGTATTGTCTGCGGTCCGGATCCCGGTTGGCGATTTGCCGGAATACCCCGCAGAATTTAGAGAAACCGAACCGGATTACAATGTGAATCTTTTCAGGCAATTGCAGATCTCGCGCGATCGGGCAGCAACCAGACATCGGATCGCCCCATCAGTAATTGCCGGAAATAAACTTTTAAAAAAAATGGCGGCCTTAAATCTCGATCAGATCAAAGATTTCAAATTGCTCAAACACTACCTGGACATTCGAGTCTGGCAATGGACATTGGTGCTGGACAATCTGAATGTGTAACCGGGTTGAGATCGAATTATAATCCAGGAACACACTGTTTTTTTTATGGGAGGCTATGTTTCACGGTTTTTGCATGAGCCTTTTAGGGAGCATTGGCAATTGTGTGTTGATCGGATTGCCGGCTTCTTGACACCCGGCACCTTTTTGATTAATACGATCAGAAGGTGATGGACAATTTCAATCGGCTTGTTCGGAGGGAATTCCGGCAACCGCACAGGAGGAAAAGCTGCAATGAAAAGGATATCTATAACGATTTTGCTGACTCTGATCATGGTGTTACCGGTACTGGCTGAAAATTCGGCTGGTTCACAGGAGTTATCCAAGCCGCAGGGTGACCGGATATGGTTGACGTCTGCATCAGGCGCTCCGGGCGATGTCATCAATATTGATTTGATGATAGGTAATGCAATGACGGAGGTTGATGCTGTTACGATTACGCTTAAATATGACACAAGCAAACTCCAGTACATCGATTGGGCGGATGGATCATTGAATCCCGGATGGGTGATGTTCAATATCAATGAAAAGTCGGATGGAGAGATTTCTGTTGGAGGTTTCTGTGTCAAAACAGCGATCAAAACAGGCAGTGAAGGATCCATCGCTTCCTTCAGCTTCAAAATCAAACCCGAAGCGTCCGGTGATGCACTGATCTCATTGGATAAGATTCGTGATGATGTCCAGGGCTTCAATTTCGAGAATGGAAAAATCAGGATTGAAGCTGCTTCAGTGATGAATCAGTAAGCATTATCTGCTCTGAAATACACCGCATGACTCGATTTGTAGTAGTGCGGTGTATTTTTTATTATCTTCCGGATGGTCTCGTCGCTCTTGAATCGTTTCGACAACCAACGTCTCAGGTCGGGCAGAAAGAGTGCGTCGGACTGAACATCACAGTATAATCGTCCGGGAGAATGCTGATCGGTAACGCCGTTTTTCACTGTGAACCGATCACGTGCCAGCGGAGCACCGGGAGGAAGACGGAAAATTGCAGCATTCAGGAAATCCGGAGGCATTCTCTTCATCGATTCCAATGTCCCTTCACAGTGTTCGATCGTTTGCCCCGGATAACCAAACATCAAATAGACATATGTTCGAATTCCGAACTTTCTGCAATTCCTGATGATGGTTGGATAATGCTCCGGATTGACCCCCTTGTTCATCGCGGAAAGTATGCCGTTATCGTAGCTTTCGAATCCTATCTGCAGCATGTTACAACCGGATATTGCCAGCTGACGGATAAACGCCATGTCCGTCAATTCCGTTGTCGCTCTGACGAATCCCGACCACCTGATTGACAAATCTGATCCGGCGATCTGACGAAGGATGACCGGCGGAATGGCGTGATCGCAAAAATGGATGTGTTGAACCCCATATTTGCAGACTAAAGACATCATCCGCTTAAGCAGGTGATCGCAATCATCCATTCGAAATGTCTCGCGACACTCGTCGCAAAATTCGCACTTTGCCCAGTAACATCCTCGGGAAGTGATCATCGGGAGAGTCAAAACCGGTGAAAAATAAAGAGAAAAATCTACGCCAGTAAAATCAGGCTCTGAAAATCCCAAGTGGGTATCTGTTCCACCAGCAGCGAAAATACTCCGGAAATAGTCCTCCCCTCTGCCAACATGAACGATGATGTTTTCCTCTGCTATTGCTTCCCGGCCATCTAACGGCAGGCAAGCCATAAAAGCACCGCCGATTACAATCGGAAGAGAACGAAAACGACTTCGAAACCATCCGGCAAGGGCTAATCCGGGCGATAATTGACTGCGATATGTAACAGATATTCCAACCTGATCGGGGTGGAAGTCAGTCAAGATGTCTTCCAGATCAGGTATGACCGGGTTGAGTAGTGGATTATCTTGTGTCAGGATCATCCTTCGGATCGACTCGCCATCAAACCCCGGAAATCTGCCATCCACAAAATCGCCGGGTGTCAGCTTCAATGACTGTTTTACGGTGTTACATGACAAAAGGTCGGCATAAAACTGCATCGTTGTTTGATAGTGGGCATATGATCGGTAGCCGGTTCTGTCGGAGAGTTGATGTAACGTATTTTCGCGATGGATGCATGCACGATGGCATTTTCTGGAACCATTATCGAGGACGTTTTGTGGAATTCTCCATGCGGCCAGGGCATTGAGATCCAGAATCCGGCTCTGCATATCCGGAACTCGCGTTTTACACCAATTCAACAGATCTCCCTGGATCATCCCCAGTCCCAGAGGAGGTTCCGCATTACGGGTCCACGGCGGGTTACATAGCAGCAGGCGTGTCACGACAGGGCAATCATGAGATAATGAAGGGTTGTGTTTATCAGCAAGGTCATCTTGGATCAATTATCGATAGAAATACATCAACCAGGTACGGATCGAAGTGTTTTCCAGCCTTGTCCTTGAGTATTTTTATGGCAGCCTCCTTGGTCAAGGCTTTTTGATAGGGTCGATCATGAGTCATTGCATCAAATGAATCAACGATGGCAAGAATGCGGCTTTCAAGCGGAATGTCTACTCCCTTCAATCCAAGTGGGTATCCTGTCCCGTCCCAGCTTTCATGATGCTTCAGGATGTAATCGGCGACCGGCGCCAGATCTGCAACAGTCAGGGCAATCCGATAACCGATTTCACAATGCCCCTTAACCTCGTGAAATTCTTCGGGGGTCAGGGGACCTTTTTTCATTAAAATCCGGTCAGGAATTCCTACTTTGCCTAAATCATGAAAACGACATAGGATATTCAGATCACGTTGCCTTGCATCGGAAAGACCGAGCTTATGGCCGATCGCGCTGACATGAATTTGGAGTCGGGCAGCATGCCCATCCGCAACGTAATCCCTGGCTTCCAATGTTTTTACAAGAGCTTGAATGATGTCACTTCGAGAACTGCGGCTCTGATGGAGCTTGGCTCGGTACATATTGTGATCGGCAATTTTAAATAACTCGGTTGGATCTGAAGCGGTTTGACTGCTGACAGCGTATCCAACTGAAATTGATACGTATATGTCCTTAAACAAGGAATTGTAGAGATCTGTTTCTTTTTGAACCTGCCTGCACAATTCGTCGGTGATGCTTTCTTTGGTTTTAGGTAACAGAATGGCGAACTCATCACCACCAATACGAGCGATGACATTATTGTTTTTAAAAGCCTTTCGCAAAATTTCTGCTGTCACTTTCAGCAATTCGTCGCCTTTCCTGTGCCCCATCGTTTCGTTTATCAGTTTCAGCCCATCAATGTCGCAAACAACGATGCTGAGAGGATGCATCCCAGTGGTTTTCAAACGCTGCATCTCCTCCTCAAAAAACGCTCTGTTGTAAAGACCGGTCAATGCGTCCCGCATACTCAGGTTTTTTAGCTCCTCTTCAAGTTCCTTGCGCCTTGTTATATCGATCAATACACCTCGCAGGCCAATGTAAACATTCTCATCATTCTGAATAGCCGTGATATACAGCAGCACAGGAAAGGGAGTCCCATTCTTTTTCCGACAGAGATACTCGACGACAGGGATAACCTCACCACTGAATCGCCTGCGGCTTGTCTCTTCGGCAAATGCATGAGATTCCTCACTGATGAGATCCATCGCATTCAAGCCATTCTGTACATCACTCTGGGTATACTCGAACATCCGTAATGCTTCAGAATTCACAAACGTCAGCCGTAGGTTACGATCGCATTCGAACAGCCCGACCGGCAATAATTCAGCCAGATTACGAAATCGTTCTTCACTTTCACGGAGTTCCTCCCGAATGCGATACTCATTCGAGATATCCCGAAACACAATGACCGTTCCGCTCACCTTGCCGGATGGATCGCGCATCGGCGCTCTTGAATAAGATATCTGGCGGACTTTCCCATCCCTGGATTTAAGCGACAGACAATCAGCGACCGAATCGATGTCATTATCTGCCGGACTCAACTCCGTATTATCCTTCAATCGGCCGGATCCCTTTAAACGGTGTAACGTGATTACTTCTTTTAAGGGTTTGCCCCGCGCTTCATCCCGATTCCATCCGGTCAGGATTTCCGCAGCGGGATTCATCCTTATTATCCGGTCCTCCATATCTGTCGCAATAACTGCATCACCAATCGAATTAAGTGTTGTTCTAAGATCTTCCTCCATCCTGATCATCGCATCTTCAGTCCGCTTCTGCTCAGTGATGTCTCGAAGATGCTCGATTACATTGACTACACTGCCCTGGTCATCAAGTATTGGATACGAACGGCAATCCAGCCATGTACTCGTTCCGTCAACAAATTTTTCGGTCCTCTCAGGTCTGCAAGTATCCATACACCGGCAGGTTGCACACGGATTACAAGGATTATTCTTCCCGAGCAGTTCAAAACAGGTTTTTCCTTCAACCTGCTGTGGAGTCATATTCAGATAGCGGTATCCAGCCTCATTATACTCGATGACCCGGTATCGATTGTCCTGAATTCCAATAACATCCGGGATGCCGTTAAACACACTTCTGTAATACGATTCATCCCTGTGCAGCACAAGGATACACAGTGTCGTCCCATCGTTCAAAACCTTGATGATTGCTTTTCCGGTGATGAAACCCTGCTGTCCGGAATGTGAACGGAAAAAACTGTTTGCAGGCAACACAATCTCACAATTACTTTGAACACCCAGTAAGTCGGCTGGAAAAAGTTCCTGTTTGTCGGGATTTCTGATCTCGATCAACTCATCAATCCGCAGATCCGTAATTTGATGAGTGCGGGTTCCGGTCAATTTAAATGCCTGCGGATTCATATAGAGGACACAACCACGGCTGTCTGCAATCAGGACTGAATCGCTGATATAATGGGCGATATCCTGAAAGACAGACTTTATCCGTACAATATCGTCCGAACCCGCTCTATCGGTCATTATGCTATCCTGTCATTTCCTACCAGAAAAAGTATAACAGATTATTTACAAACTCAGAAATAAAATTTATTCGACTGATACCGAGATTGTTGTCAGATATGTCAAGGTCAAACCGCACGCACACTTTTCATTGTCGCCTGCAAATTGTTCCCGGTCAATCCGGACGATTCCAGGCATCGGCAAACCGTCCTGCGAACAGACCGTCTTCGATTAAAACTTCTGCATCGGCATAGAGACGGCCTCCCTGTCGCAGATCATGCAGAATGTCCCAATGGATGGCTGAACGGTTCTCCCCAAGCGTCTCACGGTATGCATCACCTAGTGCGAGATGGATTGTTCCCCCCATTTTTTCATCAAACAGCAGATTCTTCGTGAATCGGGTGACTCCCCAGTTCGTGCCAATCCCTAGTTCTCCGATGTAATGGGCACCCTCATCGGTTTCCAGCATCTCCCGAAGAAACACTTCATTGCTGTCCGCCGTCGCACTGATTACTCGCCCATTTTTAAACTCCAGTTCGATACCCTCTACAACCTGACCCATAAAATAGCCTGGAAATGAGAACTTGATCCGCCCATTGACAGCGTTCTCCACCGGACCGGTGTAAATCTCGCCGTCCGGCATGTTGACAGCTCCTGAACTTTCACAAATTCGTCTGCCTTCTACACCCATCGACAAATCGCATCCTTTTGTCTCTACACGGAATGTGCGCGTACCAGTGAGCATGGCGGCGATAACCCGTTGCTTCTCTCTTAAATTTTGCCACGCTTTCAATGGGTCGGGTCGATTCAGAAAACCAGCCGAAAATACGAGTTCGGCCAAGTCCCTGATCGACATCGCGGCATCCTGAGCATACGCATGCGTTGGGTAACTGGTTATATTCCATCGTATCGTCTCCTTGCGGATTCTTGACAGATGCTGCCTTGCCTTCCGGACTTTGGACACTTTTGCGGGATCAATCCCTGTCAGATTCCGCGTGTTGGACTCCGCTAATACATGCAAGGAAACCTGTGTATTTTCTGCATCAAAAATCGAAACCGGTGATACATCGGTGAGCTGTGTTTCGTTCGCAGTGTGGTAAAAAATCTCGGCAGCCTCGGAGAAGACTGGGCGCAACACTGGAAACGCTCCCCGCTCCAGACAGCGTTTGTACAATGCGAGCATGAGTGGCTCACCCTGAATCTCACCAGTAATTTCCACTCGTTCACCAGCCTGAACTTGTGTGCAAAAATCAACAATAACTTCAGCCCATTTCTCAAGACGAGGATCCTTGTCATAGTAGTTCAGCATGAAAACCTCCTGATAACGCCGGAATAATTGAAAAAGATGAATTCAAACCATCAAACCGCCGTTCGATGCATGGAAAACCAACGTATTCCAGCTCCACTGTCAAGTCAACAACCCGATAAAGATCAAGCGGGTTTCATTTGGCTTTTCCGACTGAAATCTATATAGTTATAACGGTGACTAAAAGATCAGTAAAATAAGGAGGATGCCATGAGATTTACCCGTAACGCATCGATAATACTGTTCGTCAATCTCTTTGCGGCGACAAGCTTGGCTGCCTGGATACCGATCACGGGGAAGACGGATATTTTACAAACGGTGGATACCCGGATCAGTGCTGCTGATTCAAGCAGGACACTTATCGAGGTAACGATACCCGGCATCAATGTGACTGAGAATGAGGAATCCGGAGTTTTATACCAGCAAATCGATCTGCCGGGAGCAGGAATTTTAAGCAGATCCGGCTGCCCGCTTGTGCCGGCAATCCGCAAGAATATTATTGTTCCGAGAGATACGAGAGTGCATCTGAATGTCAATGTCATTTCGGATACCATTTTTCAGGGTTATACGATAATTCCGGCACAACCAGTCTATAAACGTACGCAGGAGAAACCACCGTTCACAATCGATCAGACCGTCTATAACGAAAATGATTATTATCCTGCAGATGTCGCTGCTATCACCGAAGATGCATGTCTACGCGATTTCAGGTTTGTCACGGTCACCATCACCCCGGTTCAGTTTAATCCTGTTACCGGTGAGGTGAGGATCGTTACTCAAATGGAACTCGAAATTCTTTCAGACAGTGGCTCCGACATTGGTTGCAGAGCCGTATTTCCTGCATTTCAGCCGCTCTACCGGAAAAACCTGTCGAATTTCGAACTTCTAAACATGGAACAGAGAACCGATGCGGAACCCATGCTGATCATCTGCCACGATGCATTCATATCCGAGATGAGTTCTTATATTGAATGGAAGACAAAGCGCGGTATCGATGTGACGATAGTCAGTTCGACGGAAACCGGAACGAGTGCAACGGCGATTCAATCATATATTCAGAATATCTGGGCAACCTGGAATCCCCAACCTGTCTATATTCTGCTGGTCGGCGACGCTCCGCAACTCGAGCCGTTAACCGGGATCGGTAGTTGTGCATCCGATTCAATGTTCACACTGCTGGAGGGCGAGGATTTATATCCCGATGTTTTCATCTCCAGAATTTCAGCGCTCTCAGTCTCGGAGTTGAATTCACAAATCGATAAAATTCTTACATATGAACTGACACCTCCTCAGACTGATTGGCTGAATCGGTTTGCCGGACTGGCTTCGAGTGAAGGATCCGATCCATCGGATGAAGAATACTCACAGGAAATTGAGGCACGTTTTCTTGCCCACAATACGGATGCAGTCGCGGATAGAATCTATCAGTCGATGGGTCATGGGGCAGATGAAATTTCTGCCGCCGTCAACGATGGCCGTTTCTGGCTCAGCTACATAGGCCATGGCAGTGGTACGAGCTGGTCCGCTCCCAATTTCACAAACAGCGATGTTGATGCTCTCACTAATGTAGATTTAAATCCATTTATTATGGATGTTTCCTGTTCCAACGGCAGTTTTACCGGATCATCGGATTGTTTTGCGGAGCGATGGATGAAGAATGACGGTAAGGGTGCCGTCAGTATGTTCAGCGCATCGACCTCATGCTCATGGGATGAACCTGCAGTGATGGCATGGGGTGTCACTTATTCCGTTTGCGGCGACACGCCGGGAACGATCCCCGGCGGTGATTACCTGTTCGGGCAGATGACCTGTAACGGATACCTGCATATGTTCGATGTATTTGGAACGGGAACGAATACGGAAGAAGTCATGAACCAATACGTTCTGTTCGGTGACTGTTCCGCAATGTTTCGCTCCGATGCTGCCATCGCTCCGGATGTCGACCACCTGCCGACCGCTCCAATGGCTCCGGTTCCGTTCACTGTTACGGTCACTTCAGGCGGTATGCCGGTAGAAGGTGCCTATGTCTGCGCATACAAAACGGGAGACGTGCATCAGATCGCCGATACTGACGCGTTTGGTGTTGCTGTTCTTGATATTGCGCCCACGACGATCGGGGACATGATCATCACGGTTTATGGGCAGAATCTGATACCGCAGGAATCGATCGTTATGGTTGCGCCGGCAGGTTGTGGGGTTATTGTTCTGGACCGGCAGGGATACACTTGCAGTTCGATCGTCGAAATCAGGGTGTTCGACTCCGATTTGAATGTTAATCCCGATGTGGTTGAATCAGTGGAGGCAGATATTTCTTCCGATTCGGATCCTGTGCCACAGACGGTTGTATTGAATGAAACCGGCCCGGATACATCCGTGTTTTTCAATTCTGTAACGACGTCAGAAACAATGTCAGGGCCTGGATGGTTGCTGGTGGCGCATGAGGATGTGATCACAGCCCACTATCACGATGAGGATTGCGATGGCTTTCCTGTCGATGTCAGCGATACGGCAGACGTCGACTGTATCGGACCGGTGATTTCCAGTCTCACAGTCAGCGACGTGGAAATTGAGAAAGCAACCGTTTCATGGGTCACCAGCGAACCGGCGGACACCGCTCTATTCTGGGGGGAATCGATCCCTCCTTCAAATATGATCGAACAGACCTCGCTGACTCTGGACCATTCGATCATTTTGGATGGATTGGATCCCTGCACTGAATATTACTTTTTTGTCCGAAGCATGGATCAGCATGGGAATATCGCGATTGATGACAATGGCGGAAGTTATTATAGTTTTACTACGCTTCAATTGATGCAGCTGCTGACAGCCTCTATGGATACCGATCCCGGGTGGACGTATAGCGGGCTATGGGCCTGGGGAGTGCCACTCGGAAGCAGCGGCGATCCGTCAGCCGGATTCACTGGAGATACCGTCGTCGGGTACAATCTCGCCGGCACATATGAGAACAGTTTACCCGCAACATATATGACAACCGGTAGCTTTGATTGCTCGGGTGCAACGCAGACTTACTTGAGTTTCTGGCGTTGGCTGGGTGTGGAGAGTTCATCATGGGATCATGCGTCGATTGAAATCTCCAATGATGGCGGCATCACCTGGAATATCGTATGGGAACATGTTGGGACAACCCTGCAGGAAACGACATGGTCCTACCAGGAATACGATGTGTCTGACTGGGCTGCCGGCTACAGCCAGGTACTCCTCCGGTGGGGGATGGGCCCGAGCGATTCCATCATTGCTTATTGCGGATGGAATATCGACGATGTACTGGTTTCATACACCGCTCCCTGTGATGTGCCGATTTTGGTTTACGAAAGCCATATTATTGATGATTCGTGTGCCGGAAATGATGACGGTGTCGTCAATCCGGGTGAACTGATCAATATGTCGCTCACCCTTCATAATATAGGTATGCCGGCAACCGGAGTATCTGCCTCTCTCTCAACGACAAATCCAAACATCACAATTATGAACTCCGGCAGCTCATTTCCTGATATACCGCAGAGTGGTTCCGGCAGCTCACAATCCGAATACGCATTTTATGTGATCCCGGAGGCAATCGATGGTGAGTCGATTCCGTTCACCATCAGCTGGATGAGCAACGAGAACAGCGGTTCAACGTCATTCGTCGAGACAATCGCGGCTCCCGATATAACGATCGGGGAATACATGATACTGGATGATAGTGGTGACGGAGATGGCATCCTCGATCCCGGTGAGACGGCACAAATAATGGTTGAGTTGATCAATAACGGTCACCAAATGGCTCATCTGGTCATCGCGACGATGAGTTCCGATCTGCCGGATTACATCACGATTGATGATAACGAAGCGTCATTCCCGGATATCGATCCTCAAAGCAGCAGCTTCAGCATGGTTCCCCATTTCACCGTAACGGCAGATGAGTTAACTCCAGACCACTCCACAGTGACATTGACACTGGCAATCGGTTCAGGAGCCTATTTCAGCTATAGCTCATTTCAGATTGACGTGACTTCATCCACCTTCGCCCGACGGTTCTACTGGAATATGGACACGGATCCCATGTGGACAACGGAGAACCAATGGGCATGGGGCGCACCCCAGGGCAATAGCGGTGATCCGACGAGCGGGTATTCAGGTCCGAATGTCTATGGTTACAACCTGGCTGGAGCCTATGAAAACAATCTGCCGGAAACGAACCTGACAACAACGGCAATTGACTGCTCCGGCCTGGGAGACGTGGAGTTACGGTTCATGCGGTGGCTGGGTGTGGAATCCAGCACGTATGATCATGCGTACGTCCGTGTTTCAAATGACGGCATGGCCTGGACAGATATATGGAGTCATTCAGGAAGCACTTTAACCGATCCGGACTGGCAAACCATGACTTATGATATTTCTACAGTTGCAGATGATCAGCCGACTGTCTATATCCGCTGGGTGATGGGCGAGACCGATTATATTGTTGCTTACTGCGGCTGGAATATCGACGATGTGGAGATTTGGGCGGATTCTCTGATTCCGACGCCGACCCCGCCCTGCATCCACCATGGGGAC
>JAFGEQ010000023.1 GCA_016931515.1 candidate division CSSED10-310 bacterium | reverse complement strand
TCTATCACCGCGTGTGCGGGGGAACCTCGCCGAAGTGGAAGGTCTCGTAGTCCTCGATGGGTCTATCACCGCGTGTGCGGGGGAACCAGCTTTAAAATCTGACCTGCTGAGCCGTTACACGGTCTATCACCGCGTGTGCGGGGGAACCCAAAGTTCGAGGGTTGGAAGATCCGGAAGCACGGGTCTATCACCGCGTGTGCGGGGGAACCTGTGATCATGGTGATATCTCAGATGGAAAAACAGGTCTATCACCGCGTGTGCGGGGGAACCGGAACACGACTTCGAATATGATTATTTACGCGGGGTCTATCACCGCGTGTGCGGGGGAACCAACTGCTCATTGACCGGATTAAACCAGTATAAAGGTCTATCACCGCGTGTGCGGGGGAACCTCCACTTACCCTGAACCGTGTCCGTCTGAAGAGGGTCTATCACCGCGTGTGCGGGGGAACCATTGCTCCGATGTAGGAGAGGATCACGGTCCTCGGTCTATCACCGCGTGTGCGGGGGAACCTTTTTAACCTCTCCAAGTCTCATTAAATGATCAGGTCTATCACCGCGTGTGCGGGGGAACCCGATAGCTTCCTGAGCTGTTCTGGCCCATATAAGGTCTATCACCGCGTGTGCGGGGGAACCACTGGGTCTATGGCGGTTGGGCTAACAATAATGGGTCTATCACCGCGTGTGCGGGGGAACCCGGACGCCGATTATAACGCGTGTGCCAAATCTGGGTCTATCACCGCGTGTGCGGGGGAACCCAGGGCAATGATGATGTTACCAAGTAGTTTATAGGTCTATCACCGCGTGTGCGGGGGAACCACTGACACAGGAAGGCAATGCTTTCATTTTTCAGGTCTATCACCGCGTGTGCGGGGGAACCGGCAGCCACACCTTAGAGGGCGTATTGCTCATGGGTCTATCACCGCGTGTGCGGGGGAACCACTTGCCATTGCCAAATAAAACTACCATTGGTAGGTCTATCACCGCGTGTGCGGGGGAACCTTGTCATCATCGTCATGCCGGAAGCAGGAACGCGGTCTATCACCGCGTGTGCGGGGGAACCTGGCTGAAGTCCGGTCCATGTGTTTCGATCTCCGGTCTATCACCGCGTGTGCGGGGGAACCTATTAATGGGTGTGGTTAGCGTAACAGACGGAGGGTCTATCACCGCGTGTGCGGGGGAACCACGTCATCGATTTTGAGTGACGAACCATAAAAAGGTCTATCACCGCGTGTGCGGGGGAACCGTGTTGTAGCCATAGCCACTGCCAGTGTAGGTGGGTCTATCACCGCGTGTGCGGGGGAACCTCGTTGCGATACCGATAGATTTTGACCTTGCGGGGTCTATCACCGCGTGTGCGGGGGAACCGTGTGTCCGCTTCGGTCGGTGATCCCGATGAAGGGTCTATCACCGCGTGTGCGGGGGAACCTAAACAAGTTTGTGCCGCCGTTGACGGAACGGAGGTCTATCACCGCGTGTGCGGGGGAACCTTCAAAGGTAAAAAGTGAGTGGGGAGCATTCCAGGTCTATCACCGCGTGTGCGGGGGAACCCGAGAACATCATAGAGCTGGAGAAAAAGGACAGGGTCTATCACCGCGTGTGCGGGGGAACCTGCAACAGAATATGATTCTGGCAGTAATGATATGGTCTATCACCGCGTGTGCGGGGGAACCCCTTCATCTGCTTTCCATTCCATATTCATAGACGGTCTATCACCGCGTGTGCGGGGGAACCTTTCCGTATTAAATCTACTGCATTATATGATGGGGTCTATCACCGCGTGTGCGGGGGAACCCACATAATTGAAGATATCGGGTACAGTGTGCAAGGTCTATCACCGCGTGTGCGGGGGAACCATGGATGCGTCAGTATTTTTTATCAAATCGTCAGGTCTATCACCGCGTGTGCGGGGGAACCTCAATCTGTGCAATCTTGGAAACGATAAACCGGGGTCTATCACCGCGTGTGCGGGGGAACCTTGAAGATATCGCCACAAGCCGTCTCACAATGGGGTCTATCACCGCGTGTGCGGGGGAACCGACCAGCGACCGTTGAGGCTTATCCTTTGGCAGGGTCTATCACCGCGTGTGCGGGGGAACCCACCGTAAAATAATATCTTGACTTGTAAGCAAAGGTCTATCACCGCGTGTGCGGGGGAACCAACAAGGGGAATGAGAAGTGAAAGATTATAAAGGGTCTATCACCGCGTGTGCGGGGGAACCTCGGCACGGAAGGCATGTTATCTCTTTTAATCAGGTCTATCACCGCGTGTGCGGGGGAACCGAGATTGCAAAACTTGATCCATCAGGCGGAACAGGTCTATCACCGCGTGTGCGGGGGAACCCCTTTTGAAAATCACCATCGAATGACATACAAAGGTCTATCACCGCGTGTGCGGGGGAACCCACTTTGAACAAACCATGATATGCCGTTTCGGGGGTCTATCACCGCGTGTGCGGGGGAACCACCGCCCTTAAAATGCGGACAGCCATTATCAGAGGTCTATCACCGCGTGTGCGGGGGAACCTAGGAGATCGAAAAATGAATCAACCAAAAAGCAGGTCTATCACCGCGTGTGCGGGGGAACCCTATGTGAAACGGCTCGACGGCAAGGTCCTGAGGGTCTATCACCGCGTGTGCGGGGGAACCTATTTCGCCGCTTCCTGAAATGCTGCCAGTGTAGGTCTATCACCGCGTGTGCGGGGGAACCGTACTGCGCCGACGACGGATGAGTTGCGGGAGCGGTCTATCACCGCGTGTGCGGGGGAACCAAAATAAGGAATGGACCTTGTTGCTTTACTATAGGTCTATCACCGCGTGTGCGGGGGAACCACTCCCTTCTCTAAAAATAGGAATAATGAGTGAGGTCTATCACCGCGTGTGCGGGGGAACCCTGCTGGAATCCATTGATACTTTTCATCATCGAGGTCTATCACCGCGTGTGCGGGGGAACCTCCCCAGACTGGAAATACATCCGACAATATGAAGGTCTATCACCGCGTGTGCGGGGGAACCTCTCAGTGATGTTATGGGAAGTGTTCAAGATAAGGTCTATCACCGCGTGTGCGGGGGAACCCTACAAAAAAACGAATAGGACTTGTTCAGTTTGGGTCTATCACCGCGTGTGCGGGGGAACCTTATTTCAACTATTTCTTTTCCCAGTCATCGGAGGTCTATCACCGCGTGTGCGGGGGAACCTGCCTTATGGTTTTATCTCCGGTGACGACCATGGGTCTATCACCGCGTGTGCGGGGGAACCTGAAGATGTCCGTTATACAAACAATCTGGAGGAGGTCTATCACCGCGTGTGCGGGGGAACCTCTCGAACGTCTGTCCGGGGGCGCGCCCATTGGGGTCTATCACCGCGTGTGCGGGGGAACCACGGCTAGAGCGATGAAAGCGCCGTTTGGAAAGGGTCTATCACCGCGTGTGCGGGGGAACCCCTTCCTTCAAGGATTTTTTTACAAATCACAAGAAGGGTTTATTATATTGATAATATGTCAATAATGCAAATATATGAATCGAATAATCTACATAGGATAGGCGATTTTCATCTGCTCTATGTCCCCTGAATTTTTTCACTTCTCAAAGATCAGTTTTCTCATTCTGTCAAGCTGATTGTCTGTAAGAGCTCTTCGACAGAGAAACAAACCGTCAATGTCTTCGATCGAATGGACCGGAGATCCCCAAATCTTAAGATCAATTCCGCAAGGGACCTGTTTGCTCTCCCAACAGACGACAATACCCTGGTCTGACTGGCCCATCCAGTAATCGTCCAAAACCCCCAATAATCTTTCTCGAACACCTTGATTCAATCTTGGAGAAATATATACACCCGGAGCAATCTCAAGCATGACAGAAGCCAGAAAACCTCGAACTCTCGGTGCTACATTACGAGTTACTACTATTGTCATCTTTTAATACCAACTTTATAGAATCAATCATCCTGCTGATGAGTTTCTCTTCTTTGAAAACAGACGCAGCAGCATATCGAATTTCCTTCTCAAGAGTCGTGTTATATTGATCGGTACCTGATTTTTTAAGGAATATTGAGACACTTCGAAATGCCAACGGTATCGTGATTTCCGTTCGATACAAATCGGCAATATCCAAACAAAATGATATCGCCGCATCCTCATGAATGAACCCCAAATTTGGGATCGTTCCGGTTGCTGCAACAGCGATCATTGCTGCTGCTTCTACAAATGTTGCAGCATGATTGATTGCCTGGTTCGGCAGATCAGTTTCGTTTGGACGTTTTCGGTCATACACCCTCCCGTTCCAGGAAACTCCGAATTTATCTGCCAGAACTTTGTAGGATTGACGCATCCTAACACCTTCGATTCCGCGTAGAACATCCAAAGAATCATGTGGGAACACTTCAACCAGACGAATACCATACATACGCCTGGCAACTTCTATCCGAGATCCTTCTCCGTCAGACCATAGTCTAACCTGTCGCCTGGCTATCTCGGAATCCCCCGGTCCAAATGGCATGCTTGCATAAAACTTGACATTCCCTTCTCCAACGCAAATTAAACCAGTACCATGTGACGCCATGAGTCTGAGAGAATCATGGGTTACCGTACTACCGGGACCCATTAGGATGAAGGAAACCGTTTGATATGGAATCGAGTAATCACCCGTTCCAATTTCGCCATCACCGGGAGTTGCAAATCGCAAAGTACCGTTTTCAACAAATAAAGTACCTCTGCTTAGGTAGAGAAGACCGTGCCGATCAGCATGCGGTATCCTTGCAGTTTCAATTCCAAGTCGACCTTTAAGCATTATCTTGCACCAGCAGGTTTCAATAATAGCATACCGAATCCAAAAGACTTATGACGACCTATTCCACAGTACAACAGGTCATTGAAAGATTCGGAATTCTGTATATTTAGTAATCCCTGAAATACAGCAACAGGTCGGTCCAGACGCTTTGACTGATTAGGATCGGAAGTTCTATTTCGGGTTTTCCTTACCAGACGATCCAGTTTTAATCCACTCATGTGTGCTTCAACCAGCGAAACTGATTTCTGACGATTGATCAATTCGACGAACCACTGACTGTAGACAGTCTCTCGGTCAGGCATCTGATAATCCGGAACATTCATCTCCTCGTCCGACTTCACACGTGCAAGCCAGGCATCGCGCTCTACTTGTCGGCGTTTTCCATTTGTTTCACGCCAGATACGAATAATTGGACACGTTTTAACCCGGAACTCCAGGAGATGGCCGATTGGCAAATTCATTGGAACTGTCTTCGATTGAATTTGATCTAAGTCGAATAACTCCAAAATATCCGGTTCGGCATACGTTTTTGCATGATTGATTAATGTCGATGCGGATTCTTTTGTGTATCCAAGAACCTGTGTGAAACGTGGATGATTGCTCGATTCATTGTTCATTCGTGTATAACGATCCATCACCGAGAATACCTTGGGTGCGCATGAATGAAAAGCCTGGCTAATTCCGCAATGAACAAGATATCCCAGATCCATCGTGTCGGGAGGAATTCTGAAGAAATGCTGGAGTCTCATCAGACCACGCGTTTCAATTAAAAACTTGGTTAAGTGCAGTTCCATCAATTAACTCCCTGGTTAACCATCACTCAATTTAATAAAAGCCTGGGTCATTAATCGTCTTCCTGTATGAATCTGATTAATCCAGTCTCTCTCATCCGTTACTGAAAACTCATGCGCTGATTCCAATTCCGCTGTATATTCACCAGATGGAAGATAGATTTCGTAGAGGAAATCACTTTTCCCTTTCAATCGTTGCAATAAAGGAGCCTTACGTAACGCTTCAAGAAAGGAGTTGGCAGATATTTTGCCCAGCAAGATCGGCACAGAAGGAATACAACATTTTCTTCCAATAAAAAGAGGTCTGGAAGGTTCCATGAGTGATTCTTCAATCGTGTCCAAAGTCGGAAAGTGTGGATCAGATGGAATTAGAGACAACGCAACAGTAAACACGCTGTCAACGAAGTAATGTTTATACCTAATATGTGTCCCTGTTTTGGCTGATCCCCCTTTTCGCTCTTCGACTGCACCCCAGGTCGTCCATCCGGTTTCGCTCATAAAACTCTGACCCAAATCAACAGTCTGATAATCGATCATGACTTCTCCGACAACATCACATCGTGTGGCGAAGCGTAATCGAGATTGCAGAGTGGTTAGTTTTTCGGATTCACTATGATCATATCCCAATGAATTACCAATCAAACCAGTCATCAACGACTGTGCCGGCCATCGTTGTACAACACCATTGTTGTCAATCATGGTACCACCTAAACTGATCATTGGTGAATCTAATCGCAATAGGATAAAGTCCATTTTGTCAACCCATGATTTTCCCGGATGCCCATTGAGTCAATTCATCTATGGAATAAGCATGGTTCAGGTTCAAAACATCCAGAAGGGATTTCGGAAGATGAATGCCTGCCAGAAGACATTCCATTTTATAAAGAGGATACATCGATTTGAATTCCCCAAGATATTCGGCAAGAGCAGTATAGGTGTTCTGAAGGATTGATCCAGAAAAAGAGACAGGATTTAAGAATGCGTTTGCTAGAGATCTGGGCTGAGAGTTTCCGCATTCGACAAACATCATTGAAGCATAGTTATATGGAGCAGTGGATCCGACTTTAGCGCCTGGAGACACGGTTGCAGAGATTGCAATGAATCGTTTAACTATTTCTGCAGCTACGGATCTGTCGGCTTCAGCGAACTCTCTGGGATCGACTCCTTCAAGATTTGAAACAAGCTGCGGAATATCGATAACAGAATATCCGTAAAACAGCCCTGATGTCAGTTCAGTCGAGTTTATATGGCCTGCTCCAAGTTCTTTCTCATCATCTGATCCCATCAGATCGTCGCATGCCGTAAAATAATCAGCCTCCGAAGCCTCCTGGTGAACCGTGAATGCGTGAGCTACATGAACGGCTGCATCTACTCGCGCCAGGATATCGCTTGTGACCATCCTGCCAAACATAGCCGCATCCAATCCCGCTCCCGTTTTCAGTGCTTGGAGATTCTTCTTGATATCCTTTGAATTTAGACATTTATCGATATACTTCTCGAATGGTTCAGCTTTGTCGGAAGCGAGATATTCATTGATTAAGCGGGCTGCTTCATTCTTGAAATAACTGAGTTCTTTGCTTCCGAGTACCGTTATTTGGCTGCTTTCAAGACTCGTTTCTTCTTTCGATTTTTTCTTTTTTTTGGACTCACTCTCACCAAGAATGGCATTCATCATACGAATTACGACAGTCTCGACGATCTCCGGCTCAAAACCGGAATCACGCAAAGGGGCGGCAACGAATTTCTCGAAGCTCCTTCTGGAGCGAATCGACATCGGAATCTGAATGTCAGCCAGGGAATGATCTCCCCGGAAAAGACGCCAATGCCGTTTCAAACATTGGGATGATATTCTTGTTCTTGAAACACCGCCAAATGGAATTCGCTTGGCGAAACCGGCGTCATCTCTATTTAAAAGAGCTGAAGGGAAGGATGTCAATGAATGAATTTGTATAAAACGGACCATGATTTACTCCTTTTCTGATTTTGCAAGGGTTGTAAAATACCATCGGGCGATCCTGTTCCTGATATAGTCACATCTCTCTGTTCCGGGTTTTGCAAGAAGCAGCGCTGCCAGATCTGAAGTATCAAATCTTTCACCTTTCGATTTCAGAAATCTTGCAACAGAGGAAACTTGTTCAAATAATTGACTATCTTGGGCTTTCAAGAGGCGATTCAAACGGATTTCCGAGAATCCGGAATTGGCCAATACTTTTCCGATCGGTGTCGACCTGTCATGCAATCCTGTCGTCAGTGCCATCACGTGGATTATAAAAGCCCATGTTTTCTCAGACTGTCTTGCATGGGCATCATTACCTGATAAAAAGTGATCAAAACGTTGATCAGCTAGAAGTCGCCAAACTGCGGGACACCAAGGATCCTCAGGTGTTATTCTACGTAATTCAGCCAATGCGCCTGGCGTGAGGACTTTATCTAATTGAACCGCGATCCATCCGACCAGATCCTGATCTGTCATTTGCGTGGAATGTAAATTATTTTCAGATATTTGAGACGGTATCATCATCAGTACCACCTTTCTTTTCCAAACTCTTCGGAAACAGCTTGTTGATCTGGCCCCAGAAACATCTTTCCGCATTCGTAATGCTTTTATACCTTCTGGCATCCGGGCAAGGAAGTGATCTGAATGCTTGAAGCAAAACATGGGATGCGTCCTCTATTATCAGCTTCTGCCAGGCAATTCTCGCTTCCATCGTTTCATTCTCAGATGTTTCCCACAAATGGCTGAAAAACCGGGCATCAATTATGTTATCAAGTCGTTGAACAACCTTCTCATGCCGGTGATCGTCAAAGTTGAGCCTAGTTTGGTCGCCTTGAAGGAAAACGAGAAGCGATATCCGCAATATTTTCTTAATATTTTTCGCATCTTCAACCTGCTCCTTCGCTTTTTCCGCGAGTAGTCGTTTGGATGTTGTATCTGCGAATAGCCGAACAATCTTTTTGGGCATCGGCAATTGGCAGGAATGATAACCATTTGTCTGGCCTTTGCCACGTGAGACAACCTCAGCGTAAAGATCATAAGAATCGATTTCTCTATAATCCCAACTCATGGCTGGTGAAGGTATCATTTGATCATCGAAAATCAGGCGTCGTTTCATTTCGTAAGAAAAACCTGATTCAGGTACTGTCAGAGCTTGTGCCTCGTCTTTTGAAATATCAAGCGGTGTCCATATATCGCCTGTTTTACCTTTTAAAAAAGCTGCATTTACGCGCTCTTTATTCGTTCCTATGAAATAAGCAATTATTTTTCCATTTTCCTCTTGTAATTTGATTCGTCGGCATACTTCAATAAAAAATGGATCGCAATCAAGTATCTCAATCTGGGAATTTCCATCCCAGGGCAGAACCCATAGCAATTGATGCCCTTCTGAATATCTATAAGCGAATCCTAGAGAGTTAATGCCGATCAAGTTTGGCCTGATATTCAATGAAATATCTGTATCTATGCAAAATCGTTGACCCCAGTTTTCTCCATGTTTTAATGTTACGCATGGACGGCTTCCCCATCCACCATTCATTCGGGCAATGTTATAGTTCTTCTGACCAAGAAATCCATTCATTGTCTGATAATTGACAAGGTTGAAAACCCAGTGGTCCAGATTAGGATTTAACAAACGATTTTTTTTTATATCGTGATTTCTGGACAATACAAGAACATCAATTTCAGAAATAGTTCTTCTTGCATCGGGATTATTAAAATCTGTTCCGGGAGGTGAAGGCGGTTGCATAAAAGCTGCTTTATCCCAATCATTTACGATCAAACACCATGCATCCTCGTTACCACTCGTCATATCCAATAATAATGACCTCCAGGTCTTTGCTTCAATCTCTTCAACTTTTCGGCACGAATGAGATGCCAGAGCCATAGAGGCCAATTGGACGAGAAAAGCATGCCAGGCATGTTGCTGATGAATTTGAAGATCAAGGAAAGAAATATCTTTAGATGCTGATAAATGTGCCAAGATATCAGGCAATGACATCATCATTTTTTCATGTTCAGATGAATTTACAGATATAAGCCTATCTGAAAGCAGAGAATATTTACTCATAATCCAGTAATTCCTTGGTTTCTTGATTTTGATTGAGTACCAATCCATATCGATCATATGTAAAACTGTGCCCAGAATAATCGAATGTGAAGCCGGAATCAAGCTGTTTGGCTTCCACAATCTCATCATTGCCGTTCGAGTTTTGAATCAGCGATCCTGGTATCGAAATCGACTCGATAGCATAATCGAACGGACCTTGTATCGCATTTTTGAAAGTGACAATTCTGTCTCTTAATCCTAGTCTGGAAGAAATTCTGACCTCGACATCAGAAGAGAAATCGAAATCAGAAAACGCTTTTCTCCAATCAATGCAGTTCTGGATAGCCGTGCCTTTCTTTGTGATCATATTTCCCCTTATGAAGGCTTCATGGAGTTTCCACTCATCGGCGTTCTTAACAGAATACTGAGCAAGGATCTCAGGATGAGTGGATCGTTCGACGAGTTTTCGGCAATCATCCGGGATGTTGAGAAACCTGTTTTTTTCCAATTGCCGCCACGTAGCATCAATGATCCTCAAATCCTCATAAACTGTGCCAAGACCATGAGGGGATTTCGCAGAACCTGATGCTGGTCCAGCTCTATTTATGAATGAATGTAAATTACGATCGGTAGGTACGAGTACCATTGCTTGAGGTTTTTCAAATTCGGAAGGCCTGGATGGCCTGTCATGTCTGTGAAGACGCCCAAATCGTTGAAGTAAAACATCAGAGGGACATATATCGGTGATAAGAAAGTCCGAATCGATATCAAGGCTCTGTTGAACTGTCTGAGTAGCAATAGCGATAACAGGACTGTTCTTAGAGTTATGTCCTAAATATTGTTCCAGTGCCTTGTCAAGGTGAATTCTATCAATACGGGCGAATCTCGAATGATGCGGTGCAGGGACTCCTTTCAGGCAGAAGAGACAAGACATTGAATTTGATATCTTTGAAAGAGTTTCTAGACTCCTCTGCGTTTTAATGCAGTCTTTCACTGTGTTCCTGATCACCAACACCTTAGCTCCTTTTAACGCAGCGGACAGTGCTATTTCAGAGATTTTCTGGGGATCTGCGATAGTTTTAGTAAGAGATACTTCGATAGTTTTAACCTGTATACTTTTTGAGATAGGAGGATGGTACTTAGCAATTCCAGATTTTGAACCGACCGTGATTAGAGGATATGATTCATTCGTTGCTTGTTCAATTGAAGGAGTTGAGATTCCCATAGTGCCAGCGGCTACCATCATCTGCTTCGTAGCAATGCCGAGAGTAGCAGACATTAGCAGAACATGACTTCCCGATCTGATTTGCCTTCTGACGACTTCCAACAAGATACTGTTCATATAGGCATCAGAAGCATGAACTTCATCAACAACCAGTAGATGTCGTAGAAGTGTTCCAGCGCGCAAATGCGTATGTGGGATTTGAAGCCCGGATAATAAAATCTGATCAATGGTCCCAATGACTATAACACCTGCAAGGTACTTTTTGGGACTTTCAGAAGCCCAGTGTCTTAATCGTTCATAACTGTTATCTTCACAGAGTTCGTCAAGATGAAAATGCCCTGGTTGATCTTTGGGGTCGAGATATCCTGGAACAGCCAAGGTTACTTCCGGTGGATATCCGGAATCCTCGAAAACAGAGGCAATTATTCTTTTTACTCTCTCCCATATCTGAACCGCAGAAGTTCTCGTTGGAAGCGCAAAGTATATGCCATCAACCGCACCCGCAGTAAACAATCGAAAAAAGTAAAGCAAAGCAGCTTCCGTTTTTCCTGATCCCGTTTCCGCCTCCAGGATAACGATACTGCCTGATCGGGAAATATCGATAGTTTCAATCAATCGCTGCATCGGTCTTGGTTCAAAGGTAGAAACCAAATTAAAGGATACAGTTTTTCCCGCCAAAAAACGGCGTCCTACATCAGCAGATATTCCTGTTGCTTTGACAATGAACTCAGCTCTTGAACAGGCGAATTCCCATCTGTCTTCTTCAGTCGATTCGGAATATGGGAACACATTGCTGTTTGAACCGAGCCAATCAGATAAGGTAAGGATACCATTGAACGCATGGTAAAACTCTTGAGTTTTCGGTAAAAGGAGTCCGTTTCTTTGAAATGTCATGGGAAACAGGCTTTTACAATAATCAATCAGGTTAGAAAGAGAGTTGATTGGATCAATCATTTCGTCCGAGTTCCAACAGTGGCTAAGAAGCGGATCGATATTATCTAATTTAAAAGGTTTGCCATGGTGACAAACTGATGAGCAGAAAATATTCACCAAAGATTGATCCAAACCTAGTGAAAGCAGCGGTTTAAAAATTTTAGAAACTCTCCCTTCTATTGCTCCGCGCGTTCTGAAAATACTGAGACCTTCTCGCACGTGACCTGAAAATACAGCATTTTTCCTTGATGAATTTTGTCTCTCCTGGAAACATCGATTGCATTTTCCGAAATCGTGAAGAAAAGCAAAGACCAGTAGGCACTCGATCATTTTATCATCGATTTCATCAATATCAGCCAAACAAGCCAAACGTGATCGGATCGCCTTTTGTTTTATTATTGATTGAAAACAGGCCGCTACATCGCAACAATGGTGACGTAGTGGATGCCATTCCAAAACGGTTCCGTCGGCTTCGCGTTTCAATTTACCCCATGATTCCGTTATCGGTGGTTTCATCCGAACCTCCAGATGCATGTATTCTTTAAATAATCGTCATTTTTTTCCTCAATGCAGAATTATACCATAAGGCTATTATTGTCCATCTTATAACTCTCTCTTTTCGGAATTCATGGGGTCGATCTGTGAGCGTTGGGTGAACCCAGGTTCACTGTGGCACTTCAAATGAATCTAAATGACTAAAGTGTCAATAAAAAGCATAAATATAAGCTATCTTATTGAAATAAAAGAAAAGCCCCCGGATTTCCGGGGGCTTTTTTAGTAGTCATTTTTTGCCTACCTAAAACGAATACGAACCTCCGATGCCGATCCCGTCCAGATCGCCGAAAATCAGTTCTGCGAACAGGGCCAGGTTGTCGAACCGGAGCTTGGCGCCCAGGGCGATATCAAAATAGGTTTCCGAATCGTCATCATAATCCGAATCCCATTTGCTGTACTGCAGAATGACACATCCGTACGGGGTCCAGTCGACGGGATGATCGCTGAACCTCTTGGAAACGATACCGCGACCTTCCAGGCTGATGATCGACGGAATCGACGTATATCCGTTCGTTTCCTTCTCGAAACCATAGAACAGGGAGCCCCGGACGGACACGTTGAGAGGGATCTCGGTCTCACCGTCAGTCACGAGCTGCACCATCGCTCCGCCACCGATATTGAACGTGGATTCAAAATCATAATCCGCATACTGGAATTCACCGAAAAGGCTCATCTTGTCACCAAAAGAGGCTTCCAGGCGGAACGGAATCACGTAAACATCGATCCAGCTGTTATCTTCGTCAATATCCGCATACCCGATACTGAACTCCATCCCGTCAGGAATCAAACCGTCTGTGAAAAAGTGAGTTGCCGCCATGGCCGTTCCGGCACACATTGCGAAAATGAAACAAATTACAATTAGTTTATCTCTCATAAAAAGACCTCCTATAGTGAGTTGATATCGGCGGTATCATCGCCGATTCCATCAGGGAATTGCAAGCAATTTGTTTCAAACCCATTCAAATCGAAGTGACTATCCGGAACATTTATCCGGTTCTTTTTGTAGATGCAGACAGAATGATGACAATTCCGCATAATTATAAAGGAGCGCAGGTTGTTCAAACCAATGAAAGAAGGAGGTTCCCATGCAGCCCAATCCTGAAAGACTGTTGATGATGACCGGTATCAATCGTCCGCTGATCGGTTTCTACGATGCGCCGGAACTCGCACCGTTTGAACCCATCGTTGATACGGAACGCTGTTTCTTCTCAACGTTTCCTCAGTGGATGGAAGGAAAAAGCACATACCTGGCAAAGGATCATTTCACATGCGGCGGCGCCGGTCAGCATCTGTGCGGCGTCGAAACACGGTCCCGGCAGGACATGGTGGAATTCCTGGTTGGTATGGAAGGCCTGAAAGCAACCCGGGACCTTATGAATGAATGGCTCAATGTCAACAGCCATTACAGGCAGACCCATCCATATCTGGTGATCGGTCCGTTGAAACCGGATCAGTATGCAAATCTGAAAACCATTACATTTTATGTGAATCCGGATCAACTCAGCGTGCTGATGATCGGTGCCCAATACCGGACCGGACCATACGATCCGACACCGGTCATCGCGCCTTTTGGATCCGGCTGCATGCAACTCGTCACTATCTTCGATGATCTAACCGTTTCCCAAGCCGCCGTCGGCGCAACCGATATCGCCATGCGTCAATTCCTGCCTCCGGATGTTCTGGCATTTACCGTCACAAAGCCGATGTTCGAGAGATTATGCGAGCTGGATGAGACCAGCTTTCTCTACAAGCCGTTCTGGAGGAATTTGAGGAAAAGTCGAGAGAAAAGTTAGATATAGAGTGTATAAATCCGCTTCTCCCACAAGTGGGCGGATGAGGTTTGTCTGGGCTTGTGACGCCCTCTCCCCGGCCTCCGGCCGACCCTCTCCCACAAGTGGGCGAGGGGCTACCTCAGTAAAACAAATGACTATTCTTTGCAACCAACCATCATGATCGTCAGTAGATAGCGTCTCGCCCTCCGGGAGAGACCGAAGCTGTTCCGGAAACGCCGCCAGGCGGAGACGGTTACAGCATCGAGAGAGGGCTCTTAAGCCAAGACGATCACCTGAACCCCCAGAGGAGACGGTTACAATATCGACAGATTAAAAGTCCAGATAATCAACGTAACCGTAGAAGAGACGGTTACAACATCGACAGATTAAAAGTCCAGATAATCAACGTAACCGTAGAGGAGACGGTTACAACATCGACAGATTAAAAGTCCAGATAATCAACGTAACCGTAGAGGAGACGGTTACAACATCGAGAGAGGATTTATAAATAAAGGCGATCTGTGACAGGATGCTGATCGCAGTGCTTTTCTGTTCATACCTGGACAGCCAGTCAAACTTGACTCTTCATTTGATATCTTCCATAATAATCCCCCGTTTCCCGCACACCGGGAGACCTTGATATACTTGAATTTGTGATCTTCTCTAAAGGAGGTTTTTCATGATTCATAACCGGATTCTTGAAATGCGCCGGAAACATGTGGTTCTGGCCGAACTGTCATACGAGCCGACACCGCTGCTTCACGGCTATACCGACAAGGTTCTCCGGGTTGACGCCACGACAAATACATTCCGGATCGTGGATGTGCCACCGACGATGAAAGAGCTTTGGACAGGTGGTAAAGGCTACGATTTGTGGCTGATGTTCCAGGAAATCAATAAAAATACCCGCTGGGACAGCCCTGAAAACGTCATCTGCTTCTCGTCCGGACCCCTCGGCGGAACAGCCTCTTTTCCGGGATCCGGAAAAACCCTGTGCACAACCGTTTCACCGGCAACAGGCTCCATCATGGACGCCAACGTCGGCGGCTATTTCGGTCCTTACCTGAAATTCGCCGGATTCGATGCGCTGGTATTGGCAGGAAAAGCTGATGAAGAGATCATCGTCGTGATTGATGTACCGAACGGAAAAATCACGATCGAAAAAGCGCCGGACGAAGCGGTTGACGCGCATGTTGTGTGCGAGGAATTGACCGAAATGTACGCGGACAACGAAGACGACAAGCGGAATATTGCTGTTGTCGCTGCAGGAAGCGCTTCCGATCACATCTGGATGGGCGTGCTGAATTTCTCGTTCTATGACTGGCGCCGAAAGGTCGCCCGGATCAAGCAGGCCGGTCGCGGCGGCATGGGCGCTGTGTTCCGGAACAAGAAATTCAAAGCCCTGGTCATCAAAAACAAGTTTTTTACACCCTCCTGGACCATTGCGGAGCAACCGTTCGCCGACGAATTCAAATTCCCGGAGGTGACTCCTGAGCGCGTTCTCGACAAACAGGGAATGCAGGACATCATATCCCGCTGGAATTCCAGCCGGGACCATGTTGTCGAAATGCTGCTGGAAGCCCAGGCGCGACAGGGATGCATCACGCGAGACATCATCGATGACATCACCAACGCGACCGGAACTCCAAAATCGCACCTGTATCACATCGTCACGTTTTATCCGGTGTTTTCGCTGACTCCCACAGGCAGACAAACCGTGACCGGCGAACCGCCGGCGGGGATTCCGATACTGCACGGTGAAACCATCCTGTCGTCATTCGGTGCCCCGGATCCCGAAAATATCAACAACGCCATGAAACAGGGCGCATACGATGCCCTGGCGAAAACCTGTAAAACAATGACTCCGGATGCCATCATTCAGGCGATTACCGAATCCGGTCTTCGCGGACGCGGTGGCAGCGGGTTCCCGACCGGAATCAAATGGCGAACCGCAGCGGATGCCGCAGCGCAGCAGAAAAAAGCGGCGCACGTGGTCTGCAATGCCGATGACAGCGGTCCCGGCGCATCGATCGATCGGACGATCATCGAATCAAATCCGCACGGAGTCATCGAGGGAATCATAATCGGTGCCCGGGCGGTAGGTGCGACGGAAGGTCATATTTTCATTCGCAAGGAATATAAAACTGCACTGGATCGCCTGGAAAAAGCGCTGGTGCTGGCACGTTCGAAGGGTTTCCTGGGCCCCAATATCCTGGGAATCGGTTTTGATTTCGATATCCGCATCCACCAGGGAGCCGGCGCGTTCGTTAACGGTGAAGCGACCGCCGTTATCCAGTCCATGTCAGGCAGGGCAGGGGAACCGGTCGCCCGGTATGTGCATCTGACCGAAACAGGCTTCAAGGGCGCACCGACAGTGGTCAACAACGTTGAAACCTGGGTCAACATACCCGCCATTATCAGTCGCGGTGCCGCGTGGTTCGCGGGGATCGGCGCGGTGGACGCCGCCGGAAAACGGATCGGTACATCGACCGGAACCAAGGTGTTTGCCCTGTCCGGCGCTGTCAATCGGGCGGGGCTGGTTGAGGTGCCAATGGGAACAACGCTGAGAACCCTGATTGAAACCTATGGGGGCGGCGTAGCGGCGGGCAAGCGGTTGCAAGCTGTGCACATCGGCGGTCCCAGCGGCGGTTTTCTGCCACCCGAAAAACTGGATATGCCACTCGATTTCGAACCGATGGCGGAGGCAGGATGCATCATGGGGACCGGCGATATCCTGGTCATCGACTCCAGCGCCTGCCTGATCAGCCTGGTGGCATCGTTCACAAAATATCTCGCGGCGGAAAGCTGCGGAAAATGCACGCCGTGCCGGGAAGGGTTGCAGCAGATCCATGCGGTAGTCCAGCGGATCCGTGACGGCAAGGGAACGGATACCGATCCGGTATTTCTGGAAGAGCTTGCGGATACAATCCGGCACACCAGCCTGTGCAGTTTCGGAGGCACGGCCGGGAATCCGGTTCTCAGCAGTCTCAGATATTTCAGGGATCGATATGACAAACACATCAAAACCGGCAAATGCCCATCCGATCATGCGGAGGTGAGATAACCATGGCCAAGATAGATATCTTCGTTAACGATCAACCGGTATCGGTAAAAGAGGGGACACTTCTGCTGAAAGTTCTCGAAGCACAGAAAATTTCCGTTCCGACACTCTGCCATCACAAGGATCTGAAACCCGAAGGCTCGTGCCGGCTGTGTTCGGTCGAAGTCGAGGTGGATGAACAGCGTGAGATGGTGACGAGCTGCAACTACCCGGTGCGTGAACCGATCCGCGTCTGGACTGAAACGGAAACGGTAATTAAACATCGCAGGATGCTGGCGGAAATGCTGCTGGGGCGCTGGCCGAACGTGCCGGCAATCAAAAAAATCGCCCGGCAGTGCGGTGTCACTGAAAGCCGGTTCACGAGTGATCTGACCGATCCGAATCCAAAGGCTTGTATTCTCTGCACGCACTGTGTCAGGGCGTGTGCGGAGTTCGCCCAGGAGCACATCATCGATTTCGCCGGCCGCGGCATCAAGCGGCACGTGGCGATGCCGTTCGAGAAGGTCGATCCGCATTGCATCGGCTGCACAAGCTGCGCCTATGTTTGCCCGACCGGAGCACTCCGGATCGTCGACGACCTCAACAACCCCGTCAATCCGACCCTGATCCGGAATCACGGTATGAAGGTCAACGCCGAGATGGCGACGCTGGACGCCCACCAGTGCCGGATGCGGGAAGTTGGCACCGCCAATATCGTCAGTGTCATGAACGCTTACGATCTGTTGCCGGTCATGAATTACCGGTTCGGAACTCACGAAGAAGTCTACAAGATCGATGGCGGCATTTTGAAGGAAAAGTATTTTACGCAGAATATGCCGGACGGCTGCTGGAAGGGCTGTTCGATGGCGTGCGCCAAAACCATCGACAATTTCGAATTGCGCACAGGGCCCTATAAAGGTCAACTGGTGACGGTGGACGGACCGGAATACGAGACGGCGGGCGGCGGCTCCAACATGGGCCTGTTCGACATGGATGCCATCGCGGAGTTCAATTTCTATTGCGACACCTACGGCATCGACACGATCTCCGGCGCAACCTGCATCGCCTTTGTTATGGAAGCGTATGAGGCCGGGATTATCGACAAAACCGTTACCGGTGGTCTGGATCTGCATTTCGGGCAGTCCGGTTCGGTGCTGGAATTGCTGCACCAGATGTCGCGCGGCGAAGGTTTTGGGGTGGATGTCGGTCACGGGATCCGATGGTTGAAAAAGCATTGGGGCGAGACATTGAACCTGACCGACGAGCAGAAGGCGTTTTTGCAGGACATCGGCATGGAGGTCAAGGGACTGGAAGTGTCGGAGTACATGTGCAAGGAATCGCTGGCACAACAGCTCGGGTACGGCATGGCGGTCAAGGGACCGCAGCATGACGAGGCCTGGCTGATCTTCATGGACATGGTCAACAACGAGATCCCGACTTACGAAGACAAGGCGCAGGCGCTTTACTATTTTCCGCTCTGGCGCACGTGGTTCGGGCTGTATGGCCTGTGCAAACTGTGCTGGAACGATGTGACCCCGGCTGACAACAAGATGACCGCGGAACCCCAGAAGGTGCCCGATCATGTCAACAACTACTTCAAATTCGTCGAAGGGATGACCGGCCGGAAACTGAACGAGGAGATCATGTTGAATGAAAGCGCGCGGGTGCACAACCTGCAGCGCCTGATGTGCCTGATGCTCGGCAAGGGTCGCCGCAACGAGGATTACATGCCGTATCGCGGGATCGGTCCGGTGACGAAAGTGGAGTATGAGAGCCGGCAGGAGCGATATGACAAGCAACTGAAGGAAGTTCTCGGGATTGATCCGGCGGGGAAGACGACGGAGCAAAAGATGGCGCTGATCCGGGAATACCGTGAAGAGCAGTATGACAAAACGCTCGATGTTGTTTACAAGCGTCGCGGCTGGGATCCCAACGGTGTGCCGACGGTTGAGCGTTTGAAGGAGCTTGGGATCGATATGCCGGAGCTGGTGGCGATCGTGGAGGAATACAAGCGGTCGTTATAGCGCGTTGAAGAGGGAGCCGGTCCGAATGCCGGTTCTCCGGAGAGACGATCATGAATACGGGAATTTTCAGCCGAAATGTTCCGGGAACGACGGAGCGGTTGCAGGGGGTCTGCGTCGGCATTGCCGGTTGCGGCGGGTTGGGTTCCAACGTAGCGGTGGCGCTGACACGCGCGGGTGTCGGCCGGTTGATCCTGGCGGATATGGACCGGGTCGAGGCGTCGAACCTGAACCGGCAGCACTTTTTTCTGAGCGATATCGGCCGGTTCAAGACGGACGCGCTGGCGGCGCATCTACGGGCGATCAACCCGGAGATCGGTATTGACATGCATGCGAACGAGGTTACACCGGATAACATGGCAGGTATATTCGGGCAGGCGGACATCCTGGTGGAGGCGTTTGACCGGGCGGAGGCGAAGGCCTGGCTGATCCGGCGCTGGCACAAGCTGTTCCCGGACAGGCCGATGGTGGCGGCCAATGGACTGTCGGGTTATGGCGCGTCGGGAACCCTGCACTTGGAGCAGTTCGGGAAACTGGTGCTGTGCGGTGACATGACGACCGATATGGCGATGGGCCTGGCTGCGCCGCGCGTGCTGATGGTGGCGGCGATGCAGGCGAATGCGGTGATCGAGCTGGTCATGGATGGGAGAACCTCATGATCACGATCAACAACCGGGATCAGCTTGAATGGACACCGGGCATGACAGTAAGGGATTTATTGACCGCCATGAATTTCACATATGTGCTGATCATGATCACCGTCAACGGTGAGCTGGTTGACGACGACGACTACGATACGTTTAAGATTCTGGACAACGCATCCGTGAGGGCGATCCACATTCATCACGGGGGATAGGGGCTGGACAGGGATACGCAAAGTCCTTGCGAAAAACGCGTCTTTCTTCGGATTTCCGGTTGCAGAGAATCTTGAAACCTGTTACATAACTATCAGAGATTAAATACCTATTGTTTTCAGAACCGGTGCCTCATGTTACGGCACATTCAGGTTCTCGAAAGGAGAGGGTGTTATGAAATGGATGGTGTCTGTCATAATGCTGCTGGTTATGTGGTTCTGCCCGGCGGTGTTCGCTGTGGTTCTGACGGTCGGGCATGGAACCGAGTATCAGTATCAGACGATCACGGCTGCCATGGCGGTGGCTGAAGATGGCGACCAGATTGTTGTTGCTGACGGCACATACAATATGACGAATCCTCAGTTTCCGGAGACATTTCCGATTGACATGAAGCCCGGGATCACTTTGCAACGAGCTTCTGAGGAGTACATGCCGGTGATTGATGCTGAACAGAGCGGATCGGTCCTCGATTGCAATGATCTGATTCCCGGAAATATGTGTCTGATTGATGGATTCCGGATTACAGGAGCAGGAGGAGCGGGCCACGGTATCTCGATAAACAATGCAGTTGTAACCATCAGGTCTTGTTATGTGACCGACAATATCTCCAGCACCAATGGTGCCGGAATCTCAATCTGGGACAGCGACGTATTACTGGAGAATTGTATGATCTACAATAACAGTTCGACCGGTCCGAATTCCTCTGGTGGAGGAATCAACGTGTTCGGTGCTGACTCCGTTACGATTGAGGGGTGTGATATTTCATCGAACATAGCAGCTTATTCGGGCGGAGGTATGAGGGTTTATGATTCATCAATTGCAATTTCTGACAGCTCGATCAGATGGAATGTAGTTCAAGGGCCCGGAGGAGGTCTTTTTTTCGATTGGTGTTCGAATGATCGATCGATCCGGATGGAGAAAACAATAATTGAAGCAAATGATGCCGGTACTGTGGGTGGCGGTATTGCTTTCACGGAGATGCCGATAAATCCATGGATCAGCTACTGCGAAATCAGTAGTAACCGGGCAACCGGGAACGGAGCCGGTTTCCATGTATCCGGAGTCGACCCGAGGATTGTTTTTACATCGTTTTTGTTTAACAACTCACAGAATTCGGGCGGAGGACTCTTCAGTGAATCCGCCTATGTCCAGATGATCTGCTGCATTGTTGCCGATAACATCGCGTCCAATGGCGGGGGACTCTACATGACCGATGGATCGCAAGTGCTATTATGGAATGCCCTGATGGATGACAACCAGGCCGGAGAATCCGGAGGTGCGATATACGGAGATCAGAGCGCACTGCAGTTGTATCACTGTACTCTTGAGGGAAATATGTCTCCTGAATCCGCTGGAACACTGCGGGTCAATTCGGTTGAACTTATCGTGCAGAGTTCAATATTGTGGAATAATGCAGAACCGGTTATTGTTGATGAGTCATCCGCTGTGCAGATCGATTACTCAAACATCCAGGGTAATTATCCCGGAACCGCCAATTCCGGTGATGATCCGTTGTTTATTACCAGCATCGTCACCGGCGAGGACCATTTCCTCAGTCATACAGCGTCGGGGCAAGCACAAGACAGCCCTTGCATCGACACAGGCAAGTTTGCAAGCAACAATACCGGCTACGATCTCGGTGACGTCATCATCCGATTGAGCGATATGTCGACCCGAACCGACAGGATGATCGATACCGGTATTTCAGATAGAGGATTTCATTATTTCCGGAATCCTGATGATTGCCATAAAACCGGTTGCGAGATCATCATGCCATCCTCTGAATTCGGTTCCGGAGATGAGTGCTATTGCGATGTGATCATCTGCAACTCGGAACAGGAGATCGTACAGGATGTCCCGGTATTCGTCCTGTTGGACATTGCGGGCACACTGTTTTGCGCGCCTGAATTCAATGACTTTTCCTATTATCCGATGACCATCTATCCCGGTGTGCAGTTCATCCATGTGATTCCCCGATTCGCATGGCCGGAAAATGCCGGGACTTTTAACGGCGCATACTGGTATGCCGCGATGACCGATCCGGACATCACCGAACTGTTCGGTTCGCTGGGAACTTTTGAATTCGGGTGGCATTAGAGGTTTCCCGGCTGTTACCCCGGCCCATCAATTCCCTTTGAATCAGGGAATTCCAGCTTTGATATCGGTGAATCTGTTATCGGGCTGATCCTGAATGCCTTCAATACCGCGATCCCCGAAGGATCACCATGGTGTTGAATCACCGGAAATCAGGTAATAATTCAGCTCAGGTTTTGACTTAAAATGAATCTGTTAAAACGTGCAATTTATCTATTAAAACTGGACAAGTTTTAACTTTTTAGCAGGAAGTCATAAACGAAGCAAAATCAATTAGAAAATGAGCGAGTATTAAGACGACAATATTGCGGTATTTATAGTAATGATATGAGAAAATCAGACCAATAAATGTCGGCACAACCAAACCAACAATACTTAAATTGCCAAGATGAGCAAATCCGAAAATTAATGAGGACAATACGATAACCAACCATCCGTTCTTCGCAAATATTTCTAATCGGGGCATTAAATATCCCCGGAATACCAGTTCTTCAACAACTCCTGCCGTCAAGCATCCAAAAACTAATAGAATAAAACTTGAGCAATAGTGATTAGATACAGATTCTAAAACATCTTGTTTCAAGGAAATGTTCAAAAACTTGAAAACCAAAGGAACGGTAACTCCGACAACAACAGCACCCGTAAAAATGATCGTGATAGAAAATAAATAGAAATACCATTTTCTTTTGGTCTCTTGCCAAAGTAAAAACGGTGTTCGTTCGATTTTTAAAACAACCAGAAAGAAAAGCCCCAGGAATACCCAG
This sequence comes from candidate division CSSED10-310 bacterium, assembly GCA_016931515.1. GTDB lineage: Bacteria > CSSED10-310 > CSSED10-310 > CSSED10-310 > CSSED10-310 > JAFGEQ01. The sequence goes on along the minus strand of JAFGEQ010000023.1, from coordinate 100,185 downwards.
AATTTTATTTCATTAATCCAGGTTGATGTAATGCTACTGTCCAATTGGATTAATCCAAAAAAATCGGTCTTGCGCACAATCGTCAAGAAGACAATAATGGATAAGCTGATAAGTGTTCTTTTAATGGTTGGTTTCATAGTTTTAAGTTTATAGAGTTTTTAATAATCCAGATTTTAATGTTTGAAATAATTGTCAAGATTGCTGAATTACTAGAAGAAAAAACGAAGGCAGGTTGGGTTGCGAAGCGTTTACCTGTGCGTGGGTTAATCGGGTTCAAAATTCAAGAGTGTCGCGAGATGACAATTGGTATTCCTGTTTTATATAATTATTGCTGTTAAGTATTACGAGGCGGCAACGGGAAAAATACACTTACCTCGTGTTTGTATTTCGTAAACTCCGGATTATCTGCCATCTTTTTTTCCAGCATCGGAATACCGGATACTTTCAAAATTAAAAAAGTAATGGTGATCGGGCCAATAAGACCAAACCAGGCATTGGGAACAGATAACGCCACAAGCCACAAACCCCACCACTGCGTCACTTCTCCAAAATAATTCGGGTGGCGAGTATATGCCCATAGCCCGTTTCGCATCAACTTGCCTTTGTTTTCTGGTTTTTTAATAAATTGTGCCAGCTGCGCATCGCCTACGGCTTCAAAATAAAATCCCAAAAACCAGACCAATACACCAAGAAAATCGAGTAGGCCAAGCGTTGTTGCCACACTTTTGTTTATCATCAGCACTGGCATAACGATGAGAAATAAAAACATCCCTTGCAGGAGATACACTTGAAAATACGAACGAATATAAAACCACTTGCCCCACTCCTTACGCCATGTAAGATAACGATAATCTTCCGCTTTGCCCTTGTTACGTGAGTGAATATGCCATGCCAAACGCAAGCCCCAAATACTTACTAAGACACCGACGAGTAATCCTCTCGCTCCGGAGTCAGTGGAAAGAAAAAAAGACACCCATGTCATGAGCACAAAACCCAAGCCCCACGCCACATCAGCCACATCGTTTCTCTTCTTAATCAAAGAAACCACGAACCAAAGAGTCATATACACGAACAATGCTAAAAAGAGGCTTAGGTAATAATTCATGATCCAATTGTATCGGCGATAAAATAAGTGATAGTGGAAACCGAAGCGGCAAGTATTGCTCCCCACGCCAAATCAACAATCGTGACTAAAAGCGGCCAGTCTTTGGCAACTGCCAAATTAGTGAGGTCATAGGTCGCGTAACAAACCAGTCCAAATAGTGCGCCCCTCAAAAGGGCGTGCGTCCAAGAACCCTTTTCCATAGCAGGGGAAATAACAAACACTACCAGCCCGGCTATAAAGATCAGATAGAAAACAATCGCCGCGATCCAATTGACATCCGGTTTCATCAAGTCGCCGATCTGAGCGCGATAGAAATTCTTGGCCACAATCCCAAGCCAGATCATGTCGATAACGAAGAAAACCGGAAGGGCGATGAGATAAAGTTTAGTAAACATAATTATTTCTCCTTTTATTAATACTTACAAGATTGGGATACCTCAATTAGTAGCCTGAACCAGTTTAAGGCTGCCCAGCTACTATTTTTAGATTTTTCTTAACAATTATAAATACTATTGTTCCCCCAAATACCAAAAGACACAGAGTCGCCGACCAGACGACGCTCGGGTAATTTCCGGCAAATCCGCTATCGGAGATATGTTTATATAGGATTGCGCTATATGCCCAGATAAGCACAAGCCCATACGGGATGAAGCGGTCGCAAAGCATGCGCCACGCACCGATCAGTGCTCCGACCAAGAGTGCTGCGACTGTCCAAAAACTTTCAGGAAGACCCAATCCGTTCCAACCAAGGTAGACAAGAAAAACAGTAACATTGGCAATCGATGCAACCGTAATCCATCCAAAATATACACTGAAAGGTAACCGCACCAACCAAGTTTCTTTTGGAGTGAGCGCGCGACCACGGAAAACATCAGCAATCTTGATAAGAGTCATTAACAAACCACCCATAATGATGAGCGACAGCCAGATCAGATCATAATGCCAGGCAAACATCCATGAGGCATTCAGGAGTGCGTTTACAATAAAGATTCTATTGACTTTCTTACCCAATTCATCTTTTTCTTGCCACAACTGATAAACAACATAAACTCCTAAAAGGATGTAGATCAGTCCCCAAATGGAAAATGCATAGCCGGCCGGTGCAAAGAGATTTGGGTAACTGTCGGATATTTGTCCCGTGCTTCTGCCTCCAAGTGGAAGCAATACCGCCAGATAATTCACTCCGACCATGACGACATATGCTACTAATGGTGAGATTTTTGAAATGGTTGTGTTCATATTTTTATTATATTTAACTAATGAAGCTAAACAATGTTAGTTTTGGACAATTTATTAAAAGTAAGCGAACGGTTACGGTTATGCGACGGTTTGCGACCCCTCCTTCAAGCAACCAGCGGGAGTGAAACGCATAGTCGCTGTTGTGTCTGAGTTGCGCGCAAATAATCACAACTACCTGCTACGGCGGGTGGGTGTTATCTTGGGTGTACCTGGACTCGAAGAAAGCAGGTGATAACCTCATGGCAGAGAAAACGGACCCCGGACACACCAGCAGTAACTCATGCCGCAAAAAAAATGGCATGCCTGAGTATGATTACATCCATAATGTAACACTTCAATTCATGCGACTCAAGCCACTTGGAAATTGAAAAATTAGAAACTAAAAATTTTATTCCCCCAAACGTTCAACTTTCAACTTTCAATTCATCTCCCTCCGCCTCCACCACCGTTCCCGGATCCAGCATGACACTCGCCCCCACTCCCAGCAGATCAAACCACGCCACCAGTGAACCACTACCAGCATCCCGCATAAATCGCCCCACCGAGCCGGCCAACGGTCCCGACATCACCCGGATGCGCTGCCCGGGCATCCACTCGTTCACCAACGCCGGATGCTCCCCAATCGTCAGCATGCGCCATACCGTCCGGATATCCTCCGCCAATCGCCGATTCGCACGCGCTGATGTCGCTGTCAGTATCCGGACCACACAGCTGGAAGAGACAAACTCACTCTTGCTCCGCAACCCTAGAACGAACACAAATCCGGGAAACAACGGCATCTCCGTAATTCGCATTTTCCGATGCGATACCGTTCGCTTCGTGTAAACCGGTAAAAAATGAGGAATCCCGCGGTCCTTCAACCACCGGGCAAACTTTTTCTCCCAGCGAGGCCGTGTGCGCACACAGATCCAGATGTCAGCACCTTCATGCCGTTTCTCAGAAAACACATCACCCGGATAACAGAACGGCTGCGCTGCCAATTGCAATACCCGATCCATCGCTGTCCGATCCGTCCCCTTTCTCTCACGACCCATGCACGATCATACCGACATCACACTATGCTGACAGATAAAATTGAAAATTGAAAATTGCTGATTGAACATTCCCCCCCCCAAACTTTCAACTTTCAACTTTCAACTTTCAACTTTCAATTCTTCCCTCCCCTCCTGTAACCCCCCGCACACCTCTCCGCCTAACAGGTAAACCGGCCTGTTCCACACCGGGACAGAGCCGTCTCATCGACAGCGATCCTGTTGCGATTGACGAAGAGACGGAAACTATCTACTCTCCGGTTTAAAGGAGATCACTCATGCGAAACGGCATTCTACGGGTCCCGGACCCTAAAAACGAACCGGTCAATTCCTATGCAGTCGGTACCGATCTCGGGCTGCGACTGCAGAAACAGCTTGATACCATGCTGTCCGAAACAATCGAAATACCCGTTATCATCGGCGGTAAGGAAATTTTCACCGGAGACACCGGCACCGTCGTCTGCCCGCACGATCACCATCACGTGCTGGCCACCTGGCACCGGGCGGGTCCGAAGGAGATTGCCCTGGCGTTGGAATCTGCCAGGAAAGCATGGCGGGACTGGTCCGAATGGCCATGGGCTGACCGGGCTGCGATATTCCTGAAAGCAGCGGAACTTCTCGCGGATCCCTATCGGCTCATCCTGAACGCCGCCACCATGCTCGGCCAGTCCAAAAACACATTCCAGGCAGAAATCGACGCTGCCTGCGAAACGATCGACTTTTTGCGCTTCAACACCGGGTTCATGACAGATATTTACCGGGAACAGCCGCTCAGTTCCTCCAACATCTGGAACTACACCGAATACCGGCCTCTCGAAGGCTTTGTGTTCGCCGTTAGTCCGTTCAATTTTACCTCCATCGCCGCCAACCTGCCGACGTCAGCGGCACTGATGGGGAATGTCGCGATCTGGAAACCCGCGACCACCAGCCTCTACAGCTCCTATTATGTCATGCAACTGCTGCGCGATGCCGGGATGCCTCCGGGAGTCATCAACTTCCTGCCGGGTTCCGGTGCCGAAATCGGCGCAAAACTTCTGGCTGAGCCCGATCTCGCTGGTGTTCACTTCACCGGGAGCACGCAGACATTTCATCATATCTGGCGAACCATCGGGACACGAATCGATTCCTACAGGGCGTACCCGCGGATCGTCGGGGAGACAGGCGGCAAGGATTTCGTGGTTATTCACCCATCGGCGGAACTCGATTGGACAGCCACCGCCCTGGCCGACGGCGCGTTCGGCTACCAGGGCCAGAAATGCTCCGCCGCCAGCCGGGCCTATGTGCCGGAATCGGTCTGGCAGGCGTTCCGGCATTCTTTCCTCGACCGGATCCGCAGCATGAAAGTGGGTGATGTGCGCGATTTCGACAACTGCGTCAACGCCGTCATCGACGCAAAAGCGTTCGAAACCATCACCGGCTATATCGACTATGCAGGGAAAACCCAAACAATTCTGCTTGGAGGTGAGAGTGACCGAAGTCACGGTTACTTTATTCAGCCGACTGTTGTTCAGACAGCCGATCCCAAATCCCGGCTGATGACGGAAGAGATTTTCGGGCCAGTCCTGACCGTCTATGTCTATCCGGACAATCGGTTCGACGATATTCTCGAACTGGTGAATGACACCTCCCCGTATGGCTTGACGGGATCGATCTTCGCAACAGACCGCACGGCGGTCATCAAAGCCTTCAAAACACTCCGTCATGCGGCCGGCAACTTCTATATCAATGACAAACCAACCGGCGCGATCGTCGGGCAGCAGCCGTTTGGCGGAGGCCGCAAGTCCGGCACCAACGACAAGGCCGGCAGCAAAGCGAACCTGCTCCGGTGGGTCAATACCCGATCGGTCAAGGAAACCCTGATGCCGCCGACCCATTACACATGCCCGCCGGTCGATCAGCGATAGGGACGCTCGTCACCCGATCACCCGGCATGACAAACCCCGATGGTCGAATGTGGCGAAAAATCTTTCGCCACGTGGTTATTCGGAACGATAATCATAAAAATCCCCCGGTATTGATACACGGGGGATGTCTATGACGCAATCAGGATTATTTCATTTCGTCAACTTTTGTAAAATCTTTCGGTGGCAGAAAAACGGATGAATCAAGGCTTTTCGTTTCAACTTTCACGACTTCGGATACAATTTCCATGCCCATCATTTTGGTGATGGTCTTGATCGGGAAACCATCGATTTTCTTCTGCATATCGAACCCGGAACTCATGTTTTTCAGAAAGCGGTTTTTGGCAAAAACATCTTTGTATTTTTCCCATTTTCCCATCAATGCTGCGTAATCCTTCACATCCTTCGTCACCCAGTATTCAGAGGTTGTTCCCATCATATCAACCAATACTTTTGAGCATTTATAGCCGTTGATCTCAGCCTTTTCATCGGTCTGGGTCACTTTCATCGATGCCATCATCTGCTCCATCATTTTATCCATCTGGGCAGCAACCTTTTCATCATCAGCGCCTTCCGCCTTCATAAAATCATCGAACTTGGTCATCGTGTAGGTGTTATTTTTTGCGTTAACTTCGTAAAAAGCTTCTTCCTTGTAATTGATAATTGTGGTAGTGCCTTCCGGATTTTCCATTCGCATACCGTTTTCGGCCATATAAGTTTTTGATGTCGCCGGTTCTGTCCGTCCGGGTTGCCCGGTGATCTTGGATTCATAATACAGATCAGCAAGTGCCACCGGCACAAGCATCGCAGTGAGAACACATACCATCACCAATCTTTGAAACAGTTTCATTTTCCATTCCTCCTCAGCAGGTTATCATTCGTCAACGAATATCGTTGGTAGAACTTGTTACAGGTTGCTCACCATATCACTCAATCCGAAAAAATCCAATGGCGTATGATCGTCGGGTTTGCCGGTTATTTTTTTGTTTCGATATTTTTAAAATCCTCAGGTGGTTGAAACAACCTGGGATCAATCGGCTCGACGGATATATTTACGGATTCGGTAATCAATTCCAGGTTCATCAATCGACTGATTGATTTTACAGTAAAACCATCCAGTTTCTTATATACATCGTAGATCTCCAGGGCACTCTTCAGGACGTTGTGATGCGAAAAAATTTCCCGGTTCGCTTCCAATGGTGCCAACAGTATTCCATATTCTGGTACATCCTTTGTCACCCAGTAATCAGCCGGCGTTCCTTTCATGATAACGACTCTCAGCTTGGTGCACTTGTAACCGTTGATCACCTGGGTTTCGTCTGTCGCTGTCACTTCCATGGAAGCGATCATTCTATTTATAGTATTCTCCGCCTGGCTCGTTTTTCCGCCTGCTTCAGTTTGTGGGACAATATCATCAAACCGGGTCACAGTGTAAGATTTTTCCTTCATGTTCAGTTCAATGAGTTCACGCTTGACGAAATGGATGATCTGAACCACGTTGCCATCCGGCTCCAGACGAAAGGCATCTTTCGTCATAAATGTCCGGCTCAGGCTTGGTTCCGTCATACCGGGGCGTGCCGTTCGAGTGTCAAAGGACGCGTCAGCAGAAACGATCGAAATACACAGCGATAATAATAAACAACCAATCAAACAGAAACGATACGTCATAACCTGAATTCTCCTCTCTTATTTCGATATTTCAGATAGTGAGATATTTGTTATCGTTACATTCTCTTGCGAATCGGTTACCCGTAAGAAAACCTGTGACGGACACGGTTGTGATGCAGAACCCTTCAGATGAAGATCGAACGGTTCGAGCGACTGGTCGGGCATGCCGTCACAGGGTGAAAAAACAACCCATTCATGACTGTCAATGGAATACTCCAACCGGTTGATCCGTGAGCCGTTATCACTTGCATTACCCGTTATCCGGATATTCCATGCCTCACCTGTCCGTCCGGATTTCTCGGCTACGCTGAGATCCTCGAAGATCGGTGGGGAATTGTCGATATCGAACACATTACTGAGGCATTCGGCAGTCAGATATTCACCATACGGATTCGACGGCTTGTCCGATGCCTGTATCCGGATGCGGTAAAATCCATCACTGAAGGCTGTTGAATCAAAAGAAAGCATTGGCTGCGTTACGTTGTTCTCCAACAGGAACCAATCCGACTCCCGGTCGCGAACGGCTATCTCAACCATGTATTCGAGCAGATCATTATCAGGATCTCCAGCATCCCATATGATCGTTCGCATTCCCCGCAATTGCATCCACATTCCCTTCGACAGGCCGTTGGCAACGGAATTGGGAAGAAAATATTCAACGCGCAGGCCGTCCGGCATCGTCTGCTGAAACATCCGGCCGCGTCCGGGTTGCTCGACGATTTCTCCTTTAACCACCGGGTAGACCTGAACGTTTTTTATAAACGGCGGCCGGTTGCCTGTTTTCATGGAGATAATGACAGCATCAATGACCGGTTGCCGATTCCCGGATTGTGTGAGAGTCATGCGCCACTGCAGATATCGACCCGGCGGGCTGGTTACCGCAAGCTGTTTTCCGGTCACTGCCCATTCGGACCATTCCGAATCGGGCTCAGGGGAATTGCCCGTACGGGTTTCCATCTGAACGGATTCAGCCGAGACGGCATCTCCCTCGAGCCGAATTCGACCCCAGGCAGCGCTTGCACCGGCATCAATGACCATGGAATCCAGTGTGCCTGATGACTCGGGAGTTGTATCATATTGATATAGCTCCGCCGTTGTGGCGGCTCCGGCCCATATCACGCCCCGTGAATCAGTGGACAGACAGGTAAGAGGCTCCTGGCGACGTACTGCCATGATGGCCCCCCGGCCGATTCCGTCAATCCGGATCAAAAAGCCTTCTCCGCCGCAAACGATATAAGGCTTGTTGTCCATGATGGTCATATCAAAAATCGGGACCCATGCCGTTGTCCAGTATTCGCACACCGTACGGGTTTCATCGATACGCCACACGGAGTTCTGCTCAGCAGGTTGGGATGTATCAGGTTTACGGGGATTCAGTTTGTCCGGCCGCTCCGAGTCCGAATAATTGATGGCGGGGGAGGCGACCGTTGCAAACCAGAGCCCTGTTGAATCGGCTGCCATCGTGCTGATTTCAGCCGCCGCGGCTTCATGTACCAGTTGCAGATCGGAATTGTTCAGGAAGTAGATCCGGGCCGGATTGGCTGTACCAAGCCAGATCCCGCCGTCAGTACCGGGAGCCATTGCGCGGACATGATCAGCCTTGATGTCGATTGTTTCCAGTAATCTCCCGGAAGGATCAAAGCGTTTGACAGAAGCCGGCAATCCGGTTGCGGCGAGAATGTTTCCGTCCTGAAGGCGTATCAGATCCCAGACATAAACGGTATCTGTTCGAGCGAACACATGGGTGTGGCCGGTTTCACTGACCGAGTAGATAAGTCCATCCGGAGCCGATCCTGCCAGCAGTGAATTGCCCGGCGAAGGCAGAAGGCTCAGGATACCCACTTCGGGCGAATCGAATAGAAGGTCGGTCCGACCCTTGAGATATCGATAAATCTTGCCGTCATTCGCTGTCGACATAAAAATCGTTTCCTGGGAGGTGGCTACTGTCCAGCAGGCACTGTCTTCATCGGATTTCCAGACCGAAGTCAGTGAACCGGCCAGGCGGATTCGGCCATCCGGATCGATACTGACACCAGCCGGTTTGCTGCCTGTATAATCGGACGCACGGCTGATTTCCCTGATTTGAAATCCGGCGAAGCAGGCATTGCCGGCGGTTAGACTCAGAAAGAGCGTCCATTGGATAACATGGCCGAGTCTTTTCATTGTATATTCTCCGGTCGGATATTGATAAAAATGGGCAACTGGTGAACACCGATTACTTCCTGATCCACTGTGACTGTTTCGGATGCGAGAATTCGGAAGGACCGGACCACCCGGTTGTCCATTCCCGGCATCGTCATGAGTCCCTGAAGAACAGGAGGTGCTGCAGGCAATATGGCGTTCTGAGTCTGAACATCATTTACATCCTCTATCAAGCCGACGAGGATCTGGTTTCCGGCAATCGGTTCATTCAGGGTTTTCCACCAGGTTTCGAGCGAATCATAGTAATGGCGGGGGAGAGTCCTGGCATTGATCATCAGGCGATGCGTGGCAGAATCCAGAGCTTTTAACGAATAGCGTCCTGCAGGTATTGATTCGGGAATTTCAAGCTGGATCGTTCGAGTAAAAGGCGTGATCCTGTCCCCATGGAACCCGAGATTAACCCGGATTGTCTCCCCGGGCCGGCAGGTTTTGCGAGCCACCGACATGGTATCCAGAGTGGACAGCATAGTGGATTGACTCAGGCGACAGCGGATTCCAATTTGGCGAAATGTCACCGGTTCAATAGGATTTCTGTGAATTTGATCAATGATATCGATGGCGGCCATTATGGAATCAAACAGACTCACCACATTTCCATTCACGTAGGATTGCCTGAGTGTCAGGTTGTTTTCGAGATCAACCGTCAGATCCGCGCGCATGGCCAGATCCCCGGTTAATCCTCCAAGATTACGAAGCAGACCGAACACGGCCTGTGCAATCAGATTGGTTGACAGGTATTCATGATCAGCCACTGAAAAATGATAGACGGTTTTTTCCGGTGTCAGCCCTTCAATCGTCAATTCGACAGGTATCACCGGAGGAATCGGACCTAATTCACCCATGATCCCGGCCTCGGAATCGAACAGTAAAGTTCCGATGGGAGGTCCGGGGTTGGCGACTTTGAAGGAAATATACAGGGTTGGCACGAACGATATGACGTCCGAGGCATGCAAGGGGAGCCGGCAGTGACCCAGGCCGAACATCGGATGACCGAATGCAAAAATTGTCTCGTCATCAACATCGGTTACGGTCCCGAAAACCGTTATCGATACATCACCAGTCACCAATCCAACCGCAATCGGACTTCCGGGTAGAATATCCTGATTGTTCCCATGTGGAATAACCGTTTCCCCGGTAATAGAGGGACCTGTGATGGGAGACAGTTGCAGATTGGGTGTGGACAGGTTGCCGGTTACAGTCAGAGGCGGGATACCGGCGGTCTGAAGGGTGAGACCGATCGGTCGAAGCTGATCGGATGTGTTCAGACCGGATGACCGGAACGACATCGGTCCGTGAAACGACGTCCGGCCTTCTGCACGATCCAGTTCCGACAGCCTTCGCATGGCAGCGATCGGCGTGATCCCGCACATCGGCTCACGAGCGAATGCAAAAGCCTGGGAAATCGCACCGACAAGGCGTTCACCGTAATAGACCGGTGATCCGCTCATGCCGGCCATGATTCCGCCGCGTTGGATCGACGGGCTGTCGACCCGGGCGAGAATGAAGGCGGACTCCGATGTTCCCGCATTGACGATGCCAAGAATCTCTATTTCCAGATTTTCCGGCGTATTCGTTGAGAAATACGACAGGCCATGACAGATCATACCCGGCCGGATTTCATCCAGATCGATCCAAGGCGTTTCAGCGGTTGAAACGGGAGGAAGACAAAGGCATATCAGTACTAATCCACAGATACCACGTAAGCCGGTCGTTGCTCGAACAATCATTACAGCTCCAGCATGTCTGTAAATGCATACAATCCGGGTTGTTTATTGAGTAACCAGCGCCCCGCCGATATGGCTCCCGCGGCAAATACATCCCGGTCCAGGGCTCGATGAGCCAGAGTAATATCCTCCATTGGAGAGATGAAGCGGATGACATGTTCACCGAATACCTGGGCTGCACGGTGTGATGAAATTTCGATCTGCCGGTCTGTCTGGCTGTTTTTCAACCGTTGTTCGAAGGCCAGAGCCGTTCCACTGGGTCTGTCCATTTTGGCTCTGTGATGTGTCTCGTGAATGGTTGCATCGAACGATTCCGGTAACGACACGGCGGCTTTGGCAACGAAATGCAGAAGGAGTTGCGTTCCGATGCTGAAATTTGGAGCGTACATGACGGGGACTGTCTCAGCGGCAACAGTCAGGGAAAGGCGGTCTCGATCATTCAATGCCGTTGTACCCGACGCCAGCGCCCATCCATATTTCTGAGCCCATGCCGCAGCAGTTTCCAGGCCCCCGGGCAATGAAAAGTCCAATACCATACCCTGCTCGGATGACGGTTCCGGGCTGCAGGACATGGTTAAATTGACACCGACTTCAGGCAATCCATGGTAATAGCCGGCATCCTGGAAAATACCGGGATGACCTTCCGCCTCAATGGCTCCAATCAGTCTCAAATCAGATGCCTGAAGCACCAGTCTGATCAACCGCTTACCCATCCGGCCGCCCGCTCCCCACACAACCACCGGGATCATGACCGTCTCTCCAGCAGTCCGGCTTCACGCAGCGCCCTCTCAATGATCGGGATGGATTCCGGTTTAACCGGAACCAGCGGTAATCGCAGTTCGTTCTCGATCAATCCCATCATTGACAGAGCCGCTTTAACCGGCATCGGATTGGTTTCGATAAACATTGCCTTGCACAATGGGAACAGTTCCATGTGAACCCGCCGAGCATCCTCCAGCTTCCTCGCATGCCAGAATTCGCAGAGTCTGGACATGCGGTCCGGATCCACGTTCGACGTTGTGGAAATAACGCCCTGAGCGCCCAATGCCATCATCGGCAGCGTTAATGTATCATCCCCCGACAGAACAGTGATCTGGTTCGTTTTCACCAGTAACTGGCTGACGGCATCCAAATCGCCTCCGGCATCCTTGATCGCAACAATATTATCCAGTTCGCTCAAACGGGCGACAGTATCCGGCATCAGACGAACCCCGGTTCGTCCGGGAACATTGTAAAGGATGATGGGAACATCACATTTCTGCGCAACCTCCCGGTAATGAGCATACAGGCCTTCTTGCGTCGGTTTGTTGTAATAGGGAGTGATCAGCAGAACACCATCAACACCGAGTGCCTGCGCTGCGAGCGTTTTCTCGATTGTCTGACGAGTGCTGTTTGTTCCTGTCCCGGCAATCAGAAAAGCATGTTTGGGATGGTGCCGTATCTCTTCATCCGCCCAGATAATCAGCTTCTTTACTTCCTCCCCCGTCAACGTCGCCGCTTCTCCCGTGCAGCCGGCAACCAGGATGCCATTCGTCCCATTGTTCAACTGATGACGGACCAGCCGGCGAAACGCCGTTTCATCCAATTCACCATAACGAAAAGGTGTGACGATTGCAGTAATGGAACCTTCAAACATAGATACCTCCACATCAGGGTATTGTTATCGACCATATGTTTCCGGGTTCCGATTCATTAGCTGCCGCTGATCCGTCAACGGCGGTAACCCGGTAACTGTAAGTCACTCCGGAAGCCGGCAAACTGTCAATATACGTATTGGTCTGAATCAGGTTTTCCGTATTCAGCAAACTGAACGCCGCCTCCGTCGATGGTCTTCGGTATATCCGGTACCCGGCCAATCCGGATTCCGTCACCGGTCGCCAGTTGAGAAAAACGCCCGACGGCTGGACAGCGCCGGACAACTGTGTCGGCGACGGCGGTGGAAAACGGTCGGTCGTGTCGACGGAGACTGCCGGACAGAACTCCCCGGAGATCGCCGGTTTGATCCATCCACAAACCTTGTATAAGAAAATGTTGTCCGGAGCTGCCGTTTCATCGGTGGCCGCCGTCACGGACGATGCTTTTATCGATTTGATTTTTATGAATTTTTCCGGTGCTGCCCCGGCTGCCCGGTAGACCTCGAATCCGTCCAGGTGCTCCAATGGGAGTCCCGTACAATCAACAAGGGGGGCTGTCCATTGAATCTGAACACGACCCGGTTCAACCGTCGCCGAGACATTGTCCGGCGCAGCCGGTATATGAATCCAGGGTATTTCCACCGGCCCGGACGGAATGGATGTGACGCCGTTCATATCGATGGCTGCAATCGTATAGGAATAATTATAGCCGGGCAGCAGACCCTCGGCTTCTGCGTCGGGTGTGGGCGGAAAGTCACCAGGGATGCGGAAGCGGGTGACATTCAAGGCGTAAGGCGGTCCAGCTTGAACTCCAGTGTCTTCCCATGACACCGTCAGTTTCGTTGCATCCGGCAACGCGGGATCGATTTTGGGTCCGGTAACAACTCCCACCAGACTGTAATCAAACTCGGCAGGAAGAAACTGGTCCTTGCCGGATGAATCGGCCCTGGATCCCTCAGTCTGAGTCCGGGTGTCTTCCGCAGCGGATTCCGGTACCGAAGTTTCGGAGTCGGCTGTTGCGGTAGGAATCCGCACGTCGGGCACCGGCGTTCGAATATCCGGATCCGGCGGTTGCGTGTCCGTTGCTGGCTGCTCCGTTTCGCCGCCCGGTGCCGTGTTTGAAGCTGACTCGGTTGAAGGTGTTTCCATCTGGGTCGGAGTTGCTTCCGGCTCCCATTTGATCGGAGCTCCCCGTTTGCGAAGCACCAGATAGGAGACGGGTTGCTCGAGCAGATTGCCACGCGTATCAAATAGGACCGGAACCCACTCCAGAATGATCCGGTCGCATGTCATTTGTGATTTAATCCCTTCAACTTTCTCCAGACGCCGCGGGTCGGGAGGCCGTAAATGTGTCTTGTGCCCGCAGGCTGCTATCGCGGATATAACGATTGCCGGAATCAGGACAATCTGAAAAAATCGTCTGATGTGCATGGAGTATCTCATCGGGTAAAGCCAACCTTCCCTTTTTTTCGCACATTTTCCGCTTTTTCGATCGCCTGGAGCGACACCCTTTGACGGACATAGTCACCGGTTACCTCAACGGTCTGTCTGCCCATTTGCGATGCATGAAAAGAAACATCCTCCAGCAGGAGTTCCATGATTGTATGCAAGCGTCTCGCTCCGATATCCTCACAACTGTTGTTGGCCTGTTCCGCCAGATCGGCCAGCGCTTCCAGGGCATCAGCGCTGAATTTCAAAACGATGCCTTCGGTACCCAGCAACTGCTGGTACTGTTTGACCATGGAATTTTCCGGTTCAATCAGAATGCGTCTCATCTCCTCCTTGTTCAGGCTGTTAACATCAACTTTCACCGGGAATCGTCCCTGAAGCTCCGGGATCAATTCCGACGGTTTTGATATGGAAAACGCACCAGCGGCGATGAAAAGGATGTGATTGGTCTTAACCACTCCATATTTCGTCGTGACTGTTGACCCTTCAACTATCGGCAACAAGTCACGTTGTACTCCTTCGCGAGATACATCCGGCCCGGATCCGCTTTCGCGGCCTGCAATCTTGTCGATTTCATCAAGAAAAACGATTCCACTCTGTTCCACCCGCTGGATCGCGTCGAAAATCACCTTGTCCATATCCACCAGCTTCGACTCCTCCTGATCAGTGATGACTCGAAGCGCCTGCTCGACCGTCATCTTCCGCCGCTTCTTCTGCTGGTTGAACAATCCGGGGACCATGTCGCGTATCTGCATGCCGATTTCCTCGACTCCGGATGAGGAAAACACCTCGATCAATCCTCCGTGCCGTTCCTGCACATCCATCTCCACGTGACGGTCATCCAGTTTACCCATCCGCAAACGCTGCCGGAACTTCTCCCTCGTCCGCAGGTAACTGCTGCGCTCATCCACGTCAGGTGCGTCCGCGGCGACAGGCTCGGAACCAGACGCGTCCGCCTCATCGTCATCCTGGAGAACCGGTTGACGGCTGGACTCCGGCGGCGGAAGCAACAGGTCCAATAACCTCTCTTCCGCCAAACTCCTCGCAGTGTCATGTACCGTGCTCTTGTGCTCCGACTTAACCAGATTGACAGACAACTCGGTGAGATCACGGATTATTGATTCAACATCGCGCCCGACATACCCCACCTCGGTGAATTTAGAGGCTTCCACCTTGATAAACGGGGAGTGCGTCAACCGTGCAATTCGTCTCGCAATCTCCGTTTTACCAACTCCGGTCGGACCGATGATCAATATGTTTTTCGGTATGATTTCCTCCGCCATTTCCGGCGTCAACTGGCGTCGTCGCCACCGGTTCCGCAACGCAATAGCGACCGCACGTTTCGCCCGCTGCTGTCCGATGATAAACCGGTCTAAGTAATCCACGATATCAGGCGGTGTGAGCATTTCAACCGTATTTATTTCATTTGGCTCTTGGGTGTTTATCATTATAAATCCTCAATAGTCTTTCCAGGCTGATATGAGTGTACTTCTGAGTTGTTGTCAAATTGGCATGTCCGAGCAGTTCCTGGATGGACCGAAGATCTGCGCCGGAGTCCAGCAGATGGGTGGCGAAGCTATGGCGGAGTTCGTGGGGATGGACTCGTTTGCTGAGTCCTGCATTAATTCCGAGACATTTCATCAATCTATGAACGCTTCGGACCGAGATCCGGGTCCCACGCAAATTGATAAACAGAGGGCCGGGTCGGCCTGCACGTGCGTTATCATTTCTCTCCATCCGTCGCGCCTGCAGATACGCCTCAATTCGATCCGATGCCGTCCGGGTCATCGGGACGATACGTTCCTTGCCGCCTTTGCCCATTATCCTGACTTCACCTTCTATCGGATCGATTGCGTCCAGGTTCAATCCCACGAGTTCGCTGACGCGCATACCGGTGCCGTACATCAGTTCCGCCATGGCAAAATCCCTCAGCAGCTTCATCGACAAGGATCCGGCTGCCGGCATGTCAAGCAGTGTCTCCGCCTCGCCGGTCGTCAGATAACCGGGGAGTTTGCGTTGTTTTTTAGGTAACGGAATCGATATCGACGGGTTGGAGTCGATCCGTTTCCGGGCTTTCAGAAAGCGGAAAAAGGAGCGGATTGAAGCGATTTTCCGCTCAATGGTTGTCCGGGCCTGTCGATGCGTATGAAGGAAGCTCAGGTAGGATTGAATGGCGAATCGATCAACTGCCGTGACATCCGGATGGTCACCACCGGCGCAACCCTGGTTGGTTCGCCGGAGAAAATCCGAGAGTTCATGCAGATCGTGACCATATGCACGTAAAGTGTGCAACGATGCATTGCGCTCAATCTCAAGGTACGTCAGAAACTGGCGTATGTCGGTCTCCATGTCCGGGTGTCGCCTCCTGTTCCACCGGTGTGGCGGGATCATGTCCGATATCCAGTATACTTTTACACCGGGGACATTGCACAATGAATTCACCGTTTTTTTCCGATG
Source organism: candidate division CSSED10-310 bacterium (assembly GCA_016931515.1). Classification (GTDB taxonomy): domain Bacteria; phylum CSSED10-310; class CSSED10-310; order CSSED10-310; family CSSED10-310; genus JAFGEQ01. Next base: position 83,775 of record JAFGEQ010000023.1, on the reverse strand, counting down.
CACCATGGTAGGGGTTGCCACAATGGGAACAGGCGACCGGGACGGGTACGTCCGTGAATACAAACGTGCACTCAGGATAGGCGGAACAACCGTAAAAGGCGCGCCGGCCCTTTCGTTTTCGCTGAATCAATTTCCCGGCACAGCCTTCCATGGCGCATGGCAACCCCTCCGGTTTGGGGCCTTTTGCCTTGCATGCCGGATAGCGGGAACAGGAAACAAAAATGCCGAATTTACCTTTTTTTAACGCAAGCAGTGCGCTGCATTCCGGGCAGGTGGCCGGGAGCGGCACTGATTTTGAGCCGGGTCGCCGGGACGTGCCTGTCAGGGCTTCGTAGGGGAGAATTCCTTTGCACTCGGGGTATTTTTCACAGGAGAGGAATCGTCCTCGTTTTCCCCACCGGATATGCATTCCGTTGCCGCATTCCGGGCATACCATTCCTTCAGCCGGCTCGCGCACCCTCCTCAATGCCTCCGTGGTTGTTTCCATTTCCTTCAACCGTTTTTTAAAGGGCGCGTAGAAAGCGGCGATCGTGTCCTGCCATCCGACATTACCCTGCTCGATATCGTCCAGCCGGTTTTCCATCTCCGCTGTAAATTTGACACTGATAACATCAGGGAAACTTTTCACCAGCAGATCGACTACAACCATACCCAGTTCAGTCGGATGGAAACGACGCTCCCGTATCATGGCATAATCGTTCGAACGGATTGTCGCCATGATCGCAGCATACGTGCTGGGTCGCCCGATACCCCGCGATTCGAGTTCTTTAACCAGGGTTGCTTCGGAGTATCTGGCGGGAGGTTTCGTGAAGTTTTGAACCGGATCGATTGCCAGGCAATTCAACAGTTCGCCTTCCAAGAGGGAAGGGAGCCGCTGGTTACGCTCCATATCATCCTGATCCGGTTCATCGTCGTCCTGCTTGGTGGTGGGCTTGATATCTCGCGGAAGCCCGGTTATCCGGTAAAATCCCTCGAAAGAAATCTCCAGGCCCGTCGCTCGGAATTCGTGCTGTCCGTTGGTGCCGGAGGCGATACGGATAGTTGTCATGTTGACAGCGGCCGGAGCCATCTGACTGGCGACGAACCGTTCCCATACCAGTGTATAAAGTTTGAGTTCATCGGTTGTCAGAGAACGTTTGGCCTGATCGGGAGTCAGGCTGACATCGGTAGGCCGAATGGCTTCATGCGCTTCCTGAGCGCTTTTTCGTGCTTTGTACACCGGAGGTTTGGGCGGGATGTAATCCGTGCCGTACCGTTCATCGATAAACATCCTGGCCTGCGCCTGGGCGTCTTTGCTGATACGGGGTGAATCGGTTCGCATATACGTAATTAAACCATGCACATCAGAACTTCCGATATCCTTGCCCTCGTAAAGAGCCTGTGCCAGCCGCATGGTTTTTTGGGCCGGGAAACGATGACGACGAGCAGCCTCCTGCTGGAGTGTGCTGGTTATAAACGGTGCCGGGGGCTGCCGATACACAAGTTTTCGTTCCACGGAATGAACCGAAAAAGGATTAGCGCCGATATCCCGGACCACTGACTCACTGGTTTCACGATCGGGAATGCGCCTCTTTTTCTGGTTTGTCCCATGATACGCCGCTTTGAAAGGAGGCGGGTTCTTCCCGGACAAGTCCACCGTGATCGACCAGTATTCCTCCGGTCTGAACGCCTCAATTTCACGTTCCCTGTCTACGATCAATTTAAGTGCAACCGATTGAACACGACCGGCTGACAAGCCTCTTTTGACCTTTTTCCATAAAAACGGGCTGAGCTGGTATCCCACGATCCGATCGAGGACCCGACGGGCCTGCTGGGCGTTCACTTTGTCGCCATTGATATCGGAGGGTTCTTTCAGGCTGTTCAGAACCGCCTGCCGGGTAATTTCATAATACAGAATGCGACGGATGGTCGCAGATGTCTCGTTTTCAAGATAATGCTTTAAATGCCAGCAAATGGCTTCCCCTTCACGATCGGGATCGGCTGCGAGATAAATTTCTTCGGCGGATTTCCCCGCTTTGATCAGCCGGTTGACTATTTTCTGTTTTCCCGAAATCGTTACGTATTCCGGTTCGAAATTGTCCTCGATCCGGATTCCGAAACGGGATCGAGGGAGGTCCCTGATATGTCCAACGGATGATTCAACAATAAAATCGGGTCCCAGAATGCTTTTTATTGTCCGGGCTTTGGCAGGTGACTCAACGATGATCAGTTTTTTTGTCATGATATATTTTTTCGTCTATTCCGATTGGTTTGATGGAGCGGTTGCCCGGACGAAGCGTTGCCCCGGAAGTTGATGTATCAATCCCAGCAGTTCCATCTTCAGGAGCGCAGTCTGGATGTCCGCTGCCTCCCAGCGCAGGGCGCCGATGAGATCGTCTATGGAAACAGGCGTCGCGTCAAGTAAATCCCAGATTGGACGCATTTCAGGCTCGATATCGAAGTCATCCTCGGAAAAAACAGGTTGGGGAAAAGGTATTTTCACCTGACCGGAATAATGCGCGAGGATATCATCAGGCTCAAGTACCGGGTATCCGCTTCGCTGGAGCACACGAACCGGACCGCGAGTACCCGGCGAATCGATGGGACCGGGAACGGCGAATACATCCCGGTTTTCCTCAATCGCATAACGGACAGTTATCAGAGCGCCACTCTTCTCCGATGATTCCACGATCAAAACACCACGGGATAAACCAGCGATGATACGGTTCCTTCGTGGAAACTGTCCCGGATTGGGTGGGGTCCCCCAGGGAAATTCCGATACGATACATCCGGATTGTTCGATACGCTTGCGCAAGGCGGCATTGGATTTTGGATACGGATTATCCACTCCGCAACCGAGCACGGCGATGGTTTTTCCGTTGCCATCGAGAGCCGAGGTATGAGCAATGGCATCGATGCCGATAGCCATGCCGCTGACGATAACCATACCGTTGGCAGCCAGGTTTTCGGAGAAATAGCGGGTAACTTTTCGACCATACGGTGTCGGGTGCCGTGTTCCGACAACGGCCAGACAATGCTGCTTCATCAGATCCTGATTGCCGATGGTGTATAGCACGGCTGGAGGAACGCTGATTTCTTTAAGAAGACGAGGGAAAACCGGGTCGAAGATCGTCAGGATGCGAAACAACCCTTTGTCGGATAAGCTGATTAACCAATCCGCTTTCCGTCGCAAATCATCCCGGGGCGGATCGATTGGACGCGTGCGACCATTGAAAATCACGTCCATCAGCGCCGTATCATCAAGAATGCGCCAGGGTTCCGGAATGGACAGGCGAATCCTGGACAAATTAGATGGACCCAATTCATCCCATAACGATAATGCCAACCAGTCTCTGAGAGCTTCCACTTTCATAACCCACGGTTATACACAAAACCGGACATAAAAAAAAAGGGCGGAACCGAATCGGTCCCGCCCGAATAATCAAAAACCCGTTATTATTGCTTCAATTCGATCATGTCACCGAGGAAAACTGCGGTCTTGCTCTGAGTGAGAACAACAACCGAGGTCGTTTCGTACACTTTGACAACCATGATTTCGCCGGAAACGAAGCGGGGGAGACGCGGATCGTTGGCTTCCCGAGTGAAAATTGTAAAATAATCTCCCGGGGCGACACCGTCCTGGCTACCCAGGTCGATATAAGCGATGTCGCCTTTCGCCAGGATCACCGCATCTGAAAATGCCGGACCACCAATAAACGCATCGATGATCGTTCCCGGCATTTTTTTACTGGAGGGGTTGCACTGATCGAACGGCGGGGACCCGAGTGTTAACGGAATGGGAATTTCTTCACGGGGAACCAGGAAATCGCCGCGCAACACAGCCCCATAACTCTTTGAAATTCGGGCGCTGGTCACATTTTCATTGACACAAAGGATCTCGGCTTCAGCCATGACATGATACATCCGCCCGAGATTTCGTCCGGAGACCGGATGCTCGACCAGATGGAGTTCTCTCATAATAAAATAGGAACCGCCTTGCTGAAGTCCCTGAGCAGGACCTCCCTCGACAAAAATAACATCATCGAATGCCAGATCGAAAGCTGTTGTTTCAGCAGCAATGATCGGAACACCGGTGATCCGCTCCCGGGAAATCATACCCGCGGCAATCACACTGGCTTCACTGGTAACCTGGAACGGCTTGCGAGTTTGTTCCATCGCCTTCGTTTCACCAGGTTCCTCCATGTCGGTTACTTCAGCATCCTTCATTTCGGTGAATGTCCGCGCCGGCATGGCTGTTGTGCCGCCGGGCTCAGCGGCTATCATTGTTCCACCACCCGGTAAGCGAACAATATCACCCGGATAAATCCTGTGCGGGTTCTTGATTGTGTCCAGATTCTCTTCCCAGACCAGAGGCCACAGATAAGGGTCATTCAGGTACGTCCGGGCAATCGACCAGAGGCAGTCGCCGCTGACGACAGTGTGAGACTCAGGGATATCTCCAGGCAACTGCAGATCCTGAGCTGGTTTCGGGAGCCGATACTCGACGCCACCATATGTCCAGGTCTTGTCTTCAGCGCTTCCCGTGTTCAGTCCAATAACCCCGATAATGGCTATTGTTGTTGCTAAAACCAAAAACTGTTTCAAGGATCTCATACCGGTTCTCCTCTTCCCTTATTAATTCGATACAGCCTTACCCGTCTCCAATTCTGCCAGACGGTCAAGCCTTTCTTTAGCAAGGGGCACCGCACGATGATCTGGAAAACGTTTGATAAATTCGTTCAGTGCCTGTCTCGCTCCATTATAATTGCTCAATTCACCATATGTAAACCCAATTTTCAACAAAGCATCCGCTGCCTTGGATGTCGTACCATATTGTCCGAAGACTGTCCCGAAGTGATCCAGTGCCTGCTGATAGGCACCCTGCGCAAACATACACTCCCCCATCCAGTAGTAACAACGAGCCTGAAACTCACTGTCCGGATTCAAAACCGATGCCTGGTTATACAACTGGTACGCTTCCCTGAATTTGCCGTCCGTGTAGAGCGCCTGTGCCTGAGCATACACGTCCTCCCCGGTTAATCGGACGGGCCGGTTTTCATTCTGCATACTTGTCATTCCTGATGACATCTGAGCCGGCTCGGCAGTATTACCAACTCCTCCAGATTCCAGCTTACCAGATGCATCCCCGGCGGATCCCCCAAGATTCTGCGATCTATCCTCCGCCGTCTCCTTCAGCACACTGAGTTCCCTGTCGAGATCCTTGACCTGCTGCTGCAAGGTCGCATTGTCCTCTTTCAAGCGGTCGATATCCTTCAACATGCTTTTAACAAGCTCCGTTGAAACACAACCACCCAGCAATGAACAACACACTATTAAAATAGCTGAACGGATCACCGTACACATCGCTCTCATCATTGTCTCCATCCATTGCCGACGTTATCCGTTTGAGCCGAAAGAGTCAAGCCGGAGATCTTTTGAATTTCCTCGCAAAGCATGATACGGAATTCTCCCGGCTATTCCGGAAAACCAGTATCTGATTCGAGCCGAAAAATTTTTTTGTCGCACGAAGCTGAATTTCAAGGAACTCCTTTAATAAGTGATGGAGTGAATGGTGAACAGATGGATTATGATGAAATCGGAGAATTAATCGGGGAGATCAAGTTTCGGTATGTGCAAACCGGCGAATGGGATTCCGGGCAATGCACTAAACTGCTTCAATTGACTCAACATGTTCCCATGATGGTCGGGCGCAAACGGGGTGTCAGTTTCGATGATCTCAACGATATCGTTCAGCAATCCTATCACGCGGCATTCAAATATCTTCACCTGCTGTCGGATGACCGGTCATTCCCCAAATATCTGTACACCATAGCCGATAATCTGTGCCGTAAATACTGGAAAAAGCGTATAAAAATGGGGTATCCGGAAAGCCTGGAATTTCCTGACGGCCACGCGAAAGCACTGGAACCGGTCCAGATGGATTATGAACAGATGCATATTCGCGAAAATCTGCGGGATGCGGTCAGTCAGTTACCGGATATCTACAGAGAAACCATAGAAATGCACTATTTTGCCGGCATGAAAGCACTTGAGATTGCAGAAACACTGCATATCAGCATCAACACGGTCACATCCCGAATCCGGCGCGGCCGGATTCTGCTGAAAGACATTCTGGAGGCATAACCATGGCACATAAAAAAGTAATGGACAGGTGCGAAGAAATCCGTGAATGGCTCTTCCCATATCTTAAGGGTGATCTTTCGCCGGTTTTATCGAAAGGTGTCGAACGGCATTTGCAATCCTGCTCGCGCTGCCGGAATGAGTTGATGCTTCTTCGGGAACTTCAGCGTCTTGAGATGACCGGCAAAAGAGGTGCGGTGGATCCCGCCGTTTTCATAGAAGAACTCAATAGTGCCGCCGGATCAATGCCGGCGACGTTTCCGACTGTGAAGAACGTTATCCGGGACATGGAGGCGATCTGCGGGGATTCAGCCCGTGAATCAGGCGAGAAAACGATGCAATTGCTTTCAATCATCCATTCCTTCCTCACCCAAACGCGGACATTTCTTCAATCCCGAAACCGAATCCGTGCAGGGCGGGAATGGATTCAGCTGGAAAAGCGCCGGGCAGCTCTTTTAACCCAGGTTCTGCAGCATCCGTGCACACGTTTCCTGAAGGATGTCATCCGATTGCAGGCGGAGGCCTATGTATCGCGAGGACTGATTTTCCAGATTCACGGTGATACGCAAAATGCAGAAGCATCGCTGAGCCTGTCTGTCGTCCTTCACTGGGCACTGAATACTTCCGATGACCTTCAAACTCAGCGATTTCTGGGTGAACTGAAATACTATGAGGGTGATCTGGATGCAGCGGAATATCTGTTCCTGGAGTCACTCGGACATCAGACCGTCGATCCGCGCGAACAGGCGGTGCTTCTACGGAATCTCGGTAATATTGAATACTCCCGGGGAAATCTCTCCGGATGCCGTAACTACCTGGAACAGGCAATGACGATATCTCTGACTCTCGGATTACCCGACTATCCGGCCAGAGATCTGATGAATCTGTCTGTTATCGACTTCAGCCGCGGTGCAGTCGATTCAGCGGAAAAGAAATGCCGGGAAGCGCTGGATCTGCTTCACCTGAGCACAAATGTTCATCTGAAAGGGCAGCTACATGCCAATCTAGGTACCTTCCTGGCTGTAACAGGGCAGACCGAGAAGGCATCGACGCAGTGGAATAAAGCAATGCTCTTTTTCCAAAACGGCTATTTTCTGAAAGATACCGTCCAGGTTAAGAGAAATATCGTGCTGTCCGACTATGAGAATGGTCATCTCGATTCAGCGGAGAAGATCCTGGTCTCCGCCCTGACAGAGTATTCAGAGCGGGACGCCCTGTTATGCCAACTCCATATTTTGATGGCGCGGATTCAACGGCTGAATCATCGATTTTCGGAGGCTCGGGATCATGCCGGCCGTGCGGAGAGCATCGCATTAGAGTGCAAGGAGATGTTGTTGCTGGATGCGGCAATTCTGGAACAGATATTTATTGCCCTTCGAGACAACCGCTCATCCGACCTGGCGCAGTTGATTTCAAGATCCAGCGCCTCCAGGAAATCCAAACCAATCAATACTCCCTCAATCTTTGATCTTGAAAACGAAAGCCTCCTGGTTGAAGTATTCCGGACACTTGGAGATCGTCGCGGAGCTGCCCGATGTCTGCGCCGTCTCAAACGTATGCTCAGGCAGCTCAGACAGTTGCAACCCGGATCATATGCATGCATCCAAAATGCTGTGGGAGAATCCTGGGCGGACATACTGAATCGATTGACTCAGGAGTCCAACAATATTTAGTGGCTGTTCGGCGTCATACCGCATCTGATGGCAGTTTTTACCTATGAAGCAGTTGTCTGCATGCCGTTGATCTGATATGGTCCAATCGTATTCTTCTCATGGAAATGGTTGGAGATTTTGATTGGAAGCCATTGAACAGGATAACCTGGATATTTCCGCTGTTGACGGGACATCAGACAGGCACCGGACGATCCGTTTCAAAAAACTCATTTTACAGGGTTTCAAGTCGTTTCCGGATACCACGGAATTGGTGTTCAATGAGAATATCTGCGCCATAGTCGGTCCAAACGGTTGCGGCAAATCAAATATACTTGACGCATTGCGGTGGGTGTTGGGCGAACAGGGCCCATCACAACTGCGCGCTCGGGCAATGGCGGACATTATTTTCAACGGATCGGCGAATCGTAAACCGGTGGGAATGACGGAGATCACACTGGTTATCGACTGTCCCGCCGGCACACTGCCGCTGGCTTACGAGGAAATTGAAATTACCCGCAGACTGTATCGAAGCGGTGAGAGTGAGTACCAAATCAACCGTGTGCCATGCCGATTGAAAGATATTACAGATCTTTTCCTGGATACCGGGATCGGTAGAGGCGCTTATGCTCTGATCGAGCAGGGGCGTGTGGATGCTCTTGTTACAGCCCGTCCGGACGAGCGGCGTACGTTTCTGGAGCAGATAGCAGGCATAGAGAAATACAAGGTTCGAAAAAAAGAGGCGCTGTCGAAGCTGGCATCGACGGAAACCAACCTGGCCCGGGTTAAGGATGTTGTGACTGAAGTCAATACACGCAGAATATCTCTGGCCCGACAAGCGCGGAAAGCCATTAAATACCGAACGATCAAGAAGGAACGGGATGACATGACGCGCGTACTTGCAGGCGGGAGATATGCCCGGTTGCAGGACCGGCTCAGGCAACAGGATGAACGTGCGGAAATTCTGGAGAATCATATTGCTCGTAACGCAGCCCGACTCGGCCTGCAATCTGTGGCGCTGACTGAAAGCCGCAAGCAGGTGGACACCGCTCAGGACATTTTGCGGAACGCGGCCGATGAGATCGATCAGCTCGAAAGACGGATCGACTACATCGAGAGCAGGATCCGGGATCAGGACGAGCGGTATCACGAAATCGAGAAAGAGATCGAGCATGATGCCGGAGAGGCGGATGCCCTGGAACGGAAGAACAGCGACCTGGACAAACGGGGTCATCTCCTGGATGAAGAGTCGGCCAATTTGAAAACCCGACTGGCGGTTCTGATCGAAGAATCGGCTTTTCAGGAAGAGCAGACTCGAAAGATGGACAGCACGCTGAAGCGTCTGCGGAACACACTCTCTGAAGCCAGATCACGTCGCTTACGGGAAATAACGGAAATGGCGGCACTGAAAAACCGTCTGACATCCATTGCAGAGCGACGAAGTCACCTGGCCAGGCGAATCAACGATCTCGACGCGGAAATTCTCCGGATTAATACCGAGGAAACAACATCTCAACAACTCTGCAGAGACGTTGAAGTAACAATTGCCGATCAGGAGGTTCTGCTATCCGGTTTGAAGGCTGAACTGGATGATGCCCGCAAACGACGATCTGATATTGATCACCTCCGCCAGGACGCCGGCGAGCGATTACGCGTGATCGATTCGGAGAAGATGTCAGTCGATTCGCGCCTGAAATCATTAAGGGAAATTCTTGCTGCGGGCGACGGTCTTGACTCCGGTGTCAAGGCCGTTCTCGACAGGTTTAACGCTGGTAACGGGACGTCTCGGCAGGTCATTTACGGAACGGTTGCCGACCTGTACGATACAGACTCGGATAGTGAACAGGTTGTAGCGATAGCCCTCTATCCCTATCTGCAGGACATCGTTGCACTTGGATCACCTGAAATGAATGACGTTTGTTCCTTTCTGACAGACGAAAAGCTGGGTCGGGTTACCGTTCGTATCCCGGAAGCCGGTCCTCGACAGGATGATCGGATTCCCGTGAATGTATCCGGAATCGTGCCCGTTCGCTCTCTCGTTAATTCCGAACTCCAGCTGGCAGGTATGTTTGATCGGCTCCTGGCAGGTGTGTTCCTTGCGCCCGATGCCGAGACCGCTGCCCTGTCGGCAAGGGAGTATCCACATGCGGTGTTCGTGTCTCCCTGCGGAATGCGTTGGGAACCGGGTGGCGCTCGTACTATCGGGCGAGCTCCGGATAACCGGCTGGCGTATCGACAGCGGCGGACGGAGGTTCGCCATCTGGAGATCCGTGCTGAAAAATTGCAAACATCTCACAGCCGGATCGGGGATGAATACAGGGCATTCGAGCGTGAGTGGCGGAGTGCCGACGCCGATGTTTCATCAAAACAGACACAGTTGACGGACATGGAGAGAAACCTTGCGGTTTTCAGACGGGATCTGGAACATCGTCGTGGACGGGTCGAACAGGTTGTCGAGCAGCGTAACGGAGTCCATAGCGAGCGATTATCTGTCCAGAAAGAGATTGAGCAGTTGTCGCTGGAACACTCCGGTCTGACGGCAAAGGTGGATGAAAGGGAAAGCCAGAGCGGGGGTTCGGATACGATTGATGAACTGGAAAAGCAGCTTGAAACGACAAGCGTGGAAATGACCGGTCTGCAAACTCGGCTGACAGAATACCGGATGCAGGTACGATCGACGCAGGACCGGATTGAATTCACTGAGAAGGAAAGAACCGGCTTGTCGGATGAAATCCGTCGCCTTCAGGAGCTGTCAGATCATTATCGGGAGCAGATTTTGAAAAAACGCGGACTTCTGGAGGATGGTTCAACGAAAAAAAATGAATTGCTGGTTGAGTTGAAACGTCTGATTGAGGATTCTCCCATCAGGAAGAACCGGCTTGAAACATTGAAAGCCCGTCTGGTTCAGGTGAAACGAGCCGAGGAGGAAATCGCTGCGGAAGTCACGGAACTGGAACGGGTTGATCGCCAAATGGAACGTGATATGGCGGATATCAGAGTTGAAAAGGCTTCGTTGAATTCAGCACTCCAGGCATTGATCGAGGAAGCGGAATGCGATCCGTCGGAAGAGGCGGACGTGCTGGGTAGAGTGCCGGATGATGCGGAAATCGATGATTGGAAAAAACAGGCGGATGTGTTGCAGGAAAGCCTTAATCTGTTCTCAGATGTCAATCTCGCTGCAGAACATGAGCATCGTGAACTGGTGGAACGCAGCCGGTTCCTGGATGAGCAGCTCCAGGATCTCGATAGTGCCATCGCCTCTCTCCGGAATACAATTCAACAGATCAATCGGGCAAGCAAGCTTCGGTTTACGGAGGCGTTTACAGCGGTGAACGACCATTTCAGCCGGATCTTTCAGGGTCTGTTCGATGGAGGAGAGGCGTCACTGGAACTCATCGACCCGAACGATCCACTGGAGACCGGTGTGGACATTATCTGCCGGCCTCCCGGAAAACGGGCGCGAACGATCGATCTGTTGTCAGGCGGTGAGAAAGCCCTGGCAGCCCTGGCGCTGCTATTGGCCGGGTTTCGGTACAAGCCGTCGCCGCTGCTGTTTCTGGACGAAGTGGACGCACCTCTGGACGATCACAATGTCGTGAGATTCACGCGTTTCCTGAAAACACTCGCCGAAGTAACCCAGGTGGTGATGATCACTCACAACAGTGTGACGATGGAGGTTGCGGATATTCTCTATGGCGTGACGATGGAGAATCCCGGAATATCGAAGCTTGTCAGCGCGCGATTAACAATGTTCGCAGGATAGTGACAGGTCGATCCTATCAAAGAAAATTCAGTTCATGAAGGCGTTTCCATTTTAATCGAATCATGATAAAAAGCTCACGGAATTATATTATTCCAGGGAGATTCCATGGGACCTGAAATCATCACTATCGCTGCCGGCCTGTTGTTTACCTTCGCTATCTTTGATTTGACTGTCGGAGTCAGCAACGATGCTGTTAATTTTTTAAACTCGTCGATCGGCTCAAAAGCAGCGCCGCGATATGTTATAATGCTCGTTGCGAGTCTGGGTATTCTAATGGGCGTTACATTCAGCAGCGGCATGATGGAAATCGCCCGAAAAGGTGTTTTTCATCCACAATATTTTATCATGCCGGAACTTCTGATTTTGTTTCTCGCCGTCATGATCTCAGACATCATTCTCCTGGACCTGTTCAATACATTCGGCCTGCCGACATCCACAACCGTTTCCGTTGTGTTCGAACTTCTCGGCTCGGCCGTCGCTGTTTCGTTATGGAAGATCCGTCAACAGGGATCCAGCCTGTTGATGCTGGGTCAATACATCAATACCAGCAAAGCGATGACGATGATTTTCGGGATTCTGTTGTCGATCATTGTCGCATTTATCTGTGGGTCAGTCATTCAGTTTTTCAGTCGAACGTTATTCACCTTCGATTACCGAACCCGTTTGATGCGGTATGGAGCGCTTTGGGGTGGCGTTGCCCTGAGTTTAATAACGTATTTCATTCTGATTAAGGGTGCTTCGGGATCGGTGTTTATCACACCTGAGAGTATTGAATGGATAAAAACGCACACCATGACTATCCTGTTGATGCTGTTCGGGATTTCCGCAGTCATTCTTCAGATTCTGGTTATCTTTAAAATCAATATTTTCAAATTGATCGTGCTGGTCGGCACGTTTGCAATTGCCATGTCGTTTGCCGCGAACGATCTGGTCAATTTTATCGGTGTCCCCCTGGCGGGTTTTCAAGCCATCAAACTCGCCCGATTGACACCGGATCCAATGCTCGCCGGTATGGAACAACTCGGAAGCGCCGTCCAGACGGATTGGTATATCCTGCTGGGTGCCGGTGCGGTTATGGTCATCACACTCTGGCTGTCCAGAAAAGCCCGGACGGTATCTCGCACGGAAATCAGTCTGAGCAGCCAGTCGGAGAGTTACGAGCAAACGGATTCGATGTTCCTGGCTCGCACGATTGTTCGAATGTTCATCAGTTTTTATGGTACCGTCAAAGCCATTCTACCCAGCCCTCTGACCCGATATGTCGCTCACAGATTCGATCCGAAACTGGATCACATGTCCGATCCCGACAAGCAAGGCTCCTTCGATCTTCTTCGTGCATCCGTCAATCTGATGGTCGCCAGTGCTGTGATTTCTTACGCAACATCCAACAAACTGCCTCTGTCCACGACATACGTAACATTTATGGTCGCCATGGGATCCTCGTTTGCCGACCGGGCCTGGGGCCGCGAGAGTGCGGTCTATCGTATCACCGGTGTTCTCACCGTCATTGGCGGATGGTTTCTGACGGCTCTCCTGGCATCAACATTTGCGTTTACATTCGCTACCATTCTATTTCACTTAAAGATCACCGGCTTGCTTGTTATTCTTCTGCTCGGGGCTTTTGTACTTTGGAGAAATCATCGCCATCATGCGAAGAGAGAAAGTGCCATCGAAGAAACCCGGGTGTTCAATCTGCGACATGTCTCGAACGTGAAGGAGATTGTTCCCACGACATTCGTGCAGATGGGGTATCTGTTGTTTGAAATCAGGCATTCACTGGATAACACCCTGGATGCCCTGTTCACTCAGCAGGAATGGGATCTCAATGAGGAGAGGCGAAAAGTCCGCAGATATCAAACGTGGGCGAATGTCATAATCGCCAACATCTTTAAAGCACTCCGGCTTCTACAGATGGAGTCCGCTTTGAACAGTTATCAATACAGTCAAACCGTTCGATGTTTACAGAAGTTGACTGACGGTCACCGGGATATAATTGCGCGTGCCCATAAACATGTCAGTAACCAGCATAAAGGATTGCTGCCCGAACAGGTCGAAGATCTGAGACGAGTCAAAACGCTGATCCATGATGTACTGCAGGATGTGGAACTGGCGTTTAAGAATAAAAGCGAGTTGCTGTATGATCATCAGTTTGAAAAAGATGCGGAGCTTCGGGAACTCGCCCGTCAACTCAACGAACGTCAGACTCAGCGAATCAGTTCCGGAGCATCAAAAACCCGTTTGAGCATTCTCTTTTTCGCCATCATGGGAAATATTCTTATGATTTCCAAGCAAAATCTCCGGCTCCTGGAAATATTTAAAAAATCATTTAAAAACATCGATATATCCGAAGATCCGGATGTTGAGTAATTTTTTTCTCCAGCAGAAATAAATTGATGTTCAAGAGTTGCAGCCGCCTCCATTATTCATAAAGCAAGTAAGTTAAATGCGAGACAACATGTTTGAGTGATGGATAACTCGTTATCCGACATTGATCTTGGCTCCACATCGACATATTCTGAATATGAAACATAGGATAGGAGGTTCGTGAGCATGCAGAATTATGAACAACTTGGAGCATTTTATCTGGGACGCGTTGTTGACAGGAATTCCGGTGACACAAAACCGGAGTATCTACTGTATGACGCCAGAGATTTAACGACGCATGCCGTCTGTGTCGGTATGACAGGCAGCGGTAAAACAGGACTGTGTGTCTCATTATTGGAAGAAGCCGCCATCGATGGCATTCCGGCGATCATCATCGATCCGAAAGGAGATCTCGGTAACATGATGCTCGCGTTTCCTGACCTCGCACCGGGAGATTTTGAACCATGGATTGATCCACAGGAAGCAGCACGGAAAGGCTTAAGTCTCCAGGAACATGCGAAACGGGTTGCGGAAACCTGGAAAAAGGGACTCGAATCATGGGATCAGGAACCGGACCGGATTTCCCAGATGAAGGAATCAGCGGAAATGGCGATCTATACGCCGGGCTCAACGACAGGCCGGCCGCTGATGGTTCTTCGAAGCCTCGATGCTCCGAAACCTGAGCTGCGATCGGATTCATCCGCAATGCGGGAACGGATCATGTCAGCCGTCTCGGGTCTGCTGGGATTGATTGGAATTGATGCGGATCCGATCGGGAGCCGGGAGCACATTCTGTTGTCATCTATACTGGACAGCAACTGGCAGAAAGGATTGAATCTGGAATTGCCGGACCTGATCCAGTCCATTCAGAAACCACCATTCGACCGTGTCGGTGTCTTCGATATCGAAACGTTTTTTCCTGCCAGGGACCGGCTTGTTCTGGCAATGCGGATGAATAATTTGCTGGCATCACCGGGATTCGCGGCATGGATGACTGGCGATCCCCTGGATATTCAACGGCTCCTGTATTCACCCTCCGGCAAACCCAGACTATCCATTTTATCCATTGCCCATTTATCTGATCCCGAACGGATGTTTTTCGTCACTCTGCTGCTCAATGAAACATTGAGCTGGATGCGAAGCCAGCCCGGAACATCCAGCTTGCGGGCTATTTTGTATATGGATGAGATATTCGGGTATTTCCCGTCCACATCGAATCCACCCTCCAAAGCGCCGATGCTGACGCTGCTGAAACAGGCCCGGGCGTTTGGTCTTGGAATTGTCCTCGCCACCCAGAATCCGGTGGATCTGGATTACAAGGGATTGTCCAATACCGGCACATGGTTCATCGGCCGTCTTCAGACGGAAAGGGACAAAGCGCGAATAATGGAAGGCCTGGAAAGCGTCGGCGGCAGCCAGGTTTTTTCCGGAGTTGATATGGATGCCTTGTTATCAAATCTCGGCAACAGGGTATTCCTGATGCGCAATGTGCATGATCAGGAGCCGGTGCTGTTCCAGACACGGTGGGCATTAACCTATCTCCGGGGACCTATGACTCTCCGGCAGATCGATACACTGATTTCCACCGATACGTCGGCGGCTGCTCCGGTGAAGACAGGACTGCCTGTCACCAAACAATCCGGGACAGATTCCTTGAATGGCGATATGCGCGACATCCAATCGGCACCGGTGACCGCACGCCTGGCAAAGCCGGTTGTTTCACCGGACCTTCCCGAAATGTTCCTCAAACCCTCAGGATGGATGAACCCTCAAAAACTTGTGTACCGCCCCCGTATTGTCGCTGTGTGCCGTTTACATTTTGTGCAATCCGGTGCTCGGGTCGATGTCTGGCAGACACGCTTGTTATTGGCATCCATTGCAAATGATGGAAGTGATGGCCTATGGCGCGAGGCTGACGTAACGGTTGATGGTCGGGAGCTTGCAGAGGATCGTGCACCGATGGATGGCGTTCCCTTTGCAGAGCTTCCCGCGGCTGCGTCAAATCCGAAAGTAATCCGATCATGGGGCAAGAGTCTCGAAACGTACCTTTACCAGGATGTGACATTGAATTTACTGACATGCCCGGAATACAAACTGTATTCGGAAGCCGAAGAATCGGACGGCGATTTTCGGGCCCGGGTATCGCTTATGGCGAGGGAAAAGCGGGACCTGTTGATCGACAAACTGAAATCGAAATATGAATCGCAGTTGTCGCGATTGCAGGAAAAATATCGAACGACGGCGCATCGGCTGGAGCAACACAAAGCTCAAATCAGCCAGCATAAATTGAGCACTGCCTTGAGTGTTGGGACAACGATTCTCGGTGCTCTGTTCGGCCGGAAGGCAGCCAGCGTCGGCACGGTGAGCCGGGCATCAACAGCCATGCGAAGTGCGGGACGGATTGCGGGCAAGAAAGAAGATGTCGCCCATACGGAGGCGACCTTGAGGGGCATTCAGCAGGAGATGGCTGAACTGGATGCAGCGTTTGCCAGGGATAGGGAATTGCTGTCCGGGCAACTCGAAGAGCCAAACATCGAGACCGTTCCGGTACGACCAAGGAAATCGGATATCACGTTGATTAAACTGGCTCTTGCCTGGAAACCTGAAGAGACAGCGAACTGACATCCTGATGTCATCTGTGATCAAACTCTGCAGAGACGGGATTTTTAAGGCGAAAAACTGAATTTTGCATCCGTAGTTTTTTTCGGGCTATAATCCTCCCGTCATTGAAACCGTGAACGAAATGATCAGAAAGGAGTTCAAACATGTCGAGACTGATTGAACAGGTTAATACTGATTTCCGGAGGATACTGGAAAACCACCCGAACCCATATAGGGTATATCAGACACTATCGAAGGGTATGTCGGATAATGGATGTACGTTTGGTAGTGGTCCGATGCCGTTATATGTCAAACCATATTTTATCGATGGTGCCCGGATGCCGGAGATCCGATGGACGACCGAAGTACTGATGCGGATCATGAACAAAATTTCCGAAATGTACTACAGGGATGAGTCCAGCAAAGCAATGTTTTATCTGTCTCCCCAGGAAACGGAGTTGGCGGATATCCCGGTCGGCTATCACAACCGGATCCAGATTACCCGAAACGACGCATTCCTCACGGAGGACATGTTGTATTACATTGAATTCAACGCCGACAGTCCTGGCGGACCCATGTACAGCGATGTCCAGGGGCATCTGATTCAACAGTCTGAACCTTTTGTCGAGTTATGTAAGACATACACCATCGGTCGTGACCTGATCATGTGGCAGATTTTGAGAATGCTGCTGACATGCTATCGCGAATGGGGCGGAACCAAGGAGTTTCCAAACATCTGTATCAGCGCCGGTCCGGGCGGCGGAACAGCTCCGGAATTTCATGCCATTATCGCCTGGTTGAAACGAATGAATTTTAATGCTGAGTTTGTCGCAACAACCGATTGGACATACGCCAATGGCCGACTGACAACTCCAGAAGGTATGGAACCGGATATCATTTACCGACGTGGTTGGATCGGTGATTGGATTGAGCACATGGAAGAAATCAAACCCATTGTTCGGGCACTCCGCGATGGTAAAGTCTGCATGGCGAATCCTTTGAGCTCGACGCTGGCTGCCAATAAATCGGTTTTCGCCGTGCTGCAGAGGCCGGAGATTCTCAAGCTTTTCACGGAGGAGGAACAGGGAGTCATCCGGAAATACCTGCCGTGGACCCGGGTTTTTGAAAAGACCAAAACCGATCGGCACGGCGCCATGATCGATCTGCCTGACTATGTCTCGAAGAATAAGGACCTGTTTGTTCTAAAACCCATCGATCAGTATGGTGGTAAAGATGTCATCGTCGGTTTTGCAACGAGTGATTCGGACTGGCTCTTATGGTGTGACAAAGCATGTGCCCCGAAGGGTAAGTTTATTGTTCAGGATGCGGTTCCTATTCCGGAGGAAGCCTTGCCGATATTCGAGGGTGAGAAGCTGATCTTCGCCAAGAAGAAAATCAATGTAAATTTTTACAGCTATGGCGGGATCTACACCGGTGGTGTGGTTCGATCCTCAGACAGCCCGGTCATCAATGTCCACAAAGGCGGCGGTATGACTCCGATCATGTTTGTGGATGGAATCCGGAAGTAGACAATCCCCGGCTAAACCTCCCTCTTTCGAAAATAAGGGGGAGGCCGCCTTTCTTCTACATGCCGGATAGAAGCTCCTTCACCGCCCTTTCGAGTTGACTGTCACGCCCTGCCAGCTCTTCACCGGGTTCCCGCTCAACCTGGATATCCGGAATTGCTCCGGAGTTTTCCATGTTTCTGCCGTCGGATGTATACCAACCAACCCATGGAATCCTGAACCATGCATTGTTCAGCAGGCTGATTCCGCCGGTACCGATAACACCGCCAAACGTTGGCATGCCGATGACTTTCCCAATTCCCAGCGTTTGATACCCATTCGGAAAAACCTCAGCATCGGAGAAACTGCGTTCATCGATTACAACGACACTGGGCTTCCGCCATACATAATCCGGATGCTCTCGGGATTCACCTCTCCGAGCCTTCGAAATGCCAAAGTTTTTTCCGTATAGATGGCGAATCAGCTCATTATGAATGTATCCTCCGGGATTCCCTCGAACATCGATGATCAGGGCCTCTTTCTCCCAATTCAACGCAAAAAGATCATTCCGGAACTGTTCGAGCGATCGTTTGCCCATCGAATGGATATGCAGATACCCGACTCGAGAGTCGGACAACCTGTCGACTAATTCCCGGTTTCGGGATACCCAATAGTCGTAAGATTTTTCTTCATATGTGTCGCCCCCAACCGGTTTGAGAGATACTTTTCGGGCAACTCCCGATTTACCTGCTCCGAAAACTTCCAACTCGACAAGTGAATCGACAGTTCCATTCAGATATTTCGCCATCGGTTCAGACGGTGTCAGGACGTTTCGGTTGATCGACCGGATGTATTCACCCTTTTGAATACGGGATTCAACGCGGTCAGCCGGAGATCCCGGGATCACATCCTCAACCACATATCCGTGTCCATCGGTATAAGGACCCAGACGCACACCAATCCGGCCTGTTTGAACCTGCTGGATTGATGGATCATCCCCACCGTAAATATCCAGGTGAGACGCGTTTAACTCACCGATCAACCGTCTGACGACATCCCTGAATTCCCAGGCGGTCCGTGTGCGCTCCACGAGAGGCAAATACCGCTGATAGGCGGCATCCCAGTCAACGCCATGAAAACCGGGATCATAAAAATGATATTTGATGGATGCCCATGCTTCATTATACATCTGTCGATATTCGCCGGCCCGGTCCAGATGCATTTCCCCTTCGATCGGAACGGGAGTTGTTTTCCCGGTATTTATATCAATTTTCCCTAACTCGGTTTTCGTTCTGTAGAAGATCGTGCCGTTTTCTCCCGCAATCGCAATTCGTCCGGGATCAATCTCTGCCAGGACAACGGGGTTCTCCGTTTTGTTCTTTTTAATATCCATGGAATACAGACCGGTTTTACCCATAGCGTCCGATTTAAACAGCAGCTTCTTCCCATCACGTGTGATCATGGGCGACTGTTCATCGGACGGCCAGGATACCAGTCGCCGGAAACGCTCATGGATTCCTTCCAGATCCAACTTCAACGGTTCAACACTGCCCTGTACTTTTTTCCTGTCTGCGGAATCAGACACCTTGTTGGTCTTACATGTTGGCTGTTCATCAGAACGACTGTTATCCGCGTCTTCGTCACCGGATTCATCGTCATATTTTTCGTGATCCAGTCGGCTCAGCCAGACCGCATATATGTCGAAACTGTTCATGTCCGCGGAGACAACCAGCAGTTGTTTGCCATCTGATGAAAACCGGGTTTCGGAGTCATGACCATACAGTCGTGACACCTGGTATTGCTGTTTTGTCTGGAGATTCATCAAATATGTATCATAGTGAAGACCTCCGAATTCCCTGACATAGCTGATCCATCGGCTGTCAGGTGATACATCGAGACTGTCTATATTTGTTTGGGATAGCAACAATTCAGGATTGGATCCGTCAATGTTTCTCCGGAACAACGAGCCATCTGCACAGAAATACAGAATTGATCGTCCATCGGGAGTAATCCTGAACACCTCAATCGGCGCTTCACTCTGAAATACCACTGTTTCCTTGAAAAAACGGGCTTTAAACAGCAATTTTCGATCACCGTCATCCGCTACGAGTCGGTATAATTCTCCTTTGCCTGTCCGGTCACCATTGTAATACAGTGATCCATCGGACGGATGAAACGCAGGATTGCTCTCCCGCCACGGCGTTTCGGTAAGAGGTCTCGTTTTACCTCCTTCCGGGTCCAGCGCGAAGATGTCTCCCCGGTAGACCAGCGCCATCTGCCGGTTATCCGGTGACAGTGCGAAATCATCACAGGCGGAAAAAGAAAGCCGCTCTTCAGATGTCGCCTGGCGATCTGCCGGAGCCGTGATCGGTATGGGTTTTAGATCTCCATCCGCTGTCAGCACATTGGCCACGGCGTCCCGGCAGACATACAGTTTTTGTCCGTCTGAAGACACCGTCAGATCAGACAGATATCCACCGTTCAGATGCGTCAGGGCAACAGGATCACCGCCGTCAACGGACAACCTGAACAGATTCTGCGGTCCCTCCCGTTCCGAAATGTAGAATACCGTTTTTCCGTCAGGTCCCCACTCCGGATTACGATCACTCCATTCAGTTCTCGTCAATGCCTGGACACGGAAAGATGCCAAGTCGATCAACCAGATATTTGTCGCAGACGGACCGCGATACCCCATCCGGTAACCACCGGCCCATCCTTTCTGGTACAGGAACGTTTTTTCATCAGGAGCAAGCTTGCCGTGCGCGGATTCAAGGGGGCACAATACCTCGGGCTCACCTCCCCTGACAGGGACTTTCCATGTCACATAACGTCGATACTCCCTGTAGGAATTAAAGATGATGAATTCCCCGGATGGTGAGAATTGTGTGACAACATCATCTGCGGAATGCCAGGTAAGACGTTGGGGCTCACTCCCTGATGAATCCATCAGGAAAACATCCATATTGCCAAAACGATTTGAACTGAATGCCAGGAGTCTGCCGTCCGGACTGAATGCCGGTTCCTTGTCATCTGCGGGATGAATTGTCAGGCGACGAGCGATACCGCCTGTTTCCGGCACCGTCCAGATATCGCCCAGATAGCTGAACGCCAGAGTGGAACCATCGGGAGAGATTGTCAGACCGGATATACCGATGACATCCTTGAGTTGAGCCTTACCGATAGCGAGAGAAGACATAACAGTGGTGAAAATGATGAATGTCAGACGAAACATGGTATTTTTCATTTTTCTGTCCCCGTTTTGTTAGAGCCCTTTGTATTATACGAAAAAATCCGGTTCAGGTTTAATTTTTTCACATCTGTCGCAATCACTTCCGAATTTCCGGCCCCTGTGTATTTTACAAAGTTCTTGTATCGGCCTAACACGAATCTAATTTCGGCTGAATATAAGAACATCTATGACCCGGACAAGTGACCGGGTTGTTTACGGGCAGTGAAAAAGACAGTACAATACCGTTTCAATATCCTGATGACAGGGAGAAAAAATAATGGCGAAACACCGCATTTTGGTTGTAGACGATGAAGCCGACATCATTGAACTGTTGCAATTCAATTTAGAGAAGGAAGGATATCAGGTGTTAACCGCAATGACAGGTGAGGCGGCGGTTAAAGCAGCCCAGGCGAAACTGCCGGAATTGATCGTTCTGGATCTGATGCTGCCCGGGATCGATGGAATGGAAGTCTGTCGTATACTGAAGCGGGATGCCCGGACGTCGGCAATTCCAATTATCATGCTGACAGCGAAAACTGAAGATATCGATATCGTTGCGGGATTGGAACTGGGAGCCGTGGATTATGTTACAAAGCCATTCAGCCCCAAGGTCCTGATCGCCAGAATTCGAGCTGTTTTCAGAAGGGACAGTGTAATTGACGGAGTAGATGAAAGCGCTATCACGATACATGAGCTCACCATCAATGCCACACGTCGCATTGTGATGGTCGGCGAGGACCGGGTTGATTTGACCGCATCGGAATTTGATATTTTGCATTTTCTTGCGTCACATCCCGGATGGGTCTACTCCCGGGATAGAATCATCACTGCTGTCAAGGGAGACGATTACCCTGTAACGGAACGATCAATCGACGTTCAGATTGTCGGTTTGAGACGAAAGCTCGGATCAGCCGGAGATCTGATCGAAACGGTCCGCGGAGTCGGATACCGTTTCAAAGAGTAACGATCTAATGCTCCGATATCGGTCCTTCTTTGTTCTTATCGGCATGTGGATCCTGCCTGTCTGTCTCGTTACTGTCATCGTTGCGGCATGGAGCATGGGCATATTCGTCCAAAACACTGCCAGAGATACTATACAAAAAGCATTACGAACCCAGATTCGATTTGTTGAAATGAATATCCCGGAGGGCCGACTCGAGGATCAGATCGATGGCCTGCAGGATTTGTGTTTCAAAATGCGTGATTTCAGTGATTGTCACGTCACGATTACCCGGCTGAACGGTGATGTGCTGGCGGATTCACATACTCAGCCGTGGAAATTAATGAATCAGGCTCATCAACCCGAAATGATTAATGCGAAAAACGATTCATCGGGTATGGGACTGGCGATTCGCTCTGATCCTGATACCGGGATTAAGCATTACTATCTGGCGAGCCAAATTGCCCGCGACGGCAAAGTGCTTGGTTTTATCAGGGTCAGTGTTCCCCGGACAGGATCGATGTCTTCGCCCATCAAAACCATCGTCTCACTCCTGTTCCTGTTGGCAGTGTCAGTCATCAGCGTGAGATACATGATCAGAAAACACCTCGTGGAACCGGTTCACTCCATGACGCTGGCAGCCGATGAGATGACCGCGAATTTACAGCAAAAATTTTTGACGGCGGACTATAAATCGAAAGAATTGTCTGATCTGGCGGGAGCTTTGGAGCGAGTAACGGAAAAGTTCAGGGATAGGCTGAGAATGGAAATCCGCCAGAAGCGTCAATTGGAGACCATGTTCCGCAGTATGGTCGATGCAGTGTTCGTTGTTGATAATCAGGAGTGTATTCTCCGGTACAATCAGGCGGCGACATCGTTATTCCAGGCGGGGGAAACCGATATTTCAGGTCGAACGATATTGGAGGTGATACGCAACACGCAGCTTCACCAGTTTATTCGGAAGACGCTTTCGAGAAATGATCCCCAGGAGGATGAGATTGTATTTCACGGGTATGAGGACCTGTATTTCAAAGCGACCGGTGTTGCGATAGATGATGGTGAGGGCACGATAATCGGCGCGATGGTTGTATTGAATAATGTAACAAGAATCCGGAAACTGGAACGTATCAGGAAAGATTTTGTGGCCAACGTTTCCCATGAGCTGAAAACTCCGATCACAGCCATTCAGGGTTTTGTCGAAACATTGCTGGACAGCGACCTGGTTGAGGCGGACAGTGCTCTGCGTTTCTTACGGATCATTCTGAAACAAACCAGGCAATTGCATGCTGTTATCGAGGATTTACTGAGTTTATCCAGACTGGAACAGACATCAATGAACGGCGACATCAAGATGGATGTTTTATCACTGGAATCCGTTTTGAGTGCTGCTGTGGCGTCCTGCGAGACGTCAGCGACGGAGCAATCGGTGATTCTGCGTGTCGAAAGCGATAGCGGTGAGATTCCAGGGAATCGCACTCTGTTGCGGCAAGCCGTGGTTAATCTCGTTGACAACGCTATTAAATACGGTCCGGAGCATTCTGAAGTAATTATCGAGGGACGGATTTCTCCTCAAAAAGTCACTATCCGGGTTATCGATAATGGTCCGGGAATTCCGATTGAATACAGGGAACGGATTTTTGAACGATTCTACCGGATTGAAAAATCACGCAGCCGTGATTTGGGTGGTTCCGGTCTTGGGCTCGCCATCGTCAAACATATCGTTCAGGCCCATCATGGCCATGTGACTGTTCAAAGTGAACCCGGACGGGGGAGTATTTTCACTATAGAAGTGCCTTTAAAATCGATTGAAACACCGGACGCTGAATAGCATCAGATAGTTTTGAGTCTAACACAAATCAAACAAACTGCACACAGATGGGTAATACCCATGTAATAGATTCCGGTGTCATCAGCTGAACGCTAACTGGGTGTTCAGACGCATTCATGGTGAAGGCAATTTGGATTTAGAAGGAGGTAATTCAATGATCTTTAGAGGCAAACTGATCTCAGGGTTAATAACAGTCGCATTGCTGGGAGGCGTTATTGGAACGCATGCAGCCTGGACCGATACATTTTCGTTGAATGGCGATCTTAGATATCGTTATGCCAGCACGGAAAAGGAAGGTTCAGAAGACAGAGACCGACATCGGATTCGAACCCGTCTGGGTGTTTCTGCAGAAGTGGTTGAGGGAGTGAAAATTCATATCCAGCTTGCAACCGGTGCAGATGACCCGACGTCCACCAATCAGGATTTGTCACACAGTTTTTCCGCCAAGTCGATCAATTTGAACCTGGCATATGCTGAATGGAAAGCAACAGAGATGCTAAAATTCTATGCCGGTAAAAGCAAGACCCCCTTCTTGTTGCCCGGAGGTTCGGAATTGATTTGGGATGGCGATTTGAATCCTGAAGGGATCTCTGTGATGTTCGAATCGCAGTCCGATGTCAAAGTCTATGTAAATGCTGCATATCTGATCGTCGATGAGCGCAAGACCGATACGGATGATGGTTATCTGGCTGCGGGGCAGTTGGGTGTCAGGATTCCGATCGGAAATGCCAAGCTGGATCTCGGTGGCGGCTATTACCAGTACATCAATCAGGAGGGATATGGACCTTACGGAGCAGGCGGCAAAGGAAACAGCCTGGATGAGGATGGGTATTACACGATGGATTATTCAATCGCGGAAGCATACCTCGTGGTCAGTGCAAAGGTCGGTAATGTTCCACTGAATCTATATGGTCATTATGCAGTTAACACTGAAGCGGAGGATGATGATACCGGTTATCTGGCAGGTATCAGCATCGGCAAGGTTAAGGACGCCATGAGCTGGCAGCTGAAATACAACTACCGGCGACTGGAATCGGATGCGGTGGTCGGCGCATTCAGTCACTCCGACTTCATCGGCGGCGGTACAAACGGAAAAGGCCACAATGTCTCATTCGCTCTCGGCTTGGCGAAAAATGTCAGCACGGCAGTGTCTTACTTTATGGATGACATCGGCCTTGATGGGTCGTCATCAGATTACAAAGATCTTCAGATTGATCTGAATTTTAAATTCTGATTCTGATTGAATCAGCCCAGAGTGAAAGGAAAGATTATGAGTAAGCAATTTCTTGTAGCGATATGTTGCGCAGCTCTCAGTATGGGAACCATCTTCGCCGGTAATGTTGTCATCACCGGTTCAACCACCGTTCTACCGATAGCACAGGCTGCGGCTGAAGAGTTCATGAAATCCAATCCGGATGTAAATATCTCGGTCTCCGGCGGCGGTTCCGGAAACGGCATCAAAGCGATTATAGACGGATCATGCGATATTGCGACGTCCTCCCGCTTTGTTAAAGACAAAGAAGTCACCATGGCGAACGAAAAACAGGTTATAATGGTTCCTCATCGGATTGCATTGGACTGCGTGGTCCCTGTCACTCATAAGGATAATCCCGTGAGTAATCTGACATTGGCCCAATTAAAGGATATCTATACGGGGACCGTCACCAACTGGAAAGATGTGGGTGGGATGGACAGGAAAATCGTTGTCGTCTCACGTGATACAAGCTCCGGAACCTATGAAGTATGGAGTGAAAAAGTGCTTAAAGCCGATCGCGTGTTCCCGAATGCCCTTTTGCAGGCTTCCAATGGGGCGGTGGCTCAGCTCGTCGCCGGAAACCAATATGCTATCGGATATGTCGGGATAGGATACCTCAATGACGATCTTAAAGGGCTGACGGTTGAAGGAATTATTGCAACAGCCGATACTGCTTTGGACGGTTCCTTCCCCGTGTCTCGAGAACTGTTTATGTTCACGAATGGATGGCCGACCGGTGATGCCATGCGTTTCCTGAATTACCTCGTCAGTCCCCAGGGACAGACTCTGGTTAAAAAAGAGGGATTCGTTCCGATTTACAAATTGGACTAGTCGGGCAGAGCGATATCTGAAACTCAGGCCGGACAGGGAATTCAGCAGGATCTCCTGTCCGGCATAATCCCTTGAATGATTAACGGTTATTGATGAGAGGTCAAGTTTGACGGAATCCTTTCAAAAACAATCAAGATTCAGCCGGACGACGATCGAATGGTTTATCAGGAATACATTTCTGATTCTATCCCTGATGTCCATCACGGTTGTTTTCTTTGTGTTTCTCTTCCTGTTTCGCGAAGGAATGCCGATCTTTGAAAAAGTCTCCATATCGGATTTCATTTTCGGAACATTATGGTATCCGACGGACGCCAATCCGGTATTCGGTATCTGGCCGATGATCGTGGGGTCGATGATAGTAACCTTTCTGTCCTCAATTATCGCAGTACCGATCGGATTAATGTCGGCTGTCTATGTATCGGAAATCGCCGCTCACAGGGTAAAGGAGTTTATAAAGCCAACGATTGAATTGCTCGCCTCGATTCCATCGGTGGTAATGGGATTTTTCGGGATGGTGATAGTGGCTCCTTTTCTTCAAGACGTATTCGATCTGCCATTAGGATTGAATGTGTTTAATGCGTCTCTGATGCTGGCATTCATGGCTGTTCCAACAATTTCCAGCATCTCGGAGGATGCCTTGAATGCCGTTCCACGATCATTAAGAGAAGCCTCATTCGCTTTGGGGGCCAACCGCTGGGAAACAATAACACGCGTCGTTATCCCGGCGGGGTTGTCCGGCATCTCAACCGCTGTCATTCTGGGAATGTCGAGGGCAATTGGAGAAACCATGGTTGTTCTGATGGTTGCCGGAGGTGCTGCTGCAATTCCGAGAAGTATTTTTGATCCATGCCGCCCGTTACCGGCATCCATTGCCGCCGAGATGGCTGAAGCGCCATTCAGGAGCGACCACTATCATGCGCTGTTTGCAACAGGTATTGTCCTGTTGATCATCACATTCGCTTTTAACCTGTTGGCGGACTATCTTTCGATGAAATACCGTATGGAGAGCAAGTAAACATGGATCGGATGGTTCGTCGAAAAATAACGGAATTTTTAGGATTAGCGTTAATTCGTCTGTCAATGATCATCATCCTGGCATCGATGTTTGCTGTTGTGGGCTTTGTTGTGTTTCGTGGTTTGGGTGTCATCTCATGGCAGTTTTTAACGGATGAACCCCGGGATTCCATGACGACAGGCGGTATCTTTCCGGCCATTATCGGGACGCTTTACCTTGTTATTGGAGCAGTCATCGTTGCTTTTCCCCTGGGCGTGTCGTCGGCTATCTATTTGAATGAATATGCACGGAACGGGCGTATCATCCGGATTATTCGGTTCGGCATCAATAGCCTGGCGGGTATTCCCTCTGTTGTGTTCGGCTTGTTCGGATTAGCGGTATTCGTCGTCAGTTTCGGATTCGGTTCATGTATTCTGTCCGGGAGTCTGACTCTCGGGATTTTGATTCTCCCCGTTATAATCGGCGCATCGGAGGAAGCCTTAAAGGCCGTTCCGATGACGTATCGGGAGGCATCACTCGCCCTGGGTGCGACCCGATGGCAGACCATTAAAAACGTCGTTTTACCGGCTGCTCTTCCGGGAATCCTGACCGGATCAATTCTGGGTGTCGGGCGTGCTGCGGGAGAAACCGCGCCAATTATGTTCACTGCGGCGGCATTTTATACGAAAGTAATCCCCACATCGGTATTTCACGAAGTGATGGCATTGCCTTATCATATCTATGTGCTTGCGACTGCAGGGACACATATTTCGAAAACACGTCCGATCCAGTATGGAACGGCACTGGTACTGATCAGCCTGGTTCTGGGTGTCAATGCGCTTGCTATAATAATCAGGGCCAGAATCCGACGAAGGCATGGATAATCAAGGAGTCATGATGCAGGATCCTCAAAGAACAGTGAAAATCTCGGTTAAAAACCTGGATTTTTTTTACGGCCGACAACAGGCTCTCTACAATATCACGATCGACTTTATGGCCAATGAGGTTACTGCGTTGATCGGACCATCCGGCTGCGGGAAAAGTACTCTTCTCAGAACCCTGAACCGGATGAATGATATTATTCCTGGAACACAGGTGCGGGGTGAGATCCTGTTTGAGAAGGAAAACATTTATAATCCGACTGTCGATGTGGTGCGAGTGCGGAGACGGATCGGGATGGTTTTCCAGAGACCGAATCCGTTCCCGAAGAGCATCTTCAATGATGTGGCGTATGGTTTGAAAATCAACGGTCTACGGGACCGTAAGGAAATCCGCGATCGAGTGGAAATGAGTTTGAAAGCTGCTGCTGTCTGGGATGAAGTTAAAGATCGGCTGAATCAATCCGCTCTGGGATTGTCGGGCGGTCAGCAACAGCGGGTATGTATTGCACGCGCTTTGGCGATAGAACCGGATGTACTGTTAATGGATGAACCGGCGTCCGCTTTGGATCCGATCGCAACGCAGAAGATAGAGGAACTCATTGTTGAACTGAAAAAAAAATATACGATCATTATTGTAACTCATAATATGCAGCAGGCGGCTCGCGTATCTGATATCACCGCATTCTTTTATATCGGAAAGCTGATTGAGATCGGGAAAACCGATGTTCTGTTCACCCGGCCGCAACTTAAACAGACCGAGGATTACATCACGGGTCGTTTTGGATAGAATATAGATCGGGAGGGTACCATGACACTGCATTTCATCCGGGAGATAGAGAAAATCAAAACCCGAATTCTTTCGCTTAGCGCCTATGTCGAGGAAAGCGTTGTCATGGCAGTCAAATCGCTGACAAACCGTGATGGCGACATGGCGCGGGAAGTGATACACCGGGACAGAAAAATAGATGAGGCGGAGGTTGAACTCGAGGAGGAGTGCCTGAAACTCCTGGCGTTGTATCAACCCGTGGCACAGGATTTACGCTTTCTTATCGCTATTCTGAAGATTAACAATGACTTGGAGCGTATCGGCGACCAGGCTGTCAATATCGCCTATCGAGCCGATACCTTTGCACAGTATCAGGGGATTGAGATTCCGGAAACGGTGCAGATTATGGCCGATAACGCGGAAAACATGCTGAGCGATGGCCTTGATGCCCTGATCAATCTGGATGTAAAAAAGGCACAAAAAGTCTGCCTGTCCGATGATGTGGTCGATAATATGCATCACGAGATCTATTCAATGGTCAGCACCGAAGTAGTCAAACATCCCGACCAATTCGGAATACTGTTTAAATTCACAGAGATTTCGCACCAGTTGGAGCGAATTGCTGATCTTGCGACTAATATTGCCGAGGAAGTGATCTACATGGTTGAGGGTCGCATCACCCGTCATCAGGGAAAGAAAAGCAATGGCGATGCTGCCGGGATGTAATTGATAACGTTAAAATGTCAGCCGAAAATATCGCTCCGTCCCGCAAGCATTTATAAGTTAGCTACTTCATTTTCTCGGAATAGGTGATGCTGCAAATTGTCGTCTCTTCTTCTTTGCTGATCGAGACCGTGACGGATCTTCCGGTACTTTCGCTGATTCCCGATACGACTGCGCTATCACCCGAGTCACCGGTTATCTTATGCGTTGTTGTCTGGAATCCGTTCCCGTCCAATTCCGACTGATAAAAATTCATGACGGTTTCAATAGAATCGTTGCTTTTTATCATCAATCCGCCGGCGATTCCATCGTCGGATTTCATACTTGTATGACCGCCAGGTGCCACTCCATCCGGTAACGGAATCCAATCCGGAACATCTTCGGCTTGTGTCCCGCTCGCCATCTCCCAGCTACCCTCTTCGGATGTCACTTTCATCGAACCGCCTTCGCCGTTTTTATCTGCATCGAACGTAATCGTTTCGCCATTTTCTCCACGCAAGGTCATTTTCCCTTCCTTGATGTCCTCGAAATTGGCAGTGACGGTTTTCCCGGTCTTTTTCTCCCGAATAGTGATTGTTCCGGCGTCCTCATCGTGGTCCACTTCCTCAATTTCAGGATTCATACGGACGATCAATCTTGCTGCAGCCATTTCCGGATTCTCTTTGAAATCACCGGCTACATCCTTCATTTTATGGGCTACAAACACACCTCCTGCAAACACAACCACGAGTGCAATCAACAGGATGGCTCCGCACCCGATTCCAACCCATGCCAACGGGCTTAAGCCCTTCTTCTCCTGAACATTCGTCATTTTGACCTCCTTGAACCGAATCTGTTCTTCATTTTCTCAAATCCCTGTTCTGCGTGAACGTTATCATTATACGCAGGTTGATGGATATTTATCCAGATGGTCCCACCACCCTGGTGAAAAAGGGATTTTCCAGTTGCTGCCGTTGATTCACTGTGACGCCTGTTCCGATCCGTTACCTGTATTTATCTCCAGATCGTCCAGAATTTGCCGGATCGTCCGGAAACGTATGCTGAAACTGTATTTGCGATCCCATCCGGCACGAGTCAGAATATCTCTGACCGGTCCTTTGATTCGTGCGAAAGCAAAGTCGATGCCCCTGTGATCATAATCGTCGATCAGATTTTCCATCATGGATACAGCAACAGCATCCATGTCGTTGACACCTTCGAAATCAAGAATAACGAGGTGAGTCTCCGGACGTTCCGCGATCAAACGCTCTATATATCTGCGGATAAAACCGGTGTTCGCGAAGTAAACGGATGAATCGACTCTCAGAAGGATGGTGTCCGGATAGCGCTTCAACATCGGAAATCGTCGAATATTCAGAAAATCATTCCGCTCCCGACAAAATCCGAGTTCCGCGATATGTGGATGCGCGCTTCGCCTGATAAACAGCAGGAGTGACAGAATGACTCCTACAGGGATTCCTGTTTCGACACCGCCGATCAGCGTCGCGATAAAAGTTGCCAGCCATGTAATTCCGTCTGCTCGTTTCAAAGCGTAGAGACGGAGCAGTTCGGTGACGTCAAAAAGACGTGCAACGGCGACGATTACGATTGCCGACAGCACTGGACGAGGCAGGTAATAGAACCAGGGTGTCAGGAAGAGCAATATCAGCGAGATGCAGAGCGACGTGATGATACCGGCCAGACCTGTTTGGGCTCCGGCACCATCATTCACAGCGGTTCGGGACAGTCCGCCTGTCACGGGATAGCCGGAAAATAAACCCGCAGCGATGTCGGCAGCTCCGAGCGCCATCATTTCTCTATCCGGATCGATATCCCGGTGCTTTCGAACCGCGATTGACTGGGCGATTGCATACGACTCGATGTACCCGACAAATGCAATTGTCAGAGCTGCCGGTAACAAAATTCCAAAGGTCTCCATATCGGGAAACACGAAACTCAAAGCCGGCAACCCTCTGGGGATGGATCCCAATATGACCAACCCATACTCATCCAGGCGGAAATACCATGCACATGCAGTGGATATAATCAGCGCCAGCAGCGGAGCCGGCCAGTCAGGTCGCCGACGCCTGATGACGATAAGAAAAAGGATGGTCAGAATTCCGGTTATCAGGGCCGGCTGTTGGAGTTCTCTGAGGTGAGTCAATATCTGAGATAGCGAAGAAAAAAACGTTGATGTTCGGGAGACCCGAATGCCCAGGATCTGATCGAATTGGCTGACGGCGATGATCAGGGCGGCTGCTGACGTGAATCCCGAAACAACCGCTCTCGAGATATAATTGACAACCGCGCCGGCTCGAATCCGACCCAATATCAAAAGAATTATGCCTGTTAACAGCGCTAATTGAGACGCCAGGGCGATGTAGCTCGTAGATAGACCAACGGATGATTTCGATAGCGTTTCCAGAACGAGAAAAGAAACCAGCGCAACCGGGCCGACAGCTAGTTGTCGTGATGTTCCAAACAAGGCATAAATCAACAGCGGAATTGTGGATGCGTATAAACCGGTGACCGGTGGTAATCCTGCGAGCATTGCATAGGCCATCGATTGGGGAATCAACATGACGGCGACCGTCAGTCCTGCAAACAGATCTCCCCGAAAGAGATCCCGGTTATAGTTCCTGACCTGTCCAAAGAGGGGAAACAACTTGCCGATGAAATGCGTAACCATTTTGCTCATCCTATATCCAATATATGCCTGCGGGACGTTATCAGCAATACCCGGATACTCGGGAAGCTGATCGTTTATGGATCCACAGGAGATGTAAATCGTCAGACTATACCATCATCGATCAAAATCAAAACTTACGAAGGGAGACTCGAATGGATAATCAATTACAAATGGAAAAACCCACCGTTTCAATACCTCGTTTAAATGAACCGGCTCCAGCTTTTGAAGCAGTAACGACTCATGGTACACTGCGTCTGGAAGATTTCAAGGGATCCTGGCTGGTATTGTTTTCACACCCGGCTGATTTTACTCCGGTTTGTACAACGGAATTTATTGCTTTTGCCGAAATTCATTCGACACTTCGATCAATGGGTGCCGAGTTGATGGGTTTGAGTATCGACAGTGTATATTCGCACATTGCCTGGGTTCGGAATATCGAGGAGAAAATGGGTGTTAAAATTCAGTTTCCGGTTATTGCAGACCTCGATAGAAACGTGGCTACGAAATATGGCATGGTCATGCCCGGTGAGAGCAAGACGGAGACCAGCCGCTGCGTTTTTATAATCGATGATAAACAGATTTTACGGGCGATGATCTATTATCCATTGACGACGGGGCGGAATATGGATGAAATTCTTCGCCTGATCCGTGCATTACAGACGACGGACGCACATGGTGTCGCCACTCCTGCCAATTGGCGTCCCGGAGACAAAGTGATCATGCCGCCACCGAAAACTCAGGACGATGCGGAAATACGCATAGCGGATACTTCCGTGGAATGCCGAGATTGGTACTTTTGCAAGAAATCATTGAAAGGCTGATAAAATATGGCATGTATCAATCCTGACGGCAGCCTGTCGGCTGTCGCACTTCTGATGCTGGACTATCTGCGTGAACCCCATACCGAGACTGATATTGTTCAACGGGCGGCTCAACCGGTGTACCGGATTCGGTCGAGTTTGAGAGAACTGGCAGATTCCGGTCTTGTTGAACTGACAGGGCGATACTGGTCGATTACGGCCAGAGGAACCGATATTCTGAATCAACTGTAATTCTATGCTGACACGGTATGATCAGGAGAATACTCATCCTGATTTGTCCAGATGATAAGGACACTGCACGATATTGTAATCGATAACCATCAATCGAGATCGCTGCGCGGTTAATCCTCACCCTGTGGTTGTTTGATCCATTTCGCGATTATCCTGTAGAGATCGTCGATCTGAAATGGTTTTCGCAGACAATCAATAAAACCATGTTCCGTGTAATTGGCCATGACCGGGTCGTTTGAGTAACCACTGGATACGATTGCCCGGATGCCGGGATCGATAGCGGATAGTTGACTGATTGTTTCCTTACCTCCAATGCCACCGGGGATGATCAGATCAATGATAACAAGATCAATCGGATGGTTCGCATGCAGTGCTTCGGTATATTGTCTGATCGCTGAATGACTGTCTACCGCCTCCAGCAGTTCCAGATTGATCTCGCTGCATAATGTTCTGGCCATTTCCAGAATCGAGAGATCGTCATCCATGATTAATAACCGTCCACCGATCGGATTCAGTGAGATAGATGATTGCTCTGAGACCGGCACCTGGCCCAACTGAGCGGGCAACCGAATGGAAACGGTTGTCCCTGTACCTACTTGTGATTGGATTGAAATCCGACCATCATGGTTCTGGATAATGGAATATACGGTTGTCAGTCCTAGTCCGCTGCCGTTCGGTTTGGTTGAGAAATATGGGTCGAATGCTTTTGTGACCGTGTCCGGATCCATGCCATTCCCGCTGTCTATAACTTCAATGAGAACCTCCGGTTCCGCCTTTTTCAAGACGGAATGTTCCAACGAAACATTCCGGGCCGTAACAAACAAAGATCCACCCTCCGGCATCGCCTGAACGGCGTTGATCACAAGATTGTGGATCGCCTGACTGATCTGCCCCTCATCAATCATTACCGGCCATAAATCCTCCTGGATAGTCAGTTCGCATCTGACATCTCGGCCCCTTAACGAAAATCCGATAATCTGATGGAGTAACTTTCCGATATCCGCTAACTGACGAATAGGTCTGCCTCCTTTGGAAAATGTCAGAAGCTGCTGATTAATGTCTCGGGCGCGCAGACAGGCATCCTCCGCCTTCTGCAATCGAAGTGTTGCTCTCGAATCCTCGGGAAGCAGTTTACGGGCCAGGCTGATATTTCCCATTATCGCAGTCAGTATGTTGTTGAAATCATGAGCAAGCCCCCCGGCCAACAATCCAATTGACTCCATTTTCTGGGCTTTCATCAGTTCCTGTTCCAGTATTTTGCGCTGGCGCACATCGCGGAGAATGCCTTCCATTGCTATCGGACGTCCATTTTCGTCGCGCCGGAAATAGGCATTGATCTCCAGCATAATCCTGGAGCCGTCTTTCCGACGTAATGGAATATCGAGGTCCTTGATATAACCCTGCTTGTTCAGAATGTCCAGATAAATCGACCTGTCTTCGGGATTATAGTAAACAGTCTCGGCAACCGGTTTACCGACTAGTTCGTCTGCAGACTTATAACCCAGGAGGTGAACTCCGCTGGGGTTGATCATGGCCAGAATGCCATCCAGATTCACTCGAAAAAATGTATCCTGGATGTTGTTGAAAATACTGCGATAATTCTCCTCGCTGATGCGGAGGGCTGTTTCGATCTGGGTCTGGCGTATCAATAAAGCAAGCATACATGCGAGTGTATCGAAAAACTGCCGGTCGGAGTCCGTTAAGACAACCGGGGCAAACCCAAGCAAATGAAGTATACCGAATAGGTGATCCTCACTGTCAATGATCGGCCAGGAGATCAGTGCACGAATCCCAATTTCCTTCAACCGATCGCCATGAGAGTCAAAGATCGGATGCTGAAAAACATCGGGAGCGAATATCGGTGTCCGATGTTTTGCGACCCAGGATGCGACAAAATAGGGATCATCGATATCCTGAGGCAATAACAACCCGCGAATCCACTCCTTCTGCTTGCCGGATACCGCTGAGACATTCAGGGTTTTATGATTGTCAGCCAGCATCCGGATACATCCGATGTCGAAATCGAGAATGGCAACCAGCTCGTCAAGAACCCGCTGGCAAAGATGCTCCATGGAAGTGGATGAGCCGGCCGCTTCCGCCATCGTGCGAAATGCTTTCAACTGATCTGAAAAAGACTCAGAAAGTGGATAAATACTCATAATTGCAAGTGTTCGCCTCTCATAGCAATGTCGTTCAATGGAATACTATCACCATTCCGATATCTGTGTCAGCATTAATTCAACATTAAAATGCATGTCCCAGTGCGACCTGGATTGCATAACCGGGTTCCCCGGGGTCGTGATCAAGATTCCATCCGATATCGCAACGAATCGGCCCAATCGGTGTGCTGTAGCGTAATCCGATTCCGGCCGAGGGTCGGAGATACGGGGGCTCCGGTGTTGCGGCGAACACATTGCCCGCATCAATGAAAACCGCTCCTTTCATATTCCCGGCAATATGAAACCGCAATTCGATGTTTGCCAGAACATAGGATTCTCCACCCAGCGCATCACCGTCGTCAGATCGGGGTCCGCACATCTGATGGTCGAAGCCCCTGTTTGTAGATGCGCCTCCTAGATAAAAACGTTCACTGGCCGGCAATAAACTGCCTTGTATCAACCACGCCCGTCCCGTTCTCAAGGCCATTCCCATTATCAGGCGATCCTTGTCGATGGGATAGAAAAAGCGAACATCATGATCCCATCGGATAAACTCGGATTCACTTCCCAGAACGGAGAATGAGTTTTTTAAGCGCGTCTGGTACAACCATCCCCGGCTTGTGCGAAACGGGTCATCCCTCTTATCGATCGTGAAAACCGGCGTCAGCGATCCTGAACGCGTATCTCCGATATCAATAGCCTGCGCCACATCCGGGTCGATGTTTCTGACATTTTCCCGTTCATATGCATAGGTTACATTGAGTGTTTTATTGTTTGCCCAACGACGGACAATGCCCATCTCCAGCGTCAGGGTCTGAAGATCATATTCCTCGTTTGTCCGGTCATTCGCAAAAACTGCGCGAAACCGGTTCTCCAGGCGATGACTCCAGAAAAGCGGTCTTTGAAGACTCGCGGAAAGTGTCCAGCGGTTTTCCCCTAGTAAAGCGCTCAGGCGACCGTGGAGAGCCCGTCCGAAAAAATTGCGTTCGCCGAGATCCATCAATCCCTCAAAACCCCGATCGGTATTATAGTCAATTCCCGTCTCGAACTCCCCGGTCGATCGTTCTGTGACATCCATAATCAACGTCTGAGATGGTGGATCCGATTCGGCATCCTTCTCGGTTCTGATCGACACGGTATCAAACACACCTGTCTGGTACATTGCATCCTGCAATCGTCCCGCTCTTTCCAACTCAAAGGGTGTCCCCTCCATGATTCGCTCCAGACGATATATCAGGCTGGAATGTGTCTTGACATTCCCTGCAACGATCACAGGACCCTGGCGATAGGCCGGCCCTTCCTGCACTTCGAACTTCAAATCAGTTGCAGATTCTCCCTGACGCGTCACTGCACGAATCGTCATATCGGAAAAACCATGCTTCCAGTAAAAACGCGTTATATCCGTCATTGCATTCCGCACGAACCTGTTGACAAAAGGCTGCCCGTTGATCAGACGGTGCTTCCCGTCAATTTTTTTCAGCTCAACCGGATCAACTCCGTCGACCCCATCGAATTCAACCTTGCCGATCAACTGATAGGGCCCCGGTTGAATTGTTACCTCGACAGCCACGGCGGAGGAGTCCTGATCCGTCAATCTCATCGATACAACCGGCCGGATATATCCTTGATTTTCCAGATGCGTCTTTAATCCTTTTACAGCATTGTCCAGAGTTTCAGGTCCCGGTCGAGTTTTCCATATTCCCAGCAGCCACGGTTTTCGCAATCCGGCGATACGAGAGATTTCGCTTGTAGGGACCGGAGATACACCGTTCTGGATAACGTCGTCGATATACCGGCGCAATCCTTTTTTCGCAGTAACAATCACCCGGGTTTCCGTTGATTGCTCATCGACGGCAGCTGTGACCTCAGCGTCGATCCATCCTTTATTTTGTAAAGCCTCACGCGTTTGCTTCGTCAGATTTTCCAATTCCGAGTCGCTCAATGTCACGTGTCGCGACTTCCATTTGTGCAGAATATCATGCTGAGTAAAAAATCCAACATTATTAAATTGGATATCCACAGGTGTGCCTAATGCCGCAAGAACCTTGAGTTCCCTGGGTGCATCCGTATCGTTTGGTAGTGTCTCAATTGTTATTTCCGCTGTCCGATACCCACTGTCTCTCAACTTTCGCTGCTCAGATTTTAAACGATTTTTCAGTTCAATCAGATTTAGACCGCGATGCCGGATACGCCATTCCAAATAAGTAAACAGTGCGTTGATGCGAACATTCCACCAGTATCCGGGATAGCCCGACACTGAAAATTCCATCAATTCAGGACGGGGCAGTGAATGCTCCGCCACGGAAATGTCGATGCCGACCGCACCACCTTTATCCGGTCCTTGAATTTGTGCAGTGACACCGGGTTCAGGATAACCGCGGGAGCGATAATATTCGCGGAAACGAACCAGGGAATTCTCCAGCAGATCATGGTTGAAGGGTCCAAACTTGCGCAGATCCGTTGCCCGATTCAGTGCCAGATCTCCTATCTGATGGTTTCCGGAGAATGACAATTTTTTGACATAGCTGTTCAGGGTTAAATTGAATACCAGTTGATGACCACAGGGAGCATCGATGATCTCCCATACGACATGGGATGCCTTACGGGTTTTCATCAGGTTATCGACGACTTTTTGAATATCCCGAATGGACACATCCACAGGCGGCCGGATGGAGGACAGTCGGCTGAATTCGAAATGATTAAAAATGCCTTTGGGTTCAAGAGCAACGCAATCAATGTGATATAGAACTGTTGTGTCCGGTTCTGCCGGTTGGGTTATATTCGAATTGACGTTTGTATCCGCAGCCATCGATGTAACCGAGCGAATTAACGGCAATACCATAAAGGCGATTATCCAGAGCAGGACGACAACAGAGCCGGACATTGTGTCCGGCGACGGAGATTGAAGGCGATTAATTGAACGTTTCACGATATCTGAAACCTCCGGAAATCGAACCGTCCTGGTTTTGGCGAACCCGCATATCAGTCTTCTGGTTGATCTGGAACTCCAATTCGATAACATCACCCTCCGCGCTCTTCTCTCCGAAATAGTACATGACTTTCCATCGGTCACCGAATCGGCGTCCGACTCCAAAGATCAGATTTTCATCTTCCAGGGTAACCGGAAACGGTACGATGATCAGATCGGTTCTGGCAGCAATCGCTTCAGCCGCAGCCAGGGCTAACGCCTGCTTTGCATAATCGGCAGCCAGTGTCGATAAATCATTCCCCATCCCGGTGGTATCACGACCCAGCAACAGGTTCATGATGTCCGCATGTGACTTGCCGCTATCGGATGACAGCAGAAGATTGGGCCGGCTGGCTCGCCCTGTTATCCGGAATGTGATGACTTCATCCCGGATTCGGGTAACTGCCACGATGTCCAGACTCGGATCGATTTCAAACGGCTGTGTAAAATTCACTGTTCCGCTGGTTACTGCGAACTCGTGTAATAACAGGTCGATGGTTCCCCCTTCGATATTTACTGAACCAAGAACGCCTGGCACACGGGTTGTGCCGATGACCTGAAGCTGTGAATTCAGGCTGACACTGATGGTGGCATTTTCGACGCGGATATTGTCACGGGCGATAATGGTGAGATCCAGCGGAATACCCCCAAGACGTTCGATATCACCCGTCTCCTCCGCAATAATGACTTTGGGGCGGGTCAGATTGCTCAAGATACCCAGAATATCAAATTCCGGTGAATACACCATGTCGGAAAGCTGAATGGTTCCATCGATCGATACATCAGGCCAACGGCCCCCTGCGTTAAAATCTCCATTGCCTCTGACCCGGAGATCGCTGCCGTAGTTTATGTCAATATCCCTTGCACGGCATGCGATGTTCACATCGTTTAAACTCATGCCGCTGCGTTGTAATCCGCCCGTTACAGATACCCGTCCGCCACCGAAACGGCCTGTGATTGCATCGAATTTAATGGTTTCAGGAGATACTATGATCGAGCCATCGAGATTTTCCAATGGTCCCGGCAGAAACGGGCTGTCCATAGCGATTCGCTTGAGAGTGGCTTTCCCGGTGATTACCGGATTGTTCAGGGAGTTGCCGATGTCCAATTCCACCTGAATCGACCCCTTCAGTGCACCGGTTTCAGGAATCTGGCCGCTAAGCGGCGCTAATCCGGCGCTTGCCGAGATATTGATACTGCCGTTTCGAGTTTTATCGGCTTCGAGTGGCATGAAACCTGATATCTCGAGTGAGAATTCGGGGCCGGTCAAATGCAGCGCATCAATCATCAACATCCGATCCATCAATCTGACAAGGATTTCCGATTCGTTCGAGTAATGGATGGCTTTCAGACCCGCATCCAGGGATTGAATCTTCAATTCGATGAGAGGGTCAGTCACTGTGTCAATTCCATTGGGCAGATTGATTGTGCCCGTACAGGATACTCGAGGACTCGACTCACTCGCCATTGACCGTGCATCATCCAGAACGAGATCCAGTTTCAGACTGCCGGGATAATCGGGTTCCAAGAAACGGGCTGTTGCATACCCGACTGCCATCTCGCCGAATCGGAAGCCCGTGGCAGACAATGTTCCCTCCGTCAGGATGCTTGAACCGATGATGTGCAATACCAGTTTGGTGTGCACCGAACCGGAAATTTCCTCGGGTATTCCCGCAATATGCCATGCATTGAGCTGTGGTATGGATATTTCGATCTGGATGGCTCCATCGTTCCCTGATTTTTCCAACGGCCATGCTCCGTTGGCTACGACACGAGATCCATCGTCGCCGGTCAGGATCAACTGTTGAATAGATAAACACCGGTTATAATACGCCAGCGTTGCCGGCCCCGCACTTTGAATCTCACGACCCCAGACGGATGCGTCCAGATTCTTCAATACGAGGGTTCCCTCCGGCATCCTGTCATCGTTTTCCGTTGTTCCCTCAACCCGTGCGCTGATTGTTCCTCTCAACCCTGTGAACAATCCCGGAAGGAACCCTGCAAATGGCTCGATATCGAAGTTTTCAAGTGTAAGAGATCCCCGCCACACGCCATTCGAAGCAGCCATCCAGTGTGAATCGATACTCCCATCCATACTTTTCAAGGATGCGCTTTGGCCCTTTGCAGAGCTTTCCCATTCTGCCCGGTAGGATTTTTGCGGGAGATCACGCCACTGCAGGGAATCGATTTCAGCGCGAATTGTTTGCGGCCGGCCTTTGGGTGGTCGCACATCGCCCGACACGCGCCCGGTGACGATGACGTCATCCAGCTTCAAACGGTGAAGATCGGCACTGAACATAGAATTCGAGATCGATGTGTCGACGTGGAAGGTGTCCAATGCATGTCCACTTATTCTCGCCTCCGTCACCAGAAGACTGCCGTTCCCGGAGATGCCGTTCACGTCATCTCCGCCTTTGAAATGCGCAGTTATTTCAGCTTTGCCTCCGCCGTCAATGCCTCCTAATAAAAGCCAGGGACTCAACTCACCGGCATTCATGACGGCATCCAGCGTCCACCTTCGATCAGGGATGCCATAGTATCCGGAAAGGTCAACATGGAGTGATGGGTCTGAAAGTTGCAGCCGAGTCACCGTCACGGACTGGTTATATAGAGAGAAATCGATCAAACCCGTCGGCTGGATCAACCAGGAACCCCCGGATCCTTTGATGTCGGATTTTCCTCCCAAATACGCTTTCGATACAGTCTGTTGTGGAGATCCCGGCAGCCGGTGCAGTATCAATGATCCGGCGGCTTCAGCCTGTTTCCAATCCCGGGAGGATCCGGATGCGATGACACTGCCGTCGATAAATCCGCGAATAGTAACGGTCTCGGGCAACCACGGCTGGAAGGAATCGAGAGGAAACTGCCGGACCTCCAAGCTGATATCCCAGGGACTCAACACCGGCAGACTGCCTCCATGCCCTGTGAGATGTAAGGAGCCGTTTCCGGTTTTGGCTTTCAACTCGGTCGATACTCCTTCGGAATCGACCGATGCAGACAACGTCAGATCCCTGAGAGATGTGTCGTGAATCTGCAACGACGAAGCGGCTGCATCACAAACGATATCGGGTATCGGACGGCCGCTGGAGTTGAGAGCGATCGAGATGCTGACATTCTGCGATGCCATGTCTGGAATCCCCAGGCAGGACAGGATATCGCTTACAGGGCCTGTTCCGGCCATATGGAGTTTATAAGCCGTCACATGGGAGTTTAACGAGATGGATCCCTGGCCTGAAATCGGAAACTGCAAAATTTCCGTTTCAATCGCCAATGCCAGGTTTTGATCGGTGTCACCCGTTATTTTCAGTGTCAGGGGCTTCGATAAAACGGCCGGTTTGAGGGTGTCCGGGTGAACCCATGTGGCTGTTTGAACGTTCAGATCTGCGCGGATATTCTTCAGAGCCGGTTCCATGGATGCAGTCAATTGCACACCTGAAATGGATACCGGTTGTAATTCCTGGGCCTGATTGACGATAATGAAATCTCCATTCCGGAGAGCAACACCCGTCAGTCCAATCAATGATAACACGTTGGTTTGATTATTATCTTCAGTTTTGGACGAGGACGATTCGGACCACGGAAATTTTAGTTTCCCATCGGGAAGCTGCTCGAGTGTGACAACGGGATGCTCGATCCGGAGTTCTTCGATGATGTACCGTCCAAGGATCAGATCCGGTATTGCCATGTCCAGTTTCAGCGACTCGATAGTTATCCGGGCCGGCGTATTCATTGGAACCGGGATCAGAGAGATATCCTCCGATGTCACTGTTCCCTTCAGCCAATTGATTCGAAAAGTCCCTGTTTGAATTCTGAATCCCAGCTTGTCCCCGGCTCCTTTGGAGACGATCATTACCACTTGTTGCTGAATAGACGGAAACTGAAGCAGAGTGATCAGAGTCAAAATGATGATCGTCGTCAGAATCAGGGCCATCCGAAGAACACGCAGAAAAGAGCGAAAGAATCTTTTTCGAATCGAAAGAGATACCGGATCCATCATTTCACGCTGTCCGTTTCCTCACCTATCGACATCTGACCCTTTTCCGATCTGCCGGAACGATTACAAAGCTTGTCGCCATGCGTTCATGAATCCGGCGATTCGCTGTTCGTTCAGGGGATTGGTTGCTCGGCCATCTTCCTTGAAAATGCTTCCGATAATCAATCCATCTACGAGAGGCAATAAAGCCGGTAACTGCTCTGCTGTTACTCCACTTCCCGCCAGCACCGGAAGAGAGCTGGCTGCTCTGACTCGCCGGATCCGCTCGATGGATGTGACACCACCCGTACGGTCTCCGGTTACCACTATAGCGTCCGCCATTCCTCGCTCGATCAGATCGAGAACTTCCAACTCCAACGATCGCTCTGCCAGCGGTGCGGCGTGCTTGACCGCGACGTCGGCGAAAATGGCAACCTTTGAGTACAGGGCGGAACGAAGCCGGGCACTATGATGGGCCTGGCCCTGTATCAGACCCTGGTCGGTTACCATCGCTCCCATATGAACATTGACCCGAATAAACTGTGAGCCGGTGACGGTTGCAACAGCAATGGCTGCCCGGGCATCATTTCTAAGTATGTTGACACCTGTCGGCAATCGTGTGGAATTGACTATTTCCCTTGTCACAACAGCCATGGCCGCTATGGTTTCAGGTGGAACAGTGTCCGGATAGAAAGGGACATCATTGAAATTCTCCACAATCAGACCATGAACGCCTGCCTGTTCATACATCTGGGATTCGTTAATCGCTTTTGAGATAACGGATTGAAAATCGCCGGAATATCCCGGCGCGCCCGGGAGCGGTTGCAGGTGAATGCAACCGATGACCGGTTTGATAACACTGAAAATGGAATGTAGCGATTGTTGCATGATCATGATCTCCGTGCTCAGTGGAAGGGTGACTGTACGGGTATACCGGCAGGAAACATTGCCTCTGCCGTTGTTTTCCGGAGAAAACTATACCATTGATCGGAATGCGAAATCATCCACATCCCAGTCTCGATTTGATTTTGGAAGTCGAAATTTCCTGATGTTACATCGGATCCGAAAAGGTGTCGAGCCGATGATCGCGATGAAAATCAACTGCCGTCAGTCCAGCCGAATTCCCATGATCCGTAGTCACCGATGATATGCAGCATCGCTGGATCGGTAATAGCGCCGAAGAACCAGATACCTGTTGCATTGCCGGTTTCCGACGGCCAGTTGAAATTGGGGAGAACTCCAAGTATTGAGAGGCCGGGCGGAACGGTCAACAGGTATCCATCCGGTTCTGCGCTCCACGAGGGTGCAAAAAACAGCATCCCATAGGCATCGAGAACAATCAGAACCGGTGCATTAACGAGAGGGCTTCCGGTCGGATTACACAGTCGGGCATTGAGATAGCAGGGATCACCCGGATGGAAGAAATGTGCCGGCATTTCGAGAGTGACGCCGGCATGATTGCATCCCGGTGTTGCAGATGGAGTTACTGTTGCCGTTCGGGTTGGTGTCATGAACGGTTGAGTCGG
Source organism: candidate division CSSED10-310 bacterium (assembly GCA_016931515.1). Classification (GTDB taxonomy): domain Bacteria; phylum CSSED10-310; class CSSED10-310; order CSSED10-310; family CSSED10-310; genus JAFGEQ01. The sequence goes on along the minus strand of JAFGEQ010000023.1, from coordinate 39,980 downwards.
TGTCGGTGTGCGAGTTGCTGAGGGAGTACGGGTCGGAGTTGAGGTAAAGGGTTGACTGCCTGTCGGCGTTGGCGTCCGCGTCGGAGTTTTTGTCGGTGTACGGGTTGGAGTACGGGTTGGAGTGCGGGTTGGGGTGCGGGTTGGGGTGCGGGTTGGAGTGCGAGTCGGTGTTGCCGTTCCGGAACCATATCGGATAGCCATGCCTGCGGTATCCAGATCACTCAGATGGGTTCGCTGACCGATCAGATCCTGCCATGCCTCGTTCGGTGGAAGTACTGTGATTGCCAGATTTGTGCAGTTGCATGTGTAGCCCGGTGGACAGTCAATCGAAAAGGCGCACTTATCATAATGCATGACGGAATCGAAATCGTAGGCACCGTAATTTGTTGTCGACCATACGTCAAAGTTGTTCTCGTAATCATCCTGGATGTTGGCCATATTAATGGACACAAAAGAATTCCTGTCCGTACGCTGGTGCTCATGAGCCAATCCAAGGGCATGACCGATCTCGTGAACGATGATGAAACGAGAGCCCCAATTGGCAATGCTCATCTCCTGTTCTCCGCCGATCATCCCGACGTATGACCAGTTTCCACTCCCGCTGAACACGTAAATGTAATTGGATTGTGAAGTTCGTTGAATAAAACTTAGATCTGCTACGGCCGACCACTCGGCAGCGGCATTCAACCACTGGTTTTGTTGAGTTGAAGTGAGCCCACTGTCAAAAACATAGTAGACATTGCCATTGGTCCATCGGGTTCCAGTGAAACCACTCCGCTGGATATCTTCCATCCGAAACAGCATGTCATCGAAGACTATGGTCTCAGCATCTTTGAAATCCATTGAATGAAAGCGACGCTTATCATTCAACGAACCCCCATCCTCCGGAAGAAATGTCGCTGCATGAACTCCAACCGGATGCAGGACCAACAAGAGCGATAGACCCCATATATACTTAACGCTGGACATCAGACAGCTCCTTATTAAAAAAATACTCCGCACCATTATCACACAACATACTTTATAACACTGATCAGTGGCGACAGGCAACGAATTGGTTTTTCCAACCGATCAGCAGGATTCGATATCTTTCTTCTGCTGATAAACCGGAATATGACACGGGATATCAATACTGATAATATAGTGTCGGTGCTTGTTTTAGGGTTGGGACGAATCGATAGAGAAATCTCGATGTGAAGGGTATCAAGGTTAACCTCAAAGTTTCAAAAGCAGCGTATTTTTCAGCCTTTATCGGAATGACAGGTCTGTTTGTCGCCTATATCGCCAATCGTTCGCTGGCAGTCAGTCTTTCTGATTTGTACAACCATGTGATCGCCCTTTTCCTGTATCTCATGATCGGCAGTTTTTTGTACTACCGGTTTCAACGGAATACGGTCAATCTCTTCGAAACGTCACCGGATTACCCCACGCGACGCAATTATAAATTACTCATCCTTTTTCTTATTATTTTTTGCGGAATCTTCATTAGTCGTGCGCTTATCAACATAGACATCAAACCAGTACCGATCATCGATGTTAACTGGGAAGCCGCCAACATGGAGAACATCGCCGATCAAATTCTTCAGAAACGATCCCTGGATATTCTGGATCGTTATAACCTGGGTCTGGGACCATTATATGTGCCATTTTTGGCGATATTTGGCCATAGCATCCTGATGTCAAAACTTTTTTTTGTCGGCTATTATCTCATCTGTCTGGTCTTGTTTTTTTTGATTTATCACCATTTTTATCCCTATGTTAACCCGTTGGCCACCTACACTCTCATCGCACCATACTGCTTCATCTTCGATTGCCTGGCCAAACACAAATGGCACTCGGTTATCTTATTGTCCACCATCGGTTATTATCTGGCGGCTCTGGGATCCGACTCGAAACATCCACGTATCTATTGGATGTGTTCCTGGATGTGTGTCATTTTTTCGGGAGTTTTATATCGGGGAGCATTAATAATTCTTCCACTACAACTATTTATGGCAATTCTGGATAACGATATTCTAAGAAAGAAATCGTTTTACCGTTTTTTCCTTCCTGCGCTCCTCATCCTGTCTTTTGTTCTCATGTTCCGTCATCCCCATAGTTTTTTTGGCAGATTCTACGATAGGATAATTTTCCAGCTTCACGAATTCGATTTGTCGAAAAGAAGTATTCTTCAGATAGGAAGCAGCTATTTCAAATATCTGTTTCCTCCACGGGAATTCTGGTTGTACCCGATGCTCATGCTGATCGGTTTCGTTTACTCTCTCGTAAATTTCAAAAAAGACCGATTTGCCCGGTACACGTGTGCCTTGACTATGTTCATTTCAGCGGGTCTTTTTGTCAGCAACTACGGTCTGGCAAACTGGGATGAAAACGCCTACTTCGCCCTGGTCTCTGTGGCATTGATCCAACTGGGATTTGTTGGTGTGTACCAGGGCATCGGCGTACTGTTTTTCAAGCGACGAAATTGGATCATAACAGGGTTATTTCTATTGGTCTGTATCGGCATTCAAAGGGAATGGAGCAGAAACAATACTGAAAGAGTGCTCAACGCCAGACATGAATGTGTTGTGGGTTCTGCGGCATTCCTGCACCTTGCAACTACTCCCGATACGGATGACGATCCAATCATCCATGTATTTCTGAAGAAACAACTTCCCATGACAAAGACATTGACACGATATCCTGTGACTCAGGATATTCTGAATCGCGAAAATGTTGTAATCATTAACAAAATAGAAGACGTCGTCGGCATTATAGAGGAAAATTTAACTCAAATGAATGCACGGACTGTAAAACTATATCTTCAGGATACCGACCTGCAGCAAAACATTCGAAGCATTAAATACACTGGCTATCCCTTCGAACGAACACTGGAGTATCCGCTTAATACTAACACGTCGGTCAATGTTTTCTTATTCAGGAGGGAATGATCAGAGAGGGCGGATAGTGAAAACAGCAATTTCGGAACGGGTTCCGATACGGAATGGCGGTCCCCATGTACCTGTTCCGGAACTGACGTACAGATGCAAATTCCCGATACGATGTAAACCGTTTTGATATCGGAAGACCATGCGATTGATCCACTTAAATGGCCAGATCTGGCCGTCATGTGTATGACCGCTGAGTTGCAAATCGGCTCCAAGGTGACAAATCTCATCGATGTATACGGGTTGATGATTCAGTACGATGACAGGAAGTCCCGTCGGAATATTGTTTTTTATTTGCTCAAAATCCGGAGGCTGGAGATCTGACGTTCCGATACCGGTCGGATCATCGATTCCGATCAGATATGCTGTTTCAGGTATCAGGAATCCTTCATTTCTGAGCATCGTAATTCCACATTCCCGCATCAGTTTCATCGCGCCTGTAGTATTAATATAGAATTCGTGGTTTCCGGTTATTCCAACAACATTGTAACGGGCTCTTAACTTTTTCAAACCTGGCTCGAATTCAGTCAAGTCATTCGGGTTTTCATCAATGATATCTCCTGTGAGCACAATGATATCCGGATGCAAATTGTTTGTCCGTTCGACAATTTTCTCCCAGCAAGCAACAGATTTCAACCGGTCCAGATGAAGATCAGATAACTGCACTATCGTCAATGTCGATTGGAAGGATGGTTTGGATGGAACACAAATCTCAAAGTTCCTGACAACAGGAGTTCTGATGGAGCACATTCCGGCAATTGCCAGCACGACCAAACCTCCAACGATCAATATACCAGTTACAGGAAATCCTGAATCCATGGCATCTAACGGGATACGGATCCATCCTGTTTTTTCTAAAATCCTGATTCCCTGAACCAGCAGGCCGGTCAACGCGGCCAATAGAACAAAATAAAACAGGAATCCCAGCCAGATATATCCGATGTTGAGAATAACCGCAGATACCCATCCCCCCTTTATGGATTCCAAAAAGCGTCCCAATACCAGGCTGATCGCCAGAAGCCAGAACCCGATATTGAACCAGATTTTTATCGTTCCCAGCGGTCGAAACATAAATCTGAGCCAATAAAAGCCGGCCAGATTCATTCCGAAGTAAACAACCAGGATGATCGTTATGAATACAAAGAATCGATTCATCACATCACGTCCATTTTCACAAGGATATCTACATCAAACCGGTTTATTATGACCGAATTATTCATGTGGTTATAACATCACTGTTCCTAAAAGATTCATAATCAGATGGGACACCGGATGCCGGTCACCGGAGGAGATGATCCGGAACAGTTTTTTCAATTCCGTTGTCGCATCCATTACGACATACCCTTCATCGGCCCATTGAAGAAGATCCAGATCATTTGTATCGTTACCAATGGCAATCGTCCTCAGTGACATACCAAACTGACTCATCAGCCAACGGCAAGTTTGACCCTTTGAAACGATTTTTGGAAATATTTCAGCCCATATCGATTCGCCGTCAAGCGGTGATGTTGTTCTGACGATGGAGAAAGACGTGAGTGTCTTTATCAGGGTATTGAAATGATCGGTTGCTTTGACATGCGGTAGGATAACGATGATTTGCGAGGAGGGTTGCGACCAATTTGACGGTGCGTCGGGGAGAGCGACGCATTCAGTCTCGTAGAGTTTGATGCGGCGATTAAAATCCGGGTTTTGTTTCCCATGGCTGAACCATGAAAAGCGTGTGTTATTCGGTGCCGCCTGATGAATCATATAATCAAGTTGCATTTCGTTGAGAAGATTCAGTACCGGTGTCAGGGCAGCGGGAGAATGGTTCACGACTCGAACCGCGTTTTGTTGGTGACAGTTGATAATGCCTGCACCGGATGAAAAAACGATGTAATCGATCGGAAATCGACCGATATCTGGAATGATACGATGAATAGAACCTGGTGACCGACCGGTAGCAATGACCCGAATCCATCCGGCTTTTCCAATCAAAACCAGTTTTTCCAATACCTCTTCCTGGATGGGGGATCCGCCTCGTATGAGTGTTCCGTCCAGATCAATGCAGATCATTCCGATCGGATGACTATTCCATGGATTCGAAAAATCATCATAATGTTCCAGCCACAGCGGTTCGGAAGGGCCTGTTTTACTGGTATGTATACTATTCTGTCTCATTTCGATCGGACTATTTTTCGGAATGCATATAACGGAATATCAATCTGTTGACCATCCTGAGCATCAGTCTCAACAATCACATTGCTGTTAAAGCGCATTTCAGACGTTTTGCCCGGTGTAAAAATGATTGTTAAGTTATGGCTGGATGCGGTTTCACCCGGTACGCTGTCAATTGAGAAACAGGCTTCGTTCGATCGGACCCCGGTTATCCTGAAGGCCTTCCCATCATACCTCGACAGCGTCACGGTTCGATGCATCACCTCTCCTTCGACAAACTGGCCGAAATACACACGAGCAGGAGTGATTTCGAATGATCCCAGAAGGCTTCCGGTTAGAATGACATCCAGAATTGGCGTATTCGAGAGCTTTGTTTCTGCGAAAATCGGAATCTTGAACGTGCCGGGTTGAAGATGGGCAGGATCAAGCTGTACCTCCACTGAAATGGAGGGAGGTTCGGCATTTCGTCTATCATGAATTGTGAATGACAGGAGTTCCGAACGAATCCCTGCATCTATCAATAACGACTTTAAGTCGATTTCATTGATCCTGGTACCGATGATGTCGAATTCTCTCTTGACAGGCGTGCTTCCTTTGAAATCTCCGAACCATACATTACGGGGGCGAATGCCGAGATCCATATCCAGAATCATTGACACTGTAACCGATTGCCGGGGTGTAATCATATCGTTGCTCAAAATGACTATCCGCCGCTCTTCAGTCCCAATCCGACCCGCGGTCCGAATCTGAATTGTAATAATTCCGCCTTCGCCGGGTTTCACAGGATTTTTCGGGAAATCGACCTGGATTCCCTGACCGACGCCCATGACCCTCTTGATAATCAGATCATCTGTACCTGAATTTTTAAACCGGATACTGCGTATAAGTTCATCACCTGAATGATGATGTCCGACATCTATAAATTCGGACTCCAGAGATAGTCGGGCAGACTTCTCCCAGGATGAACCCTTAAACTCATTTGTTTCGTTACCGGTATTGTTGCAACAGGACACCATCAAGCCTAAACAAATCCATACTATTGGTAACTTCACACCATTTACCATGTTTTTTCCCTGCGATCATTCCCAGGCATCATAAATTTTGCTTGCCGACAATCCTCTTGATATCAAGTCTCAGTATTTCCAGTCCCGTATCATCGAAACCCTGTTTAAAAAATCGACCTATAACCGGGTCTGGATCAGGCTCAAGATGTCGGATCATTGTCTTTAACGCCAGAATCTTCTCAGAAGAATCCTTAACAGGCACCACTATTCCATGGATGACAATTGACCGGAAAGCATGATCGCATTCACCGATCTTATAACCCAGATCCTCAACAATGGACGCACAGGCGAGATTGTTCTGCCGGATGATGTCCAATTTATGACCATGCGTGGCACAATGCATATACAAGCTGTTGGTGTTCGACGCGAATCCGTAATTGAGAGTGACAACATACGGTTCCCCATCGTTGCATAGCCCCAGAGTCAACCACTTGTTTCTTTTCAAAATCGACACTATCTCTGTTTGGCTGACGATAGATTTTTCGCTTCGCCGAAGATGATATTGCTGCATAGATTAACCCCCGACAAAGATCCGGATCCGGAACAAAGAATAATGGGCTGCGGTATCAGAGCGGTTGAGCAGTACAATTGGCCGGTAGCCCGATTGTCAGTGAGACGTTGACATCCCCGGCAGCAATAACCTGACTGATGGAATAATCGTAGAGGCCGTCAAGTCGGTAATCATTGTCTCTATCGATCCGGCCGTTACCCCCGAAATCATAGATCCGGGTAATCTCGATGCCATACCCCGGACTTTCAGTGTTTTCAATATGGAAAGGCTGCAAGGTGTAATCACCGGTGTCGGTATCCCAGGAGCACAGCCATGGGAAATCATTGTAGTTATGAATACTTATGAATCCTAATCTGTCCATCGGCCACGGCAACTGGTTCGTTGTGATATTCATGGGAAGTATCCCCAGCAGAGTTTCGATCGTAGTGTTCCATTGAGAATTCAACCAGGCCAAAGCGTCAGATGACAGGATTGTATGAAGTATTCCGCATAGTGCCGGATCGAACTCGGGGCTCGTCGGATCACAGAAGCGGTTCATGGCATCGGTCAGATACTGCCCCGGCATATCCGCAACCAATGGCAGTGTGAGATCGATATCCCATGATCCAAGCGGTAGATCAATCGCCAGCGCAAAACGACCTTCCGCTGAAGGATACTCCAATTGATATGTGAGACCCTGGAAATCGTTGGCAAGCACGGCTCCTGTCAATGTCATCGCCATACTGATTAATACGAAAACAGATATTCGGTTTGATTTCATTAAAAGCCCCTCCCGGGAATTGCATCCCAACCAGTTTATTTAACATAAAAGAAGTCAGCCGTCAAAATACCAGGAGTCCGCCCGGGCAAGATAATCAGCAGCACTCTTCGGCTACCGGGATTCACGGAATGGCAGTATTACATCGATTCAATTGCTCTAGAAAGCCTCTCGGAGCGTAAAATAAAACTTTCGGTCGCCGGCCTCGTCAAAACCGATATCGAGTCTTAGATTTATTTTCTTATTCTTCTCGACCGTGTAACGAACACCGAAGCCTGCCGCGATTTCCGGATCTTCCAGCAGTTTTCTTCGATCATGCGCTGTCCGTCCGGCTCCGATGAACACGACTCCGCTGAATCGATTGATCAATGGAAACCGATATTCCGCCTGCATCGCGAGCCTCAGCCTGTCGATATACAGGTCTCCCTCCAGACCCCTCATCAGCCCGTTCCCCGATAAACTCGGTAATCGGTAAAACGGTATCTCGCCAGCCAGATACACGAAATTGCCCTGGAGGGCCAGGATATGCCCGGGAAAAACCGTGAAATAGAACCGCATGTCGGCAGACGCCTGCTCGAAATCGTAATCGCTTCCTGTTTCGGGTGTAAACCAGTTGTATTCGGCTTGGAAAAGCTGACCACGGGTCGGAAAAAAAGCTTCATCACGAGTGTCCCACGTCATGATAATACCAGGCCCCGATACATTGCCCCCACTCAGACCGGGAAGGTCTGAACCGGCAAGCCATACCGCATCCTCCACCGGATCGATTCGTGTGCTGGAGATCGACCAATGAAGGCCTGCATACAATCCTTCTCGGAGCCGGCCGGCCAGACCCAGGTCTCCCTTTAATGTCTCCGTAAAGTATTCTTCCTCAAAATCCGACGGGTAACCCTGGGGTGGTTCGCCGCCTATGCCAAAAAATGTTTTTTTCCAATTACTGGTTGCAAGCCCTGTTTTGATCAGAAGCCTGTCTCCAAGCAAATATTGATCGACATTCAAACCGAACAGCATTTGCTCTTTTTGAGTATAGATACCAACAATCGACGCCGTGTCGGGTCTGGCAGCGGATCGATCGGCATTCCAATACATGATTAAGGAAGCAACACCACCCCATCCGGTTTCCGGTGAATAGAATGGGGTAAGGATTGGTGCCATACCTCTCGTCTTTGGATGGGGCGTCGCGTCATCATCCGATGCCCTGCCTATTGTAACGAACATCGCCAGCATCAGGAAAAATACACATGTCGCGATCTTTCGTGACAACCGTCTGATGTGACAGATCTGAATATAAAAATTATCGATAATACACCTCCGGAATACACCCCCGACACTCTATCGATTCATAGATTCTTAAATACCGCGAAGGATACATTAATTGTGCGGATGCTTTTGCCTTCCGGCTCACTTTTCTTTACTATCTTAACGTAAGGAATTGAATCAATCGACCCTTCAACCGATATTGGTCAGAATCCGGAATACTTTTAATGCGATTTTGGGAACATTACATCAACATTTCTCCGGAATCCAGGGATAAATTTATCCTGACAATCGCCATCCTGCTGATCCTGATCCTTAGCCGGATACTCATCAGCAGAACGATCACCCGATATGTGACGGAAGCACGCAGGGAATATCGGTACAGACGAATTCTGGTTTATACGTTCACAATGCTGCTGATCCTGTTGATCGGACCTGTGTGGATTCGAGATGTACAATCGGTATCCACTTTTCTTGGACTGGCCAGTGCGGGCTTGGCCATTGCCATGCACGATACAATCGCAAATGTGACAGGTTGGTTGTTCATTGTCTGGCGCAAACCATTCAAAGTTGGGGACAGGATACAGATAGGGGAGACAGCGGGTGATGTCATTGATATCCGGCTGTTTCAATTCAGCCTGGTGGAGATCGGGAACTGGGTTGACGCGGACCAGAGCACCGGCCGGATAGTGCATGTTCCCAACAGCAAAGTACTCCGGGAACCGCTATCGAATTATCACATTGGGTTTGCTTATATATGGAATGAGATCCCCGTCCTGATCACGTTTGAGAGCGACTGGCAGAAGGCAAAAACCATACTGACGGAGATTTCCCGGGATTCCGTGGAACATCTCTCGGAAGGCGCCCGTGAACAGATACGGAAAGCGGCGGAAAAGTTCCTGATATTCTACGGAACATTGACCCCTATTGTATATACGTCAGTAAAGGAAAGCGGTGTCCTGTTGACTATCCGGTATTTCGTCGATCCCCGCCAGCGTCGGTCATCGGAACAACATGTCTGGGAAGCTATTCTCAGAGCTTTCTCGAAAGAACCGGATATCAGCCTTGCCTACCCGACGACACGATTTTACAAACATCCGGAGCCACCATCCTGCCGGACCTGATCCGGGTTCCGGAACTCCCCGGTCAGCGTTTTGCTGCTGCCATCAACGGAATTAATCCGCCACCGGCACTGATATTGATAATCGAGCTGTCACTGACTCGTGCCATGCCGCCTGCGTATTGACCGTTGAATGCAAAGAAATTGATGTTGACTTTCTTTTTCTCGAAATGAAGCCCGTTTTGATTGTAGACCGGAAGATCGATCTCGGGAATGGGGATATATTCCTGAGCAACATAGCGTTCTTTAACCGCTGTTTCGAGGACTTCGAACCAGTCATGATCGCTCATTTCATGACCGATGGCGACATTTTTACCGCCATATAAGCCGATGGGTTTCATTACCATGGCTGCCCGGTTTTCCCGAAGAAAATCCAGCAGATCAACGGTTTTGCCATCATAGGATGTCTTCCCGTCAGTTACCAGCCGGGTCCATGGAACATGTTTTTGAACAACGTCCTTTTCCTCTTCGGTCAGTTTGTCCCGCATGGCATCGGATTGCAGGACGGCCATCAGTGATTTTTTCCCTGCGAGTTTTGAGTTCAACGGATTGGCCATGCATATTGCACCCGCTTTGTACGCTTCCCACAAAGCTGAGTAATTCCGGGAATGACTCAACCACCAGGCGGTGGCACCGCGGCGATAGACCAGTTCGACCGGACCGCCTCCAACCGTCAGGACTCCGTTTTCGAAGGAGCAGTCCTGAGGCTGTGCAATAACACAATCATGTCCTCTCTGCTGGAAGTATTTTTGCAGCACCTCCAGTTCATTCATTGTCGGGTCGAGATCGAAGAGCGTATGGATCAGGATCCTGGGTTTGCCCGAACCATCCCATCCATAGTCACGGTAGCAGGAGAGAAGACCCTGGAGAACATTCTCCATGAATGTGTCCCTCTCAAGGATATATTGTTTCTGAATCTCAATGAGGGGTTCCGTTTCCATCAACAGATTGAGTTGAATATCACTGTATCCCGGGCCCCCCGGCGTATCGCAGTTGAATTCACAGAACCTCAGATCGTTACCCGACATGAAGGCGTCAAGACGGGCATGCTGCACCTTGTTGGCGTACGGCGGCCGGATACGAGCCAGCTCTTCCTCTCCGGGAGCCATCTCGAACAACGGCAGATATTTCGGATCTTCATAGAAAAGATCGGATACTTTCTCCAGGCATTTCATTGTAATATTGGTAACACGCTTGACCATTTCGAACTGCCCGGGCGACATGAACGCCGGTTTTAAAAATGTTGGAAAGGGCTTTCCACTCGCAAGACATCGCTCTTCGATATAGCGTTGCGACAAGCTGTTCATCAGCCCGAGTCCCGACACGCCACGCGCTTCCATCCGGCGAAGAATGTCATCAAAATGATTTTCGATTTCGGTCACGAAGAGATCTTTGTTCATTCATCAGTCTCCTGCAATTTGAGCGCGTTCAAATCGTATTCCGCGCGGTCCATGATACCCGTAAAAAGTGTCCAATTCGCTGCAAAAGCGGCAATCAAGCATTCCGTCTACCACATTTCCTGTGACACTGCCACCCCGAAGTGGAACAACCGATCCATCCTTTCGAAATTCATATCCCACACGTATCTCACCCAGATAGTTGCCGGCGACGGGTTGTGGATCAAACGTCGAAAATTGGAGCACAAGAATCACCCGGTCGTCGCTTTTAAACAGGTCATCCCAACTCACTTTGCCTGCAGGGATTTCAAAATTAGCGAAGCTGCCGGTCGTTGGCAGATTCAGATATTCGGAATATTGGGAGGTTCCCCAAAAACCGCTGAGATTGCCGTTTTCGATGATTGGAATACGGTCTCCGGGTGATCCTTCACCATCGAAGCGGTAGGAAAAGATACCGCCGGGATGCAGGGCGTTGGAAAACAACGTCAGAGGATCTCCCCGGGGAGTATCTGGAAGGACGGGTTTTCCCGGTGAGAAAAGGGATGAATTGTTATATTTTGCTGATGCACTGGAATGGTGCAAAAAATACTGCAGTAAAACGAAAAGGTGATCACCGGTCAGCACAACCGGGCAGTTGCCGCTTCTGGGAACAATCGCAGGTGCCGCATCCCGGGCGTATCCGGCAAAACGGGAGATATCCGATTTGACATCGAGGTACCTGGCTCCCGGTCGAGTTTTCATTTCCCAGAACTCAGTTTCCGAGCCGGCTTTGTTGTACAGGAGACAGACATCCCAGGTCACGTGGCTTTTTTCAAGATGAAGATCCAGTCCGGAGGATGTCAGCAGCCGGTGGCGTAATTCATCCAGGAACAATTCCGAACTGGCGAGTTCAATATTGGATTCCCGGTCCACAGATTCCTCGATCGCGTCATTTAAAATTCCGAGAGTGTCCCATGGTCGATCCCGGATGTCGGGATCGGAATCATCAAAATCCGGGTATTGCGCCCCGGGTGATGGAAGTTTAAACGGCGGGTTTCCATGAAGCCGGGCTTGTTCAATCGCCATTTCCAACCGTCGGTCCAGTCGCTGCTCACCCTCAACGAGCTCAAAATCGGTTTGTCCAACCAGTTCCGTTTGTCCGGGTAGTGGCGAAAAAATCGTAATTTTCCATCGTTTCTGAGACACTGCCCGGATCGCTTCCTGCCTCTTCAGACTGGTATAAATCTGGTAGCTGTCCCTCGTGTGTTCCAGAATTGTCCATCCGGAGATCCGTTTATCCCTGCCCAATGTAGATCGAATAGCGTCCAGCATTCACTGACTCCTTTTTTAACCAACCCGCGCTTTCATTTTTAGCGCCGGTCCCCCAATTGCGACCTTCACCTGTTCTTTATGTCCTTTCTGACAGGTTCCCAGACCCATGAAGCCAACAGTTTTACCGATCATGGTTATCGAATTGAGTAATTCCGGGACGAATCCGGTTATCACAACCGGCGAATAAACTATATTCGTCAGTTTTCCCCGCCGGATTTCAACAGCATACGGTGACTCAACCTGTATACCCCAACTTTTCGGATCTTCCATTCCGTTACTGCCGTCCGGCATGTATAGACCATATTCCACGGATGAAATCATCTCTTCCACAGTCTGAGCACCCGGACCAAAGTAACTGTTGCTCATTCGGGTGTACACTTTGTTGGCGTAAGACTCCCGGCGCCCGTTTGCCGTTCGGGGAATACCCAGCCGCATCGCGGACAACTGATCGGTCAGAACTCTCCTGAGAACACCGTTCTCAAGTATCCGGGTTTCTGTTGCGGGATACCCCTCATCATCAAAAAAATAACTGCCCGATTGCCCTGTCAATGCCGGATTGTCGATCAGATTGACAATGTCGCTGGCAACAGATTTATCGATGAAACGGGCAGCCATCGCCCGTTTCTTCAGAAACATGTCTGACTCTACACCATGCCCGAATGCTTCATGGGCAATGACACCAGCCAGCGCCGGTCCGCCGACAACATCGTAAATTCCAGGTTCAACATTCTTTGCAGTGAGAAGGCGTTCCGCGTTCTCAACCGTTATGGCCAGTTCAGCGTCACTGATTCGAGCAATTTCGAAACCTCCCTGGATCCCGTTACCGGCATGATAAACTTTGCTGCTCTTTCCATCAGAAACAATGGCTACAGGTACACACACCGTGTTGATTAATTCCTGGAACAACTGTTTGTTTCGATTGACGTAGATCCGTCGATCCACACGCTCTCCATAACGGACTGGAGCAGATACGATTCGGGGACTCATTTTGGACAGGCGTTCCTGCATCGATTGAAGATGATCGAGTTTATCCCTGTTCGCCATGGATCTCGGATCTTCCCCGCAATGTGAAAAGAACTGTCCGGACCACTTGTTTCCGGGATCCGGAAATGATCCTCTCTCAACCTTAATCCGGTCTTTCAGCCGATCCACCAGGATCTTTAAATTCGATGGGCTGATATCCGAGGTGGCCAACTCGGCATAAGTTCCTCCGTTATACACCGACAATACTGCGCCTCTGCGGGGAGGTTGAGACGCAATGCCGATATCCTTGCCCGATACATACATTGATATTCCATCCTGCTCTGTGAACAATGCCTGAGCAAAAGGAAATGTCTTCTCCAACTCCTCCACCGAGGCTTCCAGGTCGCGCTGTATCTGTTCAAGATAATCCGGAATCACAGTCATAGAACAGTCCCTCAATCTCCGGTACACCGGTTTATTCATTTTCCTCAATCTGTTTGCGGCAGCGTTTTAGACCGCCAAACAAGAGAATAAGTCTATGTTGACACGGCTATCAAGTCAAACCACATCGACTTGTTCTATATATTGAAAGCGATGGAATGCGTGATTGTTTATTTCGCGTCGCCGGCATTCCCAAAGTTCTTGACCTTCGTATTGTCCCGGAATAATGTCAGGACACCGGATTATATCGATCCGGTTGATAACCGCGGATCACCAGATTGTAACTCCAATGAACACGAAGGATAGCAGATCTTTCATACATCCGTCCCCCGCGATACCACCGCCCGATCAGATTCTGGAGCCACGGATCCAGCCTGAATTCGCCGGATTCAGCTTGAAAAATACCTTTTTTGCTCTCCGTTTTCCCAATTACCGGCTCTGGTTTATCGGACAACTCGCATCTCTGGTGGGAACGTTCATGCAGGTAACCGCACAGGGATTCCTCGTATTCGAATTGACCCATTCACCCGCCTATCTCGGATACGTCGGGTTTGCCGCTGGAATACCGACATGGTTTCTCATGCTGTATGCCGGCGTCGTGGCTGATCGCGTGTCTCGCCGCATTCTCCTGATCATCACCCAAACCTATTTAATGGTTCTAGCTGGAATCCTCGCAATTCTGACACTCAGCGGTCATATTCAACCCTGGCATATCATCGCATTGTCGTTTATGGTCGGGATCGGCCAGGCCTTCGATGCCCCATCAAGACACTCCTTCGTATTCGAACTCGTCCCACGGGAACATCTCTCGAATGCAATCGCCCTGAATTCCACGATGTTCAACCTGGCGACAACCCTGGGTCCTGCCATCGGCGGTATTCTGTATTTGGCCATCGGTCCCGGCGGCTGTTTCACACTGAATGCCCTGTCCTTTCTGGCCATTATTGTTGCCCTGAAACTGATGAAATTGCCGAAACGGAGCAACAACAAGATACCAACCGGCACCGGAACGGCAGTTCTGGAAGGTCTGAAATATATCAACGGCCATGCCACCATCCGATCGCTTATCATGATCACATGGGTGGTCAGTTTTTTCTGCATGTCCTATATGACTCTGCTGCCGGCCTGGTCGGTCAATATCCTGCATGGCAACGCCGGCACAAACGGGTGGCTGCAATCCGCCCGGGGAATCGGAGCCCTGATCGGTGCCCTGCTGATCGCGTCGACGGGCCGTTTCCAATACAAAGGACGAATGATTTCACGAGCGCTCCTCGCAATCCCCGTCATACTGATTCTGTTCGCCATCACCACCTCGCTGTCCCTTTCACTCCTGCTTCTGATCGGCATCGGATTGACGATCATCGGCGTTTTCAACCTTGTCAATGCATCCATACAGGGTCTGGTTGATGATGATCTGCGCGGCCGCGTCATGAGTGTCTATTCACTGGTTTTTTTTGGTTCGCTTCCGATTGGATCCCTGCTGGCCGGCGGCATCGCAGAAGGACTGAGCGAGCCGGCAGCAATCATTATCAACGCGTCAATTGCACTGGTTTTCGGTGTTTATCTGTGGATCACGAAACCGGAGATACGACGGTTAGTCGTGTGAGAATTCGGCTGTCCATGTGCCCCAGTCGTCCCAGTCGGCATCGGTCGGGACAGCTCCTTTACAACTCCAGATTCCCTCCGCATGTTCAGAATCGTTAAAATAACCCTCAAGATAGAAAGAATAGAAAACTTCCCTGTAATTATACCGATCAGCGGACGCCTTGATACTCTTTCCGTCGCAGGTGCCATTGAATGCTACATCCATATTGAACGGTCCGCCGCCGTCCGCTGTATAGGTGTCATTCACCCAAATGGATCCCGTTCCACTGAAAATATCAGGAGTCACTTCAATCTGGATCATTCCCGGAACAGACGCATTGAAGCTCCAGGTCAAAGCGGAGCCAGACCAAAAACCGTTTCGCGGCTGAAATGGAGTGGCTGTCGCATCAGGTGTCGCTGTTGGAACGGGCGTATTCGTTGCGATCGGCAGCCGGTCATCGTCTGAGTCGTCATCCGGATCGAAAATTTCACACCCGGTGAACGCTACCAGGGTCAGAAGAAACACAATCAACACGAAAACGAGTTTGTTCTGCCGCATCCCAGACATAAAAACCTCCCCAGGTCGCTCCTGGTTGTTTCGCGAATCGACTGACAATGCAAAGCAGTTACTGCTGAGCGTGTCGGGAATTTTGTTTCCTGGAGGAATATTACATCACTCATCGAATGATCGGCAATACATATTTCCTGCCGGTTATCCGATATAGATCCGGAACACGATCCAAATAGAAAAAGAAAAAAATACAACGCCGTATGCTGTTGAATTTTACCCGGGTCTCATGATTCAGTAAACTATAGTCGGGGAGAAGGTTCATTGCTATGACACCATCTGATTCTGTTTATCGGGAACAGGAGGGTTTTTACATGCACCGTAGAACATTTATTATATCTGCAGCAGCAACGGCTGCCCTGGCTGCAATCAGCCGCAAAGGTTACTCCGTCAGTGGCCCCGCGAGACTGGTTACCGGCAAGAACAAAGACTACCGTGAATTGGTCCGCCAGACGATTGCCCGGCTGGGAGGCATGCCCGCCTTCGTAAAACCGGGCGCGGTCGTTGTGATCAAACCCAACATCGGCTGGGACCGGACACCGGAACAGGGCGCCGACACGCATCCCGTTATTGTAACAACTCTGATCGAATTGGCCCTTGAAGCAGGGGCATCGACAGTCAAAGTGTTTGACCGGACCTGCAATGAAGCCCGGATGTGTTATGTCAACAGCGGCATCGGGCCGGCCGTGGAGGCTATATCAGATAAACGGGTGAAAATTTTCCATGTGGAGGATCGACATTTTGTTAATACACGGATCACCGCTGGAAAAAACCTGAATGAATGGCCGATTCATAAGGAAGTGCTGGAAGCGGATTGCTATATCAATGTTCCTGTGGCAAAACACCACGGTCTGAGTGACCTGACGCTCGGTTTAAAAAACAACATGGGTGTTATCGGCGGTAACCGTGGATTGATTCATATGTCACTCGGTCAAAAACTGGCGGATCTGGCCACCGTCATTCCCACCAAACTCACAGTCATTGATGCGACCCGAATGCTCCTGCGACACGGACCTCAGGGCGGACGGATTGAGGATGTGCATGTGGCTGATACGCTGGTTGCTTCAACTGATCCGGTGGCGGCCGATGCCTTTGCGACGACGCTGTTCGGCATCCGGCCGGATTCCATTGAATCGACAGCGCGAGCCTATGAGTTGGGTCTGGGTGAAATGGATGTCGCCAAAATGGATATAATCCGGTTACAGTGATCAGGCAGATAAAGTGATCATGAAAAACAGAAATAAAGTACGAATTCGAACCGGTTTCCGGCGACTGTCACAGTGGACATTTTTGATGATTTTTTTCTGGCTTTTCATTCAAACCGATTATCATGGAACGGACAGGATTCCATATGCCGTCAACATCTTCTTCCGCATCGATCCTCTTATCGGCGCCGCCGCCGTACTTGCTTCCAAAACACTGATTTCACTCATCATCCCCAGCGTTTTATTCCTCCTGTCCGCCTTGCTGTTCGGGCGATGGTTTTGCGGCTGGATGTGCCCTCTTGGAACACTGCTCGATTCCATCCATCCATTGACGCTGGGGAAATTGACGCAACCGGGCAATCCTCGTCGAAGACTCCGGTTTGTGCTGCTTGTCGTTATACTTGCAAGCGCAGCATTCGGTTTGCCCCTTGTCGGCTGGTTCGATCCGTTTTCGATTCTGATTCGAGGCCTGGCAGTCTCTATATATCCGGGGTTCGATGCAGCGGTCTCATCGTTTTTCAGTTTCACCTACCAGCATGGCGGTACGACACTCAACAGCTTGACGGAGCCTGTCTATGATGCACTGAAGGCAACGATTCTCCCATTCCGCAGAAGTGCATTTCAATGGACACTCATCAGTGGTTTTTTTCTGATCGCCGTATTTTTCCTTGAGAAATGGGAGCGACGCGGGTTTTGCCGCAATGTCTGCCCCTTGGGCGCCCTGTACGGTTTGACTGCCGGAGTCGGTTTGTTCAGAGGTCGTGGCGGTGATTCCGGTTGTGGAAGTTGCTCGATCTGCCGCACGATCTGCCGGATGGGCGCGATAGATGATACCCGCAAAATCAGCATGACAGACTGTAACTTATGCATGGATTGCATTGAAGCCTGCCCGCGATCAATCATTTCGTTCTCATGGAAAAACAGGCAGACCGCAACCCAACCGGCCGGAAACGCAATCAGTCGTCGAACATTCATCGGTGCTGCACTTTCGGGAGTTGTTTTGCCGTCGTTGGTCAGTGCTGAAGTGACTTCGCAGAACATTCTTCGTTTGCTCAGACCACCCGGCGCCCGTGAAGAATCCGAATTTCTTGCCAGGTGCGTTCGGTGCGGGGAATGCATGAAAGTCTGTATTGGAAATGCATTACATCCACTCCTGCTCGAGGCCGGTATCGCAGGCGTCTTCAGCCCGGTGGTCTTACCGCGATCCGGATACTGCGAATACAACTGTACTCTTTGTGGGCAAGTATGTCCCACGGGAGCGATCCGGATCCTGACGCCGGTGCAAAAAAAGCGCTGGGTGATCGGAACTGCGACATTCGATAAAACACGCTGCCTGCCCTATCGAGGTGTCAATTGTATGGTTTGCGAGGAGCACTGCCCGGTTCCGGACAAAGCGATTCGTTTCAGGGAGGCGGACACATTCAATCCGGCCGGTATGCCGGTTGTTGTGAAGCAGCCGTATCTTGTCCCTGATCTCTGCATCGGATGCGGAGTTTGTGAACAAAAATGCCCTTTGCCGGGTCCTTCGGCGATACGGGTCACCGCAATCGGAGAAACCCGGAATCCCCGGAATGCGGATCCAGCACTCATGATGACGGATGGCTATTCGTCTTGAGTATATCCATCATAGCGTTGGCATTGGAATCATTCGGATATTCAGTCAGAATTGCTTCAAGACACTGCCTTAAAAGGATGATATTCCCAGACCGGTAATAGAAACCGGCAAGCCGTTGCCACACTATTAGGTAGAAACCGTCCGATTCTTCTAAAGCCTGAAGCAGGAATATCTCCACTTCCTCATTCAATCCTGCCATTGAAAGAGCTCTGGAATAATTAAGTTGTAGTGTTGGATAATGCGGAAGCCCGTAAAACAAGCGCCGGAATCGTTGAGCAACTCCGGCTGGTTTCATTTGAGTAAGTGACCTTCGCGACGTATCGATGGGTTTCAATCCCGACATGTCATCCCTGACAGATCTCCCGAGTGACGACATGTCCAGAGTTGCGATATCGATCCGATATTCCTGCCGCATAAAGATGCTGCAATGCTCATCAAGATACACGAGTCTCCAGTCAGGTGATGCAAGGAACTTCTGAAACCAGCCCGGAACGACTGTATATCCGAAAAGGGCGATATCCGGTTTCCATTTTTCAACAAGTGTCCAGGGTGATTGACGACGACGAGCGGATTCATAAGATTCATATAATTCAGCCTGCATCACCTCCAGCCGCCCATCGATAAACACCGGCTTATCCCATTTCCAGGCCAGGTAACCTCCGAATCTTAATTCATTGAGGATGCGACCGTCCAGATTCTGGTCCACCATAAAATCAACGGCTTTAACGGGTAGGAAATCCGAGGCGAGTCCTGAACCGAAACGAATGCTTCGATGTGTCAGGAAATGCCATGAGCCGTTGATGAGGAAAAGGATCAGGATACCGCTTCCCGTGACTATCGACCAGTCCAAAACTCGTTTCACGGTTTTCATCGCGGAGTGAACACGGGCGGATCGCTCCCGGTTCAAGAGGTCGCTCATGGCGGATGCCGCAAGGGGCAGCGTCACCAGAATATAAACAGGGATGTTTCTCAATGCCTGGGCAGCCAGAATGCCGAAGCATCCGGTCAGGAGCCAATCCGCCAGGGTTCGTTGCCGGCAGGTCAGCAACAGCAGGAGTGGAACCAGGACGGCCAGCAGGAAGTAGGCACAGAGAAGAAAACTGATTCCGGTGCTGAAATCGAGAGGGTTAAGTGACCAGGGAGAAAGGAATTCACCGATTGTTGATGCAAATCGATTCTCTCCATGCAGCCGTGTCGACAGCAACAGTGGAAACAGAAGTCCCTTTATTCCGTAAGGATTCAGAAAGCATGCAAGACCTGTTACAACAGCCGTTAGCCACAGGGGTTGGCACAATCGGCGAAAGTGGAATGCATCATCTATCAGGTAGCAGAGAAGAATAATGAGGCCGATGACATAGATGCCCTGGATATTGACCCAGAAAAGCATGATGAGCGGCAGCAGCCGGAGTGCCGTTGTTCGATGCGCCCGATAGGAATCAAGAATCCGGATAAATAGACCGATGAATATCCAGGAGATTACTTCGGGACGAACTGAAAACCTTATTTCTGATGCTACAGCACCCAGCAGGATCAAAAGAGCAATTGCGGTGCTGTCGCTGTTTCGTTTCCTGGCATTGACGATTGCGATCAGAAAAGCCGTGATGATACACAGGGAATGAAACAGGATATACAAATGATCTTCACCGATTGTCCAGATGATCCAGGCAATGACCTGATACAGCCAATGCATATCGATGTATTGATGGTCCGAAACGGAGTATGTCAGCGGATCTGTTTGAGGAATTGTTCGATGTGTGACGATCCATCGGCCCATACTGAGATGAAAGCCCATGTCGGGTTCATCGATCGTGTGATAACTCATGCACAGGATGACCGTACAGGCTAAAATTAAGGCGATATTGGAAAGTTTAGTTCGTCCGGCCGGTTTACGGATGACGATGTATTCAGGACTCGTTGGGCTCATCGTCTGGTTGAACCGGCTCGTTTTTCTTGTCCGTCGGATAGGTGTTCTGAGGAGCGAATACCACTTTGATGGTGCGCAGTAATGCGCTTTTGGCATAGGGTTTATGAATAACCGGCGCATCCTGAGGGAGATCGTCGAGATAAGTGGAGGCGTATCCGGTAGCGAAGATGACGCGTGTGCCTGGCCGAATCGCCTGAATATGATCGAACACTTCGCGGCCTGAGCGGCGGGGCAGGACAACATCCAGGAGTACCAACTGAATACTGTCGGCGTGTTTGGAGAACAGGTCGATCGCTGTCTGGCCGTCTGCGGCTTCCAACAGAACATATCCTGCTTTTTCAAGCGTATGTACCGTAACCTTTCGAACAGTCGGATCGTCATCCACCAGAAGAATGGTAATTGCCTCCGATGCAATGCTCTGACGGATGGAGCGCATCAATTCGTCTGTATCTACATCGAGTTCGTGCCGGACAGGGAAGAATAGTATAAACTCGGTTAACACGTTTTTTTCGCTCTTTACTTCAATGAATCCTTGATGTTTTTTCATCAGGGCATAGACGGTTGAGAGACCCAGACCTTTCCCTTCACCGACGTCTTTCGTCGAATAAAAGGGATTGAAGATTTCAGGAATTTCAGACTCGGGTATACCAACCCCGGTATCCGAGACCGTGATTGTCACATACGACTCGGGGCGCATCCCCTGGTTATTCATTCGGGTAAGATCCGTCATGTCTGCGTCCCGGGCGCTGATAGTGAGCAGACCTCCTTCCGGCATCGCGTCTTCAGCGTTTTTCACCAGGTTCTCCAGAATCTGTTCCAGAAGTCCGGGATCCGCCGAGATCTCTGATACTTTCGAATCAATCGACAGCTCCACAGATATTGTTTCACGCAGAAACGGACGGATCCGGACAACGAATTGAGGAAGGAAGTCGCCCGGATTCACAGCCTGGGGCTGGAAATTTGATTCGGTTCTGCTGAATGTCATTAACTGGCTGACTAGGTCATGACCTTTTTTTGCAGCCTCGGCGATCGGTTCCAGGGATGTGCGAGTCCGCTCATCACAGGTATCCAGAGCAGATTCGATATAATTCAGCATCACGTGAAGCAAATTATTGAAATCGTGTGCGATTCCGGCAGCGAGTTGACCGACGGCATCCATTTTTTGAATCTGAAGCAACTGGTCATGGAAAGCTTTCTGACCGGATACGTCATTAACGATTGTGATGATCCGGGTTACTTCCCCGTACCGGTCGATAAATGGGACGGCCGTGACCGACAGAATACGACCCGCGACAGCAATTTCCTGCGTAACCGATTGACGTTGATGCAATGCATCCGGGATGGGACAATTGGAACAGGGATGATTGTCGGTCTTCAGGAGTTGATAGCAGAGTTCATCCCGTTTTAGATCATGATGTTCAGCCCTGAACAGGTTGAGCAGAACCCTGTTCGCCCAGATCAGGCGACGGTCGGGTGTCCATAATGCCAGGCCCAGGTTGATATTGTCGATGACAAGATTTTTCTCTCTCTCACTTTCCTCCAGCGCGTGCTCGGTTTCCCTGAGAGTCGAAATGTCCTGGGCGATCCCGAAACGTTTTACTACCCAACCCTGCGAATCCCGGACCGGTGTTCCATACATGCGAAGATAATAAATCTCCCCGTCTACCCGATTGAAACGAAGTTCCAGTTCAAGAGCCGCATCATCTTCAGAATCACGTGTCGTCATTAAGCGAAGCGCATTCTCCCGGTGCTCCTGATCGACGCGGGAGAAAAACTCTTCCAGTGTAAAGCTGAAGCGGCCGGGCTGAAGAAACAACTTGGCTCCATAGGGTTCCATAATTCCAAAGCGACGTGTTTCGAGATCATATTCCCACTCGAACATCTCGGCCATCTGCAACGCCTTTTCGGTTTTTTGTACCGCGGTCTGCAAGGCTTCTTCGCGAACCCGAAATGACGTAATATCTCGCATGATGCCCAGGCGTCCATCGATCGTTCCGTGGCTGTCCAGGCGTGATTCGGAAAATACTTCAACCCAAATGATTTCAGCCGATGGATTGATGATCCGGTATTCCATCGTATATTGAGTATCCTTGCGTTCCCTGAAACGGCTGCGAACCATCTCCCGGTCCTCAGGATGTACGTGACTGATAAAAATATCGGCATCCTCCAGATATCCCACCGGGAAATCCAGCAGGGCATATGCATTCTCGCAAAGGTCCATTCGATTCTCATCGAAGTCGAACTCCCAATGAGCGAAACCGCCGATCCGTTCCATCTGCATCAGGTGATCATCGTGGGAAGCGAGGATTTTATTCTGATCCAGAAGGAATCGACGAAGGACGAGAATGATACCGATAAGTCCGGCACCCGCGATAATCAAAGCGGTTAACAGGATATAATCCCGGATGTTGATTATTCGGAGTCTGACGACGATCGCGGTCAGCAGCCCCACAAACACAAACAGACAGGCGAAAAAGGAATACTGGAGTATTGTCATATAACGGGAACCGAATCGTGAAACCCTCGGTTGATGCATGATTAACTCCATCGACGGAAACATAACAGGGACAAACTGAATAAAAACAATAGAAGATTAATCCCTTTGAGGATTAAAATAAAGTGGGAAGTGGATTTTTAGGGTCGTGTTTCGGAAAAAGGTCCGATCGGCCGATATTTTCCGTATCGTTTTTCCATTAATACATCGATCGGTAACTCAACAAGCTCTCTCAATCTCCTGCGAATAACCCGCTTGAGAATTCCCATTGCCTGCCGGGGATTACGATGAGCACCGCCAATAGGCTCTTTGACAACTTCATCAACCAGGTTGAATTGCTTTAACTGGGGTGCCGTAATCTTCAGTGCTTCCGCTGCCTCCGGTGCTTTCGCGTTGTCGCGCCATAGAATGGCTGCGCATCCTTCCGGTGAAATAACTGAATATACGGCATATTCCTGGATCAGGACGACGTCTCCCACTCCGACACCCAGGGCTCCACCACTGCCACCCTCACCAATCACCGATACAATGATGGGTGCGCGCAGCAACGACATCTCCCTTACATTCCGTGCGATCGCTTCAGCCTGACCCCGCTCTTCGGCCCCAACACCCGGATATGCTCCGGGCGTATCCACGAAAACAAGGACCGGCATCCGGAACCGTTCCGCCATGTGAAACGCCCGAAGAGCTTTCCGATAGCCTTCCGGATGCATCATCCCGAAATTACGCTTCACTTTCTCCTGCATGTCGGATCCTTTTTGCTGCCCGACAACAACAACCGGTCGGTCGTCAAATCGGGCCAATCCGGTGATAACCGCCAAATCGTCCCGAAACAAACGGTCTCCGTGAATTTCAGTGAATTCTGTTGTGATCGCCTGGATGTATTCCAACGAATGAGGGCGACGGGGATGCCGGGAAACCAGGACACGTTCCCACGTATTCAGTCGATCATACACCCGTTTGGTGATCTGCTGAACGCGGCGCTCGAGCTGTCGGATATTGGCTTTTAATGTGCCATCGCCCTGGTCGTCCAGCTGCCTGAGATTTTCAATCTGAGATTCCAACTCCAGAATCGGTCTCTCAAAAGGTAGATCTTCCATAGAGCCTCCATGTTGATTCCCGCAACATCAAAAATCTTTCACGACTCGATCCATTTGTCAAATGACGGGAGCAATTCTACGTGAGCCGGAAACCGATGATACCTGTGTCCGGCACTTTTCCGATTCGCTCGATGAATTCATCGGTCAGGTCAACGCGGTATTCATCTCCCATGTCCACAACAACACTCTCCAGGTCGGGTTCCAACGGAAATGCCAGGCGCATCGTCACCCTGGTTTTACCGGTTGAACTTTTCAAGACCTGCTGAAGCTGATACAGAAGGCGATCGGCGTTCTCACCGGCTGAAACTCCAACCACAATCCGGCTGATCATGTCTCGTCTGGCAGCACTCAGCGTCCGGATCGAGTCGGCAACAACGCGAACCTGTGAATCCTTGATTCCCGCTCGTCCCTGGACAACCAGAATCGAATCACTCTCAATAATATCCCGTTCCCGTGTCCAGATATCGGCCGGGATCATGATCTCCGTGGACCCTTCCAGATCCTGTAACTCGAGAAAGGCAATCTGGTCACCGCGTGCCAGGTTAACCTTCTTTAACGAGCCGGGGATTCCACAGAGCGTGACCGATGTGTCTCCCTTCAAGGCGGACACATCCGACGAATTATGTGTGACCAGGCAATCCCGTTCCAACTCGGCGTTTAACAGGGGATGACCCGTGACGAAAAATCCCAGTGACTCCTTCTCACCCTGCAGACGATCTCGCACCGTCAGATCCGGAATATCGGGCATCTGCGGATCCGGTTCGATGACCTGCGGCTGCCCGGGATTCATCAATTCAAACAAGGATCGCTGCCCCACTGCTTTGTCATGCTGCGCGGCCTGGCCAATATCACATGCAATGTCGATCATGGCGAGCATCTGAGCCCGGTTTCCGGTGGTGTCGTCGAAAGCACCGGCACGGATCAGCGATTCAACCGCCCGTTTATTGACAGCCTTCAAATCGATCCGACGAAAGAAGTCGAACAGGCTTGTAAACGGCCCTTCCTCCTTCCGGGCGTCCAGGATCGCATCCACTGCACCGGCACCGACATTCTTTACGGCCGCCAATCCGAATCGAATGCCCTGGTCAACAACCGTAAAGGCTTTCAACGAATCATTAATATGCGGTGGAAGTACATCGATGTCTCCTTTCCGGCACTCGTTGATTCCCTTGACCACCTTGTCACTGAAATCGGTATCACAGGTCAGTAGAGCTGCCATGAACTCCTTGTGATGATACCGTTTCAGGTAGGCGGTCTGGTAGGACAATACTGCGTATCCTGCAGCGTGGGATTTATTAAATCCGTAATCGGCGAACTTCTGCATCAAATCGAAGACGCCGGACGCCAGTTCCTCTGAGTATCCTCTCTGCAGTGCGCCCTCCACCCCCATCTTCGGATCCCCATGGATGAACACTTTCCGCATCCTCTCCATCTCGGACATGATCTTCTTGCCCATGGCGCGCCGGAGAATATCGGCATGTCCGAGGCTGAATCCTGCCATGATCTGGGAGATCTGCATGACCTGTTCCTGGTATACAATCAGACCGTATGTTCCCTCAAGAACCGATTTTAAGCTCTCGTGCGGGTAATGGATGGGTTCCTGGCCATGCTTGCGGGCGATGAAACTCGGAATCTGCTCCATCGGTCCCGGCCGGAAAAGAGCCACCGCCGCCACGATGTCACCGAAGCAATTTGGCGCCATCTGGCGAACGAGTTGCTGAAAACCATCGGATTCCATCTGGAAGACGCCATACGTGTCTCCGGAGGCGATCAGATTGTAGACCTCGGGATCATCGAACGTCAGTTTTCGTACATCCAGACGATCCAGCCCTTTCGGCCGCAATGCATTGATGATCTTCTGAGCCGTATCGATCACTGTCAGGGTTTTCAGTCCTAAAAAATCGAACTTGATCAAACCGGCTTTTTCCACTTCGGATTTGGCATACTGGGTGACAAGCTGCCCATCTTCGCATTTGACCGGCACTCTATCCCATAATCGACCGTCCGCAATGACAATACCGGCTGCATGGACCCCGCAATGCCGATTCAATCCCTCCAACCTTTCCGCAATTGTGAAAAGCGTCTGATACTCCTTCTTCCTGTCGATCATTGCCTTCAGTCGAGGCTCCATCTCCAGTGCCTTCGTCAGCGTTACGTTCAGACCATCAGGTATCAGCTTTGCCAGAGCATTGACATCCGCAAGAGGTACATCCATTGCCCGGCCTACATCCCGAATCACCTGCTTGGCCTTCAAAGTGCTGAACGTGGCAATCTGACCAACGCTGTCTTCACCGTATTTTTGGGAGACATACCGAATCACGTCATCCCGGCGGTTTTTGCAAAAATCGATGTCGAAATCCGGCATGCTGACACGCTCCGGATTTAAGAACCGTTCGAACAGCAGGTCATGGGGAATCGGATCCAGGTCGGTTATTCTCAATGCATAGGCAACAAGAGATCCCGCACCGGATCCGCGGCCAGGCCCTACCGGAATGCTGTTCTGATGCGCATATCCGACAAAATCCCACACGATTAAAAAGTAACCGGAGAATCCAATGTCACAGATAATTTTTAATTCTTCGTCCAGACGCGCACGATATGCTGCTGCATCGACCGAATAGGGCATCTCTTCCAGGCGGCTGTCCAACCCCGCGTGAGCCACGCTCTTCAAGTAGTCGTTCAGATCGATCCCGCCGGGCGTCTCGAACCGGGGAAGCTCCACTTTTCCGAGTTTGAGCTCCACGTTGCAACGGGCGGCGATATGCGCTGTATTCCGGATTGCTTCCGGTACATCCTTGAACAATTCAGCCATCTCGTCACCGGTACGAAGATAAAACGCCTTGGATTCGTAACGGAACCGGTCGGGATCATTCACCGTTCGTCCATCCCGGATACACAACAGAACATCATGCGCAGTATAATCATCCTGATTCAGATAATGGCAGTCATTGGTGGCGACCAGCGGGATCTCCAGTTCATGGGAGATCTTTATCAATTCCCGGTTGACAACCTCCTGCTCAGCCAGATCATTCTGCTGGATCTCGAGATAAAAATTCCCGGGTCCGAAAATATCCCGATACCGCCCGGCAATCGCCCGGGCTTTATCCATTTGACCATCCATGATCGCACGGGGAATTTCACCTCCCAGGCAGGCTGACAACCCAATCAAACCTTCGTGATATTTTTCCAGAAGCTCGTAATCGATCCGGGCATGATAATAAAACCCTTCGATGTTGGCCAGGCTGATCAGGCGAACCAGATTCTGATAACCTGTCATATTCTCGGCCAGTAATACAAGGTGATTCTCGAGCCGCTGCGTCCGGTCCCGCCGGCTCTGCGGCGTGATATACGTTTCACATCCGATAATCGGTTTGATTCCGGCTTCTTTCATTTTAAGATAAAAATCGATGACACCGAACATGTTGCCATGGTCGGTGATGGCGATCGACTGCATACCATAGTCTCCTGCGCGCCTGGCAAGATCGGGTATCCGGATCGCACCGTCGAGCAGAGAATAGGCCGTATGCAGATGAAGATGGACAAAATCAGATCCCATGAAAACTCCTGGTCATTCCCATTCGATTGTTGCAGGCGGTTTGGAGGAAATATCGTACACCACCCGGTTGATGCCTTTGACTTCATTGATGATGCGTGTCGACATCCTTGCCAGCAGATCATGCGGTAAACGTGCCCAGTCCGCAGTCATGGCATCCGTCGACGTCACCGCACGAATGGCACACACATTCTCATACGTCCGCTCATCTCCCATAACCCCGACTGTTTTTACCGGCAGGAGTACTGCGAAGGACTGCCACAGCGACTGCATCAAACCCGCTGCGCCGGTTTCCTCCCGCACGATCGCATCTGCTTTCTGTAAAATAGAGACTCTGTCTGCCGTCACCTCACCGAGAATTCTTACTGCAAGACCCGGTCCCGGGAACGGCTGCCGCCGAATAATCGAATCCGGCAGGCCAAGCTCCGAGCCGACTGCCCTGACCTCATCCTTGAATAGCTCCCGGAGCGGCTCAACCAGTGCAAGCCGCATTTTATCGGGTAATCCGCCGACATTATGGTGACTTTTAATCGTGACCGAGGGCCCTCTGACCGAGACGCTCTCGATGATATCGGGGTACAATGTTCCCTGGGCAAGAAAATCGATCCTTCCCAGCCGCTGCGCTTCCCGCTCAAATACATCGATAAAGGTGTGCCCGATAATCTTGCGCTTTCTCTCCGGATCACTCACCCCGGCCAGAGCAGTAATAAACTCGTTCGCGGCATCCACGGATATGAAACGATCCCCGAGGAGCGGACTGAAAAAAGTCTCCACCGCATTTGCCTCGCCGGCCCGCAACACACCGTTGTCGATGAATACGGCGACAAGCTGACGATCGATGGCTTTGTCCAGGAGCATTGCAACTACTGACGAGTCGACACCTCCGGAGAGACCGCAGAGAACCCGTCCGGAGCCGACCTGCCGCTGGATTTTTTCGACCGAGTCGAGGATGAACCGGTCGGGAGTCCATGATGCTTTGCATCCGCAAATGCCCATCACAAAATTCGCCAGGATGAGACTGCCGTTAACCGTGTGCTCCACTTCCGGGTGAAACTGCACACCATACAGCCGCCGCTCCGGATCCATGATGGCGGCAAACGGAATATCCGTTGTCCGTGCGATCGATTTGAAGCCCTGAGGCAGGGTTTCCAGATGATCACCATGGCTCATCCAAACCTGGAAGA
Organism: candidate division CSSED10-310 bacterium; assembly: GCA_016931515.1. Classification (GTDB taxonomy): domain Bacteria; phylum CSSED10-310; class CSSED10-310; order CSSED10-310; family CSSED10-310; genus JAFGEQ01. Next base: position 10,848 of record JAFGEQ010000023.1, on the reverse strand, counting down.
GCGAATTCTGCTGCAGTCCATCCAGCAATCCGGCCGGCGATATCACTTCCAGCAAGGCCGGACCATATTCCCGGTGAGCGGCTTTCCGGATCAGTGCGCCGGCTTTCAGTCCCATCAGCTGGCATCCGTAGCAAATTCCGAGAACCGGTACGCAGAGATTGAAAAGATCCAACCGGGGGATCGGCGCATCCGGGTCATGGACGCTGGCAGGACTGCCTGACAACACAATACCCCTGACTTCATCCCGATGAAATTGCTCCGGATCGGTATCAAACGGAACGATCTCGCAGTAGACATGCATCTCCCGGATCCTCCGGGCAATCAACTGCGTGTACTGAGATCCGAAATCGAGAATGATAATCCGTTCGACAGGTGATTTCATGCTGGGTTCTCCTGGTTAACAATAAGCTGATGCTATCGCGCGATCCGGTTAAATCGGATCCACGCACGTTCCCGTACCGAGAACGGCAAAGAAAATCGCCTGCGCATCACCGGCGGTAACGGATCCGTCCCCGGTGCAATCCGCTGCACATTCCTCGACAAAAGACGGGATGTATGTTCCCAGCGCGATGTTGAAGGCCAGCTGAGCATCTCCTGCTGTCAGTGAGCTATCGAAGTTTACATCGCCATGGTGTACGCATTCCGTTGTCGGTGTCGGTGACGGCGTTTGCGTCGATGTCGGTGTCGGCGTAGGAGTCATTAAGGGGCCGATGCCGCCGCTGATCACCAGAGCATAAGGCTGACGACCCCCGGCTTCGCCGTTCGGCACATTGTATCCCTCGACATGGACCGTATAGGTTCCGGTTGGAAGGGTTCCGGCATTCAGATAGATGCATTCCGCCGGATTCGTCCGGTCACGGGTCGTTACCGTGCTGCTCCAGCCACTGGCGAAATTATTGCCGTAATAGGTGTCGGTTCCACCGGTGAGAACGAGATCGAGATCGTTGACGAGATTGTTCCCGCTGCGGTCTGTCCAGACCAGCGTGATCTTGACGGGAAGGCTCGTGGAGGAAATCGTGATGTCGTATGTATCGGTTTCGCCAGTTGCAACACCGGTCGTCTCGTCATAGACACTGAGTCGTTTCTCATCTCCGGCGAAATACAGCGCATCATCCAGCAGGATGCGTCCCCAACCCTGGTCATTGGACGGTCTGGATGTCGTCCCGGTCATATTCTGGGTGGAATTGATCAGCATGGCTTTCATAAGGGCAGCCGTCGGTGTCAGGGTATCGTTGGAGGAGGGTGTTCCGCCGGGGTAGTAACCGTCTATAAAATACTGGCGGACCAGGGCGGCAGCGCCCGCTGCAGCCGGGCAGGCCATTGATGTGCCCTGAAAATTCGAGTAGACGATGCCGCACGTCCGGCCGCTTGCATCGGTTGTGTTGTCAGCGGAGTGAATCCCCTGCGGGTTCTCGCTTGTGTCTGTTGCGGGAGCGGTCAGAGTCGGAGCCATCCGGTTGGATGTTGCGACCGGTCCCCTGCTGGACGAGGTATACATGTTCTGGATGTTCGGAAGATTGTCCGAACCGCCCACGCAGACAAGGTTCTTGGCGGTTCCGGGATATCCTACGGTTGAGGCGTTCGGGCCGGAGTTTCCTGCGGCGAAAAGGACGAGGAAGTTTTTATTGTTCCACATAAAGTTGTCGACGTCGGTGCAGTACGTTTCATATGAATTGCTCGTGCTGCCCCATGAATTGGTGTGGATGAAGCCGCCATCGGCCATGGTATCGGTAAATGTCTGTGTCAGAGAAGACGGTGGGCTGACCGCTCCGAAGAAGCAGGATAGCCAGTCGTCCTGACCGATGTCCCCGACCGTCAGTTTGGCTCCGGGAGCCATTCCGCGGTAATTCAGGTTGGACGATCCATCATCCGGATACCCCAGCGCAGTTCCGGCCACATGGGTACCGTGACCCATGTCACATCCGTCCCAGGCTTCACCGCCGTATTCCCGGTAGGCAACGATTTTTCGCTGGTTATGGTTGACGGTCGAGGTCGGGTTTCCCTGCACACTGTCATAGAAAAAACAGTGATCCGGATCGACGCCGGAATCCATTATTCCGATGATCTGTCCGGTCCCGGTTACGCCGTGATCCCATACCGGCGTCCCGCCGGCTGTGGATCCCGATTGAATCACGTACTTCGTTTCGTCATTCAACAGGAAGAACTCACCCTTTTCCTCGATTCTGAAAACCGATTCGATCCGTGCCAGATCCGGAATAACATCCGGATAGACACGGATATGCAGTGATTTTCGATCGGGGGTGGATACAACATCCAGCACTTCGGCACCCATTGCAGCAACAGCCTGCTGCAACGATTCCAGGTCCTCACCGTCGAACAGCGTCACGATCAGGATCAGCTTGTCATCCATGATCCTGTGCCTGTCGGTCACGGGTGTTTGACCGATCAAAGGATCAATCCGGTAGGCCGGTTCGAATGGTCCGATCCATCGAACGTCCGGAAGTGCACGGGCCGCGGTTACTGCGTCCGGCTGCGTCAGCCTGCAGATGAAGGTGAAATGAGCGGCATACTCCACCGGCTCCAGACCTGCTGCTCGCAACAGCGATTTCTGTGTTTCCATGATCGGACCCCTGAACTGCACCAGTTGATAACGCGCCGTATCCGCATTGCGAACCTGAAGCGACTCCGGAAGCTCCGGGAGCGCTTTAAGGGGATCGAAATCCGCATTCAGGACACGAATAACACCGCTGTCATTCGGATTGCCGACCTCACTGAACGGAGGCACATTGTATTCCGGCCAGAACGGGGTGTCCCTGGCAATCAGCTCCGGCGTCTCAAACGCTCCTGCAAATGGGAGGATCACGGCGAGCACCGACAAAAATACTGCAAACAAAAGTGTTGATTTCATTAAAAAAGCTCCTTTTAGGATTACTGAGAGATAATCACCATGCTCGCCCGCCAGTATAAACCAAGCGCCCGATACATGGCAACGATGTTCAGGTCCGGGTCTCCCCCCAAAAAAAATCGAGCGGCCGGGAAGACCGCTCGTTGGAGTCAGAGTTCTACTATCTGAAAATTACATCTTCCGAAGGAAAACCGGACTGAGCAGCAGAATGCCGAACAGTGCCAGAAGAATGATTATCCCGGTAGTGCCGGTTGAGGGAATCGGTAACGGAGTCGGAGTGTTCGTCGGTGTGCCGCAGGGTCCCAGACAGAAGGCGGCATCCGTTTCCGCAGCGGACCAGCTGGCTCCGTCAAACAATTCATGAGCATTATCTCGCGCGTTATTAAATGAATTCAGCCATAGGAACCAACACGAACCGGAATCGGCGATACCTTGAATGGATATCCACCCGGAATTCAGTGAAACGCAACTGGTAAGATCTGCGGCGTATTCATAAATCGGGAATGTCCCAAAGGTCTGTCCCGAGTTTGTTCGAATGGCACTCACTGTCTGCTGGCTGATAACGGAACCCGGGGCTCCACCGCTGTCACTGTAAAAAGATACTCGATAATTGGTGTTGGTCCGTGTGCAGGATGACCATGTGGATCCGTCGAAATACCCTTCAATTCCCCACCAATTGACGGTCCCGATGGTGTCTGTGAGACCGGAATAGTATTCGGCGACCTGATATGTCGTCGCCAGATCGGATGTGAACGCTGTCCCCGTTGTATTGCCCATCTGCACGTAAATCGAATCACCGGCACAATCCAGAGGAACCGGACACGGATCGAAACAGATCGTGGTCGATCCGGTTGAACTGTATCGCCAAACGACAGCATAATACGTGACGCCCGGATGAAAGACCGTGCATCCCGATGTGAATGTATAGGGTGTCGCACAGTCTGCACACGAATCATCATCACAGATTATCTCGGTTCCGGGACAGGCTCCGGACCAGACCATGATGGACCAGTCATCACTGGTATTGCAGTTGTTGATATCGAATACCCAGTAATCAGTCGGTGTAAACTTCCAGACAACGTCATTCGAATCCCCTGTAGCACCGCACGGCCCCGTCGAACATTTCGTATAGTTATTGGCCATGCCGGTGTTGGACGCCGGCAGACACAGACCTGTTGATCCAAGCCATGCGGCAGCCAGGTTCAATGTGATATCCGGGGCGGCAGCGCAGGTATCACCCCCGTTGGAGGGTGTGGGTGGAGGAGTCGATGGCGTATTGGTCGGCGTCCGGGTTGGTGTTCGCGTCGGTGTATTCGTGGCTGCGCCGGTCGGTGTTCGGGTTGGTGTTCGGGTGGGCGTATTCGTGGCGACGCTGGTCGGTGTCCGGGTCGGTGTCCGGGTTGGTGTTCGGGTGGGCGTATTCGTGGCGACGCTGGTCGGCGTCCGGGTTGGTGTTCGGGTTGGAGTAGCCGTGCTGGCGCTGCTGAATGTCACGTTCAGACATGTGAATGTGTGGCTGTAATATGTGTAAGGACCGTATTCGAAAGTACAACTGTAATCCATGTCCATGTCGACACGGAAAATGCAGTTCGGCCGGCCGCTTGTCGTTCCCCAACTGTTCACCATGATCCAGTAACTGTTGCTGGGAACGTCATCGTTGTAGCCGACACAGACGACGCCGTGACCGCCGCCGCCGGAATCTTCTGTGTGGCCGCACGCGTAATCCGGGTTCCATACAGCGCTTTCGTTCTGATACCAGTAGAAATTTTCGAAGACCGTCCAGTCAGCTCCCGTCGCAAGATGAAAACCGAAATAGACCGCTTTATTCTGGTTCAGAATGTTCTTTATATTGTTTATCGCAGTAGTCTGGGAGACACCGGTAGTTATTATCGTCTGGTCGTTGATGGATGTGATTCCATAATGCGGGGTTGTTGAGATCGATGCGCACGTCGTCGTGCAGGCAGCGGACGCATCATGAAAGTAGGCGTTTGAGTTTGTCCAGGGAATCGCCATATTCGTGTAATCGTAAAAGTCGGCGAAATAACTCAGATTGCCGCCATCACAACATTCTACTCCAATAGCGGCATCCGCACAGGAGTTGATGTATTGCACCGACAGGCGATCCAGGATGGAGTTCTGCACATGCAATGCAACACCCAGGCAGCTCGTTCCGGCCCATTGCCAGCAATTTCCGCAGGATCCCTGGTAATACTGACTCGGTGTGTACTGCATATGACCAAGAACACTATACGAGCCCTTCACAGGCTCAATTTTGGGATCGATATACGCTTTCGGAGCATTGTTATAATCCTCATACCATTTCTGCAGTGTCTCCTGATCGACTTTCATGATTGGATACCGGTGCTCGGCATTTGTAGCCGGGCTGAAAAACAGTGCTGCAAGAACCGCGAAAATAAGTAGTTTTTTCATCGGTGTTTCTCCACGACAACATCTCTCCACATGAATACCCCCAACTCTCCGGATCCTCATCCGGATTCGACCCTAAAACAAATGGACATTCTCCTGAGACTGAACGGAATCGAAAAAAAACAGCTTCAAAAAACCGAAGCGAATGGGTGAAAGCGATTCACCACGAAATTCCTTTCCGATCAATCAGCCCCTGACCATATAAGTATATCATATCCATGTCCTCCGGAGCAAAATCACCCGTATCCTTCTGGATTAACCCGTTTCTGCGGTAGTTTCCGATGCTGTTCGACAATTACCGGAGACCATGGATCATCGGTGCCCGAAAGCCGGTTTTAATATCAAAATCCCGATCAGGATCATCATCAGGACCAACCCGGCCGGACCGGTTGCCGGGATGGGTAATGGCGGCGTGGATGTCGGAGTATTCGTAGGCGTGAATGTCAAAGCGCCTGTCGGCGTATTCGTGGGTGTGGGTGTGACCGTCGGTGTCCCTGTCGGCGTCCGGGTCGCTGTGTTTGTGGGCGTCTGTGTCCGGGTCGGTGTGCGCGTCGGCGTTCGAGTGGGTGTATTCGTGAACGTGGGAGTAGCGGTGGGAAGGCAATAGTAGGTAAATGTCCCGTCAACCGCCGTATATCCGGTGAGATCATCCTGAAGACGGGTCAGCGTGATCGAAAACGAGTCACTCTGGGTGCAACTCAAGCATGTAACGGAGAAAGTAAATCGTGCCAGTGAACCGACCGATCCGATCGGGATTGATTCGAGAGCATATCCTCCGGTGACAACTGTGCCGGGGATTCCCTCATAACAACCGAATTCCTGCCATCCCCCAGACGGAATCAGCACACCCTCATCGCAACTCACGAGAGCCATTGTGTCCGTATCGTAATTGAGGTCGAACATGAATGCATCCACGACCTCCTCATAATTATCCAGGAGTATGTCGACATAAACCGTATCCCCCGTGCATCCCGAAACACTCTGAACCGTCAGCAGACCATTCGCCCGTTGAGATGAACCGGAGTCACCGGCATCCGGCCGGACGATCACCGCACCCGGCGCGAAAATCTGCGATAAATCCGGGCTTTCTATTGCTTTGACGGATGCTCCCGTGTTCAAAATTGCCGTCAGGACAATCAGCTTTGACAATAATCTAAGGCAAACAAACCGGGAACTTTCATGTTTCATCATCGTCTTCTCCTACAGTTTTACAAGCGCATAAACCTGGAACACCTGCACAAATAACGAAAAATGCAACGGAACGCGCCGGTGCAAAAAGAATACAACCATCCGTTCCAGCATAAATGTAAGCAACCCGATAACAGGACCAGTTTAACCCGATCGGACACTCCAGTCCAGCCCGGAATGATGCATCAGAAAAAAAGGAACCCGGATCTTGGATCACGGGTTCCCATTTATCGAGTTTACGGAACTGTCAATAACCTGTCTAACGCCGTCGTACCACGGGAATCGTTATCAGGATTCCAATCACAAACAGCAAGAGACCCAGACCCATCGGTCCTGTTGCCGGTATCGGCAGCGGTGTTGTCGGAGTGGGTGTTACATCCGGGGTATTCGTCGGAGTATTCGTTGGTGTGTTCGTAGGGGTTCCTGTCGGCGTATTGGTCGGTGTGGGTGTCAGCGTCGGCGTGTTTGTCGGCGTTGGTGTCAGTGTCGGTGTGTTTGTCGGCGTATCGGTGGGTGTGTTCGTTGGTGCGCCTGTCGGAGTGCTGGTTGGAGTATTGGTCGGCGTCGGTGTCAATGTCGGAGTATTCGTGGGCGTATTGGTCGGCGTCGGTGTCAATGTTGGCGTATTCGTGGGCGTATTGGTTGGGGTCGGTGTCAATGTTGGCGTATTCGTGGGTGTATTGGTCGGCGTCGGTGTCAATGTTGGCGTATTCGTGGGGGTATTCGTAGGTGTCGGCGTCAGAGTTGGCGTGTTCGTAGGTGTATTGGTCGGCGTTGGAGTTAACGTCGGTGTATTCGTCGGCGTGGGAGTGAGCGTGGGTGTATGGGTTGGAGTGTTCGTGGGTGTATTCGTCGGGGTATTCGTGGGTGTCGGCGTCAGAGTTGGCGTATTCGTAGGCGTATTGGTCGCCGTTGGAGTTAACGTCGGTGTATTGGTGAATGTCGGAGGTACGCCTGTTGGAGTGTAGGTGGGCGTATTTGTTGGCGGACCGCTTGCGGTCATCGACAACAGATCGATCGCCATATCACTCCGGTTGCCGGTTCCACGGATGCCGACAAAGCGCAACTTGATTGTATCACCCACATAGCTGTTCAAAGAGATAACTGCTTCATGCCAGCTATTCAATTGGTTGCCACTTAAGGACCATAGCGACGTCCAGGAGCCGCATAAATCATCACTGATTTCAAGCCGTAACGTCCCCATCTGATTTCCATACAAGTGATACCAGAACCGGAACTCGGCCGTGTCATATCCGGCCAGATCGAAACAGGGTCCGTTCAGTATCGCCTGGTCACCGGTCGCAGGTCCATTGGCTTCCGTGTAAAGATACCAGCTTCCGTCATACGCTGCCGATGGACCAGTATTTCCCGTTCCAGTGCCTCCGGAATTTCTTGTCCAGTCGAAATTATCCTCTGTTTCCTGCGTCCATAATCCGAACCCACTCTCAAAACTCTCGGAATATGGATACGTGGATACAGAGCTTTCACAACACTCCGGCGTCGGTGACGGAGTGTTCGTCGGAGTGTTCGTCAACGTTGGAGTCCGAGTCGGTGTGTTGGACGGTGTCGGCGTGCGGGTTGGCGTCTGGGTCGCCGTTGGGGTATGAGTCGGTGTATGGGTTGCAGCCGGTGATCCTGCATCGGTTATACATACATCATCAATACTGAGAATAAACCGGTCGGTACAATTGTAATGACGGAAAGCGATGTAGATATAATCCCCGACAAATGAAGCCAGACTGACCGATCGGTACCAGTAGTTGTTTGTTTCGGGACCGCCCGCTTGGACGGCTTCAGAATACAGTGTGGATGTGAAATCGGAGGTGTCCGTGCCTGTTGTCGATACCAGAACGGAATAATAGTCATTCGGCCATGCCTGGTCCAGCGCTGCAGCATACCATTCCAGGGCGGGGTTTGATGCACCGGTCAGGTTGATCCTGGGTGAAATCAGCCAGTTGTCCGGTGTCAATGCGCCGGCGGTATTGTCATACGACTGGGATAGCGCCCAGTAGTCACCGCCATGCGAGTAACTCGTATCCGGGCCGATTGCCATCCATGTGAAACTGTCGGCATCGGCATCGTATGTCGTCCATCCGGGTCCGAATGTTTCAAAGCCTTCACAATAAGGGATTGTCTGCGGAGTCGCTGTCGGCACAGGCGTGGGTGTATTGGCGACCGGGTTCCGGCCGTTGATATACTGGGCTCCGGTGCTGTCCGGATCCAGCCAGTCTCTTAACCTCGTTGCCGCGGTGGAACCCGCTGCCCAGGAAACCGAAAACCGCCCGAACCAGTCGGATTCGTTGTTGCCGCATGCTGCGTCTCCGCCATGCAGCTGACCGATAAGGCGATGATTCTGGTCCCAGAGTCCGGAACCGGAAGAACCGGGCTCTGTTGTTCCTAAATCCCAATCGGCAATACGCCAGTGCGTCCCGTCACCGGGAACCGCTGTGCTGTAATAGGATGTCACCGTCAGGGCATTGTTCTCAAAGCTGATGCATTTCTCATCCGTGTTGGGATGATGGATGACAACTGCGGATGAAACGGCATTCCCGCGGTTGTCCCATCCGGCATAATACACGTTGAATGACGAACTCGGTACCGAATTCAACTGCACCAGACAGAAATCCGACTGGGTGCGCGTCGCCCGGAATGTCGCACCGGTCTGGTTCTGACTTAGTGAGCCATACTGCAATCCGCCGCACGTCGCTTTCTGAAAATTCCAGTAAACTACCATGGTGTCATCATTGGTGGTTGTAACTCCGCAGTGATTAGCGGTCAGAAAATACGGTGTATTGTCCTGCCGCACATTCTCGACCAGGGTTCCCGAACACGTCCAGGTTCCATCGAGGGTATAAACTGCAACGCTTCGGATCTCACTTCGCCAGGAATCACCCTCCGGACAGATAACATCAACATTACAGGTTCCTGAATTCGCAGGATCCCTTTCCCAGAACTCCCTGTAACCATGATTGACTCTCTTTACAAGCAGGTCGACATTCCCCGCTTCATTGGCCGGAACCGTCAACTCCAGCACTGCCGTATCGCCCATTGTCACCGGACTCCAGAATTCACCCGATTCCGTCCTGGTCTCCAGACCGAACGGTCCCTGGATCAACTCCCCCGATGGATCGAACAGGAATAGCCGAGCACCTGCCGGGAGATTGAATCTCCCAAAACCAAAATTGAGTGAGGACGCTCCTTGGGCGAATATCCGAAGTCGCCATACGGCCCGTCCGTCACCGACCGATTCCCATAAACCGTTGTTCCAGGGAGTAATCTCCGCGTCCTGCGGAATGGCAAATCGCAGCGGGTGCCCCAGCTTCCGATCAGCTTCATCCTCCGCCAACGCTTTGGCGTGATCGATAGCCGGGAATTCAATTAACGGCACATCATCCAGTGAAACCAGCTCCGCATCTGCCTGCAGCGTCAGGACTCCGGCCGCAGCATCCGGATTCGCCAATGCCGCAGCGGATAACAGGACTCCTGCAAGAAATAATACCATCAGCACCAATCGGTTCATAAATAACTGTCTCCTTGTTAAATCAACAACCACTACAAAAAACGAACAACGACTCCTGATTTCCAGCCGCTATCTTCAAATCCACGAGGTATCATTTTTCAATGAATGCCTGAATCCAGAGTCTATATATTTACAGCCCATGCGTCCAGTATCTGTTTTTTTCAACACTTATTACACTGAGAACCCGTAATCGAAAATCACGGGTTCTCAGTCCTTAACACAGTCCGGCTGCTTCAGCCGGTCTCTTTATCGCCGTCTGAACAACGGATTGAGTATCAGCAATCCGAACAGAACAAGCAGCAATCCCAGACCCATCGGTCCTGTTGCCGGTATCGGCAGCGGTGTTGTCGGAGTGGGTGTTACGTCCGGCGTATTCGTCGGGGTATTCGTTGGTGTGTTCGTGGGGGTATTTGTCGGCGTGTTGGTTGGCGTGCTCGTCGGAGTGCGGGTGGGCGTGGGCGTGAGCGTCGGTGTGTTCGTCGGCGTCGGCGTCAGTGTCGGCGTGTTCGTCGGCGTATTGGTCGGGGTCGGCGTTAACGTCGGTGTGTTCGTAGGAGTGTTCGTAGGCGTCGGTGTACTTGTTGGGGTATTCGTCGGCGTCGGCGTCAGCGTGGGGGTATGTGTCGGCGTATTGGTCGGCGTCGGCGTCAGTGTCGGTGTGTTCGTCGGCGTATTGGTCGGCGTTGGAGTTAACGTCGGAGTATTTGTTGGAGTGTTCGTCGGCGTCGGCGTCAGTGTCGGCGTGTTCGTCGGCGTATTGGTCGGCGTTGGAGTTAACGTCGGAGTATTTGTTGGAGTGTTAGTAGGCGTCGGAGTATTCGTTGGGGTATTCGTCGGCGTCGGTGTC
>JAFGEQ010000022.1 GCA_016931515.1 candidate division CSSED10-310 bacterium | reverse complement strand
GACTCGGCTGGGACGCATTGAACAATCAGTGGAACGTATGGTTTTTCAGCTACTCATTTTACCGGCAGAAACGGCTTGTCTCCAAATTCGGATTTGAACTGGATACATGGTTTGACCCGATCAAACTGTTTGTGTTGATTATCTGTGTCCCTGGAAGTTTTATTATTGTACTCGTATTATTGTTTTTGAATAAAAAGACAACCAATCGCGACGATGTTTTATTGTTATACAATCGATTTTGCAAAAAACTTGCTGGGATCGGTTTATCCCGGGAATCTGCCGAGGGCCCCGTGGATTATGCAGACCGGGTGAGTGATATGCGTCAGGATCTGTCCGCGGACGTTTATGATATCACCCGGCTGTACATCCTGCTCCGGTATGACCGGGGTGGAGATGATGATACGCTGAAATCCCTCAAAACGATGATCAGGCGGTTTAAGCCGGACAGGCATAAGTCATTGAAAATTCAGTAGCCAATGGGGGGAACTGGAACTCCTGATCTGTGTTTATAAGCATGGGAGAGGGTGCGCCTGGAAAAGCCTGTGAAAGATTGAACCTCATATAACACAATTCCCAGTTCCGGTTCTGTGCCCTGTTCCCGTTCCCCGAATCTGAGAAACTCAAGGACTTTTTTGAATCAAGAATGGGATCAGAGTCAGTGGAACGTCATGCGATGATAAACTTATCGATGGTGGGGAATGATAATTTTCAGCGTTGAGAAATAAAATTGTTGTTGTTTCCGTTCTTCATCATTAACTGATCGCTTGCCATCGTGCAGGTGATCTCAACTTGGTCGGATTGTTCATTCACTCCGGCCTTTTTCTATTTCAGGAGGTTTCTACGAGAAAGATTCAAACCATTCCGTTTCAGTTGCTGCCGGAGATAGTGCTTCCCGTCCACTCCTTCTCCCCGGCACACACCACCATTCCCATTCACCTAATTGCCGCTCAAGCCCTTGATAATGCTGCATCGGTTGTTGCGAAAAAAACCTTTTACACATGCATCAATACTGTTCACTAACCTCTCTCATCAGCTATGTCGATTTTCTAGCCAGTTCGTGAATTGATTTATCTCCATCGGAAAGGGAGATGATCGTTAACAGCCTGGTTGAAAAGGACTTGTATCTCAGCTTCTGTTAACTCCCGGTTAAAAATAGCCAGATCATCAATTTCACCCCACATTCCGTTAGTTCCCCAACCTGAATTAGATCCTATATGTGAAAGAGATAATCCCCATAAACCCGCATACGGATAAACAGAATCTGATGTCAATTCCACACCATTTACAAAAACTCGCCACTCAGATCCAGTATCTATGTATATGTGCTGATTCCAAGTGTTCATATGATTAAGGCAACCGGTCCCAGTCGTAAAAAACCTGTCAGATCCACTAATCCGACATCTGGCATCGAAGAAATGATCACCTAAAGTGCTTAGATTGTCGCTGAAAATAAGAGGTATCTTGTTATTCCCGCAGTTGGTATTTCTTGCCCACCAGACCGTTGTGCTTGAAGCCGTATAGGGAACCATGACGTCAAGGTCCAGTCTATTGGGATCATATCCATCAAATGAGGCAGATTGGATAAATCCTGGAAATGGAACAACTGTTGACGGCCCTGCAGTTCCTGTAAAAAAGCCTGGATAATTTCCCCAATCTGAATCAGAGGCATCTTCAGGAAGAGGGTCGTCAAAACTCCAATATGCTTGAAGATCTTCGTAGATTCTGTAAGTCCATCCCCCTCCATCGGTTAGCATATCACAATAGCATTGATATGGATCATCTCCACCCAAACCGTCGGGATCAATGGTGTAAACTCCGCTTGGTGCCAGCGGATACTCGGTAAGGATGGCAAGGCAACTAACCTGAAAATACGTCGGTGTACTTGTAGGTGTCTCCGTTGGCGTATTTGTGGGTGTTTCCGTCGGGGTCATCGTCGGTGTGTCCGTTGGTATCGCGGTGGGTGTATCCGTCTGGACTGGTGTGTTCGTCGGAACAGGCGGCACATATGATGTGATCGTTCTGACCAACCGGAATCCGATTGAACTCCGGAAATCAGGCAAACCATATCCACGGCTTGCCGACCGGCAACTCGGTGCGCCGGTATTGAAAAAGCCACTTCGGATAACCCGGTCTGTTCCCGATCCTGGACCCTGGTGGTCAATGGCTGATCCTGTTGGATAACTCCCGTACCAGTCCCAGCACCATTCCATGACATTGCCGTGTACATCCGTCATATTCCAAGGATTGCCGAGCTTCGATCCGGCAACCTCGGTGGCTCCCGGGTCGTTGGCGCAGTAAACACAGTATTGTTCCAGAACCGGATGGGTTCCAGCAGTGCAGGAGGTGCAGTTGCCGATGTCATAACCGGTTTCATTGCAGGAGAAAGCCCCGATCGTTCCGGCGCGGGTAAAATACTCCCATTCACCTTCTGTCGGCAATCGGTATCCATCCGTATCGAAATTGCAGAAAACGTTTCCGATGGTGTAGTTTGACGCATCCACTGGTGTGCTGAATCCGGCATCCGTGTAGTAGCAACGGGTGAATCCGTTATGCAATGAAAGCAGGTTTGCAAAAAGAACCGACTCGTACCAGGTTGCTCGCATGACCGGATGCGCCAGAGTGGGGCTGAAAGCCGGATTACTGGGATCGTTGGGCAGCGAGGACTGGACTGATAGTAAATCCGCCCACATCTGCCGCGTGACTTCAGTTTCCATAACACCGATGTTCCGGACCAATTCATGGGTGAAAATCAATTCATTCATGCTTCTGCAGGCTTCCGTGCCCGGCGATCCCTGGTCGAAAACACCCGGAGGCGCGCAGCGGATGTTTCCTGCAATGGGATCGATGGCGATCAGTTCGCCTGCCGTGCAGTTTGCGACCGGGGTTGGTGTGTTGACAGATTCCTCCATAAGCCGTACGATTCGAAAACCTCGTGTGAAATAACGGTTTTCCGGTGCAGCAGCATAAAATCTGCTCGCTGACCGGCATAAACTGGCAGGTCCGGAAATGGCTCCTCCACGACCGATCCGCGCGGTTCCCGTACTGGGACCACGATAGTTCATCCTCGTTCCGCCCGGATAATCTCCCAGCCAGTCCCAGCACCACTCCGAAACATTCCCGTGTATATCCACCAATCCCCATGGATTCGGGAGTTTGGTCCCGACTTCTGCGCACGTCCCGGGATGATTCGAACAATAAACACAATATTGTTCCAATGTAATCAACAATCCTGAAGGGCAATCGCCGCATATCTCGGAATTGAAACTGGGTTCTTCGCATGAGAAGGTTCCGTCCGTCCCGGCCCGGCAAAAATACTCCCATTCGCCTTCACTCGCCAACCGGTATCCATTCGCATTGAAATTGCAATAGAATGAACCGGATGTGTAATTCGTCGCATCCACGGGCGTCACGAATCCTGAGTCCTTGAAATAGCATCGGTCGTAACCGTTCTGAATAGACAGCAAGTTGGTAAAAAGCACTGCCTCGAACCAGGTCACCATCTGCACCGGATGATTCATGCCCGGACTGTAAATGATATCACTCGGGTCTATCGACAGGCTCGCCTGTGCTGATCGTAAATCCGCCCACATCTGACGCGTGACCTCGGTTTCCATCACTGCCAGATTCTGAGCAACCAGATGGGTAAACTGGGGTTCCCCTACATGGCGACAAGGTTCATCCGACGGCGATCCCTGGATAAAACTTCCCGATGGCACGCATCGCATGTTTCCGACAATGTCGTCGACCGAATAAAGCGTTCCGCCTGCACAGGACGGTGTCGGGGTCGTCATCGGATATAGTGTGATATCCGGAATCATGTTCGCTCCATCTGCGATCGCGATCGGCTCACGATGTTCCGGATAATACCCCGGTGCAGACGCATCCAAGCGGTAATTCCCGGGATCGACTGCCGTCATGCTGTACGATCCGTCCGTGCTGGTTACCGCGGTATAGGTTGCAAACGCATAAGCAATGCAATTCAACCCGGAAACAGCCAGCACGATCCCGAACGCTCCGGCTGTCCGGTTCCGTTTCCGGAGCAAAAACAGGCTCAATCCCGCCAGCAGCAAACCGGCTCCGGCAAACCCGGTCGCCGGCACTCCGGGAAGAGTCTCTAACTGGATCGTGATCCCGGAATGATCCGTCTGGCCGTCCTTGAATGCGTGGCCGTCCACCGTCGCGGCCAGGATGTCCCGGGACAGAAACAACATGACAAACAAAAACAAAAATATCCTGAAAATTCTTCTCTTCATCGACCCCTCCGATCTCCTGGATTAAACCCATTACCACCCCTTTTACCTGAAGAAATACGATACAGATCGAGTTCTGAATTTTCAACTGGTTTTTCGATTTCTGGTATTAAGCTCTGGTTAAGATATGGTTAGAAAACCTCAGAGAACTCATGCAAACTTCGGTTGTGATTGGAGCTCCCAGTGTGATGATCAATGGATCATCGCATGTCGACAGAGATATGAGCTTCACGCGCGCAGTTGTCAATTAATATATCGTTTGAGTGTACCTGGTATGAGATGGAACCTATTTTTTACGGATGGAAAATCTGGCAAGCATAGACGATTTTAATTGACCGTAAAGTTCAATTCTGGTAAAAAGTAACTTGTATTAAAGCAGTCTTATTAGGGGTCTTTTGATAATTCGATTAGCATGGGAGGGGGGGCGGAATCATGTTGATACTCGATCGTTCTGGTCTAAAAAGCAGTTTTAGTTTCAAAACCGCATTTTTAGCGATGTATTTGGGATTGAACACTTTATTGTTTTGTTATACAATTTTTGCGCAGTCTGATATGGCATACATGGTTGAGGATATTCATTCTGATTTGCCAAATTCAGGCTCAGACCCACAATCCTACGTGATCATTGGAGATATTGTATTTTTTTCTGCATCAGATGGGGTTTCCGGACGAGAACTCTGGAAGAGTGAACCGCCATACACCGAAGCAGTTATGGTCAAGGACATCTTTCCCGGATCGTACAGTTCTTACCCGGGTGGATTGGTCGTTGTCAACGGAGTTCTTTTTTTCTCTGCGAATGATGACAGTTTTGGTACTGAACTATGGAAATGTGAAAGTCCCTATACTGATGTAACCCGCGTGACAGACATCAATCCTGGATCTGCGAGTAGTGGACCATCCTGGCTTACCAATGTTAATGGAACTCTTTTATTTACGGCAAACGATGGAATTACTGGCAGCGAGTTGTGGAAATGTTCGAGTCCGTATACTTCAGCAGTGCAAGTTGCAGACATTAGAAACGGAGCAAGCGGTTCTGATTCGAAATACTTGACAAATGTCGGTGGAACGCTTCTATTTCAGGCGAACGATGGTGTTTCTGGTGCAGAGCTTTGGAAATGCTCAAGCCCATACACAACCGCTATAATGGTCGAAAACCTGCACGGGACGGAGGGATCTTCTCCTTACAATCTGACAAATGTTAACGGGACTCTTTTATTCGCTGCGATACATATAACCCCGTATTGGTCTGAACTTTTCAAGTGTGAAAGCCCGTACAACGATGTAGTAATGGTCGCTGATATACGTCCGGGACTTGAGGGTTCAAACCCCAGCAATTTCATCAACATGGATGGCACACTATTATTATGCGCATATGATGGCACGACTAATGGCGACTTATGGAAGTGCACATCTCCTTATAATAGCGTTTTGCGTATCTCCAGTGTGACAGCGCCAAGGAACATGACTAATGTCAATGGAACACTGTTTTTCAGGGGAAATGATGCAACTGCTGGCTGGGAGTTATGGAAAAGTCCAAGTCCGTATACTTCTGCTGTTCGTGTTGCCGATATTTATCCAGGATCAAATTCATCGAATCCGGAATATTTAGCAAATGTTAATGGAACGCTTTTTTTCCAAGCCATTGATGGGAGCACTGGAAGAGAGCTATGGAAGTGTTCCAGTCCTTACAATTCCGTTGCAAGAGTTGCGGATCTGAATCCGGGAGCGACTGATTCCACCCCTAAGTATCTAACGAATGCAAATGGAACTCTTTTCTTACAGGCTAATAATGGCCTGACCGGTTCGGAAACCTGGAAAAGTGAGAATCCTTATACCGATCTGGTCCTTGTTGAAGATATTGTTGATTGGTCAGGCTATCCGTATGACTTTATGGACGTTGACGGCACGCTTTTCTTCACTGCCAGTGACGTCAGCAATGGGAGAGAACTCTGGAAATGCGAACGGCCCTACACCGAAGCAGTTCAGATTGCAGATATTTATCCCGGAACAAACTCATCAAATCCATATTATATGACGAATGTCGACGGAATATTGTTCTTCTTAGCGAATGACGGAGTAAACGGTACTGAACTCTGGAAGATAGAAGCTCCATACACAATTCCTCAAATGGTTGCAGATATCTATCCTGGAACAAATT
>JAFGEQ010000021.1 GCA_016931515.1 candidate division CSSED10-310 bacterium | reverse complement strand
TTATGATTTCGAGGCGACGACTCTGGATCCCGGCCGAACTCAGATGCCGATTTTCGATTTCGTATGGCCGGCGACCGGAACCACCGGGAACGCCACGTTTATCGCGCTGATGACCAACGAAATGGGCACGGTTGCACTGGGTACCTGGGGATTGGCAGGATTTGACTGGCAATAGTCGCTACGATGTCAATTCCTCCAAATCGAAATCGGTATCGGCATCGGTATCGGTATCGTTCAAAATCTATGACTAAAGACTCTCCAGATAACCCAAAATCGCCCGCATCCGTTCGAGAAAAAACGGAATCAGTTCTTCTCCGGGATAATCCGAATCTCTCCCGAAGATAACCGGCAACCCGCAGTTTTCCAGCTGATCTGCAGCAGAATCCCTGAGCACCCGTCGAAGCGATGATGCCTGCTCCAGAGCCGTTTTATCCATTTGAACGTTCTCATCCAGAAACAGCCAGATGCGTTCGAACACACTGAAAAGACGCGGCCATGTAATCCATGACAGTTTGGCTTCTTTTTCAAGAAAAATGGATTTCCATTCATCTGCATTTCTGAATGAGTAGAATCGATATCGTCCTTCATTCCGGGATACCAAAATGCCGGACTGCTCGATCTCGGAAAGCGCTTTGCTGATTGTCGCAGGGAAATAATAACAATCCCTTGCCATGGCTCTGGGTGATCCCTTCGGATGCAATAGCAGATAAAACAGAATTTCACTTCTGGCATTCACTCCCATAAATGCCCGTAATCGTAACAGCAGATTTCCCGGCCTCTCCGGGCGAAAAGGCGCAGAGACACCTCGTTCACGGAATACTTCGCGGATGAAGCCATAGGACTCGAAGAGTGGATCCCGTTCCCGAATCACAGGAAGAGGGTTTCCGCTTTTTTGAAAAAACAGGTTTTCCGGTTCGATCGGAACATCTGATGTACCGGAAAGGAATTTGTTCCATTTCAATCCGGAGTCCGATGTATCGACTGCTGCTATCGTCGACCGGAGCACCCCTTTACCGACAAACTTTTCGTGCTTGATGATCTGGGATATTCGGGTCACATTGATGAATCGGCCATTGATGCGCAGCCATTCCAGAATGGCATCGAACAATCTTGCATCATACCGTGCAATGGAACTCGAAAACAGCAGCAGCGCTTCCGGATCAATGACATATCGACCGACCGGTTTTCCCTGACCGCTGACTCCAAGAGTGCTCCATTGATCCCAGACAATGCTCAGCAACCGATCCAGATATTCGTGTCTAAAGTTTTTCAGATACGTCTTCATATCCCAGTCTCACCAGCAGTTGTTTCATGATGGCAGCGAACCCTTCAGAAACATCATGAGTCATCGCCCACCTGGCAGCAGCTTCGATCTCTTTACGATCCGGAGTCAGGCTGAGCAGATCCTGTATATGATACCCACCTCGATCAGCAGATGCATACAACTTGAAAAAAATCTGATCGATACGATTGATAAAATGCACGGTCAAACGGGATCCATACTGTTTCGACTGTAGGCGCTGAGCCAATCCGTCGGGTAATCCCATTTGAAAAAGACCCCCGTCATTGCGGCTGGGACCGTTGTTCAACCAGCCGGCAGGAAGCCCCAGATCATCAGCAACTTCTGTTGATGCCTTCACAAGTTTATCCGGCAGAGGATCAGGCGACAGGAGAGTGCCTGCAAACGCCAATGCGACGATGTCGACATCCTTTGTTGTGCGGGTGACCAGACCGCTCCTAATGAGTGCGGTGCCGCCGCAAACGACAATTTCCACAGGATTCGAATGATTTTCTTTTAAGCGATAATCAAGCAGACGAAAGATAGTATCCAGGTTGTCTCTGTTCAATGAACGGTCGTTGTCAGATTTATTTATCGTACTCATAATGACTACTATAAATATAACATATGAGACCCGCTGTCAAGAAGCAGCGAACAGATTGACACCTCTGGGCACCCTCGATCCGGCAGCCTTCGACTGGCAGTAGACCTACCAATTCTCCAAATCGAAATCGGTATCGGTATCGCTATCGCCATCGATCACCTCAAATCCTCTAATCTCGGATACTTCATTCATAGAATTTTGCCTCTTCTTCTCTCTATCGACTGAGCATTGGCGACAGGCTCCGCAAAATTTTTTTGCGGTTGCACGAAAAAGCCTCATCCGTGACTCTATCCCTGTGAGGTTGTAATTCGCCTTGAAATCCGCACACGGATTGAGCCTTTTCAAAGATGCTGTCAAGGGAGTAACCATCATGAAATCCGTCAGATTTTGTCTCAGAGCCGCAATGGTTGTGTGTTCGTTTGCCGTCTGCCACAGCGCCGTCATCCATGTCCCGGCCGACCAGCCAACCATCCAGGCGGGATTAAATGCTGCTGAACCCGGTGACATCGTTCTGGTGGCTGAAGGCACCTTCCATGAAAACATTGTGTGGCCCGCAACACCGGATATCACACTTCGGGGAAACGGGTTGCCGGAATCGGTTGTTCTCGATGGAAAACGTGAATGGAGGGTGATCCTGATCCTCAATGATGCCTCGGATCCGGTCCGGATCGAAAGTGTCACCATCCGGGGAGGGAGTGGCTCATTGAAAGGCGGTGGGGTCTATGCCTCCGGTGCCGATATTATAATGAAAAATTGTATCATAACCGATAACTGGGTACCGGGTCCCATTCTGAATGCAAAAGGCGGCGGAATATTCGCTGAACTCAATGTGTTGCATTTGTACAATTGTACTGTATCTAATAACCAGGTTGCTGATGATACAGTATACTCGGATGAGAACAAGGGTGGAGGTATCTATGCCGACCACCTGGTCGCAGTCAATTGCCTCATCACCGAAAACACAGTCCATGGCTTTTATGCCTATGGCGCTGGTGTTTTCAGCTCTTATGCTGACATTGTCAATTGTGTCATCACGGGGAACTATTCCGCCACCTTCGGCGGTGTTTGCCACTATGATGGAAGTATTCGAAATTCAACAATATGCGATAACTATTGGAGTGATATCGGCGCACTCTATGGATCCTGCAGAATGACAGTCGATTCGAGTATCATCGGCGGAGCCGGCTTCGCAAGCCCATCCGGATCGATCCTCGAATTGAATTACACCTGCTACGAATCGGCAGCAGCAAGCGTTGTGATCGGACCCGGCAGTTTCAATGCCGATCCGATGTTCGCGGCGGGTCCCGATGGCGATTATTACCTTTCGAATACCGCAACCGGGCAGGCAAGCACGTCTCCGTGCGTCGATACCGGCAATCCGTCAGTGTCGCCATCCGGAAGCGATTCGACCCGGACAGATTATGTTCCGGACACCGGCATCATCGACATGGGTTATCATTATGATTGTCACGCACCGGCAAATACTCCGACTCCCGTTCCGACGGTAACTCCGACGGAAACTCCGACACCGTCACCGACACCGGAATGTAATCAGACCGGGGTATCAATTCTTGTGGAACCCGCTTCGATTGATCCAGGAGATACGATTACCGTCATGCTGGAGTTATGCAATGCATCGGCGGAAGCTCTTGGACCCGTCCGGCTCTATCTGGCACTCGATGTGTATGGCTTACTGTTTTTCTGGCCGTCCTGGTCGTCAGATTATGATTTCGAGGCGACGACTCTGGATCCCGGCCGAACTCAGATGCCGATTTTCGATT
>JAFGEQ010000020.1 GCA_016931515.1 candidate division CSSED10-310 bacterium | reverse complement strand
TGCCCATGCGGGTATTATTCGCATCCGGAGAAAGCGTGTGTATGCCGCCCGGAACATATCACCCGTTACCTGAGCCGGATCTCCGGTCCGCTGCTTGACAGAATCGATCTCCATATCGAAGTCAACGCAGTGAATTTCAAGGATCTGCAGGATCGCCGACGAGGGGAGTCGTCTGGAACCATCCGGGAGCGGGTGGAAGCGGCCCGTCATCTTCAGCGACAGCGATTCTTCAATCCCAGAGGGTTGATCAACCATGAAATGGAGACCTCAAGTCACTGTAACGCCCACATGAGTTCCCGTGAGATACGGGAATTCTGCCAACTCACATCCGATGGATTGCGGCTCATGGAGCATGCCATGAAGCGACTCGGTTTGACGGCGAGAGCATACGATCGAATCCTGAAGGTAGCCCGGACGATTGCGGATCTTTCCGAGTCACGATCCATAGAATCGCATCATATAGCCGAAGCTATTCAGTACCGTGCACTGGACCGGTCATGCCGGGATCCGGCGTACGCAGCCTGATATTCCTCCTCCTCCTCCCTTTTTAACCCTTAACCGGCGCGCCATGAAAAGCGCGCCGTATTGTTTGCCCACCTCGAAACAGTTATAAAAAAGTGTGACCGTCTTACGCTCTGGGAGGTACCATGGATTCTTATCGGAAACGAATGCAGCGGGAATGGCTCCTGAACAGCCAGAAATACACGGACTCGATTGGCATGACCGGCAGACGGCCGATACCGGAGGAATTCACCGCCATTATTGATGAAATTCACTCCCGGTTCGACCTCACTTCGGCACGCTTCCATCGGGTTCTCGATGTCGGATGCAACAACGGGTATTTGCTGGAGCAATTGAACCCCGATGCTGACATGATAGTCGGTGTTGATTTCTGCAACCTACCTCTGACCGAAGGCAAAAAGCATTCAGATGACATACATTTCATTCAGGCTGAAGCCGGGCACCTGCCATTCCCCGATAATTCATTCGATCGGGTGATTTGTTATTCTCTCTTCCATTACCTGCCGTCTACCAATTCAGCGATCTCCGTCTCGAAAGAGCTTTACCGCGTTCTGACAGTAGGCGGTTCTCTATTTATCGGTGACCTTTTTTCCAGGGATCACAGGCATCTGATACCGGCAAACGAAGTAGCTCACTGGGATGACGAATCCCGGCCCTTCATGCATCGTTTCCGTAACTGGCTCTTCATTTCAATTGATGAACTCCGGGAACTTTTTAACCTCTCCGGCGCGAGTAACGTCATCATGATACCACAGCATGGCACTAAACGCTGCCCATCATTCCGGTATGATATTATCGTGAAAAAAGGACCTCTGACATGAGAGGCACGATTTTGCAGCCGGGTTATTTTCCATGGCTCGGATTTTTCAATCAAATGGCCTGTTCGGATGTTTTCGTCTATCTTGATGATGTGCAATTCGATCGGCGCGGATGGCGCAACAGAAACCGGATTAAGGGTCCCGACGGTCCGATCTGGCTGACAGTACCGGTTGTTCAAAGAGGCAAATTCGAACAGCTTCTGACCGAGACACGCATCGACAACTCACAAAAATGGGCTTTCAAACACCTGAAGACCATCGAGTTCAACTACCGGACCGCGCCCTGCTTCCAAGATTACTTTCCGGAGCTTCAGCAAATCATCACAACCTCAACTGAATACTTGGTCGATCTGGATATTGCCTTGATAGAGGCACATCTGCGCTGGCTAGGGCTGACGGGAGTCCGAACAATGAGAGCCTCCAGCCTTCCCGTGAAAAATATGGATAAAACCGGAAGACTGGTCGAGATCTGCAGACTGTCAGGAATAACCGACTATATCAGCGGGCCGTTGTGCAGGAATTATCTGGAGCTGAACCAGTTCTCTGAATCGGGAATCCAAGTGTATCTGCATGATTATCATCACCCGGTCTACCGCCAGCTTCACGGCGAATTCGTGCCCTTCATGGGGACAATCGACCTGATCATGAACGAAGGACCCAACTCCACAGGGATTCTGAAGAATCCCGAGGCGTTGATTGAATTTTCCAAATATAAATCAAGAAATGGAGTTCCGGATCTTCTCGAATAATGTCTTTTTCTTTCCGGGAATGTTCAGCTTGCCGTCGAACTGTGCCAGCGCTTCAAGATGCTGCCGCTGTTCCTGATTTAAATGTGTCGGCGTAACAATAACCACCCGGACATAGAAATCTCCGTTGCCCTGTGTCCTTAGATTTTTAACACCCCGGCCCTTGAACATAAAATTCCGTCCATGTTGAGTTCCAGCCGGTATTTTCAGGGAGTCTTTGCCATCGAGTAAGTCAATCTCAACAGTACTGCCGAGAGCGGCTTGCGAAAACGATATCGGATATTCTATCAAAATGTCGTCACCATGTCTTTGAAAAACATCGTGCTCCCTGACCTTGATAAAGATATAAAGATCGCCGTGAGGCCCACCGTGCATACCCGGCTCGCCTTCACCTCTCAGCCGTATCCGGGAACCGGAATCCACGCCGGCAGGTATCTTGACGGTCAGCTTTTTCCTCTTTTCAGTCTTGCCGAACCCACCACATTCCAGGCAGGGGTTCTGGATAAATTGCCCCGTGCCATGACAGCGGGAACAAGGAGTGGACAGCATAAAGAAACCCTGGGACCGCCGGATCTGACCGCTGCCTCCGCAGTGAGGACAGACAACTGGCGAGGTGCCCGGCTGGGAACCGGTGCCGTTGCAGGTTTCACAAGACGCCAGTTTTTCGACTTCAATCTCTTTTTCAATTCCCTGGACAGCGTCCATAAAATCGATTTGGAGATCGTAGCGGAGATCTTCGCCGGCCATAGCCCTGGAGCGATTTCTGCGAGACCCTCCAAAAAAATCGCCGAAAATATCACCAAAGGATTCGAAAATTTCCTCGAATCCGGTAAACGGCTGAAATCCGCTCCCGTTCAGCCCCTGATGGCCGAACTGATCGTATTTCTGCCGCTTGGCTGGATCCGATAAAACCTGATACGCTTCCGAGATTTCCTTAAACTTGTTCTCCGCCTCCGGATCTCCGGAGTTCCTGTCCGGGTGATATTTCAGAGCGAGTTTCCGGTAGGTCTGCTTGATCGACTGCTGATCTGCGTTCCGTTCAACTCCGAGAACCTCGTAATAATCCCTCTTGTTGTTTGTCGCCATTCAACCCTCTCCAAGTAAACCTACATGTCGCCGTTAATGATCTGAATCAGAGTTCCGATTGTCGAACGCATCGGCACATCCTTGTGGGTCGATGAATCCATAAATGTCTGAAGCATTGTCCCCGCTTCATACAGCATCTGATACAATCGTTCCTTCTCAGTTTCAAGTGAATGAATCTGTTGAACGAGCTTCATGATGATCTCGACACCACAGAGATTCACCTTTAGATCCTGGGTCAGCTTCAGAATCATCCGGAGCGTATCGACATCCTCATCCGTATAAAGACGGGTGTTTCCGGATGACCGCTTCGGAAAAATGAAACCTCTCTGTTCATACACACGAACCGTCTGAGGCGTGATATTCAACATTTCCGCAACAATACCGATGGTATATTTTGCATCAGCCAAGATCAAACATCCCTTTCCGTGGATGATACGGATTCATCCTGTCAAACTCGCGAATCAAGTCCTTTGCGCTTTCCCGGACCTGAGGCGGTGTAACGATACGGACTTTTATCATAAGATCCCCGGGTTTCCCACCCCTTATATCCTGAAAGCCTTTGCCGGCCAAGCGGAAGACCTGGTCGACGTTGCAGGCTGGAGGAATCGTCATTTTCACTGAACCTCCGGGAGTCGGAATCTGAATCCGGGCTCCGAGAAGTGCTTCAGAAATGGATATCGGGATCTCCAGCAATATATTCTTTCCACTCCGCTTGAAATAATGATGCTCAGTGACCTTGACGGTAATTATCAGGTCACCGGGCGGTCCGCCTCTCCTGCCACCAGAGCCTTTTCCAGCCACCCTCACCTTGGAACCAGTCTCCACACCGACAGGAATTTTTACTTTAATTGATTGGTTACTCGGCACCGTACCAATACCCCGACACTGCGCACATTTGGTTGTGGAAGCTATCCCGGTTCCTCCACATTTGGGACAGGGTTGCGACATCCGGAAAGGTCCGTTTGCCGTCAGAATCTGGCCGGAACCGTTGCAAGCGGGACAGGTGGTACGCCGGCTGCCGGGTTCGTCACCGCTGCCTCCGCACTTCGGGCAGGGCATGCCGGTCTGCAGTTGCAACTCGGTCGTCACACCCCGATATGCGTCGAGGAAATCGATCTCCAGGTTGTAGTGCACATCCTGCCCTGGGTCGGGTCCCTGTTGTGCAGCTTCCCGCTGCCCAAAGATATCCCGGAAAAAATCGCGAAAACTGCCGGGGTCCTGCTGCTTCCGGCCAAATCCGCCCATGAAATCAAAATCAATCCCTTCGAATGGATTTCCCCGGGCACTGTTGTTTCCGGTGTTTGTCTGCCGGAAATAGTTCTCACCCATCTCATCATACTGGGCACGCCGCTGCTTGTCTGACAAAACGGCATACGCCTCGGAAATCTCTTTAAAACGATCCTCGGAGCTCTTGTCTCCAGGATTGACATCCGGATGATGTTTCCTCGCAAGCTTGCGGTACGCCTTCTTGATTTCCGCCTCGTCGGCAGTCTTCGGCACTCCCAGTATTTTATAAAGGTCTTTTTTCATGTCCAGAACCACAAAACTGGAGAACGCCCATCAGAGCGCTCTCCAGTTCCATACATCCTACGCCTAATTCGATTCCTCGAACTCGGCATCCACAACATCCTCACCTCCGGCCGATTTTGATTGATCCTGCTGAGCATGGGATTGCTGATCATACGTACCCTGTTGCTGTGCCTGTTCTTTTTGTGAGTCTTTGTAAATCATCTCAGCAAGTTTGTGAGACGCTTCCGTTAACTCTTTGATTTTGGCTTCCAGCTCGACTTTCTCACCCTTCTCCATTGCCGTCTTCAGAGCGGAAATCGCGGACCGGATTCGTCCGGCATCGGTATCGGGAACCTTGTCGGCGTTTTCCTGGAGGACTTTTTCTATACTGTAAATCAGGTTATCCGCCTGGTTCCGCAGATCGATGATATGGCGCTGTTTGGCATCATCCTCTGCATTCGTTTCCGCTTCGTTGACCATTTTATTGATTTCATCTTCAGCAAGACCGGAAGATGACGTAATTGTGATTTTCTGTTCCTTGCCTGTGCCCAGGTCTTTTGCGGACACGTTGACGATGCCGTTGGCGTCGATATCGAAAGAGACTTCGATCTGTGGAATACCCCTTGGAGCAGGCGGAATACCAACCAGATGGAACCTGCCCAGTGTCCGGTTCTGAGTCGCCATCGGTCGTTCACCCTGAAGCACATGAATTTCCACCTGTGTCTGGCTGTCGGCTGCAGTTGAAAACACCTCGCTCTTTTTCGTCGGTATTGTCGTGTTTCTCTCAATCAGCTTGGTCATAACTCCACCGAGAGTTTCAATTCCAAGAGACAGCGGCGTTACATCCAGCAGCAGGACATCCTTCACATCTCCCGCTAAAATTCCACCCTGTATTGCAGCTCCAACTGCCACAACTTCATCCGGATTGACACCCTTATGCGGTTCCTTCCGGAAAAACTCCCGGACCATATCCTGCACCTTGGGAATCCTTGTCGAACCACCGACGAGAACGACTTCGTCAATATTATCAGCAGTTATGCCGGCATCAGCCAGAGCTTTTCGGCAGGGTTCCAGTGTTCGTTTCAATTCATCTTCAACCAACTGCTCAAACTTCGCCCTGCTCAAAGTCATTACAAGGTGTTTGGGGCCGGATGAATCGGCAGTAATAAATGGGAGATTAATATTTGTTTCTTTGACTGTTGACAGTTCAATCTTCGCTTTCTCAGCGGCTTCCCTCAAACGCTGAAGGGCCATCGGATCACCCGATAAGTCAATCCCCTGCTCCTTTTTGAACTCCGTAACGATCCAACTGTAAATGCGATGATCGAGATTATCTCCACCCAAATGAGTATCACCATTTGTCGCCTTGACTTCCACGACCTGGTCACCGACTTCAAGAATGGATATATCGAATGTGCCGCCGCCAAAATCATAGACAGCAATGGTCTCGTCTTCTTTTTTATCCAGGCCATAAGCCAGTGCGGCTGCAGTCGGCTCATTGATAATGCGCTCAACATTCAACCCGGCAATGGTTCCTGCATCTTTTGTCGCCTGGCGCTGACTGTCATTGAAGTAGGCGGGAACCGTGATGACGGCGCGACTTACTTTTTCCCCGAGGTAGTCTTCCGCCGCCTGTTTCAATTTCTGAAGAACCATAGCGGAAATTTCCGGCGGACTCAGCTGTTTGTCATCGATTTGGACCCTGACATCGCCGTTCTTGCCCTCCACAACCTTGTACGGAACCATCTCGATTTCCTTGCCGACTTCACGGAATCGACGACCCATAAACCGTTTGATGGAATACACTGTTTTTTCGGGATTGGTAACAGCCTGGCGCTTGGCAACCTGTCCGACCACGCGGGACCCATCCTTAATGAATCCGATAACTGAGGGAGTTGTGCGATTACCTTCCGCATTGGGGATAACGGTGGCTTCACCACCCTCCATCACAGCAACACACGAATTTGTTGTTCCGAGATCAATACCTATTACTTTGCTCATAGTTAATCCTCCTAACTGATGTCTTATATAAATCCTTAGTCTATTGTTGTCAAGTTATTTTCTGCGTCCACCATATATTCCATGCTTTTACGATCTCTGGAATGAGTTGAACTCCCTCAATCAAATCATTGATTTCAATATATTCATCATTGCTGTGAACGGCCATTTGCCCAGTCCCGACAATTGCGGTCGGGATTCCCCTCGCATTAAATACATTCGCATCACTCCCACCCATGTTTCGATAACACGTTACATCCCGGCCAATGGATGCTAAAGCGCTAGCCGCACATCGCACAACCGGGCTTGAATCAGACAAGCAGAAACCATCAAATTCCCGATGCACTCGAATATTTACCGCCGGGCGAATACATCTGCCCTCGACAATGGCTTTCCATTGATCGGATTCCCTATTGAATACATCCTCCAAGCCATGGGTCATATTTTCCAATTTATCAAGAGAATGACTCCTGATCTCAATCACCGAACGGCATTCAGCTGGAACGACATTTCGACCGGTGCCACCTGATATCATGCCTATGTTAGCTGTTGTTTCTTGATCAATCATGCCGAACTCAAGATGACTCAGAGCATTCGTTGTCAGTTTTATGCTGTTTATTCCATCAGATGGATTTACACCGGCATGCGCAGCCCTTCCCGTTACCACAACATCTATTGCGTTGTAGAAAGGTGCACCTTGAACGATTCGCCCCAAACCACTTGAATCAAAAGAAAAACCAAATTTTGCTTTGATATGGTTGTAATCGAGATTCAATGCTCCTATCAAGCCGACTTCTTCACCAACCGTCAATACGATTTCGATTCCTCCATGCGGTATTTTCTCATCCAAAACTGCTGCCATTCCTTCCAGAATCATAACAAGACCCGCCTTGTTATCCGCTCCAAGTATCGTGTTGCCCTTGCTGATGATTCTGCCGTCGCGTATCTCGGGTTCGATTATTCCACCCGGATCGACAGTATCCAGATGAGCATTCAGCATGATAACCGGAACATCCGGATTATCGCCATCAAAGAATGCCGTCAGGTTCCCGGCATTGCCTCCGGTACGGTGACCCGTATCATCTTCGTGAACGGTTACACCGAACGATTCCATTACGTCTCTACAGTAATTTGCAACATCCCTTTCGCGACCAGATGGTGACTGAATTGATGCCAACTCGAGAAATCGTCTGATATATCTATCTTCACAACCCATAGTCATTTCGCCTCCTGATTTTCTCTTCTGCACTGCTAACATCCCAATCGTAAAGAACAATTTGCATTATGAACGAAAAGTCGAATCATTGCACTGCGATACTCCTCAGCATTTCAGTGTATGACATTTCTTCATAAAGACATTGAAAAAGAACTCGACCGCATGATAAGGTTTTAGTTTGATGTTTGGAGGTGTTCATATGAGACAGAATCGATGGATTGCACTGATAATCGTTATCTTGATCTGTTTATCCGGTTGCGTAAACAAAGAGAAGGCAATTAACCGTCGCGCGAGAATTCTTGAAGAAGAAGCCAATCTCGCACTGAAAACGCAGAATTACACGCTTGCTGAGCAAAAAATGAAGGAAATTCTGGAACTTAAACCGGATTTAGAGCATATTCGAAACAACCTTGCTGTCCTTCTGGCTGAATATCTGAATCAACCTGAAGAGGCGGTAGAAATTTGGTCGAATCTGTTAAAAGAAAAGCCTCACAATGCTGCTTACATGAATAATATCGCCAGTATCTATTTACGAAAACAAGAATATGACAAGGCCTTGGAATATTATAAGCAAGCTGCTGAAAACAATGCTTCCTACCATATGCCATATTTCAATATGACCCATATTTATCTTGCAAAGAATGAATTGGAAAAAGCTGATGAAGTATCTTTAAAGGGTTATGAACTGGCTGTTAATGACACAAATATGCTTCAACTCCGGACTCAGGTCCTTCTAATTAACTCGAAATTCAACGAGGCTATCGATTTATTACAGAAGAATCTTAAAGTTGGAACGCCCTCACCTTTCATTTATCTGGAACTCATCCGGATAATGATTGGTAAAAACGAATTGACAGAAGCGCAATCTTTGCTGGCGGATGCCTCCACGAAATTCCCGGAAAATGATCTCTTCAAAGCGGAACAGACAGAGTTGAACATTTTGAACAACGATTTTTCGGAGCAGACGGAGACAATATTGAGTCAAATCGACACGACCGGAAAAATGAATCTGCAGCCATGGATTACTGATTTGTACCGTGCAAGAAAATTGATTTCAGAAAACAAGAATCAGGAAGCGATGGATCTGCTAACATCTTTATCCGGGAAAATTGCACCTCAATATCCTTATTTTGAGGGAGTGCGGCTGATTGCTCTTGCCAGATTGTATCAAACTCAGGGTAACAAGGAACAAGTCACGGATCTTTTCAACCAGGCATTCCGTCTCTGTCCCGAACGAGGTCATTTAAGTGCCGATCCTTCGTAGGGCAATTGGGAGGTTACAATGAAGTTAGCTGCGTTCCTGATGTTATTGATATCAGTGTTTGGGGTGACCGCGATCACATCTGCTCAGACGTCAGATAATAAAGCCGAGGCGATTTCACAATATCAAGCCTTGCGTTCTCGTGTTGAACAATTAATAACCGCTCGTAAATTCAGCGATTTTGAGACTCTTTACAAATTAACAACAAGCGATTACAGAAAGTCGCATCCATTGGAAGACATGGATCGGTTTACCTTCGAACCCATGATGGGATTGATGAGCTACTATATTGAAGCGATTGCCGTCGAGAATGATGTAGGAAAAGTGTTCATGGTGGAATACGCAATCCCGTCTGCACTCCCATCTCCAAGGCTCTTCAGAAACATTGAGTTAACATGGAAAAAGGAGTCCGGGGTTTGGTATCTGGATCCAAAATTCGAGAAACAGAATCTTACGTGTGGCGGAATTGATATGCGAGATCCATCAACGATGAAAAAGAAATTCATCTGTGGATCAGGGCGTGACATCAATTCAGAGCAAGGATCTCCTCAAATTACACCGAAAGCCTGTGGTCGATAATCAGGCGTGAACTCTATCCTGACAAATCGACTATCACGCCAAGAACCAATTCGTCAGTGTGTCGAGCCATAATTCCTTTTTCAGGAAATATCCCGCAAGTATTAGGCTGAGTATTACTACATTAGAAAGACTTAACAAAAGGGTATATCGTATTGAATGTCCGTGTTTGTTAACGACCGAAAACATCGATTCAGGAGTCCTCTTGAAAAATGGAGAAATTTGTAGAAAAGAGATAACCAGCAAAGACACACTCGTTAAAAACAATCCAAATCGGTAGCACAAAGGCAGGAAACGGAACCGAATGTCATAGCTTCCTGCCGGAACGATGCAGCTTTGAAAAAATAGATCGCCTTCAAGAACAGGTATTTCCGAAGATTCTCCCTTAGAGAACGCATCCGAAGATTCAGGCGAACTCCGTAAAAAGGCTCTCCATCCGCTATCATACGCTTCAGCCACCATAATACATGCATTTTCGGCTACCTCAATATGAAATCCGAATTCATCATTCTGATACCAGGCCGATGAGATAAGAGCGTTCTCGGCCCACAGATCGACATCGAGATCATCAAAAAAAGCGAACTGATGACTCCTCAG
The DNA here is from genome assembly GCA_016931515.1 of candidate division CSSED10-310 bacterium. Taxonomy (GTDB): domain Bacteria; phylum CSSED10-310; class CSSED10-310; order CSSED10-310; family CSSED10-310; genus JAFGEQ01. The sequence continues at coordinate 52,436 of JAFGEQ010000020.1, read as the reverse complement.
TATAACATCAGAACTGTTCCTTTCTCTCTGCTTGATCATTTGAAGACATTGGCTTATGGCCATCTCTGTGAAAACAGGATGACGTACGCTCACGCGGGTACCTCTTCGCTCCAGCGATATTTCCTGCAGCGATCGATTATCTTCGATCAGAATATCGGAACCTCTAAAGCGGTTAAAGGATCGAGGGGCCAACACGTATCGCACATTGAAATTCCTCAAAATAGCTGTTTCCATCTCAACCGCGTTCGCTGCATATAACCGATAGTGTCTGTAATGAAGAGGACTCCATTCATCAAACGTAAGCAGTCTGATTTTGTAGATGAGTCCCGAATACATAGGTAGCGCTTCCGCCACTTTCGGGTAGTCGCCCAACCCTTCCTTACTCCAACCTTGATGCCAGTTTTCTTCCACTAATGGCGAACTATCGTGATAGAGGGACAAACAGTGACTCTCGCGGTCGGTTATCTTCTCTGCAAATCGTGGCGGATTCAGAATTGTTGCCGCTTCCGCAACCGAAAAATAGTTATTGCCTGCCCAGTAAAGTTCAAGAAAAATCAAAACAGGAAAGACGGCGATAACGGAACGGTTTCGTTTGACTGCAGTCAAGATGCCGATTGATGAGAGACTATAAAAGATTACAGTACCCCCAATAGCATTTCTCAGGTTTGATGACAGCCCGGAGATACTGAAGTCACCTGATATAGTATAGAGAAAAATAATCATTATTATTGGAATTAAGGAAAGAGAGCGAAGATAGCTCGATACAGGTTTATTTCTAGTCTTTGTTCTAATCTCGTGGACCGCATGAGCGCAGAGGCCAGCGAAACCAAAGATGGAGATAAATATCCATCGGACAGGTGCCCGGAAGTTGGATAAAACAGGGAGATGGTAGATAAAATCACCCTTCAGAGCGTATTGGCCTATCGCCAAAAATATTCCCAGTATGACGCAGCTCCAATAAAACTGGACTCTCTTATTCTTTATTGATGGAATAATGGCTAGGCAGCATACGGTAATACCAATAAAGCAACTTAACTCCCACTCATATGCCGGCCAATTTCTCTGTTTAAAGGATCCGTCAGCAGCGTTACCAAATGGATCATTGATAAATAGAACCGGCAGAATAGACGGCGGCATTGACATCTGGGTGGAAAAACCGGTTCCCACAGGATCACCCCGATTCGTCTGAAGCATGAGTCGACTTGTGGGAATTAATTGCCAACACGCAAGCAGTAATCCCAAAATTGAAATGAGTATAAGAACTCCGAATCGATTCCTTACAATTGAATTAAATGGATTGACCAATCCCAACAGCCAGAAGCAGAATAAACTGAATAGCACTACTTGAGGATGACCGGCCAAGCATGTCATCGCCAGAAAAAAAGAACCTAAGAATACACGTGATTTCGACGAACAATTTTCCTTTTCACCGTATGATATTAGAATATAGAACAACCAGGGCATCCAACTGAAGGCTTGAATATAGTTAACAAACATCAACTTTCGAATGAAATACCCGGAGAAAGCAATAGAGATCGAACCTGATAAAGATGCAGACTGGCAATACCCAATCCGCCTGAATAGCAGATAAAAACCGATACACATAAATGCGACATGAGCGATTAGAGACAGATTGTATGCTGAGGAGAAAGGCATTGTCAGATAGAACATCCAGTTAACGGGATAAGAAATTCCGCTCTGTCCCTCGGCAAAAATAGGAAAACCGGCAGCTGAAAATGGACACCACAACGGTATGTGTCCGGTTTTTATCGAGTTGAATGCAAAGTATCGAAAAGGAATATTTTGGAACACGTGATCGAGATAGAAGAATATTTTTCCTGGAACCAACGCCTTGAAGAAAAAAATAGTTGTCAGGAAAATAATACTCAATATTGGTAAAGAATCATGTTTGCTATTTAAAAACCGCATGTCGAAGGCGCCGATGAGCGACGGGCGGAAGATCCAGCTAAAGATTTTTCTTTCTCCATCTCTTCAGCGCTTTTACTTTCAGCCTGCATTCGAGATTGCCCGATACCTTTTGAACTGGCTTTCCCTCGTTCTCCCATTTCCATTTCTTGCGATGGAAAAGCTGGTCGACTACTCCCTCCGGAACTCGTTCTCGGGTTCTTGCCTGCAGCCTGGCGACCCGGTGCTTTTGGCGATCGACCAGCTGGATTTGCGGAAGGTTTAAGCTGCAACACAGCCACTTCGTTGCCTTTCATCAGAGTAACCCGGCTCGCATCAATTTTGCTGATTAAATAGTCGCCAATCCATTGTCCCAATGTATATTTTGCAATCGCCGGCGCACCTGCCTTTTTACCGGAACCCATAGTGCGGATGAATGCATAGCTGCTTGAATTCGCTGTTTTCAATGTCCCAATGAGTTCGAGATTTGGAATTTCAATTGTTTGCCGTTCCGGCGTGGCAATCGGAATCTCGGGATTGACCTGTTCCGTTTCCACAAATTCCCGATCAGGATTGAATAAAGTCTTGTGAAAAACATCATCGTATGATGTTTCAGAAGGCACAGCTCTTTTTAATGCGATGTCGGATTGTCTCTCTATTGCACCGATTTCAATCGGTAATCCTAAGTTCTCGTCATCCGATTTGGGAAGGTCCATCTCAACATTCGAGCATGCAAGCAGGAATGAACAAGTTAAGAGCACAATCCGTGGCATGGCTTTCTTGATACTAAACTCAGTGGTACTCACTTACCTAATACTCTCCAAGAAGAGCCTCCGTCTTCACTGAAAAAAACTCTCTTCTCTGTTGAAAAGATAATCCTATCAACATTATTCCGATCTACATCGATAGAGAATGTTAAAAACGAGTTTTCGTTGAAATAATCCAAATCATAGTGGTTTCGGTCATCAATTGTTATTCGCAACGGCGATACTCCAATCGTTGACGCGAGGAATACATTCGATTGAGTTGGATGTTGTAGAATGAATGTCGGTTGAGCGTTGATAAATTTAATGTTCAAAATTTCCTGGTTTTTACCTCGTGGGAAATAACTAACACCCTTCTTTTTGACCTGATAGCCATATTCAATCACACTTTCAGGCATATCCTCAATTTTCCCTGTTTCCCAATTACCTCGATATCGGCCACCGGAAGATGCAGAAATTAAGAACGCATCTGTGCTCAAGTTATCAGGAAACAGGAAGACAATAAAATCTTGTTTCGTGTCAAGAGTGACGACGCGTTCGATAGTAAGAGATTCTTCAGAAAGCCGACAAAAAGCTATACTGGTATCATCTGCAAACAAAACCTTTCCCGGAATTGTTCTGTGGAATAAAATAGATTTTATCATGTGCAAACTGCTGTTTGAAATTGCTTCAAGCTTCTTGATACTCAAACTTTCCGCATCAATTTGACAGAGATATACATCACCATTTTCTGCACCTACAAGCACTTGCCCACTTTGATGCGGATTCGCCATCATGGAGCAAATTGAGATGCCTGCCAAGTATGTTTCTTTATTCTGATTTGTTTTGATATCGAATAAAGTGAGTCCTGTTTCATTTCCTTCAATTAATATATCGGAACTCAAGAACTGAGCGAACATTGGCCGTTGCCTGTAGGAATCAGCGGTTGGTACAAATGAGTCCATCCCCACCTGTGCCTGGCTTGTGCTTATGCACACTGAGATGGCGATCATTACAAAAAGAAATAAGATTGATATTTTAGAAATAATTACCTTCATCTGACTCTCCTCATCCAATCGAATTGATTCTAGAAGCGATGGCAGTATCTGTCAACCACGAAACCCGGGATGGTAGCCTCCATACATGTTGGATGTAACCACACCAGATGTCTGTTCTCATCTTCATCGGACCACACCGTCGTTAAATCTAATTGACAGAGGGTGTGACCAGTATCAGGCAAATAAGCATTGACGTTGAAATATCTCTCCTTCAGAGGCAAATCAATATCTCTGAGCTGAATCCCATCCATACTGATCTCCAGATGACAACTCACATTATGAAGAGTGTTCTTACTTTGCACAAAAATCATGGAATAAAAATGCTGATTTCGCAATGATTGGCAATTCACAGAAAGTCTCGCGTTGCCGGATTGTATCAGAGTGTTGGTTTCTTTACCTGCGATCGTAACATTTTCGATCCTGTTTTTCCCTTCCGAATAGAATTGATCACAATTGTTTTCATCGAGCAGGTCGGTAATCATTCCCTGTTTACGCAGATAGATATCAAAATTGGATATCTTCTGCCAGAGATAGTAATCACGCCCCATCCATAAGATCAGTTCCGGAAATTGGTTTGAGAATCGTCTTTCATATAAGCCATCGAAGGCTTCATCATTTAATATGACAATGTCAGGCTTGCACTCAGTAACGTTGAGAATTGCTCTATGACAATCACCAGATGAATTGAACATTCCCGGCAAAAGCCACTCAAAATAAGTTGGATTAGTCAAGCCAGTAATATAGTTGAAAAGAGGGTGAAACGGTAAAGCAACAAGCGATTGATATCCGCGTTGCTTCAGCACTTCAAGAGTGGAGACCAATTCAGATAGCAGTCTGCAGTCATCGGGATGAACTCGAACAGCAAATCGTGGATGAAGAAAGCTTGAGGTTGTCAGTCTGACGATTCCAATTGATTGGTACGTTACCGGATTGATCCATAAAGAGTCCATGACAATTCCGAACATCAACAACAGACTCAGAGAGAATACAATCAATTTATACCTTGCACATCGAATAATCAGCCAAATTGCCAAAATAGACACCGGTGGAATGCTGCGGAGCAGATTCCCGTATCCGGTTCGCCAGACTACGAGGCCATAACTAATAAAACTCATCGCGGCGACCGCTTGGATATGAGAAGTTCTCTCGATTGAAGAAAAAAACACAACCCCACAGCCGATCAGAATGATAGCTGCCGTCAAATAGATTAAAAAATCTTGGAAGATAAATGAAGGGTCGAGAGATCGTAAATAGTCTATCGACCATAAAGGGGGCCAGGGAATTGACATATGTTTAATGCCCCCTTCAACAACAGTTTGATAGTTCCTGAGATAGCGAATCCATGATACCAAGCCGCCGACGTAATCGATTTCCACAATCTGTGCAAATATTAATATCAGTGAAGCTTCCATATTTAAGAACAAGGAACCTGTCTTCTTGACATACCGGTTATAAATTCCCAGGCAAGGTATCGTGATTAGGAGAAAAAGACCAAGTTCCAGGCGGGTCCAGATGACGAATACGCCGAGCAATCCCATGGTGATGGCTTTCCGGTGAGTAAGTGGTCGGATATGAGCTTCGATGATGAAAACAGAGATCAGCACACAGAAAGAAAAAAATCGATAGAAATAATACATCGGCATCAGCAAATATAAGACAACTGGGATCAGAGCGCTATATTTTAATCCCACATTTCGAGCTGCCAGCCAGATCAAGGCGGCAAAAAGAGCTGTCAGAAGCGCCATGGCGATGCGCGGAGCCAGGACCTGTTTGCCACCTATCGCCATCGCCATATAGAAGACAATATAGCGGCCTGGAGGATAGGAAAAGAAATCCCTGATCGCTCGTTCACCATTGAACATTCGCAGGGAGCCGTTCAGCGGAACGCCTTCATCCCAAAAATTCATCTCATGCTGATAATAACTCAGAAAATATATTGCGCTGAGGATATAAATGATGACAAAACATACGCATTTGTTTTTCCCAGAAATGATCTGTTTCCATGTTTTATTTCGATCAGGTTCGGGCATTAAATGCGATGATCCTTTCTTGACGAGGTGTTGCCGGAAATGTAGTGTAAGCGATCGTGGAGATAATTGAAATGATTTCGGTGATCATCATCTCTTACAATGTTCCTGACCTGTTGATCCGCTGCATTGACTCGATAAAGGCCGCACGATCTTCGAGTGATAGTGAGATCATCGTTATAGATAATAACTCATCGGATAATTGTCGTGAGACTGTTAAGGCTCGATATGAGAATGTTAGCTGGATTCAGAATAATAGGAATTTGGGTTTTGCTGCAGCTGTGAATATTGGCCTCAATAGAGCGAGGGGTGATTATTTTCTGTTAATCAATCCGGATTCAGAGATCGCGCTTGATGTTCTGGAAGTAATTCGTGATTTTTGGCTCCGCCATCCTGACGCAGGCATAGTAGGTGGTAAGATTATTGGTTTTGATGGTTCTTTTCAGAAACAATGCAGAAGGAATTTTCCTAAACCCGCCAGTGCTTTTTTCAAGCTGTTCAAATTATCGAATGTCTTTCCAGGGCATAAACTCACGCGATCATATGAACTGAGCCTGGATGGCATTGACCAGTTGCATGAAATAGAAGCGGTTTCCGGTGCATTTATGAGTTTTACGCGACGATTGATCGAAGAGATTGGGATGTTTGATGAGGGGTATTTCTTAATGGGGGAGGATCTTGATTTCTGTTACCGGGCAGCACTTGCGGGAAGAACGAACTACTATTTACCGGACGCGGTGATGACACATCATCATGGTGCCAGTCGAGACACTCGTCCTTTCAAAAGCATTTACAATGGACATATCGCAATGCTTAGATACTATAGAAAACATCTAAGGCATGAGTACAACGTGATCAGTAATTGCATGATCTATGCTGGAATTGCTCTCCACTGCACAGTTCGCTGCGTCTTCGCTTTTTTTCCGGTATTAAAAAAAAAGGGTTGCCGTGAAACAAGTTGATGCTTTGAGACGAATAACCCGACTGGTTTTGTTTGCCGGTGACCTGTTTTGGACACCGCTGGTTTATGTTGGTTCGTACTGGATCCGTTCAAAGAGTGCGCTTCTATTTTTTCAGGAAAAAATGCCTCTGGAAAGAATGCAAATTGTCAATCATCGTCTCTGGATACTTCTTCTCATGCATTTGATGCTTTTATATCTTCACGGTCTCTATGACACTCTTTCACTCAGACGACGGGATGAGATAATCGGAGCAGTCCTACGAGTAGTAACGACTGAGATCCTAATTTTAGTAGCCATTTATTTTTTCAGTCAGGATATTATTTTTCCGCGTTCAATTTTTATTCTTCTATGGGTACTGTTGATTCTGACAACGAGTAGTTGGCACATTCTTCTTCGCCGTTTTTTTCGAGTTAAAGTCAGGGACAGGAGCGTTGTTATCGTCGGAACTAATGAGAGTGTACAAAATGTGATAAAGGAAATTCAACGGTTTCCGAGTTATGGTCTGAAAATTGTCGGCATCCTCCGAGATAATGACACATCCAACAATCAGACCCATCTTCTAGGTTTTCCAATACTCGGTTGCAGGGATGAACTGTTACAGATTCTGCAGACAATACCCATTGATGAGGTTATTCTTTCCAAGCAGGGATCCTGGGAAGAAAAGCTTGTTGGAGACATCAGCCGTGTGAAGCAGTTATCAACAAGAATTTGTGTACTTCCAAGTTGTTATGAGATTCTGATAGGGAAAGTCAACCATCTACGTCTTTATGACATTCCTCTCATCGAGATGATAAAACATCCTGATGTTCCTGTGGTTAAAAGGTTTTTTGATTTAGTAGTCGCGTTGATTGTAATGATCGTTTCCATGCCGCTCTTACTCGCTTCATGTCTAATGATATGGATAAGCATGGGACGTCCAATTTTTTTCAAGCAGGAGCGAGTCGGTAAAGATCAGAGGATTTTTACTATTTATAAGCTTCGAACAATGATCAAAGACGCAGAATGTGAGACGGGACCGGTTCTGTCTGATGAATCAGATGCGAGAATAACATCTTTAGGCAAATGGTTGAGAAAAAACCGTTTTGATGAACTTCCTCAACTATACAATATTCTTTGTGGAGATATGAGTTTCGTCGGTCCAAGACCTGAACGTCCATATTTTGTTCGGCAATATCTGGATCAGGTAACCGGATACGGTGAGCGCTTTAAAGCTCTTCCCGGATTAACCGGACTTGCGCAAGTAAACGGTGGTTACGCGACACATCCAGAAAATAAACTGAAATACGATCTTGCGTATATTTATAACTATTCACTATGGTTGGATATAAAGATTATCATCGAAACAATCAAAGTAATTCTGACCGGGCGTGTTAATCCTTAAAATCTGTCAGAAAACTGGAATCAGCAGTTTCTTTCCTGCGATAATCAGGTGCTCGGTCAACCGGTTGGTCGTCATTATCGATTCAATCGAAATCCGGTAATGCTCAGCTATCGAACTTAAAGTATCTCCTGGCTGAATGATGTGTTCAATCCAATCCGGCTCTCTTTCAAATTGGTCGATCTCAGCCCGAATCGCCGTGTCCACACAATCACCTGGAATATGCAGAGTGAAACCCGGATAATCCGGTGGTGTCCAGGTCCTTTTCAACGCCGGATTCAGTTTTCTTAATTCCCTTACATCGACACCCAATTTCCCGGCAATCCAACGCAGATCGACCTGTTTTGCCAAGATAATTGTACCGTCATCGATTTGATCAGCAGCCGGAAATTGAACTCCATGACGTTCACTGTCCCGTTCAATAGCTGTCAGTGCCATTATCGCAGCAACATAGAATCGTGTATGAGATGAAAACTCTTTTCGGGCTGACAAAATCCAATAGTCATCGATACCCTGGCGCTTGATTGCCTGATTGATTCCGGATTCACCGCAATGATATGCGGCATATGCCAGAAACCAACTGCCTGTCCTCTCATGAAGATAACTCAGCAGATCCAGAGCTGCATCGGTCGAACGAATCGGATCTTTTCGCTCATCTATCCAGTCATCGATTCTCAGACCGAATTTTCTTGCAGTTGCCGGCATCAATTGCCATAAGCCAACCGCATGACAGGGTGAACGCGCTGCGGGGTCAAACCAGGATTCAACCATTGGAATCCAAGCCACAGATTCAGGCATACCCCGTTCCCTGATTTTCTCCTGAATCATCGTCTGAAACCGTCGGCGGCGGTCCAATCCTTGAAAATAATCCTTTTGAAATTTATTCAAAAAATAATTTTTACAGTTATCGATATGAGGATTCATCGGGATATCCAACCGGTAGATGGAAGTGCAATTGGATCCCTGTTGAGTCTCATCGAGCCAATTGTCAGATGTTATTTCATTGTCTATCTCTGAATCCGATAAGTCGACATCGTTGGAATTCTTGTCGCGGACGGATACGTCGACGTCAGCTGATTCCTCTGAATAAGATAGTTCAACGGGTTCTGCCGAATCGCGCACTGCGTGTTCTTCGGTTGAATCGGGGCGATAAACAATATCTAAATGCGTGCAACCTATGAATGTAAAGATAACCGCAGCATAAATATAATTAAATCTGCATCTACATCCCATCATAAAAGTGCTACCGATATCCACATCAGCTTTTTAAAATATTAATCAGCAAGTCGACTCGTTTTCTCAGATCCTCATCTAACCCGAGTTCATCCTTTATCTTTCGACAGGCATGAATGACCGTCGAGTGATTTCGACCTCCAAACTTCTTGCCAATTTCAACTAGGGACAACTGTGTCAGCTGATCGCAAAGATACATTGCGATTTGACGAGGAATAGTAATATCCCGTGTTCTCCCCTTGGATCGAAACTCGGACGCCTTGATATCAAAAAGTTGCGCGACCTGCTTCATGATCATTTCCGCAGTGATCCGTTTTTCGACATCTGAAATGTAGGGTTTCATGGCCTCGATTGCAGCATCCGTATCGATTTTTTTGCCTGTCAATGACACACGGGCTGCCAGATTTTTCAAAGCGCCTTCCAGTTCCCGCACATTAGACTTCAATCGGGATGCCATCAGAAGAGCTATGTTGTCCGGTAAATCGATGTGCTCTTCTTCTGCTTTCTTCTGGAGAATTGCGACCTTCGTTTCAAGAGTCGGTGGTTGTATATCAGCGATCAATCCCCATTCAAAACGCGAGCTAATTCTCTCTTCCAGATTTGAAATAAGACGAGGCGGTTGATCGGAACTGATCACAATCTGCTTGGATTCGTTGAACAATGAATTAAATGTATGAAAAAACTCACTGACCGTTGAATCTTTTCCGGCAATGAATTGAATATCATCAATCAGCAAAACATCCACGTGCCGATATTTTTGACGAAAAGCACTCATTTTATCGAACCGGATATGGTGAATTACTTCATTTGTAAACCGTTCCGATTCAACATATAAGATCTTGAAAGATGGATTGTTATTGTAAATCTCATTCCCGATTGCATGCATCAGATGCGTCTTGCCTAATCCAACACCTCCATGAAGATACAGAGGGTTATATGATTTAGCTGGATTGTGAGCGACAGCGCGAGCTGCAGCATGAGCGAATTGGTTGGATGATCCTACGACAAATGCATCGAATGTGAAGCGGCTGAGCAATCCTGATTCTTCGTATGTATTTCCATTATTACTGAAAATATCAGGAATTGTCTCCACTGAGTTATTCCGCTTTGATATGGGTATCCGGGGTGGGAAATTGCCGGTTTGCGGTGTTCGGGTCAATCCTTCAAATAGTGGACTGTCCTGCGGAAGATCTCTCGTATCGGCTAATTCATAGGTCACTTCCATTCTGCATTGCGCTTCAGCCTCTACAAGATCTTCGATCAGTAATCCGTATTTTTCTTTCAGATATTGTCCATACAAAGCAGTTGGTACTTCGATAACTATATGATTCTTGCCCAGAGATATCTGACGGGTATGCTTGAACCAGGTTTCATACATTTGGCGACTCAGCAATTTCTTATCCGTTCGTAACCGCTTCAATACTCGCGACCAAATATCGTCCGTCTGTTGAATTTGCCTTGTCAAACCGTCATACCTCTTTCATCAATTATTCGCCCTCTCATGCAACATAGCCATTGTTTGCGTCGACGTCAATGTAACGCCTACTGAGCCGAGACATCTGAAAATTTTACAAATTCGTCCTCTTTGATTATCCGTGTTCCCGCAGCCCTTGCTTTTTCCAGTTTGGATCCGGGGTTTTCGCCGATGATGAGCAAAGTGACATTGTTTGACCAAGCTGACACAACCTGACCACCATTGTCTTCAACTATTTTTCGTGCCTGATCACGGGTCATGGAGACCAGTTTACCGGTAAAGAGAACAGTTTCTCTACTCATCGAACCGGATGATGCAGGAGTATTGCCCTCCAGCGGTTTCACACCAACATTGAGAAGTCGGTGTATCAGATTTAACGTTGACTGGTTTGTGAAAAAACTCCTGATAGATGATGCAACCGCTTTTCCGACTCCGTTCGTTTCCATAAGCTCATCCATAGATGCGTTTTTCAACCTATCGAGAGTGTTGAACTGCTCAACAAGAGTACGAGCTGTTTGGGCCCCAACAAGAGGAATTCCTATCGCAGTGATGAATCGATCCAAAGGATTTTTTTTTGATTTCTCGACGTTTACCAACACTTTACGAGCGGATTTTTCACCCATCCTCTCCAATGTCTGCAAATTCTCGATCGTCAGGTAATATAAATCAGAGACATCTTTAACAAAGCCTCGTGCAATCAATTGGGATATCAGACCCGAACCTAATCCTTCGATGTCCATTGCCGGGCGAGATGCAAAATATCTGATTCGTTCTTCAATCTGAGCCCGGCATTCCGGATTAATGCAACGCACGGCAGATTCCCCTTCTATGCGAACGACCCGTGATTTACAAACGGGACAGATCTCCGGCATTATAAATGGTCTTTCTCTTCCGGTGCGCATGGATTCAATCGGTATAACTACTTCCGGAATCACATCTCCAGCCCTCTGGATGACTACTTTATCGCCGATGCGAATATCTTTCTTCCGGACCTCATCTTCGTTGTGGAGTGTTGCTCTACTGACAGTGACACCGCTAACCTGAACCGGTTCCAATTCGGCAACGGGTGTCAGGACACCCGTACGCCCAACCTGAACAATAATATCAAGTAATCGTGTCGATTCCTGACGGGGAGGAAACTTACAGGCGATCGCATATCTGGGGCTGCGCGATGTTTGCCCCAATATGTCCCAAAACTTGAGATTATTGACCTTAACAACCATTCCATCAATTTCATAGGGGAGAGTGTCCCGTCTTGATTGCATGACATTGAAGTAATCGATTACCTCGTTTATGTTACCGCATAACTTCCGTTCGGGATTGACCGGTAAACCCCATTCCTGAAGGCAGGCTAGTACTTCGGCATGGGTTTTAAACAAGGATAGACCCATTTCAGATACCCCATAGCAAAAAATGGATAAATGTCTTTCTGCTGTAATTTTTGGATCCAGCTGTCGGAGTGATCCAGCCGCTGCATTTCTTGGATTCGCAAAAATTCTCTCCCCCGCTTCCAGACGTTTGTTATTCAGATTTCGAAACTCTTCAAGGGGAAGAAACACCTCACCTCTGACCTCGAGTTTTTCAGGCACTCTTTTACCGGCTCGAAGCAATTCCTGCGGAATCTTGTTCAAAGTCAGCAGATTTGATGTAATGTTTTCACCCGTTACACCGTCTCCACGAGTGCTTCCCAAAGAAAAAACATTGTCTGAATAAATCAATTCAACCGCGAGACCATCCAGCTTGGGCTCAACAATATAATCCACGAATTCTGTCACTCCCAGCTGTTTTCGAATACGTTCATCAAAATCATGGAACTCCGAAGCGGACATTGCATTATCAAGACTGAGCATTGGAGAAGAATGCCGGACTTCACCCAATCCGGACAGAGGTTCACTTCCGACTTTGCGGCTGGGTGAATCCGGTTGATCCAGTTCAGGAAAATCCTTCTCCAACTCCTGAAGTTCTCTCATCATCCGATCGTATTCTGCATCTGTAATTTCAGGATTATCGAAAAGATAGTAGGCTTTGTTATGTCGGATCAGTTCGCGCCGTAAAAACTCGATTCGCTTGTGTGCCTCTTTCGGATCCACGTTTCTTCTCCTCTCTCTTGAACGTGCAATTCCATGGCGGTATTATCCCCGGGAATGAAACGCTTAGTCAATCTCATTGTATTTCTCTCTCTTTACTCGATGATGGGTTCGGCAAGTGAATTCCAACCGATTCGTGCTGTCCAGGTATTCACGTTGAGCAGTCCTGATATCGCAGGTTTGAAAGCGGAGTTTCGCCAACTGAAACAAGCCGGTTTCAACACCATTATTTTAAGGGTTTTCAAGAACCCGTATGATGGAAAATATCGATTTCTAAATGAAACACATCCTTCAGGAGTCTATTTTCTATCACAACATGAACCTGTTGTGGCGGATGCCGTAACACCGGTTGTGAATGTTGCACATTCACTTAATATGAAAGTATTTGCATGGATTACAACTCGAAAAAGTCAATGGATTTTATCCGATCGACCTGATTGGGACAGCACATCCATCGATCTGAAAACAGGCTCCGAGATTCCGGGTGACCACCTCGATATCTTTCGAAACGATGTCCAACTGCGTCTGATGAGTATGTTTTCCGAACTATGCATCACAGATATCGATGGCATATTATTCCAGGACGATCTGGTCTCCAGACAGGCACAGGATTTATCGACTGCTGTCTGGCGGAGTTTTCGAGGCTCTCCTTTCCATAAAGGCAATCTGACAGATCTGTTCGATCTGAACACGCATACCGTGCGGTATCGTTCTGATTTCTATAACTGGACCCGCTGTAAATCGAAAGCGCTCGCCCAAGTTTTAAAACGTTTTGTTACGCATATAAAAACAGCAAAACCTGACATGCTCGTAGGCATGAACCTTTATTATGAAGCTGTTACCAGGCCTCATCACGGACGTCAATGGCTGAGCCAAGATCTGGAAGACTGTCTGAATATACCCTTGGATTACTGGGCTGTCATGGCCTATCAGCGACAGATCAGTCAGGAACTCTGCATCTCGGAACATGCTGTGTCGAAGGAACTCCGGCGTGCATCTGCGTATCTGACAAATGATCTTCTAATCCCGAGTTCAAAAATTCTCTGGAAATTCCAAACACAGGATTGGGCATCCAAAGAAATTATCCCTGTGAGTGGGTGGTCTGAGTTTTTAAATGGATTTTTCCCGGATCAGTATGTTCTTGTTCCTTATCGGGGAATCGAAAGTACAATGCCTTTCATCGAATATCTGGATTCACTTGATTGATAATTTTTCGATCAGGAGTCGATGTACAATCGGGGGAACGAGACCCGTTACATCTCCACCAAGAGATGCAACTTCTTTTACAAGCCCGGAGGACAGATATGTGACTTCGGAACTCGACATGAAATACACCATTTGAATATCCGGTTTCAGTCTGCGATTCATCAATGACAACTGGAACTCGAACTCGAAATCCGATAACGCCCTCAAACCACGCACGACCGCTTGAGCCTGGATAGTTTCTGCGTATTTCACGAGCAACCCATCAAAACTGGCGACCGGTATGCTTAATCCCTGATCATCCAGGACATCTCGAATCATCTGCACTCTTTCCGTCAATGTAAACAAAGGTTGTTTTGAGGGGTTAACCACGACGGCAACAGTTAAACGTTCAAATACCAATCGAGCCCGGTGGATTATGTCGATGTGACCATTCGTAATTGGGTCGAAACTTCCGGGATAAACAGCATGAATCATTGATGAACCTCCAGTTTTATTGTACCTTGCGGAACGATAAAAGTGAGTTGGGTTTCTCCATAGCGTTTTTCTTTTGTTACAATCCATCCCGTCACACCGGACATGGGACGGTTTTTATGATGATGTTCAATGGCTATTAAAAGAATCTTCTTATTTGAAGCAGATCCGCTTAATCGGTTCAGAATCCCTTGCATGAGATTCGATTTATAGGGCGGATCGCAGAAGACAATGGTCTGTTCGAGCCCGGCGAGACTCTCTTCTATTTTCTCCGACACATCGCCCCGTATCAGTATTGTGCGTTCCATCAGGCCCGTGAGCAGAAGGGATTGTTTCAACTGGCGGCATGTTTGTTCTGCCGATTCGAAAAACACGACAGGTTCTGCCCCACGGGACAGCGCTTCGATGCCCATAATGCCAGAACCGGCGAAAGCGTCAATAAATCCATTTCCAGGAATAACTTGCGCCACTGTGTCAAAAAAACTTTTTCTAACCGATTCCAACGTGGGTCTGATTCCCGGTATCTTGCAATACGGGAGATGGAACCCGGCCAATCGGCCTCCGATTACCTTTGGCCCATGCATCATGGGTGAATGACTGGCGACATATCTGAAAAAGGATCGTTTCCGATCGGTTTCGGAGTAGTCGGACCACCCTCATTTAACTCGATCAGATATCCGGAATCACCCTGTAATACGATCTCGGGGTGAAGGGGATCGAGTTCTTTGATACGAATATTGATTGCTATATCTATCATTTCAATGCGGTCGATTCTGATATCGGAAATAAAATACTGCAGATCTGGAGGAGGTAGTTGACGAATTGGGAGGTCTCTTCTGACTTCATCCTGCCAGATGTTAATTTCAAGACAGGTAACACCGGAACCATGAAAGTAACGCTTAGAATTCTCATCCAGCAGAAAAATCGCTTCTCCTCCACGGGCAATCGGTTGCCACGGCTGAAGTTGGAGATCAACTTTGCAACCCGGGCATTGACTCCGCGGCCGAATGATCCATGACCATGGGCGTGTGTCCGATCCCCTGTCCAAATTGACACCAACTCTTACAATAGGCTCTCTTGGTTCAAGCTCCCATCTGAGGTAAATGTCATTAATACCATCGAAGTCGATCTCTTCCTGACGAGTGAAAAAAAGTGGATGCTCAATCTTGATAATATGCTTACCCGGCTTGATTTTATTGGATAATGACGGAGTTACTCCAAAGCTCTGACCATCGACAAAAAGGGACAACCCCGAAGGATCCGAGGAAATAGTTATTCCAGGTTGTTTGGGAATTGTTTGAGCCCGGCTTGGGTCGAGAGTTTTCACCTGCCGAGATAAATCATGCCCCAGTAAAACTTCCAACACACCCTGTTCGATTCCATGTTTAATCATGTCTTCCAGGATCGGCAGAGTAACAGCGAATCCTAGACCTCGGGTTCTGATCGAATCGACAATCTCCGAACTGGGTATTCCATCTTCATGCATTTTGATAATATCTGCCGACATCAGTTGACCTGGGTCCGCATAAGAACCAATGATCGAAGCCGATAAAAATATTAGAACCGAACAAACAACAGATAAATTTATCCGCATCGAAGTTCCCCTTTTGCAAGATGTATCTCAACATTCCTATCCGGTGATTTAATGATCACCTTGCCGGATTCAAAGACTGTAATACGAGAATCGAATTCTTCAAGATCAAGATCGACAATAATCAAACCATGTTCGTCATTAATCCGATCCGTCGCGTGAATCCGATATTGGATCTTCTTATTGATGTATGTTATCCCCTTCACTCCGAATCGATCCTCCTCATCTCAACCACTCCAAATCAAGGTTGTAACGAATGACTCTCTCCCGTTCACCTGCGGCAAGCCTCATTCGTCCTTTTTCCCAGAATTAAAGATTGGAGAGTACAATTGTACCATCACTTTTAACAGACTTTCGAACCCGCCTAGACAGCGTGGTTCCAGGAGAAGTGTTCCCGTTCTTAAAGCCGTTATAAAAGCGGATCACCCGATCTACGTAATCCTGGGTTTCCTTTATTTCCGGAATGCTCCCCAACTCCAACACGCGATTCTCACCGGCGTTATATGCGGCCAAAGCAAGAGTCATATCTGTCGGAAACATACCCAGAAGAAACTTCAGATATTGAATCCCTCCCTCAATATTATCTTTCGGATGATAGATATCCTTTACTTTAAACCGGGTAGCAGTAGCGGGCATCAGTTGCATGACACCGATCGCACCTTTCGGTGAGACGGCATCAGCCTGAAAATTTGATTCCGCCTGGGCAACAGCTTTGGCAAGATCCGGATCAATTCCATGCTTTTTCGCCGTATCATCGATCATCTTCATGATCTCAAGCTTGTCCGCAGCGGTCGGAACCCTGTGCTTCGGAGTTTCCTTCATTAGAAGTGTTCCACGTTTCCGAGCGTCGGAGTTGTTTCCCAAGTGGATCACACCATTACTGTCGAGATACATGTAAATATCGGCCTGGACAGCGGGAATGCAGTACAACAAGCCACTCAGCATCAGAATGGGTATTACATAATTATTCAAGAACCGTTGCATAACCACCATACCACGAAATGCCTGTCACCGGGTAGGTTCCTCCGTTATCAGCCGTCAAAATACGAGCATTTTCAAAACCAACGGGGCATGTTCCACTACGGAGTGGCAGGAAACGAACAAAAACAAGGACTCCGCTCGCATCCGTTACTATCGTGTCTCCAAGCAGCGAAACACCAACGATGAGCCGACCCGGATCCTGTGGATCAAGTGCGGCGTTGTAGACTACCGAACCGGCTGGTTCCAGAACATTGCCATCCAGGATATCATCAAAAAAAAGAACTTCATCTCTAAACACCAGATCGAAATACGCTCCATGAACCGATCCGTTACTGATCGTGTTCAGATCAACCGCCAGAATGAGTTCATCAGGTTCCGAATCGGTTGAAGCCAAAAAAACAGAGTTACTGCCAGGAGACTGGTTGTCCATAGTCCAACTGATGCTGTAATCGTATGTTTCAACAGAATCGTCACATCCATGGAGTGATATAAAAAACAGAATAGCTATTGGAATTGAAAAAACTGGAAACCACGACTTCATGACAAACCTCGCACTCAGGTTAAATTCCTATTTAAAAGGGTATACCAGAACAACAGTGATGGCAAGCCACCGGTCAAACCCTGCCTGAACGAATAATGTTGATCAATAACCATAAACCCAGGAATGCTGCCAATGTATAACCGATAACGCCAATCACGGGATACCCGAAAATGAAAGGACCCAGACGTGAATACATAATCACAGATGACCCCAGAATTAAAGCTGCAACCACGATACTGAACGAGATTCTATTTCCGGTTTTCTCAATGATTCTACAAAAATTCTCCAGATTCGTGTGGGCAAATTCGATCCTCAGTCTTCCTCTGAGAAGTTTCAAGATCAGGATTTCGAAGTAACGTGGAAACACCGATGCTACATGTCGCAAATCCTGCAATGATGTGATCGTTTCATCGATAAGCTTCATAGGGCTATGACGATTTTTGAGGATATTGACAATCATTGGCTTGCCGATGGAGACAATATCGATATCCGGATCCAATTGCCTTCCGACACCTTCAGAGACAACGATCGCTCGAGTCAGCGTTAGAAATCCTCCGGGAAGACCGACACCGAATTTAAGAACCGTTTCAATCAGTCTGGAAAGAAGGTCACCAATGCTCACTTTTTTTAGCGGTATTCCATAGTATAATTCAACAATCTCCATCAGTTCTCGCCGGAGATCCGTGCTGGATAACTCATCAAATTCAAAACCCAGTTTTCTCATGCTGATAATCAGACGATCATAGTCTTTTTGTAGGATATTCAGAATTAAACCACCCAGGTGCTCGCTTGTTTGGGAATCCAAACGTCCGACCATCCCGAAATCGATAATTCCTATCCGGCCATCCGGCAGAGCCAGTACATTTCCAGGATGGGGATCCGCATGAAAGAGGCCGAACTCTAAAACTTGTCTCAGAAATATCCTCATGCCTTCCCTGGCGAGTTCTTTAGGATCGTGCCCCGCTTCCACCAAATCCGCCGGGTTTTCCATTCTCAGTCCCGACAATTTTTCCATGGTGATAACAGTCTTGCCACTGTATTCCCAGAACACTCTGGGGATATGGATTCCTGACTCCGATTTCAGGTTTTCACGGAAACGCTCCATATTCATCGCTTCGACATTGAAATCCATCTCCTGAAGGATCGTCTTCTCGAACTCTCGGACCAACCCGACCGGGTCAAAACGAGCCATATCTTCAATCCGACCAGTCAGAATACCGGCAAGGGAACGAAGGATATCAAGATCATTTTTTACGACTGATTCGATCCCCGGCCGACGCACCTTCATAACAACGGATTCGCCCGAAAGTAGTCTGCCGGAATGTACCTGGCCGATGGATGCTGTTGCGATCGGACGTTCACTGAATTCGCTGAACACGCTTTCTATTGACTTGCCCAGAAAATCTTCGATTGTTACCCGAATTGCGGGATACGGCATTGACCGAATGTCTTCACGGAGTTTTTTTAATTCTGTTATAAAATGCTCGGGGAGAATATCAGGACGGGTACTCAGTACTTGACCGAATTTTATAAATGTTGGTCCCAGTTCTTCTAGTGCGAGTCGGAGTCGTTCAGGCATTGTCAGAGGATCGAGTGGAGACACTGAGTCATCCTGAGAGAGGGCGGAGGCTTGTTTGCCGATGGGAAGCAGACGGTGGAGACCCAATTGACGAATGAGTTGTCCAAAACCATGTTTTAACAACACGTTCAAAATCGATTGCACTCTCTGCAGATTCCGATAGGTACGATTGATTCTCCAAAATGTCATTTTCTATATGCTCCCACTAGAAGGCCAGATTATAGTATTCTTTTTCCGGCGGGGTCAAAAGTAATTACGGTTTCCGCCTTTAATCAGGCTTTCCTTTATGATATTTTTGCTTCGGATTCGACTCGTTCACATGGGGAGTACCGGATGAAAATTGCATATTCATCACAAATGCGGGAACTGGATAGAATAACAATCGAAGAGACGGGAATTCCCGAGGTGGTCTTGATGGAAAATGCCGGCAAGGAAGTTGTTTCCATCATGACTGATTACCTGCCCGAACTGATCCTTAAAACTACCGTGATTCTGTGTGGACCCGGGAACAACGGCGGGGATGGATTCGTTATTGCACGTCACCTTTTCAACCAGGGATGTGATTGTACAGTATTTTTAATTGGTACATGTGAGCAGTTAAAAGGTGCAGCAAAAATCAATGCCGATATCGCCCGAAAGATTGGAGTCTGCATTACTGAAGTGATCTCAGCGGAAAAACTTCCCGTGGTCATCAATGCTGTTCGTGACGCTGATGTGATTGTTGATGCATTATTCGGTACGGGATTGCATCGACAGTTGACAGGTTTGTTCGCACAGTTGATTCAATATGTAAATGATTCAGATGCTTACGTTGTGTCTGTCGATTTGCCTTCCGGCATGTGTGCCGATTTCTGCACTCCAATAGGTCCGACAATCCGAGCAGATTTAACGATCACGTTCGGACTCCCGAAACCCTCCCTGCTTCTGTATCCAGCTGCTGAATTGGCGGGTCAAGTCGTCGTTGCAGATATCTCAATACCTCAATCGAATGTCGAGCGACTGGAGATTTCAGGGGAGATATTGACTCCCTATCATTTCCCGGCTCTATTTACATCCAGAGCGCCAAATGTTCACAAAGGTCAATTTGGCCATTTATTGATTTTAGCTGGATCGCCAGGAAAAACCGGAGCAGCAATACTGGCCGCAACAGCAGCAGCCCGTTCCGGGGCGGGCTTGGTAACTCTAGCTGTTCCAGAATCCCTGAATCCGATCATCGAGACTGTGCTGACAGAAGTCATGTCTCTGCCGCTTCCCGGATCATCTTCCTGGTTCTCCCCAGACCATGTCGGTCCGGTAATTGACGCCCTTTCGGGCAAATCAGCCCTATTAATCGGTCCCGGAATTGGAATCCGGGATGAAACAAGTACGTTTTTACGAATGGTGATGCAGGAGATTGATATACCCATCGTATTGGATGCAGATGCCCTGAACATTATGTCGATGTCTCCCGGACCATGGTTCCGAAAGGCAGTTCCGAGAATTTTGACTCCGCATCCCGGAGAATTCAGACGCCTGACCGATATTGATCGAAACGCGTTGGAGCGTGATCCTGTCGATCCGGTATGCGATTACGCCAATTCGACGTCCAGTATTGTAGTCTATAAATCAGCTCGAAGCGTGATAGCTTTTCCAGATGGCAGCCATTATGTCAACATCACCGGAAATCCCGGACTTGCATCCGGTGGTTCCGGAGATGTTCTGGCAGGAATGATTGCGGGATTGACAGCAAAAGGATTCGATCCACAACAGGCGGCATTGGCAGGCGTCTTCTGGCACGGTTTAACCGGCGATGTTACGGCTTTCTTCGAAGGCGAAGAGGAGATGCTGGCAGGAGATATGTTCGATCATATGGGGATTGCCCGTCGTATAATAATCGAAAACCCGGATATTTTTAATGGAGTCCACACTCCTTATCTTAACCTTGACAGTCTATTGAATCCGCATCTATAAGGAGAAGATCAGATGCCCAGACAACCGTCATTGAAAATAGAAGGATTGAATTCCATCAGAGAAGGCAAGGTCCGATCTCTATTCGAAATGCCAGACGGGAATTTGCTGATCGTGGCGAGTGATCGTATTTCTGCATTCGATGTTATTCTGCCAACAGCCATTCCTGACAAAGGCAAGGTGTTGACTCAGATAAGTAATTTCTGGTTTGATCATCTGTCCAGTATCCCGGCTCATCATATCATCGAAACCAACTTCGATCATTTTCCCGACTATCTCCAACCTCATCGTTCAATACTCGAAGGACGCAGTACGATCGTTCGAAAAGCACAGGTCATCCCGTTCGAATGTGTTGTTCGAGGATATATATCGGGATCTCTCTGGAGCGCATATCAAAAGGGGCAATCGGTGTATGGACTGAATCTCCCGCCAAACCTACAGGAATCAAGTCCTTTCCCTGAACCTCTTTTTACCCCGACAACAAAAGCAGACATGGGGCACGATATGCCCGTGACCCAAAAGCAAATGTCCAAGGAAATAGGCACAGATCTTACAAATCGTCTGAAATCCGTTGCGATTGCCATCTTTAATGAAGGCAGTCAACTCGCTGCTGAAAAAGGCATCATCCTTGCGGATACAAAATTTGAGTTTGGCTTGATCGACGATCAGCTTATTCTTATCGACGAATGCCTAACCCCGGATTCATCCCGTTTCTGGCCTCAATCCGAATACGCTCCGGGTCGCTCACAACCCAGCTTCGATAAGCAGTATGTCAGGGACTATCTCACTACTCTGAATTGGGATAAAACATACCCTGGACCCGAACTTCCGGATTGGGTTGTAAATTCGACGAGGAACAAATATCTTGAAGTGTACCGTCTGATCACGGGTAAGGATCTTTTTAACAACTGATTGTGTTAGGAGCTTTCATGCGTTTGATCTTAATTCCTATTTTTCTAATTGTAATCGTTGCAACAGCGTTTTCAATGCCGTTCTCCTGGAATCGATTGGATTCATTGCCGGAGCCAATTGTTTCCATCCAAAGCGATTATCTGAATGGGAATGTTTTTTTTGCAGTGGCCGCATCCGGTCAATTATTGCGATCAACCGATAGTGGAATAACTTGGAATCCTGTTGCACTGAGCACCGGCTATCCCGTACGGGCTGTTTGGCTGGATATTGCCGAGCATCATGCATGGTTTGCAATTATCGATGCAAATGGTCTTTACGAGTTATGGTATACGCAAAACAGCGGAGACACTTGGGAGTTCAAATCAGTTTCCACAAATCTAATCAGATATCTAAGTCCATCCCCACTCGCAACCGGTCTTGTAATTGCCGCGTTCGAGACATCAGACACAAACCAACTCCTTTTGAAAAAATCTGAGGATCGGGGAATCAACTGGATAGATGTTTTTTCTACTCAGGACCCGGGAGTTCCTCCTGTTTGGCATACAACATCAGTCTGGCAGATACACTGGGGCAAATATGCCTCCTTCGACTATGGAGAAACCTGGCGATCCGTATCAGACAAAATCGTTATGGATTGTGGATATGACATTCCACCATCTCTTCTGGCACCAACAACCGACGGTTTGTTCCGAAGCCAGGACAATCTACTCACATGGTGGCCGGTATTGAAGAAACCGGTTTCTTTCGTTGTCACCAACCCGCGAAACAGTCAGCAGCTATTTTGCGGTCAGAATGAGTCGCAACCCGCTCTGTATTATTCAAGTAATGCCGGAGTCAATTTCTCAGAGTGGACAAACGGACTTCCATCCGGATTTAGCAAAATCTGTTTTGCTTCCGACTGGCAGTTTTTCGCTGTGTGCGATGGAGCTGTTTATCAATATGACGAGCGGCCAGGGGACATTGATCAATCCCTGCGTATTGATGGTGCAGATCTGATTATTTTGGCGACATCATTTGGGAGCACCGAGGGTGATCCAGCGTTCAATCCTCTCGCTGATCTGAATGGAGATAATGTCATTGACGGGTCGGATCTGGTAATTTTATCAGCAGTTTTCGGTCATCGGTTTTATTACGATGAAGAGAAATTCCCAGGGGATTTTCCGGATCACAATCCCTAAATGCATTTTCGGATTATCCAGAATTCACCACCTGGTATACACTTGATTGCCCGACAGATTTTATTCAGTCGAGTTAACAGTCCGTGACCGAACATCCTGTTCCTCCCTATTGCATGAAGGAAGGATCCTGGAAAACCATCCAGATGACTGTAAGCGAATGGAATTCGATCTAAAATTTCCATATCGGGCAGTGGGAAAAGATCGTTTACTTCTTTGAGACTAAAAAAGCGATAGTATGATGCCTTTTCACTCAATCGAAACCGGTCCCACCAATGTGTCATGGTTCCCCATCGCTTCGGGCTATCCCCAAAAGCGAGATAAGTCAGATGAGATAAAGACCCTTTACGGGGTATAGCAATGGCAAAAACACCTCCCGCCTTGATTCCTCGCCAGATCTCCATGATTACTTTCGCCGGTTCATCAAGATGCTCTATCACTCCAAATAAGATCGCGCCGTCAAAGAATCCGGATTTGATCATGCCCAACGAGTCCAGATTAGCCTGAAACGAAGAAAATCTCTGACTTTTTTCCAGTCGATGGATACGACAGGCGGCATTCCGGAGCATATTTAAACTGAAATCAACTCCCGTAATCCGCGAAACCCCTTGCTCCAGCAGAATAGCCGCGATTTGACCGTTGCCGCAGCCCGCATCCAATATATGTCCTTCCTTCCAGTAAAGTGATGTGATTGTTGTGAGGGGTTTGACTATATTATGAGTCAAATTCCATCCATCATAGGAGTTTATCGCAATATCCTGATGTACTTGAGATATACCATAAGTATCCGCCACCCGATCATGCGCTGATTTAATATTCCCCGCGATCTTCTCTCCCATCGACATCTCCCATGATGAATCCGGAAATTTTTATCATAAGTTCTTTATCATTTCCAACTAATCGCAGATACGAATTTTCATTTACTACACTTTGCGTTAAGCTAAGCAATCAGTATTCACAAGCGTCAGTGCGAGTGAAATCAGATAACCGGAAGGACAAGTCAAACCAGTGGAGAAAACGATCAAGATTGCCGTCCGAACATTCGGGTGCAAACTCAACCAATTCGAATCCATGGGTATCCAGGAAGCATTGGAAAACGCAGGATTTCAAATTGTCGATACCAACGAGGCAGCAGATTTTTACATCATTAACACGTGTACCGTAACAGCCAAAACCGATCGGCGATCCCGGCAGGCTTGTCGTCAGGTACTGCAGTATAATCCGGCAGCGAAAACGATTATCACCGGATGCGGAGCTCAGCGTGATGTCGCTGAATTTTCGAGCATTCCGAATGTCGTTGCGGTGATAGGAAACAGTGAGAAGAACCAAATCGTCAATTATGTTCTCAAACTGTTGAAGCCCTGCCAACAAATCCATGCCGTCTCAGACCTCGATCGAGTGCCGTTTCAACGCATCCCGATCACTCATTTCCGGAATTACAGCCGAGCATTCGTTAAAATCCAGGAAGGTTGCAACCGTGCATGTTCGTATTGTGTTATTCCTTCGGTTCGGGGACCGAGCAGAAGTCAGAGCCAAGAGATTGTCATAAATGATATA
Source organism: candidate division CSSED10-310 bacterium (assembly GCA_016931515.1). Lineage (GTDB taxonomy): Bacteria > CSSED10-310 > CSSED10-310 > CSSED10-310 > CSSED10-310 > JAFGEQ01. Next base: position 27,609 of record JAFGEQ010000020.1, on the reverse strand, counting down.
ACGCGGCTTGTTAATCAACAGTATCGGGAAATAGTGCTCACAGGCATTGATCTGGGTACCTATGGATTAGACTTGTCTCCCCCGACAACATTACTCTCCCTCCTTAAGGAAATCGAATGTATCCCAAGTCTTGGACGGATCCGGCTCAGTTCGATTGAACCTATGGAACTGAATCGTTCTTTAATAGAAAAGATGACTGGATCCCCGAAAATCTGTCGGCACTTTCATATTCCGCTTCAAAGCGGGAGCAATGCGACTCTTAAACGGATGGCTCGAACTTATCTACGAGAACATTATGAAAGCATCATTCACGAGATTAAAGCATTCTCTCCAGATGCTTGTATCGGCGCTGATGTTATTGTCGGATTTCCGGGTGAATCAGACACTGATTTTGAGAGTACGAAGCGTTTTATCGAAAACCTGCCTATCGATTATCTGCACGTTTTCTCTTATTCAATCCGGAAAGGAACACCGGCAGCCGATTATTCCGATCAGATAGAACCCAAGATCATCAAACAGCGCTGCAACACATTGCGTGCTTTAGGATTACAGAAAGCTGCTTCATTGCGCAGCCGATTGATCGGAAAAAATCTACCAGCCATCATGCTGGGTGAAATCGATCATCAAACCGGTCTTCATCAGGCTCTTTCCGACAACTACCTACGAATACTTCTACGTGGTGCGACCCCTCCAAAAGGAACAATTGCCGAGATACGGTTAGAAAAAAGTGACGGCATCCTCTGTTATGGGCGCTGGGTCAAATCAATAGAAGATACTGGTTCCATACCATTGACCATCGATGACTGCATCTCCCCTACGAATTTCAACCAACTGTGATGTGCCCTCCGAGGATTCGTTCCACCAGGTTAATAACCAAGGATCTTCCCTGTCATCCCGGTTAACTGCCTTCAACTGGTGGGCGAGAACTGTTGTTTCAAGAAGTTTCACAATTTTTCGATGGCGAGGAGTCACACGGATGGATTCTGATTGAAATAGCGGGTGATTCCCTTTCAAATCTACCCGGGATTCAACTTCAAGCCTGATATCTCCATGATGCCCCGAAAGAATCAGATCAGCCCACTTGCCTGTTATCGATGCGGCGTCATCAGATCGAAGCTGATACGTTTCCTCCTGTGACATTATCCAGCGACCCTCTATCAGATAGCCAGGTGACCGAACGTAGAATAGCTGACTACGTTGCTCGATATCTCCCTTACAACCAACCGGACTCCAGGGAGGAGACGGCAGTTTATGAATCGGGGAACAGAAGATGACCAGTTTCGATAGGGCATCAGAGTTTTCTTCCACATCACCGTAGTATCGATCCAGCACAGGGTTTACCTGATACTCATCAAGCAAAAAAGCCAGCTGAGGATACCCTGCTCCGAATTGCCACGGCACCACGATAATGCTTCTCAACGGATCGAAATTATTCCGGATACACATCGCCGCTCTGCCTGCATGGCCTCCCCAGCGTCCCGGTAAACCTTTGGTCTTGATATCTGGGAGAATCACCCATATCAAGACATACAGTTGTGAGAGGATTGTCAGGACCCAAACGACGAGTCCGAGATATTTCTTCCAGGACCATATCCAGTAAATCCCGAGGCCGGCCAGAACGATAACCAGCGGCATCACCAGATCCAAATAATGAGGATGATAGTCAATGTGGGAACTGGAAGTCATGGTTGTTTTTGTAAAAATTGGGATTAAAACAATCATAAAGAGGAGAATACCTATCAACCACGTCCTTGATTGGTCATCCGAATCCCGCCTGGCACAACTGAAAACGATCCCGATCAGCAACAGGATGAACGGTGAAAGGAATGGTATTGAATACTGGATATCAAAATCCAGCCAGAATTTACTACCGTTCAGTGCGTGAACCAGTGTCACCAGGTAACCCGTCCACCGTGGGATCATTTGATGAGGATCCCGCAGAAGATGCGACTGACCCGATCCTGTCAGAATTGACATAATGGGCCATCCATTTTCGAGATTGTACAAAAGCAAGGATGATACAGGTATTATGAAAGCTATGAGCAGAAGAATTGTCCCGGTAAAGCCTGATTTTCGCCTAACAATCCAGATAGCCAATCCGGTTGGAACAAGCAGAAAAGCAGCTGTGAATCGTCCGTTCGCAGCTAATCCGAGCATGATCCCTGCAAGCAGAACAAAACGGTAACGACCTTTTTTAAGAAATAATAAAAATGAGACTATCCACAGCGGAATAAACAATTGTGACAAATTACATGCATAGATGACCCGTGACGCTGCCAGATGCCATGCTGAAAAAACCATCAGACTCGAGGAGAATAATCCGATCATGGGATCACCCAGGTTCTTCCCAGCAAAATAGACCCCCAGTACGGCCAGTACACCACAAAGAGCCAAGACGCATCTTGCCGAAAAATCCGAGGATCCTCCTATTTTCATTGCCAGAGCGATAAGATACTCCAATAATGGGCCTTCATATACTTTGTCCCCGGTTTGTGGATATACATGGTTTTCAGAAATATTTCTTGCCCCTGCACAGATAAGGGCCTCGTCATGCTCAAGCCCGGGAATATCATGAAGGGATGCAAATCGGATAATCGCAGCAGCCACCAATATTAGCGTGAGCAGAGTCAATGTTCTTATCCGGGAGATCGCAGCCGTATTCACTTCCACCATCCCTGATCGATGCCGTGCATGTGATATCGTTCCGATTCAGCCATCGCTTCCGATGCCTGTGTTCCCTTACTCTGCATGGCAAGACAAATAGCATAGCGCTGGTAGAGAGCGCCAAGAGCCTGTGTGGAATACTCGTCCAATCTACCGAGAATAATCAATGGTTTGTCCGTCCCACTTGCCGGTGGAATGCCGTCGGATTTTACAATCATGCCGTCTCTCTTGCATTCCAGTCGCGAAAATTGCCAACCCGCCAATTCGATATCAGACACAATCTCTGGATCTGAAAAGAATACCTGGCGACACCCCTGATTCTGAACAGCCAGTGAAGCAGTCACTGCTGCATTCCATGCCTGTGAATCCTCAAAAACAACATTTTCCAGACCCGCTCGCATCAAACCTTTTTGAACAAGATCATGATAATACCACTTGAATGACAACAGGTGCTGAAAAATTGACTGTTGATCTGATCTTTTTTCAATCTCATTCATGTACCATCGGATAAAACACAAATCACTTCTTCGCGTGATTATCAACGCATTTTGTTTACATGAATCAATCGCGGTTTTGACCAGAATACGAGGAACAAAAACATCATTATGACGATGATTCCATAACTGGTTGAAAATAACAGACAACATCAGAATAGGAAGAACAGCCAGAACATGTGCAATCACTTTCGAATAAATTCTCGTGTTCTTTCTCATCCAGGTAACAATATCACTCAGACCGAACGTCGACCATAACCAGGCGATCAGAAGGGACGGCAGAAAAAATGAAATCGTCTCGTTACTGTTGTAGATAATCACGGAAACTGTCAGACAGACGAATGTGACGAATGTAAGCGCCATGAAACCAATGGATTTGCGGGTTAGTCCTATCACTCCTGGAACGGCCAAAACGAGCCCGGGTAAAGAGAGTGTTCCCAGCAGTATTCGCCAGACGGCGAGAAGACGACTCCATATATCATCCCGGGCAGCGAGTCCGCTCGAAAATGCGCTTCTAGCTTCTTCTGATGCGGTCACCAGGTCGAAAAATCCATCCGCTGAATCCGGCTGACCCCAGACAATGAGTGAATGGACTGATTCTCGGATCGGGAAGTAAATATTGATGGAACTACCCAAAAGTATCAGTATCAGGAGTGTTATCCAATGAGCCTTTTTCAGATTAAGAGTAGGTTGACAGAGGAACCATGTAATCAAGCCCGGTATCAATAAAATAAAAGTGAGGTGATGGGTGAAAGCGATAGAGCAAATAAAAGCCAGTAGAAACAATTGTTTTTTGCTGCTACGAATCAAGCACAGCGACATAGTAATAATAATAAACAACAGGTGCATGGCGTATACTTCAACAGCTCCAATCGCGTTGAAGACAGGTAGACACAAAGAGAAACCTGCAGCTGACGGAACCGCGATACTGAGTGGGATCTGCGATCTCAGCATCAGGCGGCAAAGAGCGAATGCAGATATGGCAGAAAGAATTATGCCCAATTGATTAGATCGACAGGAAATGTCTCCGATTGGAAGAATTTTTTGGACCATATGGAGCAGATGCAGAAACCCGCAATATCCAGGTGGATGAGCGCTTCCAAGTTGCCAGGCTCTCGTTGTTAGCAAGGCTGACTCCCCCCAATACAATCCGGGAACGGTGATAAATTGGAGAACGGAAAATACAAGCACTCCAGTTATGAGGGGGGGTCGAAGTTGGTTCATTGAATTCCTTGTAAAAATCAGTCCGGATATTAAAAAAGGGCAGGATTGAATCCTGCCCTTTACACTCTAAAAATCGTGTATTAGTCGATCGAGGGAAGTACCACGGTTCCCGTAAAGCCTAAAATATCGGAACCACGGATAACACCGGATTCATCGATATAGAATGAACGGGTTCCGGTTGAACCGTAGACGACCGGCCAAGCAGTGGCTGACCATGCCCAGTAAGCGACACCATCCGTCATTGTGACCGGGTTTCCGGCGACCATTGTGATCTGGAATCCTGATTTCAGACCTTGAGCAAGGGCCGGATCAACGAAATCAACCTGACCAGCACCATTACCTGATCCCAAGCAGAGAAGATCGACACTGTAAGTGTGCGGGCTGGAGTTGTTGTTATAGTCCGTCTGGGCTGCAGCAATCGTCTTCAATGATCCGACGGCAGCAGCTTCATTGGCGGACATACGAGATCGCAGCAAGCTCGGAATGGCGATAGCAGCGATAATACCAATGATGGCAACAACGATCAGCAACTCAATCAATGTAAAACCTTTTTCACCCCGAATAAACATGTGAATTCCTCCTGTAAATAGGGTTGATAGATGTTTCGGAAACTTTCGTTTCCACTCTCGGAACCTGATTAAAGCAAGTCTCATGCCAAAGAAAGCAGTTTTCTCATTCCAGCCAATCTTTCGCGCCAACCCTTGAAATAGCTGAACTGACGCAAAGTTAAGCTGAATTATAAAGCTTCTTGAAGATTTGTCAACAGCCCATCCGAAGCCCATAGATGGCTCTGAATAGCTTATTAGTCTACATTCAGACAGCATCTGTGAATAGCAATAATCCTTCATCTATCGTCATTTCTAAGTCATTGCCACTTTTGGTCATGAAGCCTGACAGAAATTGTCACTCTCGGCTGGAATGCTGTTTCGAAGAACTTTTGCGCTAATCGCAAAATCCTGCGAGATTCGGATCGTAGAATGATCGCCAGTCTCGCGCGTTCCCTGCAATCGATATTTTCCCCCGGGCCGTCAAGGTCACACATTGCTGATCATAGAAGGCTGCAAGAGCCCTTGCACCCCTGGAGTGAAGGAAGCTGCATTCTTCCCGCGCTCTGACTCTGCGCATAATTATAATCGATGGATCGAAGGCTAACTTCGGATCACGCAAGAGCCGATCACCCAGTTTTAAAACAGGTCCATATGCATCAACCGTACATCTCAACAGGTGATCATCTTCGCTGGAAAACCATAGAGCAGTATTCTTTTTGGACTCATCCTGTGCCATCCAGGCACTTGCATTAAATAGAATATCTCTTGCATGATCATATGGAATTTGAACACTGTGCCGGGCACTCCGAGGTGCCAGATAGTTAAGAATTTCTCCATATTCACCCTGAAAAATACTACCGGCGATGTCCGGATACCTCTTTCGAATATTCTGTAATCCCCCGGACCAATAAACGATTTCAGCTCTGCTTATCACTCCAATATCTTGCCGGAAATGCTCGACTGATTGAAGGTATGAAACAACGAACGGCAAATTATAATACATACCGAAATATATCGTTGAATTCTCAGGGCAGGTGTCCAGAATCGCCCGTGCTACTTCCGGGGCTGAAGAATCGATGAATTTTCCGGAATTTGAGACTCCCTCAATAGTCCATGCTAACGGTATCAAACTGACGCCACCATACGTTACCGCCAGAATGACTGGGGATGGAAATGTCCTCTTCAACCAACCAAGCGATGAATGGATTGCCACGCCCATTCCAATGATCAGGATGATTGACGAAAGCATCAGATAGGCGGGGCCCGTGTCCGGATTCATATTAAAATTACGATTCACGAGAGTAACGCTGATATTGAAAGTAACAGCAAGAAGCAGCAGCAATCCCTGGCGGGGTAATTTAATAGTCAAATGGAACAATCCCAGCCACGCGAATAAAAAGAATGGCAACGAAAAATGATCCTTCATCATAATAAAATACTGGACCAGATTACCTCCCCACGCGCCTCCTCCACCAAAGAATCGGTTAAAAGAACCCCTCCGGGTGATGGCATTAACGAAATTCATCCAGTTTTCCGGATTGCCCGTATCGATCCATGGATCGATCATCGATCGAATCGGCAAATATAGATAGATCGACAAAGTGGTGATGAGCAAAACCAGGACGACTGTATACTCCCGCATTCTGATTCTTGACCAGTAGAGACATAGCATAAGTGCCAGGACTGGAGCGATGTGGGCAGTCAATAAAGAATGATTGGTTCCCCCTAAACCAAGGAATAGAGCAATCAAACAGATTCTGCGAAATACGCCGTTTCGATTGTCCGGCTCGCGAATGATACCGTTACAACAGATCAGGATTCCAAGGATCCAGATTAAATTGAGACTATAAACCTCCGCCTTGATACTCTGAAACCAGAGCATCGGGTTAGTAATCACCATCAAAGCTGTCAGCAGGCTGCATACTCTGCCTGTGATTGTATAAGAACCCATCAGTTGCAGGGATAAAAAAAACGTCAGTAATCCAAGAATTGAAGCGGCAAACGCAGTTGCAAGATTGACCCGATAAGCGATATCCCCACAAGGGAGCCAGCAGACGTTATTGGAGAAAAGAATATATGACGGGAAACTCGGAGAATGTGCAATGCCGTAGGTTGGAACAGCCGCCTGGAGCTCGCCACTGTCCAACCAATAAGCTGATGGGATCAACCCTGACACATAACAACACGTGGCAAAGACGATGAGCATCGCGGAAAACCAGATCAAGACTCGCTGATCACTCATCAGATACACATTTCCCGGATTTTAGGATCCATTTGGTTTTGCTGTAGGTTGCACCGGGTGTCAATTCCGCCTCGACAGAATACACCCGTGTATTGGGTAGTTTATGATACATTTTTACTAGTATCTCACCCAGAAGGCCCATCGTCAGAAATTGTGTTCCGACAAGCATAAGTAGGATCGAAAGCAGGAACAATGGTGCCCGTTGTTCCATTATCGACATGCCTTTTAGGAATTTGAGTGCCGACAGGTACACTGCTATCCCAAATCCTGAAGAGCCGAGAGCAACGCCGAAGGTGCCGAAAACGTGTAGTGGTCTTGTCAGATATTTGGTCAGGAAGTGAATCCGGATCAGATCGAAAAAAACAGTGAAAGTTCGACCGATGTTGTATTTCGAGGTGCCGCTTCCCCGGGGAATGCTGCGTATAGGAATTTCCTTGATTCTTGGCTTAATACCCTCAACCAGTACCGGTATAAAACGGTGATACTGACCATATAGAGTGACTGAATGTATGATTTCGGATCTATAAGCTTTAAAGGTAGTCCCGAAATCGTGAATCTTCAATCCGGACAGACGCGCCATAATCCAATTTGCAATCTGTGATGGAAGTTTCCGGCTGATGAACGGATCAACACGATACTTTCTCCAACCGCTTACGACATCATAGCCTGCATCAATCCATTTTAAAAACTCGGGAATTTCCGATGGATCGTGTTGAAGGTCACCATCCATGCTTATGATTATAGAACCTCTGCATCTATCGAATCCCGCAGCCAATCCCGCGGTTTGTCCGGAATTACTCCACAATTTGATGATTCGTACCCTCGAGTCCGGATCCTTCAGCGCCAGCATCTTCTGAAGAGTCTGATCCGTGCTGCCGTCATCGACGAATATCAACTCATACTCAACACTTAAGCTGTCCAGAACATTCGCGAGTTGTTGGTGCAATTTTACAACGTTGTCTTCCTCATTATAAAAAGGAACGACGATCGAAATTAGAGGCTGGGTTTGTTTCATTGTTTATCCGGCCTTTTAAGCATTTCCAGATTTCTCCTCGCCCCCGGATGACCCGGATCAAGAATGAGAGCTCTCTGAAACGCCAGAATAGAGTCTTGTGTCCGATTCAACTGAGCCAAAGCAACACCATAGTTATTTTGGATACGAGCTTGGCTCGAGTCAATGCCTATGGCACGTTCAAATTCCACCAGAGATCTATCAGCTTGTGATCTGTTCAAGAAAAACGTCCCCCGGTTGAAGAAGAGAACGGATAGCTGCTCAACAGCTTGTTGATCTCGGAATAAGCGCTGGTTGTTTTTTTGATCAATTAAACCAATCAGCCTGTTGAACTGGCCGGATGGTCCATTAAATGTCACGGGGATCGGGAAAATCTCGGCGAGGCTCCCTGTCAGCCGGGCAGGGTATGCTGCGATCTTTTTATCATCATCAGCGAGTTCCCAGAACAGGGGTTTGGGGAAATCCGGACTATGCAGGCAGGAGGGAAATGATGGAGAAAAATAGTTAAAACTACTGCTGCTCCGGTACGACTGCAGTCCCGATATCTGATTTACCCTGTCTGTTTTATCAGAGATTCGCTGAAGAAATCCTCGTGAGAGCAAAGTGACATCTTTTCTGAATAATTCTATCGTCTGCTTGTAGATCATCATGAATCCAACGTCACTTCGAGTCAGGCAAATACAATCCGGATTGACAGAATCCAAATTTGCATACCCAAGCACTGATGGTTCAAAACAACTTTTTAACGAACGATCCCCTCCAATTGAGGAGACACAGAACGGAGTGGCTCCGGCAATCACACAGATAATCAAGACGATGCCACGATAGTGCTTCAATATTTTGTTCAAATCCTTCAGCAGAAGTGCCGGAATAACAGGTAAAAGTATTATCACCGGTAGCAAGTAACCCTGAAAATCCCAATTATCGATATTGTATTCCGCGCACATGGCAGTTCCGATTAGTGTCGATAAAATGATCACAAGAACTCCTGCTATCGCTGCAGCATCTGACTTTGATCGCTTAAAACCTATCCATCCGGTAACGGCGGTTATCACAGGCATCAAATAACCGGACGAAGCAAAAAGGTCCCTGAATACAGAAGTTAAACGACGTATGAATCCGGCTCCTGTTGATCCGGATCCAAAGAATGAATTTCGATACAAACGGGCTGTAATATATCCAAATTTTTCAACCGGTCCTTCCAGAATCGTCCACAACACCGCCGGTTCAGCTTCCACCCGGAAGACTGGATAGAGATAAACCGACAGACCCAGGATGAAGAAAAAAGACGATTGAATCAGCAATTTCGGGCGATGCGCCATTCTCTGCCACTTCATACACCAAATGACCAGGAGACCCGGTCCTGCCAATGCTGCCAGAAACAACTGATTACCAATCATCAGGGAGGCAAAAAATGCAGCTGCCATCAAACTCCGTGGTGTCTGGGCATATCCGATGGATGTCAGGCATAACACCAGCATAAATGCGTGGAGAGAATACGTTTCAGCTCTGATTGCCTGATGCCAGGAAAAGAGATGTGTCAGTGTGAACATCATCAAGGCAATCATTGATAGATGTGATATGGGTCGAAAATCTGTTTTTCGATATATCCAAGCGATGATCAGATACAACGACGCACTTAACCAGAACGCAGCCATCAGGTTGTAACGGAAGGCAACATCTCCGAAAGGCAACAGCAGAGCCCATCGGTTCACCATCATGTACAACGGATGGCCGGGGGGATGACCGATACCCAACGAAGCGGAGGCTGCAATCAGGAGCCCGTCATCACCCCAATAGACTCCGGGACACAGGCCTGTAAGGAAAACACCCATGGATAGGATGAAAAAAAGTCCCGGTATTTGATTCCACAATTTACTCATCGGAATTTCTGCGAAATAAACATCCGGAGATATCCCATGATGGTCCGAGCAATCTTCATCTTGCTCCCTGACTCCTTTATATCACTCTTCACTATCAAAGGAATTTCCTGAATTTTGATACCTTTGATTTTCCTGGCTTCCAACAACATATCCGCCATACAGACGAAGCCATCCTGTCGGAAATAGCGGCCATCCGTCGCCTGCCGGATTGCTGCTACAAGTTCATAGGACCAAAGACGATAAAAAGAAGTGTATGTGTGCAGATGCTGAAACGGGAAGACAATGCGAAGCATGAGATTCACGCCCATGCTAAGTGCATATCTCAAGAAAGGATCTCCAACAACCGCTCCCCCAGGCGCATAACAGGATGCCAGAACCAGATCCGTTCCTCTTCGTGACAACTCCAGCATTCTGGGTAAAATCGACAGATCCGCGTTCTTATTCGCCTCAATCGTCAAAATAACATCGCCCTTGCACGACTCTTTCATGACGGCATCGAATCCGGTTCGAAACGCCTCCGAAACGCCCCGGTTTTCCGGGTGCCGTAAAATTTTTATCGGTAACATCGATTGGAAAAGCTCGATCTCATGGATAGTTGTATCTGTACTCCCATCATCTATTATAAATATCGCCCATCCTGGTTCGATAAACTTGCCGACTGAAGCAATACGGCGGAACAGCATGTCGATCTGACCCGCCTCGTTCCAGGCTGGAATGATCATCTTCAGACTCATGAACAACCATCCCCGGCAACATATTCATCAAGATTGCGCTGCCAGTCCAGTGTTAACGTCATGCCTGCCCTTATGGACACATGAGGAACATAGTCAAGCAGTCGAGATGCTTTCTCAATATCAGGAATCCTGCACATGATTTCTTCAAACTTCCCTGATTTGTAAAATTGTTCATGAGGGATATATTCGATCGGAGCGACACCTGCACATCCCATCACGTCCCAGGCAAGAAGTGCCAGGTCTTTGATGGAGATATCCTCATTCGGATTTCCAATATTGATGATCTCCCCTTCTGTCTCCCTGCGTTCAATGACTCTGGTCGTCATCTCAATTGTATCACCGACATAGGAGAATGCGCGTCTCTGTAACCCATCGCCGTGAATGATCATTTTTTTTCCACGAAGAAGCGCATCAAAAAAGAGTGCCTGAGGTCCCCCACTCTTCACGGTCAAATCGTGGCGAGGACCGTACGTATTGAAATATCGGATTACAGTCGCCGGAATTCCATAACGCCGTTGGTTGGCAAAACAGAGGTGCTCATCGAATAGTTTGCTTGATGCATATCCCCATCTCGCAACGGTTGATGCTCCAAGCACAAGGTCCGAATCTTCTTTGAATGGCAGGTCGTCGCTTTTTCCGTAGACATCCGATGTCGACCCAAACACGAAACGGCATCGCCATCTTCGTGCCATCTCCAGCATACAGGATGTTCCCTGGGAGTTGACTTCCAGGATGTCGGTTCCGTGAAGACCGGGGACTTCTATTTTGTACGCAGCCAGATGTACAATTACATGATGGGGTTCCAGGTCAATTATGTCCGATCGCCGGCACACATCAATCTTATGGAACGAAAACCGGTCGGAGGTCATGGCCTGTTCCAGATTCCTGAGTTGACCGATCGAGAGATTGTCAATTCCGGTTACCCGAAAGCCTCGATGCAGCAGGGAATCGACCAGATGAGACCCTAAAAGGCCGGCAGCGCCCGTGACAAGTATTTTTATCTGAGATTGACGGTTCATAATCCTCCACCCCGCAACCATCCCGCCGCTTCGGGCCCAAGATTAAACAATAAATCCAATATGCTCAAGCCGGGAACAAAAACCTCTTGTTGCTGTGCATACGGTCGTAACCTGAATTCCTGATACCGGATATTGATACCCTGTTCGTCGAACAATCGTAAATCAATGTATTTCCTGCCGCTCGGCCCTGACAGGTACGTTCTCCCACCAAGCGCTGTTACAATGGCGACCAACCTGTCCGTCGGCCCTTGAGTTTCTGTCAACTCGGACGCCATCCGAACTGGCACTTGAATCTCCAACATCCATCGAATCGCTTGATTGATGGCCATATTGAATTTGTACAGATAAATATAGTCGGTTTGATAAACAGGCATCAACCGTTCCATCGCCCAATCAAATCCTGTGGCCTTTCCGTAGTTCTGTTTCAGCGTCATCACGTGTTTCCTGCGCCAGTTCGTCTGATCGTTGATCAAAATATCCTTAGTCGGTTCCCCATACATCCCGTGCGAACAGACCGGAACAGTCAACCATTGAGAATGACCATTTATCAAAATCCGGTTTCTATTCTGGAAACTGTTTTTTGAATAAGGAACATTATCAAGGTAAACGAAGGTATCGACCATCAGCATCTTGTGAAAATAACCCGCCCATGGTGCAAAATTGGGCTGATGTATCGCGATTACCGGAGATGGCGCATTCAGAACATTTGCGGCAATATCCATAGTAACTCCAAAAATTATCAACGAATGAGAGTAGTTAGATGAAATCTCTTATGAAGCTGATAATGCGATCCTGGTCCTCCAGAGTCAAGTCCGGATAAATCGGTAACGAAATTGAAAACCGATACGCGTAATCACTGTTTGGAAACTCCGCTCCTTTGATGTTCAATAACCGATGAATCGGTGTTCTGACACCAAACCCGATCTGAATTCCCTCCCGAGCCGCCGCTTGAATAATCGCCTCCCTGGATCGATCCGTTTCGACGATATAGCGATGCCACACAGAACGGCTTCTCTCCGGAATGACCGGAAGTCGGCAAACTCCTTGTAAATGTTCTGTGTATCGTTCCGCTGATTTGGTTCTCGCAGCAATAAAATCCTCGAGTCTGGCCAACTGGATTCGAGCCAAAGCCGCACTTAAATCAGAGGGACCGTATGGAAACCGAGTATCGACATCATCAGCACCCCGCGGCGTCCTGTGATGACGAATCCACTGGATTTTGTCTGAATCCGAAGCAACGGCACCGCATTCACCAGCCGCCATCATCTTTGTCGCATAGAATGAAAAAACGGATACCGTTCCGAACGTGCCCACAGGTTTACCGCTCACCATCGCACCGATCGCCGTCGCGCAATCCTCAATGACAGGTATCGCCCAATCACGTGAAACTGCCGCACTATCAGGAACTCCATACTGATGCACAATCACGACCGCTTCTGATCGCTCGGCAGCTTTCTCCATGGAAACGGGATCGGAACCGATCCCCATTGCGCCACTGTCGAACAGCACGGGAACAGCACCGATATAATGCAACGCATATAAAACCGATGGACAGCTATGAGTCGGGATTGCTACTCGCGATCCCGATTTTACACCTGCTGCAAGAAGTCCCAGGTGCAGCGCCGCCGTCCCGGACGACAGGCATGCCACATCCCTTTCCAGCCGATCCCTCAGATCGTTTTCAAACGATGATGTTTCAATCCCGTTACTTAGAACACCGGATCGTACGGTCCGTATGACGGCATCGACTTCTCTTTCACCAATACTGGGTTTTGAATGCGGTATCACAAATTGCACCCGAAGGATACGTAGTCGACTTCACCGATTACAACGGTTGTTCCGGGAGACAGCGTTGCTCCCCAGATGACAATGTCGTCAAAACTCCCGTCGTACTCCGGCCATTCAAACAGCAGAAGTGTTTCCCGCCTGGATTCCCCGGCTTCCAGGGAATCATCTCGCGAGTCCACCATCGTGCTCCATGAAGGCCAGAACCAGTACGATCCATAAACATCCAGCACGATGTAAATATCCACCGGAATATCGTCGCCGGTTGTATTCGTTAAAGCCATCTCAAGATGAAAATCCAACCCCTCATAAAACATATCGTCGTTCAGAAAAAGCTCCAGACCATGTCTCCCGGTTTGCGTCGGCGTAGCTGTCGGCGAAACCGGCGTTGAGGATGGTGATGCTGTCGGGGACGGTGTCCCTGTCGGTGGCTCGTATTCCCTTATGCTGACATCATCCACATACCAGCCTTCATAGTTATTGAATTGACTGTCCAGGGAGTCAAAACGGAATCTGATCCGTATAATATTGCCGACATAAGAGGTCAAATCGATCGGACCACGTTCGATCCACTGCTCCGTCGACTCAAAAGTCTCAAATAGAGTCATCCAGCTCTGCCCGTTATTGACAGTGATCTCAGTCCTGCAGATATCGTAGTATTCTCTTTGCTCATTCTGAATCCAATCCATGTACCGCAACTCAGGATGGATCGTATTTGCGAGTGAGATCAGCGGCGAAACCAGCGAGCAGGAATTACGAGTCCCGGTATCATAGTCGAAAGTCGGCTGGCCCCGATTATAGGCCCAGGCGAAATATTCCGAAAAATAACGGACTGTATCGCGGTGCCACAGGCAATCCCCGTATATCGGCAGGATTTCCCACGGCAAAATTTCTTCGAAATCATCTATGAACGGAATTCGATAAGGTTCGTATGTTGGAGTAGCCGTCGGAGTACGGGTCGGAGTTGATGTGGGCGTCATCGTTGGCGGGGCCTGCGTCGAAGTCGGCGTCATCGTCGGAGTCGCCGTCTGTTCTATGGTCGGTGTCTGAGTGGGCGTGTCCGTGGGTATCGGCGTCGGAGAAACTGTCGGCTCAGGCGTGGGAGTAACGGTCGGCGGAAGCGCTGTTGGAGTGGCTGTCGGCTCAGGAGTTGGAGTAACGGTGGGCGGTGGCGGAGTTGGAGTGGCCGTCGGAGTTGCAGTGGGAATCGGAGTATCCGTTGGTATCGGAGTCGGTGTGAATGTCGGAAAAGGCGTATAGGTCGGTGTAAGCGGTGGAGTGGTTGGAGTATTGGTCGGGGTCCATGTCGGTGTGTTCGTCGGTGTGTTCGTCGGTGTGTTCGTCGGTGTGTTCGTCGGTGTGTATGTTGGCGTGTTTGTCGGAGTATTCGTCATCGTCGAGGTTGGCGTCATCGTCGAAGTTGGCGTCATCGTATGGGTCGCCGTTGGGGAGTTGGTCGGCGTCAGGGTCGGAGTGTTCGTGGGCGTAGGCGTATTCGTTGGTGTCTGCGTCGGGGTTAGTGTCGGTGAATCAGTCGGTGTGTTGGTTGGAGTCTGCGTCGGAACGATGGTCGGCGTCCGCGTGGGAGTCTGGGTGACGGTTGGAGTACGCGTGGGGGTTTGTGTCGAAACCGGAGTCGCCGTCGGGTCCGGTACCCACCAGCCCGCTCGAATGATCAGATTGTGCGATAGAGGAAAATTTTCAGCAAACGCCCAGGGACTCCCTAATGGATCGCATTCCTTTATCAGATTTCGATGCGTGAGAATCGCGGAATCGTCAGTGCAGACATCTTGGTTTATATTCAGGCTGGCTAGGTATCCGAAATACTGCACACAGACAACAATTTGACTCCCTGCAGTACATTCAATCTGCCATTCAACGCCAGTAGCCATCAAATCGAAGACAATAAATCCATTCTCCCCTATAATGTACTGAGGTGTTCCAGCATATCCAGTAATCTCTATCCCTGGATTAGGGAGTACAGCCGAAGCGTCATATATATAAATTCTAAATTCCGAATTTACTTCAGTCCCAGATAATAAAACGCCAACTTTATCTATCGTACAGGCTTCCTCAATATCGAGAACAACACACACTTTATCGCCCTGGTAGTAACCTGGACAATATTCGAACGGCACAACCTGATAGTATGGATCGGGAGGTGGACCAATATCCCATGAATCGTTCTGGATCCAATGATAGGCACCATGTCCACCGGGACTCATCGAAAAGAATAGTATGGCTGCCAGAATTACGGTTTTTTTGTATCCAACAAGCATGGCTGATCCTCCCAACCCCTTTGTTTATTGAACGGTTTTCAGGGCCGGGTGTCAAGAAGCCGCGGAATTCAATCTGCAGCGGAATTCTTCCGGAGCGTTCCCCAAACGGGTTGGAAACATGGGAATTCCCTGATATGGTCCTCTGTGGAGGGCATATTATTGAAGGCCGCGAGTCTTGTCGATTTCAGTCCGGACATGTTGTCCGAATGGTGCAGCAGCCAGAATCTGGATCACTTTCGAGCCAGTCAGATTCACGAATGGATATTCAAAAAACTGGTTTTCGATTATGGCAGTATGACGAATCTGCCGGCGGTTTTACGCACGACACTTTCGAAGACAGTCCCTGTACTGAATACGGTTGTGAAACACGTCGCTTCGGATTCGGACGGAACCCGCAAATTTGTTTTCTCTCTGACCGACGATCATTCGATCGAAACCGTCTTCATGCCGGGTGATACGGGGTACACACTGTGTATATCCAGCCAGGTCGGATGCGCTCTCGGGTGCCGGTTCTGTGCAACCGGTATGATGGGCATCGTACGAAATCTGTCCGCCGGTGAAATACTGTCTCAGATTCTTCATGCACGACAACAGGTGCAGGCGGATGATCACGGCAATATCGTCTTCATGGGAATGGGGGAGCCTCTCCTCAATGCCGATGCAGTGGTCGATGCCGTACGAAGGATCACGGATCCGCATTGTATGGGATGGTCGCCCCGACGGATAACCCTGTCCACCGCAGGCATTATTCCGGAAATCCGACGACTCGGAAAATTGAATCTCCTGATCAATCTCGCCGTCTCGCTGAATGCTGCAGACGAAGCAACGCGATCCCGACTGATGCCGATCAACAGGAAATACCCTCTGAAAAACCTGATGGCTGCGCTGAAAGAATATCCCCTGCCTTCGCGACAACATCAGATTACCTATGAATATATTCTTATCAACGGAATCAATGACGATCTGCAGCACGCGGAAAAACTGGTCCGGCTGCTGGATCCGCGAAGGGATAAAGTCAATCTCATCCCTTACAACTCCGTTCCCGGATCCCGGTTTAAAAAATCCGAACCTGATGTTGTCGAGCGATTTCAGGATCGGTTACGATCGGGCGGTTTGATTGCTCAAATCCGTAAAAGTCGAGGTAACAGTATCATGGCTGCCTGCGGGCAGCTGGCAGGGAGCATCGATGCCGGCCGGATCCATACCGAAACTCCACCCTATCGTACCTGCCGATAAGAGCGGAAGAGTCCGCATCAAGAATCGCGCCCCAAAACACCAGCCCCTCCGCTGAACCGGTCACATCCGGCCATATAAAATCCAGAATCGTCTCCCGATGAAAAGCAGCCAGCAGACCCAGATCATACCAATCCGGAAGCTGCGTCCAGGAGGGACCGAACCAGAAACTCCCATATACATCCAGAATCACCCATAAATGGATTTTATCAAGTTGATCGGGGTTGGGTTGAACGGCCGCTTCCAGGAGAAATGGATCCCCGGAACCGAAGAACAAGCGATTAATCTCAAGTGTCACGCCCGGTTCCGGCCCCGGTGAACTCGTCGGCGACGGAGAAGGAGTTACCGTTCTCGTCGGTGTCGCGGACGGAACAGGAGAGGGTGTCGCAGACGGAATCGGTGATGGCGTCGCCGTCGGATAGAGATAATCCCATTCAACATAGATCGCCCATTGATCATCCGTAATGTCAGGATACCATAGCGTCTCCGGGAAACGCCCGAAATCGGCAGGCTGTCGAATGCCCTGCCCTGCAGCGGGAGCATGTGCGGATGAGACCCGGTGATGACTGTCCGTCTGAAAAACCAGCCAATAATCACCCGGTAGCAGCGAAAGTTCCTGAGGTTCCCCCTGGTTGACTGAAATACTTATCCAATCCTCTTCTGCCGTATTTATCATTTCCGGTGACTGCCACAGAAGCTGAAACGCCTCGTCATAGATACCCAAACGGAAGTTTCCATCGGAATAGTGCGAAAATAGTGAAATGTAACTAACCTCTACTGGTATAAAAGTATTAGTTTTCGAACCTGTTATGAATCCATAGGATGTATTCTGGGATTTTGCCATAACTCCAACAAAGTAAGAATTGCACCAAAAAGAATCGCCTGTATCAGAGTTTTGTATTCCATCTTGAAGATATCTTCCTATAGAATCTAATGCATGCTGATTAATTCTTTCGAAAGGATGTACTCGATAACTGACAAGCCCGCCATATAAAAGCCCGACACCATAAGTCAGGAACTGCCCGGATGAATCATAGGTCATAGCGGGGAGTTCCGTCTCCAGTGGAGCGGTTTCGATGAATTCGGTAAATTCGAATGACATCAGGTCAAGTTCCGCAAGATACGCCGGTTCGGATTCCCCGGTCTTTACCGATACCGCGACGGCATCGCGTCCCTGCAGGTAGACGCCCTGCGTGATGCTGCCCATGGCAGCCGCCGGAAGGAGTGCCTCTTCGATCACCGCCAGGGGCGATTTCGCAATTCTGAACGCTTTTCCCCGGCTGTTGCATGCAATCAGTTGATCCCGAATAGGATCATGAATCAGGCAGACCTGGCCGTCATCGGGATACCCGAATTCCTCCACATCCAAAAGGACCAGAGTCTCGGAATCATGCCGGCTGATGGACGAACTCCTGAGAATAAAGACACTTCCCGACATGTCGTCGACGATCATATCGACAGCCGGAAATGAATCCGGCAGGGGCTCCTGCATGTCGATACTGTAGTCCGAGTTATTGATCCGAACAAGATAGCTGGGAGATCCGCTATGAAAACCATAAGTGAAATTCCCTATACTCGCTGAATCTATAAGGGATAATGAGCCATCAATGTTTAGTGAATATTCGATACTGTCAGTTTGATACATCCCATCGGCATCTATCCTAAATAAAAATGTTGGATTGACCGTCAAGGACGCAGCAATAATCTCATTTTTTAACGGATTTATTGATATCGATTTCAGTTTTCCAGATTTTCCTGAGAATTGGTTAAAAGAGAGTGCTGATAAAGGATCACAAGATACAAGACCAATTCTTGTGGGTATCGCATCATCTGCTATTATAGCCGAATTGCCCTGCATGTCTGCCGTTGAGAAAACACCATATCCTCCTGGGAGAATTGAATCATCTAATCGATTCAGATTTGATGATGTATATCTTACTAATACAGATGGTTCACCAGAAACGAGTACTAAAATACAATCTTCATAAGTACCGAGTATTTTTGAAGCAATCTCAGCACTTGGCAACTCAACACAACTTCCTGTTGTAAAATTCTGAATTTCTACAGTTATTAAATATCTGTCGCTATATGTAGCTCCTTCAGCTTTAATAATTATCTGTTCGTTCGCAGGATCCAACAGACCTTGTTCACAGCGGAGATATCCCGGTAATGTAATTGCATTTTGGACCTGGAATGTTTCGCCCTCGATGCGAATCACATCACCTGGATAATCGGAGGAAAGCGCGTAAAGGAAGCCCGACTCCTCATCAAAAATGAGATCGATCACAGCCGATTCGACCAAGTTAGCAGTCAGACTGAAAACCTCCCCTGTTCCGATCGAAATCTTATAAACTTTGCGTGAATCGTTGCCATCCCTGCAGAAAGCGCAATGGAGTAATTGAGAGTAGATCAGGGGAGCAATCGGTTGGCAGTCCAGCTTGCTGATATGAACGATTTGATCATTGAGGTTCGACATCTGTATCAGGAAGCAGTGGTTTTCCGTATGTGACAGGAACAATGTGCGATCCATGCCGGGCATCTGGGTTGCATCGAGAATCGAACCCAGTGAGAAATTCCATTTGATAGGCTCTTCGAAACTCAGATCTGCCAAAGAGACTTTTCTGATATATGGAGTATAGTGAACACTGAAAGTAACATAGGCATTGCCGCGGACTGGATCGATGCTTATCGATGATGGTGAAGCATCATAATCGAGAGGAAGGACATCGGAGATGCATCCGCACCAATGATTCGGCCAATCAGTCGTACCCGGTTGATCAATTCCCATGACGCCAGCCCAAACGGATGAAACCCTGATCATGATTCCGATCCACAATAACAGTTCCATCTTTTTCTTAATAAACATTTTCCAGACCTCCGTACCCAGCGTCAACCTGCCACACACCACCCTTTGATCTCGAGTGTTGCGTCACCACCGCCCCATGTCACGTGCAATCCAGCCATTTTGAGCTGATCCGGCGGCAAAGTCGGACAAAACCTGACCATTACATCATATGATTCACCAGGCAGCAGTATCACGATATCACTCTCGAGTTGGTAATCATCGGCGGCGAATCCTTCAATGTGCAGGTCTATAGAAGCGATTGATGAACCCTGGTTGTTCAGATGTAAAACAGACTGCCATCCGGAGCAAAAGCCCATTCTTTCAGGAGCGAAGCAGTAGACTTCACCGGTTTCACAATATTCACCGGCATAATGCATCGGGTCGTCGGTAATATAATCAACCCGGATCTGATGGTGACCACTTGTGGGCGTCGGTGAGGGAATCGTCGGTTCGGGCGTCTGATCCGGGGTACCACTGGGTGTTACGGTTGGAGTCGGTGTTTTGGGGATTCCTCTATATTCGAATTCAACGTAATCATAATATCCGAAAATCGTTTCTGCTCCCTCTTCAACTATCCCACCCCAGAATCGAAGCCCATCTGCAGAATCTTCCACCTCCGGCCATTCAAAATCCAATATCCGGCTTGTTCTTTCCCCCATGACGCCATGACAGACGTAAGCATCCGGGGATTGTGACCAGGAGGGTCCGAACCAGTACCTGCCGTATACATCCAAAATAATGTAAAGCAACAGATTCCTGGGTGATGGATCCATATTGGCATACCGCGCATCCAGCCAGAACGTGTCACCGGGCTGAAAGATATTTCTAGATATTGATAGCTCCACACCTGATCCGGGACGAGGTGTCGGGGAAATCACAGGAGTCAGGGTGGGTGTCGGAGTGCGTGTTGGAGGAACCGGTGAAGACGTCGATGTTGGCGATGGGGTCGGCGATTCGCCGGGTGTGGGTGTTGGCGAGCCTGGCAGAATCAAACAATCAGCGTAAATCGACCACAATATCGCGGTTTGCTCGTGATCAATTACAACTGATGGAAACTCACTGAAATGCCACATACTCCGAAGACCGGAGTTCACAGCAGAGCACGTGGCGGAAGGTGTATCTTCGTCATCTGAAATCTGGAATGCCAACAGGTATTGCCCTGCCGGCAACTCCAATTCGGAGGGTGTTCCCTGTTCGATATCAACCTCCAGCCAATCGTTCTGTATTGTATTTTCAATGAAATCGGATTGCCAGCAGGACATCATGTTTTGACTATAGACTGCGAATCGGACGAGGTTTCCGCCAGTATGGGCATAGAATTTTAACGAAACAATTCTTGCAGGATGCTGGAGATTTGCCCAAGAACCATGGATTGCATGGGCACAAGTCGATCCAAAACGAATGACAGCCGCATGACTGCCACTCATTGGTGCGTAGCAATATGGATAAGTTCCGGATGAAGCACAGGAAAAAACATACTCACCCGGGGACAAGGGAATTGATTCAAGCCACTGGAATGAATCGGTATCAAGACGGTACAAGGTGGTTGATGTGTTCTTATCCAACACGTACAATTGGCGAAATGCTGTCTGATAGGAGATCGAGCGAAGATTATTGCCGTTGAACGGAAGATCAATCGTTCCAGTGAATTCACTGCTATTTTGATCGAAGCATTTAATTTTATAAGGCGTTGAACTGACTGCAAGATAGGTGTTGCCATTCACCGCATCGTTGCTCATGGCCACAACGTTCTTCTCCTGGCCGTCAAGATCCAAAGTCCCTGACAGACCCAAGGGTATGATCGAGTAAGTCCAGAATTTGTTGGTATTCAGACCGCCGCCAACAAGGAGCCGATTGTTCTCCGCATCAAGCGTGAACGCTCTTGCAGGCAGGATTTCCTGATCAAGCGAAACGGAATCGATGACATTCAATTCATCCGGATCGAAGAAAAATATCGCATTTTCGGTAAGCATCAAAATTCCATCATTTTCCTGATCATAGATCAGACCCTTACAGATCTGTCCCGACTGTAACGATTGCCGTTGAAGGAGTTCACCCGTCTCCAGACTGATTGAAAGAATTGACTGGTTGGCATCCTCCTCGATCCAGAAACTGTTATTGTCCTGATCGGGACCCGCGTTCATAGTCAAGTGACCATGGATGTCCGGATAGTCGTAAACGGATTCGATATGACCATTGATCCCACCCAGTTTGATGAGCCTCGCAAACCCATTGTTCAGAACGGACACGAATGCTCTCTCCGGATCCAAACCGAAAATTAAGGCACCGGCGGTTCCTGCATTATCTGGGAACGTGTATTGATTAAGCATTTGAAAAGAATCCGGATCAACGCTTATCAGTGCAGCCGGGGAGTGCTCTGTCGCTATCAGCAGCATGTCTTCATACCGGGCACAACAGGTTGGAAAAGGCGAGGATGGAAAATCCATCCGATCGAGCCTTTGAAAGAGATACGTATTTATGCGAATCAACCCACTGGTTCCATCGCTGTCATTAACCAGAAGATAGTTACCACTGCTGTCGCATGTCATAAATCCTCGTGGTCTCTCTTCAGATTCCAGTTCAACCGATCCATTGTAGAACAGGTCCGGCAGGGAAAGGCGATGGATTGAAGCCGGAGAGCCCGGTATTGCAATATACAGCTCGTCCCTAACCTCGTTGAGAGTGAAGGTTACGGCGGATTGCGAGACAGGCAATACCTGACTCCCGCAAACAGAAAAATCGTTCAGGTCAACAGCAATTATAGCTGGAGGGCTGGTATCCGTAAGGATATAGAGAACCTGATTGTCGCAATCGAACTGCATATCTGAAAAAGTATTGGAAAACGGCGGAATCGGGTGACTCTGAATTGAGCGGTTCAGAGGATCGATAGTCAACACTGTGTCTACATCTCCTGTTACGAGACACAATATCTGATCATGTTGCGAATTCATCACTAGTCCGATTGTCAGAGCGGCATCGATCGGTATGATTTCGCTCAGTATAAAACGATCCGCGTCAATAACGACAAGGTAACCGTCTGTACCGAACCAGATTTCGCGTGTTAAAGGGCACAAACAACCGCATGTGACAGCCGACATGCCGTTATCAAGATCAATTTTCCCGGTTTTTGTATTATTGTCCAGATCAAAGCGGATAATGGATGGCATATCGAAACTTCTTGAAGCAAGCAACGCCGAGTTTGTTGTTTCATCAGCGATGATCAGGTTGAATGCTCTGTCATTGTCCAAAAATATTTTATCGAGGCGGCAGCCGTCTGAATCCGGATAGTTTGTCGAGCCGGGAAGAGGATAGCCGAGGATCTGTGCATGACTTCCACTTCCACAGAAAAATATCCATAATAGAATACTGAAACAACCGTAACGTCTAATTATTCGGTTCATAAAACTGCTCTTTTTCCGATTCAATGCGTCAACAAATTTCTGGCCATATACCGGTACAAGCAGTCAATGTCAACCGATACAATCGATTTCAATAAAAAAAAATGCGCCGGCAAAAAAGCCGGCGCATTTCTGAGTCTGCTTGATTAGTGAATCACGAAGCCCTGAAGATCGTCCTGTGCTCTGATGATCGAGACATCCGTAGTCGACAAATCTGCAAACGCACGGAATGTCAATACGACCAGCGATCCATTGCCGGCCGCCTGAATCTCATAATCATCCAGCCCCGAATTATAGGCAGCTATCGTTGCAATCCCCTCACTGGAGTCATTCCATCCGAAATCGAGCCACTCGGGATTCAGAGTTCCTTCTGTCACCTCCACGAGTTCCAAGAGTTCAACCGGATATCGAACATTGAGAGTGAATGCATCGATAGCGGTTTTAGGATTATCCAGCCAGATGCTGATACTGACTGTCTCACCGACAGCGACTGCACTGTTTTCGACCCAGAGCAGATCTGAATCAGGAGATATCAATTCCATTTTTCGGGACAGGGTAGCCGTATGGGATTCGCTTCGACCTATAATCGGGTCCGTGCATGATCCCATCCCTAAGGCTCCCAGGAAGATACTTTGAGCGTCACCGGCAGTACAATCACCATCGCCGTTGCAATCCGCAGCACATTCCTCTTCTTCGGTCGGAATCATGGCTCCGAGTGCAATCTGGAATGCCATCTGCGCATCACCGGCTGTTAAGGATCCATCATCATTCACATCACCCGTATTCAGGCATAGGTTTGGGGTTGCAGTCGGTACGGGGGTCGGTGTTGCAACCGATGTGCACTCGGCTGTGTAACTCACCAGCACATCATCCAGGTTCCATCCGCAATAAACAACGGAGCTGTCGGTTGTTCCCATGACCCATCTGATCTGCACATTGGATGAACCGGCTGCGACCGAGGAAATATCGAACTCGGCATAGCTCCACGAAGAAGGCGCAACCGAATCTCCCGTATGATCCCAAATGGTTGTCCAGGAAGAACCGCCATTACCGGAGACCTGAACCGATGCGTGATCCCATGTGCTGCTCTCAATTCCGAGCCAGTGATAGTAGCTCAGGAAAACCTCGCCCGCATCACTGCAATCCATGTTCTGCGTCGTGCAATACGTCGCACTCATGTTGTTGGAGTAAGAACCGTTCAGATTGTAACCGACAACATTCGATCCGGTGTGGCCACTGGACGGATCACCACTGCTTCCTGCAGGAACACCCCAAGCCCATTGACCCTGGTACGTCCATCCGGGATTTGTGTTCATGTTGGCATCCAGAAACACCACCAGTTCATAGGTAATAGCCGTATAATACGATCCATAGTTATCATCGGTCGCTGTATTACCACCGACATCGGTACCGGAGACCATGAAATAATACATGGTGCAGTCATCCAGACCTTCAATTGTAACCGCGTGATATGTAACCAATTCCGCGATGGATTCCGTATTCGCCGGTGGTGTAGTATCACCCCAAACCAACACAGTATCCGTCGGTTCGTCAGTCATCCAGGTTACTGTGAAAAAGTTGGTGGAGATTTCTTCAATCGTCACATTGGAAATGACCGGACCAACACAATCGACATCGGCATAGTCATAGACATCCGCAGGCGATCCCTCGCAGTTCGCATCATGATAATGAACGGTAACGATATCGCCATCCGAAACCAGCAAATATCCGAGTCCCGAATTCGAATCAGATGTCATGATCGTTCCAACAAACTCGCTGGTGTTCGGGCCTGATTCCGTCAATACAACTGTTTCCGGAGACGGTTCCGAGTCGGAGTAAATCTGCACGGATGCCGTATCAGCAACTCCGGGGTTCACATTCAGATCCGCGTCCCACAGAGTTATTCCCAGTAAATCGTCGCAATTTGTCAGCGCGCTATCCAAGGTGACAAAGCCGCAACCGGCAGCCATGACCATCAGTGATTGCTCAGTTTTCATCAAGTTCCGGCCTGTCACCACGATGGATGCCGTTCCCGGTTCGGTTGGCTCGATATAGATAGCGGCATCACCGGCGGCGTCTGTAAAAGCGGACCCGAGCAGGTCGCCATTCATATTGATTGCGACCAGTGCATATTTGACCGGGCCGCTGTCATCAGACACGTTCACATTGAATGTCTGAGGATTGGGAGTTGTGTTCTGGAGAGCATCGATAACCGGATCCATTGGAATCCGTCCATGGAAAATCGTCGATGGATCACCCATGAGGTTATAGATATCAAAATAGTAAGCGGATGCTCCACCCTGCATGTACACTTCAATCAATCCGGCAAGATACATGGATGAGAGTGTGTAATAATGGTCCTCATGCTGAATCCGGAAAATCTCGCGCTGCTGGTAATCATCTTCGTCCCAATATGAGCTGTCGGATGTTCCCCAGTACGATACGGATCCCTTATTAGCCTCTAACAGCCAGCGCTCGCCGAACGATATTGTTTGATCATGCAGATTCGTGCCACATGCGAACACCATTACATGACCGTATTTATCAACGTTGGTCAGCGCGGATACATTCGAGTGAACGAAATGCACACTGGCTGTTCCGGTTCCATCCCCATAACCGTGACCGGAATAGCAGACGAATCCTCGACCGGCATTGACATTGCTGGCGAAATCAGAGGTTCCGCCACCCAGACGTTCATAGACAGAATGATAGATATTGGCCGGATCATAAGGCAGAATGTGATTATTGAAACACCATTCATGTGTTGCTTCCAACATGGATGCATGGTCACTTGATGCCAGGAATACAGAATCTTTCATGTAGCCGGTATCCGGCATTGTCGTCTGATCCCATTGCAGATCTTTTGCCAGGATATTCTCCAGATCAGTCACGCTGCGGATCGGGAATCGTCCGATCATGATATCCGGAGTATAATAACCTGTACCTTCCAGTTCCGTATATTGATTGTCATCAGCCGATCCTGAATTTTCGCCTGTATATGCCGGCAATGTGTTGGTATCACCGTTGAGCAGTACATAAGCGGGAGGATTCGGCCAGGTGTTATATGCATTCTGGATTATCGCTTTGACACTTGTCGTCGTGGCACCAGCCGGTACCACTTCAATGGTTACATCATACCCCTGCATCGTTTTCCATTCCACGAATGGAGCGATTGCAGTCGAGTAATCCGCAACATTCAGGATCAGATATCCTATCGGAGTAACAGGAGGAAACGTGTAATCGCGGCTGCGATAAGCGCCATAGTTCAGGACATTGTCCTGGAAAAAGACTTCGAAAGGAGTTGAGTAATACCTGTAGTCCATACGCTGGGTTAACTCACGGTCGGAATTAGATAATTCCAATCGGATCGATATTGAACCGGCAAACTGCAGGAGATTCTCACCCGGGTTATAGGCAACCGGTGATATTTCCAGCACAACAATCCGGTGTCCTCTCATAAAATCGATGTCCTGGATGCGAACGTCCGGTTGAGAGATAAACTCATCCCTGCCATACAGTTCTGAATCAATCCGGAACATTGCATTTTCCATCGCACCCTGAATTTTGGGAATTGGCGGTTGAACCGGAATCACCTGAACAGAGCCCAGATCAAGGGTCTGAAGTTCGTCAATTGTATAATTAAGATTAACTTCCGCACCATACGGAATCTCCACCATCTTCCGGATCACCGGCAACCGCGGACTTCCAACCTCGCCCTTCCACGCATCGCCGACAACATTCAATTGCATGAAAATTCCACCTTTGGTTGTCACTTCCCGGGTTTGCATACCATCGATATTCACGTCGATATCAATAGCATCCCAATGGCTGGATGTAACGTGGACAACCTGATTATCCTGATTAATCCAACCGGAAGCGCCGGCACCCGCGATCATCCCGATCGCTACTGTCAGTACCATAAACGCTTTGAAATAATTAGCCATGTAGTCCTCCTGATAATGAATGATGTGTCCCAGTGATACCTTATTCAGAGTTCACTGATAGAAACAGATAACCTCGGGTTCGTTTATTCCAAGAATCATGCCATTCTCTCAGAAAACGGCAGAGCATATTACTCAACCCTGCCCGTTTTCCGTTTCATAATCTGAAGCAGATCATCTGGAGGTTGATTGCATCCAGTTATGGAGTTGATAAACACAGTAAAAAAAGCGCCGGCATACGACCGGCGCTTTAGTGATTCAGATTGTCGACAACGTTACGGGATCACATATCCCTCGAGATCATCATG
>JAFGEQ010000019.1 GCA_016931515.1 candidate division CSSED10-310 bacterium | reverse complement strand
CCGGAGCGTTGCAACCGGCTCATTGCGGGATCACGGAGACGTCGATTGTTTTATTGCGAGCCGGAGCGTTGCAACCGGCTCATTGTGCAGCGCCCCTTCAGGGCGCACGATGGGAAAATGAGGTGGGAGATGAAACAGATACCCAAAATCGAGGCGGAACGCCTTAGTCTGCGGCCTTTCAACATCGATGACGCATCGGAAGTCAGGCGTCTCGCCGGCGACCGGGCGATCGCCGATACAACACTCGCCATTCCGCATCCGTATGAGGACGGAATGGCTGAGCAATGGATTTCCACCCATGCCGACGCGTTTGAGAAGGACCAGGGTGTGACCTGGGCGATTGTCCGTAAGGAGGACGGCGCGCTGGTTGGAGCGATCAGCCTGATGGGGATGCGGAAAGGTCACCAGGCGGAGCTTGGGTATTGGATTGGAAAGCCCTACTGGAACCGGGGCTACTGCACGGAGGCGGTCCGCGTTGCAGTGCAATACGCCTTTGAGGAACTCGATCTCATTCGCGTTCACGCCTGCCACCTCAGCCGGAATCCGGCTTCGGGTCGGGTCATGCTGAAAGTCGGCATGGAGCACGAGGGGTGCCGACGGCAGCACGTGATGAAATGGGGCAAAGCGGAAGATCTCGAGTTGTATGGAATACTCAGGCAAGACCGGGAAAATCTTGGCGACCCATCCGGTTCGAATAAGTAAAGGAGACCATACAGTCGGGTGAAATCAGAAACGGGGTTCAAAAATAGACACATCCGCCATGACATGATAGAATTTCTGCATTCTTGTTTCTCTCATTGAATTTTGCGGAGGACATCCCATGACAGATCATTTTTTCTGCAGGTATTTTGTGCTAATTTTTTTCGCACTCTGCGTTTCCTGGATATCCGCGGCCTTGCCGGCAACGCTGGCTCAGACTCCGACACCGGAATGCATTCATCACGGAGACGTCAATCTTGACGGTGAAATTACCGCCAGTGATGCGCAGACATCGTTTTTAATCACGCTGGGACTGTTCACACCGACGTTTGAGCAGGAGTGCGCGGCGGACTGCAATGCCGACGGTGATGTGACGGCCGGAGACGCGCAGATGATCTTCCTGGTGGTTCTGGGCATGGCAAATTGCTCCGATCCCCTGGCTACTCCAACCCCGACACCAGCTGTTTTCGAGCTGGATGTCGTCTATATCGCTCCCGGCTCTTTTATTCAGGGCTCACCGGATGCGGAACCCTGCCGCTGGGAAGGCGAAGGACCGCAACATCAGGTCACACTGACTCGCGGATTCAACATGATGACAACGGAGGTCACCCGGCAACTGTGGGCGGATCTGGCGGCAGTGCAGTCGTCACTTCCGACTGATCCAAGCAGCGAATTCAGTCCTTCAATGGATCATCCCGCCGATCAGGTGCTCTGGTATGAAGCAATTCTGTTTGCCAATCTTCTGTCGATTCAGAACGGAATGACACAGTGTTATTACTCGGACGAAGCCTTCACGGCTCCGATTACTTCCGACGATTATCTGTATGGTCCATTCTTTTGCAATTTTGGTGCATCAGGGTATCGCCTGCCGACGGAAGCCGAATGGGAGTATGCCGCCCGGGCGGGAACAACAGGCATTTTTTCATGCGAAGAGTTGAACTTTTCCGGAGCGACCTGCTTTGTTTGTGCACCCGGATCCTTCACCACCCTGGAGCAACACGCCGTTTTTTGCGCCAACTATCCGGGTGGAGCAGCGGTGTCGGGCAGCAAACTGCAGAATCCATGGGGGTTGTTCGATATTCATGGAAATTTAGCCGAGTGGTGTTGGGACTGGATGAGTGATTATACCGCCGATCCGATCATCGATCCGACCGGAGCTGCCACAGGCTTTAACCGGATAGCTAAGAGCGGTGCATGGACAGGGTACCCATCGACCGTTCGTTCAGCATGGCGGGGACCTGCTGCGCCCGACTCGCGATCGGTGATAGGTTTTCGACTGATTCAGACTGTGCCGTGAGCCGTTGGCGATCCGGTTCTTGGGGAAGAGTTCAGTGCAGATTGGAGCATATACATCTATGATGTTGTCATTGTCCGGGACGGAACAGTATGTGGAGTCAGACTCATCAAGAACCCGGAAAAACCCGATCCAGTGCTGGTAAATGCCTACATCAAAGCAATCAGGCAGTGGACGTTTGAATCTGCAAAAAAAGACGGCAATCCAACGGACTGCATTATGACAATAACGATCAGGAAAGATTTTCGATGAAATTGGAACGGCGCGAGTAAGCACCGATCATCTCATCGAATAAGTTTTAATCCTAGAAAAACGCATGCAGATACGGCAGTTTTCGCGGGAACATGCGCCGGAACGTCGCGATGCCGTCCTCCGGTATATCTGCCCAACCGCGCGCATTGATGTCGCCGGTATCATGCGTTCCGTAGATGATCGCCGACAATGCCCGGATATCCATCCTGCAATCGGCTGTCCGAACCCGTTTGATACACAGACGTCCGTCATCTGATGTGAACTGCCAGCACCCGTCGTTCCACGGGCACATCGGGTCCGACAATGCGAACCGGATACGGCCCGGGCCAGCCTCGATGCCCTGGAGCCCGTTGACATCGACCACACGTCCCATCGGAGCGGTATAGAATGTCTCCAGACTGACGTTCAGATCCGACATCCAGGTTTCCGGCAACTCATAAGCCGGCAGCGTCATCTCGATCGTCCGGGCCTGGTCGGTATGCCGGGCGATCCAGTCGAGCAGCAGATAGCGGCCTTCACCTGTCGTGGTGTAGAAACGGCTGACATGCATCGTAAATTCCGTCGGGTGCTCACCCTTGAGTTGATACAGCATGGCACCACAAATCTTGTGGTTCGCTCGCGCGATCGCTGCCCAGACACTCTTCAAGGCATCCGGACTGTCGGTCAGTTCTTCGAAAAATGCCAGCCCGTGCGTTACCGACTGCAATTCGGCCAGATACCGTCTGAACTCCTCGACGCAGTCCGACAGCAGTTTCAGCTCGACGGAGCCGCGGTGCGGCAGGTTCATCACCGGCAACAGGCCGGATGGTGCAAACACCGCTTTTTTCATCTGTGGAAATGTCACATATCCCATGCGTTCGTAGAACGATTCGCGGAACGGATACAGACACGAGACCGGCCGGCCTTCGTTTCTGATTTCGGCCAGCAGTTGTTTCATGAGGGTTTTGCAATAGCCCTTTTTCCTGGCCTGTGGCACGGTGACGACCCAGTAGATCCCGCCCATCCCCAGGATCCTGCCGCGGACATTCTGTTTGAACGGAGCTGATGCCGCCGTAGCGACGATCTCGCCGTTCTCCTCCACCCCCAGGCAGATCGTCCGTTCCCTGCGCGCGATCATCTCATGCATGGGTACCGGGTCGGGCAGCGGCGGCGTCGCACGAAAAGCGTATGTAGCGAGACGATACATGACATCGAGCCGCTCGTTGCCGGTGATACTGCGTATGTTGAGCTGTTCCACTGTTACCTCCATGATCTGCCAATCGGAAAATGATAACCCTGATTTCCCGATATTACGATAATCCGTGCAATTTTGTTTATAAACCGGATCCTTATGTCGCATGATCGTGGAGCGAAAGTTTTCTCGCCGAACAACCAATCAACGGAGTTTGTCATGAAAAATGAATCTGCAGACACATTGATCTGCCCCAGCATTTGACCATCGGGGATCACTCGTCTATTCGTCTATTCGCCTTTTCATCCAATCCTCAACGGCTTCCTTGAGTGAATCAATAGTAACTGAACTCCCACCGTCCCAGACCGTCCATGCCCCCGATGATCTCCGTCATGTCCTCGTTCAGCAGCGCGGCCCAGAACACCATCCCTTCGGCACCCGGCTTGTCACCAGACGCGTTGTAATTCCAGGTGAACCCAGGAATTATCGAGACAATTGATCCGGGTCGCCATACATCTACATAAACATTGCAGAATGTCGATCTCCAATCCGGCCAGAACCAGTAATTTCCCTGATACTCCAGAAGCAGACAGAACGGAGCATGTAACAGAGGGGATTCGTCATGCCTCATGTAAGCATGGAGATAGCATGTATCGCCATAAGAAAAAGCCTGCGCAGGCATTTCAAGCCGAACTCCGGCTTCCGGTAACGGCAGATATACATAATTCAATCCATCGTTACAGTTATTCAGTAGATGGAACCTGCCGGTCGAATCAACCATGAATGTCATATCCCTTGCGGAATTCTGGTTGAATCCACCCATCTCTGACCTGAGCCACGAAGTCGTATCCGTTTCCATCAATAAACGCAGGTGAGTCGAATAATTATAGCTGATGAATGATCTATCTTCCTCATTCACGCACAAGGATATTGAGTAAGTTGCCGAACTGTATGAGTATTGCTGTCCATGCCACCCCTGATCATCACGAATGCTGTAAAACCACCCCCTCACTGCATAATGTGTCCAATACTCGTAGATCTTCAGAATTCTGGGGATATCAGCAGAATCCATAGCGATAACCATTTGTTCCAAACCCGATCCAACACTAGTTTCATGAATCTTCTCTTCTGTCCAGATCCCATCGTCCTGGAAGATGTAATAACAGACATTGTTAATGGAGTAGCCGTTCGATTCCTTTCTTGAGAAGATCGCATGAGGGGCGTTTTTAGAATCCATGCAAATGGAAACCGCACCGTAATCACCGGTGCCAAGGCATGTTGTCGACCAGACTCCCTGTATTTTTTGAAACAGAAGCAATTCAATTCCAGAAGATGCAATAACGGCCAAATCACCGTTATTCGCAACCGCCATCTGGCTTGCGCGGAAATAACAATCTTCACAAACAGACTCGCTTACCCATCCGGCGCTTGTTTTCTCACCATGAACAAGCCCATTGATTCGATTATCGGCATAACAGCAGTGAATATGATCTGATCCGTCGATCCCGATCGACAATTGACCGGCATCAGACATCATGTCCGGGACAAGAATTTCGGATACCCAACTCCCATTTTTTATCGTGCCGTATTCCAGTTGATGCGCCCCGCTGTTCATCATGATTCCGTGAATCACATCGTGGCGATCGATCACATTCCTGATCCCACTGATTTTTCCTGTTTCGAGAACCTTTTCACCTTCCCATACCTGTTCATTCAATCTGAATACAGTCACATATCTTCCGCCTGTATTGACGGCACATGCCGTCAACCGTCCATCAGGATCGAAACCTGCAGAGACATAGGGTTGATACGTGTCATCCGGGTCTATTGTATCCGCATCCCATTGATTATCGTCCCGAAAATAATGCTTCAAGCCTCCCGAACTGCAGAAAACATGCGGTGTATTATTATCATCTAATAGAAGCGTTCCCTGACTGGAACAGGGTTCGATGATCTCATTCACCCAGCCATCGCCCGTTTTCGTTGAGTAACCTAATTGGTAGTCTGTTGAATCGTAAATCAAATACACGATATGGGGAATACCTTGATCGTCCAGTTTCATCATGAGATTCGTGGGCGTACCCGTCAGCACAGTCTCTTCATGCCAGGTCGATCCCTTGAACTTCCGGAATTTAAGTTCCCCGTCAGCCACAAAACAGAGATTGACGTATCCTCTGTCATCAAGATCAAATCCGGCTTCGCGAAACGCCGTATCTGAACAGGCGACAACCTCATTCGTCCACTTATCGTCGCGGAAAACTGCATGCACAATGTCTCCGTTATACTCGCTAAAGACAGTATGAGGATTTCCGAGAGAATCAAAGATCAGAGGGCATATGTTGGATGTGTTATATGCATAATCAATATATACTGAATCCCATCCGGATGCAGTTACTGTGTGATATCTGAGATAGGATCCAACCTTGCTGATAAAATGCAGAGTTCCGTCCGTCCCGGGTGCAGCCCAGGCATACCCGGCTTGAATGTCATCTGGAAATTCCATGTCTTTCTGCCAGGCCTGACCGTCGTACCATAGATGATACCTGTTGTCCCCGGTCAGGATCAGGTGAAGTTGACCGGTCTCATCCCAGACCATTCCATGTTGGGAGACGACCGGATCGCGACCTTCGATCAGCACATCGGTTTTCCAAGCCTGCGCTCTTATCGGTTCTGATACTAATGTGCTTAAAAGAATCCAACATCCCAACCATATCCATTCGATGCGAAAGTTCCATCTCATATCCACTCCTTCAGTGTCATCTTTCAGGTGGACCTGCCGTTCCATCCCATCAACCAACCAAAGCCTTAATAAATCAATCACCCTGGATGTATCCCAGCGCATGCAGTGAGTCTCGGGTTGTTTTGTCGACTTCATCAAGAGAAAAAATATCATCGCGATGTTCGACATGATGGAATTCATCTTTTAATTTAATACGAAAATCCAAAGCAACGTCAGGATGACGATCCGATACATCATGGCGTTCTCCCGGATCTGTTTCCAGGTCGTACAATTCTATGGAATCATCCCCAAAGTCGTGAATCAATTTCCATCGCCCCATTCTCAGACACTGCTCGTTGACTGAACGTGACAATTTATATGAATCATTCGGCATCGAGAATATACAATTACCCATGGTTTGGTCACTCCAACCGATGATTGTCTCCGGATTTTCATCTGACAAACAGCGCTGCCTTTCGAAAATCCGTTCCGTCATCCCTGGAGAAATTATGTCAAAGATTTCAAACATGACAAAACATCCTTCATTGTCACCTGGGTTGCACAACTTGATTTGAGCATTCATAAAGCCGGTATTGATAATGAACTCTTTATCATTGGGCTTCTGGACAAACCTGTTATCGGTGCCAAACTCTTTGAACACAGCCTCTTCAAGCGACATTTTTGTATCCGCAGGTCGGACGGTTCCCACCCAGAAATGAACGCTATTCTGAATAAAATAGTCATTGTCTGAATCAACCAGCAGGTAGTGAAAAAGAAGATTCTCGCTGACGACAGGACCCGTGCCGTTGATTCGTTCTGTTGCAAAAAGATTTATGCCGTCAATGGGAGTTTTGACAGGAATCTTCAGATAATCCATTAACCAAGGAAAAATATCGACATTCTGAACAGGATAGCCGACAATCTCGCCTTCCGGTATCCCGGGTCCTGACAGAATAAGGATCGTCCCAATATCACAACGATATAGAGACATCCAGTTGTGATCGAAACCGCCGTGATCCATGAATTCTTCTCCATGATCAGAGAAAAGAATAACAAGTGTATTCTCCAACTGATCGAATTCTTTTAGCTTTCGGAACAGCTGAGTCAGATACGAATCCGCCGAACGAATACAACTGTCGTATTGAGCCAGATATGGTCCGAGATCCGATGAATTATTGGACATGGAATGGATGGGAATCGCCCGACTGTCAATAGGGTTGGATGCATAATCACCAGTAAAAAACTTCGGGAAAGGCTCCTGGCACCGATACGGTGAATGCACATCGAACCCATGAAGAAAAATGAAAAAAGGTGCTTGACTCTGAGCAGTTTGTTTCTGTCTCTTCTTAAGATATGAGATCGCAGCAGGGACCGATTTATCAAAATTTAAACCCGGGCTTTCATACACATTGAATCCCTTGGCGTATCCGAACTGACTGGACATGGCTGCGCCGCCTGTAAACGCCGCTGTATCATAGCCATGTTCCTTCAGAACAGCTGCCATAGTCACCATATCGGTCCGTGGCTTGTTGTGATAAAGCATCATTCCGTGATGGCTGACATATTGGCCCGTAAATACGGAGTAATGCGAAGGCATTGTCCACGGTGCCTGGGCACTCACATCCATAAACAGAGTTCCGTGCACTGATATATGATCCAGTAACGGTGAAACCGGCAGTGGATTGCCATAGGAACTTAAATGATCCGCTCGAAGAGTATCGATCGACACGAGTAATATATTCGGAGGTCCGGAAGGTGTTTTTGAACACGCCGCAAACCCCATGATCACGAGAATCTTTATTAGACTGAATGCGCTGGTTCTCCGCATGGTTCTGCTCCCCAATTCGATTGATATCCACTCGAAGCCGGAATAATCGTGCCACTCAATGCGCCCGGTGTCAACGGAGTCATCACATGTAAAACGGCGGAAATCCTCATACAGCGCAAATCTTCATCCCCGGAACTATAGGAATATCACATGGAAATCTCTCGCGTTGCACCCATGGAATCGATGCGGAGAACAGGTTTGAATTGGGTCTACCCGGTCCCAGCCTGTTCTCAGCATTCGATACAATGAATGTGACCCGCTTCGTATTGCTTTGCGTTTATTCATGGTTCCGGATCCAGGCATCCTTCATCGATTTTAACTTCGTATGACCGTGGGGAAGAAGATTTCTGTCTTTCCGCAACCTCGAGTTTGATCCCATCTGAAAGATTGGCACGCAGTCGATCCTCCAAGCGGACCTGTCGATGTGAACCAATAGCACTCGAGAGCCCATCGTTGAACACTCTTGGCAGACCGCCCACTGCAGAGTAAACTGCTGCCATGAGCGATTTGAAACTCTACCTGTTCGGAAAACCCCGCGTTGAATACCGCAATCAACCGCTCAAACTGTCGAGGAAATCCGGAATGGCGCTCCTGGCCTATATGGCGATGACTCGAACACCGCACACCCGTGAGGAGCTGATGGCGTTGTTCTGGCCGGAAGCGCCGGCAAAGCAGGCCGGCATGCACCTTCGTAATGCCTTGTGGGATCTCAACCGGCACGACGTTTTGCGGATTCTCGACGCAGACCGTGACAGTGTGTCTTTTGCTTCCGGGCGGAAACGCCTGTGGCTGGATGTTGCAGTATTCAATGAAAAACGGACGATAATCACGGAACACCACCCGGATGGCACCGCTTTGTGCGAATCCTGCCTGGCAAGCCTCCTGTCCGCAGCCGCGCTCTACACCGGCACCTTTATGAAGAGTTTCAGTCTTCGCGACAGTGCGGAATTCGATCACTGGATCATGCTCCAGTCGCATATGCTTCAGAAGGAGTTCGCCCGGATAAATATAAATCTTGTTGACCATTTTATCGCCAATCGGGAATGGCCGCGCGCAATCGAAATCGCTCACAAACATCTGGAACTGATCCCATCGGACGAAACCATCCATCGCAGCCTGATGTCGATCCATGCGCAGACCGGTCATGCCGCCGAAGCGATCCGGCAATACCAGATCTGCAAAGCGCTGCTGGAAGCGGAACTCGGCACCGTTCCATCGATGGAAACCGATCAACTGCTGCACCAGATTAAAACCCGGACAGCGGAAAAGGTCGACCGCCCATCCGGCGGAAACGGCCCCCCTCACCCGATGATTCCCTTTGTCGGCCGGGACAAGGAACTGACTGATATCCGGGACTTGCTCACCCGGCAATCCACCCGTCTCGTCACGATAACCGGGATGGGCGGATCCGGCAAAACCCGCCTGGCCGCCCGCACGGCGGAACTCTGCAGACACTGTTTCCACGACGGTGTCGCATGGGTATCACTCGCTGGAGTTAAAACGGGCGATCGAATCCTTCCGTCGATCAATGACGCACTGGGGATAAAGAATCTCCGGGAGATCCGGTTGCCGGACGGACATCGCAGAACCCATGCGGACGCACCACTCGCACGACTCCTTGATTACCTTCGGCAGCGTTCCATACTGCTGATTCTTGATAACGCCGAACATCTAGTCAGTGACTTTGTTTTCCTCCTGGACATCATCCGTCATGCCCCGCACGTTAAACTCCTTTGCACGTCTCGAATCCGGCTGAACCTGCGCTCGGAATGGGTCTATGAACTCCAGGGAATGACCCTGGAGAATCCGGTCGATCCGATCCGATTGGGTGATGCGCCTGCACTGTTCGAGCACTGCGCCCGGCGTGTCGACAGGCACTTCCGGCTGACAACTGACAACATGGCGGATGTTTTGTCGATCTGCCGCCTGCTCGATGGCATACCACTCGCAATTGAACTGGCTGCCGGCTGGGTCAACGCGCTCCCCTGCCGGGACATCGCCCGTGAAATCAATGATAATCTGGATTTTCTGGTTACAACAAAGGCGGATATGCCCCGACGCCACCGCTCCTTCAGAACCGCTGTTACTCACTCCTGGAAATTGCTGACCGCAGAAGAGCACACGGCATTCCGGCGGCTTGGAGTCATGCAGGGAACATTCACAATTGAATCAGCGCGCCATATCACTGGAGCCTCGCTCCAGGACCTGACGATGCTCATCAATAAAAGTATGCTCCGCCGGAACCGGGACGACCGGTTCTCCATGCACGAACTGCTCCGCCGGTTCGCTCTCGAAAAGTTGGAGGAGACGACAAAGGAGCATGACGAACTTCGCCGAAGACACGCTATCCACTATCTGAAACTCTTGCATACGCTGTTGCCGGATCTGCAGGGAGCCGGTCAGAAAGCTGCGTTGCAGATCATCCGGGACGATCTCGATAATGTACGGATCGCCTGGTACCGTGCGTCGGAGACCGGACTGGCGGACGCCCTCCGGCAGGCGATTCTACCCATGTTCATCTACTGCGATATTCTCAGCCTTTACGAACCAGGCACCGAATTCTTCGGTGTCGCCTCTCGACTCCGCAAAGTAACCGGCGATACGGAATCGCATGATTCCGCCCCTTCATTGCCCGGCCGGTCAGATGATTCTGCGGCAGCAAATTGCGTCGCCGCTGTCGCTCTTGGCCTGCAGGGCTGGTTCATGCGGTACAACCA
Organism: candidate division CSSED10-310 bacterium; assembly: GCA_016931515.1. Taxonomy (GTDB): domain Bacteria; phylum CSSED10-310; class CSSED10-310; order CSSED10-310; family CSSED10-310; genus JAFGEQ01. The sequence continues at coordinate 353,614 of JAFGEQ010000019.1, read as the reverse complement.
GCGGTCTGCCGCACGGGCCTGCCTGATATCCGCGCTGGAGCAACTAAAACCATTCGGTAAAACCACGGAATGGGCGCTGGTATATGAGCTGCTCGTATTCGTTGATTTCGAGACCGAAACGGTTGATGCAGAGAGTGATCTGCTGCTCTGCGAGACGATATTCACCCGCGAAGGGAGTGATTGGGGCCGGGCGATGACCTGGGAAGGTCTGGGGGTCACCCGGAGAGAGCGCGATCCCGTTGCAGGCAGGGCGGCGTTCTTGCGGAGCCTGACGCTGAGACGAACCATTGGGGATGCATGGGGAGTGGCCATGTCCTTACAGGCTCTCGCATCAATGGACGAAGAATCCGGCGACGATGCAAGCGCATGGACCGGATACCAGTCCAGTCTCAATATCCGGAAGCGGCTGGAAGCCGATTGGGGAGGCATGATTTTCTGCCTGCTGGGAATGAGCCGGATTTCGAACCGTGCAGGGAACAACGAGAAAACCCTGCAGTACCTGCAGGAGGCTCTGAATCTGGCCCAGAAAACGGTGAACCCGGTGCTGATTCTTCTCATCACCGAAATGATCGAAACGTTTGTGATTCGCACCGGGACACCGGGTGTGAACGATGATTGACATCCAATCGAGATAAAACAAGCTCTCATAATCCTGAATTCGTGAAGATCGAAACAACAGCGCCTTTTCTCGAACGAAAAAAAGCGCTGTTCATCAAACGGGTCTATTCCTCCCAGCCGAATTCAATATAGTCGTATGTTCCGAAAAGTTCGGTCATGGCAGGATTGGTCATTCCGGCATATACGATGATCCCTTCCACGTTTCCTGCATGCATGGGCCAGGGGAACTGAGGCAGCACCGTGATATCATCGGCACCGGATTGAAGGTCGACAACCCGGAAGTCACCTGCCTGAGTCCATGCCGGCCAGAAATAGTAAGCTCCGGCTATATCGAGGAAGACGAACAACGGCAGGCCGGAGGATACTGCCGGAGCCGGATTCCACAATCTTGCAGTCAGATAAAAGGGGTCTCCCGGAGCAAAGTGATTGGAAGGCATATCGATGGACACTCCCGGCGACGGCGATGCACCGGTTTCGATATGGCACACGAAGATATCCCAGGTCCCCGAACCGCCTGACAGGGTGTGGCCGGTTGCTACGACCTCACCGTTTTCTCCGGGTGCAATCGACGTGACCCAGTCATGCGCACTGCCCCCAATCCGTTTTTCTCCGGTGTTGTTCCCATGACGGTTCAGGCTGATCATCCACAGGTCATTGTTCCATTCAACCGGCGGTTCCGAGTTGCCGGCGATGATATACCCGTCGTTCAACTCCACGGCATCCATCCCGTATTCATAAAATGGACCGGGGAACGATTGTTCCCACTGCAGCGCTCCGTCCGGACCGGTTTTTATGACTACGGTGTCCAGAGGAACCGTCGTGTCACTGGATCCGGTCATCAGGAACCCGCCATCTGATGAAGCCAGTAAGGAATACGGATAGTCGAATCCTTCGCCGGCCTCGTTCCCGAATTCCTGCGACCACAACGGGTCGCCAGACAAAATCCACTCCGAAATGCAGTAGTTGATGTTATCCTCGTTGGGTATCAGACCGTATGCACTCGCCATGGCGATATTACCGCTGCGCGATTCACAGACGTGCATCCCCATATCAGCCCGTTCCCCGCCGAACGTCCGTGACCAGATCAGTGTACCTGCATTACTGATCCGCATGAGCAGTGCATCGTCCTCCCCGGCACCTTCTGACTCCGTGTGGCCTGCGATAATGAAATCGCCTGTCGAGAGCCGGCACACCGACCGGCCATCATCCAGACTGTTTCCGCCGAAGTTCTTCTGCCAGAGCGCTGCACCTGTAGAATCGGTTCTGACAACATAGATGTTCCTGTCACCGGTTGCCGAATGAGATGTCGTGCTTCCGACGAAGAAAGCACCTCCATCCCCTGCGGGACACACGCCATTCCCAAATTCCCAGCCCGGGCCTCCGTATGTCCGGCTCCAGAGCAGATTGCCGGACACATCGATCTTCATCAGGAATGCATCCGGATTCCCGTTGGCCCACGTGAATCCGGTGACCAGGCAGTCACCTGTCGGCAGGCGACAGATGTCGCGGCCTCCGGAAGGAAATCCGCAGCTGAAAATATCCGTCGCTTTACTGTTCGGCCAAGATACTTCCTGCTGATTCAGGGTCAACATGTTCTGCTCAAAGGAACCCATGGCGGCACTGTCCCGCTCCAGTGCACGAACAATCGCCTGGGTAATGTGGTGATGGTAGTAGTTTCCGATAACGGTAGTGACGATCGGACCATCGATCAGCGGCGGATGATCCGAACCGAGATAGGTGGCTCCTGCTGCTTCATACTCCGCCTGAAAGCGGGATGCCCCGATGACCTGCCGGCCGTTAATGACGTCGGCTGCAGCCAGAACCCTGACACCGGCGCAGGTGGCCCAGACAACGAGCCCGCTGTCGACTGCGGAGCGAATGAGAGCGAGAGTATCGGGATCCTGGCGGAGGTCGTCGTAGGCATACGGTCCGTATGAACTGGTTGACGACATGATCGCCACGACATCGAACTGCGTCACATCGGTGATCTCGGAAATCAGGTGATCGACGACAAAGTTACTGACGCCGGTGCTGTTCTGGAACCACTTGCAGGGTTCCACTTCCGGAGTCACGGCTGCGGAGGTCAGGTGCCAGCCCATCTTTTTGAAGTTGTCGAAATTGAAAAAACTGTTGGCACCCCAATGGTGCGGGATGAGCATCAGCACGTCGATTTTGCCGTCATCGAATGTTTTGGCTTGAGCCGGTTGACTTAAACCGGTTAACAACAGGGATAATCCGAACCACAGAATAATACCATTGTTTTTTCGACGCACCTTGCGATTAATGACAGGTTGCTTACACATAAAAATACTCCTTCCTGAAATCCTGGTCTATCGTTTAGGAAGGACTGCTTCGAATGTCCGTCGAAGCCGGCCTCCTGAATCAGGAAGGAATGTAATCAGGGATCATCTCATGAATAACTCAAATCGGAGAGATTTTAAGTTCCAAGGATCCAGGTTTTTAAGTTCAGCGCGCATCCGTCACTGAATCAGTCTCCCCGAACTGCGTTTTTTTCAGGATCGCCGGGGAGGTAAAGGTGACATCAGTATACGAGTTGAAGCTGATCAGGTTGAAGCCGAACAACTCCCAAGCCCCAGTACAACCAGGAAAATCGCCTGGGCATCCCCCGCCGTAATGTCGCCGTTTCCGTTGCAGTCCGCGGAACACTCCTCCACCACCGTCGGTGAATACAACCCCAATGCGATCAGGAAGGCCAGCTGGGCATCTCCGGCAGTGATGACTCCGCTCTGGTCGACATCACCGTCCGGACAGCAGTTTGCCGCCTCGAAAGCGCCGATATCCGGTCCGTTGCCGATATAATCATCATCATTGATGCCCGGGATCAATACACCCGCATCTACAAGCGGATGATACCGCGTGAGCCGATAATCGTAATTGCCGATATTTACAAACTCGGGTTCGATAGCATACCCGTTTGGTTCCTGTCCGGTTGCTGCCGTGAACTCCGCCAGTGTCGCATAATGCACGCCATTCCAGTGAACCAGCGTATTGCCGGGAGTCGTCCAAATACAATCGTAATCCATATCCATCGGGTTGGATGTGTTGTAATTATGAACACCATAATCCGTGCCAATCCAGATGTTGTTCCGGGTTGTGATATTGACCCAGGTACCCGGAGCCTTTATATCGAGCCCGTGATTGCTCGGTTCGATCGCATCGCACGTGTTGTGATACAGGAACATCGGCCCTGACAGGCCGTACCCGCTGTTGAACTTGAACGGGCTGCCGGGATAGCCGTTAATGCCGGCACCGGTATTGGTTATCAGGTTGTACATGACGTACACGGGACCGGTGTAGACGGGCGCGAGTGAAATCCCCACCAGCGTGTTGTTAAAACGATTGTTCCATATCCGTACATTGGCGCATTCCCCATCGGTTTCGATGCAATCATCACCAATATCGTCCGCATGATTCCGATAGACATCCGTTTCGTTCGTCTCGCCACCCGTCTCGTCCGGGCAGACACCGAGGCCATCAAAGTAATCGTAAAAATAATTGTGGCGGATGATCGTACCCCGGCCGGAACAGGGGCTGTAGAAACGGATACCACCGGTCTCCAGCTCGGAACCGGCCTTGACGGCATCCCATGGCCAGTCGAAGATCGTATCGTTGAAGGAGCAGTTATGGATCACATTCCGGTGAGATTCACGCTTGATACCGACCCCAAGATCGTTAACCGTGAACGTGCAATCTCTGATCATATTCTCGCTTGCGTTATTCAGATAGATTGCCTTGGCATAACTGCCCTGGCCGTAGTAACGAAAAATCAGTTCATCGAACACAAGATAATCCAGTCCATCAATATAAAATGCATGATTGTACCGCGAGATGATAACGTCATGTCCCGCCGGATCCGATCCGTCCAGCAGGTGAACCTGCAGCGTCACTCCGTCGCAATAGAAGCCGGACAGTCCCCAGATGAGACCAGCCATATCGGCATAATCCTGATACGGGTAAATCCGTTCCCCGTCCACGACAACCAGGTGCGTATCACCCGTGTTCAGTGCTGTCTGATAGATCCCGCCTCCGGCTGCCGACCATGTGAAAGCAGCCGGATCGGATCCATCCAGAATCGCATCGGCATCCTCAGCCGCCCGAATGGCGATGGGCGCGCCTGTGGTTCCCGACCTTGGCGGAGTGATACCTCCGGTATAATACACCCCATCCAGCAACACGACCTCGTCGCCGGGCTGCGCCTGATTCAGCGCTTCGGTCAAACTGCAGGGACTTCCCTCTGTGCATGCCGTTCCGCTCCCGGACGGAGACGCGAAAAAGGACGCTGCTGGATCGGGACTATCGATTTCTTCCCGGGTTGAACCGGTTATTTCAAGAGTGACGCCATGGAGCACGCCGTCCGGGTCGTCAAACGATACGCGAACATCATATTCCGTGCCATCAGTCAGACCGAAAAGACTGCCGGTAAACCTGAGCGGATCGACCCGGCTTAATTCATGACCGGTCCGCCACGGATCGGAGCTCCCGCTAATGCGATACTGCACCGCAGCCACAGCGTCCGAATCGGGATCGTCGCCGGCGTCAAGATCCGCAATGACACCCATGCACTCGAATGTGCCGTAGGTCTGCAGATACGCAGCATGCCCCGCTACTGTAACAACAACCATAATGCCGACAGAAATGATCCAGCTTGAGTGTTTCATGATGTTGTCCCCCATGTGGTTTAGATTTTATCCGATATAGCGCGGATTTCCAAATCAGCTATATGAAAACGCACATGGAATGCTGCCGGATCCTATGTGATTCGATAGTTGGATCATAAGTGATGGCGGAGCAGCGCGCAACAACGGCTGAAATTCCGCATGGCACCGTATACTATTTCGGATTATATATTGTTCGACAATGGTTTATGTGCAATGACCAGCATCTCGTAATCATCTGTTCGCAACGCGTGATCGCGGCTGAAAGCGCCCAGTCTCGCCCCGAAAATCTCGATCGAATCGAACCCTGCCGATTTCAGCAGCCATGTGATTTCGGATGGGACATAGTATCGCTCATTGCTGTCCAGTTCCACCGTATTGCCATCATCGTCCGTAATGCTTGTTTTGCTGTGATCCCGGAACGTCATCAGATCGAACGAGTTCGACGAGTAATGAGCGTTTCCTTCCACCGATTCCGCCGCAAGAAATGCCTCGACATTGTGAAACAGCGGAAACAGCCCGTTCAGTGTCGTAAACATAAAAATCCCGCCTGGTAGCAGGCATCGACAGGCATTCTGCAGAATCCGGTAGTTCATCTCATCCGTTTCCATCAACGGGAATGATCCTTCGCACATCATGATGATTCCATCGAATTCGAGCGGGAGATCCAATTGCCGCGCATCCATTTGTTTGAATTCCACACTTACTCCCGCTTTGGCTGCCTTTTCATGGGCTTTTTTCAGCATGGATTCTGATAAATCGACGCCGGTCACCGAAAATCCCCTGCGCGCCAGTTCGATCGCATGGCGGCCGGTTCCACAGCCAATGTCCAGAATCCGCCGTAATCCTGCGGATTTGAATTCCTGCTCAATAAAATCACACTCCCCCATCGTTCCCTTCACAAAGCATTCGGTTTCATACCGGTTCGCATAATTTTCAAACAGACGCTCATACCATTGTCTCATAATGCCGTTCTCCCTTCCCTCATCCTGCATGCCCAACATGTCTCATTCTCCATTCCCTTCATCCTTCTTCACTCTCAATCATCCCGGCTCTCGGAGTCATATTACATATAGATGCCGCCTTCCCGCATGGGAAAGCAACCGGATGATTTCTCGTGCCTCACGATCACGATGTGGTTGATTGTCGGAATTAAAGTAAAAAATCAGTGACCGCGTTCCACTATTTAGTCGAAATAGAAATCCGTGACGGCAACATTCGACACCATTGTTTCGACAGTCAACTGTCCGGCTTCGAACATGCAACCGTAAAAATACAACGGTCCCAGCGGGTCGACCGGCGGCATCGTGAATGCCGGCAGAATTTCGATCACTCCCTGTTCACCACCTGGGATAAATGTTCTGTCCCATGCCAGGCCATCACCGGCGTTCTGCCATGTCGGGTAACAAAAATACTGCCCGAAAACATCAAGTAACACATACAGATCGAGCTGAATTGTCTCCCCGGCATTGTTGAACGTCAAATCACAACTGAATGTTTCGCCTGTCGAAAAAACAGTATCCGGCATTGAGAAATCGATGGAGAGGGTTCTCGAATACCATACCGCACTGTCGATACGTTCCTGAGCTGTCGTCGCGTCAATGTAGCGAACATACACCGTCTCCCCTTCCTCCACGCCGATGATGGTATCCTCCGGCCTGCTTGTCATTCCAAACCGGACATGCGGATAAATCGACCTAAACCGGAAGCTGGACGGACCGTCCTCGTACAGAGTGACCGAAAAACCTCCCGGATAAGGATCTGTATTCTGGCTCCATACCCGGACAGTCACCGTTTCCTGTACCATCGGATCCTGGTCCAGATCCGCATCCTCAACTGTGATGGCAGCGACTGCATCTGTCCCGAAATATTCAGGCGCGTCCCAGTAGACAACGCTCGGGAAGGGCGTGGATGTCGGCGGCACCTGCGTCGCCGTAGGCTGAGTATTCGTTGGAGTGGGCGTTGTAAAGGTCGGTGTATCCGTCGGTGTATTCGTTGCCATCGTCACGGTAGCAGTTGGCGTGGCGGTTGGAGGAGCCTGCGTCGCCGTAGGCTGAGTATTCGTTGGAGTGGGCGTTGTAAAGGTTGGCGTATCCGTCGGTGTATTCGTTGCCATCGTCGCGGTTGCAGTCGGCGTGCTGGTCGGAGGCGCTGGAGTCGGCGTATCGGTAGGTGCGATCTGAGTCGGCGTATTTGTTGGAGGTGGAGATGTTGCTGTAGGGACTGCATAATTGGTTTCGATCTGGAGGCGATGGATCCAGTCACCCTGGAGACCCAGGTTTTCCGACCAGTACCAGTTCCATCCCATCCCGATATTGCCGTAAATCAGATTTCTATGGGTAAGAATGGTGCCGTCGCCATCCCTGCAGAAACTCGGAGGTGGATCCAGCACATGCTGGTACCCTATCCGGACATTGCCGCTGTTGATAATGATGTTATCCGAAGTCAGGTCAACTTCGTTATAGGCACCAGCTGCAGTGAGCTGAATGGATTGGGTATTAAGCAGGGTTCCCGGATTGACCGCCCCTGAATCCTCCCAGATCATCAGGACAAAGGCACCAATTGTGCCTCCCGATCCGCCGTCCTGGACAAGGGTGTGAATCTTTTTCAACTTGATCGGATAATCTCCCGGATCCGGCACGAAGACCGATGCCATGATCTCATCCGCAATAAAACCCATCTGGTAATAGGCGGTCCCTCCACTCTCAAAACCGTCATTGATCAGCCATTTATCGACTGCCTGTACCGGCAGAACAACGACCAGACACACCGTGAAAACAAATATCAGGCAAATGAATCTCATATGGACCCCCCTCATCATCGATAAACGGATACACAATTGTTCCTTGTCGTCATGTAATCAAGTAAAACACCCGAACGCAGCAGCCCGGCGTGCCACCGGACCGGAATCGGCTCGTCCAGTGCCGGTAATTCGAAGTTCAGCACGGGTGCTGAGAGAGACATCCCGGTCGACACGGGAATCACCAGCGGCATCGGCAATCCGTATGCATCGGTAAAGGCTGGAAACAACATTCCCTGAATTTCAAGGAAGAGCCAGAAATCCACCTGACCGGTTGCACCATGATACTCGAATTCCACGTTCAAGCCGTATGCCATCCCTGGAGCGGTCATCGGCTGATCCGTCCACAGGAGCAACTGTGTGTCGGATGTTTCCTTCTTAAATGTCAGTGTGAAAACGCGTTGCTCCCCATCCGTTCCATCATCGGGATCGAATGCGGAGGCAGACAGATTGACAATGCCTATCATCAGGTCGTCGGCACGCGCCAGCAACCCCTGATCAAGCAAAGCAATTCCCCATCCTCCGATGAGCTCCATTCTCTGGGTGAGATGGGAGCTGTGGCCATTTCGGTTATGCACGATGACAACTCCCCAATCCACTTCAGGATCTCCTTCGAACTCGATTGAAAGAGCCGAATCCAGAAGGGATGGATTGACTGCTGCAACATAGCAGAACCCATAGTCGTAAGGTGCTTTAATCGGCATAACGGGTGGCGGCATCTCTGCAGAGAGGTCGACTGTGACATCCGGATCGATCTCCGCACCGGCCGGCCAGAGTCCGCCATCGTGGAAATGTACACCGTCATCTCTAGATCCGGTGATAGCGCGCCAGGCGGCATATTCCGTCAACAAGTCGCCGAATGAGTCCATTCCTACGGATATAACAGGAGATTTCGTCTGAAGAACATCGAGAAAATCCGGCTCATTATGGTTTTCATTTTGAGCACATGCTTTCCAGATATCAACGATGATTGACGCGGAACCCCCGGAATAGTATTCCGACAGGAAATGCAGGAAAATAGCAGCGCCATACTGGTAGGTATTCGATGTGCTGAACTTGTGCATCGGCCAGTCAGGGTTTTTCTGGTAACTTCGCAGATAGCCGAAATACTGGTTGTCCCCGTCATACATCCAGTCCATCGCCCATGTAGCCGTCATTTCCTTGAATGTAATGTGCTCCCAATAATCCATCGCATTCTGCAGAACATGATTGAATTCATGAGTCACGGCACTCCGTAGAAACTGCTCGGTCAATGCGTCGGAGATTGCCATGAACGACGCCGCATCCGCCTCCGGTGTCGAGTCGATATAACAGGTAAACGCTGCATATCCGCCGACACCTGCCGGCAAAGTTTGAATATAGACATCCAGATCGTCCGAACCATCGTGCCCGCAATCCGGTGGTGGCGCGGCAAATCCCATCTCCAGCACCTGCTGTTGCCAGGAGTCCTCCACGATGGCAAGAACTTCCTCCGCCATGACCCGAAACACCTCGCTCTCATAGTGGCAGCGAATCGGAAACAAAGTGGATTGAATATATCCCTCCGCGTCAGGCCGGCCCGATAACACCCGACGGGCGAAAATGAGATCACTCTCAGTGTCCGCTGTTTGAAACTTATGATACTGCTCAATGACTGCGGTTCCTGAATGATACCCGACCAATGGTTGAACGGCAGCCACTGCGAATCCGATCCGCCATAGAATCATTGCTGCCAAAAAGGCGATTTTACATACGGTTTTTAATTGTTCGGACACTGCATGGTCCCCTTCCCATCAAAATCCCTGTCAGACAGTGTAATGAAACAGCCGGCCCAGCGCAATAACCGCGCAATATTAACCGACATCCTTGCCGGAATTCATTACATCCATTTAATATGCCGGCATGTATCAGACGGGACGGATTCTACGTTGACGATCTGTAACAATTTTCATTCAGTCATATCATTCAACGATACGGGCATCCGTTATTCCGGCCCGATCCGTAAGCCACAGATCAAGTTTCTCCTTCAATTCCACATTCCCTGGTTCCAACTCGACGGCTCTTCTCTGACATTGGATCGCCCGATCCGGGTTTCCCATCATCCAGCAAATCGTGGCTTCCGTATCAATGATCGCTGCATTGTTCGGGTCCTTCTGCACAGCGCGCTCCGCCAGTTTCAGCGCTCGATCAAGTTCCCGGTTGTTCTCCACAAGCATCCACGCGACAGCATTCAGAACGCCAGGGTCAAGCTCGGTCAGGGTTTCCGCCCGAGTCAACGCCCGATTCAAACAGGATTCGGCAGCGGGTATATCGTTGCGGTTTTGAAACGCCGAGAATGACTGAAGATAGGACGCCAGACCGAATGTTGTCGCATGCAGCCGGAGCAGGCGTTGGAGTTCCGGCACAGGGTCCGGATGGTCATCCACCCGGAGATCGATCGCCCGATCCGACATAGCGCTGTAACCACCGGCAAGCCTGACAACGAGCAACGCAGCCGATTGTCTCCCCCGTGAGTCCCCGCCGGCCTGTTGCCCCGCGCTGAGTGCGGCCAGCATCCGTTCGGCGAGTGGGCCTTCCGTAGTTTCGAACGTCGATGCCATGGCGTCCAGCACTTCCGGCCCTGTCAGTATGTTCCCCTGTACTGTGTAAAATCGCCCTGTTTTATGCCCTGCCCAATTCTGACATTGCACTCCCGTGTACGCAGCGGCTCTTCCCCCGCTGTCTATTATTCCAAGCTGCCTGAAATCTCTCTGTGGATCCGCTGATGTTAAAATCTCGACCGTTGTTGCTGCGTCCGCTTCCAGGTTCAGAAGCCTTAATCCCTTGTCACCATATTCAGTATTACCCCATGCCTGGGTGGCGATAGCGCCGGATGCCACATCCGCAAAAGGAACAACGGAGCCTACTGCAAGAAATTTCGATGTAACGGCAACTCCATACTCCTTGTATATGGGATCATACGCTGTAATGGAAAAAGTGCCTATTTCCGGCCATAAAGGGCAGGATATCCCGGCTGACGCGGACACGGGTCCGGATATGGCACGCACGACCGGGGAAATCCCAATGAAAACAACAGCCAATGACAAGATAATTGTTTTTTTCATATCATCCCTCCGGATGTGAGTATACAACATTGTCCCTCTGAAAAGGACTATACAACGTGTTTACCGTACGGGTAAGATGTTTGATGCTCCCTGATATTTGTAAGCCGCAGATCATCAAAGTGCCGAGACAAAAAAAAGCAGTTCGTCAGTGAACTGCTTTTTTAAAACTGATTTTACTGAAAAACGAATTATTTCAAGGATTCGTCGATTTTAGCCAGATCCAGTTTTGAGAGCGCTTTTTTCGCCATGCTCTCATCACCGAATCCTGCGGTTTCGACATTGACCATAGCTCCACCGTTCAGGTTAATGATCAGGGTCCCTTCTTTTGTTTCCGGGTCGAGGGCGAAGTTCCCTTTGTATCCCTGCTCGACAACCATTTTTGACTGCTTCGACGCATCCATCGCTCCGAATGCCGCTGCCATCCCCATGATTGCTCCGAGACCAGCTCCACCCTGGCTCGACTTGCCGGATGCAATTGTTATTTTTACTGATTTTTCGCCATCTTCACTTGGGTAATATTTGCTGACTGAATGCATACCGAAGATAGCGCCCCCTTCACTGTCCTCCCCCTTCATGCCGTCAATTTCCTCCGGCAGGAATTTCTTCATCTCCTGAAGCTGAAGATTCGCGATTTCTGTCCTGACCCAATCCAGATCCTCCAGTGCTTTTGAATATTTGCCTGCCGAATAATTCTGCTCGGCGGATTTCATAAGATCCGTTACATTATCTGCCGATACGGGGTTGCCTGCTATCAAAAGCAATCCAACCAATGCCAGAAATATGGCTGAAAATCTCAGTGTGTTCATAGTGATACCTCCTCTGTAAAACATTGAATGACTTGTTTCAAACGTGCGGGTTTACACTAAACAGATCCGTTTTTCTTGTCAAGTCTTTCACCGCCTGCAAAGCATCATGAGTACGAATCTTTTTGACAGAAATCAGTGACGGAACGTGTATCCACCCGATTCGAAAACGGCTGCTATTTGAGATGCAGTGATACACACCACCTGTACAGATATTCTATTGAAAAATCCCGGCGGATTGTTACCCGTGATTCTGATGGGTAACAGTATCCGTAAACACTATTTTACAGGTGACTCGATTTGACAATCAGGGGATCCGTCTAATCTCTCAGTTGTCTGACGAGATATGGCCGACGGCGATACCGCGTCGTTCCAGCAGCGAACCTTCCATCAGATAGAGATGGTTACATGCTTTCAGATAATTAACGATTGCTCTGACTTCCTCCACTTCGCTGCCAAGCAGATCGCGGTGCGCCTGAGCAACAAAATAAGCAGTTGTCTTGCCGGCATGAAACTTGGCTGTTTCAACCCGGAGTTTTTCTTTTTGGAGACGGCTCGTACCGGCTGTAGCATCAACCTGCTGTCGAGTCCGTTTGACGTCGATGTATGCCAATTCTACATCCTGTCTAACCAGATCCTTCATGTTTATTAAAGAGATTCGCAGTTGCTGTTGAGTCAGGAGAGCCCGGTGTTGTCGTGATCGTGCAGACCTGTTAAGCAGCGATGCATCGAATGTCAGTCCCACTTCGACGGAATCGGTTCGATCCGGTCCGGTTTGGATGGAATCGTGGAAAGAATCCGCATAACCGGTTCTGCCCAACTGGATGAAAAGATCCAATTTGGGCAGGAGTCCATTTCTCGTCTTTATCAGTTCGATATCTCCTTTTTGCCGCTGCAGCATCGCCTGATTCAAGTCAGGGCGTAACCGGAACGCCAGCTCGAGGTGGTTTTCAAGCGGTTCGAGCGGTGACGGAGGAACAGTCGGCTCACTCAGAGCTGTAATCGTGCTTCCGGTGTGGATCATCAACTCCGGATGAATCAGACGGAGCAGTTTTACGCGAAGGATATCCACATTACTGCAGGCGTTGATCAGTGCTTCAAGTTGCAGAGCGTGTTCCGCTTCCACGGCAACAAGCTCGGTTTCAGCCAGAGTCCCAACGAGAATCCGCTGTTTGGTCTCATCCATTTCCTGCTGTACCAGATTCAGGGACTCCTCAACAATCCGAACCTGGTTTTGAGCGAGAACATAGTCCCAGTAAATGTCTTCCACTTCACTGATGAGAGATTCAGCGAATCCCCGTAATTCAAACTCAGATATCGCCGAATCAATTTCCGCCTGCCGGATCATCACCCGGTTAACATTATAACCGAAGCCCTGAAGCAGCGACTGCGTGGCAGTCAAGGTCGTTTCCGTTGTGTATTCCGGGGAAGCATCACGAGTCCTGTTGACTGTCATGCCCATCTCGAAGGATGTTCCCAGAGGAAGGGCTTCACTCACCAGAATTTTTCCCAGTGTCGATTTGGTGCGCGATTCGACGTCGCCATCGATCTCCCTGTCCTCTGCTATCGATATCTGTCCTTCCATACCCGGATCGAAAGCGGATTTTTCCTGGCTGACATAGGTATCACGGATTTGAGGATTGAGTTTCTCGGTTATCAGGGCCCGGTTATTCCGTAGTGCCAGAATTACGGCATCATCGACTGTGATTGTCAGGGATTCGGGCAATCCTGTACCGGTTGCATCCATTTCGCTTCCGTTCTGATCCGGAACAGGAACCGGTGCCCCGGATTCCAGTGGAAAATCCAGGAGATGAGCGTTATAGACTTCATTACACATCACATCCGGTTTCCAGACTCCGTGAGGGTGTGAACAGCCGAGCCATAAAAAATGAACCGCAACAATGGACGAAACCAACCTGAAACGTCTCACAAACATGACACTCACTTCGTCTCCTCCATCCCAGGTTTCGCACCATTGGTAGCGGAGATATCGGACGTTATCTTCCCACTCCGGCCATTTCGCTCAAATAATGAATAGACAATGGGTATAAATACCAGCGTGATCAATCCTGCGCTGAGCAACCCTCCAATAACCGTAATCGCAAGAGGTGCCTGGGTTTCTCCACCTTCACCCAGTCCAAGTGCCAGCGGAATCAATCCGGAAATTGTGGTCATGGTTGTCATCATGATCGGTCTCAATCGCCGCCTGCCGGCTTCCTTAATCGCTTCTTCCAGGGGTAATCCGTATTGTCTCCTCAAGAGGTTCGTATAGTCGACAAGCAGAATGGCATTGTTTACTACGATTCCTCCCAGCATGATACAGCCGATAAACGACTGCATATTGAATGTCGTACCTGTGATCAGCAGAATCAGGATGACACCTATAATGGCGAACGGCACGGAAAACATGACAATGAACGGATCCCGAAAGGATTCATACAGACACGCCATCACCATGTATACCAGCAGCAACGACAATACGAGACCGAATCCGAGTTCCCTGAATGTTTTCTGCTGTTCATCGAAATCACCACCCAGACTGATACTGAATCCCCGGGGTACAGGCATCAACCGCAGTTTCTCCCGGATCTCGTCCTGGATCGATCCCAGATCCCGTTGTGCAATGTTTGCCTGAACGGAAACGATCCTTTCCTGATTTTTCCGTTCGATATCGATCATTCCCATTTTCGAACGCAGGGAAATAAAATTCCGAAGCACAACCGGCCGGCCGTCACCATTTACGAGAGTCAGATCCAGAATTTCGTTAAGTGTCTGCTGTTCAGCATCTTTCAGTTTCACACGAATGGAGAATTCGTCACCGTTTTCACGATAATAACCCGCCCGGGTTCCCGACATGACTGTCTGCAGTAATTCCGCTATATCCTGAACCGACACTTTCATCGCTTCCGCTTTTGCCCTGTCAACGGTGACAATTCTTTCCTGAGCGCCTGTGGCTCGGCTGATTCGAGCGTCCGTTACACCGCGTATTCCGGAGACAAGCTGCATGACTTTTTCTGAGAGAACATGCGACGTGTCAATATCATATCCGCGTATCTCGACTTCAACCCGCTCGGTATTTCCAGCCATTCGACGCAGAAGAAACAATCCCTGACCGGCCCGGATTCTGATCGTTGCACCCGGGATCGCGCTGAGTTTGCGCCGCAACACCGAGGCAACATCTTCACTGGACCGGGTCCGTTCAGCCTGAGATACCAGGGCAACCCGGATCTCCCCTTCATTCACCGATCCGGAATAACCTCCCATGCCCCCGCCAACCGTTGTTACGAAATTTTTAATCTCCGGGACTTCCTGCACCACAATTTTTTCGATCGCTCTCATTGCGTCGTCTACGAGAGCAAGCCTGGTCCCTACTTCCATCTCGACACTGACCCGAACCTCCCCCTCATCACTCTGCGGCATCAATTCGGTGCCGATGAGAGGAATCAGCAGAAGACTGCCGAGAAGTATTGCGACCACGGCGATGGCCACTGTGACTCTGTGGTGAAGTGCCTTATCCAGTAACTTTTTATACGCACTCTCGAGTGATGTATGCAGAACAGAGAGGTCCGAACGCCGGTGAGAACCCGATAATTTCACATTGACTCTAAGAAATCGCGATGCGAGCATGGGAATCAGTGTCAGTGCAACGGTCAGCGAACACAGCAGAGCGAAACTCACGACATACGCCAGTTGCCTGAACATGATGCCTGCCATACCCCTGACAAAAATCATCGGCAGAAAGATAACGATCGTTGTCAGGTTGCTGGCGATAATAGCCGATGTGACCTCTTCTGACCCCAGAATTGCGGCACCCATGGCGTCATAGTCCGACTCTCGGATGCGAAAAATATTCTCCAGTACAACAATAGCGCTGTCGACAAGCATGCCGACTCCCAGCGCGAGTCCGCCGAGGGTCATAAGGTTGAGCGTAAATCCGGAAAAATACATCATTGTAAATGTCGCGATGATCGAAATCGGGATCGCGACGGCGATGATCGCAGTGCTCCTGATACTGCGCAAAAAAATCATCAGAACGATCACGGCGAAGATGCCGCCGAATACGGCTGAGGTTCCTGCATTGGTTATCGATCGTTCAATATATTCCGACGTATCAATTATGGGAACAAGATGCAGTTGCGGGATATCGTTGTTTATTGCCTCGATTTCCTCCAGCACCCGCTGAGCAACATCAACGGTATTCGTGCCCGATTGTTTGTTGACAGTCACCCTCAATCCCGGTTGACCGTTGACCCTGACCAGACGCCGCTCTTTCTCCCAACTGTCGGAAACATCGGCAACATCATTCAGAAGGATCGTAACTCCGTTGCGAACGGCGATCGTTGTCAGATTGAGTTGATCGAGACTCGTATATTCACCGGGAGTTCTCAGTGTAATTTCATAATTGCCGGATTCCACGATTCCTGCAGGTAACGTGATGTTCGCCGTTTTGATTTTTGAAATAACACTGTTCAGGGGGATACCCAGCGCTTTCAGACTATCCGGTTTAAGATCCACATGAATTTCACGTGCAAGACCGCCACGAATATCCATTGCCGCGACACCGGGCACTCGCTCTATTCGATAGCCGACCTCATCCTCGATGATGCGTCTCATCTGGATTGGATCAAGATTGCTGGACGCTCCCAGAATCAGAATCGGAAAATTCGCCGGATCGAATTTTCTCAGAATTGGCCGTTCGGCATCCTCCGGCAACACGCTGATGATCCGGTCGAGTCTGTCACGCACATCATTTGCAGCTGTATCCAGGTCAGTTCCCCAGGAAAAGGTCACCGTCACGTCGCTGCTTCCCTCGGATGAATCCGAGCCGACTTCGATGACTCCTGGAACAGCACTCAATGCCTGTTCTACAGGTCTTGTAATCAGTTCCTCAATTTCCTCGGGGCTGGCATTCTGATAAGTCGTTCTGATGCTGAGTGTTGGAAAAGAGATATCGGGCAATAAATCGACAGGAAGCCGTGACAGTGAAATGGCACCCAACAGAGCCACCATCAGTGTCACCATGGTCACAAATACCGGTCTGTGTACAGCAAAGCGAGCGATCTTCATTCCATGGGTTTCCTATTTCAGAGCATCTGATGTTTCTGCAGCAATGGAGGGATCGGAAGAGGGTCGGGATGTTTCTTCCGATGTCAGCAGAATCGAAGCGCCATCCTCCAGCAGATGCTGACCCAGCGTGATGACGAGGCCGGACAGGTCCGGTGAAAGAATTTCCACGAGATCATCCCGGCTGATACCTGTCTCCACCGGAGCAAACGTTGCGCGGGATTTGTCCGGATCAGCAATAAATACTCCCCGGTGACCATCCCGATTAACGACAGCGGACTGTGGAACAACAACAGCATCTTCATGCCG
Organism: candidate division CSSED10-310 bacterium; assembly: GCA_016931515.1. GTDB lineage: Bacteria > CSSED10-310 > CSSED10-310 > CSSED10-310 > CSSED10-310 > JAFGEQ01. Next base: position 336,261 of record JAFGEQ010000019.1, on the reverse strand, counting down.
GTCAAATTGCAGTTCCGCTCTGACAAACATACCTGCTGTCAGCAGACTTTCGTTATTGGGAATTTCGATTTCAACTCTTGCCTTGCGAGTTGCCTCATCAAGCACGGGCGCTCGTCGGACGATATGCCCCTCGAAAATTTTACCTGGATGAGCATCCGTTGTAATCTCGGCGATCTGTCCGATCCTGATCTTCGGAAAATCTTTTTCCACAACATTGATGACAGCCAACACTTTCTGCAGGTCGACAATCGATACGATCGGATCATTTGCACGGAGCATGGTTCCCTCATCCACAAACCGTTCCGCAATGGTACGGGGTGTCAACCCATCCTCCCAGGCAGCCTGAATCCGGGTATAAGACAAGCGCACTTCAGCTGCTCTCAGCGCAGCCTCCTTGTGTTTGATCTGAACCTGTGCAACGTCATACTTGGCCTGGGCTGCCAGATAGACGGATTCCGCCTGATCGAGTTCGGCAGCGGAGGCAATCTGCTGTTCTCTCAGAGATTTTATTCTGTCATATTCCCTCGATGCCGTATCGCGGGTATTCCGTGCATCAATGAGGTTCGCCCGGCTGACATCCAGATCCGCTCCGGCCTGCACAAGCTGCTGCTCATACTCTTCACTGTCCAGGATCGCGATCAGGCTCCCGTTCCTTACGGGATCACCAATGTTAACAAGTAATTTCTCAAGTTTTCCGGGAACTTTCGGAGCGACCGTAAATTGTGAATTTGGAAGGAGAGTACCGGTAAACTCGCTACTGTCAATGATAGTGCGCCGATCGATCGGAACAGCCCGGACAGCCACCGCCCGGGATCCTCTGCCGGAGTCGTTTTTCCTGCCCGGTGATATCCAGGAGCAGATCCGAAATCCTGTTATCAAAACTAAGACCGAAATAACACCGATTATTACACGTTTTTTCATTGTCTGTCCGTATATAACGTCTGAGCCGGATCGGTCACAGTGTTCGTCCGAAGAACGATTCTTAAACGATTTCCCATACATCCAATCCGGATTTTAATGGCAATCTGACGCTGAAGGTAGAGTCAGCCAATCGCCGCAACCCTTTTGTATGGTAGAATATGCAATCGAATCGAGTCAAGGGAAGTTCGTCGCTCGCGAAGATCTTGATCAGTTATTGATTCAGTGCCGGACACGATCCGAATGACGTATTCAACGCACGGTCAAATGAGTCTCTGGCCCGATATTTGCTATATTTGCGTGGTCAGTAGTTTGCGCTGGGGCACACCTCGTAATTGCTTGGTTTTAATGAAAGGATATATAGAATGAAGATGTTTTTTACACTGGTTACTGCAGCGATCTGGATGATCTTGCCGCTCTATGCTGCCTGTGCCGGAACCGTAACAACGGATCCCGATATGGTTGTGAAAATTCTCTATGATGATCGCGATACCGCCTACGACCTGCTCCAACCGTTACGATTGACGTATGAAGATGTTCAGCCGACATGGGCCCGGGCTCTGGCAAAAATGAACCAATTGATCAAAATCAGGGAGATGGGATTCGAAGTCGAAGTGTTGTGGGAAGATGCTGCAAGGCGTGCCGCATTCAAGAAGGAAGCCATGGGCGAACGATGGACGAGTTACAGTTCTGTTGTCAGCACGATGCAGTCAATCGCGTCCAGTTACCCGGATATAGTGCGTTTACACAACATCGGACAAACGGTTCAGAGTCGTACGATATGGGTGATGGAAATCACAGACAATCCGGATGAGGATGAAACGGATGAACCGGAAGTCAGAATGGTCGGCAATATCCATGGTGATGAATATATGTCTTTGGAGATCATGCGGTTGCTGATGGATTATCTGACATCCAACTACGGGACCGATCCTGATGTCACGGATCTTGTGAACAATCGGGAAATCTGGATCCAGCCGTCGGTCAATCCGGACGGTCACGAAAACGGATCCCGTTACAACGCCAATGGAGTAGACATGAACCGCAATCATGGGTACATGTGGGCAACCGGCGGGGGCAGTTATGCTTTCAGTGAGCCGGAACTGCAGCATTTCCGTGAATACTCACTGCAGCGGAATTTCAGCACCAGTCTGACATTCCATGGGGAGGCCGAGTATTACAACTACACATGGAATTTCACGGGTGAAAACTGCGCAGACAAAACGATGTTGATCGACTGGGGTAACACCTACGTTATTGATAATGATTACACGGTTATCGAGGGGTGGGATTGGTATCAGACGAACGGAGATACCAACGATTGGAGTTATGGATGCCGTGGATCCATGGATGTTACTATTGAAACTCCTCACTACTCCGAAGGATACATCCAATCGGAATTTGATGAGAACATCAATGGAATCCTGTACTTCATCGAAGTGGCCGGATATGGCATCAGCGGAGTCGTGTCGGACTCCACCGGCAATCCACTCGAAGCGACAGTTCTGGTCAATGAACGCCCGATGGTTGTCTACACCGATCCGGTTGCCGGTGATTATCATCGCCCACTCCAGGCAGGAACCTATTCCATCACGGTCTGGGCCAACGGATTTACTCCCCAGACAATCACTGGTATTACGGTAGCCAACCAGGCAACAACGGCAGTCGATGTGGTTCTGACTCCAAGTTACACGCATCATGCTCTCCAGACGGCATGGACACAGATCGATGATTATTACGAATCCAACTCCGCCAGTTGGGCCGATTACATGTGGCCGCACAATGCGCTGGGCCCTGCCGACAACGTCCCGGGCTCTCTGGGCCGCGGCTGCATCGTCGTTTACGATATGGGCACCGGTTTCGACATCATCGACCAGCCGGGCAATGATTTTATGGTCACTGAAGCCGCATCAGCCGGAGACGGCGATGAGCAGTGCGCAGTGTATGGCTCGTCCGGGAACTTCCTCGGACCATGGGTGCTGATCGGCAATACGGTTGGAACCACGGAATTCGATCTTTCCGGAACAGGGTTGACTTCCGTGAGATATTTAAAATTCATCGATGATGGTGACGGATCCGCCACAGGAAATTATCCGGGATATGATCTTGATGCCATTTCCACCATCAATGTGCCTGAAGGATGCGGCGTTGTTTCAATGGATGCACAGTCCTACCTGTGCGACATGGCGATTGTGACGATCACTTTGATTGACTCGGATCTGAACACGAATCCGTCGGCCATTGAGTCCTATGATCTGCTGATTTACTCCGACAGCGAACCGTCCGGTGAGATGGTGACGGTTTTCGAAGAATCGGAAGATTCCGACACATTCAATGGAACTATGACGATCGATTACGGCAATGCGCCGGGTATTTTACAGGTTACCCGGGGTGATCTGATCACGGTGGAGTATGACGATTCGGATTGTGTAGGATCACCGGCAACAGTTGAAGCGCATGCAACCGCCGTCTGTGTTTTTCCTGAGCAGGCGTATTTCTGGGATATGGGCACGAATCCCGGCTGGACCGTTCAGGGTCAATGGGCCTGGGGTCATCCGACAGGCAGCAGCGGTGATCCGAGCAACGGTTATACGGGAACCAATGTGTACGGATATAATCTGTCCGGAAGCTATTCCAACAACATGGCGGAAACGTTTCTGACGACAACTGCGATCGATTGCACGGATCTCGAGAATGTGGAAGTCCGGTTCATGCGGTGGCTGGGAGTGGAATCCAGCCAGTGGGATCATGCGTCATTTCGGGTGAGCAACAATGGATCGACCTGGACGACGATCTGGGATCACAGCGGAAGCTCACTGACGGAAACGTCCTGGTCTGCACAGGTATTCGATATTTCTGATGCCGCCGATAACCAGCCGACGCTCTATTTGCGATGGGTCATGGGTACAACGGACTCCTCCGTCGTGTACTGCGGCTGGAACATCGATGATGTCGAGATCTGGGGTGAGAATGCCGCCGAACCGACACCGGTGCCCACCGAGACACCGAATCCGTGTGTGAACGACGGAGATGTCAACAATGACGGCAGCATCACAGCGGGAGACGCCCAGATGGCCTTCCAGATCGCTCTTGGTACCCTGTCACCTACACCGGAGCAGGAATGTTCGGCTGACTGCAACGGAAACAGCACGGTGACAGCCGGAGATGCACAGCAGATCTTTATGACGGCGCTGGGAACAGCGAGCTGCGTGGATCCGCTGTGATTGCGTTGTTATAATTTCATTCATTCATACATGAAAACGGGCGGGGAAACCCGCCCCTTCGTTTATCTCTTCGTTCTACCCGAATTTGCCTTATTTACCAGTCTCTTCTTTGAGTGACTCTTTTATTGGTTCACAGAACAGGTCATCGATATTTGTAAACAGACTGGAGACAATGTATTGGGCATACAAATGATGTGCCCGGGCATTGGGATGGCGATCCCGGGGATGCACCCAGAGCGCTTGCGGTGGAATGCCCGTTAAGGCAGTTTCCATCCGCAGGCTCGGTACTTTAGCTGCCTGGCAGAGACTTGCGAGTTCGTCAAGATCGGCCTTGTCGGCTGCCAATATCGGATCTTCTACATTTGGAAAAATAAGGACGTACAGCGGAATTCCGACCTCTTGCGTCAACATGTATATCCGGGCGAGAGCATTCCAGGTCCGAGTCTTGGAACGACCATCGTTGGACATCATCAACCGGCCCGGTTCTGTTTTCACCTGGCGACTGCTGATCCAGCGAACCAGATGGCTCGATTCGGCTATCCGGATTAAAATGTTCCCCCGGGGTTCTTCCTCGTATAGGAGCGACTGAAGATGCAGCTTCCGCGCCTCTCCCCTTCCCTCCGCATCTTTATATCGTGTCACGAGATATCCCCGATCGTCTATGGCATACCCTGTGTCTGTTGCCCGGAAGTCATTGATCAGAAAGCCCAGAATCACGGCATCCGGATCCAGTGCCATCCCCCGTCCCTGGAGAAACGCCGCTTCCACTTCGGTATTCCAGCTTCCAACGCCGGTATTGATGACGTCCACTTTTCGAGTCGTTTGCTTCTGCAGCATCCATTCGAGCTGTTCAACCCAGCAGTCCTCTTCGGCAACACCCAGCCCCCACGTGAAGGAATCGCCTACAGCCAGAATTCGAATCGTGCCTTCAGGTTTCGGAAGGATGACGGGATCATCCCGGAAGCCCATCTCGTTAATCCGGACCGGAATGGAAAATCCCCGGTCAAATAATCTTCGCGGACCGTACTTCCATTCATATTGGTGGTTGGGTGTCAATTCATAGGGGACGCCGGCCAGGTCCGAGAGCTGGAATTCATAAGGGACCGCCACGCGACCCCGTGGCTGGAAACAGGCCACCCGAAAAAAACCTTCCAGCAGTATCAGGCACAGAAATGTCGTGAGCAGGATAGTGATCAATCCATAAATAAAACGGCGGATTCTGCCGGGAGTTTGTTGTGTCATCTTTCTCCCTTCCAATTTCCTACTATATAAAGACATTTGTCGTGAGTAAAATCGGCTTCGACAATTATGCGATTCGAACCCATCATCTTCAGATGAGAAAAAACAGGCGATCGGATCGATCGCCTGTCAAGATCAGTTTATCAGGTACTATCGGAAAATCTCTCAGTTATCAGAGAGGATCAACGCACGCTCCTGTTCCGAGAACCGCTAGGAAGATGTTCTGGGCATCACCGGCAGTGACTTCCTGATCACCGTTGCAGTCAGCCGCACATTCCTGTTCGGTCGTCGGAGTGACGAGACCCAGAACGATATAGAATGCGGTTTGGGCGTCACCTGCAGTCAAGTCGTCATCAAGGTTCGCATCGCCATTATTCACGCATGGATTTTCCGTTGGTGTGGCGGTTGGGATCGGAGTCGGGGTCGGTTCCGGAGCAATACCGAAGAAAGTGAGGACAGCGTTCATAAAGGTTGTGAGTTGGGTCGAACCGTTGCTGAGCCCGCCAAACTTGATGCTGGATCCGATAGTCTTATAAGTTCCGCTGTCGTAAGCGATCATGGTGTTATAAACGGGGCTGTCATTTTCCAGAATCGAGTACGAACCACCGGTCGGGTTGAGATGGTCGATATAATTGTTATAGCTGGATCCGATGTTGTAGGCCAGGTTCATGCCGGCAGTAAATGTTCCAGTTTTTCCGAGCATGTATGGACCGGCATCGCTGACTCCGTCTGTGACACCGATGATGTTGAAATACGCATGGGCATCGGTCCGCGGGTCGTACGCCCAGGTATCCCCGCCTTCCATGTACACGTTACCGCCGGCATCCATCATGGCTTCCAGGACACTGCTTTCGGTTCCGTTCAATGTATGACTGGATGCACCATACACACCAAGACACACGAAGGCTGTACGATAGATATTCAGTGATGCCGGCATTGCGGTTACATAGGCACAGCTTCCCAGGAGTGTCTGGATCGTGTTCCGAATGATTGTCCCTGAATTATGAGCGCCATCGAGATCGATAACGATTGCCGGAATGAGATCGATAACCTCGGTCGTGTAATATCCGGATGTAGGATCGTAGGCAGTATTGGGAAGTGTCGCCTGATCGACTGCGATTATCCGGTATTGAATCATATCCCCTATTGTAAGAGAATCCGGGATTTCAACCTGATACCCGGCATCCGACATGGTCATCGGGAGCGTTGAGTATCCTCCCCCGTTAACCTGGTATTCAACAGATACGGATTGAACGCCAAGATTATCGATTACATCAGCGGACACAATAAATGGCAGCATATTTTCCGAAATCTGTGACAGGTAGGTGTGGTCGATTTCAGGAAAAACGCTGTCGGGACCGATGAAGAAAGAGTAGTATTCGTTTGGCAAAGGCAGAACACGGCTGCAACCGTTTTCCTGCTGAGCCTCGATATAATAATCGACCGTCGTATCCGATGCCTGCCCGGGTATATCCGCGCTATAGTCATAGCCACTGGTGTTCATCATCTCAACGGAGGTCCACATTCCACCGTTTGTTCGATAGAACAATTTCGGGAAACCGGCAACAAACGCCGATCCGGCCTGCACCGTGGCGTCAATAGTCACCGGAGTCATGATATCTTCAATGTCATGCTGCGGGGTATGCTGCATCTGAATGACATCTTCGAGCGCTGTCACGATAGTGCTTCTGACCGCGGTTTCATTGAAACCGGCTATTGTATAGAGCACGATATCATCGCAATCCATGATAGCATTATAAGGAACAAAACCGTCTCCGAATAAAGTGTAGATCGTACTGCTGGCATCCGACAGAACGGGATGTGTGATACCATGAGTATTAATCCAGTTCTGGCAGGCTGCCTGGCTTTGGCCGGCGCCTATCCCCAGAACCATCAAACCCTGGTCTTTGTAATCTTCATAAATCTGCTGAAGTAACGGAGCCTCCGTTACACAACTCCCTCACGTGCTCGTCCAGAAGTTAATCATTACAACCATGCCTGCGAAGTTGCTGAAACTGACACTCTGACCGTAGGCATCCGGCAGTGTGAAATCATTGACTCTATCCCCGACTTGGTAGGCAGCCAAAACTGCAGTCGTTGACAGCAGGCATATTAATAATGCCGATAACAAAACCCGGTTGGTTTTACCCATCTGATCCTCCTTCCAAGATACTTATCTCAGTCCATGAATGATTTTGCGAATCTGGTTTCCTTCATCACCCAGATGTTTTATTATAAATATTTCAAATAAGATAAACAATATGAATTGCTTCTTTAAACTATTCACATTCCCAAGGGATATCCGTTTTGCGGGACTCTTTGATGCGACTGCGGGACTTTTTTTTCTTTAGTCGCCGTTCTTCGACAACCCATGGAACGGTTGTCGGTATTCTGTCTTTTTCCTCCATAAGAGCATCCAGTATATGCGCTCGCAGCCGCTCTACGGCTATCTCCCTGTTACGGAGTTGGGATCTTTCCTTATCCACGTTGATCCTGAATATTCCCTGCTTATCGATAAAATGGCGTTTCTTCTCGAAGATCCGCTTTTTTTGATCCTCGTTCAACCCTGATGAATTCTTGACATTAAACATCAGTGTAACTCGGGTGGACACTTTGTTGACATTTTGCCCACCCGGACCGCCGCTTCGCGAAAACACCCATTCGATTTCGGACAAGGAAATTCTTATACTCTCATTTACAATCAGATCATCCATTGCAGATCTCAGCATCCATTCACAATGCGACATGTCCGGTTGATCCGGACGCCGATGATCCAATATTAACGATTGTTATGCCGGAATGAAACTGTAACTGGATTGAGCGTCGGAATTCAGGACGGATTTGTAACAATGGGGCTTGTCCGATGCACTTTCAACTCCCGAAATAACCGGTCGAGGAATGTACTCCAAGCTTTCCTGAGTTGGAATGAATTTCGCATACACGCGGGGCAGGGGTGGTGATCTTATGGATCATCCCAATGGTTTTTTTCAATCGGAAGGGAGGTCTGCTTTTTCAGATATGGATCATCAATCAATTTGCCATGAAATTTATTGGAATAGTTTTGACCGGATAAATTGGAAACAACTTTATTCCAACTATCAGAAACTGGAGGCTGCATGAAAAACCGAGGTGGGCTGTCTATTTTGACTTTTCTTGCGGCATGGCTGATCCTGATCGGCCTGGCCGCGAATCCCGTCCTTGCATCAAGGGCGGATTCAATTTTCCTGAACGATGTCGAGGGATGCACTGATGATACCGTCATAGTTGATGTCAGTATCATAAATGAAGATACTGCCATTGACGCAGCAACAATTCATATCGGATACGACACCGCGATGCTTGATTTTGTGTCAGGTGCCGTTGGGACACTGACGCCAGGCGGCGATGGATGGACGATGTTCGGTGCAAACGAGGCTGTTCCGGGCGATATCACTATCGCAGCATTCGATGTCAGTGGTGTGATTCCGGCCGGTAGTAATGGTACGATTGCCGTTTTAACTTTTACTGTCACATGCGGGTCATGTTCGGAAGGTGACGATTCCGATCTGAGTATCCTGTCGCTCGCCGACGACGTTGCCGGATTTACTCCGACATCGGGAACATTCACCTTCACGTGCGGGTCATCACCAACGAATACACCGGCAGCAACCAATACACCGCTGCCTCCAACCAATACACCGCTCCCACCGACGAATACACCGGTTGCAACAAATACGCCCGTTCCACCAACGAATACGCCGATTCCGCCGACAAACACTCCGACGCCATCGATGAACGATGTAATCGCGATCTCGGATGCCATGGGTTGCACGGGAGATCAGATCTTTGTCGACGTCGTCATGCAGAATCCGGTGACTGAAGTGGATGCCTTCACAATGCATGTCGGTTACGACACATCCATGCTCTCGTACGTATCGTGTACATCCGTACTGGAACCCAGCGGCGGGTGGACCATGTTTGACTGTAACGAAGCCACCGCCGGGGATATCACCGCAGCGGGATTCGCTCTCACGGCAATTCCGACCGGATCGGATGGCATACTCGTTCGATTGACATTTAATATCACGTGCGCCAGTTGTATACAGGGTGATCAGAGCGATCTGGCTGTTCTCAGCCTGTCGGACGATCTGTCTGCTTTCATGTCGATCGACGGTGTTTTCACCTACAGCTGCAGTGGAACGCCCCAACCCACAAATACGCCTCAGGCAACCCATACGCCGGCGCCCACAAACACACCTGTGTCAACGAACACTCCGGGGCCGACGAGCACACCGCCGACTGATGATTCGATCATCATACTTGATTCTTCAGGATGCATCGGCGATCAGATTCTGATTGATGTGATGATTGCCAACCCGAGCACGGAAGTGGATGCATTCACTATGCACATCGGCTATGACACATCCGTTCTGGATTATATATCCTGCGAGGCCGATCTGGCTCCTGCCGGAGGATGGATTCTGTTCGACTGTAACGAAGCGGCAACCGGAGATATCACTGCAGCGGGATTCGCAATCGAGGCCATTCCCACGGGATCATACGGCGTCCTGGTTCGCATGACATTCGACGTTATTTGCACGACATGCAACGAAGGCGATACGTCTTCGGTAACCGTGTTAAGCATGTCGGACGATATTGTCACGTTCGATTCCGAAGACGGCACTTTCACGTATCACTGCGGCGGTTCACCAACCAATACGCCTGTTCCACCGACCAACACACCGGTTCAACCGACGAACACGCCGGTTGCAACAAACACTCCGGCACCGGGTGACTGGCTGCTTGTTGAAAATGCCGCCGGATGTAATGATGACCAGATAGTCGTGCGCATTCAGATGAACAACGCATATACAGATGTCGATGCATTCACCCTGCACCTGGGTTTCGACACGAATATGCTGTCCTACGACTCCTGTGTTGCCGGCAACCTTCTGCCTCCGGGTGGATGGACGATGTTCGGTTGCAACGAGGCGACAGCCGGTGACATAACAATCGGCGGATTCGCGTTGAACCCCATTGCTGCAGGCGGCAACGGTTACCTGGTCGAATTGACATTCGTTGTTGATTGTCCGGGATGCACGCAAGGTATGATGAGTGATCTTAATATACTCAGCACGGCTGACGACATTGCCGCATTCGAAACACATGACGGTGTCTTCACCTACGATTGCGGCGGATCTCCAACATCGACACCGACCCAGTCTCCGCCGACCAACACACCGGTTCAACCGACGAACACGCCGGTTGCAACAAACACTCCGGCACCGGGTGACTGGATTCTGGCCCAGGATTCACAAGGCTGCCTGACTGATATGATCCAGGTGAATCTGCTGATAAACAATGAAAATACCGATGTCGATGCATTCACACTGCATGTTGGATTCGATACATCCATCCTGGCCTATGATTCCTGTGTTGCAGGCGATATTACTCCTCCGGGCGGATGGATCATGTTCGACTGCAACGAAGCAACCGCCGGCGATGTTATCATTGCCGGATTCGCGGTTGATCCGGTTTCAGCCGGCAGCAACGGTATTCTTGCGACACTGACATTCGAAGTCATATGTCCTGATTGTTACGAAGGTCAGATCTCAACACTCGATCTGAATACGTTCCGGGATGACATCATCGACTTCGATGACTACGACGGAACGTTCACCTATGATTGCGGTACCAGCCCAACCGCCACTCCAACAGGAACCACTCCGACCAGCACACCGACCGCAACCAACACTCCAACACCGTCAATGACACCGACTCCGACCGCAACCTGGGTTCCTCCGACGAGTACACCCACGCCGACGCAGACACCCACATCAACCCGAACACCGACGAATACACCGACTCGCACTCCAACCAGTACCCCGACAACTGTGCCTCCAACGAATACACCGACGCCAACACCGACGGCAACCCAACCTTGCGACTGGCTTGGAACGCATCTTGAGCTGTCACAAAGTGAACCTTATCACGCCGGCAACACCTTCTGGCTGATGTGCCATGTCTGCAATGACACCGGTATGGATATGACGGATGTTCCGACAGCGGTTCTTCTGGGGGTTTATGGTCAATTCTGGTTCTGGCCGTCATGGGAGATGGTATTTGACTATGAAATCATGGATTTCAACACAGGCCTGACGTCCTTCTATGCACTGGAGCCGTTCACATGGCCTACAGTCGACGGGTCCGCAGCGGGGCTGGAATTTTACAGCGCTCTGCTGACACCCGAGATGGATAATCTCGTTGGTGACTACGGATATGTCACGTTCGGATATTCCGACTGATCGTTAGACCAAGCGGATGAATCAAGCAGCCCGTAAACCGGGCTGCTTTTTTTTTGCCATTTGACGAATTCGTAACTGATGATTAGAATTATCAGGAAACGGATCAGATACGAGAGCGAAACAAACATGTCGTGCTCCAGCGGTCGGGTTTCCGTTAAATCAAGTCAACAACCATTTTTTAGGAGGTTATTTTAATGAAGGTATGGAGAGTAATGGCGATGTTTGCCTGTCTCGCCTTAATGGCGGTGCCGGGTGCTTTTTGTCAGAATTTGCTTCTTAATCCAAGTTTTGAGTCGTGGGATTCAGGATTACCGGTGTCATGGGAAGGTGAAACCGGTGTCACAATCACCCAGGAAACAGACCCTGTTTATGATGGGACGTACAGTGCCGGATTGGCAGCAACTTCGTCTCAAAATCGCGGAATCTTCCAGATTGTCCCGGTCACGGAAGGCTATGAATATGAATTTTCAGTCTATCTGTTTGGACCGACAGTTGCCGGCAGTATAGGCATTTATATCAACTGGCTTGACTCCGGGGGATCCGCGATAGGCGGAGTCGGTACCTTTTACACGACCGGTTTTGGATCATATGAAATGGTAACGTCAGGACATGTTCAGGCACCGACCGATGCAGTGAATGCCCGGTGCCGCATTCGGGCATATGCGGACTCTGCTTTTGGCGGATATGCCGATTTCGCATCCGTCATAGAGCATGGACAAGGGGAACCGACCCCGACCCCGACGGATACGCCGCCACCAACGGCGACTCCAACCGGCCCGACCCCCACACCTCCTCCGGTATCAGCCATCAAACTAAACGAAGTGTTCATAAACAGTGTCGGGACAGATGCAGGGTGTTTTATTGAACTATATTATCCGGGCGGTGTATCTCTGGATAACTACAGTATCGTCGGTGTCAACGGTAACGGCGGCGTGGATTACCAGGTCATCGATCTGACCGGATATTCCATTCCTTCCGATGGATTTTTCGTTATCGCCCAGGACGATACGGTTGCCAACTACGATATGATCAGCACGAATGCAGATTACCAGAACGGACCGGACAGCATCCAGCTTCGAATGAATGAAGTGGTGGTCGACGCAATGGGATATGGTGATTTTTCATCCGCAATATTTGCCGGTGAAGGATCCCCGGCACCGATTATTGATCCGCAGTACGATTATTCACGAATTCCGGACGGAGTGGATACCGACGATAATCTGACGGACTTCCAGGTCGGTCTGCTGACACCGGGCGGAATCAACCAGGCAGCACCAATTGAACCGACGCCGACTCCGACCACACCGCCGGAGCCAACCGAAACGCCGACTCCGGGTACCCCCACGGTGACTCCGACAACCGGACCCTGCCCACACGACGGCGATGTAAACCAGGATGGAAGTCTTACTGCAACGGATGCACAGCAATGTTTCCTGATCGTTCTTGGACTGATGACGCCGACACCCGATCAGGAATGCGCTGCGGATTGTAATAATGATTCCCAGATCACAGCCGGCGATGCCCAGAATATCTTCCTTGCCGTTCTGGGATTGGCAACGTGTTTTGATCCGCTGATCTGACTTTCCTTTCCACGTAGCGAATGATGAAATCGCCGGTCGAAAATGACCGGCGATTTTTTATGCTGCCAATCGTCCAGATCGACCAGGGTGCAACAGTCAGTGTTTATACAATTCCGGATGTATATTCCTGTATTTATAAGGATTTATATTCAGGATCGGAACCGGATCAATTGAACAGAGCATTGTAACGATTTTGATCTGGGATCTGGGATCTGGGATCTGGGATCTGGGATAATTAATAATCAAGATTGTCGGTGGATGATGTCAACTCGTCTGTTCGCTCTTTTCTCCTTCATCCAGAGGTATCTCGATAGTAAAGCGAGTGGACTGATCCGGAACGGAATCACATCGAATGGTACCGTTCAGATTTTTAGTCACCAGGTTATAAACAAGATTCAGACCCAGTCCCGTGCCTCCGCGTCCCCTCTTTGTGGTGAAGAAAGGCTCAAAAATACTCCTCAGGTTCCCAATTGGAATACCGGATCCATTATCCTCATGAATCACTTTCAACCGGTTTCCCTCCGACTGAACGATAATCTTTATAAGTCCGTGATGACGATTTTCAAAACCATGCGTTATGGAATTCAATACCAGGTTTGAGATGATCTGTGAATACAGCCCGGGATGACCGTGAATACGTAACGATTCCGGGCAGTCGATATTGATTTCCAGATGCTCGACTTTTTTAAGTTCCGGTTTAAGGCTGAGCATAATCGAATTTAAATACTCTTTCAGATAAAAAACCCGTTTCTGCTCGCTGGTCTGATCGACCGCAACCTGCTTAAAACTCTGAATCAGATCCGATGCACGCTGAAGATTAGTCAGAATTATTTTCGCCGATTCATTCGTTCTCTTAATGAAAATCTGGATATCCGGATCCTGATCCGAATTCATATTCCGAAAAACTTCATCGGATTTTTCAAGCAGATGTGACGCGGCCGTAACACCGATTCCAACGGGCGTTTTGATCTCATGAGCAATACCCGCAACAAGATTACCCAATGCCGCCATCTTCTCTGATTGAATCAGTTGAGCATATGTTTTTCTGAGAGTTTGAATCGATTCTGCGAGAGCTTGATTGGTGAGCTGCAGATCATTTGTCCGGGCATCAATACGTTGTTCCAACTCACTGTTAATGCGCTGGATTTCTTCTTCACGACGATGCCTGACGATGGTTGATCCGATGATTCCGGCAGCGGATCCCAACGCACCGATCTCTGCCTGAGACCATGTCCTTTTCTCGGTACAATGATCAAATCCAATGAATCCCCACCATTCTTCTTCCACGAATATCGGGACAACAAGGATCGATAATATATCCTGCTGTTCGAGGATTAACCGCTCGGATTCAGGGCATTCATCGACAAACCCATGAATGATCTGACCTCTGGGTAACAGCTCACACCACCGGCTGAACCCGGTTTCACAAAGCTCGAAGTTCTGTAGATCCGGATTGTCTATTTGTGGAATAATACCCTCTGCCGTCCACTCCGACAACTGGGAAGTAATCAGATGATCACTGGGACCGGTAGAATTTTTAAACACATAGACCCTCGACACATCCGCACCCCGCCCCAGACGTCTGATTGCATCATTCAACCCGTTCAACAGGTCCTTTGTATTCAATAAAATCCCGGCCGCCTCGGATACACTTTCCAATATGCGGTCCCGCTTCTGCAACGCTTCGGCAGCCTCTTTCCGGGCGGTGATATCCGCCGTCAGGATTACGACCTGTTCCACAGCACCATTATCATCCGTTAACGCATAAAAATACTGCGAGATCCACTTGGTTGAACCTTTTCTGGTTCCCTTGGTCTTGATCTCCGGAATCTGCAAAGAGCCTCCCGTCTCATAGACTCTTCTGACTTCCTCATGATAGGGTTTCAGATAGTCATCTCTTTCGTCAAAGTTTAATTTTTCACGCTGTCGCTCGTAATCGTCCCTAAGATCCTGATCTGGAATTTTCCATATCTTCTTCCAGGCGTCGTTGACACTGATCAGGCGACCGTTTGCCGATCGAACAGATACACCTGTCGGCGATCCTTCGATGATTGCCTTCGATAGTGCTTCGGATTTCCGCAACGACTCAATGCTTTTCTTCTTTTCGGTAATATCCCAAAACACAACCTGTGTAGCCGGTGTCTCATTAAACACGGTCGGAATTGCAGTCACTTCAACGTCGATCGCCTCACCATCGATGGTTAGAAATTTTTCTTCCAGCGGCGATGCAACCATTCCGTTTTCTTGTGTTGTTTTAACTCTCTCCATTACGAGTGTCCTGAATTCCGGATGAACAAAATCCATGACAGCCCTGCCGACAACATCATCCGCGGTGGCTGCTTTTACCATCCTTAAGCTCGCTGCATTGGCATAAACGATAATCCCCTTGCAATGGACAATGATCGCTGCAGGGTTGTATTCAACCAATCGTTTGAATCGATCCTCAGAACTCCTTAACTCCTCCTCCACGACCTTCCGTTCAGTGATATCAATCGCGACAAACACGGCGGATCGACCTTTGTCATATTTCTGACCGAAAACCAGGTAGATTGGAGACTTATCACGTAATCGTAAAACAACTTCCTCAGATGCTGATTCATGGTCCTGACTAAAGAACTTTTTAACAAATCGAAAAAATTCATTCTCCGGTCGATAAAATCCAACTTTCTTTCCTATGAAATACGACTGCGGCTTTTCATACAGGTCTGCAAGTTGTTTATTCATACCGAGATAGACAAGATCCGATGTGATCCAGGAAGCCGCCCCCGGAATGGCATCCAGCAACGCCTGGAGCTGATCCCGCGTCTGCTCCAGCCTGTTTTTTATTTCTTTTGAATCGGTCGTATCAATGATATTGGCTTGAATCGCCTGCCGACTTTCGAAACGAATGCAGCGGCAAGAGATTTCCACCCATCGGAGTTCGCCATCCGATCGTATGATGCGAAATTCACCGTTTGCATGCTCCCCTTGTTTTGTCAGAACATCTTTTATGAGATTGCTGAAGGATAACTGATCCTCGGGATGCAGATGAGTTAAAATTTTATCGCCACTCAGCGCGGTCAACTCTTTCACCGCGCGTCCGAAGATGGCTGCGAGCGGGTAATTAACAAACGCGAACTTTAAAGGATCGGGAAACAAAATAGCGATTCCTTGCAGTGTATCCTCAACTATTTTCTGGTAAAGAAGACTGGTCTCCCGAAAATGGCGATGAACCTGATCCTTCTGCTTGATATCCCGGATGATGGAGAAAATATACGAGCCTGAATGATGGTCTATTCGGGACATTGACACTTCAATCTGGAATGTAGTTCCATCCTTGTGCCGGGCGACTGTCGTAAATGAGTCGCTTTCGGATGACGGATCATTAGAGTAGATGATATGCGATGGTATAATCGGAATGTCCGCCGCTTCGAGGTCCGATGTTTTCATCGAGATCAATTCAGCTTCAGAAAATCCGAACAATCGGCATGCGCGGTGATTGGCGTAAAGGATTCTCTCTGAAGCATCCTCGATAATCAGTGCATCCGCTGCCTGGTCGATGAGTGTTCTGAACGGAATCACAAGTTTGTTCGTGTTCATGATATATGCACCTCGGTATGGTTCAATATCCTCTCAGGAATGTACCTCCAAATCTGTCTCATATGCAAATTGACCAATCAGTTAAATGTCCTGACAAACACTTGTCCAGGTATTTTTCTGCACAGATCAGGGTTTAATTCGTGCAGCCTCGGAGTCTCCATATAAGCTTGTAAAAACAATCCGGATCGAATAGACATTTTGTTTCAGCAGGTGTTGTTTTTCTCACACCGCAGATCCTGTTCCGGCAAGGAGGCATTGTGGCTGTTCATAATCTCGACGGTATTTTCAAACCCCAGCGAATCGCCCTGTTAGGCGTTACACCCAATCCCAAGAGCGTTGGAGGTTCCGTTCTTCAAAACCTGATTGGCGGAGGTTTCCGTGGTGTTGTATACCCCGTGAATCCGACCAGCGAAGCAGTTCTTGGTATCCAATGTTACCCCAATCTGGATGCCGTTCCGCGAACACCGGACCTCGCCATCATCTGCACGCCTGCCGAGCAGGTGCCCGACGTCGTCACCAATTGTGGTGAGAAAGGTATCAGGGGAGTCATTATTATATCGGCCGGCTTTCGTGAAACAGGGTTCGAAGGCAAAGCCATTGAGGACCGGGTCCGGGCAGCGGCATCCGCGTTCCCCAAAATGCGATTAATCGGTCCGAACTGTCTCGGCATCATTGCTCCGCATACAAATTTCAATGCCAGCTTTGCCGGTGCGATGCCCAAAGCCGGACACGTGGCTTTTATTTCACAATCGGGCGCTCTATGCACGTCTGTTCTGGATTGGGCCCTGGAAGAAAAAATCGGATTTTCATATTTTGTTTCCATCGGAAACAGCCTTGATGTCGATTTTGCCGACCTCATCGACTACTTTGGCGAGGATGAAAAGACTCAATCGATAATTTTATACATTGAATCAATCAGGGACGCACGGAAGTTTATGACCGCTGCCCGGGCTTTTGCCAGAACAAAACCGATAGTTGCCTATAAAGCCGGTCGATTTCCTGAATCCGCAGAAGTGGCTGCTTCTCATACCGGCGCAATGGCAGCAGAGGATGCGGTTTATGACGCCGCTTTCCAGCGTGCGGGGATCGTCCGCGTTTTTGATATCGGTGACATCTTCAATTATGCCGAGCTGGTGGGGCGGCATAAACTGCCCGGAGGTCCCCGTCTCGGAATAGTCACTAATGCCGGCGGACCCGCAGTGATGGCGACGGATACCCTGATCGCCCACTCCGGTACCCTGGCAGTGCTGTCAGCCGAAACCATGGAGACATTAAATCAGAATCTGCCTCCATTCTGGTCTCGTCGAAATCCCGTCGACATTCTCGGGGATGCAAACTCCAAGCGGCTGGCGAAGGCGGCCGGAATAGTCTTGGAGGACAAAAACGTCGATGCACTGCTGATCATCCTGACACCTCAATCGATGACCAATCCGACAGCCGCTGCGAAAGCCGTTGTTCAACTCGGGGAAACATCAGGCAAGCCGATTCTCGCAGCGTGGCTGGGAGGCCGGAGTATGAAGGACGGCATGGATATTCTGATGCAAAACGGAATAGCCACGTATAACACTCCGGAGCAGGCGGTCAGGGCTTTCATGTGCCTTACATCCTACAGCCGCAATCTTGAAACACTCTACGAGACTCCTAAAGATATTCCAGTATCATTCCCTCTGGACCGGAAAAAATTACGCGATCAGTTTTTATCATTGACAACCGGTGGATCACTACTCCTTTCCGAGTCCGTATCGAAAAAAATCCTTGAATCGTATGGTATCCCCGTGACATCCCCTGTGTTCGCGCCAACATCTGCCGATGCTGCAGCTATTGCGGAACGAATCGGGTTTCCCGTCGTCATGAAAATTCAATCGCCGGATATCACACACAAATCCGATTCCGGAGGTGTGATCCTGGATCTGAAGGATTCACCGGCAGTCAACGATGCGTTCGATCGGATCATGAAACAAGTGTCCCTGAGTGTTCCCGGAGCGAATCTGGAGGGTGTGACCATTCAAAAAATGATTCAGGAGCAGGGAGTCGAATTAATACTTGGAGCCCGGCAGGATGCGGTATTCGGAACAGTGGTGATGGTGGGACTTGGGGGTACCGGTGCGGAATTGTATAATGATCGGAGCCTGGGATTTCCGCCATTGAATGAGCGTCTGGCGCGCCGAATGCTGGAATCGCTCAAAGCCTGGCCATTACTGCGTGGATTTCGAGGAAAACCGCCGGTCAATCTGGACCGTTTGCTGGAAATCATAATGCGGCTGTCTTACCTCGTAGCGGACTTCCCGGAAGTCAAAGAGCTGGATATCAACCCGCTTCTCGCCACTGCCGACGATGTAATCGCAATGGATGCCCGGTTGATCCTCTCTCCCGACAGACCGCTCCAGCCGGTTCGACCGTTTGCGCATCTTGCCCTGCGGCCTTATCCCGAAGAATTCGTTCGATCGGTGGAGTTGAGTGATGGAACCACGGTTCTGCTCCGCCCGATCCGGCCGGAGGACGAGCCGATCTGGAAGGAATTATTGGCAAGTTGTTCAAGAGAAACAATTTACATGCGGTTTCGGTACATGTTCCATTGGGAGTCACACGACGTTGCAACTCGATACTGCTATATTGATTACGATCGTGAGATTGCGATTGTTGCTGAATACATGCAGGAGGGTCATCGTCGCCTGATGGGTGTCGGCCGGCTGGTCTGCGAACCGGGGAACGAGACGGGAGAGTATGCGGTTCTGGTTGCGGATGAATGGCAGAACAAGGGTCTGGGCGGTATTCTGACTGATTTCTGTGTTGAGATTGCTAGAAAATGGCAGCTTAAATCAATTGTCGCTCAGACAACTCCCGACAACTCAAGAATGATCACGCTCTTTCGAAACAGGGATTTTACGCTCGATATCGAATCATCCGGATCTTTACTGGATGTGCGGAAACCGCTTGATTGACGTCAGGAAGGGTCATTCCATTCTGGCTTTATTGTTAAATGGCAGACTTCGCATCATCCGATCCGCCAGATGAGTCATTCGAACCTTGCTGTATTGTCGAAAATATATGACTACCGTTCCCAATCCCGGAGATCGCGCATCATAAATCCAGATCAACGGGATTAAAGCACTCCATCGCAACAGCCCCGTTACTGCAAACAAAACCTGTTCCGGCTCAAACGAGCCGACCTTGAGTGTAGCAACATATGGCAGCAGCGATCCTGACAGGATCATCGTGATCATCATGGACAGACCTGAAACAGCGCCGTATAACCCGGAATATATCTGGCGTTGTTTGGGAGGGGCGATTGCAAGGACAAAATTAACTGCAACGATCCCGGCTCCCGCCCACATGATCCCCGAGGTGAGGGCTTCACAATAGAGCATCCAGTAATGGCCCGGGGATGCGGCAACCCAGATAAGCGGGTTAAATCCACCCAGTATGATGGCGATCCCCATCGCGGTCTTGTTGCCGAAGCGATCGATGAAACGACCCCATTTTTTTAAGACCATCAGTGATGCCGATGTACTGATCAGACCATAAATCTGGATTGCCATGATTGACAAATTGAGTTTCTGAATCATGAACGGCTGCCAGAATGGCGAACCGACGCCGATTGCCAGCATCCACCATGCCGTAAAACCGAGCAATCGGAGAAAATTTCGGTCCCTCAGAGGCTGCGATAACATTGTCCGGATGCTCTCCGATTCAAGCTCCTTCGGATGTTCCGGCTGTTGTCGCAGAATCAAGATACCTATGACTCCAATAATGGCTGCCAAAAGAAAGAGTATGAGAAAACCCTGGGACAGTAAATCCGCATAGCCCGCCCCGGATAAACTCCGCATCCAATCCGCCGGCAGAAAACTGAAACCGGTTCGCTCATACCAGTCGATGAAGGCTCCGGCGCTTAACCCTGTGACCAGTCCGATGACGAGCAGATATCGGGATCTGACCGAGAAAAAACGGCCTCTGAACCGGAGCGGAACGCTGTCTGATATCCACGCGATCCATGCGTTTCCTGCTACGGCTTGAAGGGCTGTACTCACGAAAAAAAGCGAGAGGAATACTGCCATTGCGTTGAATCCCGATAGAAGAAACGGGATGACACCGATCAGGAGAGTCAGTATCCGGCCACTTAAAGCGAACAGAAGCACCATTCCTTTGCGGGATTCCGATTTTCGAGTGATTATTGCTCCGAGAGGTTGAAAAACCTGCGATAATTGGCCAATCGCCGATAGCAGACCAAAATGAATCGGAGATGCATGCAGCAAGACAGCGAATCGGGTAATGAAAACACTGCCGGGGCCGGAAAGGGACATGTACATCTGGGCGAAAGCACCTTCAATGACGGATACTTTCATTGTTTTTCTTAGAATTCCGGGTCGATTACCGGTCATTTCGATCTGTTTTGTATGGATGTTCATTGATCCCCGCCATGGGTCCGACAACCTGCATCAACCACGGATTGCTCCATCGGTTTCCGGACGAAACGCATCATAGGCATTCAACAGCCTGAAATGCAATTACCTGACCAGGTTTTTATTTGACTCCCGGCACTGATCCGGAAGGATTGCGCTATAAATCTTCCGGCAGGTGTATGGCAAAGGAACAGTGGTCATCGCCTTTGAGCAGAGAGTGAATTACGTCGACACGAACCGGACGATTGATTGCCCCTTCCCATTGTTTGCGGTACCAACCCGCTCCACAATAACAAAAATCAACCGGCATCCCTGCATCCAGATGATCCCGGATCAACGGACAAAAGCAGCAGGCTCTGGCTTTTTCTTTAACGGAAGTCGCTCGATTGTACGTGTCCGGATCCCTGGGTTGTTTGGAAGAATAAATCACATGACCCTCTCTCCGGGGCTGATCCTTCCAACCCGGATCATGACCCATAAAGGAGATAACCGCATCCACTGCTCCCAGCGGATCACCATAACGCGCCATTTCCGCCTGATATACACTCCTCAGTTTATCTATCTGAGAATCAGGGAAATTATGAGCGCATCGGGATAAAATATCGAAGCATTCGAATTTCGAAGTTACGCCGGACAATCGATCAATAATCAGCCGTAACTTCTTAAAACGCATCAACGTCGCGACTGCATCGATTGCATCTCTGTTTACATCCGGCATCCCGTCACTTGAAACATCATCATTTCCAGCGTTCGGCTCGTCACCCATCATTACCCAATGGAGCACTTCAGTGCCTTTGACTCTTTCGATATGTCGAGCCAGAAGCTCATCCCATTCATGCACGACGAATTGGAGTTCAATGATGGGAATTTCACTCTGTAAATCATCCAGATAGATCTCGCGATTAAATTCATCGGAGATAATACCTCTCTCCGAAGCGTATCCATAAAGACGTTTGTAAGATTCTCTCAACTCTTGATGTGGTCCGCTGTGGACCAGCGACAAGACTGTCACACCTGGAAGCAGGCGAGTATTGACATCACTATCGGATGTTACAGATTGATTGACCGGGAATCCGATTTCAACATCAAATCCGCTTGGATAACTGGTGATAAAATTGAATGTACAGAATGGAGGTCCCGCAATGGCATCGGCCGGCAGTGATTTTTTAAGATTATCGATGGCATGCTGCAGCTCGAGTCTGTTCTGAATATTCAGCAGCCTTGATGCGACAAGGGCTGACTGTGTCTTTTTTTTCGCTATCAGAATATCTTTACCAGTCATTTATCCGGCACCTCTACGCATGCGCACAATTTGGATCATTTCGCCTCCGATTGGTTAAATATATGCACATCGTGCTGAGGGAAGGGAATCCGTATACCTTCCGCATCGAATTGTTTTTTGATTGTCTCCTGCAGATCGAAAAAAACCGCCCAATAATCCGAGGTCTTGACCCAGGGACGGACAGCAATGTTCACGCTGCTGTCCGCCAGGGCGATCACGCCGATCGTCGGCGACGGCTCCTGGAGGATTCTCGGATCATTCGACAGGAGTTGGGTCAGAGTGTGTCTCACCTTATCCAGATCATCAGCATAGCTGACACCCACAACGATATCGACACGGCGATTGTCGTTCGCTGAATAGTTCACGATATTGTCCGCGGTCAGCTTGGAATTCGGTACGATAACGGTTTTATTATCGGGTGACCGTAATTCGGTCGCGAATATTCCAATTTCCTCAACTGTACCGGCGGCTCCTCCCCCTTCGACATAGTCACCGACCTTAAAGGGCTTGAAAATGATCATCAACACGCCTGATGCAAAATTGGCAAGCGAACCCTGCAATGCCAGACCGACAGCCAAACCGGCCGCACCCAGCACAGCGACAAACGACGCCGTCTGCATACCCAATTTTCCGAGAGCGGCAACGATGATGAATGCCATCAGTGCCACATATGTAACACTGGTGACGAACGAAACAAGAGTTTGCTCCATCCTGGCTCGCTGCATCAATCGCCTGATAACCGATCGCATGAAACCCGCGCCGAGACGACCCAATACAATGATGACAATGGCTCCGAGCACATTCAATCCGTACAGCGCCAGCCATTCATGTAGTTTTTGCATGATTTGTTCCATAATGCTGTCTCCCATGATTGAAGAGTCGACGTGCCGGCTCATTGTTGGATTCAGGCACGTCTGACTCTTAAAGTTTAAAGAGCACTCAACAACATAACGTGATATGTATCATCGAGTTGCTTTTACGAAAATATCGCATATTCGCCGGAACAGGACAACCCCGGGCCTGGAAAAATCGAATGGAGTGAGAATTCGCTCATGCGCATTCTTTGAGCCGAATCCCGTATCGTGTTGCTCAGTTTTTGACAAGACGGAGAAAATCTTACTTGAAAAGAGAATCAACATATATTACAAGCGACGGATTCGAGTGATCGTTCCGATATTGCCTTTTTTGAAGATTGATTCCAATGAGAATTGAATAGGCGTTCAAGGCGTCTTTTATCATGAATGTCAGAAAAATTGGTCCGGGGTATTTATCGGGACAGGATAATTCCGGTATAGTTGAGTCCAAGATCATTTGGCCGGACAAGATGGATTGAATGAAACGGCAGGTTTGAAGTTCGATGGCATCATTGAAACCCGGACGAAATGAACGTCTCGGCAACGGAAAGGATTTTTATATGATCAAAGTACTGGATGTGAAAGCGTTGAAGGGTGCGAATTTTTATCATTATCGCCCGGTCATCGTCATGACGATCGATCTCGGTAAGCATGATGAAGTCATGACGTCGGAGATTTCCGGGATGGCTGACCGACTGCTTGCTTTGGTTCCAAGTCTCGATGATCACCGTTGCAGTCTCGGTGTTCCCGGAGGTTTTGTCCAGCGCATGCGAGAGGGAACACTACTTGGACATGTCATCGAGCATCTTGCCATTGAATTTCAGTACATCGCCTATATGGATGTGGGTTTCGGCAAAACTCTCGACACAGAAAAGCAGGGTGTATACGAGGTAATCTTCAGCTACTGGGTCGAGGAAGCGGGGTTTTTTGCGGGTAAACAAGCGGTTGCGTGCATCAACTCTCTGCTTGCCGGGAAAGAGTTCGATGTCGAGGGAACGATTGCAGAGATAAAGAGTATCCGGGATTCTTACCACCTCGGCCCTTCAACCGCGTCAATAGTCGAGGAAGCCGAGCGGCGCGGCATCACTGTGCTCCGCCTGGATGATTACAATCTGGTACAACTCGGTGAAGGGAAATACCAGAAACGAATACAGGCAACGATCACATCCAACACGAGCATGATCGGTGTGGAGACGGCGGGAAACAAGCGTCTGACCAAGCAAATGCTTGAGGATGCCGGTATTCCTACACCCAAAGGCGTTATCGTGCGAAGTCTGAAGCACGCCATCGAGGATGCCAACTGGCTGGGATATCCTGTTGTGGCAAAGCCGTATGACGGTCACCATGGCAAAGGTGTAACGACGAATATAATGTCCGATGAAGAAATGGAAGCGGCATTCCATCGGGCAAAAGAATCCTCCACACAGGTCATCGTTGAAAAATATCTCACCGGTAACGATTACCGGATGCTGGTCATCAATGGCAAATTCACGGCTGCTGCCCGGCGTGTACCCGCGTCGGTCATCGGAGACGGAACACATACAATCACGGAATTGATCGAGATTGAAAACAAAAATCCGCGGCGCGGATACGGTCATGAAAATGTCATGACACGTCTGAAAATTTCGTCGGTTACCAATCATCTTCTGGCGATGAAAGGTTATACTTTGGAGAGCGTGCCGGCAGACGGGGAGCAGTTTTTTCTGGAACTGACCGCCAATCTTTCAACCGGCGGTTCTGCCGTGGATGTCACCAATCGGGTTCACACATCCAACAAATTCATGGCGGAACGCATAGCAAAGATCATCGGTTTGGATATCGCAGGCATCGACGTGATCTCCCCCACTCTACGCCAGCCGATCGGTAAAATCGGCGGAGGCGTCATAGAGGTCAACGCCGCTCCCGGTTTGAGAATGCATATTTCACCGGCGGAAGGAACACCCAGGAATGTTGCCAAGCCGATTGTCGACATGCTGTTTCCGAAGGGGTCCGAGAGTGACATTATCATCATTGCGGTGACCGGCACGAACGGAAAAACAACAACGATCCGCCTGATATCGCATATTATGAAGGGCAAAGGTCATAGTGTCGGAATGACCACTACCGACGGGATTTACCTGAGAGATCGATTGATTGCCGAGGGCGATATGAGTGGACCCTATTCTGCGGGCATTGTTCTCAGGGATCCGATGGTCGATTGTGCCGTGCTTGAAACAGCGAGGGGGGGCATTTTGCGTTCCGGTCTCGGATACAGTGTCGCGGATGTCGGTGTTGTTCTGAACGTCCAGCCCGATCACCTGGGTTTGAAAGGGATCAACACAATCCAGGATCTGGCCAAGGTGAAGGCGGTTGTCGCCGAAACGGTCCGACGCGGCGGCACTACAGTGTTGAACGCTGACGATCCACAATGTGTCGAGATGGCGGAGCACTGCCGTGAAAACATTATTTTCTTCTCCCTCAGACCATCGAATCCGGTGATCCGAGCTCATATCGAAAATGAACACACTGTCGTCGTTTATGACCAGGGATATATCACGTTGATGAACCACGAGATGCTGACACCTATCGCCAAAGTCATAGAGATGCCGGTCACGATGGATGGTCGAGCTGTTTTCAACATTCAGAACGCGATGGCTGCAGCTGCCGCCACCTACGCTGTCGGAGCGAAAATCGAAGAAATCCGCCAGGGTTTGATCAGCTTCTTCCCCTCCCCCGCCCAGATGCCGGGACGAATGAATATTATTAACATTGAAGGCATCGATGTATTAATAGACTATGCACACAATCCAAGCGCATATAAAAACTTCATAGAACTGGTCACCCGGATGGGCGATCGACGTCGAGTCATTGTTCTGGATGCCGTCGGAGATCGCAGGAATGAGGACATTGAAGAAATTTCGCGTATGGCAGCGGGCGCATTCAATGAGGCGATCATTTACGAAGACAAGGATTTGCGAGGCCGCGAACCGGGAGAACTACTGGATCTGTTGGAGAAGGGACTGCTTTCCGGTGGATTACCGGTGGAGAAAATTCAACGTATTCCGGACGAGACTGATGCCATTAACAAGGGTCTGAGTATCAGTCAACGGGGGGATATACTCTGCATCATGACAGGCCGGGTTCGGACCGCCATTAAACATGTTTATTCCATCAAGGAGCAGCGGGAACCGCTGGCACAGATCGAGCTTCCCGACGTGTATCAGGACGAGAGTTGATCGAGGGGGAATTTTGGCCAATTTTATGTTATTAGGGGGAATATCCGACAATCGGTTCCCGATGGATCTGATGCATGCCTTTGTTGAAACGGCGGGCGGATCTTCACATTCGAAGATTTTCATTGTTCCGGCTGCCACGGAGGATCCGGACAGACTTGTCGCCAAGTATGACGATGCTTTCCAGGCAGCAGGATGTAAAAATACTTGCAGCAGGGCATTCGATGAGAGGGCGTCCGTCGATTCCGCAGAGAATCTGGACATGCTTCTCTCAGCAACAGCAGTGTTTTTTACCGGTGGCGACCAGCTGCGTCTATTGGAACTGCTTGAAGGAACTCATTTTGTTGCAACACTTCATCAGCGTATGGAGAACGGTCTGCCTGTCGGAGGATCAAGTGCCGGCGCTATGGCTCTGGGACACCCGCTTATCGTCCGGGGACAACCCGAGGATTATATGATTCCGGACGCGATTCGAGTCGAACCGGGATTGGGGCTGCTCAATGGGATCGTGATCGATACGCATATGACTGAACGGAGCCGTCTGGGGCGCTTGATCAACGCTGTATCCCGTTATCCAGGATCGATAGGAATCGGCATGGATGAAAATACCGGAATTCTGCTGGATACGGACGGCATATTCCAGGTCTTCGGCCCGGGATCAGTTGCAGTACTGGATGCCGGAGACTGGAACGGATATTCCGGTCTGCAAGCCGATCCGGAAGCGCCCCGTGAACCCGATTCCAGATTAACAGTTGAAAATGTAAGATTTAACATCTATAAATCCGGCGACCGGAGGATTTCGCTCAGGATGCCGGTCACCATCGATAATCGATAAACCGCAGGCACGAAGTCAGCCGGGAGCAATCTCCCGGATTGACGATTGACCGTTTCAATAGAAGGAGAAGCAAAAGTGAGTGGAAAAATAACCGTTTTGACACGAAAAAAATATCTCGGGCCGAGTTTCGATCTGAAGCAACAGGCCATTGTTCTGGAGCTGGAAAGCTCCGGAGATATCGACATGGCGTCCCTCTGGAAACAGATATCGGAGAAATTACCCGGTCTCTCCGGATCAGCAGTACCCCTGACTATCGGAGAGTTATATGCGAGAACATTTATCGAACTTCAGCAGCTCGGGATGAACCTCTTTGCACGAGAATGGAGTATCCGGGAGGAAAATGGCAAGGAGATCGTTGCCGTTCAGTATATAGATCCTCAGACCGGCGACCGCGTGAACGACTTCGTATACGACTGGGTTCGTGACATTCTCAGTGGCCGCTTGTTTCCCTTTCAATCCCGTTACGAGGAACTCGAGCATTTGTTTTACAGGAGCGGTTTCGGAGGTCCAACGATTTACTCCATCGTCGAAGCCGGATACAAGCGGAACATACCGATGTTCTACCTTCCAAGCGAGGATGTTTTTCAGTGGGGACAAGGCCGTAAACAGCTTCGCGGTCGATCAACGGTGCTTCACCGGGATAGTATTAAGGACACTGAACTGACGAGTTTCAAGGATCGATCGAAAGCGTTTCTTGATGATTTCGGGTTCCCATCTCCCAAGGGCACTCTATGCACCAACGATGCCGAAGCCCTGGCATTCGCCGAAGAATTCGGTTACCCACTGGTCACAAAACCCCTGGCCGGTCACAAGGGACAAGGCGTTTCAACAAATCTGAATACTCCCGAAGAACTCCGCCTTGGTCTGGAAACTGCCAGAGATGCCTCCACTAACCGACGTGACCCGGTGATTGTCGAACAGCACGTAACCGGGACAGATCATCGCCTGCTGACGATCAGCGGCAAATTCACTGCCGCCCTGCAAAGAATTCCAGCGTATGTGGATGGTGACGGCGAGCATACAATCGAACAACTGATCGATATTGAGAACAGTCGTCCGGAACGTGCGGATACACCGCGTTCAGCTCTCGGGAAAATAAAAATTGACGACGATCTGGTCCAGTTCATTAAAGATGCCGGTCACTCATTAAGCGAGGTTCCGGCAGCAGGTAACAGAATAACGCTTCGCCGGGTCGCCAATATTTCAGCCGGTGGTGTTTCGGTTAATGTAACGGAGAAGATCCATCCGAAAAATATCAAAATGGCCGAAGATGTGGCTCGGTTCCTGGATGTTCACGTTCTGGGTATCGATCTTCTGGCCGAGGATATATCCAAACCGTGGGATGAGAGTCCCTGTGCAATTATTGAAATCAATGCCGGTCCGGGTGTGTTCATGCACCTGGTCCCCGCCAAAGGCGAATCAATAGACGTACCCGGTAAGATAATGGATGCGTTTTTCCCAACACCTCAATCCTCGAGGGTTCCGACGTTGGTTTTCAATAAATTGGATCAAAAACTGGCGACCCGAATAACCGAGACCGGATTAAGACAAAAAGGGATCGAGGAGGTCGGAACAGCAGCAGTCGATGGCGTACGATTCAATGACGAGTTTTTCTCGAATCGTCCGGAGCATATCGGCAACATTCGGAATGTCATGCGTAATCCGAAACTGGACATGGCATTGATCGAGTATAATGATGCCATAATTCAGAATGAAGGTATGTATCATTGGGGCGCGGATATCGTTGTGTTGGAAAATCCGACAGAGAGAGAAAGAATTCTTACTCGAGATCTGCTGGATAAGGGACTGTTTATTGAAATTGACCGTTCCGGTAAAAAAGTAATGGTCTCTCAAAATGGAAAAACCAGTACGAAAATGCTCGGACGCCGTGCCGCTGAGACTGTTGTGATGGACATGTTGACGCCGGTGATCGCGGAACTGGCGGAAAAATACTACTACCCGCTTGCCTGATCCACAGGTAACAAACCATGCTGAATTTATTCCGACACTGCCATGTATTCGCACCCGATGATATCGGGTTGAACGACATCCTGACTGCTGGTGACCGGATCATATCAATTGCCGGTGAGATTGACCCGGGGCCCATTCAAGACATGGAGATCATAGACTGTTCCGGACTTAAACTGGTGCCGGGGCTGATTGACGGGCATGCTCATATTGCCGGTGCCGGAGGCGAAGGCGGGCCGGCGACACGGACACCGGAAATGCAACTGACCGATTTCCTGAAAAACGGCATCACAACAGTGATCGGGATGTTGGGAACCGATGGACTTGCCCGTCATCCGGACTCCGTGCTCATGAAAGCACGCAGTTTCAAAGAAGAGGGCTTGTCTGCATACATTCTCACCGGGTCTTATCAGATACCTCCGGTCAGCATTACCGGAGATATCGGACGAGACATAGTGCTGATACCGGAAGTAATGGGTGCCGGGGAAATCGCAGTGTCCGATCATCGCGATTCCGCACCTCAGTGGCAGGAACTGGCCCGGTTGGCAAAAAGTGTTCGTGTCGCCGGCATGCTTGCCGGAAAAAACGGCGTTGTCTGCCTTCACCTCGGGGATGCTCCCAATACGTTCAATATTATTCTTGATGCCATCGAAAAAGGTAACTGCCCTTTCAAACACTTTCTGCCGACTCATTGCAATCGGAGTGCTGATGTATTCGGACGTGCTGTCGAATATGCATTAAAAGGAGGTTTCCTCGATCTGACTACCAGTGCGTACCCATTTTTCCCGGATGAAGAAATAAAGCCATCCGAGGCTGCCGGAATGCTCCTCGCCAAAGGCGTACCCCTCGACAGGATCTGCATGAGCACTGATGCAGGCGGCAGCTTGCCGGATTTCGACTCGGATGGGAAGCTTCGATCGCTGACAACAGGGAACCCCAACACTCTTTTCAACGAGCTTAGAGATATGGTTCAGGAAGCCGGGATACCATTGGAGACAGCGCTCAGATTTGCCGGGAAGAATGTTGCGGATCTCTTTGGATTGGGAGCGAAAGGGCGGATCACCGGGGGAGCGGATGCGGATCTGCTTTTTATAGATGAGACATTTTCCATCCGTCACGTCCTGGCTCGCGGTCGGTTTGCAGTTCGCGATGGGGACTTGCAGTTATCCGGGACTTTTCAACACAAATCGGCCGGATGTTGATTGATCCGACGATCGGTGATGAAGCGCCCTCTTTCACCTGCAGGGTATCTTACTCCGTGTAAATGTGTTCGGATCCCATGAGACTATGCGGGATCAGGTAGACCAGCAAAGTCAAGACAGATGCAACCAGAGTGCTGCGGCGGTAATCTTTTTTTCTGAGTATCGATAACACCGGGATCAGCCACGCGATCCACAGAACGGCACTCTTGTTATCTGTCAGATCATGGCCGTACGGCCATCCCATCCAGGCAGCACCGAATGCATTCCACTGAACGATCGGCCCCAGAACAAGGCCTCCGAGAGTCAGTGTGATAAAAACACACCAGACCTGCCTGCAGCTTGGGTTTTCGCGAAAAGCGAGACCTATGCCAAGACGGTTTGACATTAACATGGCAGTAAACATAAAGATGATATGTGGAATCAAAGCCCACGCAGGAACGTCATCTTTATACCTTGCAATAATTTTTTTGTCGCCATCGGGAATTCTGATGTGATCTGAACTCGCTGTCTCCAACTGGATAAAGTATTCAACTTTACCGGCAGCCGGCTGAACCGGAATTAATCCCTCCAAACGATTTTCCGCCCGTATCATATCGACTGTTTTCCACGGACGCTCTGAAGGATACTCCCTCCAAACCAATTGACCGGACAATGAAGCTGGAGCCGGTATTGTGACTCGCAGAGGCGCTTCGGTCAGAGGATTCCGTTTCACCTTGAAAACCCATGAAGTGCCCTCTGCATCGTAGGAACCCCGGTAAGGGCATGTCGGACCGGTCATCCGCTGAAAGATCGCTGAACATGATGTCAGAATAAGTGCCGCCAACCAGATGGCAGCACGTGTGCGTCTACTGAACTCAATTGATCCCTGCACCTCGATTCAATCTCCTAAATATTGTTAATCAGCACGATTTATCCTTGAGTTCTTCCAGGGAATGATTCGTCCAAAGTGTGAAGAGTTCTTTTTGCATTTCAGTCGGTTCTTTGACCGGTTTTGCTGTGTATTTTACCGGAACCGGTTCTCCAAGAGTCGTCCTGACTGTTTTTAATTCCTCATTTCTCGCCAGCGTAATCTCAATCTCATCCCCCGGCTTCATCAGTTCAAGACGACCTACAAGGGCATCACTTGAATAAACGCGCAGCCCATCCAGCGCGATTATCTCATCCTTTGCCTGGATACCCGCCAGCTGAGCGGCACTGTTCCGTCGTACTATTGATACATATGGCCGGTGCTCTTTCATATCAACCCGAATACCAAGATTACCCTTCTTCATCTCCTCATCGTCAGGATCCGGAGCCCGTAGATCCAGCCCGACCTTGCGGAAATAATCCTCAAACGGCATATCTGTTGTACCATAAACATACTTTCTAAAAAAATCATCCAGATTTCGACCAATATACTTTTCGGCTGTCTTGACAACATGCTCGTAAGTAAAACCATCGAAATCTTTGACATAGTGATCCTGGTAGAGATCCCGCATGATATCGTCAAGGCGATACTTGCCTCCGGAGGCTTCGAGAATATCAAGGTCCAGGAAGAAAGCGATAATAGAGCCCTTCAGGTAATACGAAATAGTCGAATTGGGAGTGTTTTCATTCGTCCGATAATACTTGATCCACGCATCGAACGACGCCTCCGCAGTACTCTGATACTCATAACCCGGAAAACGGCGGTACCGGGTAACCTGGAAAGCCACGGCTTCAATGTACTCTTTCAAGGTCATGATCCCCGGTCGCAACAGAAATTGAAAATGATAATAATTAGTAAATCCTTCCGATACCCAGAGCAGATCCGTATATGTTTCCGTGAAATAATTGGGATGAACGAGTTCCCTGGGTCGTAACGCCTTGACATTCCAGGCATGATAAAGTTCATGCGAAAATATGCTGATCATGTCGGTATATTTTTTTCGGGGTTTGAAATTGAACCGCTGTTCGAATATCAGCGTGGAATTGCAGTGCTCGAGACCTGCATCCCTGTCGGTAATTAAAAAGAGAAATACATACCGATCGTAAGGAACATGACGCATCATGCGAATTTCCGATTCAGTAATCTTCTTCAAGTCCTCCAGGAAGGAGTCCACATCAAGGTTTCCTCTGCCTTCGATAGCGACCTCATGTGGAATTCCATCGACCTCGAAGACATGATGCAGATGATTTCCAATCACCATCGGACAATCCATTAACTGGTGATAATCAGTCGCAATAAACAGCCTGTTTGAATTATCCAAAGGCCGCATACCGGTACTGATCCTCTCCCAATTTTCCGGCAAAATGGCTTCCAGAGTACAGGGAGCTTCCATAAATGGAATAACCGACAAGCAGACAGTACCGGGATTGACAATCGCGTAATCGTCACAGAGATAGCTCGAATCATCCGCCAGTTGAAACGCATAAACCTTGTAAGAAATATTGACCGGGCCGCCCACTTTTGCGCTGACCTGCCAGGTGAGTTTATCGGTTTTCCGCCATTTGACAGGCTCATCCGTTCCGTTCGTCACCCGAAACTGCTCGATATTGGCGGAGAACTCATTGAGCTTGTAGGCACCGGGTAACCACGTCGGGAGTTTCAAATCAATGGCTTCGTGCGGAGCACTTGGGATAGAGATTGTGACACTTATATAGTGTGTTCTGGGTTTGTCCAGATTGATCGTATATTTTACCTTCGGTTCCATTTTATACCACCCCTTGAAATGTTATTGATTTTGTTTCTTCAGGCCCCGTCTGAAGAGGAGGATGAGGCTATTCGAGAAATTGAAAAGAATCAACTGTTTTCTTGTGTCTTCGTGGAATCAGTCATACCCAGCGACGGACACGACGTCGATACTCTTCGTACCGGCTGCCAAAGCGTTCCGCCATCGCCTTCTCCTCCGGGCGTACTGCCAATCGATCAAGAGCGAATGCAAGAACCGGTAACATCAGGAGCATCCAAGCTGAATTGAGCAGCAACGAGAATCCGCTGAAAAAGATGAGAACTGCACAGTACAGAGGATTTCTGCTGATCCGGTTCGGACCGGTTTGGACAAGCTCAACAGCCGGCTCTCCCGGATCGATCGGAGTGCCGCGACGGTGATAGATCCTGATGACCCAGGCACCGATAACAAACCCAATCAGAAGCAAACCGAAGCCGATATATATGTGGCTCCTTCCGGGCGGCACCAAGCGGCCGCCGACCATCATCCGATCCAGACCGTATCCGGTGCCCAGACATAGAAAAAAAATCATTGCCGGCCGAAGACGGGTAAGCCTGCGTTGACCGATTGGCATCCGATCGGGATGCTCCATATTCTCCATCCCCAAATCCTCTGATATAGCGAAATCCGGCGGATCTGCATTCTCTGCGAACCGCCGGATTTCTATTCGTTTGTACCTCTAGATGAATTCCCAGCAGATCCAAGCCAGATCGCCGGTAACCTCCAGTGTTGAACTATCGAGCAGCAAACCATAGAAAAAGAGACCCTGAGCGGGACCGGAGACGTCCGGCCATTCGAAATGGAGGATGTCCTGTTGGATCTCTGACGCTGCCGGCACGCCAACTCCTGCTGCATAATCGATTCCCTCGTCCATCTTGACCCAGGTTGGCCAGAACCAATAGGTTCCATAAACCTCAAGTGCAACGAACACATTGACCGTCATTGGCAGTGCCGTTCCATTTCGTAAACACATCTTCAGATCGAAGGTGTCGCCTGGAACCAATATACTGTCAGCCATCGTGAGATAGATACCGGTGGAAGGGATTTTGGGAGGAGCCGGTGTGGCTGTGGGCCAGGGCGGAGGTGTGGGTTCCGAGCACGCAACTGTTCGGGATAAGGTGATATCATCGATATTCCACCCGCAATACTTCCATCCCTGATCCGTCGCCCCCATTACCCAGCGCAAGTAAACCGTCGGCTGCCCGTCAGCGATTTCACTGATATCGAACTCCTGTAACGTCCACTCATCGTCTGCCGTTTCAATATCAAGATTCTCCCAGATCTTGGTGAAATTCACTCCATCCGATGAAACCATGATCGATGCCTTGTCGTACAAATTTCTTTCGACTCCAAGCCATCGCCAGAATCGCAGAATGATGTTCGTTGAATCGGAGCAGTCAATTGGATCGGATGTCAGATTGTATGCCGGCGAATTATGGTTGTAATCACCGTTAAGGTTGAACCCATAAACGTTTGAACCTGTATATCCGCCCACAGGATCGGGATAGCCGTGTTCACCCCCCTGACCTGTCGGGCTACCGAAACTCCAGAGGTTTTCAGTCGACCAGCCCGGATCGGAATTCAACGATTCCGAATAGAAAATCTGGTAATCAAGAGTATTGACACGATAATACTGACCGGAATTATCATCCATTACAGAGTTACCGGCTTCATCAGTCGCCTCTATAGTGAAGAAGTAGTATGTGCAGGGTTCAAGATCTGACAGGATTACGGAATGATCCGTGACCGGGATGGCGCTTTCCGCAGATTCATTCAGAGTTTCAATGCCATATCGCAGAACCGCTGTTGCCGGTTCCGATGTGTCCCAGAGAACCTCGATCAATTCGGATGAAATTCGTCCGAAACGGACATTCGTGATGACCGGATCGTTTCCATCAACCATGGCGATCTCAGTTTTTTCGACATTGATGCCACCCATCCCATCGTCTGCATCAATATAGGTTACCGTGATCGTCTGGCCATGCGATACATCCAGCCGGTTGTTACCGACGACAGCCTGACTCTCAACCAACGCGATCGATCCGGCGTAAACGCCTTCGGTTTCACTCATCGTCAGTGTGACGGTTTCTTTGTCGCCACCGCTGCCTGTCATTTCAACAGAAATAGAATCAACAGTTCCGGCATTGGCATCCCTCAGAGCAATCACAGCAGTATCATTGGCCATATAGATGGCTTTATCGAGTTTAATCGATCCGTTACCGGACATGGCCAGAGTGAGACCGAGATTCGGATGGCCCCATAAATTCCATTCGGCGATCTCATATTTGTCGTAGTAGAAACCATTCGTCTGGTAGGTCTCCGATAATGCATACTGGTGAGCAGCACCCTGGCTGTAATTCGTCGATGTAACGGCTTCCGTGAAGTAATAGTCCAGAGTCTGACTCGATCCATCAGCCGGTGTTGTCCAGCCGCCCGATCCCAGCGCCACTTTCGTTGCACCGACATACCCGACGGCGCCGTTTTCCAGCATTTTCTGGCCCAGATTGGTGTAATCGGTTTCGCTCGTGCTGCAGGCATCCGAAAATACGATCGATGGAAACTCGTTCGACAGACTGCTGCACAGAGTCGATGTCCAGAAAGACGCGCTGTTGTATCCCATGATGTGAACACTCTGATACGATCCATGACCCGCCATGTCGACGAATGCAAACTGACCCGTCGGCCAGACTGCCTGAACATTGGCGCGGATCAACTCATAGTCACAGGGATACGTGGAGTAAACCGTCGAATTCTGCTCATACATCCGGACGGATGACCAGTCCGCCATATGAGGCTGATCCATAATATATTCCATCAGAACGGCATTATCGGTATTCTCCCAGAAAAATGATCCAAGCAATAAAATATTCTTTTTATAATCTTCGTTGTCATTGAGTTCGAAGTCGACACTTCTCTGGCAGATTGCCGCGACTGTAGCAGGAGTTGACCAGGGGATACGCCCAACGTTAATTTCGGCATAAAAATCCGCGGAATCCTGATTATCCCAATATTCACCGTTGTTGTTGGAGTCCCAGTTGATGGAATCCGGATTGGACAGCTCGGCGAAGTAAAAATCGGTTCGGGGTTCGCCATAATCCAGATCCTGCGCAACCATTCGCATGGGCACGTCATTGTGGTGACCAACCAGCAGGACATCCTCGATTCCCCACGAACTCGCAGGATACCTCTCCCTAAGGAAATTGCGCATCTTCTGTGCAAGGTCCACACCCGCAACCGATGCATCGATCTCCTCAACTGTTGCCACATATACCGACCGGCCTTTCACATTGGACTCAAAATCAACAATAGGCTGTACAGAACTCACCAGGGCAGCCGTCGTAATAATGACCTGCGGATACTGGCTCCTCTGACCGGCATCGCGTTCAACCGGGTACCAATCCTGGGCCATATCATAATTTACAATCAATCGACGGGCTGTGGTTTCCATTGCCGGAATCCCGTCCTGAATTACCGGTTGCCGTACGGGTATCGTGTAAGAAATTTCGATCCGGATACCGTGATGATGAAAGAGTTCACCCGTCACCGGATTGTATTGAACCGGATTGATTCTGATATCCACCAGTTGATATTTTCGAAAACCCGCTTCCCGCTCCATCCATCCGATCTTTTCCGGCCAGAGAGCATCCCGGGAATAAACTTCCCGATAGCCTTCCTGATATCGGGTTTCATATACAGCCATCTCCTCATCGGTCAAAGTCATCAGCGGCAAACGCATCGAAGCGGGCTGAATATCAAACGAACCCGGCACTCTCTCAACCTGTCCCGAATAAATCACAACATCATCAACTACAGCGCCGCAGGGAACCGCAACAGCGAATATCCTCGACGGTAAACGGGGTTGGCCGGGAATGTTCATCATTCCGAAGTTTTGCATCTCCAAAACCGCAGACGGTCCCTGATTTTCAATCAGCAGTTCGCGGTCCGGGACAGCTACCTCCATAACGTCAGCAAACATTACATGGACCATCGTAAGTAAAAGGGTAACAACCACAATTATCAACTTGTTGAAAAATGACATGTTCTTCCTCCAGAGTAACAGTGAATCGACCTATCTCATTGATAAGCAAGTTCACTGCCAATCGGTCAATTTCGAAATTTTTTCAGGAGTCAATATGGCAAGATCGTCACTATTTATTCGTTTCAGATCCAGATCTCCATGGCATCGCCATTCATCCTCGGTAATCCAATCCCTCGAATGTCCATCGTGTTTCTGAAAGCGCCAGCGATCCGCTGTGGAGAGTGTATTGAATATCGAGACAGGGCCGTATATGACCGGTACAATTCCCAATTCCCGCGAACGTGTTTTACGAATCCCGAGTGCAAACGGTTCAAAACGTGCACGCCGCAGATGCGATTGCCATGTGAACAGGGTTTTAATCACATGCCAGGGTGCCGCAGTGAAACAAACGACCCGATGCCCACCCCGAATCAGATGCGCCCCTGCTTTTAAGCAATGCTGTGTTACTATGCGGCGAAGCACGGTCTCAGGGGTGTATGGGGCGGAATCCCTGAGCCCCAGCAGATCATCCAGATAATCCGTCATACTTTCCCCGGGCCAGGCGGAGGTGCGACGCCGTGTAAAATGCCAGATATATTCATGATAGCCCGTATCATCGCCCGGCAAACTGGTTGTCCTGTCCCGGTATACGGATCCGGACTCAGTCTCAACTTTCAACAGTCGTCTGACACGAATGGCTGCGCCCTGCTTTCTTTTTCGTTTCAGCAGCTCGCACATCCGACCGGAACGGCTTATACAACCGACTTCGATCAGATGAGCCTTGTCCAGCACCATTTCATCCCGACGCTGCAATGGCGACAATTTTCCGGAATCAGGACTCAACCCATCAGATGGAACTGTACCGGACAAGCAAATTCCCGGATGATCCATCAACCATCGATACTCCATATCCATTATCTTCAACCAGGTGTCCGGATGCCCCGGCACGACGACGTGACTGAAACCTCCGCGGTTCATCCACTCCCGGAGTACGATGTCATAATGCAGCATCCCGGCACTAGTGATCAGGATCTCACGCTCCGGGTCGTGGAGGGACAGCACACGTTTTGTCAGCCTTATCCATGGAGCGCCAGTACAGGTAGCGATCGGCTGGCGCGAATGGATCAGCGTGAAAGTTGGACATTCCGGCCGTCTGAAATGGTCGATCAGATCCTGTTTCATACAATCGCAGAATGGTATCACAGATGATTCGACTCCTCACCAAAATTCACGACCGGTTGACACCAATCCACTCTTTCGCTTCAATACGCCCATGTACAGTATTGCTTTGCAAGCCACTATCATCGCCGCCGGAGTCAACCTGTTCTTAACGATCTATGTTCTATTGAAACACAGGGGCTGGAACCGGGCGCTAAACCGCTATTTTGCCGTTCTCTCCTTCGCTTTCGCACTATGGAATCTTGGGATTGCGGTCGATTCGTCCTCATTGATCTATATCGGCATGTTCATGGTGCCGCCTGCATTTTATACGTTTCTGCAGACGCTGCTGCGCCAGTTCGACAGTCGCGAACGGCTGTTCAGTGCTCTTCTGATTGTACTGTCGATCGCCTTGATAATCAGCTCAACATGGGTATTTCGCCAACCGGTGGTCATCCCCATGGTACGGAACACATTTAATGCTCTCGCATTTTGTTTCTCGGCACCCGTCTTCTTCTGGGGAACATGGCGTTTGAGTAATCGGGCCAAACTGACCCGATCAAACCGCGAGAGGTTCCGCCTGATCTTTGTACTGATCGGAATGACCGCGGCAGCTGTTGCCGGTGTAACAGCCGGTCTTGCGGTGCTCGGTTTCAGATTGCAGTCCTGGAGTGCAGTTGCCGGTCTTTTTTATACAATCTCAATCACTATTGCCATTATGCGGCACCGGCTTTTCGACATCGGAAGGCTTGCCGCCCGTCTGATCGTGATCCTGATACTGGCGCTCGTACTCTGGTTTTTATTCGGTATCCTCGGTCACTTTCAAATTGAAGAGAAAACGATCTCGTTTTTGTCGATTCTGGTTGGTTCGCTCGTGCTGGTCATGCTCTATGAACCACTGAAAGTCCTGGTCGAAGGCCAGACGTATCGTGTTTTAAGTCCGGATGCAGGTCATTTTCTCGATAATCTGGACAGTTTCGGCAGACAGATGAACAGTTTTCTCGACGAAGGGATGATCATCAGGGAGTTCGCCGCAAACCTCAGGAATTCGAGGCGTATCCAATCGTTTGCGATCTACACAGCCGATCCGACAGGAGAAAACCTGATCATACAGGAAGGAGACGATATCCGCTGGCCGGTCGGGTCATATATCCCTTTTCCAAAACTTCTGATTAGCACGATGATCAGTCAGCGAGGACCGGTGAGTCGCAATCAACTCGGAATCGAACTGCGGGGCGGGCTGCCGAAAAGTCTTCACGAGAACAGTTTGCAATTATACCGGATTCTGAACCGGTTTCGAGCAACGGAAGTGTTTCCGTTTCTTTTTGGTGAAACATTTTTTGGTTTTCTTGCGATCGGGCTGGAAGATCCCGAAACAGATCTGACTCGCAGCGAAGAAGACATGCTGTCGGGAATCACCCGGCAATTCGCTGCGGCACTGGCCCACATTCGGCTGGAGAAACAGAATCATGCTCGGGAGCATCTCGTCGCACTCGGACGATTGGCATCCGGACTGGCTCACGAGATCAGGAATCCATTGGCGACGATAAAAGCCAGTGTTCAATATCTCGAGCCGGAGTCAACGGGATCGGATCATACTGAATTTTTTGCCATCATCCAGCAGGAGGTAGACCGGCTTGATCGATTTGTGCGCCGATTCCTCGAATACGCTCGGCCCGCTACTCAGCAGGCTGACGTACCAATGCAACCGCTTGAATCTGTATTCAGCCAATTCCTTCGAGGTTTTAAAACCCGCCCGGAATGCACTGGGATACAGATTGATTTTTCCTGCGACGAACCCGTCGGCAGATTGCTTATTCCAATCGATGTCTGGAATCAGATTCTGGGGAATTTAATATGCAACGCAGTATCGGCCATCACCGGAG
This sequence comes from candidate division CSSED10-310 bacterium, assembly GCA_016931515.1. Lineage (GTDB taxonomy): Bacteria > CSSED10-310 > CSSED10-310 > CSSED10-310 > CSSED10-310 > JAFGEQ01. Next base: position 295,932 of record JAFGEQ010000019.1, on the reverse strand, counting down.
GGGGTATTATCAGGGTGTGTGCCCGTATTCCGGAAGACTTGTCACGATTTGAAATAGCCATCGAAGATTCCGGGTCCGGGATACCGGAACAGGAACGTCAGATGGTATTCGAACCGTTTTTCACGCGACGGGAGGGAGGCACGGGACTCGGGCTGGCTATCGTGCGCCGGCTGGTTCGCGGTATGGGCGGAGAAATCGTCTGCGGTGAATCCCGCCTGGGCGGAGCCGGATTTTTTATCCGGATCCCGATTGATAAGTCCGATGAATAATCATGATCCTTCTCAGTGAATCCCTTTCCGCTCCAGATCCCGCAGGTCCCGTTCCCACTCGAGACGCCGTTCCGGTGTCACATCGCCGCCGGGCAACAGGGAGCGGCGCGTGCAGTTCAACAATGCCTGCAGCGTCTGATACCTTCGGGTTTCGGAAATGGCCGGGGACAGGTGATCGTTGATGATCTCGCGGATCTCATCAAAATCCAGAGATTTCTTCCGGGTCGACAGATGCGCTTTCAACTCGGATCTGATCGACGCAAAACTGGCAGCGCTGAAATCCCGGGTCATCTGCGACACCTCTTCCAGGATGTCGTCCGACAAGATACCTTTAAATACAGGCTTCAGCATCCATCGGATGAATTCCACACGATCATCCCCCTCGGGATCAAGCACCGGAATGATGAGATCGCCGACCCGGCCGGGCCGCCGTATATCAGGTGACAGCCGATGGATACGCGCCGTCATCAGCAACCAGATCACTCGGCCGCGCATCCGTGTATCCGACATCATCGCCTGAATTTTTCCCGTCAGACGCCGCTCGGTGTCATGTGTCTCGGGACCGACACCACCGAATTGCGTGTCCGCCTCATCGACGAAAATCAGGACCTTGGCCAGAGCGTCGAGAACACGACGCAGTCGCTCCAGAATGACATCCGTTTGCCCGAACCATTGGCTTCGAATATTCTTCAGAACGAGCACGATCATGTCCAGCTCACCCGCAACCGCTTCGAAAATAAACGTCTTTCCGCCGCCGATCGGCCCGCAGACGGCAGCGCCCGATATCGCATCGGCTCCGGTCGACCGGCAACGCGGAATCAACTCCTTTTTGAGAAACTTCTTCAGTCCCGAGAATCCGATCACATCCTTCAGTGAGTGAACCGGCTTGGAAAACTCCACGATATCCTCACCCAACTGGCTCTGAATATACGTCTGCACCTGGTCGATGACATCGGCCTGCGTCAATGCGCGGTTCTCATAAGCGGCGCCTTTCAGCATCTGCATCAGGGCGTGAATCGACAAGCCCGCGGCAAAACGCGCAAGTTCGATCTGGCTGCCCCAGGATTGGACCTTCCTGTCTTCCGGCTGCTGCGCATTGAACCAAGTGATAAACTGATGCCGCTGCTGCGCATCCGGTGCACCGATCGGCACTTCGACGACATGGGGCAACCGGGCGATCCGCGAGTTGATCAGGCTCATCGACTCCGCCGTCATCACAACAGCATCCTCACCGTTCATGAAACCCGGATCCGAGAACCAGTCCTGGCAGATGGCGATGCGATGACGATCCGCGTCCGACAACCGGCTGATCTCACCCTCCGGCACCAGAAGATCCGCACCCTCAATGAAAACTATCAGGTTCCGGGTCAGGATCGGATTGCCTGCGATGGATGATCGTGAACACAGGCAAAGTTGGCGCAACAGCTCCAGCGCAACAGTCGGATTGCCGACTGCTGCCAGCAGATTGGAGTCGAACGTCTTCTGCATCGTCTCAAGTTCCGCCCGTACCTTCGCCGTGGCCAGCATCGAGCGTATCGCCAGTGTATTGGCATCGCTGCCGGTGCGCCACGTCAGCCAGGCATCGCGCATCAGATCGCGTTCGGAGGATTTGAGAAAACGGATCGGACCGTTCAGTTCATAAACGATGATGATGCGATTACTGCTCTGCCAGCTCTCCGTCATCATCGTCGTCAACGGCACATAGTCCGTTCTGTCCCCACAGTTCAGTGGAAACAGATCGTGAATGTTTCCCGTCAACACAAGCGTGCGGGCCTGAGCCGAGTTGATGATCCGGCCCGCATATCTCAGAAAGTCGGCGGATTGCGGTTTCATGCAAGTATTCCTTCACCCAGCCCGTGGTCGAGTTGCGACCAGAACTGAAGATATTCGTTTCTGTCCTGGAGATGTTGAGCATCGAATGCCGCCTCGCGGATCACCCGTCTTTTCTCGATGAACGTCTCGAAGTTCCTTTCCTGATCAGGGAAATAAACGGGGGCCACCCGATCGTAGACGATGGTAGCGCCAGGTGAACGCTCCAGTCCTTCCTTCCGCCAGTCCCAGTATTGCGACAGCCCGACCACCCTGTCACCAACGTAGATCGCCTCGTTGAGCTCGTGGGTGACAATCATGATCGTGTAAGGCGGACATTGGCCCTCCTGCCTGGCCCGACAGTTCTCCTGATACAGCGTCAGCAGCATCCGCTGAAGATCCTCCCGGGTTGCCTCGTCCAGCGCCCCGAACGGTTCATCCAGCATCATCAGTCTCGGTTTCATGATCATGGTCTGGGCAATAGCGACCCTCTGGCGCATGCCCCCCGACATCTCCGACGGATACTGGTCAGCGGCATGACCCAGCATCAGCCGGTCAAGCAAGTCGCCGGCTTCACGCAGATGCTCCCGGCGCATCCTCCGCCAGCGCCCATACCGAAACATGCGATAGGGAATACTTGTCTGATCGAGCATCAGCCCCATGGCGACATTTTCACGGGCTGTAAGGAACGGAAACAGCGAGTAATTCTGATAAACAATCCCTCGGTCGCGCCCCGGTGATCGGACGACGCTATGGCTGCGGTCGCGTTCGATCATAACGATTTCGCCTTTTTCCGGCGGATGCGTACCGATGATCGCTCTGAGCAGGGTAGACTTTCCGCAGCCACTGGGACCCACCAATGCAACGATCTCACCGCGGATAATCCGCAGATTCACATCATACAGCACAAGAGTCGGGCCAAACCAGTGGTGAACCCCTCTGACATCCAGTACGATTTCCCTTTCCATCGGCAAGCTGAAATACCTCCTTCGAAACCGGAGATTTCATCCGGTTCACTAGCGCTGTTTCGAATACCAGGCAAAACATTTTTTCTGAATGTGCCGCAGGATGAAATCCATCATGAATCCGAATGCGGCAAGGACCGCCAGATACGGATAAACGACACTCATATTCAGCAAGCGTGATTGAAGACGGATCCGGTACCCGAATCCGACATCGCCTACGACCATTTCCGCCGCTATCAGAAATACCATAGCCGGTCCTATCTGTAGACGAATCGCATCAATCAGTCGTGGCATGATGATCGGGATGATGACATTCCATATCAGTTCGCCGCTGCTGGCACCGAGTGTGTAAGCCTTGAACAGCATTTCCTGCCGGACGTCCCGAACGGCGAGATAGACCGACTGGGCAAGCGTCGGGAGAACACCGAACGCGATCATCGCAACAAACATACTGGTATCCGTTCCGACCAGCACGAAGAACACCGCGAGAGCAGCGGTTGGCGGCACTTTTGCGAGAAGTGACATCGGTGGAGCCAGCAGCGCTTCAGCAACAGGAAAGCAACCCATAAGCAGGCCGATCAGGACAGCACCTGCAACACCGTAAAACAACCCCAGAAACAACCTGCCGGCGGTTGCCCTGCTATCGACTAAAATCCAGCGTTCGCCGGATCGTGAATTCGGTTCGACGGACTTGATTACGCCGGTTGCGAGTTGGCTCCAGCCGGGAATAGTCGTATCCTCCGGATTCTTACGGTGCTGGCGCCATGACAGTGTGCTGTAGAGCGCGAGAAGCAGAATGACCGACAGGAGTCCGAGCAGAAGGCCATTTCGTCTCGAGATTGTCTGTTTAAGCATTCCGATGCACTCCTGATTCAGGTTTTACAGATAGTGTATTCGATCAGATCTGCGGACGAATTGTGGCACTCACTTCGCTGCGTTAACGAAATTCCGAATGTAGGTGGAATCCAGACGAAAATGAGCGTTCGGATGATCCGCTTTACTGCCGAATGCAATCCGCGGTGCTTCGGGAACGATTTCATGCGTGAGACAAAATCCGCCGACCGTTTTCATGATGTCTTCGGTCTTGCCGCCGGAAAGAATGGCAATCCCCTCATCCGGTGTCGCGTAGAAGCGTGTCTGTTTGACAACCTTTCGCATCGATTCCAGGTTCAGGTTCGAAAACTTTTCTCCCAGACCGATCAGTGTGTCATCACGTGTCTCAGGATTGTCCATACGACGGTTGATGGCATAATACGCATCTATAACCGCATGTGCGAACGCATCACCACCCGGCTTATCCAGCGATGCCTGGGCAACAACAACCATGTCGATGATCTCTCCCGGAATCGTAGTGGAATCGAAAAGGATTCTGGCATCACTCCGCTTGTTGACCGTTTCCAGAACAAAGGGATTCCAGACCACAATTGCATCATAGCCGTCCCTCTTCTGCTGCATGGCCATGGCGGCGGCTGCCGGATCCATATTCGTAAAGAAGAAATCCTTCTCTTTTTCTCCCAACAATTCCAGATTCCTCGCAAAACAATACTCCGAAACCGTCTTGGCCAATCCGTACACTTTCTTTCCCCTGAGCTGCTTGATGTCGGATATCGCTCCGGATACGATCAGCGCATCCGCTCCAAAACTTGTCGAGGTCGGCAAAATCCCCACGGATTGTCGCGCCAGACTCGGGTTTAAAACATCCATATTTGTAATACAAACCGCATCACATTGGTTGGCACCGTACATCACAAGGCATGAGTCGTAATCCGCTTCTTTCAGGACTATGTCAACCTTCCACTTCTTCTCCAGTTCTCCGAGGTCGCCCTTGCCAGGCAAAATCCACTTCAATTCCGCCGCCACACCAAATGTGCTCCAAGACGGATATTCACTCCATGCTAATGAGAAATCCGGGTAATCCTCGGCGTCAACCGGAACGGTCCAGATCACCGCCGACATGCAAATCAATGCCAATAACCCCACGATGTATTTATACATTTTCATTCGCGCCTCCCTTTCGTATCATCCGTCAACCTGTTATATTTAGCATAATGTATCACTTTAGATATATTTCGTATATATTTGATTCTATAATCATTTTATTATGTTTTTCGTATTACTCCGGTAGAGGTGTGGAGTCCGGTGACTCCTTTGCATGGTCTGCCGTACCGGTTGCGTCTTTTTCAGCAGCCAGCCCGATCAGAGCGTCGAATTCGGAATTATTTGCCGATTTTCTGGCGTAGTCCAGAAATTCCGCTTCCTGCACCCGCGTATCGGTCCCGGCCAATTCGGAGGAAATCCGTGCTTCTGCTTTGACTTCCTGTCGGAGTTGTCTCATCCGCTGGAGTTCTTTTTCGGTTCCATCCTCCGCGATACCTGCGAAGGCATCGGCGATTTCCTTTTCCTGCTTCGCAGTGATCATGTCGGCAACAGAATCCATTGCTTCTGCTTTAAGTTTGTCGATTTCCCGAACCAATTGCTGCAACTGAACTTTGTGTTCCTTGATTTTGTTGCCATATCCCCTGATATCGTCTTCCAGTTCAGCCACCCGGGCCTGCTTTTCCTGGAGGGTTGATGTGAAATCATTATAAGCTGCCAGGCATTTCATGTAGTCTTCGTCCTGCTGGATCGCCTCCGTGGTCAAACCTTTTGCCTGGAGAGCCGACACGGATTGTTTGGCCTTCGCCAGAGCGCCTGAACGCAGACTTTCCAGCCGTTGAATCTCATCGGTCAATAGTTTGACCTTGGCCATCTTTGTTTCCTGCTGAGCAATCAACCCGGCAACCGCTTGCTTGTATTGCTGGATCCGGCTGGTTTTTTCCTGGATAATCTCCTCAAACTTCGCTCGAACTACGTGAGGATTAACATCCAATGCACGCCGTGCAGAATCAATCCGCCCCGTCAACAAGTATCCGACTGCTTTGATCCATCGTATCATTGCGCCTATCATTTGTTATCTCCTGTTCCCCACTTTGGCCGACCCAGTCGGCGCTATGTATCGGGCATCATTCCCTGATGCGATTGACATCGAGTTCTTCATCCAACCGATTCATCCGGTCTTTTACGCTTTTGGCCACTTCAAGACTCTGGTTCAATTCCGATCTGATTCTCTTCAGCTCCGATTCATGTGTGGATCGGTTTATATCGAGAATCTGTATATCTGCAAGCAGTCGGCCCAAATCCTGGATACTTTGAGTGACATCCCGAATGATGTTCTCCCGTTGCTCCACGATCGGTGCCCTCGCCTGCTCCGTCTTCATCTGCCGCGAAGTGTACCAAAGCTCCAGTGATTTCTCAAGCGATGCGACACACTGAGTAAAGAGTTGTTCAACCCCGGAAAGCACGTCCATGGCCGAGCTCTGATTCAGAGAATTCCTCCATTCGGGGTTGTGATCGAATGCCCTGGCCAGGGTACGAAGATCCCGCAGGCACGTTTCCGTTCTCGGGTCGCCATCGGTCGCCAGCCGTTTATCGAGATCATCGAGTGATTTCTCACGAATCCTCAGAGCCTCTTTTTCCAGTGACAACATCACGTCTCTTCCGAGAGACTCCTGAGTGGTCAGCATTCGTGTAAAAAACACTCCTATCGAACCCAGGATCGCCGCTATTCCGGCGAACACCGCCGGACCCGAATTAATATCGAGCGCCCACAAGAACAAAAGGTCTGTTACCCCGGCGACAAACGGCAGGAGCGTCCAGGGACTTGCAATCAACCGCTGAATATACTTCCTGCGAAATCGGGAAGTATCCAGCGGGCTTCGTTTCGGTCCATTCATTGTGACCATAATTAATATGGCAATTGCCCCAGAACGAAGGATACGGACTGAGCAGATCCGTTCTGTTTTTCCGGAACAGCCGCAACAGATTTCACTCGTACCGGATCAACACCGGCCTCGATCAGCCGGGCAGCGGCAGCAGCAGCCCGTTCCTCGGCCAGTTGCATGTTGGCGTCCGCATCCCCCTCCGCTCTCGCGTGCCCTATGACCTTGAGGTAATACGACGGCCAGGCCCTTAGCTTACCCGCCAGCCCCTGCAGATCCCGATCGCTCTGCAGATTAATCCGGGCTGTTCCACGGGCGAATGAGATGGGCTCAATCCGGAGTGATCCGACCGGGACGAGACCGGCCCATTCCTGATCACTGAGAGCACGGAGTGGTGCCGATGTGTGAGCCTGCTCGAGATCGTTCGATCCCGGGCCCAATCCCTCTATCACATCCAATGTTTTTCCGGGATGGAAGCCATTCGCCAACATATCACGGAGAATCCTGTCATAATACAGATTACTCGTTTTTCCTCCCAGCGGATCATTGTCCATGGCCCCGGTTTTGATCAGTACCTCAATGATGTTCTCAACAATATCCTCTATATATTGCTGATCCGCTTTTGCATCCATCGGCTGCAGGTTAAAATACAGGTAGTTCTCCATCGTGTTTTTCCACTCGATACCGGTAACCAGCTTCTCCGCCTGATCCTGTGTCAGGGCGTCCGATCCCGCGGCATCCTCCATCACGAGCGTCACCATGCCGTCTGTCTTTTTTGAATACGAATATGCAGAACGGAAATAGGATTCCACCACCGTCTTTACAAGATCCGGATGATCTTTTAGGAAGGAGCGTTCCGCAACCAGAACATCCACGATGTAACCCTTCAATTTCGAGCTGTCCAGCAGGAGATGTGCATCAGGTTCCTGAAGAGCACGGGACACAAAGGGTTCCCAAAGGGTATATGCCCGGAGGGCATTACGATCGGCGGAAATGAACTGGCGGTACACATCCTCCGCACCATTCGCATCGATCCACCACTTTTCCGGAAGACCCGGCAGATTGAAATGGGCAATGACGGTTCGAGCAAGGAATTCGCTGGGTGATTTGGGTGTCAGAACGATACGGGCATCCGGGCTGTCAAGATCCTGGATACTCGCCACAGCGCTTTTATAGGATATCATTGCGTCCGCACCACTAGTCTCATCGATCACCATGACAATCGTTGCCGGAAATCTCCCGAGCTTCTCACTGCTGGTCACCAGGGAATCTATCGTGAAGACAGCCATCTGGACCTGCCCTCTGTCCAGGTCACGAATTCGTGCTTCATAATCGGCACCGTCATCCTGGACAATCAACTTTATGCCCTGCTTTTTCAGATCGTTTTTGAAAACCGGAGATCTGAAAACGCTGTATCCTGAGAATGAGTCCGCCGCCAGCACAACCTCATGACGATAGATACTCTCTGAACCGGTCTGATCTTCGAGTTCCTTTTTGAAATGAGGTAAAATAAAAAACTTGGCAGCGACCGCCAGGATTCCGATGATGATGATCCAGACTATGGCGGCGAGTATGATGCCTTTTCCGCTTCGTTCGGCCATCGCGTGTGTATCCTTTCCTTTCGTCCCTCCAAAAAAGTCAACGCAATTCGATAATTTATAATCTTTTCATTTCCGTTTCAAACCCTTGCTGGCGACGAGGATTAATGCGATCACCAGTATGACAAGGGTTTTCAGTACATTGAAACGCCCATTGGTTGATGATTTGGAAGAAGCCGGTGTTGCGGTGGAAGACGCACTCGGCCCTGCAGCCCCGTTCTCAAATGATGAGGTCGAAGCTGATGATTCGGCCGGTGAGGCACCCGGTGGTTCACCGATTGGCTGGTTCCCGCCGGACGACAGTGCTGTCAGCATCGCCCATGCGATATCATCCGGTAATGCAGCAATTTCCTCGAACGCTTCATCCGGAGTCCCATCCGAAACATCACTATCGATTTCCGCAAATACCGATTCCAGAGCAAGTGTCAGAGCATGCGGATCATCAGCTCGTCTATAGGAATTAACACGTGTCGCCAGTGTATGGTCCTGCTTCATGTCCAGACCGATTGCATCCACGATGATTCCTCTCGACAGGACATCGGGAATATACCTGTCGACAAGATTCTGATCACCCGCCTCCCCATCGGTCACTACGATCAACCTGTAAGTTCCATAGCCGAATTGCTCAGCCCGTCGCGCCAGCAGAGCATCCGCACCTTTCTTGATGTATTTTCCCAGCGGTGTCGACCCGCCCGGATAAGGGCGGTTCACCACTTCAATCAGGCGATCAACATCCACCGGTCCCAAAGGATAAATCCAATCGGCCTGAACATTTCTTGCACTGAAAACGAGGATACCCACCTGCGTGTTACCCGGTATCTGACGAAGAACATCCAGAATGGCGTTTTTCGCAGCCTGCATGCGGGTCATGTCACCGGAATGCATTTTGGTATTCATCGAGCCCGAGGCATCCAGAACGATCACAACGTTGTGATCGACATAACCGGGGTTGAATCCGTCCGGTTCTGCTGCCGGACACGGCAATGCTGACATTAGTAAAGCGAGTCCGATTCCCCCTATAATTAAAAATGATCGTCTCATCCGCTTCGTCCCCCTTCGGATCAATTAGAAATCGAAATCAGACTGTTTCAAAGCCTCCGCCGTAATTCTCAGTAACCGGAATTCAACCCGCATGTTCTGACGAGCTTCGTCCATATTGGCTGGCTTTGCAATGAACGGTTCACGGATTCCGACACCAACTGCCTGGATCTGACTGGTATCGAGCACCAGTCCCTTTGATTTCGCGTATGCGATAATGCTGTCCCTGACCTTCTCCGCCCGTTTCCGGGACAGATTGAGCGCCGCCTGCATGGTCTCCCTCGGATTACTGTCTCGAGCACCATCAAATTCTCCTGCCTCAATCAGGCGCGAAATATCCTGAACATTATCCAGATTTAACGGCTTTCCTTTCAGCGAATATCGGTAGTTACCCGCTGAACCGGATCGCTGAAGAACGCCTTTCTCCATACCCGCACGAACAAGATCCAGCAGAGTTTTCGTCGGGTCTGCATGCCCCCGAATTGCGATCGCCGCGTTCCCGTATTTATCAGCCATTTCCACTACTCGCTGGTAGTCCTCATTATATTCCGATCGGGAGAAATCCGTCTGATTGGGATCGAAATTGATCGTGAAGGAAACGATCGTCCGATCGTCAAGTCCACCTCCGCGACTCAATTCCTCTATTTCCTTAACAACCGCCTCTCCCCTGAACCTCTCCCCCTGCTCAACCTCAGTCCGGGTCAGATATCCGATGAATGCTTTGGAATTGAAGTCTACCGCAGAAGGCAGGAGGTCGGTTTTCTTCGTCGCAAAACCTTGGGACAGTGATAATTTCTGGGAGGATTTCAGGAAATAATCAAATCCGTTTAAGTTATTTTTCTGTTGAAAAAATGCGATATTCCCGGGATGACCGACAAAGGTGCAATCCGTCAGTAAGCCATGCGCATCTTCCTCCAGTGTGGGAATCGTCTCCTTGCCATAAATGTTCTGCGTCATTTGAAGAAGCTGCATGTAATCCTTCGAGCCTTTCGATTCATACTGGTTCTTTAATGCAACGACTTCCTCGCAGGCCTTCAGATACCCTGCCACAAAGCGGGTTACCAGATCCTTGTTGGCGTCGAAGAAGTCTTTCCGGCAGACATATACATCCGCTATCGAGCGCGAGAGATCCGCTGTCGAAACCAGGACTCGCGAACCCTTCACAGTCCCCTCTGCTCCGCTGCCCACGTTATGCAAACCGCCGCAAAGACCAATCATGTCCGGTGTGATTACGAAACAGCCATCGATCTGGGGATTATTCCTACACATTTCCGGTGGTGATTTGGGCGAGGCCGTCAGATCGTCAGCCCAGACGACTTTTATATCGTTCCAATCGAGTTTGGCTGTGGCCAGGATATCATCCAGCATGCCGATATGAGGACCGCCCTTCTGCAGCGCAATTGTTTTTCCCTTTAAATCCTTCGCATCCTTGACATTTTTCCGAACGACAAGGTGATCACCGGCTGACCAGGTCATCTGCATGATAACCATTCCCTGGGTCCGGGGATCGCTTGCCAAAACCTCCGACGCCATACCCATCATACGAAATGTTCCCCGCAAAAACGGTGTTTTGCCGGAACGATAATTGCGAACCTGCTGTATGAAATTATCTCCGGCAACGAGTTTGATGTTCAAACCCTGCCGGGCGAAGATGGTGCCGGGTTGTGTCGTCAAGCCACCATTGGCGTAAAATGTCGCCATATCGCCGCCCCATGTGATGTAGGGCACTTCAAGCAGCGATGTTCCTGCCACATTACCAACAGGAATATCTCCTACTTCAGATTTAAATGTTTGAGCCTCGATTATGAACGGCATACAGATAACAAATGCCATCAGGAACAGTTTTATACTGATCTTCATAAAAACCTCCAGTTCTTCCACTCAATCATACGCCCATGGTTGAATAATATTCCGTCGCTGCTTGAAATGTATGTTTACCATATCCAGCGAATGATGAAAACAACCCAGAGCAATCAATGTGAAGGGTCGGTGTTGTCCCGATACCCGGTCTGACGAGTCCGCTACGACCGGACTAATCAATATTGGGAACCGTTCTGTCGTATCATCGGAACGAAACGAACCGGCAGAACGCTGTCCCGCACAAGATCACCCTCCGATTTTTTCAGAAGGATCAATTCCTGGCCATAGCTGACGTCGACCGGGACGATCATCCGGCCCCCCTCCGCCAATTGATTCTGAAGCGGTTCGGGAACGGCGGATGGAGAGCATGTAACGATAATTGCATCAAATGGAGCCTGCTCCGGCCAACCTAGATAACCATCTCCGGCGCGGAGATTAACAGTGGAGTAACCCGTCAGCGTCAGATTTTTCCGCGCAAACTCAGCCAGAACAGCGTTGATTTCAATTGAATAGACAGCATCGCATATCTCCGCAAGAACCGCTGCCTGATAACCGGATCCCGTGCCAATTTCCAGAACCTTGTCATCTCTTTCAAGCTCAAGGATCTCCGTCATGAAAGCGACGATATACGGTTGAGAGATTGTCTGTCCCTCACCGATCGGCAGGGGCCTGTCAGCATACGCCAGGCTTCGATACTGTTTCGGGACAAACCGGTGCCTCTCGACCTTCCGCATAGCCGACAGAACTCCCGGATCAACAATACCCCGTGCCATGATCTGCGTTTCCACCATATTCATACGTGCCTCCGTAAAATCCGGGTTATCCTGCGCAGCCCGGGAACAGCCTGTCCAATGAGTGTGCTGTCCCAGTGAACACCTGACAGTTACAGCGTTTGGACGGCACACAAAGAGGTGCGGGGAAGTTACTTTCCCGCCTTCCCGGGGTGACAGCCTGCGACAGGCAGGCGCCAGAGGGGCAAAACCCCTATGGAAGTGGTGTGTCCCTTGGGAAAACATGTCAAGAGATGATAGGGACACACCACTAGTGAGAAGTAGACTTCCTACCACGAGAATTGTTCCCATCGTGTCACACCGCTTCATAATTGTATCTCCTGGAAATCAGTTAACCGGGAATTTGGAGGAGTGTCAAATTGCACAGTTGTCTTTCGCTACAGAGGAGCATCCAAAGCCGAATCGTGTTCAGTGGATCAGCATGATTCGGAGATAAAGTATGCTTGATTCCGACCATCTGTGAAACCTTTTAGGTATCGGGACGTCTTGATTCAAGGGGCTATCTTTCAAAGCCCCGAAGGAGAATGGATGAAATTCTGGTATTTTTTAATATTTTTCGGATTGTATCTCGCTCTTCAGATATGGATTCTTCCCTGGCTCGGAATAGAGACCTGACTATCCGGTGCATGCGGGAGGTCTCCCGCGAAGAAATCGTTTGACGACGGCGGACAGCCGGAAACCACCATGGAGACATCTGAGGCACTGCTATTGGGCAGCGAAAGGAAGTCCTTCAAAACCGGAGTCATCGACGTGGCCGGCGCTACAGTGGACCCTCGGTTCGAACAGGAGTCCTCGTCGGGCTCACAGATAGCAAACAGGATTCCGGAACCTGTTCGAGATACCGTTTTGGATCTATCGGATCAGGATTTCGATTCCCTGATTCTCGGCAATAAACAACCCATACTGGTGGATTTCTGGGCACCCTGGTGCGGACCATGCAAAAAGCTGGGACCGACCATCGATCAATTGGCGTCCGAATACTCCGGCAAAATTATTATCGCCCGACTGAACACTCAGACGAATCCACGAACTCCCTCCCGGATGAGAATCAGGGGAATTCCAACCGTGATACTCTTCCGGAACGGTAAGGAAGTTGAACGTCTTGTCGGTCTTCAATCGAAGGCTGTGTATGAGAAAGCGATTGAGAAAATAACTGCCGGCGAATAGACTAATCGGGAGTCAATTCACCGGGCAGGGTCGGTCACAAGTGGTTTCATGCTTGTGAATCTCATCTCGGAAAACAGAAAGGCCAGGAAAATTCAGCGATGAAATACTGCCTAGCACAGACAACGAGAACCATCGCAAAGTGGATCGAGTGCTTACTGGCATTCGGGATACTGATAGGAATCGTGATATTTCTTGTAACGAGTATCATCCGGCTTACGGGGATGGATTGGCTTGAGACTTTCGCTTTTTACGAGATGATCAACCGGATTTTGTTGATCATGATCGGCGTCGAGTTGATCCGGACCCTGATCACTCATGATCTCGAGACAATCGTCGAGTTGCTGGCCATTGTCATTGCCCGAAAACTGTTGAAACCCGATCTGGCGAATTTCGATATAATCTTCAGCGTTCTGTCTTTCGCCGCCCTGCTTGCCGCCCGGAAATATCTTCTGGATATCGCGCCGGCTCAGGATTTGGATTCCTGACAGGTTTTTTCAATCCGATTTCTTTAGAACCGCTAAACAGTGCAGGGCCATGCCACGGCCAGTGCAATGGCCTGGGAGAATCCAGTCGAACCGGAGCGCCTGTGACCGGATGCTGGAACTCCAGGCTCCACGCACAAAGGGCAATCATTCCCGGATTACGCAGCACTTCCGAACTCCCGTATTTTCTATCCCCTACAATGGGGTACCCTCGAGAAGCCAGTTGAGCCCTTATCTGGTGTTTCTTGCCGGTGTGAAGAACGATTTTCAACAGGCTCCGATTCGCATGCTCCTCAAGAACAGCATACTCCATCAGCGCATCATGGACCGAGGATCCATCAACGGAATCCGTGAATGTCTTTTTTACATTACGATCTATAAAAAGATGATCATGAAAAGATCCCGTTCTCTGCGGATGTCCATGGACCACTGCAAGATACGTTTTTACCCACTGAAACCCGGTAATCTGCCGACTCAGTGACGCGGCCGCTCCCGGTGTACGGGCCAATACCATGACTCCGCATGCCGGCCGATCAAGGCGGTGAACCAAGCCGACAAACGAACCCGGTTCATTTCGATATCTCCTTTTCAAGAATGAAACGAGATCAGGATCACCCGTCCGGTCACCCTGAGACAGCATCCCGGGAGGTTTATAAACTCCCGTAATCGATGAGTCTTCCATGAGAATCACGCATTTTCCCGATTCAAAGCTCCCGGACTTGCGATCTTTCTGCTGTTTCATGCTGTACATCTCCGTTTGGCCGTTGACAGGACCGTCCGGTGATTTTAGCATAGATCTGCACGCAATCACGAGACAGGAGATCACGAATGACCCAGATCACGACCCGGACATGGAAAGATTACGAGTTACTGGACACCGGCAACGGACGAAAACTGGAACGTTTCGGATCGATCCTGTTATCACGTCCCGCTCCGCAGGCACTCTGGCCGCCGATGAGCGGGCCGGATATCTGGTCGCAATCCCAGGGTATTTATCATCGCTCCAACACCGGCGGGGGACAATGGGAGTTTCCGGGACACATTCCTGAATCCTGGATAATCCGGTGGAATAACCTGGAGATTCAGGTCAAGCCAACCGGATTCGGACATCTCGGTGTTTTTCCGGAACAGGCATTTTTCTGGAACTGGATCGCCGATCAAGTTCGAAAAACACCCTTCCAGATGAATATTCTCAACCTGTTCGCCTATACAGGTTATTCAACATTAGCTGCTGCTGAAGCCGGTGCAAAGGTTACACATGTCGATGGCGCAAAATCCGCGGTAACATGGGCAGGTGAAAACGCGGAACGAAACGGGTTAAAAAGCAAACCGATCCGATGGATTGCCGATGATGTCACCAAGTTTGTCGGGCGTGAAGTCCGGCGTGGGGTCAAGTATGACGCAATCATCATGGATCCCCCGTCATTCGGACGAGGGCCCAAGGGTGAAGTCTGGAAAATTGAGCAGGATCTTCTTCCCCTTCTCGGTTCCTTCCGCGACGTAATGTCGGACCGATTCCGCTTCTTTCTGTTCACGTGCCATTCCCAACACGTGTCTCCTCCGGGTGTTGTGAACCTGATGGATGCGCTGCTGAGGAATCTACCCACCGTCCATTGCCACCTGGATAGCGGTGATATTGTTATAGAGTCGAAACATCCCGGCACGTCTCTGCCGTCAGGTGTCTACGGATACGCTGAAACGACATGTTAGAGCAAAGCCGGACCGCGGGAGTCAGTAATTATTCAGCGCAGACAATGAGAATTTGAAACAGCGTTGATTTTTAATCTGTCGTTGACTCGACAGGCTGCCCGGCTGTGCCCCGGTTTCGATCCCAATCCAGCGCTTTTGATTTAATCTGGGAAAATTTCCGTGATGCCTTATCCAGCTTGGCATCCCATTCCGGGTTGGGAACCTGACCCTCTGTCACCTTGAAGAACACGAGCATCAGGGCGGTCATTCCAACCGGTTCAATTACAGCCTGCTTGACACCCCAGGCGAAAACGATCGCGATGACTATCGTTACCGGACCCGCAATGCCGGGTACCAACGCGGCCAGAGCAGCTACCGGACCGATTATCAGAATGAAAACCAGGGCTGTCAGACCCCATATCATCAGAGCCAGATACACGGCGTTTTTCAGAAACGCTTTATAATTCTGAGCGTACAAAGTCAGAGCGGTCTGGCCCGATTTCCAAGGATTCTGAGCCCGTGTCCTGAAATTGTATGCCAGGATCACTTCATCAAGGTAGGTGAGTGACAGGTTGATAATGGAATTGGCAAGCTTGATAACACCTTGAAAACCCGGGATGGGCAGAAAGTGTGCAATCGTCAGGACCGTGCGGTTGAATGCCCGCAATACACCCTTAATCAGTTGGTCGATACCAAATAGAACCGATGATTCGGCAAACCGTTCGCGAACCATTTTCTGAGCATAATCGATCTGGCTTTTTCCTCCCGGGAGATCCCGGGC
Organism: candidate division CSSED10-310 bacterium; assembly: GCA_016931515.1. Lineage (GTDB taxonomy): Bacteria > CSSED10-310 > CSSED10-310 > CSSED10-310 > CSSED10-310 > JAFGEQ01. The sequence continues at coordinate 279,725 of JAFGEQ010000019.1, read as the reverse complement.
GTCAAGCAATTCAACCAGGACTGCGATATGACCGGCTTTTACAAGATAGAGCAGATATTCCCTGAAAAAATAGATAATCATGCTGACCGCTCCAAACCCGATCAACCCTCCGATAGCACTATAACCGGAAGGATCACTGCCAGCCTTGCCGATCAAGTATCCGATACCGGCTCCGGCACCCGTGACAATTGCATAAACAAGGGTGATGCAGAAGTAAATGATGAAGCGGAATACCAGAAACGGGAGCGTTTTCATCATCAAATTCAACACGTCTCCAAATTTAAAGTCCATACAGTTATTCTCCTTCCCGATAATTCTCACTCCAAACCATGATCTGACGATAGGTCAGACATAAAACGATGTCAAATGCTCTTTTTTTGCAATGATTAAAGACAGATCCATATCACCGGTCGCCGCCTCACTCCATTGACTTCACATGTGACCGGATGCAGAATAATATTCCTATTATTTCAGGAGGGGGCTTATGGCTGTTCGATCAATTTCAGAATCAATAATATCAAGATGCAGCGTCATCATCGGTATTCTCTTTGTTCTATTCCTATCACCGGCATCAGATGCAGCCCAGTTCAAGGTTGCACCCTCCGGAGCGCCTTACACATCCATTCAGGCGGCCATAGATGCCGCATCGGAGAATGATACGATCCTGATCGCGTCAGGGACCTATTCCGATCACCATGCGAAATTGGCACCGGATGGATATCCCGGTCCGGCAGCCGTCAATCAAATCATTTTCATCGATAAAAAGCTGAGCATCATCGGTGGATACGACCTGTCATTCACCGTTTCCGATCCGGTCGCCAACCCGACTGTCATCGATGCTCTTAATCAATCTCGATGTGTTTTTGCTGCTCCATCAACCGATCCGTTGATCGACGGATTAATACTCAGGAACGGCAATGCAATATCTCAGGGTGGTGCGATATGGGGCGATGTCGGCGGAGGTCTCTATGCGGGTGAATGCTTTCCGGTCCTTCTGGATTGTACTATAGATTCCTGTTACGCAGACGGTGGCGGCGGACTTTTCCTGGCATTCTGCGATTACTTTAATCTGCTCCACTGCAGCATCGAAAATAACTCAAGCAATGATTTTGGAGGTGGTCTGTATACTCTCAGCAGCGACGGATACATGGAAGATTGCGATGTGATCTCCAATTTTTGTGACGGCATAGGAGGCGGCGCATACATCAGCTACATGGGTCCAACGGTGACAGATTGCCGGTTCTCCGACAATATTGCGACTCAGACAGGAGGCGGTTTGGCTCTTTTCGATACCTCCACTGAGTTCACAGAAAATGCGGTAATGAACAACAACGCCCGGGATGGAGCCGGGCTCCGGTGTTATAACTGCACCGGTACCATCGGACGTAACAATATTCAGAGAAATATATCGGAATACAAAGGAGGCGGTGTTTATCTCGAAAACTGCAATCAGATTCTGGTCAACAATTTCATCTGTCGGAACGGGCTCACCGATCCATCCGGGATAGCTGCCGGAATCATGATCGACGGCGGAATGATCACAATGGTTCATAACACTGTGTCGAGAAATACCGGGGGTGACAGATCCGGGATTTATATTACGGACATCACCGCTGCACCCGGTGTGGTATCGATCATCAACCAGATAACATCGAGTCATGCGATCGGTCTGTACGTCAATTCAGGGTCAAGCGTATTCATGGACACAACACACTGGCATGACAATACGACAAATTGGACCGGTCCAGGATCGGTCAATCCAGGTAGCACCGCTTATTTCGGAGATCCTCTTTTTGTTGATGCAGCAGCTGGTGATTTCCACGTTCAGTTTCTTAGCCCCGTCAAAGAAAAAGCGTCCACAACATGGGTGACGGAGGATATTGACGGACATGTCAGACCATGGGATGGAGATTCGGATATTGGTGCCGATGAGCAACGGTTCACTCCAGACTTGGGAGTTTGGATAAATATGCCTCAATTCGTTTCTCCGGATGATTCATTTTTTATACATGGATACCTCGAAAACAGCGGATCGCCTCTGAATGATATTCAGGTGTTCTTCCTTCTGGAAATCTACGGTGAATACTGGTTCTGGCCGGGATGGACGCATTATGATCTGCAAACGGGATCGGGCCTCGATTACGAGACGCGGAATGTGGCAAGCGGACAAACGAGGATATACGTTATGAATACATTCACATGGCCGGACACTGGCACTGCAGCCATCAACTATATGGCGATCTGGGGAGGTATGCTGGATCCATTTACATCTGCATTAATCGGTGACTATGGCTATGCGCCGTGGGGATTTGGACCCTGAGACGCCGGTCACTCTGCCACAGTAACCAGGTTCTTCAAAAAGTATCGGTGGATCCGGTCGTCTTCCGTGAGTTCGGGATGGAAGGACAATGCCAGGATTCTCCCCTGTTTGACAATGACCGGATAATCATCATGCGTTGCCAGTACTTCAACACCCGTCGAATCCACCCTGATACGGGGAGCCCTGATAAAGATCGATTTCAACGGTGTCCGGTCCGGTGTGAAGGGTGTGTCTATATAGGTGACAAATGACTCGACCTGGGTGCCATAAGCATTCCGGTCAACGGAGATGTCCATGAGTCCCAGGGGTTCAACCCGGTCGTCCGCCGCATTCCTCGACAGCATGATCGCACCGGCACAGGTACCCATCACTGCGTGATGCAAGCCGAATTCACGGAGTCGTTCCATCATGCCGTACTTTTTCAGCAGCAGGGTCATAGTTGTCGACTCACCACCCGGTATGATCAAGCCATGGCATCCGGTCAGATCGGATGCAGTTCGAATCCATCGAACCTGCGCTCCGAGCCGCTCCAGCATTTGACCGTGCCGAGCGAAACCACCCTGAACCGCTAACACACCTGTAACAATGCCTTTATTCGTACTATTACGATCGTCCATACCCTCAATGAACCCCGGACACGCGGTGCGCACCACTTGTCAATCTATTCGCAATTAACCGGTGAATTTTCGGATAACTACCAGCCGCGCTCCTGAAGCCGTTCCGTTTCAGATAACTGACCGATTTCAATTCCTTCCATCGCAGCACCCAATCCCGTCGATACTTTCAATAACACATCCGGATCATTATAATGCGTAACAGCCTCTACAATCGCGCGCGCCATAACCGCCGGGCGTGATGATTTGAAAATTCCCGATCCAACGAAGACTGATTGGGCACCCAACTGCATCATCAATGATGCGTCTGCCGGCGTTGCCACGCCACCGGCAGCAAAATTCGGAACCGGCAAAGTACCCAGCTCCGCGGTCTTGATGACAAGTTCATAGGGTGCCTGTAATTCCTTTGCTACAGCCATCAATTCATCTTTCCGAAGGATTGTCAGGCGACTGATCTCAGTCATCACCGACCGCATATGACGGACAGCTTCCACGACGTTACCTGTTCCGGCTTCACCCTTTGTCCGGATCATGGCGGCACCTTCACCAATCCGGCGCAACGCTTCACCGAGATTGCGGCATCCGCAGACGAACGGAACGGTAAAGCCGTGTTTCTCAATATGATTGGCTTCATCCGCAGGAGTCAGGACTTCACTTTCATCAATGAAATCGATTCCCATCGCCTGAAGAATCTGTGCTTCGGCAAAATGCCCGATCCGGCACTTGGCCATAACGGGAATGGACACCGTTTTCCGGATTTCCTGGATAATAATCGGGTCGGTCATCCGGGAGACTCCGCCGGCTTTCCGGATATCCGACGGAATTCGCTCCAGCGCCATCACTGCAACTGCACCGGCGTCTTCGGCGATTTTGGCCTGTTCCGCCGTTGTCACGTCCATGATGACGCCACCCTTCAGCATCTCCGCCAATCCTATTTTAACTTCAAATGAACCTTTTTCTTTCATTCAAATCACCTCACTGAAACATTGAAATACGTGTTCTCAACGCAAGGTTGTCATACTTCACGAACCCCCGGATGTCAATTCTGAACGGGAATCCACTTTTCGTCGGCTGGAGCGATCTGTTGACGGGATTCGACGGCATCATCTTGCGTGAAAACAGAATTTGAGTACAGTAGCTCCGGACAATCCGATCATCCAACGATGGACCCCACACGGTCATCGGATCGACTGTCGGTATCGGAGATTTATCGATTATGGCGATCATCAGTCTGCATTCAGTGTCATTCAGTTACTCCGGTCCACCTCTTCTGCAGGATCTCACACTGCATGTGGAGGCCGGCGAGCGCGTCTGTATCATCGGGCGCAACGGAGCGGGCAAGTCATCACTGCTAGGGCTGATTGCCCGTGATCTGATTCCCGCAGAGGGTATGGTGGAGACAGTCGAGGAACTGCAAATCGGATATCTTCCTCAGATCGTTCCCGCGGATCTCAATGGGTCTGTTTATGAAATTGTTGCAGCCGGATTGGGATCGATCGGGAAAATTCTCATAGAACTTCACCGGCATAACAAAACAGGCATTCCAATGGATTCCATGCGCCTGGAAACTCTTCATCGGGAACTCGGTGAGTTTACCGAATGGGATCTCGAGCATCGGATCGAACGGACAATCCACACGTGCAAACTCGACCCCGATGATCGCACGGAACCCATGAGTGCAGGGATGAAGCGTCGTGTGTTACTCGCCAGGGCAATGGTCGCCAATCCGGACGTACTGCTGCTGGATGAACCGACCAATCACCTGGATATTCCAACGATCCAATGGTTGGAAGATTACCTGCTTGCATCCGGTAAAACACTCGTTTTCATCACCCACGACCGAATGCTGCTGAGCAGACTGGCGACCCGGATCGTGGAAATCGACCGCGGACGGTTGCACAACTGGGGGTGCGACTATGCGAAATACACTCAGCGCAGGGATGAATTACTGACGACGGAGAACCGGCAAAAACAGCACATAGATAAAAAGCTCCGGACGGAGGAAGAGTGGTTGCACCGGGGTGTAAAAGCGCGTGGAACCCGCAACGAAGGGCGTGTCAAGGCATTGAAACAACTTCGCCTCGAGCGGAAGGCATGGCGTGAACTGACCGGTTCGGTACATATGCGGATCCAGGAAGCTCAACGATCAGGCAAACTGGTTATCGACGCCGAGGATGTCTCTTTTTCATATGGCGATATGCCGATTATCCGGAATTTCAATACGACCGTGCTGCGCAGCGATCGTATCGGAATCATGGGACCGAATGGATGTGGAAAAAGTACGCTTCTCAAACTGATGCTGGGTGAACTCAAACCGCTCACGGGCCTCATTCGTTTTGGAACAAATCTGAATGTAGCCTATTTCGATCAGCTCCGGGAACAACTCGATCCCGATCAATCCATCATCGACAGTATCGCCGGCGGATTAAGGGAGGTTACCATCGGAGGCCGATCCCGGCATATCTACAGCTATTTAAAAGATTTCCTGTTCGATCCGAGTGGAGCGGATGCACTTGTCAAAACACTGTCCGGCGGGGAGCGCAACCGGCTGCTCCTGGCCCGTCTGTTTATCCGGCCGTCCAACCTGCTCGTTCTGGACGAACCGACGAACGATTTAGATGCTGATACACTGGACATACTCGAAGACCAGTTGATGGATTACGCCGGGACAGTTCTGGTCGTCAGTCACGATCGAACGTTTCTCAATAATGTTGTGACCGCAACACTGGTCTTTGAGCCGGATGGTTCAGTCGGTGAATATGCCGGGGGGTACGACGACTGGCTCCTGCAGCGCAATTCCGCTGAACCGGTGTATCAACCGACGGAAACAGCCCGTACACCGCGTGATCGAGCCGACACCGGCGAAAATCGCGGAAAACCGGCCAAGCTCAGTTACATGCTGAGCCGCGAACTCGCCGCATTGCCGGACGAAATCGACCAGCTCGAAACAGATATTGACCTCATTTATGACAGGATGTCCGCACCGGATTATTACCTGAATGATCCCGAGTCGATGCGTGCAACGCAGTTACGGCTGAATGAGCTCGAAAGCCTGCTTGAAGCGCGGATAGCCCGATGGGCGGAACTGGATGATCTGTCCAGGAGACAGTAGCCGGAAGACAGTAGCTTATAGTCAAATGGGACGGTTGAAATAGGGATTGTGAGCACATGACCGGGTGACAGGATACTTGTGTTCGCGACTGGACAAGTTACTGATATTGGGGTATAATCGGTTCATTGTTTTTAGTATTAGAGGAGAGGAAAGGGGAAAATCATGACGTCTAAACCAGCAGTTATTTTTGTATTAGTCTGTCTTTTCACGATGACGGGTTCAATAACCTGGGCTCAGGAGCGCATCATCATTAATCATAACTGTACCGATCTGACGCAGATTCCGGCGTATTGGATTGAGGCAGCCAAGGATTTGACCCTGCACTACGCTCACACATCGCATGGGTCTCAACTAATGAGTGGCGCACAGACTCTGGAAACGATCAATTCCACGTATACCATTGCCGTTCGGGAGGCTTCGTCCATGGGACTTCCCGCCCAAACGACGCCACCCTCGGTTCGTGTATGGGATGGAACGGTTGGCACCACCTATGTCACGCCGGATCTTTATTGGGAAAGTGAAGCCGGACGAACCACCACTCGATCGATCGCCGCCACAGGTGATTACGATTTTTCAATGTGGAGTTTTTGCGGCGAGCTGTCCTGGCAAAGTACATCCTGGGTCCAATCTTACCTGGACACGATGCTCCAGCTTGAGAGTGAATACCCCGGCATGCGTTTCATTCTGATGACAGGTCACACCGACGGTTCGGGAGTTGAAGGCACATTGAATCAGAACAACAATCTGATCCGGCAGTTCGCTCATGATAACAACATGGTGCTGTTTGATTTCGCCGACATAGAATCCTGGAACCCGGACGGAGTGAGTTATCTTCCGCTTTACTGCACCGATTCCGGTGATTATAACGGAGGCAACTGGTGCACCGAATGGTGCAGTGCTCACTCCGGTCACGATCTCTGTACGTACTGTGACTGCGCTCATTCCACGTCGCTGATATGCAATCTCAAGGGCAACGCGTTCTGGTGGATGATGGCCCGGTTGGCCGGTTGGGAGGGTTCACCAACTGTCGATACGCCGTCGACCGGCACATGGGGCTTGACGGCATTGCTGGTCATCATCGGGACGATCCTCGTTAAGCGGCGATGAGCACCATTGTCAAACTGCATAAGGGCAGCGAGAAGTCGCTGCTTCGTCGGCACCCATGGATATTTTCCGGTGCAGTAGCGGATGTTTCCGGCCATCCGGAACCAGGAGAGACAGTCGATGTGATTGATTCGTCAGGGTGCTGGCTCGCCCGGGGAGGGTATTCGCCGACGTCAAAAATCCGCATCCGTGTATGGACGTTTGACCCAGCCGAAGAGCCGGGATTCGATCTCTTCATCAAGCGACTGAACTGCGCCCTGGATTGGCGCAGGAAATTTGGATTGTTGGATGGAACCACCGCATTTCGATGGATAAACGGTGAAGCGGACGGTTTCCCGGGCTTGATCGTCGATCGTTACGGAGAATTTGCCGTCTGCCAGTTTCTGTCGGCTGCAGCCGACATCTGGAAAGAAGCGATCGTTACTGCCATACGCACCGTCGCATCACCCGCCGGCATCTTCGAGCGGTCTGATTCCGATATCCGCAAACTGGAAGGCCTTCGGTTGAGAACCGGATGTCTCGATGGAGACGAACCGCCTGATCGTCTGGAGATCCGGGAAGCAGGCATTCGCTTCCTGGTGGACATCCGCGCGGGTCACAAGACCGGGTTTTACCTGGATCAGCGAATCAACCGCTTCCGGGTTGCCCGGTACGCACGAGACGCCAATGTTCTGAATTGTTTTTCCTATACAGGCGGTTTCGGCGCAGCGGCTTTGACTGCCGGAGCCCGTCATGTAACTCATGTCGATTCATCATTTCCTGCCATGGAACTGGCAGTCAAAACTATGGAACTAAACAATCTGAGAGCGGATCGATTTTCGGTGGAGACTACGGATGTTTTCGGAGCGCTACGAAATTACCGTGACCTGGGACGCCGGTTCGATATGATCGTGCTCGATCCACCGAAATTCGCCGAATCACGACGCCAGGTTCCTGATGCGGTTCGCGCTTACAAAGACATCAACCTGGCCGCCATGCACCTGTTGAACCCGGGGGGCATTCTGGCGACATTTTCCTGCAGCGGAGCGATGGATCGGAGCACATTTCATCAGACAATTGCGTTTGCAGCCAAGGACGCAGGCAGGGATGCATTGATCATGGAGTCGCTTGAACAGTGTCCCGATCATCCGTATTCGACTGCGTTTCCGGAAGGGTTCTATCTGAAGGGAATGGTCTTGAGGGTTTAGGGCGGAAAAGTCGTGAACACTCAGTCACTCAATCGGCTGCCGCAACCCGTTTAACCGGCAGGCAAAAAATCATCTCCTGAAAAACGCGGAAATATATTCTTCGGATTCACCTGTGCCCCTCGCATGCGATATCCTCTTGACAGATTTCAATCAAGAAATTATATTGTACTAGTAGAATAGTACAAGTCAGGCATTCCGCCGGACTTAAACCGGAAAGGAGGATTCCCGATGTTCCTGAAAATCGATCCCCGATCGAGCATCCCGATCTACTCGCAGATCATCGATCAGGTCAAACTCCAGGCTGCTTCAGGTCGGTTGAGACTGGGTGACCGCATACCTACCGTAAGGGAGCTGGCGACCGAACTTCGCATTAATCCGAACACGGTTGCCAAGGCGTATCGCGATCTGGAACGAGAAGGTATTCTGGAGGGCAAGCCCGGTCAGGGCAGCTTTATTGCCTGCAAAGACTCCGGCTTGAATGCCGAGACGAAAATGCGAATGATATCGCGTGCGATGGAGTCTCCGCTGGTTCAGGCTTACCACCTGCAGTTGGCACAGGATTCCGTGAGAACTGTGTTCGATGCCAAGCTGCATGAAATTTACCAGGATGATACGACACAGGAAGGAGATCGCCATGAATGAATCGATTGTTAAAATCACCAATGTTGCGAAACAATTCGGTGGGATCCGTGCCGTTGACCATTTGAATCTGACGGTGTCGCGCGGCAGCGTTGTTGCCCTGCTCGGACCGAACGGGGCCGGAAAAACTACGACGATCCGGATGATGCTCGATCTTCTTCGCCCTGATTCAGGAACGATCGAAGTGATCGGGATGAACCCGCGAACTCATGCCAAAGCCATTCGGCAACGATGCGGTTATGTCCCGGAAAGACCGAGAATGATTCCATGGATGACCATTCGTAAGATCATGGATTTCACAGCACCTTTCTATCCCACCTGGGATCCTGCATATTCAAGCGCATTGCTCAGCCGGCTCAAGCTGAATGAAAATCAGAAAATACGTAATCTGTCACGCGGCGAAGAAGCACGGCTGGCACTCCTTCTGGGGCTGGCATTCAAGCCGGAACTCCTGATACTCGATGATGCCACTTCGGGAATCGATCCGGCAGCGCGGAGGGATATTCTGGAGAATGTGATTCAAGTCATTCATGAGGCCGGTACAACTATCATATTCGCGACGCATCTGCTGCATGAGATCGAGGGTCTGGCTGATGAAGCAGTTTTTCTTATTGACGGCACAATTAAATATGCCGGCAGAATGGATGACATCAAACAGTCTTTCAAGCGAGTCATCGCCTGGTCGGACGTATCCCTTACCGATATACCACCTGGAGCAACCGTAGTAACCGGAAAGAAAACAGGACCCCATACGGAATGGATGATCAAGGGTTTCCGGAATGAAGCATGGCAAAAGCTGATGTCCGAGCATCACCTGGAAATACAGGATGTGAGTCTGGAGGAAATATACCTTGCCTGTCATGATGAAAGTGCAGGATAAAGCGATGAAACAGTTGTTTTTAAAAGAAATCAGAGAGCAGACCGGCATTATCCTGATGGGTGTATTCATCGCATTGATGATCGTGTTCGTCTTCTGGATAAAAGATCCGGGAACCAGTGAGACATTCGATCCGGCTGGACATGCATCTGCACTCGAAAACCTGTTTCTTGTTCTGTTTGTTGTCTATGCAGCTGCCATCAGTAATGCGATCGCCAGTGATCGGGACAGGGGTGATCAGTCGTTTCTGGCGTCTCTACCCCTCCACCCCGCTTCAATATGGCTGATCAAACTCGCCGCTGCAGCCGTCGCTTTGATCATCATTCATCTGTCAATTTCGGTGTTGGGGATTCTATTTGGTTATCCACAGCTCGTGATGTTTATCATGCCAACCCAAATCCCGCGCCTCCTTCTTTTCCTGCTTCTTCTGTCTATCTGCTCCACGTTGCTGGGCAGCGCTCTTTTCCGTCGCGCTTTCAGCGTACTGGTTGCCGGATGCTTGCTGACATTCAGCCTCGCTTTTCTCAGTGCCTACATCCAAATGTTCTGGCAATGGCGGAGCATGATGGAATGGCCACTAGCTGCCGGATGCGCAGGTATGATCCTGACATCAGCGGCGGCGTACACGACAGAGCTGCGTACAGGACATCTCCCCAGGAAACAAACATGGTTTGCTGCAGCCAGTATCCTGCTGATGATGAGTCTCATTCTGCCTGTTCAATATATCAAGGCCACCTATCAGACCCCTGATCTCAGCCGTGCAGACGTTATCGAATGGGTTCCGGGAATCAGGCAACTGCTGATATCCTCCGATGTGGACGGCCCCCTCTTCATGATGAGTACCGGTAATCGCAAATTCCGTCGTCTGGGACGCCGTTTCGAGTCTCTGGATCCCCGTGAGATCTCGTCGGACGGCAAGTATGTCATTCTATATGATCACCGGGGCATGATGGGATCCTATGATTATTCAGACTATCTATCGCTCATTGATGACGATTGGTTTCAGAATCCAACCCGCCCGTTATCGAAATGGATCTGGCAGGATCCCCAGGATGAAATGATCAGCGGCTTCGGTTCATCCATCCTCGTGCTGAACCTGGAATCAGGCCGACGGACCAGGATCGGGGACTGCGATTACGGACGACCATTGCGTGCGACGTGGTATGATCACTCCGATACCCTGGCAGTGATCTTTTTAAAACGCACCGGGAACAACATTCCGGTATCGACATCCATTGCGCTTATGAAACCGGACGGCTCCTTCATCCGGTATCTCGTGGAACCCCGCGAACAGGGATACATCACAATCGCAGACGACCGATCCACCCTAGCCTGCCTGATACTGCATGAAGCGGAAACAGACGGCCGACCACGTATCGAGACATCATTTAAAACCGTTAATGATTCGATTTGGCAGCAATCGGATCATCTGCGGGCAATACCGAGCGTTTCCCCGGACCATCAATGGATCCTTTCTTACAGCCCTCAAACAGAGAATGATCGCAGTTTCATCCTGATAACCGCTTCGGATGGCACGGTTATTCAGGGGGGAAATACACGGAATGATGAGTTGGCGGAGTGGTCGCCAAACAGCAGACGCCTCCTGTTTACGCGCGAAAACATACCGGATACCACCGGCACGACCGGTCGTCGCGAACTGGCACTGTTTTCGACCGACACGCGATCGATCTCAGCATTTCCCGCTGAAGCATCGCGGATTCTCGACTCCGAATTTGCATCCTGGTCGGCAAAAGTCATGTTTTCGCCTGATGAGCAACACGTTGCAGTATGCGGCCATTCACCAACATCCACGGTCATAGTGTATCCAGCGCCCTGTCCGTCAGAATTCATCGCCCTGCCGGACAGCAAACCCATGGGCTGGCTGGACACATCGTCTCTGCTGCTCAGGAAAAAACTATCCGGCGCACCGGATACAATGAACCTGATCGTTCTCGATATCGTTACCGGGAAGGAAACTCCTTTCCTCCAACAGTCACAATCCAATCCGTGAGGGCAGTGTTATGACTCTCTTTCAAAAAGAAGTTCGGGAATCAGGTCCACTGGTTCTGTTCTCGGCCGGATGTCTGTTCATCGCCGGATGGGTGCTGAATCTGACACGCGATCCTTCATTTCCAGAGATGATCAGGCCCTTCATCGTCATCCGGTTTATCATCGGCATCTGCTTGTGTTCCGTTCTCGGTGCCACAATTTTCGCCGGCGATCGCGAACGGGGCACTCATCATTTTCTGGCAGCTCTGCCTCTATCGCCAGGGCGGTTGTTCCTGATCAAAACGCTGACCGGATTGGCCGGGACGGCAGTTTTTTCATTCGCGTCCTGCTACCCGACCCCACTAACCGGAATTCATCTGTGGCAATGGTGGCCATTAATGTTTCTGGCTTTTTCGATTGGTCAGTTCTGTGGAGTTGAACTGAGCCACACGGTCAATGCATCGGCCCTGTCCAGCGCTATCGGGCTGGGGGCGTTCAGCGGTTTTGCAGGCTCAGACTGGTTCGGAAGACACTACAGCGCGTCTGTGGTGATGATTTTCTTCGGCACTGCAGCCCTGATGACTGGATCCCGTATCATGGATCAGCACCGCAGCAGATGACTCCATCCGGATACCCGGCGTCAGATCAGAGAGGATGGTACAGGCGGAAAAGCTTATACCATCCTCATTATTTCCTCGTATCTGAAGCAATCAACCAGGTGATCGTTAACCATCCCGACGGACTGCATGAAGGCATAGCAGATCGTTGATCCCACAAAAGAGAACCCCTTTCGTTTGAGTTCAAGGCTCATCGCATCCGACTGCGCTGACCGCACGGGTATCTGCTGAACACTCGTCCAGGCATTCCGGACCGGAAAGTGATTGGTAAATGCCCACAAATACCGGCTCAAGGATCCTGTCGCGTCGATAATCTTGCAGGCAGCCCGGGCATTGTGAATCGCCGACCGGATCTTCTGCCGGTTTCTGATAATCCCGGTATTAATCATGAGGCGCTCGGCGTCTGTCTCCGAATACCCCGCAATCTTGAACGGATCAAAATTGTCGAATGCCTCCCGATAGGCATTCCTCTTCCGGAGAATCATTCGCCAGTTAAGACCCGCCTGGGCTCCTCCAAGGATCAGCATTTCGAACAACATCCGATCATCATGAACCGGAACGCCCCATTCCTTATCATGATAGGCGACATAATCCGGTTCACTCCCGCACCATGCGCATCGCGTCAGTGACTGTTTTGCCTGTGCCATAAAATCAAACCGTCCCTTTTCATAAAGAAAAACCTAACTGACAATAAACGAATCCACATCTTTCCCGGCCGGTCGACCGGAAAAGGATGAATCGATCAGCCGGAGAATCCGATTCACGCTTTGATCCAGCGATTTCACTTCTCTTTTTCCGTCCGTCAAATGCTGTTCAACGGGGATTTTCAACAGTTTTCCTCCGGAAGCACGAATAATTTGCAATGCGAGGCGCGGGCCGGGTTTCAATGGCTTTCGCTTTTGTTCGAGCGGGAATGATGGATTGATCACCAGGAGTGATACCGCCACCTTCCTGTAAAGAGTCGCCACCCGGATTGCCTGCTGATAAACGGGCTCATCCATCAGATCCTCATAGCAATGAGTGATCGGTTCGGGATAGCAGTCACTGAGCATGACGACAATGCTGCGGGCACCGGGTTTCCGGAACGATTCCAGTCGCGCCATGTCCAATGCCTTGAGAAGACCGTCCGCGAGAGGCGTCAAGCCCTGGATTCCCAGTGATGTCAAATTACGCAGCACGATCCGATGATTGCGTGTCGGGTGATTCAGGATTTTCGCCTTGACTCCCTGCAGGGAGATCAGCCCGATTCTATCGTTGTTGCGCTGGAAATGCTCCGTCAGGCTACCGAGAATAGCGGCAAAAATAGACATGAAAGCATAGGTGGAGCGGCTGATATCGACTAGCAGGATCAGGGTAAGACTTTCGTGTTCCAGGCGCTGCCAGCCGAGCAGCCGGGAAGTATCTATCCGGTAGGGTATCTTTCCTGCCTCGCAGTCACCATGCAACACAGCGTTCAGGAGACTTGGGACCGGTGCCGGGACAGTGTCACCGGGTCGGTAATGGACGGTACGCACCATTCGTCCGGTCGAGCGCGTCAGCACTTTTTTCCGCGAAAACGACCCACGTCCGCCAATGGTGGATCGCTTCCGGAAACTGTTCAGAAAACCCAGAAACATCCGGCGAGATTTCCGCATTAATTCCTTTGTGTTATGGATCAGGGGAACTCGCTCATAATGAACCTGGGGGGTATTCAGTGCTATCGTATAGTCTTTCAACGGCTTCTTGTGAATCTTGTGAGTACCTTCGGGTAAGGCATCGGGCGGCGCAGCCGCTATAACCGTCGTTTTTTTCACCGGTTCCCGGCCATTCAGCGATCCCGGTTCACATTCACCGGGTTGCCGGATCAGTTTTTTTTTATCTCGGAACCAGGAATCGGCACGGCTTTTGCGAATCGGGCCAGATTGCGATCGATCTGACCGGTCCTGATAGAAAATCCCGGAGCCGTAGCCGGACCGGCATTGGATTGCTCGGTCGATTTTTGAAGAAATCGCGTAAAGACGGATGCTATTTCTTCGTCTGTCGGGGGCTCGAGAAGCCCGCCGTCACGCGTGCGATGCAGGAGCGTCATCGATGCAGCACGGAGGACGTCCTCCTCAATCACTTTATCCCTGCTTTCCAAAGCAGCAATGGTCTGAGCCGTTTTGACAATTACGATATCCGGTCGCTGTCCGTCTACCTTCAGATCGGCACAGGCGCCGGCAATCGCTTCGAGCATTCTCTCCGCCATGGTTATACTTGACAATCGTTCACGGGCATCCGTGATGCTCTGCCGCAGCAATTCGCTTTCCTCTGCAAACATCTCGATAAATTTAACCGGCGAATCCTCGAACAGGAGATTGCGTTTTATCACTTCAACGCGCAATGCGGGGTCGGTTATCGTGGCAGCCCGGGCGCTCAAAGCGAATCGGTCAAGGATCTGCGGACGCAGATCGCCTTCCTCCGGATTCATGCTGCCAATCAAAATAAACTGGGATGGGTGCGCAATCGAAAAACCTTCGCGTTCGATATGATTCCAGCGGGAGGCAGCCGCGTCGAGAATATCGTCCACGATATGGTCCGGCAACAGGTTGACTTCATCAATGTATAAGACATTTCGATTCGCTTCTCCCAATATACCGACCACTATTTCTTTTTTACCTGAAGCCAGCAGTTTTTCAATTTCCACCGATCCGATCAACCGGTCCTCGGTCGTGCTCAGCGGTAAATTGATGATCTTCATGGGCTTTTGTTCAGCCTTTATGGATTCTCGATCCCGACAGAAAGTGCACCACATGTCCGAACGGGCCGGATCGCAACCGAAAGGGCAGTCCTGAACAACGGAGACTACAGGTAGAATCGGCTCGATTGCCCGTACAATCGTGCTTTTCCCGGTTCCTTTTGCTCCAAGAATCAATAAACCGCCAATCCCGGGATTTACGATATTGACCAGGAGAGCTGTCTTAAGATGGTCTTGAGCAAGAACGGCTGCAAAAGGAAAAGGAATCATACCGGCCAATATAAACAATGATGCCCCCGGCGTCAATTACCGGTCTGATTCCCAGGAAATGAAACAGGAAACCGCCCGGCTTCATTTGGTGCGGCCTGCAGGCCGGGCGGTTTGAAGTTGGAAGTGTTTCGTGAGGAGGAATCCTACACTTCCGGAAGCAGGTGTTGGCATGGACACCCGGTTTTATCCGGTCGTCCTTTAATACGGTATCCGGGAATTTTTCCGAATCGTGCGCTCCACTTCTTCTTTAAGAGTTTGGATCAGTTGTCGAAGCTCCAGCAACTCTTCATTTTCCCATTTAACCGGGTCGGTAACTGTCAGAATATGCAGTAATCTGGCAGAGGTTTTTCGAATTGCACTCATCTCGATCGCTTTTTTATTTCGACCTCGCATAATACGGGCAAGTTCGATGGACTCATCACCTGTCAGTTGATGGTCACGAATCTTGATATAGAGCTTATACATCAAGCCGTTTTCATTCATCAGCATCCGCAGCGCTCTGCCATGTTTCTCCGTTAAAATACCCTCCCGGATCTCAATCTGTATTTCTTCCGGAAGGGCTTGTAATCCGATCAGATGCATCACCTGGCGCTTGCAGAGTCCCACTCGCCGGCCAACTTCCTCCCACGTCGGTGAACCCAGATTCTCACGGAGCAGGACCAGGGCATCCGCACGTTCCATCGGGTTAAGGTCGACTCGATGGAGATTTTCGATGATCGAATCGATTCCAGCCTCCAGATCCGACTGATCGCAGACAATAGCAGGAATCTCTTTCAAACCGGCCATCTTGCTTGCCCGATACCGCCTTTCTCCAGCCACGATCAGATAACTGTCGCCACTTTCCCGGACTCGAATGGGTTGCAATACGCCGCGCAACCGAATCGATTCCGCGAGTTCCTGTAACTTTTTAACCGAAAACTGCCGTCGTGGCTGTCGCGGATCAGCCTCTATCCGATTCATGGAAACCCATCGCGCATTGTCCAGGCATCGACTCCCCTGAGCAGTCTCATTGTCTGAATCAAACTGAACGCCATCGAAAGCATTTTTCACCGGCACATGATCAATCCCGGCAACGGATCCTGCGGATCGATCCGTTCCGTTTATTGCTTCCTGTTCGACATGTGTTCCTGATTCCAAGATCCCCATCGTCTTCTCTGTCGGCATAATCTCCTCCTGTCCTTCAACCTTTAAGAACGTTCTCATCAGGTATCACGAACAGGAAGGCAGTTTTTTTTCAAAAATATATTTTTTATTGCGATCGGGAGACGATTAATCCCTGGTTGTCAGCAGACGCGTGAGGAGCCAAACCTCATAGAATTCATGCCGATCCGTATTTTCGATGATGAATACGCTGATTATGTGCCATTGTCCTGCGTCGATCCGGATTTGATCCCGGAATGAATAACGATCCAATCCGGGGCAACCATCCTGTGAATTGATCGGCAGACTGGAGAAATTGCCGGAGTTGAGCGCTATCTCAAAGAAATAATCCAGGCTGAACCCACCGGATTGATCTTCAAGAGGTCTGGGGGTGACGATCAGATGGAGTCCCGGTGACTCCTCAAATGACGAGTACCGCCCCCTGATCTCTCCATCCTGATCCGTTCCCTTGCATTCCATCGGGTAAACAAAATGGGCTTCCACCTCCTCACCCATCGTCACGTCATTGATCGATGAGTTGATCAGAGCACCACCATTTATCTGCAAGACGTCGAGGAACTCCCTGGAGTTGAACTCCAGGTCTCCATCATTGAAATGATACCCCGTTCTCTCGTTGAGATGCTTGATCACCTCGGGAACGGACATGTTCTCGAATGTCGAACCCTGATCACTCACCGGCAAAACAAAAGCCAACGCATTAACTCTGGCTCTCTGCACATCGGCTGCGGTCGAGAAAACGAAAAGAACACTGCCCAGTATGTTAATTAACCAGAATCTCATAAATTATTTTCATCTTTCTCCATCGTTACAGGACGACTTCTCATTACGATCATCTCCCCACCCCGGGATGTCGTGTATACCCTGCGCAAAACCACTTTCTCATCAGCGAACAGCATCGAGACATCACCGCTCAAGACTTGTCCAACTTCATTTTGTTGCGTGTTGTCTATCGACGTACCCACACCGCTTCTTGTTACTTTCTGATCGATCCTGCTGCTGTCTTTGAACATAAACACCGCACCGGAAATAAAGATCAATACCGTTGCCAGACCGGCGACCGCCATCCGCCATCTTCCGAAATGCACGAATACGCTGATGGTATCGTCGTCTCTCTGATCCTGATCCGATACAAAAAGCGTCGCCATCCGTTCATCCAGTTTTTTTGAAGCCGGTTCGAAATGAGCATCCCTGATTAATTTTTTAACATTCTTCTTCATTATCCGGACTCCAGTTTGTCTTTCAATACTTTAATCGCCCGGTAATACCGTGTCGCTATCGTGCGTTTCGGCATATCCATGATTTTCTCTATTTCCCTAAAACTCAAACCGGCAATGACTTTCAGAACCACTATGCGGCAATCATCGGGGATCAATTGCGCTAATCCGCTGTTCAGATCGTTGTACATCTGAAGAATCAAAGGATCCGTTGACCCTGCTTGCAGTTGCATTCCGTGAATCAATCCCATGTCCCGGCTTCGTTTCCTTATGATGTCGACAGCGCGGTTGTGAACCGACCTGTAAACATACGATCCCGTGTCTCTCGGTATGAAACCGTTCGAATCAATTTTTGATAGAACCGCAGTGAAAGCCGAATGAACGGCATCCTCCGCATCGGTATAATTACCAAGAATGCTCCAGGCATAAATCACAAGCTTGTGTTTATTGCGTTGATAAAAATCCTGTACTGCAGCGGAATTTCTTTTCCCGGAGCTTCCAAACATTAAGACGCAGACCTCCTCGATTTTTCTTCAAATAAATTTTTATCAACCTCGCAGAACGATAATTAGTTTTGAAAGTCAAAGCAAGCAGGCCATAATATGTAGTTTTTATTATACATTATTGATCATTGAATGGTTTTGGGTAATATGTTACTTTCAATTCGGGTGTAGTTTCCAAAAAATATTAATAGAAGATTTTCAGGAGGTTCTTTATGAATTTTTACAGATCACTCATGGTTTTTACTCTGTTCGCATGTTTTTTTGCATCGGTAGCCGGAGCAGGGCCGGTATATTCTGATCTGTATTTCGCTGCACGATCGGATTCTGCAGGCATGTATTCACTGACCATTTCGGCAGGGCTACAGCCGGATGCAGTATGCCTGTTGTTTTATGCCGAGCCCGGAGACGTTCTGATTTGCGCAATCATCGATCCTGATGCCGGTCAGGATCTGGTTGGTGCCATTGAGAAGCTGGGACCCCTGGCGCTGGAGTTTAACAAGCTTGATAATTGTAATTTAAAGGTTGAAATTGCCTGGCGTCCTGTATTTGAGAACAAAGTGTCGGTTCGTACAGCTACTCTCGATAAAAATGAACTGATTCAAAATGGTCTCGCCAATGTGGTTTCGAATACGTTGGATCCTGTGGAATTTGTTATTGAAACCGATTCGACGGGATGCTTCTCGATGGGTCGCTGCGGAACCGGCCGGCCGTTCTGGGGCCCGGTATGCGATCCCTGTATTTTCACAGTATGCTGCTATGGAAGCACAGGCTTTATTATCTGCGAGGAAACACTCTGTCCGTAACCCTGATGACCGTCGATGCGATCCGCATTTTGAACGGTAACTTATCAGTGGTGAGATTGAAAATCTGATGAAAAGATCCGTCCCGAACAAAGTGCACCCGGTGCACTCTAGTGAGGTTTAATTTCTACGTTAAATGGCTGTGAGTCGGAGATCATATCCGTCATAATCATTGATTTGGCCTGCACGGATTGACATTAGCGATAATGGGAGCGTACGCTTTTTTCCATCCGATAAGGTGAAATTCACAATGGAGACCATGGTATGAACGAGCGAACCGCTACTCAATCCGGGACATTTGAAATCGGACTCGTTATGGCTGGCGCTATTTCGGCCGGGGCTTATACAGCCGGAGTCATCAGTTTTCTGCTGGAAGCGCTCGATGCGTGGTATCGGGAGAAGGACAACGGCAACCCGTCGGTGCCTCAGCATAATGTCAACATCCGCGTAATTTCCGGAACGTCCGCGGGCGGCATGACGGCAGGTATACTGGCGATGTCTCTGTTCAGGGACTTTCAGATGGTTCGCAACCCGTCGGTTGCCGGCCCGACAGGAAATCCCTTGTTCGAAGCATGGGTCAACCTGGCTGAAATTGAAGGTTTTCTTGGCAAAAACGATCGATATGAGAATCAACTTGTATCGATATTGGATTCCAGCCTGCTCGATGCCATCGCCGATAAAGTGTTCAGGATGGATCTCCCCTACCTGGAACGACCCTATATCGATCCGGAACTCCACCTTATTCTATGCATGACGAACCTCAGGGGTATCCCCTACACATTGCCGTTCATCGATGATGTATCTCTCGGCCACCAGATGACCATGCACGCGGATTTTCTGCATTTCCTTTTAACCGGCCGTCCATCTCCGAATCATCCCGACGATGAATTCTGCTACCGTCTGAATCCCTCCAACAGCGCCGACGACGAATGGGACCGGTTGCGGCGGGGGTGCCTGGCAAGCGGCGCTTTTCCACTGGGACTGGCACCGAGAAAAATGGCGGTTGCAATCGAAAAATACAACGATCCTCTCCGGATGATACCATCCAGCACCCGTTCCGCCCGGCACCGTGGAAAACATCATGAAAAACCTGATGTGTCGAATCCTTCTCCGATTCAGCCCAGTTGGTGGCCTCCATTGAGTGGCCATCCGAATAAGTATTCCTTTTGGGCATCCGACGGCGGCCTGATCAACAATGAGCCGTTTGAGCTCGCTCACAGGATTCTGGCCAGGGGTGATACGCATCTGGAACGGCATGCCGGGAAAGCCGACCGGATGGTAATCATGATCGATCCGTTCGCTGGATGGAGCATTGATGCATTTCAGGACGATACGGCCACCCGGCCGTCTTTCATTGCGACCGCCGTAAAAATACTGGGTGCATTGCGTTCGCAGGCGCGATTCAAAGCCGACGAACTGGCACTGGCCCTGGATCCCAAAGTCAACAGTCGGTTCATGATTGCGCCCAAACGGAGTCTCAACAATCAAATCGTGATCTCCGACCGCGCAATTGCATCCGGATCACTGGGTGGTTTTGGCGGTTTCCTGGACCGTCCATTCCGTGTTCACGATTATCTGCTGGGACGCCGCAACTGCCAGAAATTCCTGAAGGACCGGCTGGTTCTGGAGGTTACAAAAAGCGAATTCAGTCCCGGATTCGGAAGCAGCTACCCGGAAGCAGACGCCAGAAAATGGATTAGGCAGTCACCCGATGGAAACCGCCCGGTCATTCCGATCATTCCGCTGGTCGGCGATATGGACAAGGACCCCGGCCGACCCGACTGGCCGGAACTCAGCCCGGACCGATTCGATTGTATATCGGAGCGAATACGTCCGAGGCTGGATTTTGTTGCAGGCAGGCTGCTCGATCCGGTACGTTTTTATTACCGGATTCCATTGAAACTGGCCTGGTGGTTATGCCTGCGCCGGTCGAGCCGGAGAAAAATTCTGGCGCATATCAGGGATGACCTGATCAGCCGCCATCTCTGGAAGACGATTAAATGAAGAAGGATTTTTTTCGCGGAGCCACAAATTTCACTGAGTGATGATCTGGAATCCGATATATATACCAAACCACGAGGAAAATCATGCATGGGTCAATCATCTCAGTGATCATGCCATTTACCCTTTGTCACACCGTCGTGATCAAAGGTGACCTCCATCGTGCACCATCGTCCGCGACGAAGTCGTCCATAGGACCCTGTCAAAGCATCGCCGGCACTTGCCGAATATGATCCGGCGGACCCGGCAGTTGGCGCACGGATTGCGACGTTTTACTGAGGAATGCAAAATACCGCTCGATTCACTTTGATAACGACGTTACTTTGCGCTGCGCACAGTCTTTGGATGACACAGTGAATGATATGAGTCGTTTGTTAAATGGTTTCCATCTAAAACGCCGTTGATCCATCAACAACGACTCTCCATCCTCCGTTTCAAGCGACATTATTTTTCAACGAAACAGTGCAAACTGATATCCTTACCGACAGGGAGGTTACCCATGAGCGATAAATCGATCCGGATCAATGTACTGGCAGACGTTGTCGCTGATGCACCGCGGGTGTTCGCAACGAAAGATATTTCCGGGGATCGACGGATGCTGGCAGCGCATCCGGATCTCGCCTTGCACCGTCACTACCAATCATGTGTAAACAATTCGATAATCCTCAGCATCGCCTCCGACGCCGCCCGAATGCTCGCCTCCCGGCACGTTACAACCCCTTCGTTGTAATCACCTCCGGTACATGGTATTCCCAGAAAAAACACATTCTCCATCCGCTTGGAATACACATCGCTCTCGTCCTCGTCCGCAATCGGATCCGGACAATCCTCAAAAAGCGCGTACGACATCCCCTCCAACGCCCGGTGAACAAATGCCTGCATTTTCGGCAACCGGCACTTCTCGATCGTGATGTCCCGGTCCGTCTCGATCCCGGTTACATCCACAACAACCACCATGTCGTCCGACATCAACGTCCGGCGCACCTCAAACGCCCCCATCATGTCGGTCTCCTCGCCATATGTCAGCTCGATCCGCACACGCTCCGAATTCATCCTGCCGCTGAAATACGCATTCATCACCGCATGCACACCGGCAAAGTTGTCGAGATGCCCGGTGAGAGTCTCCCCTTCCCGTACCAGACGATGCGTCCGAAAACCGGTGTCGGCGTGGCAGGAGATCACCAGGTGCGGGCGCGGATCGTCACGCTTCGCATTCACACCGAGAGGGTAATGCGCTTTCTTTTCAGGTTCATTCATTCCCTGGCTCCTGACGGCTGACTCACCGGAATCGTCACCTGGAATGTCGTGCCGATCCCGTATTCACTCCGGCACCGGATATCACCGCCAATCTCGTCGAGAATCATCTTCACCATCGCCAACCCGAATCCGGATCCGCTGATCGTCTGCTCCTTCGCCTCAACAGCCCGAAAGAAATGCTCGAAAACCTTCTGCTGATCACTCTGTGTCATCCCGATACCCTCATCCCGGACCTCCAGAATGAACATGTCGCTCTCGAGATACGTCCGGACCCAGACCCGCTGGGGCCCCTGGTTTCGCTTGGAGTATCGGATGGCGTTCGTTACAAGGTTATTGACAACGATCTGCCAGGCGAACGGCTGGATCGTCAGCACGCAATCTGTCGCCTGGAGATCGCAGATAATCGTAATCCCTTTACCGGCGGCATTCTGTGTGTGAGATTCAAGCAGATTCGGGAGATCCTCGGAAGGCGTCACGGTATCCGGCGCGCTCGATACCCGGGTCTGATCGATCCGCGTGCAATCCAGCATCCCACGGGCCAGCGCCAATGCGGATTCCGCCCGTTTGATAGCCCGCCGGATCAAGCTAAGTGCCTCTTCCGTCCCAGGACCCTGCAGCAGCAACTCCGCGGCATACAGCAACTGGATGACAGTGCTGATCGGACTTTTGATTTCATGAGCGAGTACGCCGAGCGACCGACTGTCTGTCTGCTTGACTCCACCTGGAACATGTATATTTTCCTGCATATTTAATTTCCCGATTATTGCGATTCGATTGCACGGACGCGGTATCTCCGAACCCTTCCATGATCGACTGGATTGTAGTGCCTTACCGGATGCGGATCAATTGATAAAATTGCTGTCTATTTTCATCCCCGACATTAATTTTACAGGGTTCTGAAACAGTTGACGCAAAGCATTGAACAACCGTGAACACGTTTATCAGCAGCGGAGATTTCGTTGCATTACAGGTGACCCGCAGATAGACTTACAAATGAACGGTAGCTGATTTTTTATGCGAGCATAAGCAGTATTCTTTCGAAAGAAAGAAAAAGCATCACAATGAGCCATCGCATTGATTCCGAATCTTCGAATCTTTTTCAATGGAGAGGACTTACTTTCAACGCCCTTTTCATCCTCTATGCTTTCTTCCTGCACCCCGGAATCAGCAACCGAATGGATGATGTCATGCGGCTGCGGCAGGAATGGCCGGCAATGGCGATTGCACTGGCTGTTCTCAGCCTCCTTGACGGTGTCCTGCTTCCAATCAAAATCCGCCGGATATTCCGGAAAACCGGCAGTACCCTCACAGCTAATCAAACAGCCATCTGGTTTATGCTCCCGTTGATTTTCCGGACGCTGGTCGGGCTGATTGTAGCCGTCTCGGTTTTCTCCCTGCTTGTACCCGACATCAGATACAAGCCGCCCTGGTCACCCGTCGCCGCCGGACTGGCTGTAATCCTGATTGTAAAAGAACTCTTGACTATCATGAATGTTTTGTTTCTCCTCATGAAAAATACAGCGAGAACCTGTGCACCCCTGACGGAGTGGCTGGCGGATTTGAACGTACTGGTTATGAGCTGCGTCATTTTCACACTGATCACAAGGCCGGGCTTCTTTTTCACAACCCGGCAGATGGCGGAGCCGTTCATGTTCCCGCTGATTGCATTCTGTTTTTTTGCATATCTTCTGTCTCTGCGTCTGACGTTCACCCTTGAGGAATTCCTGATGGCTCCGTCATTAAAAGACAAGTTACTCATATGGTTTTCACTGCTGGCTGCAGCCGTCTCCGCATCGTGGGCAGTCCACTGACGGCTTTCCGGATTCGCGAATTTTCGAGAATGAGTCGATGACAGAATACCGTTACCATCCAATATATAAATTCACCGTGGATGCAAGTCCTGATTGATAGATTGCAAACTGCTTGATGTGTCATGCTTGCCATGATCCTCTGCATGCGCTACAAAATCCGCAAATCGATGTTCCAACTCAGGAGGATTCGTTTATCATGAAAAAATTCAATGTCTTTTTGATCGCAAACATCCTGATTCTTATTGTTTCAGGTATCGTTGATTCTCCGGTGGTCAACGCCCAGATCTGGGCTCACTTCGGCGGTAATATCGAAATGACGAGCTACGCAGCCGGCGAAACCGCGATATCGCCATCCACGGTTTCGCAAATGACCAAACTCTGGGGTATTGGCTGCGATGACGGGTATTTCAGCGTGTTTTCGCGGAGTCCCGCTGTCTGGAACGATCGGTTGTACGCCGTTGGCGCCGGTGGACCCATCGAGTGCTACGACGCACGAAGCGGAACGCTGCGATGGACATACGGCGGCACGATGACAGGCTGGTGCCCGCAGCCGACCGTAACATCGAGCGGAACCGTGCTCTATCTTCAGGGAGACTCCACGAATTACTCTCTCAAGGCGATCAACGGCCTGACCGGAGCCCTGATCTGGACGGCTCCGTTGCAATTTAACCTCGGCTTCAACGATACGGCCGTCGTTTGTCTGGATGAACCCCGGAATCAGGTTCTGATGCTGGAAAATCCATTCGAACCGGATTCGGGAAAATTGTATGCCATCAATCTCGATAACGGTCAGGTCAACTGGTACATGAGCAAAGCTCTGAACGGGTTCAGTTTTGTCGGAGATTACCTCGTGCGGGACGGCACGACCGTTTATACCGGTATCGTCCAGGACGGAAGCTGGAGTCGCGAACGGATCGGAGTTGTCGATCTGCTGACGCAGCAACTGGTCGATACATTGACACGACCGGGTGAAACGTCGGACACCCATATCATCAGTATGACTTTGTGCGGTGATTCGCTGGCAGTCACGTTCTCCGAAGGGTACGACGAAGTAACTGAACTGGTCGTCTACGATACGACCGACGGCTCGACCCTGTGGAGTTTCACATCACCACATGTGATCAGCGGTGGTACAGCCTGTAACCCGGTCATCAACCGCCTCTACCTGCCGACCAATCCACGGCTGTATGCGTTCGATCTCGATCAGACTCCGGGAGACGTCCAGCCGGCGTGGACATACACCGGCTTCGACGAAATCTATACCCCGTCCGTTGCCAACGGTGTTGTTTTCTTCCTATCGGACACCAACGCCTACGCACTGAATGAGACAACCGGCGCTTTTATCCGATCGTTCCCTCTCGGTGAAACCGCCTACGAGACCACCCAGGTCGCCGTTTGTGACGGAATTGCTTATTTTTCAGGCAACGGTGGAACCTGCGACCTGTTCGCATACGGTATCAAGCAACCCTGTGATACCCTCGGTGTTTCACTTTATATGCCGGCCCATGATTTCGAGTGGCCCGACACATGCAGTTGTTCCGTCACAGTCTGCAATCCGGAAACCACCCCATACCATGGAATTCCGCTTTTTGTGATTCTGGATGTTTATGGCATGCTCTTTTTCGCACCAGGCTTCTCATCAACCCCTGAATGGTACACCCTGGATCTGCCGCCTGATGAGACGGTGGTTCCGGTACTGCCGGAGTTTACCTGGCCGCCCGCGACCGGTGAAGCGGATGGAATCATCTGGTACGCGGCGATGACCGATCAGACGATGACTGCGCTATGGGGAACCATGGATACCTGGACGTTCGGGTGGCATTGACACTGACACCGTCCAAAAATAATTTTCTTCACCCCGCACGAATCCCCGGTCGTCCGATCTCCTTGCAATCAGAACTTTGCAAGGAGGTAGGTTATGCAAAAATTTTTGAAACTGATTCCGATGGTGCTCATGTTGTTGATTATGATCAACCCGGCATACGGCGATGTCCTGAGAGTCCCGCTGGATTATGCGACAATCCAGTCAGCCATCAATGCTGCTAATCCGGACGATATTGTTCGAATTGCACCGGGGACGTATTACGAGTTTATTGATTTCCTTGGAAAAGCGATCACCGTCGAAGGTGAATCCTTGCTCAATCCAACAATACTTGATGGTCAGGATTCCGGTTGTCTGGTCACGTTCGAATCAGGAGAAGGGCCGGATTCCATACTTCAACTGCTGACCCTTCAGAATGGCCGGGCAAATTCAACGCCAAGCTTTACAGGAGGTGGTGTCACCTCCATCGGATCGTCCCCCAGTATTCTGGACTGCACATTTAAGCTGAACGCCGGTAACCGTGGTTGCGGTATCTATCTGTCCGGCGCCTCCCCCATGATCAGTCATTGCACGTTTAGCTATAATACCGGTCAATACGGCGTGGCTATTTTTGCTGGAGACACATCCGATCCAGCAATATTCGACTGCCTCTTTCACAATAATACAACGACAAATTCCGGTACGGTATTTTTGGATAACTCGTCATTCTCCATCCTCAACTGCTCATTTGACGCGAACACAGCCCCGACGATACAGGGAACGGTTTCGATTGCTCAAAGCACAGGCAGTGTAAAGAACTGCATCATCACCAATACAGTTAACGGTTACGGTATCTATATCGCGGATGGAACGAGCAGTGTGACCATCCAATACAGCGATGTCTGGAACAATTCCAATGGAAACTATGGAGGTTTTGCTGCGGCAGGAACCGGTTGCCTTACGACAACACCTTCCTTCACGACCGGACCGTTCGGTGACTACTATCTGAGTCAGACTGCCGCTGGTCAGCCAACGACCAGTGTCTGCGTCAATGCCGGCGAGTTGAACGTGTCAAACTATGATTTATCCGGACGAACAACCCGCTCGGACCAGGCGGAAGATACCAGTCTCGTCGATCTCGGTTATCATTACAAGATCATGGATCCCCCAACGTCAACACCGATTCCGACGGTGACTCCGACCCGCACGCCAACCCCGACCCGCACGCCGACTCAAACCCGTACACCAACGAATACCGCCACTCAAACGACAACGCCGACAGTTACCCGCACACCGACGCCGTCTCAGACGCCGACAGACACACCGCTTCCACGCATCATCCGGGTTCCCGGCGATTACGCCTATATCCAGCACGCCATTAACGCAGCACGCGATTTTGATACCGTTCTTGTCGGTGCCGGAGTCTATTATGAATTGATCAATTTCATGGGGAAAAACATCACTGTAAAATCAGAATCGGGAGCTTCCCATACATTTATCAATGGGTCCGATAACGGTACGATCGTTACTTTCAATCAGGGTGAGACAGACCTCGCGTTATTGAAAGAATTCACTATTCAGGACGGATATGCTCAAGGCGGATCCCAGGTCAAAGGAGGCGCTATCACAATCGCGAATGCCTCCAGTCCCGTCATCGAAGGATGCATTATCATGAATTGCGTGGCGTACAGGGGCGGCGCTATCACGATCAGCGGCATCAACAGCAATCCCACTCTCAAGCACAATGTCATCAGCTACAATGAAGCCAATGTGGATGGAGGTGCAATCTTCATCAGCGATGAATCGCAACCGTTGATCTTCAATAATCTCATTCATACGAATTCAGCGGGATACGGTGGAGCAATTTTTGCCAAGGAATGCCAGCCTGTCATCATGAACAATACAATCATCGGTAACAGCGCAAGCAGTTTCGGTGGCGGTTTGTATTATCTTGACGCATCCGGCGAATTCACCAATAACAATGTCGTCGGACAATTAGAGGGTGAAGGAATCTTCGTTTACGATTCCGCAAACAAGCCCAACCTGTATCACAACAATATCTGGGGGAATGCGGGAGGTGAATACGGCGGAGCGATCCAGGCGGGTGAAGGAGATATCAGTTTCGACCCGCTATTCGTAGACGGTCCCAACGGTGTTTTTTACCTGTCACAACTGGGCGCCGGGCAAGACCAGCAAAGCCCATGCGTCAATGCCGGTCTCCAGGACGCATCCGAGATCAGTCTGGACACCTATACGACACGTACCGATCATCATGTCGATATCGGTCTGGTCGATATCGGATACCACTACGGGTACCAGGCGATGTACACACCGACTCCGACACCCACGCCAACCGCAACCTGCTACCGGGATTCACGGCTGATTCTCTCGGGTGACGTGTTCAGGGAAAATGACCATTTCAAACTCCAGCTTCGGCTCTTCAACACGTGCCCGGAACTCTATATCGATCAGTTCATCGTGCTTGATATCGAGGGGAATTATTGGTTCTGGCCTGATTGGACTCAGGAGGCTGCTTATTCACCGGGCATCTTCATGCCGACACTGAGCCAGGCGCTGCTGGTGCTGGAATTCAACTGGCCGCACGTCGATTCGACCTATTACGGAGCGCGATTCTGGTGCGCTGCCTTTGAGGAGAATCATATCGATCTGGAGCATATTGTCGGGGAAATCAACTACATTACATTTGGATGGACGAACAAGTAACATGATCATTGCAGCCGGAAACAGGTTGACTTGTTAAGAGCCTGTTTCCGGCATGACGCCAACCGAAAAAGTCAACCGATCCCGTCGGAACCCGCTTCCAACCCCAATAACGAAGCTACCACCGTCGGGATCGTCTTCTCTTCCCGGTTCGTTTTTACCCGCACCCTCAGTTCTTCCCTGCTCCCGCTTAACGCGTCATGAATCTCCGGATTCAGAAATATACGGGTTAATTAGATATACTCATCACAGGAGCGGTCAGAGTATCTGCCGAGACGGCTTGTTCCAGACATCGGATTTCCGGTCCTGCCACAGTTTCAAGCAGATGGACGTATCGCACGAGTGTAACGGCTGCAGTATATACTTTTGCGAAGAATTGTCCCGGATCCCGGAGAGATTCAAGCAATGATTTTTTCCTCGGGTAAATGCGAATTGCCGCCTCTTCTCCGGCAGGTAACTCCGCCAGATCGCACGCAATCTGCAACGAGTCGTATAAACCACCCAGTTTATCAATTAACTTGATATCAAGGGCATCGGCTCCGGTCCAGACGCGTCCCCTCGCCACTGCATCAATCTGCTCTTCGGATAACTCGCGACCTTCCATGACACCCTGCGTGAAGTCCTCGTATATCCTGTCCATCATCGCCCTTAACCGTTCCTTCTGGTGTTCAGTCGGATCTGCAACCATAGACAACAACCTCGCGTTGTCTCCTGCATGAATCTCATCAATCGTAATCCCAACTTTTTTTAGTAATTCAGTGATGACAAATTTACCGCCGGCTACGCCGATTGATCCGGTGATCGTCATAGGCTGGGCAATGATTACATCGGCATTCATCGCAACGTAATAGCCCCCGGAAGCCGCCACATCACCCATCGAAACAACAACCGGAATACCGGCATCCTGAGTCAAACGGATTTCATGATCAATCGTTGCGGATGCGTCCGGCGAACCTCCGGGGCTGTTGACCCGGAACACGACCACATCCACATCGCCGTCTTCCCTCAATTGCCGGAATGTTGCCGCAAGTGTTTTTGCAGCCATCACCTGGCCGCCCGTCAGGGTCGTTGTCGCCTCACCGCGAACAACCTCACCCAGTCCGTATACCAGAGCAATAACCGTGTCACCGTCATTGTTCAGGCGCCCGACTTTTTTGTGAAAATAGTCCCCTGTTTGCAGCATTTCGACTTCGCCCCCGGCTTTTTCCTCGATAAGCGTTTCAACCTCATCCCAATATCGGAAACCATCCACAAGGCGTGCCTCCAGAGCTTCGCGACCTATGAAAGGAGCATGATCAACCAGGTCACGAATAGTCTCCTCCGTCATGTTTCGGCTCTCTGCAACACCCCGCACGATTTCATCAAAGATGCTCTGGATCAGCTTGTTGTCTGACTCACGATGTGCATCAGTATAGTGGTTTTCATTCCACATATTGACCACTGTTTTATACTCATAAAGCTGATTCATATAGGGCACAACACCGAACATATCAAGCGCATTTCTCAGGAAATACGGTTCGATGGCCAAACCCAGAAAGCCAACGTCTCCTGACGGATGCATGTAGATCTCATCGAATGCGGATGCCAGATAATACACGCCGGTGCCGGTCTGGGAGCTGAAATATGTATCGGCATAGGCAATGGCCCATTTTCCAGATGCCCTGAACCGTTGCACTGCTTCGCGAACTTCCTGGAGTTGTGCCATACCCATAGACAGCTCGGACAAATCGGCCACGATACCTGCCACTTTTTCGTTTGAAGCAGCATGATCCAGGGTTCGAACAACATCCAGCAGCCGGAGGTTCCCGCGGGATGTAAATCTCTGGAATGGATCATTGGAGTGCTCCTCGATAATCGTCTGGGCAAAATCCAACTGAATGACAATTTTGCCGGGTTTTCGAAAGTCAAAATCTTTCAGGTGACCTAGCCCGACGAGGATGCCTGTCACCATTGCGACGGCTATCATCAGAGCGAGAAGGACTGCCATTGCGATTAAAAGCTTCTTCATAACAACTCCTGTCTGTTCAATCTGCTATTCTGTTGGATCCCTTCACGATCCTCGCCGGCATCTTCCGCGAACCCGGGATCCGAACTTCCTGTCTTGTTCCGATTGTCGGAAAATCTCCTGCAACGTCCATCCAGAATATCGATCAGTTCCATCGGAATATCGATAATACCGTCGGGGACTTCCGCTGCAAGCTGTTCACGGGAACGGAATCCCCATGTTACCGCCATCGGGATCATCCCAGCGGCTCTCGCCGTTCGTATATCCGGCTCGGAATCCCCGACGAATATACAATCGGATGGATTCAGGTTCCAGTAGTTTGCGATCGCCAATGCCGGTCCCGGGTCCGGTTTTTTCGGACGGTGGCTCGCTGCACCCCATAACGGATCGAAGTGCCATCGGGACAGGTAGGCTTCCGTCATGACGACCGTAAAGTGATGCGGTTTATTGGATAGAACAGCGAGTTTGATGGGCTTCGCCGACAAATTATCGAGCAATTCCGTAATACCGTCGTATACTCGGGTCCTGACATGCCAGTATTGCGCGTATCGGGCTTCCATCTGTGACACCATGTAACTGATCCGGTCCGGATCCCGGCTGGAATCTGGCAACATGCGTGTAACGAGTTCCCGGATTCCGTCGCCCACCATCTGTTTGTAACCTGCTTCAGTATGAGTCGGAAACCCATGTTCAGCCAGAATATAATTACCGCTGTCGGCCAGATCACCGATTGTATCGAGCAATGTTCCATCCAGATCAAAAATGATTCCTTGTATCGTATCTCTCATCCTGAGTTCAGCACTCCCTGTCGCCATGGAAAAACAATTTTCAGCGACGCTCCTTCGAGCGTCGATACTGCATCATATTGATACGATCAAGTCAAACAATGCCCGCGAACAACATCTCCCGGAGATGATCCGGAACCAAACCGGACGACCCGTTGTTGAATCACCTGAGTTTGGAATCTTGAATAAATTACTTTCATACTCTATAAATTGGATTCGGAAGGTATCGACAAATGATCCGTCGAATGGTGACAAAAATGCGCAAACACACATATGTGATTCTCGTTCCGGTGCTGACGATTCTGTTGTGCTGGACGCTGTTGACTGACGCGACGGAAAGCCAGCCGGGTACTCTTGAGTATCTGGAGTTGTTTTCCCAGTGTTTTGAACTGGTTCAGTCCCGTTATCTTGAAGAAACTGATCCCGGAATTCTCGCAGAAGGAGCGGTTGAAGGGATGCTGCTTGCAACCAGTCCCTACGCTGCACTGTTACCGAAGAGCGGTTCAAGCGGTCTGATTCCCGCGTATGGTCCGGCGTCCCTGGGCATGGTGCTGGGATTTCGAGATCCCATGATTCATGTGATCGACCTGCTGCCGGGATCTCCCGCCGAGGAAAAGGGTATATTGCCCGGAGACGTTCTGATTCGGATCGGTGACCAGGTTACCCCCTATCTGACGGTTGATCGAGCTTCCAGGATGATAACAGGCACTCCCGGGGAGACTCGCACGATTTTCATTCAGCACCATCTGACAGGGGAGCTTATCGAAGAGGATATTGAGCTGCGTTCGCTGGATATTCCCGCACCCGAACTTCACATCAGTGTGACCGAAGGTGTCCGGGTCATTCGCCTGACGGGCGAACTGACAGCCTCTGTCCTGGACCGGTTGACTGCGGAATTATCCAGTCCGGACAGCATCCGGCCAACTATCCTGGATCTCAGACATCTGAACCTGGGATCGGAAGCCATCGGTTTGAAGCTCGCAGATATCTTTATTGAAGACGGCCATCCCATGCTTGACTTATGTCGATCCGATGACCAGATCATTTCGGAATTCCGATCCGAAGATGGTCAATACATGTCCGGATTTCCCCTGGTTGTCATAATTGATCGCACAAGTGCGGGTCCGGCTGAAACCTGTGCAATGGCTTTAAAATCGACAGGTCGTGCGATTGTTACCGGCGACCCATCCTTCGGACGGGCTGTGAGCCGGGAGATTCAATCGCTGGATGACACCTTTGACGTTCTGATGGTTACCGGTTTTTATTGCGGTGCCGATGGACATAAAATAAATGAGTCCGGGATCGAACCCGATGTTCCTGTTGTGCTTCCGGTATTGGAGAACATAGATCCTTACATGGACACGGCACTCAATCAGTTGGAGATGATGAAAGACACTGCATGAATCCAATCAATTATTTATCGGCCGAAAGTGATCCGGATGGATCTGACGAAGTGGCTGAAATATCACGGAGACATCTTTGAGAAGGGAATCGGAGAAAAAAACCAAGGCACGAACCGGGAAAAGAGCCGCCAGTCCACGAACTCGCGTCAAGACTGCGTCCCACGCGCATAAAAAGAAAAGGGGGGGAGTTCGATACCTGTTGATCGGCATGACGCTGGTCATCCTGATATTATCAGCATTTATAATCATTTTGGACCAACGTGCAATGAAAAAGGGCCACGTTGGTTTATGGGAGTCTATAACAGGTATCCGTCCCGCAGTGACAGCCGGCGATGTCGCTCAAGCATGCACGATAACATTGGAAGAATTCGGGATTACAGATCAGAATTTAATCCGCGAAGGCTGGACGACAATGAAGAACCGGAACAACGAACGGCTTCAGCATTTGATCTTTCGGGTCCCTGATACTGAAACGTTTCAATTCCTGACCGCCCGATTTGAAGACAGCGCCGGAAACAACGGCGTAACCGTTCACAACCGTCATGTAATTCGAAAACCCCATGAATGGGTACTGAGTTATTATGTCGGAACGCATGGGCAGCGGACACATAAATATGATTTTGTATATAATCCCGAAGGAACACCAACTCCGGCGCCAATCCCGACGCATATGAAGCCAACTGCAGATGAACCGGACAGAAAGGATATGGATGCGAGCGACAATGAATTAAACGACAAGCCGCGGATTGCATTGATTTTTGATGATTTTGGAGCAGATGAAGATATTGCGCGTCGATTCCTGGATGAATTGGACATCCCGATTACACTGGCGGTCATACCATATCAGAAGCATTCTGCCGACATCATCAAACTGACGCGGCAATCGGGTCAGACACCCTTTCTTCATATGCCGATGGAACCACTGAACAGCGACGCTATGGGTAATTTATCCGAATACTACCTTTTAACCTCGATGGAAAACGAAGAGCTGATAACCCGCACACGGAAAATGCTGGTGGACTATGATGGAGTTGCCGGAGTCAATAATCATACCGGATCGCGCATGACAGCCGATAGCCGGGCCATGGAAACTGTTCTGAAGGAGATCCGGGATCGGAAACTGATATTTGTTGACAGTCGAACAACTGCAGATACCGTTGCGGAGATGACAGCCCGGTCACTGGGTATTCCGACAGCGTCTCGCCAAGTGTTTATCGATCAGGGATATAATGCCGGCGATGTCACATCCAGCATGCTGGAACTGGCTGACATCGCCCGGAAAAAAGGATCGGCAATCGGAATCGGTCACGCCATTCCTTCCACTCTTGACGACGTGAAGGCGATTCTTCCGAAGCTCCTGGACAGTGGTGTACGGGTTGTTCCCATCCGCTCCCTGACCAATTGACCCGGTGGCAGTCGGATCGTGACATGAAAACTTTTCTACAGACACTGTTCTCAGGCGAAGTGCCGGCCACACTGTCTGCTCCGCTGGCTGGAGTATCCGATGAAGCATTTCAGCGCATACTGCGTGATTGCAACGCTCCCGTAATAAGTACTGAGATGATACCGACCGCCAGCCTCGCAAAACATCCGAAAGGATTGCCGAAAATCCTGCGCTGGTATCCCGGTATACACCCCATCAATGCGCAATTGTTCGGCTATTCAGCGGAACACATGGTTCAAACGATTGATCTGATTCGATATCTGCAGCCGGATATAATTGACATCAATATGGGGTGTCCGGCAAAAAAGATTTTTCGAAATGCCGCAGGTCTTGCGTTAATGAACGACTTGCCACGGGCGACTCGGATTGTTCGGGCGGTTCGTAGTTCTTTCAGTGGCCCGTTAAGCATCAAAATCAGGCTCGGTGTGCAACCCGGAGATTTCAGAGCGCCGGATTTCGCAAGGATGGCGGAGTCGGAGGGAGTTGATTTTATCACGGTCCACGGACGGTATCGAACAACCTATTCTCAACCCGCTGATTGGGATTCGATCGCAGCAGTCAGGGACTGCGTGTCGTTTCCGGTAATTGGAAACGGAGATATTTTCACGCTGGAAGATGCCCGCAATCTTATAAAAAGGACAGGATGCAACGGTGTGATGATTGCCAGGGGACTTCTGGGCAATCCATGGCTCCCGGGCCGGATCGACCGCTTTTTCCGTACCGGGGTCATCCCGCCTGAACCGACATTACAGGAGCGCCTGCGGGTGTTCGCACAACATCTCGATTACCTGATTCAGCAGTACGGTGAAAGAAAAGGTATCCTGATCTTCCGGAAACAT
This sequence comes from candidate division CSSED10-310 bacterium, assembly GCA_016931515.1. Lineage (GTDB taxonomy): Bacteria > CSSED10-310 > CSSED10-310 > CSSED10-310 > CSSED10-310 > JAFGEQ01. The sequence continues at coordinate 244,535 of JAFGEQ010000019.1, read as the reverse complement.
GCAGCCTGGTATCTGAAGGGATTCAGGCACGTGTCACAATTCCGGAGGCAGATTTTCACTCTCACCCGCCCGGAGGAATTTTACAAACTTGTGATTCAAATTGTACTGAACGACGCACTGAATCCCCGGACGGATTAACCCGATGTTTCCTGTTGTATGTGGAGCGATCTGTTGTTGTCCTGCGCCAATCAGGGGTTAATCGATTTCAGGAACTTAAACAGGTCGCTGTCGGTCGTCATGATCAGTGTTGTATCCTGCTTCAATATGATGTCATATGTTTCCAGAGTTTTGACAAAAGCGTAATAGCTCGCCGCCATCTCACTCTGATTATACGCATTCGCATATATCTCAGCAGCCTGGGCATCGGCCTGCCCCCGGATGACCTGCACCCGCTTGTAAGCTTCCGATTCAATCTCCTGCAAATCCCGCTCCCGCCGGCCTGTAATTTTGGCTGCTTCCCCACCGCCCTCCGACCGGAAGCGTTCCGCGATCTGCTGCCGTTCACTGATCATACGGCCGTAGATTCGTTCCCGGACACTCTCGTTGTAATGGATCCGCTTGAAGCGGACATCCAGTAACTCAATCCCGAAATCCGCCAGTTTAACGGCGGCTTTCTGCAGGATTTCCTGTTCGATGACGGCCCGACCCCTCTCGATTGGATACAAGGTGCCGATATCCCCGGACACTTCCGTTAATGACGGGTCCTGATAGGGCTCGCGCCCTTTGGTCGATCGGATTACTTCGATCAACTCATTTTTTGCAATCGCGTTCCGTGTCTCACTTCCAAGAATATCCTCCAGTCGCGACAGAGCACTGCGTTCATCACGCAACCTGAGAAAATACTGGGTTGCATCCTTGATCCTCCATCGGGCGAATGTATCGACAATCAGATATGTTTTATCTTTTGTAGGCATCTCATTCGGTCGCCCGTCCCACTCCAGAACGCGTTTCTCAATACGATTCACTTCCTGAATGAACGGGATCTTGAAATGCAGACCGGCATCTGTAATCGGATCACCAACCGGCTTTCCGAACTGCGTAATGATCACCTGGTCGGTTTCATTAACCCGGTAAAACGCTCCGGACACAATCATCAACGCGATGACAATCGTAATTATTACTCCAACAGATAGAGCGTTTTTCATGGGTTTACCTTTCCTGCTTGGGATGCATTGAGTTGAAGGAGCGGCAGAATCTGCGCCGCATCCTCATCGATAACGATTTTCTGACCCAATGTGGGTATGACTGACGCAAGGGTTTCCAGATAGAGGCGCTGCCGGGTCACCAGGGGTGCTTTGGAGTATTCCGCCAGAATGGCATTGAATCGCGCTATTTCACCCTGTGCTTCATTGACGCGCTTCAGTGCGTAGCCCTCCGCTTCCTGGATCTTCTGATCAGCCAGACCCCGGGCTCTCGGAATCACTTTATTATATTCTCCGTTGGCGATATTGATCATCCGCTCACGCTCCTGCTGCGCCTGATTGACTTCATTAAACGACGGCTGCACCGGCTTGGGCGGATTCACATCCTTTAATTGCACCTGGTCAATAACCAACCCGAGTTGATAGAGATCAACGAGAGCCTGCATCTTCTCCAACGCCACCGACTCAATCTCCTGCCTGCCTACCGTAATCACTTCGTCAACCGTGCGATCACCCACTACCGACCGCATGACCGATTCGGAGATATACCGCATGGTGATTTCCGGATTTCTGACTCGAAAGAGAAACAGTTTCGGGTCCCGGATGCGATACTGAATGATCCATTCAACGGTCGCAGCATTCAAATCCCCGGTCACCATGCCGCGCTCCGCCTCCTGTTCACCCCGTGATGGTGTGGACTGGGTCGGGTTAGACGCGCCCGGAGTCCCGAATCCGAATTCCTGTTTGAGTTGTCGTCTGACAGGAACGAGTTGGACTTCGTCGATGCCTAGAGGCAGCTTGAAGCGGAGTCCGGGTTCAACCGTTTTAATGTATTTTCCGAATCGGAGCACGACCCCCTGGTATTCAGCCTGCACAGTGTAAAATGTTGTGAATGCAAGGATAATCAGGAAAAAAACCCCTGCACCCAATGCCACGGCACCCGGAGTCGAACGTCCGAAGGCGTTCCACCGGAGAAAACCATTTTTGATGTTATGAAACATATACGCTTCCTTTCCGATGAATGCTGAACCGGCTTGATCACCGTCCTGTGAACGGGGTGATTGCCGCTTGCCGACCGGCAATTCCCTTGATCCATCTTAATAAGAGTAACACGTTGGAATCAGTCAGGCGAATCATAAGCGACTGTCTGCATCTCAGGTGTTCCCAAACAAATTACGACTCCATCTGATTTGTATTCACAATATCCGAATGTCAATGCTCATGCTCCGGATGATTCCAATCGGACAATTCGGCATATTCTAGTCCAACATTTTACGGATTGTGTCCAGGTCCGCACGTCGTACATCACCCGAACTCGGATACTGCATCTTGAGACTTTTTAGCACACTGATCACGATATGCGAGATAATCAGCCGGGCATTTTTCTTGTCGTCCGCGGGAATAATATACCAGGGAGCCGCTGCCGTAGCGGTTGCCTGAAGACATTCTTGATAGGCACGCATGTAATCATCCCAATGGTTTCTTTCCTTAACATCGGATGAGCTGAATTTCCAATGTTTTTCAGGATTGTCGATTCGCGCAAGGAAACGTTTCCGTTGTTCATCTTTTGAAATATGCAGATAAAATTTTACGATCCTGGTACCATTTCGCACCATATGATCCTCAAAATCCCGTATGGACCGGTATCTGTTCTCCCAGATCCCTTTCCGATCAAGCAATTCTTCGGGAAGATTCTGGTTATCCAGAATTTCGGGGTGCACTCGTACCACCAGAACCTCTTCATAATAACTTCGATTGAAGATACCAATCCGGCCGCGCTCGGGTAAACGGCATGTTGTGCGCCATAAAAAATCGTGATCAAGTTCCTCCGCACTGGGTTGCTTGAAGCTGTAAACCTGACATCCCTGGGGATTGATCCCCGACATGACGTGCCGTATCGCTCCATCCTTGCCCGCTGCGTCCATTGCCTGAAAAATCAATAGAAGCGCGTATCGATTGTGAGCATACAAAAGCTCCTGGAGATTACTCATTTCCTCCGTCAGATCATTCAGATTCTTCTCATAATCATTCTTCGATTTATAGAACGGCTCCACCTCCGTCGGTATATCAGCCATCAGCAGATGCAGACCTTCCTGAACCATGAACCTGTCAATTGATTTGTTCATCATGACCTCCAGCGTTTTCCAATAAACTGCCACGATCAGGTGTCCGGCCGATAATGCGTACGCTTTTTGTCCGGCTTGATTTCATGGACATTCATACCATTTTTCCGATTTCCGGGCAAATAGTGGACTGTGGCGGGTTAGCCGACTCTCCGACCTTTTCAAACCATGACCGATCCGTATAATTGATTCAGAGGTAATCAACATGAAAACTCACAATGATCAGATCATCGGATTCATTTTATTAATTATTTGCATGTCTGCCACGTTCCCGGGTGATCGAATCACGTATGCGGAGCAGAACAGACTGGAATTTCCACGTGAAAACCCGATCCTGGTTTTTCAAAAGGAGGATCAACCGATTGCCGTGACTCGAGCCCGGTACAGTCTCGGTTTGAATGAGGAATCATGCGAAGAAATGCTCCACACGCGGGATGAGTTGGTGAGAATTATACGAGCCTGGGTTGCAGGACCGGTTGAATCGGAACAGGAATTAGGTGTGAGAGCATGGCTCCCTGTGGTGCAACCTGACTGGATCCGTGTCGACGGACAGCATCTTGAGATACGTTTGACTCTTCCGGCGGAGTTTTTGCAGCGGCAGCTAACCTGGGGGCTCAGCGATGCCGTGTTGCGAGCTCTTTCGTTCATGGTAACACCGGATATGAATATTACACAGCTGTCGATTCTGGCAAGAGTTCCTCTGAACGAATACGGCAAGAATGAATCGTTTTTGCCGGAAACGGCAGTCTCTCAACCGGTATGGATGCCTCCCACCGATCCGGACGGATATGCTCCGCTCGATGCCTGGATCGATCCGGGACCCGTTGTACCTCCCAAACCTTTTGAGAATGACAGTAAAAATATCGACCTCCGCCATACACAGTCTCCGACAACGGTCGGAACAGGTCATAATCAACCGGGGCAACCGGGTGTTCCGGGTCAGGGAATGTACCCCGGCAGTCTGACGGGGAAAAGTGTATTCCTCAGTCAGAGTCACGGATGGTATTCGAACACATCCTACTGGCTGACTCAAAGACCCAACACCAACGACATTGTCGAGGATTTCATAAACGCGGAAGCGATCAATCAGTACCTTGTTTATTACCTTGGTAATGCGGGTGCAGGCGTCTATACGTGCCGCGAACGCGATTTGAACAATAGCCACCAGGTCGTGGACAATACGGATGCCGGCTACAGCGATTCCGGATCATGGTCAACGAGTACATCGACTGCTGGATTTTACGGTTCGAACTACCGAACACATCCGGTGACATCATCGGGACACGAATTCGCCGTCTGGACACTGACACCCGCGGTAGCGGGCTATTATGAGATCTATGTCTGGTATACCGGCGGATCGAATCGTGCAGTCGACGCCCGTTATACGATACACCATAATGGAGGTGACACAATTGTTCTCCAGAATCAGCAACGGGATGGTTATACGTGGAAATCGTTGGGACGGTATGCGTTGGATCCTGACGATTCGACAGACCGGCGGCAGCTCGTACTGAGCAGTGAAGGATCAGTAGCGGGGCAATATGTGATTGCCGACGCAGTGCGAATCGGTGGCGGAATGGGTTCGATCGCTGATCCGATGGTAAGCGGCCGTCCGCGCTGGGAGGAATCAGGACGCTATTTTGCCGAATACATGGGTTGCACGACCTGTGGTACCAGTACGGTGGCGGCCATGCCGAAGTATGCAGCATGGGAGAATGAGGCTTGGGAGGATTCCGTGTACGTATCCTGGCATACGAATGCGCCGGACCCGGGCAGCGGCACATCCACATACATTCACAATACAGCCCCCTACGCCAATTCGGATATCCTTCAGGACTGGGTCCATGATGAAATTATCAACGATATTCGAGCGGGATACGATGCCGGTTGGCAGGACCGAGGCAAGCTCAGCGCGAACTTTGGTGAAATCAACACGGCGAACAACAACGAGATGCCGGCTATGCTGATCGAACTGGCGTTTCACGACACACCGGCTGACGCATTGTATCTCAAGGATCCAAAGTTCAGAATGCTGGCGTCCCGGGCGATATACCAGGGCATAGAAAAATTCTTTGCCTGGAAAGATGGTCGATCCCCGGTCTTGCTGCCGGAACCTCCCGGATCACTCTGTGTTAGGAACACCGGGAGTGGTATGGTGCACCTCACCTGGACAGAACCTCCCGCCAATAGCGGAGATGATCTCCTCGGAGATTCAGCCACCGGATACAGGATCTATGTCTCGGAAACTGGGGCCGGATTCTCTGATGGCATCCCGTGTACGGGGACGAGCACCAGTTTGGGGCCGTTTCCGGCAGGCGCTATTCGTTTTTTCCGCGTGACGGCGACAAATGACGGAGGTGAAAGTTTTCCGACACCGGTTTTAGTCGCAAAAATACCGGGCTCAAGCGAATCTGTTGACCTGCTGATTGTCGATGCATTTGACCGTCTGGATCGCTATGCATTGATCCCCCAATATGAAAGCAGTGCCCTTGGAACGGATGTAAGGATGTTTTTAAATCGAATGAACACCTATTCATATTGTGTCATCCACGCGGCCGCTGCTGCCGGTTATCCCTGCGGATTCGACAGTTGTGTCAATGAAGTGGTCGAATCGGGAGCGATCGATCTGAATGAATACAAGGCAGTTGACTGGATCATGGGAGAGGAATCAACGGTGGATGAGACATTCTCATCCGTCGAGCAGGCAGTTGTGGCATCTTATCTGGATGATGGCGGCGGATTGTTTGTGTCCGGCTCAGAGATCACGTGGGATCTGGATGCATATGGCTCCATCTCGGATCGCAGTTTTTGCGGGAACTACCTGAAAGCTGGATATGATGTCGATGATGCGGGTTCAGACACCCTGGTTCCGGTAGCCGGAGGCATTTTTGATGGATTGGGTACCATCGTATTCGATTACGACCAGTTCGAGATTTATGCATCGGAATACCCGGACGGATTGACGACTGAAAACGGTTCTGTCGGTGCCATGATGTTCGCTGGAACATCATTTAATGCTGTCGTTGTTTTCGATGGTTCGTTCCGGGTTGTGACAATGGGATGTCCGTTCGAGACTATTCTATCCTCCGGAGATCGAACGGCAGTGATGAATAAAATACTTCATTTCCTGATTCCCCCGGCATTGTGTATCCATCATGGCGATGTTAATTTTTCAGGTTCCATATCGGCAACAGATGCGCAACTTGCATTTCAGATCGTACTGGGTCTGTTGACACCCTCAACCCAGGAAGCCTGTGCTGCGGATTGCGACGGCAATGGTTCGGTCACAGCGGGAGATTCTCAGATGATTTTTTATGTTGCGCTGGGTCAGGAACCGTCCTGTGCCGATGGTTTGCCCTGATCCGGGCAGAGTTCAGCGTTTTTCTTTCGATACAGATGGAACAGATCGAGCAGCATCCTGCGCTTCATCAACTGGATCGCCTTGGCCGGATCAACTCCTTTGGGACATACGACGGAACATTCTGATCCGTAATGACAGCTGAACAGACCGGAGTCCCTGTCCAGAACGGGTTTTCGTGCATTGAAACCCTGGTCCCTTGAATCCGCTTCGTATCGATAGGCCTGAGCAAGCGGTTGCGGTCCCAGATACTGTGCATCCGTTGCCATTGTGGGACATGCAGCCATGCAGCATCCACATTTGATGCAATAGCTGAATTGCAGATATTCAACGAGTTGCTCCGGGCTCTGATAGAATTCCCCTTTTGCCGTATTCTGCTCGATGGAGTTTTCCCGGATAATCCACGGTTTTATTTCACGATGCTTTTGAAACATCGAATCCAGATCGGGTACGAGGTCTTTAATGATCGGGAAATTTGGCAATGGTGCAATGGCGATGGCGATGGGAGAAACGTCCAGAATCTGGGTATTGCATGCCAGAGTCGCGCGGCCGTTGATCAGCATTCCGCAGGATCCGCACACACCCATTCGGCATGAGTAGCGCCAGGCGAGAGTCGCATCGTGACGGGCTTTAATCTGATGCAACCCTTCCAACACTGTCATTCCCGGTAATACATCAACGATGAAAGTATCAAACCGGTGTTTTGTATCCGTTTCCGGATTAAATCGAAGTATGGTAAATGGGATTTTCCTTGTGTCCGCCATTACCGTTAACCTCCCATGACCATCATTCCGGCTTGCGATATATCCACAAATTTTATGGCTGCCGCTGTGCCGAAAATAAAAAGACCAAATCCAAGAATTACTACTATTGCCGTTATCAACTGTTTATTATTCGCTCCGAAATCGGTTTCCAGAAGAATGGTCCGGGAACCGAAACACGCATGATATAATGCACATCCGAGAAAAATGATGTAAAAAAACATCATGGTGATCTGCTTTCCACGGGCAGTGACATTCTCCCAATCCACCGGTTTTTTGTCGGGATTGATGTTCCCTACGCCGATGACATCATCCAGATGCATGATTATCATATGAGTACCCAGCAGGATCAGTAACGCCAGGCCCGTTATCAAATGCAATGTCCAACCTGTTGATTGTCTCATGGCGGTCTCCCTAATGTGCCAGGAAAATATTGTATCCACCGAAGAGGATAATGACGGCGGCAGCGGCGGCAGCGACAATGGCAATCGGTCGCTGTTTATCCACTGATGTCTGGTAAGGATATTCGGGTTCGATGGCTTTCCCGGTCGCGAAACCCAGTTCGATCAGTATCAGACGAATCCCGTTCAATCCGTGGATGGCGAACCCGGCAAAAACCAGGAACTCACCGATTTTAAACACACCGCTGCTCAATGTTCCCATCAGGCTTTCCCAGACATGCTGTCCACCGAAAGCTCGTGTACTTGTTACAAGAATGTGAAGCAAAAAATATACAACTAATCCAATCCCGGTAATTCGATGAACGGTATACATGTATCGCTCGAAACCCCATCGGCCGCCCAGTGCCCATCCTTTGATGCCCAGCCGGCGATCATCCGTCTTTTTTTGAGGCATAATGTCTTCCTCCCCCTCTAATATTTCCGCTCAACCGGCTGCCATTTTGTGATCGTTACCGGTTTATAATCAAATTTGATTTCTCCGTCCTGTAAAGTAACCAGCGTGTGTTTTAACCACTGCTCGTCATCCCGTTTCGGAAAATCACGCCTCGAATGAGCGCCGCGCGATTCCTCACGTTTCAGAGCAGACATCAGAAGGACTTGTGCAAGAATCAGCATATTACGTGTTTCCAGAACGTTGAAGAGATTCGAATTGTATACACGACCTTTGTCCTTGACGGCTATCTGTTTGAATCGTTCGCGCAACTGCGCTATTTTGTTCAAACCTGCCTGCATCTCTGCTGCATCCCTGTACACTCCCGCATGCCGGTCCATAATTACTTGCAGTTGACGCCGGATCTCGTAAGGATTTTCCTTCCCGTTACGTTTCAAAAAATCGTCGAAAATCTCTTTCTCAATCGTGTCCACACGTTGAGCCGGACAATCCGGGCATGTTTTTTTCTTTTTGAGATATTGCGCAATTTCATGCCCTGCGACCGCGCCGAAGACCAGGCATTCGGCCGTGGAGTTCGTACCCAGTCGATTGGCACCGTGCAGCGATCCACAGGCAACTTCTCCGGCTGCCCAGATATTTTCGAACCGGGTATGAGCATTAATATCCGTTTCTATACCACCCATCGCATAGTGACTGACCGGTCTCACCGGAATCGGTTCCAGAATCGGGTCGAGACCCAGGAATTTCATAGTGACTTCCCGGATCAGCGGCAATCGTTTATTGATTGTCTCAGCACCCAGATGGCGCAGATCCAGGTGAACGTAATCAAGACCGTCAGGTCCCTCAAAGCCGCGGCCTTCCAGTATTTCAGTGGTTTCCGCCCGGGAGATGATATCACGCGGAGCCAGTTCCATTTTCTCTTTCGCGTAGTTCGCCATAAAGCGCTCGCCGTCTTTGTTGGCAAGCGTTCCGCCTTCTCCACGACAACCCTCCGTCATCAGGATGCCGGACGGCACAAGACCGGTAGGATGAAATTGAAGAAATTCCACATCTTCCAATGTCATACCGGCGCGCAATGCCAGAGCCTGTCCATCGCCGGTCACGGTTTGTGAGTAGGTTGTGAACCCATACAGGCAACCCGTGCCGCCCGAAGCGATCAACAGGGCTTTTCCCCGGATGAGGAGGCATTGACCGGTTTTGGCTTCGATCACGGTAATACCGCGGAAAAGACCGTCTTCAATGATGATATCTGTCGCAAAACACTCATGATAGTTCGTCCAGTTCGAAAACTGGGTGAGCGTATCATATAAGGTCTGCATTTCCATGAACCCGGTTTTGTCAGCGGCCATCGTCGCTCTCGGAAAACTGTGACCTCCGAATGGTCTCTGATAGATCCTTCCATCCTCCCGCCGGGACCAGGGCAAACCGTAATGCTCCAAAAGCAGAATTTCCTTTGGAGACAGTTCTACAAACCGCTCCACCACGTCCTGATCAGCCAGGAAATCAGAGCCCTTGACGGTGTCCCATGCATGGAGCTCAAGGCTGTCTCCTTCCGATTCCCTGAGAACAGCGCCGGTACCACCTTCCGCACAGCCCGAATGCGCTCTCATTATCTGGACCTTGGAGATCATCGCGATATCAATCTCACCATTACTCTTGAGCGACAGTTCCATAGCTGCCCGAAGGCCGGCTAAGCCTGTCCCCAAAATCACTACATCATGAATGCGTTCAATTGCCATGATTCAATTTCCCTGTTGATGTTGTCCCCGTCTTATCAGTTTGCTCATCTGAATGTACAATGAATTAAATCGGATTTCAACTTGAGGATTCACATTTAAGACTCATATAGCCGGCGCAACTGATTCGTTCTCCAGGTCATCAGACAACTTTATTATCAGTACCCATGCAACCGATTAATTTCAGGTTACAGTTGCTAAATCTATTGGAAAACGTAAGATAATACGCATGAAACTGGTCATTCAGATCCCTTGCTATAACGAAGCGGACACCCTGGCAGCAACGATTGCAGATCTGCCACGATCAATTCCCGGTATAGATTCGATCGAAATTTTAATCATCGATGATGGCTCAACGGATTCCACTATTCAGACAGCCCGTCAATCGGGAGTTCACAAGATCGTGTCCTTTCAATCCAACCAGGGTTTGGCCAAAGCGTTCGGACGTGGTCTGATCGAAGCAGCCCGTATGAATGCCGATATTGTTGTCAACACCGATGCGGATCAACAGTATCCGGGGCGCTGTATATTGGCGCTGGTTAAACCTATCCTTGATAATACTGCAGATATTGTTGTCGGATGCCGGCCAATCGAAAATATCAGCCATTTCTCCCCCGTGAAAAAGAGACTTCAGAAAATGGGAAGTCGTGTTGTCATGTGGCTGACAGGAGTCGAAGTATCCGATGTGACCAGCGGGTTTAGAGCGTACTCACAACGAGCCATCCGCCGGTTAAAAATCCTGTCGGAATTTACCTATACTATCGAAACTCTGATTCAGGCAGCGAAAAGCGGAATGCGCGTTGTGGCAGTACCTACCGATGTCAATCCTCCGACACGACCCAGCAGGCTCTTCCGCAGCAACTGGTACTATATTCGGCGACAGATTGGTACGATTCTACGCATCTGGGCACTCTACAGCCCGGATAAACTTTTCAACTGGTCAGGCATGAGCAGTCTTTTTCTCGGTGCTCTGCTTCTTGTTCGTTTTCTCTACTATTACATTCTCAGATTTCCTGATCCAAGTGGAAAAATCCAATCACTGGTCGTCGCATCCGTCCTCCTGAGTCTTGGGTTTTCCTTGTTGCTGTTTGGTGTCGTGACCGATCTTATCAGGATCAATCGAAAACTGCTGGAAGAAACCATTGACCGGCTGGATACCCTTGCAAGGCAGGATAACGACATTGAGGGTTGACGGATTGAATTGGGTCTACCGGAACATTGCGAGAATTATTCTGATAACAGTGTTGTTTGCAGGATGTGGATCAGGGCTCGCCCCGGTGGTTCAGAACAGGCAGCTGCTGACCTTCGGCAGCATGGGTGATGATCCGGGTCGTTTCAGGGAACCCCGACAGGTCACCCTGACTCCTCAAGGAACACTGTTGATCGGCGATTTCCGGAATTACCGGTTTCAGGAATTATCGGTGTCCGGTCAGCCTCTGAATGTCTGGGGACGACGAGGGAGTGATCCGGGGCAGTTTTTAGATCCCACTTCAGCTGGTATGGACTCAAAAGGCAATCTTTTTGCACTGGATACCTGGAACCATCGCATTCAAAAGTTTTCTGCCGAAACGGGCACATGGGAATCAAACTGGGTTCAAGCCGATTTTTATGCGCCAAGAGGGATCGCCATCGACAGTCTGGACAACGTGTATATCGTCAACACTTCGCGGCACAGCGTTCTCGTTTTTTCTCCGGATGGTAAAAAACTGGCAACATGGGGAGACGGATCGCCGGGAATTTCCTCGTTCCATGATCCCATTGGGATCGTGATTGGTCCAGACGGCAAAGCATATATCGCGGATCCCGGAAACGCCCGGATAAAAGTGCTGACGCCTGATGGGAGTATCGTCCGGACAATTCATGTTGAAGACTGGAATCGCAAGGAATTTGTTGAGGGTTATATTGCACTGGATTCAAAAGGACGCATATTCGTTACATCACCACATAACAATAAAATTGTCGCGTATACACCGGAAGGCGTTATGTACAGCCGTTTCGGAGCATATGGCAGCGGGCCGGAGCAGATGAATACTCCGACCGGTATCGCCATTGCCGATGATGACAAGATCTTTATCAGCGACTCAATGAATCATCGCATCGTCGTTTATGCACCTCCTCCACCACTACCCGGTTTCGCTCGCACGAGTAAACATAAAGACCATATCATTTCCGCTATCCGCTGGCTGATTGATGGAATCGCTTTGATCATTGTCCTCGTAAAAGCGTTTTCGGTTTTCCGGAGAATTCGATCCAGAATAGCTCTCTTCACATCGCTGAGTAAGCATCCCGGTCTCGTTTCCTTTCTTTTCATCGCGGGACTGAGCAGTATTGCCGTTGCGATGATCATTCTTCATTCCGGCCGGATTGCCATTGCAGGCGGAGGACTTCTTCTCGTGGGTCTTCTGATACTGGTAACCGGCATTCCGAATGCCTGGCATCCTCCACCGGTTTCATGGAGTGTCCGATCAGGCAGATTGCGCACGATCCTGTTGACCCTGCTCATCCTGTCCGCAATCGGCCTGAGGTTGTACCGGCTGGAAGAGATTCCATCCGGTATTAACAACGACGCGGCATGGAACGGTATGTACGCACTTCGGATCCTGAAGGGTGAACCCTATACTCCGTTCACGGATGAAGCATGGGGAAAAGAAACATTGTATTTTTATCTGATTGCAGCGAGCTTCAGACTTTTAGGCGTTTCTGTGTACAGCCTCTATTTGCCGTGTATGATTGCGAGTCTCCTGACAGCCGCAGCCCTTTATCTCCTCTGCGGGCGATTCTGGAAATGGCAGACTGCCGTTACCGCAGCCGCAATTTACGCAGTATTGGCCTGGAATATCACATTCTCCCGCACGGGTTATAGAGCGGTTCTCGCTCCTCTTTTTCTCGTGCTGGCAAGTTGGCTGTTTTATCTTGCCGTGGATACGCAAAAACCACTCAAAAAACTGGTGTTTTATATAGGGAGCGGCCTGTCGATCGGTCTCGGACTCAATACATACTTCTCCTTTCGCACCGTACCGGTCATGATGATCCTGATCGGGATTCATACATGGATGACAACACCCCGATTTCTGCGACGGAACTGGTGGGGGCTTTTTGCCCTGATCGTGTTTTCCGGTATTCCGGTTATACCGTTGGCGTTGTATGCCAGGCAGCATTCGGATACCTTTCTGAATCGTACCAAATTTCTATTCATCGGTAACCAGATCAAATCCGCGGGGTCCCTGCAACCGCTTTGGGATAATCTCATCGGAAATCTAAGTATTTTTCATTACAGGGCACGAGTTGGAAATTTCTTCATCCCCGAACGCCCGATCGTCACAGCACCATCAGGTTTCTTTTTGGTACCGGGACTGGCATATGCGCTCAGGTTTTTTAAAACCAGAGATGGTTTCTGGATAATTAATGCGATCATCTTCGGAATGCTGCCCGGATATCTCTCGCTACCTGATGCTACACGATTGATCATGCTGACCATTCCTCTCGCCATGACAAGTGCTCTTGGTCTAAATCTGGTGATGGAGTATATCGCGAAACGGCATCCATTCCGACGGTTACATCATCTGCCGGCACTTTTGATCTCGGCCGGGTTCATTCTTATCACGGCGACGGAATTCCATTTCTACTTTTACACGCTGGCAAACAGCCATCATGCTCAATTCGGCTATGCACCCGTTCATACAATTCTGGGGCGAAAAGCGGTGGAACTCTCCGAGAATTATCACGTTTACATCAGCAACAGCAATTTTCTCGACACACCCAAATTTCTTTGTTTCAATCTTCCAACCGACGTTTTCGCTATCAGCAACAACCGGGAAGTGGTTTTTATTACAAATGAAGAAATTATCGATAATCTCAGGATAATCGCCACACAAACTCACTCCACGGATAAAGGGTTGGCTTTCCTCCTGGATCACTGTGAAAAAAATTTGTTTGTCATGGAAAAAATCCGGGAATTGTTTCCCGGAATCCTGACAACATCCTACCCGGAGAACAACCGGTCTCAATCGGAACCCCCGATGTTCTACATCATGACTCAACCCACTCCGGCTCAACAAGTTAACGGTGGGATAGAATGACACGATCACGATGGTTCCTTATTGGCATTATTCTACTCGCTGCAGTCTGGATGCGTGTGTGGCAACTGGAAACGCTTCCGGACGGTTTTTTCTGCGATGAGGCATCCCTGGGTTACAATGCCTGGGCAATTTCGCATTTCGGTATCGATGAAACCGGTGAACGAATGCCGTTATACGCCCGTTCCCTGGGTGTGAAAAAAAACCCGGTTTTCGTATACGCTTCGATGATACCAATCCGTCTGTTCGGATTGTCAGCCTTTAGTGTCCGGCTGACAAGTGCGATGTTCGGCGTAGTAACTATCGCCGGTGTTTTCTGGTTGGTATTTCTGATTTCGGGATTTGTCCCCGCCATAATCGCCGCACTGTTCATGACAATTCTCCCCTGGAATTTCCACTTCAGTCGAATCGCTTTTGAACTGATATCATGGCCCTGCATGTTCATCTGGGGCCTGGCATTTTTAATCTTCGCGCTCAAAAGGGGCGGCTGGCCATGGATCGCTGCCGGATTGTTTATAGGGCTTTCACTCCATAGCTATGTGATGGCAATGCCCTTCATACCGATATTTTTACCTATATTCGGCATGGTGTATTTCAAGCGTCTTATTCCACATTGGCGATGGCTGACGGCCGGACTGCTGATCTTTCTCCTTTTTGCTGTGCCTGCAGCTCAATATCATCGACGGACAATGTCGTCCGAGCATTACAGCTATGCCGGCTGGTGGTCGAAAATGTCCGACCAGCCACTGAAAGTAAAAATACTGCGACTCGCTGATAATTATATTCCGTTTTTTATGCCGGAATTTCTCTATACACACGGGGATCCCAACCCACGGCATTCCATCCGAAACCATGGTCCCATATATCATTCTTTATTCTATCTCAGCATTGCCGGAATCGTTACAGGCCTGCTGCCTCCCAGCCGCTTCTATTGGATGCTGGTTACATGGACACTGCTATATCCGCTGGGAACTGCTCTCACCAACGATCGATTTGCCTCCCGATCAATTATTGGCAGCCCTTTAGCGCCGATATGGACAGCAATGACCGTCTGGTGGCTGCTAAAACTGCTGAACCGCATCCGTATCCGAAGTCTATCCTGGATTCTGCAAGGTGCCGTGATAGCCGGTTGCATTTTTTTTGTAGGGAAAGATGCTGTTCCTTATTTTCGTCAATATTTCACTTCATACAACCAGCAGGCCGCTCACGGATTGTACGGATTTCAGTATGGATACCGCGAAACGCTGGAATACATGGAGTCCCGGCGAAGTGAGTTTCCCAACCTGATGCTGACAGCTCACAACGTCAATGAACCCTATATTTTTTGCCTGTTTTATAACCGGGTCAACCCGCATTACTTTTCGGAAACACATGATTTTGGTTATACAGTATTGCGGTCGTTCAACTTTAAATCCTACACACTGGATGTACCCACATTGTTTGCCATTCATCCCGATGAACGTATCTTCTTCGACTCCTACAAGCTTCATCACACAGTAAAAGGGTATAATAATACCGATATTTTCTACATCATAGAACCACTTCGGCGTCGCCCATACTACGACGAATGGGCTGTTCGCGGTTTAAAACGTCGGATGCCAAGTGAAGGGTGTACTGGAGACTATATTGATCCGGATGCGCGATATCCTTCTGCCATTGAAACTCTGACCGGGCCCGGATACTGGACATACCCGGATCCCAATCCACCGATCGTTGATCTGCAATGGCATTTCAGGGATTCCGATCCAGACTATCCATTGAATCCCGAGTATGTAGAGGCGGAGGGTGCTTGTTGGATGTGGTTCGATTCGTCGGCATCCGGTACTTTGGAGATATTCGGTTCGCATGATGTCATGGCATTGTGGCTGAATGGCAGGCCAATCATGGAACCGACATTTATTCAACCGGAGAGTCTCACGCTTATACCGTTTGAAGTCCAACGTGGTTGGAATGAATGGTCCTTCCGAGCCTGCGAGGATTTTGGAGACTGGTATTTTGTGATGACGCTGCGTCAGGCAACAGGTGATCCATTGGTTCCATCGCGTCATCGTATCGCGCCACCCGGAATGGATGATTATCCAAGATCACCCATTAATTCAGCAATCAATAACAAGGATTTATCACCGTGAAGCAGCAGGGAATATTCCTGCAGCGATTGGGGTATTTGACTGCTCTGATCTTGCTTCTCAGCGGCCAGTTGTTCTTGTCAGGACCTCTCGCAGGAAGAAAACCATCAGGCATTTTTAACTGGATAACGAATACAGACACATCATTCATCGGTTATGCATTTCTTCTGGCCGGTGCTCTTTGCCTGGCATTGTTTGCCTGGTTCCAGCGGAGAACTGATCCAGCCGACCAGCCGGTATCCCAGAGAACCGCTGTTATTTTAGCAGTCATCTTGTTATGTCTCGCTATTCCAATCAAACTGTATCATCTGGCGGACGTTCCCTATGGTGCTCATAATGACGAAATTGTAAAAGGAATGCAGGTTCTGGGCTTTTTTCAGGGCGATTCATTTCGTCCATTCTTTCTCGCCAATAAGGAATTCCTGTTCTTCTACATGCTGACTCCCTTCATATGGTTCGGTGGGCCCACTATCGGATCACTTCGTTCTCTTCCTTTCCTGTGCGGGATCGCCACCGTGTTCTTCACCTGGCTCCTCTTGCGGCGTCTCTGGGGAACAGCTGTAGCATGGGCAGGCTCCGGATTTCTCGCAGTCGGGCTCTGGCCGGGACAAAGTTGCCATATTTGTGAGCGATTAAATGCCGCACCGATGTTCGTCTCTGCAACGCTCTATGCTCATATCGCAGCTGTGCAATCCCGTCGCTGGACTCCCTGGATCACTACCGGCGTTCTGTTGGCTGGCGGTATGTGGACATTCCCAACGTTCAGACTCATCCCGTTTGCCGTTGTCAGTTTCTCACTGTGGAGTCTGATCAAAGGTGATCTGCATTTAAAAGCAGACTCACTGAAAATACTCTTGATGCTGCTGATTTTTGCCATCCTGGTATCCGCACCGTTAGGATTCAGTCTGCAGGATACTTACCGGGTCTTCTATACTCGACATGAGCATGATTTTAAAATCGCCCGGACTCCGGAACAGATTCTTCAATTCATCCACCAGCTTCTGATCAGTTTCAATGTCGATGCCGTTGAAGATATGTCATTTACTCAGTTTAATGCACCGGTAATCTGGTGGCCACTCAGCGCTTTCCTTGTGGCCGGACTGATCATTGTATTGATCAGATTCCCGAAAAACTCATCCGTGTTCAGTCTCCTGTGGCTTCTCACAGCACTTTTGCCGGCCATCATCAGTGAACCGGCAGTCCGCCGATTAACGGCTGTTCAGCCCCTGGTGTTCGGCTTAATCGGGTTGGGGATTGTTTCGTTTATTCATGCTCTTTGTCCATTTGCAACACGTTGGAAAATGATACCCTATTTTTTATGTGCCACACTTATCGTCGTAAACGGGGTAAGAGACTTCAGTGTTTTCCGTGAGAAAATCGCACCAGTCTGGCGCATTGCATGGGAGGATTATTGGATTGTCCGAGCAGGAATCGACAACTTCGATCGATTCGAAATCCACATGGATTGGATAGAAGAAGAGGCTGAACTGCCGTATCGTTTTCTGACATATCCTGAAACAGGGAATCTGAATGCATACATCCCGGAACCACCCCAATTCTCCGTTCCATTCCGATTTACTCCAGAGAAAGACTTCATGTATCTTTTTAGGAATATACCGGAAAATATTACAGTTATTCCTGTTTTAAAGGAGACATACCCCAAAGGTGTCCTCTCGCTCCATCAGACGGAGGAGTATCCCCGGGGTTATTATAGTTTCACAATGACACGAAAAGACCTCCAGGATCGGAGAGGGATTATTGCAACTCTGACATCCTCCACAGATGAATCCGAGTCGATGACGATTCCGGTTATTCCCCCCTTGTTCCTGACAACGATGAGTCTTTCCGGAGAAACTTTAATTAAAGAATCCGGCATGTTTTCACATTCCGACTTTGTCAGGATGAATGGTGTCCTGTTGATCGAAAAAACAGGTAGACAGGACTTTTTTCTCCGATATCCCGGAGAGGCCGAATTTATTCTGGATAACAGACAGGCCATTCCGGATGATGTGACTGCTGGAGGCGCTGTCTTCCGAGAATTTCTGACTGCCGGACCCCATGATGTATCAATAGGATTGTCCTTGTTGCCCGATTCGAAATCAACGGATTTGAATATTGAGTTATTGTGGCAGGATACCGGTCAGGGACATGGGTCCGACAGTAGACCCGACTGGATCCCAATTCCTGAAGAACGATGGTTGAAGCCTCCACTTCCCGATTCGATGCCAAAACCTTTTATGACGAGACCTGCGACGTTTCAATATACCTTACAAAAAGTCATCAACTACCCTCACCCCGGGGGCGGACGATCGTATGATCTGGCCAGATTGCAGCAACTCCCCAATGGCACGTTCATTGGAAATTGCTGGCACTATCAACGGATGGTTATCTTGGATCACGAAGGACGGATGCTCCTTGACTGGGATGCCAACCTGCAGAGTGATCCTCACTGGATGCTTCGATTCGATTTCGATATTGGAGAGGATGGACACGTATACCTGACGGGTGATACACGCAATCGTCTGCTGGTCGCTTCAAGCAGCGGTGAGTTTCTGCGCCAGATCAATCTTCCGGCAACCCCGACAATGATCGAGATCGATTCAGATAATACAGCCTTGCTCATGTGCCCGGGAGACCTGTATCGAATTTCGCTGGAAGATGGTTCGATTCTCAATACAATCGGGTCAATCGGAGATAAGCCGGATGCGTTTAAATGGCCCATCGCCATCACAACGGATTCTTCGCAGAATATTTATGTCGCCGACAGGGCATTCAACCGCATTCAAATCTATAAACCGGATGGCAGCTACTCCAAATCGATTCCTGTTCCTGGACCATTGGATGACAACTTCGGTATGACAATAGACGATGAAGGCAATATCCTCGTGCCACACTTCCTGATCGACTATATCTGTGTTCTGACACCTGACGGGCAAATTCTAACCGGACAACCGGCTAACCAATGCGATCCTCTGGATTCCAGGCAGGTACCACATCCACGCTATGTCAGTTTACCGGATGAGAATTCCATGTGGATTACCAACACGGAATCTCTCTATCAATTTTCGCGGTCGCCTTGAGGAGGTTTAGACCCGGAGACGACTTTCAAGACTGCATGATTTCTGGCATCGACCACAAGAATATCTCCGTTCAGCATGATCCCAAGACCCATGGGAAGTCCAAATAATCGACCCTCTGGTGATTGTGTATATTTCTCCAGCAGATTCCCCATCGAATCAATATGATAGACTCTACCCTTCGTCGGATCGGAATACCAGATAGTCCCATCCTGCTGCGCCTCTATATAAGGTTCATTGAATACTTCCGCCATCCACGCATCAACCGGATATTCCCGTATAAAGTCACCCGCAGTGGAAACAACCTGTATTCGATGATTGTTTGTATCCGCGATAAATAATTTATCTTCTCGAACAGCGATTCCGACCGGATTGCTGAATTCCAGCGGACCTTTCCCGACCCGACCGATGATCCGGACATTTTGGCCGGTTATGTTCATTTTGATGATTCGTGAATTCCCTGTATCACAGATATAGATATTGGATTCATCCACTGCAATCCCTCTGGGATGAGAAACCGTATACGTATCAGGAACCAGTACTTTCTCAAGTTTGCCCTCATGATTGTACATCTGAATACGATTATGGAACGTATCAAGAACATAAACAAAACGTGTATTTGCAGCAACATCACAGATATCGTTGAACTGCCCAGGCTCATCACCGGTTTCACCCCATGCCATAAGCCAATTGCCGTCCGGTCCGTACTTTTGAATGCGATGGTTGCGGAAATCTGCAACATACACAGATCCATCAGGTGCGACACACATTGATCGCGGTTCTTCGAACATGCCTCTGGCTTTGCCCTGAGTTCCACGGAGCAGGCTCTTCGGCGGCTGCTCCATCATTCTCCGCTCCCGCTCTATCTCAGCAGCTCTCTGTGCCCTCGTTTCTTCTTCTTCCCGGGCAGTGAGTTCCTCCTTAAGGCGAGTAAGGGCGGCATTATCCTGGATCGTATCCGATAGATCTACACTGTGGCCGTAATCATTCACCCTGTAAATCACAACATCCGGATTGGTATAAACCGGTGTCATGAAAACCGACATCTCTCGAAATTTCTCCAGACCCAATGAGTTGTACTCTGACTTTTCAGTCGGGCCAACGAATATATACTGAACTCTATATTGACCGAGCAGCGATAATACTTCCTCTATATCTGCGCTGTTATACATCGTCAGGATATCTCGCTTTATCTTCCCGATATCTATTTCACGGTCTTTCCTGTTTTTACCCCGATTACGCTTGATTAGATATTCTCTCTGGCCCACATGACTCCACCATCCCAATACAGTGGGAAGTCCCGTATTCGCAGAGATATCGCCATATTGATAGAGATAATCAGCGCCACTGGCTTCCAGAATAACCGGTGTGCCCTTAATATTCTGCTGGAGCCAGTTAATGGCTCGGTACTCATTGATGATGTCTTCTCTAAAACCCTTCTTCATGTATGCCCAGCCGTCGAGTGTCAACGGCAGCTTAACCCTCCGGTATTCATCATGATAATGCCTGGCATGAATTCCCCAGAATGTAAAAATCAGTGACGCACCCAGCAGAAATATGAATACAAGATTCCAACTCCATGATGAAACCCGCGCCATGAAAGCCATGCCACCGCTTATATGAGCAGGTTTTGAACGAATTCTCATTCGTCGTGCAATCAGGTATCCGGATGCAAGGGAAAACATGAACCACGCCTGCAGATAAAATTTGAAAATTGTGTTGAATCGGCGCATATCACCGCCCTGGTAGAAATCACGGATATAAAATATTTCGCAACCTGCAGTGATTCCAACCGCTGCCAGAGCAAGAATAAGTGGAAATGCTTCGGATGTCGTCGGATAGCCCTCAATCAATATTGAAATGATCAATAAGATCAAGAACAGACTGATAGCCAGAACGGAGAAGTCCGCTGGAACATCAGGGAAATGCATGAATCCCAGACAGGCGATCAGTAACAAGATGATTATTCCCAGTAGAATGCCTGCAGAGCGTACCGATGAGCGACCCCTTTCCTTCTGAACATCCCACCACCAGCGGATGAATTGTGTTATGAATATGAAAATGAAAAAACCGAACATTGTCAGAAATCCATCAAGATTGGTTGTCTGCCTGTACTTCCACAGTGTCCCGACTCCCATACCCGCTCGGTGGAAATGCATCAGGTAGGGCATATGAAGTGTCATGGCACCCAGAATCACTAAAGCGACCGGCCACAATAAATTCCACAGAAATCTCCAAGAACCTGTTATCTCATTGTACACCTGATTACCAAGCCATTCGATCGATTTGATGATAATACCAGCACGCCAGCGACGTTTGATGGAGTCCTGGAATTCAGGAACTTCTCGATCGTCAGAATGATCCTTGATGGAATCCAGTGGCATCGAGAATCGTCGCCTGTCCGATTCAGTGTCCGACACCGATTCCGCGTCTGATTCCGCCTGCGAGTCTGAACCGGACAACATGTCCGATTCTTCATCGACGTCCATTTCAGAACCGACAATCAGCTCAGATTCTTCATCCATGGAAGCGAAATCAGATTCTTCAATCACTAATTCATCAACATTGCCGGCGGATTCCGGTAAAACTTGATTTTCAACCGAATCAGAGATGTCTGCTTCAGGAGGAGAATCATCCGATTCAAGATCTCCATCAATCACAGCATTGCGTTGAGTCACTGAGGCAACCGATGGTTCCTCATCTTCCCCAGGCTTTTCCTCCATGTCCATCCCGGATCCGGCAACCAGGTCGGGAATAGTCTCCGCCACAAGCGTATCTTCCAGTTGAGGTGTTTCTGCATCTGTATCCGCCATGGGCGTCGAGGAATCGATTTGTTCATCAGCAGACGGAGTGTTTGCAACCATCCGCTCGACATCCAGGTCAACAATCGGACGCAATCGGATTCGGGGTTTTCGTTCTGCAAAAACCATAATCCAGAGGGATATCAAAATCATTAGAACCATCTGAGTCGGGATGTCCCAGGAGTTTGTCGATATCATTGCTCCATACGTCACCCACAGGATGATCAGAGTAACAACCTGCTGTTGTTTCTGATCACCGAAAATCCGGATCCCTCCTCCGGCGTTACGCAGGAGAACGAACAGTAAGGCCAGGAAGAATGTACTCAATACCGTCGCGATAGTATGCGCGTGCAAATCCATGAAGTTATAACTCCAATAAGGAAACTCATGGACAGTTGGTTTTATCAATTCATGTGCGGATCGAAAGAACCGGAAATGCGCATCTTGCCGTCCCAGATTCAAAACATGACCGACCGCACTCTGAAAAGCATCGGCATACCTGAACCATTCAGTTCCCCTGGTCTGCCGGGCCCAGATATTGGCCATCTGAGGCAATCCATCCAGATTGCCGATGAAGATGGCAAAGAGCACGCCGAACAGTGATACCCAAATTCTGCGGGTCAGAGTCATCAGAATACCCGCGATCGTCAGCGCGACCAAAGATGGAATCGTAATAAAAAACAGATTATACCCGTAATGGGGTTCCACTCCAGTAAGTCTGGTCATAAAAGCCGCAAGGTAATGACCATAGTAGTAATAATTAATGCCCTGACCCTGAACCCATGGATCCTGTGGCGGAAAATAGTCTGATCGCAGCACAGCATTAATAAAACCGAAATCCATTGAGCTTTCACTCCAGAAAATATCCGGATTCCAGCTCTTCAATAACCCGAAAATACAAAATACCGACAGGAAAAGGATCTCGTACCCGGCAATACTCCACCACCGCTCTCTGACCATGGTGCGAATAGCATCCCTGTGAGTCCTGTATATAGAATGATTGATCCAAGCCAGAACGACTAGCATTCCAATGATCAGGGTTCGGGAAAACGGCAGGTACTGCAGGCTCGGTAACAGCCAGCACATGTAGGCGGTAAGAAGCAAACCGATCAGTTTGGTATAGGGATATCCCTTATGATCGAACCGGGTGAAAACCACGAAAGCAAACGGTATACATATGAACCCGAGTATCTCAAGAACCAGCAGCCATCTCATGATCGGGAAATTGACGCGTGACCCGATCTCCGTTGGCGGTCGGCGTGTCATCAATTCATTATATGTCATGTCCGCGACTTCGGGTGGAGGCGCCAGAAGGAGTGCGGACAAACGCGATTCCGTTAAACCGCTTTCCTTGATAAAAATATCAACCCGGGGATGCTCATACACACGGAAACTTTCATCAGCCGCATCATCTCGAAACCGAAGTTTCCAGAGTCCAGGAGGATTGTCGAATGTCTGCACATGTTGATAACCCAATTTTTCGTCAAATAGCAATTTATAAAAATTCGATGAAACGGGGTATCGATCGGGAACACGTGTCACGGACCCATAATGCTTCCTGGATGAGAGAACAATCACGTCACCCCATTCCAGAATTTCAGCCATGACATCCGCCCGTTGCTCGTTGTCCGGTTCCTTGTAAATGCCGAGCTGCCGAATACTATATCGCCCCGGATCTCCGTTATTTGTACTTACGGGCAGACCATCATCCCAACCGCTTTCCTGGACAATATGTTTCCCCTTATCTACATTCTGATAGATCCAGTCGGATGCCTGCAACCGGGTGTGCGGATCCAGATAGATCGTTTGGAAAGCCATAGCCCATCCGATTGTACCAACGAGAACAATGCCGGTTACAAACCTTCCCCATCCTCTTCCGGCCCATGATTTCATGCCGTACAGCCAGCGTGCTGCAAAAATCACAAAAAATGGAATGGTAACCAGGGTATATCTTAAAAATTTCGCAAAGAAAATTCCGTTAAAATATAGAAGCGGAATTACCAGTGCGAGTATGACCATATTTCCAAGATCTTCAGGTTTTTTCCAAATCCGTCGGACAGCTGCGATCAAGCCGATGTAGGCAGCCAATCCGAGTGGAAGACCCAGAGACCATAGGATCATGTTTTTTATCATATAAACAAATGGAGCGGTTCCTTCGAACTGGATTGTGTAAGGCAGATCCGCCACGCCGGTAACCATATCTCTCTGTTCGCGGATGTCATGAAAAAACTCATTGGTATCGAGAATCCAGAAAGGCATGACAATTGTCATAACGATAATCGCCAATAATCCGCCTGCAATCCAATGGTACCAGTTATTCATGCCTTTACGCCGGCCCCGCAGCAACGACAGAAAATGAGCGAGAATATAAGCCAGGCCGATAGGTGCTGTACTGAACTTGGTTGCCATTGCAAGCCCGATAAAAACCGCCGCCAGATAATAATCACGTCGGCGGTCCCCCATGGCGATCCTAACAACATGGTACATCGCCCAGGTCACGAGAAAGGTTTGAGGTCCATCAACAATCATGAAATGCGCTTGCTGGATCGAGAGCACGGTGAACGTGAAGAAGACCGCCGCCAGGAGACCGACCTTTGAATTGTACAGGTAGGCACCCAGGCGGAAGATGATCAGAATTGTCAACGCAGACAGAATTCCGGAAAGTATCCGCCCTGTTACAATCCGACCTTTTCCGTCCTTGATCCTCGGAAACCATTTATTGATTTTAGTCCGGGTTTCCAGGCTCACTCCGGGACGGTCAGCGAAGAATGACCGGATCTGCATATTGATCGCATCCTGACACTCCACGATGACGGCCAGTGTATACATTGGTAGCGGACCATAGGCAAAAAACTTGGTATTCATTTTGAATACCATATTATTCAGAGTTTTCCAGTCACCCTGAAGGAGCGGAGGAATCGATTTCACAGGATTCAGTATATCCAGCTCCACCTTGGGAGCTTGAAAATCGACAATCTGTCGTTCATCCGGATGGAAGTGATGAGGGAATCCCCATTCATAACCGTACAACCGCAATCCCAGACCTGCGAGAAACAGGACGAACAACAGCCAATTGCGTCGTTTCCCGGAAACTGTCTCAGTCCATCGGTCGGTAGATTCCATGGTCTCTCCTTAAATTATCGTACAGGGGTCCGATTGTACCGGAATAGATACGTCATCTTCTGGTCCGAATCCTTGGTTTCCAAGACCTTTTCCAGGAAGGAAAATCGATCCGGATCGGAATCCTGGTATTGTTCCCGTTCCAGTTTTCCAAAATACACATAATCAATCTTGTATTTATCGAGTATATTACGAATATCAGTCTGGCTACCGGTCAAATAGACGCGTTTCACTTCATTCGTTCTTTCTGTAACGATTTTCCAGGATCCATCCCGCCAGATATTTTCATGGTTACCCCATCCCAGGATTGTAGCCATTCCTGTTCCGGCACTGATCCGTCCATAATGGGAAAAAGCCGGACCAGTGGCTTCCAAAACCCGCTGATCCGGATCAGCATGCCGCCTGAGCCATTTAATTGCTTCATGATCTCCGGGATACTGCCATGTCATATAAAATATTCCATCCAACGTCGCCCTGGAATACGGTGACGGGTCAGTAAATGATCGGAAATTACCGGTTTTGACCACTGACGCAACGAATGGAAACATCAATGCACAGAGAAGCAGGATTCTATAACCCGGTTCCCACAGATTGCTGAATACCCGTTTGGACCGATTCTGAATCCAATACACCGCATATATCGATGCAATACCACAAAATATCCATGCCTGGTAATAGAATTTAAAAATTGTATTCTGCCTTTCGAGGGTTTTTCCATATGCATCCTTGATATAAAAAAACTCACAACCCAGCAAAATCAACAGCACGGTGACCGATAACGCCAGGACGAAGAACTTTTCTTTAATATCCGGATCGTCTCGCTTCAAAGGAATGGCAAGAATCATAAAAAGGAACATCATGCAAAGGGCAATCATCAGACGGTTAAAGCCCACCAGCAACACAATGAAGAAAACGCCAAGGACTATTCCAGCCAAGGGTTTCAGACGGTCATTGAGCCGGCTGAAACGCGATACGGCCAAGGCAGTGGCAAACGGCAGCATGCAGTAAAAAAAGAAGCCATATATCGTCAGAAAGTCGCCGGCCAATGTGTATTGTTTAGGATCGACGACGCGTATACCTTCCGTACCAGCCGGATGGAAATTAAGGTGGAACGGCAGGTATAATATAAATGAGAGTGCAACGACCAGAATGATCGCCAGCCACGAAAAAAGCTGCTCCGACCATCCCTGATTTTGCCACCCGTTTTTAATGGAATTTTTCAATCGCCGGATCAACTCAATCAGGGGGGACAGGAGTATTTTCAGCACAGATACCGACCCGTCGGATTCAGAAACGGATAAGACGCCATCATGGTGCATGAACTGCCGTCCGAGTATCAGGGCAGCCACAATCAATGCATAGTAAGTCGGAAGGTCCCAGGTATTGGCACACGGGAGAGCACCCAGAACGATGGCGATGATCGGCAGACGGAACCATTTTTCCCTGCCGGATCCCAGAATATCCAAACCGCTTCCGGATTGACGGAACATCTCCAGAATGATTGCAAGAACCAACAGGGATATCGGCACAACATTCATGTGCGCATGCAGGTCACCCAGAATATAGCTCCAGAACGGGAACTCGTTGATAGTTATATCTATGCCTTCACGGAGAATAACCCTTGAACTCATCCACCAGTTGAACCATGTAAAAGGTACGATCTTTTTTGCTCCGGATGTGAAGTCCCCCAGGTTAGAAAAGAACTGAACAGCGCAATCGAGATTCCCTATAAATGCGACAAATAATCCTCCCAGAATCCCGTACCAGAGTCTGCGAATCAGCCCGAGCGAAACACCGATGGCATTCAGGAGAGTCATGGCAAAAATAAAGGCAATCCCCAGGTTGTAACCGAACTCCGGCGCAACACCCGACATTTTCGTCATTAAACCGATGAGATAATGGCCGTAATAGAAATAATTGATACTGCCATCAGCAAACCAGGGATCCTTGGGCGGGAAATGATCACTCGTGACGATCCCTGTCAGGAATGCGAAATCCGGCATCTTTTCGGTCTGGGCTATATCGGGATTGCCCATTCGCACCAACGCAAAACCCATGAATGCCGCTAGAAACACGAACTCGGTGATCAGGATTTGCCGTCGCCCTGCTTTGAGAAAATTTTTAATCAATTCAGGAGTATCCGCTCTGAAATACCAGGAGATCGCTGCGATAATCAGGATGGATGCAAGGATTGACCATAGGGAGAAAGACAAGAGGTGAATGGAGACCAGAAACCAGTTGACAAAGGCCACCAGGATCAGGCCCAATCCCTTGTTCAGCGTATATCCGCTATCGGGGTAACTGCGAAAAAATCTGGCAGATATGGGCCAGGCAACCCAACCGATCACCTGTATCCCAAGCCACCACGCGATGACCAGAAGCATACCCTGTACCACGTTATCTGCCCTCCCGCTGCAAATGCCGATATGTCCCTATCCAATAACGATTCGACTGTATCACTTCAGTGAGGCGACATTGAAGACCTGCACCCTGTGATTCTGCGCTTCCGTCACATAGACCTTGTCCTGGGCTATAAAAATACCCGTCGGTAACCTGAACTGCCCTTTTTCGGACCCTTCAGAGCCCCAGAAATTCAGAAGATTGCCGTTTAAATCAAAGATTTGTATCCGGTTATTCCTGGAATCCGTCATGTAGATCCGCTGAGTGTTGCTGTCTACCATTATAAACGGCTCTGAATAATATTCTTCCAATCCGTATACAGCGATCTGCTTCATATGATTACCACTTTTGTCAAAGACCGAAATCCTTTTGTTAGCAGTATCCGCTACATATAACAGACCCTGTTTGTCCATACACATCCCAACCGGCTCCGTGAACTCCTTCGGCCCACTGCCCTTCTCGCCGACTTCCCAGACACGACTGCCACTCCGTGTAAACTTCATTATTTTATGGAAGCCGGTATTGGATACGTAAATGTACCCATCGTCATCCTCCATGACATCCTTGGGAGCCCATAGCATTTTGTCATCACCGAACGTCATGATGAATTTCCCGTTCTCATCAAACTTCTGAATCCTGTGATTCCATGTATCAGCAACGAACACCTGACCTTTTGATCCGATACCAATACCGGTCGGTTGGTTGAATTCCCCGTTGCCGCTCCCTTTCGAACCCCATTGGAGAAGGAATTTTCCATCGGGAGCAAATTTCTGGATGCGGTGGTTCCACATATCGGCCACATAGATATTCCCGGAACTATCGACTGAGATATCTTTCGGTGTATTAAAACGTCCCGATTGCGAACCGTAAAGACCGAACTCCATCGCACTTTCTGCCTGGATAGATGTCGTGCGAGGCGGTTTTCTCTCTTCCGGAGGTTTCGGAGGAGTTCCCAGATCAACACTGTTCTGAAACATTGAGACATCTTTTCGGGTGAATACACAGATTTGCTGTGACCCATAGAGAGTTTTATCGAATTTTTCTCTGAAGGCTATCCATTTCCATGCGTTGCGCCAGAATTTTCCTCCCTTGGCGACGTTTTCGTATTTCGGTAGAAACCACGCACGCAGGCCGTATTGCCGGGCTACATATTGGTCTCCGCACTTTTCAGCAAACTTGTACCGATCTTCCCAGTTGCATATCACCATCAGATGCGTGGCAGGATTAACATTCGTGCCGTAGCTGATTCCCGACCAGTCCCTAAGATACCAATATAACGGCCATGTGGCATGACCGTTAATCACCATCGGAAGCTCTTTGGTCAACAGTGTGTTCTGCCAATAGGCAATCCTCTCCATCTCCTCGACAAGCATTGGAACTTCATATGTGGTTTGAACATAAACCATCTGTTCCACCGGATCGGCTTCATGCCACCAGCACAATTGGAAGGAGGTATGAAGCGCATATATGACCATTATCGCAAAAAAGCACTGGATGACCCGGCGCATCCATCTGGTTATGGTGTCCCGATCCTGAAATGCCTCCATGAGAACAAGCGCAGCGTATAAAATCATTGGAGTGATGATATGCATAACAAGCCAGGGTACTTTTTCCTGGAGGTATGAGTACATGATATAAGCCATCGTGATCCACCAGATCAAAAATGACTTTAAAATCATTCTTTCACGGAGATATGACAGCATCATAAGCACTCCTCCGACGAAAGCGGAGATTGCTATCGCCAGATGCTCGTTGGTAAAGAGATTCGTTTTTGTTCCCGGCAGCGCTCTGTCAAGATTGGAAAAACCATAGAATAGAATCATGGTTCCGATGATGTAAGCAGCAAAAATAACCGGATTTCTACGAAGACCGCGTCCAAGCACTGCAAAAATCGTTACCGCCAGAGGCAGAAATGCATAGATCAGCATCTGGTGATGGTAGTAATGAAAAGGACCGGCGATACGGGCGATGGAGTGTTGATGCAGCCAATAGGTATACCATTCGTACATCGCGCCCCAAAATCCCTTCGGGTTGAATGTCAGAGTCGTATATAGAATGATAATGATTCCGAAAAAAATCACGGTTCCTATCGCAAAAACATGACTGTCACGGAAAAATTCAGGTGAGAGCCCCATAGGTTTTTTGTCGGTTTTAATCCGCACCAGTTCTCCGAGATAAACCATCAACCCTACCAGGGTGAAGAAAACAACGTAGACGATAATCCAATATGTATGTAACGCCTTTTCCCAGTTGTCGAATGATGCTTTTCCGAACTGGTTGACCAGAGCATATACGACAAAAAAGACACCCCAGAAGGAGACAGCGGCAAATGTTTTTGTGGATAAGGGATAGTTGGTCAGTAGATCCCGGAATTTCTTTTTCTGTCCGAGCATCCAATACAGGGCAAAAATAATCATAAAGAGATACATCGTGAGATAATGGACAAAGGCGTTCTCTTTAATACAATAGAGAATGGCGGCAGTCGCGCAGAAAGTATAGTACTGCCATGCTTTTCGATCCTTGAACCACAGGAAAGCCAGATAGATTAGAACAACAGCAAACAGAGAAAACAGCGGATCATGGCGCAGAAAACGCTGAAAGTACATGAATACCGAGTTGATTGCGAATAACCAGCCGGTCATCAAGGCAACGCCCGGCGGTAATCGTCGCCGGATCAGGTAGAACAGGCCGATCAAACAGATACCCGTCAGAGCCGGAACAATGCGTATCGTGTAATTCGATACTCCGAACAGGAACAGCACAAGCTGACTGACATGAAAAAGAAATGGACCATGCTGCATCGGATCATACTGATACCCCTGTCCTGTATGAAAGTTCCAGATGTATTTGGCATAAAGGCTCTCATCATGGTGAAAAGGTTTGTCACCCAGATGATGAAAACGAGTGAACGCCACAAAAACAAAAAGTCCAATCCAGAGCCATGTGCTCCATGTCAGACCACCTATAAATTTGTCACCGGTATTGACCCTTGAAGTTGTTGTTTCATTTTCCATCGAATCGTTTCCTCTCACAAATCGCCTGTTTTATTCAACCGGACATATAGTTTTAGTCACGAAAACAAATGCTAAAGGTACCATTTAAACCCTTATGTTGTCAATCTGTACCGGCATTTCGAAGCATAATTCCGACAGATGGACTCAATTCTGCAAACCTGGCTCAATACCGGATGTCACACTCGCTGGAACAACCCATGCCCTGCAGCAGGGCTGACCTTGCGCATGATCTTTAAAATGTGGATCAAAACGATATTCCCGAAGCGCTCCACCCGGAAAAAGTGTCTGTAGAATAGTAATCTTTGTCTGAACCGAATCACTCTCCGGAAAAATAATGACAACGCTGGAACTGGGAATCCGTTCCAGGTCGGACGAAACAGGTTGGCTTAAAGCGGATTCAAACGCTTCCAAACTTGGATAAAATTCGATGCGTTTCATAGCCTCCAATCCGGCGTCACCGCACGCCATCCATATTTTCTCCCGACGTGTATGCGGCTCAAACAACATGATAACTCGATAGTTGTTCACGTAAGTACAGGCAATCTCCGCCAATCGCCTCTCCTGTCCATTACACAGTACTTCTGCAACCACGACATTGTCCTCAATAACAACCCATGCTCCCGAAGCGATCGCAAGAGCCAAAACAGGAATAATGATCCACTTTAAAATTCTCCCCTTAGTTATTTTTGCCAGTAGCGTCACCCCAATATACTCTGCGCCGATCCCTGCCAGGCAATAGATAGCCGGCATGGCACATAAAATTCGTCGAGGCGCGACAACCGCTGAAGGCAGTGTCGGAATCAGTCCGATACAAAACCAGATCAGAACAGCCTGATAACGAAATTTTCCGATAAATGTCAATGCGTAGCCTAATCCGATGACCAACAGCATTGATACCGGCCAGACCAGGTAACCACGTTTGTCATACCAGGCATCACCAGGACCATCTAAAAATAACCCCCTTGCCAATTTGACCGCGTTTTGCATGACAACCCAGTCATTCTGAATTGCATAATCCGGATGTTCCTCAATCTGTGTATTGAGTAACTTCACGTTATCCTTCAACCCATAAAGACCGGTTTTAGGAGCAATCACTACACTTACTATCAGCAGTGAGACTAGCATGACAACGAAAGACATCCAGCGTTTTTTCCGACACTTGATTATCGATAAAAGCCAAACCAGAATGACCACAGGAACAATGAATTGTGCGGTAACATATACATGAAAATCCGCAGCCAGAAGCAATATCAGACCTGCTAATGTCCATATCGACCTGTTTTTTAGAAAACGCAACAGGAATACCATTGTCAGTGTAACAAGGAGAATAGCAATTATATGTTCGATGCTTGAATAACGCGAATGCGTGACATGCCACGGTGAAACAGCCATCAAAAAAGCAGTTGCATTCGCCACAAACGGACCAAACAACAACCAGCCGACCCAATATGACACCAGGACACTGACAAGACCCATCACCGCCGTTGCTGATCGTTGAACAACAATTGACGGCCTGAACCAGCCCGCCAGCAGCCAATCCGCAAGTATATTCAGACCCTGTTGATGAGGTTCTACAATCAGCCGAAGACGTAACTGCTCCAGAAAAAAAGACCTGTCTTGGGTATCACGAATTCCCGGTGAATGTTCCGCTGCCTGCACAGCGCCCAGCATCCCCCACTCAGCCGTGTGCTGCGCCTCGCCCGGAGGTAAAATATCGATTCGATACATCCGGAATGCAAAAGCGATTGAAAGAATAATCAAAAGATTCACAAAATACATCAAATTCATGGATGTACCGATAGAGACCCTGTCCTCACATTCATCCGTTCCCTGCTGCGGAGCCGACAAATCGGATCGTTTACGACATGCTGCCGATATGACTGCAACACTGAATGATATGCCCAAAAGCAACCAGTGGATTGCTGCGACAGATGTATTGCCGATTAGCGAGAGTCTGGCCGCACAATAAATCGACAGGGCAGCGGCCAGAAAAAGACCCGACCAGCGGCTCCATCTAAATGTGGCAATGGCAGCAAGGAATACGGATAAGGATAATCCGGCGATGAGCACTGCGTAAAAATCTTTCTGAATATGGCACATCAACAAACCGGTTGTTCTCAGTAATTCCATCACTGGCCGAAGAATCCCCCATACGGGTTCTCCAGCGGCGAATTGCCTGTCGGATTGCGAGATCAACCCGGTAGCCAGTGCGAGAAAAACTGAAAATGCTATAAGCTCAACAGGTATAATGACTGATGCCCTAACAATTTTATTCCTTATCATCGATTTGATTCTCCTTTCCGATCATATCACTTTGGCATCATCTCGACATGTAAAAAAGTTGATGTTTCAGCAATGAAAAGATAATAAATAATTTTCCATGCTGCTGGAAGGAGCGACTGGTATGAACACAATGATTCTTGATGGTCGAAAAATTTCAGGACAGGTGCTCGAAACAATCAGAGAAGACGTCATGGAGTTTACTGAGTTGACAGGACGACAACCCGGTCTGGCAGTTATCCACGCCGGGTCGGATCCCGCTTCAGCCGTATATGTTAAAAACAAGCAGAAAGCATGTAAATCAGTTGGGATCGACTTCCGGTTGATCGATCTGCCGGATACGGCGTCCCCGGAAACAATTCTGGCAGCCATCGACCGGTTGAACGAGATGGATTCCTGTGACGGCCTTCTTGTCCAACTGCCGCTCCCATCGCCTGAGTTCAATGAAAACGAAGTGATCCACCGGATTGCCGTTGCAAAAGATGTGGATGGATTCCATCCGGAATCCATTGGAAACCTCTGGTCCGGTGCTGGAATAATCGCACCATGCACACCGGCCGGTGTCATGGAATTGCTGAAATCCTATGGAGTGCCTATCGCTGGAAAATCCGCCGTTATAGTCGGTCGCAGCAATATAGTTGGGAAACCTATGGCTGCACTTCTCCTGCGAGAACATGCCACTGTGACGATAGCCCATTCTCGGTCAGTCGATCTTCCATCGATCTGCAGACAAGCAGATATTCTGGTTGCTGCAGTCGGCAAACCCGGACTGCTTGGCCGCGAACACATAAAACCAGGATCCGCTGTGATCGATGTTGGCATCAATCGCATCACACTGGATAATGCTCGGGCAGCCTGGCGGGATCCCGATACTGAAATCGGAGCAAAACTGGCGGCCAAAGGGTTTGCTTTAATCGGTGATGTGGATCCGCTTGCTGTCGATGGAGTTGCTGCATGGTATTCACCGGTTCCCGGTGGTGTTGGACCCATGACAGTAGCCATGCTTATAAAAAACACGTTGATTCTTGCCAAAAAACGAAATGGGATTACCTTGTGATGACACGTGATAAAATACTGCATCTGATGAAAGCTGTCGCCTCTGGAGAAATACAGCCCCAGGATGGTGCGGATCAGCTGAAAAGAGTTATCTTTGATAACCTCGGCTTCGCCACAATCGATCATCATCGTGTCCTCCGAAGAGGACTCCCTGAAGTGGTGTTCGGAGAAGGGAAAACGCCTGAGCAGCTGGTAATCATTGCAGACACGTTGAGAGCTCAGGGAGATCCCGTACTGATTACCCGGTTGGATTCGGAGAAGTGGTCGCTCATAAAGGCAAAAACACCTTACCTTTCATACTCCGACACTGCACGGTGTGCCTCATTTCAAACATCACCCCCGAATCACCCCGGTCGGATTCTCGTCTGCACTGCCGGCACATCAGACCTGCCTGTCGCTGAAGAAGCCGCAATCACACTGGAGACCATGGGCCATCCGGTGACCCGTATCACAGATATCGGGATCGCAGGTCTGCATCGCCTTTTAGGGCACATTGAGAGTCTTCAAAACGCCGATGTAATCATTGCAGTCGCGGGAATGGAAGGCGCTTTGCCCAGTGTTATCGCCGGGATTGTCGATTGCCCGGTGATTGCCGTTCCGACATCCGTCGGATATGGGACGTCATTCGGCGGAATCACTGCACTTCTGGCAATGTTGAATTCTTGTGCCAGCGGAGTCACTGTTGTCAATATCGACAATGGTTTTGGTGCGGGGTATGCGGCTGCCCTGATGCTGAGAAAGCAACGATCTGCCCCGGCATCAAGTCCTCGATGAAAAAACCCGGGTCAAATTAGGCTGAATCAAAGGGTCAGCAATCAGTGGTCTCTTCAGACGATTGTTCCTTTGTCCCGGAATCCCGTCCGCTGAATCCAGCCAGGCTGGTCAGGTGCTTCCACAATTCCAGCCGACCCTTTCCCGAAACTGCTGAATGGGATATTAACGAGATCGTATCAGGCATCATTAGATCGCCCCGGATGGTATGCAGGGATTGAATCAATCGGCTTCGACTGAGTTTATCAGACTTCACGGCACATATCCCGCCAATCAGATCCGTTTCCATCAACCAGACAAACACCCTGCGGTCCATGGCTGTCGGTTCATGTCTGCAGTCGATCAATTGAATGACACCGCGCAGGTTCTCCCGGGTGCGTAAGTACGTATCGATGAATTGGCGCCACTGCAGGTTTGTTTTTTCAGGAGCTTTTGTGAAACCGTATCCAGGCAGATCGACGAGAAGCATGCAGTCATTCACCCTGTAAAAATTTATGGTTTGTGTTTTTCCGGGAGTAGAACTTGTTTTGGCTAGTTTTTTTCGTTGAACGAGATTGTTTATCAGGGAGGATTTGCCGACGTTGGATCGTCCGACAAACGCGATCTCAGGCAGATCGGTAACCGGATAGCCACCGGGATCAGTAGCGCTCTTGATGAACTCGGCGCTTTTAATCTTCATTGCTGACTATTTCTTCGCATGCTCCAGAATTTTGTCGATTATCCCGTACTGAATCGACTCTTCCGCAGACATGAAAAAATCCCGGTCCGTATCCTTGGCGATTTTCTCAACGGGTTGACCGGTGTGTTCCGCCATAATCTGATTTAAATCCCGTCGCATCCTGAGAATCTCCTGGGCATGAATATCAATATCAGATGCCTGCCCCTGAAATCCTCCCCAGGGCTGATGAATCATGATCCGTGCATTTTTTAGTGCGAAGCGCTTCCCGTGTGCACCCGCAGCCAGCAGTACCGCCGCAGCGCTGTCGGCGTGACCGACGCATATCGTGGAAACATCAGGCTTCACATATTGCATCGTATCGTAAATCGCCATACAGGCCATGACATGTCCACCCGGTGAATTGATGTACAGATGAATATCTTTGTCAGGATCCTCGGCCGCCAGATACAACAGCTGGGCAATCACGAGATTAGCCACCTGGTCATCGATCGGAGTCCCAATGAACAGGATATTCTCTTTCAGAAGCCGTGAGTAGATGTCATACGCACGCTCTCCCCGACTCGTCTGTTCAATGACCATCGGTATTAACTGCATCCTCGGTTCTTTCATTGTTAATCTCCCTGGATTATTCGTCCGAACCTGATTCCGTCATTGTCTCCGATTCGTCCTGAGTCTTCTGATCTACATCGTCTGCCTGATTTATCGGCGCATCCACCGGCACAACATTCTGCTTTAACCAATCCAACGCCCTGGAACGTCTCAATTGGCGCTTCAGGTTATCGATAAGATCATCCTTCTCCCACTGACTTCGGAGTTCTTCCGGATCAGCCTTTTCCTGTTCCGCCATCTCCTCGAACGCTTTCTTGACGTCATCGTCCGTCACTTCGATGTTTTCCAGCTCAGCCACTCTTTGCAGGATTAACCGCTGCCGGACTCGCTTTTCAGCCATCGGTTTCATCGTTTCCATCAACTGCGCCTTCCGCTCATCACTGAGCTGGTTCTGGTATTTAAAATAATTGTCCACAATGAACTCAGCTTCCGATGTAACCATCGGTCCGGGCGCTGGAATGGAATTTGCTGACTCTATCTTGTCGATGATCGCTGATTCAAATGCTTCATCAATTTCATGCTGACGCTTCCGTTCGATATCGTCACGAACCATTTTTTTAAGCTCATCAACCGTTTCAAGACCCAGGTCCTTCGCCAGATCATCATCAATATCGGGCATTTTGCGTGTTTTTATGTCATTCAGGCGAAGCTGAACCGAAACACTCTTGCCGGCAACATCCCGGTAATATGTATAATCCGCGGGAAAATCAACAGTAAAGCAGTGCTCTTTGTCTGCCTCCGCACCAATCAATCGCTCCTCCATCGGTGAATCCGGGAAAAACGAATTTTTTCCAAGATCGACTTCTATATGGCGATTCGTCCATCCAGGTACCGCCTGACCATCCATCGAAAGCGTAATCCGACCATAGATCCTGTCTTCCTTTTGCGCAGGCCGACCGGACACAACTTCGTAGGTTGTTTGACCAGCCCGAATCCGTTCAAGTCCGGCTATGATTTCCTCGTCCGAAATGTCAGGCGTATTTTTCGGAACTTCAATACCCTTATAATCTTTCAGCTCGAATGGAGGCAGAATCTCTATTCGCGCTTCATATATAAACGGCTGGCCCTCCTCCACTTTCCACTCGTTGAACTCCGGATAACCAACCGTCTGTTCTTCTATCGACTTCATAGCTTCAGGCAGTGATTCCTTTATCAGATCAATACCGATCTGAGAGGCAATGTCATCTCCCATCCGCAATCTCAACATCGAGCGCGGAACTTTGCCTTTCCGGAAACCGGGTATGACCGCTTTCTCGGTAAGATCGATATAAATTTTTTCGAATTCGCTCGTTACCCGATCAACCGGGATTTCCACCCGAACAGTTCGTGTGGTTTCAGAAATTTTTTCAACACTATGTTTCATATCATTACCTCATCCATCATTTTTATTTATTGCAGGAGTTCCGTAAGGGGACTCGTTCGGGATCACCAGCATGCGAGGAGGGGGAGTCGAACCCCCACGCCTTGCGGCACTGGATCCTAAGTCCAGGGCGTCTGCCAATTTCGCCATCCTCGCGAGCAAATAAGATGTACGCCCGGTAGGATTCGAACCTACGGCCTACGGATTCGAAGTCCGGCGCTCTATCCAGCTGAGCTACGGGCGCATGGCACACAAGGACCTGGGGACCCGTGTGCAAAACAAACAGGGTGAGTGAAGGGATTTGAACCCTCGACCTCCTGATCCACAGTCAGGCGCTCTAACCAAACTGAGCTACACTCACCATTCCACTACTCTGAATCCCGAGGACATATCGCCAGGGATTCCTGTCGATACGCCCGGTAGGATTCGAACCTACGACCTACGGATTAGAAGTCCGTTGCTCTATCCAGCTGAGCTACGGGCGCGTTTTGAACCAGCTTACCTTCTAATCGAGTCGGGGCGAGAGGATTCGAACCTCCGACCCCCTGCTCCCAAAGCAGGTGCGCTACCAGACTGCGCTACACCCCGTAACGCGCTCATACGGTCCGCCGGTACGCAGATCAGAGTTATTACCATGTTTGATCCTGCCAACGCAACAGAAAATCTCGAATTTGTCGCATGGCACTGCCTCGATGACTGCAAATGTTTTTCTCGGCATCACTCATTTGTGCCAACGTTTTTCCAATCCCCGGAACGAGAAAAACCGGATCATAACCGAAACCGGCTTTGCCTCTGGATTCAGACAGAATCACACCGTCAAGCACTCCTTGAACCGACACAAGCAGTTGCTCGTCCGATAACAGAACTGCATGGCAGATGAAACGAGCCGTTCTTTTTTCAAACGGAACCTGCTTTAGCCTTCGGAGAAGCTCAAGTATTTTTTCCTCCTGAGTCTTGTTCTCACCGAATAGCCGATTGGAGCGAATCCCGGGCAATCCGCCCAACGCATCAACCTCCAAACCGGAATCATCTGCAAGAGCCAATTTCCCGGATGCCCTGCTATATGCTGTGGCTTTGATGACAGCGTTCTCAAGATATGAGGAACCGGACTCGTCAACCTGCCCGATATCCAGGGTATTACCACTGAGCCAGCGAATGCCGATCGGTCCCATGATGGTTTTGATTTCCTGAATCTTATGCGCATTGCCCGATGCAATCACAATGGTTGTCTTATCGATCTGACAGCGCGGCATTCTATCCTTGTTCACCTATAAAACCTATTTCAGACGATCGGATGATATTAATCAACCATTCAGTAAAAACGGATCCCGTATATCGATGTGTCCAGCCAAAGTTTCACGCATTTCACCATCGACCAGAATTATCATCCAATTCAGATCAGGAAAATTGATGCGGACGGTCTGCGTCAGTGCTCCAATAAAGGCTATTTCTGCTTGGATACCGCCCAGATTAAGTGGATGAACGAGAGGTTTCAGATCGACGATAAGACCTTGTCTGCCATCAAGATACACACCGTCAACAGTTATTCGCTCCGCGCCCGGCAACCGGTTATTTGCATCTTTGGGTCCAACCATAAAAGCTTCCAGGCAACTCTGGATTTCCTGGCGCTCCGATTCAAATCCCCTGATGATCCGCTTCTCAGTCAGCCATTCACCCGACATCACCGGGAACACCAGGTTAAACTCCCTCTCGATCCTCGCATTCTCCTTAAGAGCCCCTGTCCAGGTTACTTCAGTCGGGCGTGCCGGTCTGTTTCGCCATTCCGCCCAAAGAAATCCAGCAATAATCGCGACAATCAGGAATGGAAGAACCAGCACAAATTTGCTCAGCAATGTATCCCGTGGCGACGGTGAAAATTCGTTCTGCATTCTTTCACTCCATTTTCAGGCATTCCTGAATGCCATCGAAAATAGCCTCCGCAGCGCGGTTCCGGCCACTCTCCTCTGTGATCCCAATCTCACCATAAAACATTGCATTCCATGATAGCTCCACGTAAAACGCCGGCATCATCAAACCTTTCAATCCCGATAATTGAGCCGTCTGCATTGAAAACTCCCGGATTGCGGCTGTTGACGCCAGACTCTCAGCGAAATACCGCGTGTATTCCCCGGTTCGCCTGACAACCGCTTCAGGACGATCTCCCCACAAATCCAAACCTGTGTCCGAATCCTGACCGGGTGTATCCGGCAAATGGTAAACATAAAAGCTCCGCCCAGGCATTTCCTGGGGAGGCGCAATGTGAACAGCCAAAAAAATGTCTGCATTGGATCTGTTCGCCAATGCAACACGCTGTTCGCCCGATACGTCCGAATCGCCTGAACGGGTCAGGATAACCTGTGCACCCAGTCTGTTCATTAAAATATCCGAAATTCTCAAGGCGATCTGAAGAGTGGCATCTTTTTCCAGAGTTCCACCAAGATCTATACAGCCGGGATCAGTGCCACCGTGACCGGGATCAATAACAATCACCAGGGAACCGTCATCCTGCCTGCCAAATGCTTGAGTTCCTTTTCCTTCCGCTCCCCGTGAAAACCGGGTCAAACTTCGGGATGAATCATTCCAGATCAGATCCCCTTCCCATAACGGATCCACAAGATCATCCAGAATTTTCAAAGGGACCCAGATATCTCCGTTCTGCTGGCGCACAGCTGCGGGAAGAGACTGCATTCGTCCATTCACCCAGATACCCCGTCCGCCATCAGCAAAACGCAGTCTGTTATCCCGAAACCGCATCTCCGCAACACCGAGAACATAATCCCAGTTCAGATCGGCATCAAGCAGGGCTGCCCAGCGTGTCAGGCTGATCATCTCAGTTCCATCGATAAGCGATACCGGAATGACTCCCGTTTCAACATCATCCGATTGTCTGACGGAAATGTTATCGGCACCGTTACTTCTGGTGAATCCGGCTATCATCAGGTATAAAATAAAGACATGAATGAAGTATTTACGAACTGGTTCACAAACGATGCAGCTCATTCTCTTGTTTCCCGTCCCCCATTACCTTCACGTTCATCGAGCACTGGTCCAGCGATGCTTTCCAT
Organism: candidate division CSSED10-310 bacterium; assembly: GCA_016931515.1. Lineage (GTDB taxonomy): Bacteria > CSSED10-310 > CSSED10-310 > CSSED10-310 > CSSED10-310 > JAFGEQ01. Next base: position 204,129 of record JAFGEQ010000019.1, on the reverse strand, counting down.
TCAACCGAAGAGTATTAATTGTATCACAGATGGAGTGATAAAGTGAAACCTTCCTCATTGAGCGTACAATCCTGCCTCATCGCGGCAGCGGCAGGATATTTCGGCACAACACTCCAGATACTGCTTCTGCAGGAAAGCCTGGCTGCCGGCAGAAACAACGAACTCTGCATAGCTGTCGTTCTGGGTCTCTGGCTGATCGCAACAGGCGCAGGTAGTTTTGCTGGGAGTCGACTGTCGCTGTCACCGCGAATAATCCGGAATCTTCCACTGCTCCTCGCCGTGCTGTTACCTTTCACTCTGGCTGCGTTCCGGGCCGCTCCGGCATGGTTGAAGTCGACACCCGGAGAAATACCGGGAATCCGGAATTTCACCATAATCCCTTTGATAACAATGATCCCTTTCTGTTTGTTAAACGGAATGCTGTTTGCGCTGACTGTTAACCTGATCCGTCGCTCGGGTTCCAACCACCCGGGCATTATCTACATATCTGAATCACTCGGTGCTCTGACGGGTGCTGTCCTGACCCATCTGATCCATCCACTTTCATCCAGCACTCTGATACTGGCAGGCGTGGTTCTGATCATGGGAATACCTCTACTTGCCGGAATTGGGATGCACGGCGTTTCAGTTCGTTTTAAACTGCTTAACAGCTCAATACTTTCTGTTGTGCCGATACTGATGATCGGTACTACATTAGTTCATTATGGACAGCATCTCAGCCTGACCCTTGATGCATCGGCCTGGCCCGGTCATACTATCCGCCAGGTTTTTGATTCCGTTTACGGGCGCTGGCACCTGATCGAATACCAGGATGGTTTGAGTCTTTTTTACAATAGAACATTAATCACACATGGTGCGATAACCCGTCCTGACGAAGAAACTGCTGTAGTCGCCCTGGCGTTGCATCCAAATCCAGTTAATATTCTCCTCCTGGATGGAGTCTGGACTCACATGGCAACAATAACCGGTCAATTTCCGGGAGCAGATGTTGAGGCAGTGGCACTGGATATGTTCCCGTTAACTCGCCTGAAACCTGAAGATCTTGCCAGAGTTCTACCCCGGGATGAGATGACGAATTTACGTTTTCATTCTCAGGATCCCCGCATCGCCCTGGATTCGGCACCGGATCACCGGTTTGATATCATCATCTCATGTGCACCCCTACCCCTTTCATTGAATGCCTCTCGTTATTACTCCATAGATTTTTACCGTGAGATCGAGCGGGTTCTGGCAACAAACGGAATTTTCGGAATGACCATTTCCGGATCTGAGAACATGATGAGTCCCGAACAGGTTCGTTTTGCCGGCATGGTATTTCGATCAATCCGGAGCGTATTTTCACATGATGCCATGACTGTTATCCCCGGAGATACAATTCATATTTTCATCCATCCAGATACCACCGGTCCTGTACCGGTTGAGACGATTCTCCACCGGATTGCTCAATCTGGAATTTCCTCCCTGTATCCCATCGACGCATATCTCCCCTATACAATGAGTCCTCAGGCATTGCAGACATTTCAATCCGCCCTGGATGAAGATACGTTCTCGGATTGTTCTACCGATCTTCGACCGCTTATCTTACCCGTTTATCTGAACTTATGGCACTCCCAGTGGCAATCCTCCATAAATTCACGATCCCATTTATGGTTGACCCATATTCGAAGTGTCGCCCTCATAACGCTGTTCATCGCCATCCCCCTGCATTTCCTCCTGAATCGCCGGAAAGCAAAAGTAATGCTAGCAGTCAGCATCACCGGTTCAGTCGCAATGATCACCCAAATTTTGCTGATGTTCATGCTGCAACTCCGAACAGGCGCTCTGTATCATGAAGCAGGTCTGCTGATCGGTCTCTTCGCCCTTGGATTGTCGATCGGCAGCGCATTAACCGGTCGTCTAACATCGATCAGACCCAGTAGAATCGCCCTGGTCCAGTTCGGTCTCGGTCTCCTGTTAATTGGCCTGATGATCACAACCAACCAAAGAAGGGACATCCCTGTGGAAATCATTTTCTTATCGTCCCTGCTTTGTGCCGCCTTGTGCGGAAGCCAATTCGTTCTCGCTTCCAGAGAGTATCCCGATCACCTGCCGTGTCTCTATTTTATGGACCTCGCCGGAGCGGCAGTCTCAGCACTGATAGTCGCCATATTCTTTCTACCGGTGGCGGGTATCCCGATGACGGGATTCTTCTTCGGAGGGCTCATACTAATTTCCGGAAGTTTCCTATTGCGTCGGGCCGCCTGAGTTGCATAATCATGGTAGGGAGAGGGTTTTCAGATGAAGATGGATTGGGATGTAATCATACGGTCGATGCTGGGGAAATTATACGGCACTCCGACAACCGGCTTTAATGGTGCCGCTACTGATTCACGGACAATCAAACCAGGGGAGCTGTATTTTGCGCTTGCAGGAGAACGATTCGATGGCCACGACTATGCTGCGGCCGCCATTTCAAAAGGCGCAGCGGCGGCGGTTACAGCACGTGGGAAATGTGTAGACGTACAACCCAGAATAGAGGTAGACGATCCATTATCAGCGATGCAGGCATTAGCCGGGTATGCTCGCAGCCGGGTTGATATTCCGGTTATTGCCATTACCGGCAGTCACGGAAAAACAACTACCAAGGATATTCTGGCTGCCATCATGAGTCAGAACCGGCGAACACTCGCCACATACCAAAATCTAAATGGTTTGATAGGTGTGCCACTCACGCTTTTACAACTGGATGAAACACACAAAACACTGGTCATCGAAGTCGGTGTTTCCGTTCCGGGCGAGATGAAGAAACTGGCAAGTATTGTAAAACCCACTCACGCGATATTTACATGTGTTGCTCCGGCACATAGCCAGTTCATGCCAACATTGAAAGCAATCATTGATGAAAAAAAACAGCTGTTTGAACATTTAAAACCTGGAGGCAAGGCGATTCTGAATGCGGATGATCCGATGATAATGAGAGACTGCCAGATATCCGAAGGCGTGACCTTTGGTCTCGATTCCGGAGACTATCGTGCCCGAATCCTGGTTTCGGAACCGCGGGGAACCGAATTCGAAGTTCTTGGGCCTTTCGAGTATAGAACGACATTCAATATACCCTGTCATGGAAGGCATAATATTTACAATGCACTTGGAGCGGTCTGTGCAGCACACCTCATCGGCGTACCGGATCATTTTATCCAGACCGGCATGGATACGTTTATACTGTCCCCTCATCGTTCACAGATCATCAAACTGGATGAGCGGACGGTCATAGACGATACGTACAATGCGGCACCCAGTTCCATGCGATGTGCATTTCGATTGCTTGCCGAATATCCTGCGCACGGACGCCGCATTGCGATTTTGGGGGATATGCTCGAATTGGGGGAAGGAAGTGTTGAAGCTCATAAGCGCCTTGGAATCAGTATTGCCGACTTCGGGATTGACATGTTGATCGCGTTCGGTCCTGAAATGCTTTATGCGGTTGAAGAAGCGACGCGTCGGGGTGTCATTTGCCACTACTTCACGGATAACCGGCACACTGCGAACGCGGTTGCCGATCTCCTGAAAACAGGGGATGTCATCCTTGTAAAAGCATCTCGCTCAATGCATGCCGAAATGATTGTTGAACATCTGGTAAACTAGTGTGCTGTCCCAGAAAATGCTTGACATTTCCGAAGCATCTGGACAGCACAGAAAAGGGTGCGGGGAAGTGACTTCTCCGCTTTCCCGGTGTGACAGCCCGCCTCATGCAGGCACCAGAGGGGCAGAGCCCCTATGGATGTGTTGTGTCCCCTGACAGACCCTGTCAAGAGTGATTGGGATACAACACTAGAAGGGATTGAATGTCCCGTTTACCGTGTTGGGGTATCAGACAGACCGGATCGGGGTCGGTTCCGTCGGTTTCCTCCGAAGCGGCGTCCATAACCATTGTCATTACGAGATGTGATCTGGTTTGGAGTGTCGGGAGACATATCTGTTGATCCAGTCTTTGCTTCGGATCCCGCAATCCGGGAATCCTGTTCAGTCGGCGGAACATCCGATGCATCGGAATCCATGCCTTCGGGATCCGGTTTATCCGCCAGTTTGTCTGGCTCCATGTCACTTGTATCCGGTTTCAGAACGGGTCCGGAGTCATTCGAGTTGAGATCGTCGGAATCACTGTCCTCGTCCTGACTTACAGACGCAGCCGACTCTTCCGCCAGCTCTATTCCTTCGAGATATTTGTGCATCGGTATAACATCAACTGCTTTGAACTCCTCCAGTTTACCATCGTGCAACTCAACGAGAACAGTATTTTTTAAGATGCCAAGTTGCCTGACCCTGCCTTCACCGGCGGGAGTCATTACTCTCTTTCCGACTTTCGGCAGTGATTTTGCCTGACTGGCATAATGTTCATGTTCATATTGCAAGCAACACATCAGTCTTCCGCACAATCCGGAAATTTTGCTTGGAATCAAACTCAGGCCCTGATCTTTGGCCATCTTAATAGACACGGGGTGAAAATCCCTGAGGAAAGTGACGCAACATAACGGGCAGCCGCAATTGCCGATACCGCCCAATATCCGGGCTTCATCACGAATACCGATCTGTTTCATCTCGATGCGTGTTTTGAAATGCTGCGCCAGATCCCTTACCAATTCTCTGAAATCGACGCGCCCTTCTGATGTAAACATGAACAGACCTTTGGAGCGATCGAATGAAAACAGGACCTTAACCAGTTTCATTTCCAGTCGATAAGACTGTATTTTCTGGACGCAGAGGCGGTGTGATTCCCGCTCGAGCACTTGCAGCTGTTTGAGTATATCCAGATCGGCTTCTGATGTTTTACGAATTATTTTCGGCAAGTTATTTCCTGCACATCGCGCCTTTACGACTCTCGCATTACTGATCACTTTCCCTATCTGAATGCCGATAGTGGACTCGACAAGACATGAATCTCCAGCCTTCACAGGAATCTTTTGCGTATTAAATCGGGAAGAAAATGTTTCACCCCTGACCAGAATATCCACTACTTCAAGCATGGCTGTTTGCCGCTTTCCGCCACTGAATTATTTGCTGATCGACCATTACTTCGATTGAGGAGCTGATCGCTTCGATACTGTGTCCCGCATCGATCAACCTTACTCTGCCGGGTTCTTCCCGGGCGATTGATCTGTACCCATCTCGAACCCGGTGATGAAATTGAAGATTTTCGTTCTCAAATCGTCCCTCTGCTTCAAACATATTCTGTTGTCGCAAGCGAATTTGGGATCGTTCAACACTAATCTCCGGTGCAATATCCATCACAAAAGTCAGATCCGGATCCAGTCCTCTGGTTGCAGACTGGTTGATCGAGTGGATGAAATCGAGTGCGAGTCCTCTTCCATGACCCTGATACGCGACTGACGAATCTGTATAGCGGTCGGAGATAACGATTGCGCCGGCAGCCAATTCAGGTTCGATGATTTCTATGACATGACGGGTTCTGTCTGCGGCCAGAAGGAAAAGTTCCGTTCTGGGATCCAGGTTACTGGAAACCGAGAGAAGCAATTCCCTGATCTTGCTGCCGAGTTCACCATCCCCTGGTTCGCGAGTCGTGATGACCCGGTAACCTTGCCGGGTCAGATGATTACCCAATCGTTGAACCTGGGTTGACTTACCGCAACCTTCTATGCCCTCAAATGTAATAAACAAACCGCGCAATCCCGTGCCCTTTCCCGACCAGCGAAAGAAGCTATTAATCAGCGATGCATTACGCTAACAGAGAAGTGGGAGCATGGCAAGATGAAATCATGATTGCAGTTGCTCTTCCCTGTCGATTTCCATAATATCTTTGTTCCACTCTACTGGATGGCATTGGATGCGCTGTCCGGTTCAATCAGTGATCGCACAGGAATACATATGAAAAAGTCGAAGGTTTCACAAGATAAGGAAAAAAAGATGACTAAACGGAATGGCGCGAGAATCGAACCCTCCGTGTTCACAGTAAATGATAAAACGATACCGTATGTATTGCCAGTTCTGCCGATACGCGGAACGGTGATATATCCGACAATGGTCATTCCACTTCTGGTTGCGCGGGAAAAATCCGTTCAGATGATCCGGGAAATCCTTGAAGGCGACCGGATGTTGGGGCTGGTCGCACAAAAGTATCCCGAGCAGGAAAATCCGAATCCGGAGGATATTTATGCTGTTGGAGTCGCTGCCCAGATTGTAAAGATGATCAAGATGCCGGACGATGCCATCAGGATAATGATTGAAGCGATCTGCAGGATACGCGTTGAAGAGTTCGTGACTGCGGAGCCATTTTTTTCAGCCCGGATCGAACCGATATATGAGACACGAAAAGAATCCAAACGGCTGGATGCGATGTGCCGGAATATTCGCGATCTGTTTAAAAAACTGGTCTCGATGTCCTCCAACCTGCCCAATGAACTCAATTTAATTATTCAGGGCATCTCAGAACCGGGGAAGCTGGCGGATATCATCACCTCCAGCCTGAACTTATCGTTGGAGGAGCGGCAGGAGGTCCTTGAAATCTTCGATGTTGGAAATCGGCTGAAAAAGTTAAATATCCTGTTGAATCGTGAAATAGAGATACAAGAATTGGGCAATCGAATCCAAACACAGATCAAGGATGAGATGGACAAATCCCAGAAGGAATACTTCATTCGTCAACAGATGAGAGCTCTTCAGAAGGAGTTAGGGGAATCGGATGACCGGAGCAATGAAATAGAAGAGCTGGAACATCAGATTGCGGAAGCGAATCTTCCCCTGGATGTCCTGGAAGCAGCCACAAAGGAGCTGGACAGATTGAAAAGGATGCCTCCTGCGGCTGCTGAATACACTGTTTCCCGGACCTACCTGGACTGGCTGATTGAATTTCCATGGAATAACAGTACCGAAGACAATCTGGATACGCGTAAAGTCCAGCAGATACTCGATGACGACCATTTCGGTCTGGCAAAAATCAAGAAGCGGATTGTTGAATACATTGCTGTCAGGCATTTGAAGAAGGACATGAAAGGTCCGATCCTCTGTTTCGTCGGACCGCCCGGAACCGGAAAGACCTCCCTGGGAAAAAGTATCGCCCGGGCAATGAACCGCAAATTTCACAGGATATCAGTGGGTGGAGTCAAGGATGAAGCCGAAATCAGGGGACATCGACGAACGTATGTCGGAGCACTTCCGGGTCGGATTATCCAGGGATTGAGAAAAGCAGGATCGAACAATCCTGTGTTCATGCTTGATGAAGTGGATAAGATCGGCATGGACTTCCGGGGGGATCCCGCGTCCGCATTGCTGGAAGTTCTGGATCCTGAACAGAATAACAGCTTCGCGGATCATTATATGAACGTCAATTGCGATTTATCCAGAGTTATTTTTATTACAACCGCCAACATCCTCGAGACTATTCCTCCTGCCTTACAGGACCGAATGGAAGTTCTTCGATTATCCGGTTACACGATTGAAGAAAAACTGGAAATTGCAAAAAGCCACTTAATTCCAAGACAATTGACAGAACACGGGCTGACTCGGAAGCAACTTCGTTTTCATCCGAGTGCCATCAGCGATATAATCCGGGGTTTCACCCTCGAAGCAGGTGTCAGAAATCTTGAACGTGAAATTTCCACGATCTGCAGAGCCGTCGCGCGTGAGGTTGTCGAGGGACGAACTGAGCCTGTGGTAATTACTCGAGCGAAACTCCATTCGTTTCTCGGGCCTCTGAAGTTTTTCTCCGATATCGATACGAGAACCCAACAACCCGGCATCGCTATTGGCCTGGCTTATACACCTTACGGCGGAGATGTTCTGTTCATTGAAGCCACACGTATGACAGGAAAGAAACAGTTAATCCTGACTGGACAACTGGGAGATGTGATGAAGGAATCCGCACAGGCAGCACTCTCGTTCATTCGATCCATGGCGTGCGATCTTGGAATTGACCCGGATTTTTTCGAAACATCTGACATTCATATTCATGTTCCGGAAGGGGCAGTACCAAAAGACGGACCATCGGCAGGTGTCACCATCGCCACCGCCCTTGTATCTCTTCTGACGGCCAGAATGCCGCGGAAAATGGTTGCCATGACTGGAGAAATTACGCTTCGAGGAGATGTACTTCCGGTAGGGGGCATCAAAGAGAAATGCCTGGCCGCGTATCGATCAGGCATCCGAACGATTATTCTGCCGAGCCGAAATGAAAAGGATCTGGAGGAGGTCCCGGCTTTTGTCAGGGAAAAGATCACCTTTATTCCGGTTAGCCGGATAACGGATGTTCTCAAGCATGCTTTAAACTGAAATACTTGCTTCAGATAGTAACCAGTTGGACAAACTGATTGAATCTTTCGTCGATTTGGGTACCGGTCAGACCAGCGAGTTTCCATGGACCGAAATCGGTGATGTTATACGATGCCATGACCGAACCAGATACCATCGCACGCCTGAGTGATTCCCGTGACACAACTGCATCCCGGGCAATTGAACCCATGAATCCGCCGGCAAAGGAATCACCCGCCCCTGTTGGATCGACAACCATCGGTTCCGGATAACCCGGAACAAAAAACCACTCCTGATCATGGTAAAGAATCGATCCATATTCCCCGCGTTTTATCACGAGTGAACGCGGACCCATGTCGCACAAACGTCGCACGCCGTCGGGCAATCGATTCTCTCCGGTTAAAAGACGTAGTTCTCCTTCGTTGATTATCAGTAAATCAATTTTCTTAAGCACATCCAGTAAAGTATCCCGTGCACTTTCGATCCAAAAATTCATTGTGTCCAGCGCCACCAACTCTGGTTTTGAGATCTGCGAAAGAACGCGGAGCTGCAGTGCCGGATCAATGTTTCCAAGGAACACGTACTTCGTATCGGCATAGATGTCCGGCAGACATGGCTCAAAATTCTGGAAGACATTCAATTGCGTTTCATGGGTTATCGCTTCATTCATACTTCCACGATATTCCCCGGCCCAACGAAATGTCCTGCCTTCGACAACCTGCAAACCCGACAGATCCACATGCTTTGAAATCAAAAGATTTCGAGCGGTCTCCGGAAAGTCCGTTCCGACTACGGCAACCAGCCTGACCGGAACAAAATGTGATGCAGCCATACTGAAATACGTGGCAGAACCACCCAACATGTCCTTGTGATGACCATAAGGTGTCTTTACTGAATCAAGAGCAACCGATCCAACAATCAGAACTGACGATAACGAATTTTCTTTGTACATTTTGATATTTCCTATCATTCAATTAGATAATCTTTCAGATTTCTTGTGATCGCCTTGTTGCGTAATTTCTCAATAGCACGCCGTTCGATCTGACGAATCCGCTCCCGTGTCAGGTTAAAACGATCACCAATTTGTTGAAGTGTATATGGATCCCCATCGAATCCAAAGTGAAGCCGCAAAATTTCCTTCTCCCTCTCCGGAAGGCACGTGAGTAATAACTCAACATCATCGACAAACTCATCCTTGATCACCTTGTCATCGACAATGATTCGATCATCAGGGATATCGATTCCCGACTCCCGGGTGTCCTTGTCATCGTCAACCGGCTCAAGACTGACCGAGTTCCAACCAAGTTGAATCAGGTTTTCAACTTCTGTCACTTCAACACCCAATTCCGATGCTATTTCTTGGACTCCGGGTTCCTTGCCAAGTTCCTGCATCAGGCGGATTCTTGTTTTATTGATGTTATGAAGCAATGTCTCCTGCTTGGGAGGGAGTCGGATCATTCGGCTTTTTGTCGAGATTGCAAACAGGATGGCCTGGCGAATCCACCACACAGCGTAGGTTATAAATTTTACACCCCGGTCCGGTTCAAACCGTCGGGCCGCAGCCATCAGACCGATATTGCCTTCGTTGATTAAATCCGATAATGGAATACCTGACTTTATGTATTTTCTCGCAATCAATGTCACATATCTCAGGTTGGCTTCCACCAACTCTTTAACGGCATCCTCATCACCATCCCTTTGTATGCGCTCCGCTAATTCCAATTCACGTTCACGTGACAATTCAGGATATTTTCTGATCTCTTTCAAATAACTCCGCAGATTTTCCCTGTCATGATTCATCATTTAACTCTTTTACCGGGTCGTCGCCGGATCTTTTTGTACCTTCCAAATACCTGCAGCGCTTTATTACTGCAGCTATATATTGATATTTATCCTCATCAATGCCTTCTAATCCTGCTTTTACTGCGTCTAATAATTGATGTATTTCTGTCTGCATCACCTCAATCTGATTCCGCATTCTCATTATTATTTCAACACCTGCAAGATTGACTCCCATGTCCTGCGTCAAACTTTGAATCCTCTCAATAATCTCGACATCCCGATCAGAAAACAACCTGTTGTTTCCCCGACTTCGAGCAGGATGGATAAAGCCCATTCTTTCGTACGTGCGAATGGTCTGTGGGTGAATGCCCAGCATGACGGCAATTGCTGAAATTCGATATTTGCCTTCAGACTGTCGGTCCGCCATCAATCGGTTACTCCCCGCTCATTTGAACGATGATCTCCCGCTGCCTGGAACGATTATCAAAATCAACGAGAACGACCTGTTGCCAGGTGCCAAGCAGCAAAGAACAGTTCTCAAACGGTACAGTCAGAGAAGGACCAATCCATGCCGCCCGAACATGTGAAAAACCATTTCCATCTCCCCATCGCGCGTTGTGCTCATAGTGACCGGATTCGGGTATTAATCGCTCCGTGGATTCCCTGAAGTCCTCGATAACTCCAGATTCAAATTCAATCGTTGTGACCCCGGCCGTGGAGCCTGGAACAAAAATCAGGACAGTCCCTGCCGTTAAACCGCTGATGGCGAGCTCATTCCGGATGAATGCCGTCAGATCGGATACCTGGCCGAAACCTTCTGTCCGAATCGAGATATGACGGGTCAATACCGACATGCGCTGAAAAAAATCCCGCTCTAACCGTCCGTTACGGTTCGACGAGAGTTCGCTGGCTGGTTTCGGATTGTGGGAACATAGATCCGAAAACACCTGAAAGGTCCATAATGGAGTTATTCTGCTGACCGGTCGGAACACCCCAGACTTGCAATTTGGGACTCAGATTTTTCGCGAATTCCATCCGAACCAGCACATCTCCACTCCCCATCGCTTTTACCATGGCTGCCTGGGCTTCCGCCTGAGACAGACCCATCTGTAAAACCCCTTCCGCCTCCTTCAGACGCGCATAAAGATCTGCATCAGCCTCTTTTCGGATTCGTTCCGCCTTACCTTCCGCTTCCTGAATCACAGCTAGTTTTTCCCCCCGCGCTTCGGCTTCTCTTTTCTTTGCCCATTCCACCGCAGCCAGATGCTGCTCCGAAGCAATTTTTTTCTGCTCAATAGCAGCTTGATATTCGTCAGTAAATTCGAACCGCCTTAGCAATACATCAATCACTTCGAGTCCGATATCCATTGTACCGCGTTGTCCCTCTGATCCCATATTGATTATATCCGCTATCTCCTCTGATACCTGTTGGCGTGTTTTACCATCATATATTTCTTCTGCACTGTATTCTCCCAGTTTGTTATTGACCAAAGAACGCACCGTTGGCAGGAGGACATTTTCCAGGTATTGATGGCCATATTCACGGTGAAGAACCGGGATTTTTTCAAAGATCAACCGGTAGCGGATGGTAGCATCGATCCAGGCAATCTGTCCATCTTTTGTTTTGAAAGAGATATCGTTGCGACCACTTGGTGTGTCCTTGAACATGTTGTATCGCAATTCCTGTACCGGATATTTATCGACATTCGTCAGATGAGGAATACTGAAATACAATCCAGGAGAAAGAGGTTTTGTTTTTATGCCCTGCTTGAACCACTCCGCCTGCCCAAAACCTTTGTCAAGACCGATCATCGTTGTTCGGATCCCTGCTTCCTGAGGTCCAACTTCAGCGCATCCGGATACCCAAACAAGAATTAACGCCATAAATACTATTGATGATACTTTCTTCATGACAAATCCCCCAATCATTGTTGGATACTTTCCGGCGGCAGGGCCGGAGATTGTGGATAATAACAACCAAAAATGTGATCACTGATCTGTCCGGTCAGAACGACATCGTCACTCGTGGACAATTCGCCATCCGGGCCGGGACTTCTCAGTTCATACCTATCGTCGATTTTCCGATATTCGAACCTGTTATCCCATCCATCCATCATAGTGCCCGTTGCCAGCAACCCGGCTCGGACCATATCGTCAAGCGTTTCGGGAAAACTATCTCTGTTCAGATAAAATACGACAATTGCTGATCGTATCGCATTGCCTTCCATTAAAGTAATGGTTGATGATTTTGGTGTAAATGCCCGATTATATATCTTTTTCGGCATCATCATATTTTTAAATGAAACGTGAGAGATCAGGTATCCGACAACAAGTAACCCGAGTGTTCCTGCCAGAACTTTCATTAGAACCTGGGCATGCGTACGAAGGAAAATGATAAGATTAATCGGTTGTTTTTCTCTTTGTGCTGAAGCCTTTTTCTTCGTTTTTGCCTTCATCTCCTGGATCGTGATCACAGCGGCATCCTCAAGATCGAGAAGTGCTATTCGAGCAAACCACTCAAAAAGGTGAACACCATCCAGAACTTCACGAATCGTTCGATTTCCATCTATCAATTCATAGACTTTTTCCTGAATTCTGGTCATCACGAATGTATTGGATGACGCATCGCTATGCTCGAGTTTGACACCTTCCGGGATGACTTCCTTTGCCTCAGTTCTGCTGGGAACGAGTGTTTCATTCGGCATTCGTTCCTGCATCCATGACCAGGTTTTCAGTATTTTCTGTCCTGATCGAAATACCGGTTTGAGATCAACAGGCCGGAACAATGTTTTATCATAGGGCATACAATCAGACGATTTGAAAAAATAGATTCCATGCGTCCAAGTCAGGCTCGGAAACAGTATCAGCAGGACCTGATCCTCGAGAACGCGCATTAATTCCGTATCGGTCAACCATCCGGCATCACGTGCCATTCGTCCCAGTTTCAGCATTTTGGTTTTCTGTTCATTCAGCAAGTTTTTGAGTTGATCCTGATCGCAGTATCCCCTGTTGACCAGCAATTGACCCAAGTGGAGTTCCTCTCGAGGATAATGCGATTCTGCGAAAACACATGCACCGGAATCAAAGAAGAGATCAATGGTATCCGCTTCGCTAAAGACAGTCAGGACTCCGGACAGCCGATTCGTTCCAATTTCCGCTAAAATCCTGAATACTGGATAGTCTTCAAGCCGCCCGTCTGCTGGAAAATGCTGGTTCACACATCCTCCTCCAACAAGCCCCAACGGATGGAAATAACATAGTCGAGAATGATGACACCGATGAGAAGGTAACGACCGATTCCAAGGATCCCTGATGGAATGCGATAAAAAGATGGGATGAAACGCACTGATGCCAACAGAATCCCGGCAGCAACCGTCCAAAACAAAATCATGATCAGCCCGCTGATCATGTATCCGCTGTACAGACGTCCCGCACCCGGCAATACACATGATAGAACGCGATGCATGATTGAGTCCCAGTTCAATCGCAATCCCGATGTTGCTTCCGATCCTGCCTGCCGTATTTTCGCGCCCTCAGACTTTTTAAAATACACCATGTGGCACGTCACACAAATGTGATCCGTTCCTCCACTCAAAACATCCGGTTTCATCGGCTTACCACATTTGAGACAGAACCGGCTCAGCACGACGGAGTGTGACAAAAGGGGCAGCAGCAGCAAAATCAGCGATATGATTGCCCATATAATAAGCGATTGTTTGAAGTCAGTCTGAATCAAACGAAATCGCCAGTAATCATCGGCATGATTGATTGATGCCTTTAACGCATTGATCGCTTCTTCGAACATCCAGGTTTTGGGTATATCTATGTCAACGACCATGCGAACCGGCTTGGAGCTGTGGACTGCATTCAGTTTTCCCGTCATGATCGGATCGAGTTTCGCAGCCCGATTCTGCATATCCTTCGCTTCCTCAAATCTGAACTGACTCAGATAAGCCTTGGATAAATTAAAATATATCAACGGATTTTGCGGGTCCAGACTTTCAGCTTTACGATACATCTCCGTTGCCGTCTTGATCCTGTCATTGATAAACTCGATGTTGCCCAGATTTATATAGACACCTGCATCCCTGGGATTTACTTCCTGATAACGTTCCAGTTCCCGATGCGCGTCATTGAAAAAACCACCTTTTTTATAAAGCATACCCAGAACAAAACTGATACGTGCCCGTTTTTCCTGATTCGTCTCCCTCTCCGCCAATCGTTTCAAATCAGATACAGCCGGCTCGGAATATCCACCTGTAAGAGTATAACGGGAGACTCTAAAAAAATGGTTATTTTCTAAAATGATCGATGCTATATGAATGATTGACAGGGGAAAAACAGCGAGCATTAAAAGCCATGCGATCCAGAGAGTGGTTCTTTGTTTCCTCTCACCGAACGCGAATGCGATCATCAGGAGCAAGATCAGCAATCCCGGTAACCCGATAGGAGAAATGGCGAGCAAAATCAATGCGAGGATTAACGCCGTTCCTGTTATTCGTATATCGCTGATGAAACTAATCCTTGAATGGAGTTCAAAGATGGCCAGTGCAAGTTGTCGGATGCTGATCACGCAGATTGTAGTAACCCCGAAAAGAACGAACGCCACGATCAATGCAAGGGCAGTGTTTCCAATGAGGATATGACGAACACCAATATCAAGCATTCGCTGAATTGCTAATCGTATACTTAGATTCAACCGGTTGAATCCCTCACCGATACCCAGGTGCCTGGCATTCGCCAGTGCTGCCCTGGCAGCAGGGACATTGAGTTTATCCACCTGGAGAGCAGCATCGAACGCCCATTGTGCATCACTCCATCGACCCTGTTTTTCCGCTTCCAGACCTAACAAGGTATATGCCGCTCCGATCTCGGGTGCGCGCTGAATGCCGTTGTCCAGAAGAAATTCTAGTATATCCAGTTGGCTCTCGCCACAATCCGCAGTTTCAGTGCCCTTTTCAAATGATTCCAGCTGGCGGGCCCAAAGTTGGGAGATCCCCGCAGAGGCACCCAGATCATCTTGTGCAAAGGCCGGGAAACAGCCTGCCAGCATGATAGCGCATAGAAGCGATCGGCTAAAAACTGAACGGGGAAAAATCATATTTTCACACTATCATATCCGTTCCATCTGCTCAATAACGACGCCCGAACCGATCCGGTCTCCATGATTCGAATCCGGTGATTCATAAAAAAACTCGTTTTTACATCCCCTTGATACCGGGTATTGATTTCATGCCTTCAATTTTTTCTGTAAATTGCACCTTGAATTTGTAGTCTTTCAATTTGATAACCAAGGTCTGGCCCGCATCGCGTTGTAACAGACTGGATCCGTCCTGCAGGACGTCCTTATCGCCGTCAATCCGAAAAACCTTGGCACCGGGAAGATCAACCTTGAACACTCCGAATGTCGCATGCTGAATCTTGATAAAATTACCATCCGATGATCGGAAGACTTTACCCGTCTCGTCTTTGACCCATCCGCCGGCATCAGCTGGATTAGCGGCAACTTCTCGCGTTACGTCGATCCAACCCGAATCAAGGGTTTTTGTCTCCTCAGCGAAAACGTCAAAACCTGAAACCATAACCAGAGTCATCAATATATACATCCAATTCTTCATCATGCACCCTCCACTACAACATTCTGAGTCTTAAACGGCAATAATGCCGGCTACGTCATCTGCGACGCATTACTGATGCAAAAGTATCCATATTTCTGCTAGAATAATCAAGTTATGACCTTGACCCAAACGGCACCCGACCGATTCAATCGATTTTTCTTCACCGCCCGATATCTCAGGGCCCTCTGCCCCGATGGATTCGGAGAGCGGAGAATACTCGATCTGGGCTCCACTGAAAACATCTTGACCCTCTTTCTGGATGATCAGACGGTCATACAGTCCGATATATCGCGAAAAGGAGTTTCCGGGCGATTCGTTCAGAGCATGGCGGAAAGGACACCTTTCCCATCCGGTTGTTTCGATTTTACGGTCTGCCTGGATGTACTAGAGCATGTTGATTCCTTCAATCGAAACTTGCTTCTGCAGGAAATCGACAGAATTACGAGTGACACAGCCATAATTTCCTTTCCCATGGATAAACCGAAAACGGTAGCCCATGAGACATATTTGGCGGCAATCCACCTGAAATTTGCTGGAGAAAGTTACCGGTTCTTGGATGAACATCGGGAAAACGGGCTGATAGACTGGAAAACCATCATCGATTTTCTTGCTCTCAAGTTCCCTTTTATCAGAGTTTATCATACATTCCCCCTGCAACTCTGGGCCTTGGCGCATGTTGTGGATTACACTCTTGGATTACTGCCGGAAACATCGAAAATGCGAGACAACTTATTCCGATGCATCAATCACCTACCCATCATTACCGGGAATGAACATAGTGCCTATAGAACCTTTATCATCGCAAGCCGTCATCATGAGCATCCGGAATTCTCGAATGACCATCTGTCACTGCCGGAAGAGGATTACATCAATTCAGACACCGTTGAATCTTTTGAGCGAATTCAAGAGGCACTGCAAACCATCCATCAATACGTTCGCCGCGTGGAAGCTGAACATAAAAGTATCTCACAGTCATTTCATTACCTGGAAGATCACGCCAGGAAAATTCAAAAAGAACTGGATCAGTATCGGGATCGCAACAACATGTTAGAGATATCAAACAACGATCTAACCGAAAGAATCAGGCTGCTGGCCGAGGAAGCGATTCGGGCCCAATCGGAATCGGCCGTTTATGATCAACTCGAATCTTATGCTTTGCATTTGGAAACAACTCTCACAGAAAAAGATAGGATTATCACGGATCTACAGGCAAAATTCACTCAACTGCTCGCTCAAATAGTATCCGGACAACACAAACCATGACACGTCTATTAGTATTCGGTTTTGCACCATTGCCCTTTGAAAACACACTGAAAAACTTCGGTCCCGGAATTCGCGCCTGGCAGTTTATCAAGCCACTGCTGAGCACAGGATCAGCCGATGTAACCCTGATCGCGAATCGGATTCCATTCATCTATCCTGCCGAGACATTTCCGGAAGTATTCAGTCATGAGCATGGATTTTCCTATTACAATATGTCGGACAGTGAATTTGCCAATACACATCGAATCCAGGAAATTCACGACCAATTCAAACCGGATGCGATACTTGTAGCAACTGTTTTTGCCGGTACTCCACTGTCCCATATTCGTACCGACAGTCCGATCTGGTTCGATTTATTTGGGCATGTGATGGCTGAAGCTCAAGCAAAAGCATACCGTTATCAGAACGACGAATTCCTGGATCATTTTCGACGGCATGCCCTTCTGGCTCTACAATCCGGAGATAAGTTTTCTACGGTCTCCCGCGCCCAGGCATCAGCAACTGTCGGAGAATTGGGTTTAATCGGACGATTAACCGCAGCGACTACCGGCTATTCTTTCTGTGATCCTATTCCCTGTGCAATGGAATCCACCTTATACACACACGATAAATGCGTTATCCGAGGTCGCGAAGTGCCGGACAATGCTTTCATCGTTTTGTGGTCCGGAGGTTTTAATACCTGGACGGACACAGAAACGCTGGTCGATGGACTGGAACAGGCAATGGCCCAGAATTCAGATATTTGGTTCGTCAGCACAGGCGGGCAGATTGACGGTCACGACGAAATCACGTATCCCGCCTTCGTAAACCGGGTAAAGAAATCGCATTTTGCCAGTCGATTTGTCCTGAAAGGATGGGTTCCCAAAGAGGATGTCCATAACTATTATTTTGAAGCGGATATCGGAATCAATATTGATCGATATATGTATGAGGGAGTATTTGGCAGCAAAAATCGTGTGCTTGACTGGCTGCGAGCCGGGCTGCCATCACTTATCGGCGAGTTGTGTGAGCTCTCGCTGGATCTCCCGGAAAGAGGACTGGCATACAGTTACCCCCTTGGCAATCCAGAAGCTCTCGCGAGTAAAATACTCGCTCTCACAAAGGATCCGGAGGCAGTCGCTGAAACTGGAAAAAGAGCCCGTGATTATGGTCTGAAACACCTTTCCTTCGATGCAACAACTCAACCATTCCAGAACTGGCTGTCGAATCCGGTCACAGCACCGGATCACAGACAAAAAAGAAAGACACTGGCTCATAAAGATCCGCTTCAATGGAGTGACCAATCCTACATTAGAAAACTTGAGAGCGAGTTGGATGGGAAAAACCGGCATCTCCAATCGCTGGAACATTATATTCGACATCTCGAAAGTGAACTTCGCAAACGAAACCCGGCGGAGAATCCATATAATCAGCTCCCTGTAAATAGACCCGCTCTCAACGGGCGGCCGCTTAAGCTGCCGGAACAAGCACTCGTGAGTATTGTCGTGGTTACATGGAACGGTGTGAAGGACATCGAAGCCTGTATTCGTTCGGCAAAGGATCAAGATTACCCACATGTGGAGTGTGTGGTTGTCGATAACGGATCTAGAGATGGGACACCGGAGTTCATCGAGACGAATTTTTCCGATATTCATTTAATCCGAAACAAAAAAAATCAAGGATTTACCGGTGGCGTCAATCAGGGTATCCTGGCGACCAAAGGAGATGTTATCTTTCTTCTAAATCAGGATGCGGTGATGATGCCCGGTCTTTTGAAAGAACTGATTGAAGTTCTTGAAGACGACACAATCGCAATCGCAGGATGCAAAATCTATAATATCGATGGAAAAACCCTTCAACACGCAGGTGGTATTCTGCACGAAAATGGTTTAACCGATCATTATGGCGCAGGTCAAATTGATACGGGCCAATATGACCAGGACCGTGATGTTGATTATGTGACCGGAGCGGTTTTTGCCTTCAAACGATCACTCATCGATGAGATCGGTCTGTTCGATCGCCGATTTCATCCCGCATATTATGAGGAACTCGATTATTGTATCCGGGCATCTCGGTCAGGTTATCGAATTCGGTATTGCCATCGAGCAGAAGCCTTGCACCATGAGTCTACATCCACCGGCAAATTCAGTCCCCGATTCTATCGATTGTACCATCGGAACCGATTGAAACTAATATTAAAGCATTTTACTTTCAGATACTTCTGGGGATGTTTCCTTCGGTCGGAGTTGACATGGTTCCGGAAGTACGCACCCCGTGAACAGTGGTTACCCCTATGCATCGCCTATATCTGCGTATCCCATCGAATCGCATGGTTGAGTATCAAGACCCTGAAAGGAAAACTAATGGGATGAAACGTGTTCTGGTGTTGGGATTGAGTCCGCTGCCTACTGAAAACGATACGTGTACACTGGCGCCTGGTAAACGAACCTGGCAATTCGTTCGCCCTCTGCTGGAGGACGGGAACCGACTCTGCCTGATCTGCAGTCGCCACCTCGCTGCTTATAAAAACGTTACGACAGAACCAGCCATGGCAGAAGAACATGGCAATCTCATTTACTACTCGGTCCGACAGGAAATATTCGAAAACAGCGCCTGGCTCCAAAGGATTCATGACAACTTCGAGCCGGATTGCATTGTCGGAGCGACAATCTTTCCATCTTATATGGCCACACAACTGATAACCGACCGCCCTATCTGGGCAGATCTTTTTGGACATGTCATGGCTGAAGCTCAAACCAAATCACAGGTATTCAGAGATAATTACTACATCTCGCAATTATGGAGACAGGAAGAATCCATCCTCGACAGAGCGGATGTGCTGTCAGTTGTCTCAAATCCGCAATCATATGCAACAATTGGCGAACTCGGCACACGGTTTCGACTCAACCGTGCCACAACCGGTTATCAGTTTACGAGGGTTATACCCTGTTCAATGAATGAGAATCTGCCGTTGGACCCTCCGTCCGAACCGGTGCTTCGAGGTGTCCTTGTACCTCGGGATGCATTTATCATTTTGTGGAGTGGCGGATACAATACGTGGACTGATGTGAATACGTTGTTTGAAGCCTTGGAACGCGTGTTCCAGCGATTCCCGCAAGTTTATTTTGTCAGTACCGGCGGGGAAATTGCCTCGCATGATGAACTGACATACAAGCATTTTCTTAATCGAATCGAAGGGTCTGAATTCCGGAATCGCTTTGTTATGCGTGGGTGGATACCGTTTAACGAGGTTCCAGCCTGTGTCCAGGAATCAGATATCGGAATAAATATCGATCTGTTTTCTTACGAAGGCATTCTTGGGAGCCGGAATCGACTGATGGATTGGATGCAGATGAGACTACCGATTGTCACGTCGGAATTATGCGAATTGTCTCGAGTTATTCGCCAGGAAGCCCTGGGATCAACGTTTCAGCCTGAGGATACAGAGGGCCTTGTTAGTGTGATTACGGAAGCCATACATAATCCGGAATTTATCAAATCGAATGCGGAACGGGCATTCGTTTACTGCGATTCACATTTTTCAGTCTCTGCCACTACTAAGCCTTTGATCGAATGGGTCAGAAATCCCCTTCGCGCACCGGACCATTCGGATTCACTGGTCAATGAAAACAGTTTTCAAAAATTGAAAGCCGTTTCAAGGCACTATCATGCTTCGATCATGAACAACATCCGCACTGGAGGTTTACTGCATACGATCCGATGGATGTTCGGCCGGTCCCCGCTGATCCGACGTTTCATCCGAATGAGCTAATCCCCCTTCCATTGATTCCACGCCGGCCACAGGAATCTCATGCGAAAGCAATTCAACTCTTGTTTTTGCCTCGTCAATGTAGATTCTTTCTTCCAACATGTCGTCCGCTTCGTCTAAATAAATGCGCCATGCTGCCAGTGCTGATTCCCCACCACCGATTTTTTCAAGCACCTTTGCCCTGCCGTACAAAGCCTGTACATCATGAGGTTTTAAATCAATGGCCTTCTTATAGGCTTCCAATGCCTTCTCATATTCTTGAAGAGACTCTTCTGTTTGAGCCAGATGCAGCCACCCCAGGAAGTAATACGGTTGTTCTTGAGTTGCGACGAGGAAATGGCCTTTCGCTTCCATCATCTTTCCCTGCATGGCCAGCAAACTACCCAGATTGGAATGGGCTTCGACGGCTTTTGGATTGGTATCAATTGCTTTTTCCCACCATAAAATCGCTTCAGCAGGATTACCCTGAGACCATGCCAATTTCCCCAGATTAACCATTGCGGGTTCATAGCCCGGCAATGCATCCAATGCCTCAAGATAAGCTGTCCTGGCTTCATCCAGCCGGCCAAGACGCGTCAGACCGGAACCAAGATTGAACAGGGGCTGAGCAGATGAATAGGCCGTCAGTGGAATTGCCTGGAACAGTACAATGCCGATCCATAGCAGGTAATGACCCGCCAGTGATGTATACCGACCGGTTTTAGTCAAATCGATCACTTTGCTGATGAATTCAGCGGCAAATGGTGCCAGAAAGATAATCATCGGTAACCTGTACCTGGAATAAATATGGAACATCACCCAGATAAAACAATAGGATGATGACCATGCATACAGGAACCAGGTTTTCCTCCATGATGCCGTGAGAAATATCATTCCTGCCAATCCTAATGAGCCGATGATCCAGAATGGATATCTTGGATACCGAATCAACCAGGAATAGCGCCGGTAAAAATCAAAATCATAGTTGTCGGGTATTTCGACCCGGTTCCAAAACAAGGCGAATTTCCTGGCCTCCAGTTTCAATGCATCTCCAGGATGGTCGCGCATCCATTTAAGAGCCTCATCCCGCCAGTACCGACCCGCATCTTCAGGTGTGAGCGATTGTCCTGCAGCATATTCTGCTTCCCGATGAAAATCCTCCTCTTCATATTCAGGCGTCATCCTCACCCTGGGCGGTCGTTTGCTTGTTCCATCGGAATATGGACTGTTACCGAGATAAAAATTCGCTCCTCCCTGCGATGTCAGAAGAACGAATCTTCCGCTGACAAGGTAGTTCCTTAATGTGAACGGTCCGATACCAATACTCAAACCCAGACCAAACAGCGCGATTCGTTTGATCCATGTCGGCAGACATCGCCATCCACTATCGACAATAATCCAAATCGGAAGAATAGGCAGTTGCAGTAGTACGGATCCCTGTGTTGCAGCCGCCCATCCGCTTATGAGACCCAGCATTATCATGCGAATGCTATCTGGGAAACGGGGTTTCTCGATAATCAACCAGATCATCGATGCGGCAAAAAAGATATTCAACGTTGTCTTCAGTATCAGACCACTTTGAAATATAGATACCGGATACACAGCCATAAAGACCCCGGCAATCCATGCAGAACGGCATCCGAACAAGATACGTGTAATTCGAAAAACAGCAACAGCTGAGATAGTATCGAGAATGATTTGAGCAATACGAACGGAATCAATACTACCGTTAAATATTTTATAAAAAGCAGCAAGAAAATAGGGATAGAAGGGTGCCTGAAAATACACTTTATTCGGCATTTCACCCGAGATTATTAATCGCGCAATCCGATCGTATGACCAGCTATCGAGCACCAGAATATCGGCAACGGGATCGTTTCCGATTAAGAAAAAATGACCCAATCTGAGAACGAGCGCTATCATGCCCAGAAATGCAGCATCTCTGACATTATTTCTCACGTGATGTTGTTCCTTATCACTGACACTCAATATGCATTACAGTCGCCCTCGTAATCTTGACGAAACACTCATCCTACGGTACATCATAAGCAGGAGGTACCGAATGAAACAACACTCATTTATAGCATGCTTTCTCACGATGGCAATCATTGGAGGAACCTGTGACCTTTCAGCGGCGGAAATTCCGGATGGCTTCGAAGTATATTTTAACGATGCCCAGCATAGTAGCACCAATGGAATCGACACCGCATTGGCTGCCTTCATAAACAGTGCAAACGAAACAGTAGCAGGCGCTTTTTACTCGATTGACCGTTCGGTTGTGGCAGATGCTTTCATTGCGGCAGCTACCCGTCTGGGTGTTGATAATGTTCGGATTATCACCGATGCGAATTACCGCGGACTATCGGGATGTCAGCGTATGGAAGATGCAGGTCTGTATATAATCGATGAAACGTGCGACGGCTGGAGTAACGACAGTATCCAGGTTCATAATAAATTTTGCGTTGTTGATGGTATAAAAGTCTGGACCGGTTCCTATAACACAACCAATTCTGGTTCCATATACAATAATAACAATGCAGTTGCTATAGAATGCGAGGACCTGGCAGAAGCCTATCTCACCGAGTTCAATGAGATGTGGGGTGGAACATCCGGCCCGCATGGTGATTGCCATTTTTCGACCAATAAAAATACAGTGATAAATCATCATTACACCTGCAACGGTGTTAACCTGGATCTTTATTTTTCCCCGACAAAAGACGAATTCCCGAATACGGCTTACGATGCCATAATGAACCGGATCGATCAGACTGAAAATAGTATTCACTTCTGTATGTACACCTTCACTCAATCCAATCTTGCAGGAAAACTGATTCAAGTATTGAATACCGGACTCACTGTCCGGGGAGTGATGGATGATCTTCAGGCACAAAGCAGCTATTCGGTTTATGATTACATAAAAAGCAATAACATCGACGTTATACTTGATGATGAGGTGTCACCTCATGGAAATCTGCTCCACCATAAATTCGCAGTCTTTGATTATCAATCACCGGATGCATCAGTTGTAACCGGTTCCTATAACTGGACTCTGGCTGCCCAGGTATCAAACGATGAAAATACCTTGTTCATCCACGATCAGGTGATTGCGGAAGCATATTATAATGAATTTTATAAAAATTATTATGGTTATGAACCCGGAGATCGTACACCCACCATCGAGATAACAACCAACGAATCATCTTATTCTCCCGGTAACTATTTTCTCTGCAGTGCAACCCTGACGAATCCGGGAGATTCATCAGTCAGTCTGTATGAGTATATAATTCTGGATATCGGTGAGAGTTTTGGCAGCGACAGGTTCTACTTCTGGCCGTCATGGTCCGGCTCAGTTGACTCCAAATACCTGATAGTGGGTCCCGAAAGCGATATAGAGCAGTCGATACTTCAGTTTCTCGTTCCGCAGAACATGCCCGTTTTCGGTCCGGTGACAATCTGGGCAGGGATGTTGGATCCAGCGGGTACGCTGATCGGTGATGTCGACAGCGTCACGTTCAGTTTTATCTAAATTTGCGTTATCAGGCATTCCGGGAGCGTGCGGGCAAAATCAGTGTCGAAGGGCATTAAAGCTATGAACAGGACTTTATTTCGATAAGTCTTTCACTGCTTCAAAACCGGCGCGGAGCGCTTTTCGGTTCAGGTCTTCTGTTCCGCGCGGAACTCTCGCCAGCACAGCACTTTCGATAGCGGTCTCACTGACAACCTTCGATAGACCAACGATAACGCCCAATGCCACGATATTGGCAACAATTACCTTCCCGACTTTTTCCTGAGCGATTTTTGTAATCGGCACGCGGAAAACACTGAAAGTACCGTCCGGTATTGTCTGAACGAGATCCTCGTCAATGACCAAGATGCCGTCTGGTTTCAGATCTCCCACATATTTCTGGCATGCTTCCTGAGTCAGCGCCAGAAGCAGATCAATGTTGGTCGCTTTGGGATAAAAGATATCCTCATCGCTTATAATTACTTCAGATTTACTGGCGCCTCCACGGGCTTCCGGTCCATATGACTGACTCTGAGTGGCATTCTTGTCATCATATATTGCGGCGGCTTCCGCCAGGATCACTCCGGCCAGAATCATTCCCTGCCCACCAGCTCCGCTCAGACGTACTTCATATCTCATCGTGTATATCTCCGCTCATTTTCCGATTAACACTGACCGGAGGCTTTTTCGATCAACCTCCGATATTGATCCGTATATTCCGGGCGATCTATATCCCAGAGTACTCCGGTTGTAAATTTACCCTCCAGCTGCTCCGGCGTCATCTTTGCAGCAGCGCTGACCGGAACTGCATGGTCTTTTTGCCATTTCAGCATATCAACTGGTGAGCGCAACTTGTTTCTGCGTCCATATGCAGTCGGGCACTGGACAATCACTTCTACAAGGCTGAACCCCTTTTTCGATATGGCTTTGATGAACAGATTCTCCATCTGCCCAGTATGGAATGCAGTTGTGCGCGCGACAAAAGATGCTCCAGCTGATTTCGCCAGTTCACTGACATTGAAATTTGGTTCAATCGAACCGTAAGGAGCCGTGCTCGCCATCGCGCCAAGTGGAGTTGTCGGTGACGCCTGACCTCCCGTCATACCGTATATGAAGTTGTTAAATAAGATCATTGTGATGTCGATATTGCGTCGTGCAGCATGGATAAAGTGATTACCACCAATCGCAGTAGCATCACCATCGCCGGAAACTACAATAACATGAAGATCAGGCTTGGCGTGTTTTACACCGGTCGCAAACGCAAGAGCTCGACCATGCGTTGTATGTAATGTATTGAAATCGACATAGCCCGGCGTCCTGGATGAACAACCGATACCGGATACCAATACAACCTCATCCTTACTTAAATTAAGATGATCGACAGCCCTGAGCAGGCTCTTTAGGATCGTTCCATCTCCGCATCCGGCACACCAGATATGGGGAAATTTTTTGACCCTGAGATATTTTTCATAATTGAACATCAGCCGACCTCCCCTGCTGCCAGCAAAATTTTCTCCGGATGAATCGGTTCACCATTAAGAGACCCGATCAGTTGCACCTGGATATCTCGATTTACAAGTCTCTCAATTTCTCGTTTCATCTGTCCTGCATTAGCCTCCACAACTATAATTTTCTTCTTGCCGGCGGCAGCTGCCTGAAATGCGGTCTCAGGAAATGGCCAGATTGTCAAAGGCTGAAACAAAGACATTGAGATGCCTCTTTCATCACCGATGCGAAGAGCCTGTCGGGCTGACCGTGCGGATGAACCATACGCCATCAGCAACACGGGAGCATCAGAATTTCCATCCAATTGATATTCCACGATATCATCCGTGTACCGGGAGATTTTTCTATTCAGGCGTTGCATCATTTTATCGATTTTTACGGGATCGTTTGTTGGAAATCCCGTTTCATCATGGCACAGCCCTGTGACATGGTATCGATAACCGGATCCGAAATCTGCCATCGGAGGAATATCTGTTTCATCAGGTTTGAAAGGCAAATACTGATCCGGTGGACAATCGGGGCGGACCCGTTCTATTCTTTCGACATCGGCATCATCGTATTCAACAAGAACCTCTCGCATATGACCGATAATCTCATCGAGGAGCAGTATAACAGGAGTTCTGTACTTCTCCGCCAGGTTGAACGCTCGAATTGTCAACCGATATATTTCCGGAATTGTTGAGGGTGTCAGCACGATGATTTCATGGTCTCCATGAGTTCCCCAACGGGATTGTAAGACATCTCCCTGGGCAGACTGAGTCGGGAGTCCGGTACTCATGCCACCACGCTGGACATTGACAATCACACACGGCACTTCGGTCATCACAGCGTATCCGATGTTTTCCTGCTTCAATGAAAATCCGGGGCCGCTCGTTGCAGTGAGAGCTTTCATCCCGGTGAGTGATGCACCTATGACAGCCCCCATGGCTGCGATTTCATCCTCCATCTGGATAAAGCGGCCACCAATTTTAGGTAACTCAATTGCGAGAATTTCAGCTATTTCCGATGACGGTGTGATTGGGTAACCGGCAAAAAATCGGCATCCCGCTTTCAAAGCGCCAAGCACACAGGCATGATTCCCCTGAACGAAGACGGGTTTTATCTTGTTGCTCATTGTTCTACATCCTGATTACTTGAATCATCCGGTATGATTTCAAGGCAAAAATCGGGGCATGCTTCTTCACATCTGCCGCAGACAATGCAATCATCCTGTCTCGCGACGATCGCTTTGAATCTATTCATTTCAAATACATTTTTGGGGCAGACATAAACGCAGATTCCACAACCCTTACACCACTCCGCGCGAATTCTGATTTCCTTAACTTTCCTTGATGATGCGCTCAAGCTAATTCCCCCATATTTCTATGTCGTTTTTAATTCTCCGGAGATAATTGACATTCTTTAGTGGAGTATCACATCAGGATCCGGATATCAACGACGGATTGAAGCATATTACAATTTAATGATCAAGACTCCGGAGTAATGTTTTCCCGACTTCGCTGAGTCGACTGACCACATGTACGCCAGCGGATTCCATCGCCTTAATCTTCTCGGAAGCTGTGCCTTTTCCTCCTGCAATGATCGCTCCAGCATGCCCCATGCGTTTTCCCGGAGGCGCTGTCTTCCCTGCTATAAACCCGATGACAGGTTTTGACATGTGATCATGAACAAACATGGCTGCTCGTTCTTCGGAGTTGCCACCGATTTCGCCGATTAAAACGACCGCATCCGTCCCCGGATCATTTTGGAACAATTCCAGACAATCGACAAAATCCGTTCCCGGAATTGGATCTCCGCCGATTCCAACAGCGGTGGATTGACCCAGGCCGACTTCCGTTATCTGTGAAATCACTTCATACGTCAGCGTACCACTGCGACTGACCACACCGACCCGACCTGGACGATGTATGGGAGATGGCATGATCCCAATTTTGCATTCCCCTGGGGTAATCAGACCCGGACAATTGGGGCCGATTAATCTTACACCAATTGATTTTAAATGCTTTTTGACTTTCATCATATCAATGGCCGGGATTCCTTCGGTGATACAGACAATTAGGGTGATTCCTGAATCAGCCGCTTCGAAAATTGCATCCGTTGCAAAACGAGGCGGGACGAAAATGATTGATGTATCGGCATCGGTTGTCTGAACGGCTTTTTTCATTGAATCGAATATTGGAATATCCATTATCCGGGTACCGCCTTTGCCTGGCGTTACGCCGGCAACAATCCGAGTTCCATATTTTTTCATGCTTTCCGTGTGAAAAGTACCTTCCCTGCCTGTAATACCCTGAACAATAACCTTTGAATCACGACTGACAAGAATACTCATCGATTGACTCCTTCATTTGCCAGCGCAACAACTCTTTCAGCAGCTTCATCGAGACAGCACGCGGTTTCCAGCGAGAGTCCGGATCGGCGCAACAGATCCATTCCCTGAGCAGCATTGGTTCCCGCCAGTCGGATGACTAAGGGACGATCGATGGCCGAATCTTGGGCTGCTCGAATAATCCCTTCAGCAACCCTGTCACACCTGACGATACCGCCAAAGATATTAATGAGCACAGCTCGAACCGAGTTGTCACTAAGGAGAATTTTAAAAGCCTCAGTTATCGTCTCCGTATTGGCACCGCCTCCCACATCAAGGAAATTGGCTGGTTTACCTCTAAAATGATTAATCGTGTCCATCGTCGCCATCGCAAGACCCGCGCCATTAACCATGCAACCGATCTCACCATCCAGTTTTACATAGTTCAACTTGTTTTTTGCTGCCCATATCTCCAGCGGAGATTCTTCCAAAGGATCGTGCAGAAGCTTCAACTCAGGATGTTTGAAAAATGCTGATTCATCTAAAGCGACTTTGGCATCCAATGCAAACATGTTGCTGTCCGGATCAATTGCCAGAGGGTTTATCTCAATCTGTGAACAATCGAGATTCATGAACATGTGATACATACCCGTAAAAGTCCGAATCGCGAAATCCACGGTTTTACCTGTCAGGCCGAGATCTACCGCCAAATTTCTCGCTTGGAAATCCATCAATCCAAGCCATGGATCAATTGATTGTCTGAGAATAGCCTCTGGATGCTTCACGGCAAGTTCCTCGATATCTACGCCCCCCTTTGCTGAAACCAAAAGGAGTGGAAGTTCGTGTTCCCTGTCCAGAATAATCCCGGCGTACAGTTCCTGCACGATGGCCCTGTCAGCCTCCACAATCATAACCTTATGCACGATTTTTCCCTCAGGTCCGGTTTGATTGTTCACTAGACGCATGCCGAGAATTCGGTTCAGCGCTTTGACCGCATCATCCATCGATCGAATTTCAGCGATTCCGCCTGCCTTTCCGCGTCCACCCGCATGGATCTGAGCCTTGATGAACATGCGTTTAATACCGGAATCAAACATGTCTTGCACAATCGCAATACCATCGTCCATCGACTCCGCCACCCGACTGTCCATAACAGGGATACCGAACTGCTTCATCAGGTTTTTAGCTTGATACTCATGGATTTTCAAAATGGGATCCTCCATTGGGCTGCTTCATGTTCAAGCTTACGTTACATGATAAAATCATTCAAGTGTTTTGGCGACTCTGCGATCTTCAGTAAGAGGTTGCAGAGTTCTTCTTTTTCACTTAAATCGGATCAATCGCACGGTATTGTGCGTTAACCTCTGATTGTACGTGAGAATCTCTTATTTTGTGGATCGACAATTATATTTGATGTATTTTCAGATCCAAGGTATGTGAGGATCAATCAGGGATAGACGGTATGAAAAAGTCGCTTTTTTTTGTCGGGATAGGTGGATCCGGGATGAACGGTATCGCTCGTCTGATGAATCTGCAGGGTCATCAAATCAGCGGTTCGGACCGTGAGAATGATCGTGGGCACCAGCGTGATTTTTTCCGTGAATTGACCGCTGCAGGGATCACGTTGTTTCCACAAGATGGATCCGGCATTCATGATCAACTGGATCAGGTCATCATTTCCACGGCGGTCGAATCATCAATTCCGGATGTTCTTGCTGCGAAACGCCTCGAATTGCCAATCATCCATAGATCTGAAATCCTGATGGAATTGATGGCTTCCTACCGAAATATTGCAGTTGCAGGAACCTCCGGTAAAAGTACCGTTACAGGACTGTGTGCATGGGCTTTACAACAGGCCGGATTTAGTCCCACAGTCATTAATGGTGCCAGAATCCTCGATTTGATCAGCACCGGAGTTGACTCGGATATCCTGTTGGGGAAAAGTCCTCTGTCAGTATTCGAGGCTGATGAGAGTGATGGGAGTCTCGTTCGATTCAAACCCTCAATAGGCATTTTGACCAATATTTCAAAGGATCATCTGCCGATTGACGATCTGCTGAGCATCTTCAGGCAATATATCGCAAACATCAAGGACGTTCTAATAGCCAATGCAGATTGTCCTTTGACACGGGAACTGTCTGGTGAAACCAGTCGATCCATCACTTTCGGAGAACACCCGAGTGCCCGTTTCAGAATGTCCGACATCACCACGATGGGATTACAGGCTGCATGTACCGTGGAGGGATGCCGTTTACAGATTGCCATACCCGGAGTACACAATCTTCAAAATGCCATGGCCGCCTATACTCTGTTGCGTTACCTTGGAAAAGCTCCGAAAGATTGTATTTCCGCGCTGGAAACGTTCCGCGGAATCCATCGGCGTTTCCAGATTACCGGTCAAAAAAACGGAGTTACCGTCGTCGATGACTTCGCCCATAATCCTGATAAAATCCGGGCGACCATGTCGGTATCCAGACAATTGTCCAATCGGGTTATCTATGTGTATCAACCCCACGGTTTCGGTCCCACACGATTTCTATTCAATGAACTCATCGACCAGTTTATATCCGGATTGAGACCGCATGATCGCTTGATTTTAACTCCAATTTTCTATGCCGGCGGAACAACTCAACAAGATGTCCGATCCGAGGATCTCGCTGCACAGATCCTAGCCGGTGGGCGAAAAGCACAGGTTCTGGACCGTGCAAACATCATCGACGAAATTTCACATTCCACAGAGACGGGTGATTGGGTGATTGTAATGGGTGCCCGGGATCCCTCTTTATCGGAATTCTCCCGGCAGATTTTGATCATGCTTCACTGATGTTGATGGACCGTGGATCGCATATTATCTGAATCCGGGAGTCCGATTGGGAACTGTCCGGATCAATTAGAAACTGCGTCGAATAGACCATTCATAGAACCAATCGCCTGATGAGTTCTGAAAATCCGTTTTACGAGCCCATTCGAAATGCCATTCCACACCGATCAGCCAAAAGTTAATCCCAAGACCGTACGAAGCGGCCAGCGACCCTTCACGTTCCGATGTGTCCGGATCATCAAATTTCGATTTGTAATTATCGTCTTCCGACCAGACAGCAGCAGCATCGATGAACATTTTGGCCCTGAATCCATAAAAGGCTATACCCCCAGGGAATCTGATTGAGTCAAGAATCGGGAAACGAAGTTCGGCATTCGCTATAACGACCCGGCTTCCAACCAGGCGCTTATATTCATATCCTCTGATGGTTCCAAAACCACCGATTCCAAAATATCTGGGATCCTCGCCATGAGAGAAAGCGCCCCATTGACGAGCAGCGAAAACAACTCTCTCGGACAAAGGCATATATTCTCTGAAGTCGAAATAAGTGTTCCAGTAGTTTTCCAGGTCATCGCTGACAGCTACCGGAATCCGGGTATTCAATCTAAACCGCCATCCTTTATAAATTTCCGGGTATCCCATCATCCATTTGTAGCGAACGGTATCACCTGCGAACGCCGGTTCTATATATGCGAATTTTTCACCCAGACCATTATATGCCGAGATTCCAGATTCATACTCAAGATGCTGATACCCCGCATGAAGCTCCGCACGATAGTAGGTGGAAAAAGGGTATTCCATAACCACATCGCCCCAGTATTCATCCCAATTGACCTTCTGGTAGTATCCGATTAACGGGTTATAGACATAGTAATAATCACTGTCCTGGCTGAACAGGATGCCGTAGTCGATGCGGTTCCGTAAATACAAATATTGAGCCAGAAGACCATTGGCATTATCGCGCTTTCGACCGATCAGTTCTATCCGGTGATCGCCAAGAATATCCGATACGACCAGACCTCCCTCAAACACAAAATCGCCACCCGTACCGTAGCTGATCATTCCAACGGCGTAATCCGGAACAAGGTGGAAGCGGACAGGGCCTGCATTCAAGTCCTGCGTCGATTTCGGAAATTCGCCCGTCGGCTCGACGTCCCGCATTTTTGTGTAATCACTTTCACCTCCGACACCGAGAGGTTCGATATCTTTCCCTACCTCCGGTATCTCGGGGATCCGGTCTGCGGGAATCACCACTATTCTCTCCGATCCTTTGTAAAAATATGAGAGAACAACATTTTTACTGTCGATTGAGAATGACGGTGTCATGCAACCCGTTACCGGAGCTGCCAGTCTTCGCACATTGGATGTCTCAAGATCAATGATATATGGATCGAGGATGCCGTCCTGGAGATCCGATATGTAGACTATCTTTTTACCGTCAGGAGACCATGCCGGGGTGATTTCATCACCCGCTGCAGTCAGAAGAATCTGCTTGAACCCGGATCCAACATTTTCCACATAGAGATCAAACTGACCATCCCGTTCGGATGAATAAACGAGGAATGAACCGTCAGGTGACCAGAAAGGTGTTCGATCGACAAAGGAATCGTTTGTGATATTCCGGCTGGACTCTAAGGTGAGATCATAAACAAAAATATCGGATTGCGTGCCCGACCATGCAGAATAAGCAACATATCGGCCGTCAGGACTGAATGCGGGTGATGTCGGAGCATCTTCCGGTATCAGAACCCTTTGAACCATCCCCCCCACTGCCGGATCAATTATCTGGAGGTAGTTTTTGTTTTCATATTTACCGATGAATACGAGTCGACCATCGTCAAGACACGAGGAGAGAGATCTTCCGTCGGTTACAACCTGCCGGTACTTCCGCATACTCAAATCACAAGTCAAACACTGATTGAGTGGTTTTTTCTCCGGATCACGAATCGCCCCTGTGTAAACGTTAAATCCGTCGTTGTTTACTTCCATAAAATGAATGACTTCATTACCGACTCCAAAAACAGGCGACATCCTGCGGTAATACTCCTGAGACGGCGAAACCACCTTCTCAAATTGGATGATACTCTCCCGCCTGCGTTCAATTTCTATAATCCGACGTCGCAGATCATTCTGCCATCTGGCGGATAACTCCTCGAGCGATATCCCAAAAATTTCCTCGACCACTTTTTTAAAGTAATTCGTTGATTTTAATGTTTTCCTTATCTCCCAAAGGAAAGCCCTCAATTTTTCGTTGCCATATTCCCTCTGAAGATAATCAACGGCGGATTGCGAAATTTTATACCCGATATATGCCGATGGAAGAGTGTTAAAATCGTCCAGGCGGTCAAGGCCAGGTAGATATCCACTGATAACTGCATCGCGCAGAACCATCCGGCCTACCGCATCCCAGTCAGCAGCGAAATGTTCGGCAGATCCTTCCATTACCCAGTCCGGGATAGGAGCAATCCGATTAATACGATTCTGGAAGAAGATCTCGAATTGGAAGGAATGCACTAATTCATGATTGATCAGTGACTCCAGGTCACTCATAGAATTCTGAAGCGGTATGACAATACGGCGTTTTAAAGGCTCTGAAAAACCCCCAACACCTCCCGGTATGAACTCCATCAGAACATTGGTTTGCTGAAAATCAGAATAAGTGCGATATAGAATAACCGGGATATGCCCGGTTAACTCTGTTCCCAGATCGTCTGATATTCTGGCATATGCAGTCTCGAAATAGCCGATGACCGTGGGGATAAGTTCTGCTTCTTCAGGATAATAATAATACTCGAAATGCTCTGTTTGATGAACCTGCCAATGGAATCTGGAATATGTGACTTTGTTCTTTCCGAATGCACCGGCTGATGGGAGATTAACACAAGCATATCCGATGACTAAAGCGATAATACTCAACCTATTGATTATTCTCATAACGGCTCCTCTTCGAACATCATCGGTACAGCAGATATTGTTTGCTCCTGATTTCTTTTCCCTGAAGGTTATCAAGAAATTTCTTGAGTTGTTTTTCAATGAGTTCGTAAAATACAGCGATCTCATCCGCTGCTCCTTCGGCCAACCCTTTATCTTCGTAGACTTCCCGAATAATAACGGTTCCGCTTCCAGGCTCAACAAGCAATAAACCCAGCTCCAGTTCGAAGGAAAGGCGATCCTTGTAGACTTTTTTAGGAACCCTGTATCCATATTGATTCAACTGCCATTCGGAATCGTATCCCGATCTATCCCGGGCGACATATATAACAGCGCCGGTCAGCAGGAGATCAACATCTTGAGACATCGACGTCCAGTCAGTTGCGGCCAGCGTGTCCATCATTTCCTGAATGGTTGTTGATTCGTCAGGTATTGTTTTGACGTCCAGAGTATAATGGATGTCCCGGAAGACTTTCTCCTTCTCCAATTTCCGCTGTAAAATACGAATTGTATCCGTCACCGCCTGAAATCCGCTGCTTTTCTGATAAAAAGTACCTATTTCTAATGAGCGTGAACCAAGGTCGGTTAAAACAGGTGACATCCGATATATGATTGGTATCTTTTTATATGAAGCACACCCGGTGATCATCAAGCAAAAAAACAACATTATGATTGGCAGGCAACAAATCGACACAACAAACAATCTGTTATTTGTCTTCTTCATGACCGGCTCCGCTTCCCTTTTCTGACAATCTCTGCTGAAGGGATTTAATATTCTTTCTGATCTGTTTATCATCAGGTCTCAAGTGTTGCGCCTTGTTCAGAAAACGGGATGCCGTGTCAATACTGTCCAGAACTTCCGCTGCTATACCCAGGTTATTGAGAGCAGCAACATTGTTCGGATCTTCATTCAGCACCATGCGCCACTGCATTCCGGCTTCATTCCAGTACCCATTCTCGGCAAGCGTCACGCCATAACGTATCAGATCCTCGTGTGTTCTGGGATGATGACAGGCACACCCCGTTATCAGCAGCAGACCGACCATCACAATGCAACATATGGGACCCCGTAAAGCCTTGTTGTTAGTATTCTCCATGATGCCGTCCACCTCCTGCTGATATTGTAAGGTACACCCCCCGGCTTGACAACTTGGTTGAGCCTTCGTACCATGCGACTCGCGTCGCAAACCGGTAGGGATCAGCATTGAATCATCCTTTGCATATTTTAGTTGCCGCATCTGAAGCCACGCCTCTTGCCCGTACATCCTATATGGGAGACGTGGTTTCCGCTCTGCCCAAAGCCTTGCTTGAACTGGGCATTCATGCGTCTCTAATAATACCTCGTTACAGTTTAATTCCCGATCGTTACAAACAGGACAGAATTGCCACCCGCGTTTCCATTCCCATTGGTGATCGTTATAAACACGCAGATCTATATCGCACTTTCCTGGATCAACTCCCCGTCTATCTAGTCGATCAACCCGATTATTTTAATCGCGAATCATTATATAAAACTGACAGCGGTGACTATCCCGACAATGCCGAGCGGTTTATCTTCTTCGCCAGATCTGTTATCGAGATGCTTCCCAACCTCCCGGATAAACCATCCATTATCCATTGCAACGATTGGCAAACCGGCCTGGTACCTCTCTATTTAAAACTATTCAGGGAAAATCATCCGGCATTCGAGCATGTTAAAAGCCTTTTTACTGTGCACAATCTGGCGTACCAAGGTTTGTTCTGGCGATTCGATATGCATCTGACCGGTTTACCCTGGGAGTTTTTCACGTCGGAAGGGATCGAATTTTACGGAGATCTCAACCTGTTAAAAGCGGGATTGCTTTACTCGGATGCAATCAACACGGTATCACCGCGTTACTGCCGGGAAATACAGACAACCGAGTTCGGATGCGGTCTCGAAGGCGTTCTTCAGACGATGCAAAAGAAACTGTACGGAATCATCAACGGTGCTGACTATACTCGATGGAGTCCTATCAGAAATCCAATCATCCCCGCTGAATACTCTCCGGACAACCTGACAGGTAAGGCTGTCTGCAAACGTGCAATCATCGCTGAATCATCACTTGATGCCGCCGAAGATGGACCGATCCTCGCAATGATAACTCCTTTATACAGTCGGAAAGGATTGGACCTGCTGGAATTCAGTCTGTCAGAGATGATTCAAAAAGGTATTCGGGTTATCCTTCAGGGGATTGGTGATCGAAATTATGTCCATATTTTCACTAATCTCGCCGAAACGAACCCCGGTCATTTTGCTTTCATTCACAATCTCGATCAGGATATCTCGCAGCGGATGATTGCAGGTGCTGATTTTTTGTTAAAACCATCCAGATTCGAACCATGTGGGCTGAATCAGATCTATGCTCTCCGATTTGGAACGATTCCTATCGTTCATCGAACGGGCGGACTGGATGACACGGTTTGTGATTGCGAACCGGATCATCCTGATTTGAGAACCGGATTCAAGTTTGACAATTATACGCCGGAATCCCTGCTGACGACTCTGGACCGGGCGTTGGCAGCATATGCACAACCGGAGACGTGGAGGGCAATTATGAGGGATGCAATGGCCCAGGACTTCTCATGGAGACGCTCGGCGACAGGTTATCTGGAACTCTATCAAAAGCTTCAGCAACAGGACGCGACTGAGTGAAACGCGTCATCCGCTATATTTCAAGGAAAATAATCAGTTGGATTGTTCTTCCGATTATCTTTTTCTACCTATTGATGTGGATATTCAACCCGGCCGAATACCTTGTAAGACATCTGACCGGTCAGATCGAGGAACGAACAGGTATTGCCATCAAATACTCAGACGTGCAGATGAATCTGATGGGAAGCATAACTCTAAAGCAGTTAACGGTACAACAGACTCCGGATACAACAATGGGTCAATCGCCCCAAGACACGTCCGATCGGAAAACATTTTTATCCGCTGACTACCTGTCCATCCGGATCGCACCAACACGTTTATTCGAAGGAATTTCATCCCTCCAATTCTCGGGAAAAGCTTATGATGGCACATTTTCCGGATCCCTTGAGTCTCCGATCAGGAAAGAAAATGCCGTTCTGAATGTCAATCTGCAATGGGACGCGATCAACCTTTCTCTTCTCTCGGTCGATTACCGGAGTCTCTATCTCAAAACCGGTATTTCCAGCGGCACTGCCAGGCTGAAGTCAGACTTTTCCCGGACTTTCAGCTATGAAGGCCCAATCGATTTAATCGTTGAAAAGACTTATCTCGATTTCCCCCAGAACATGGTATCCGGGTTTGATATCCCTGAATTTAACTCTCTCTCAGCCCGATGTACGCTTAACTATGATCAAATCCAATTCGATGATGTCCGCTTAAATTCACCGGATACAATCCTTCGAATCCTCGGACGGATTCAACAGAAAATTCCCGCTGACTATTCGAAGCTTGATCTGGATGTCAGAATACACTTGATCAGCGATACTCAACCCTTCTCTGAAGACATGTATATACCTGTGACGGTTAGAGGTACTGCGAATGATCCCGAGATATTATTTTTAGGGAGAGATGTTCGTAAGGGGTTAGAGAGAGAATCCGTTAAATAACGGTAATAGCATATCAGAGCGTAACACCCCGTTCAGAACTCCTGATAAAATTCACGATCTCCAGAATATCGGGATCATCACCAAAATCTTCCAGTATTTTTTCTATGGCTGTGGAGGTGAGAAATTCACGGTTCATGATATAGCGCATTGCCTTATGGATTTTTCCTCGCTGGGCTGCATCGAAGCCCCTGCGCTGGAGCCCCACTTTATTCACACCGCGAAGCGTACCCCGTTCACCTGCAATCAGACTGAATGGAAGAACATCCTGGGTGATGGCTGTAAAACCTCCAATGAAAGAGTATTTCCCTATTCTGACAAACTGGTGAATAGCCACCATCCCGCCAAGAGCAGCAAAATCTTCCACGATGACATGACCTGCCATATTGACGGCGTTGGCAATAATGCAGTTATTTCCTATCTGGCAATCATGCGCAATATGAGCATATGCCATAATCAAATTATGGTTGCCGATTCGAGTCACACAATTCTGCTTCATTGTTCCGCGATGAACCGTTACATACTCACGAATAACATTATCATCTCCAATTTCAACCACGCTTCTCTCACCCTGGAAGGATATATCCTGAGGCATCCCACCGACATATGCATGATGAAAGATCCGGTTCCGAGCACCTATTTTCATTGGACCTTCCAATACGGTGTGGTAACCGATTTCACAACCCGGACCGATTTCAACCTCCGGACCAACAATCGAGTAATGCCCAATCGTAACATCTTCAGCTATTTTAGCGCCTGGATCAATTATTGCGGTTTTCGCAATCACCTGAATTCTCCTTTCCAGGATGATCAATCTCTTCAATTCTCTTTTCGAGTCGGTTCACAATTTCAGACAGGTTTTTAACTGTATTCTCGAGTTTCTCAATGTTTCTGAGGGCAACCTGGTTGCGCTTCCATTCGCGATGTGGCATTGGAGGGAAACCCGATATCATCGAACCGTCAGGGATATCTTTTAGAGCAGCCGAACGGGCTGTCATGATTACATCATCGCCCACTTTGACGTGACCGCTAATCCCTGACTGACCCCCCATTATCGTGCGGTGCCCGATTGCGCTGCTCCCCGCAATCCCGCTTTGGGCAGCGATGGCAACATCGTCGCCGACTTTGACATTGTGGGCCAGATGAACAAGGTTATCCAGTTTAACACCACGGGCAACGACAGTCGCTCCGAGACTGCCTCTATCAATGGTTGTATTGGCACCGATTTCCACATCATCGCTAATCACCAGACTTCCAATTTGTGGAACCTTGAAATACCGAGTCCCATCTTTAGCATATCCGAACCCATCGGAGCCCAATACTGCTCCTCCGTGAACAATCACATTATCACCAATAGTAACGCCGTGATACACCGTTACGTTTGGATAGAGGATGCAGTTATTCCCGATCGTCGTATCACGACCGACATAAACTCCGGGAAAGAGGGTCGTATTTGCTCCGATCCTGGCACCGCACTCTACAACAGCAAAGGCATTGATACATACATCATCAGCTATCATCGCATCATCACTGATGATTGCAGATGGATGAATGCCTTTCGATGGCAGGACAGGAGGATAGAAGAGTGCCGTCAACCGGGCCACAGCCAGATAGGCATCCCGGACTTTTATCAATCGACAAGAAGTTTTTTCTTCGAAATCAATAGGAACCAGTACAGCACAAGCTTTGGTTTTAGCCAACAGGTGCCGATATTTCATATTGCTCAGAAAAGAAATATCCGTTGAATTCGCACAATCCAAAGTTCCCATACCTGTTATGAGTAGATCCGGACCCTCCCCCGTCAACTCGGCATTAAGCCATTCAGCAAGAGCTGACAGGGTCAAGGATTCAGGTGGTTTTTGACTACTCATATGACTTCCCGGTTCCTGATATCACCTGCTCGGATTGCTTTATCCAATCCTGATCGTGGCATCCGGCTTGACCTTTAAGGCTGATAGACCTTATCGAATTCAGTCACGACCAGAGATGAAATATCCAGAGTATCCGTTGAATAAAGTACCGATGGGCCTTCTGCATCGAGAATCAGAGTATACCCCTGGTCTTTACCAATCTTCTCGATGACCTTAGCCAATTGATCGATGATCTTATCCAGAAGCGCTTTCTCACGTGCATTGACTTCAGCTTTTGCATCTTCCTTCATCCGACTGAAATCTTTGTATGCCTTCTGTAACGATTCTCTCTTTTCCAGGCGTGCATCTTCCGACAACATTTTACCCTGATTGGACAATTCCTCTTCCATCTTCTTGATTTCATCTTCTTTCTGCTGCATTGAGATGCGGTGCTGCTCAACCAGTTTTTCCAGTGTCGAATATCCGTCCTTGCCGGCTTTAGTGTCCAGGATCACCTTCTGCGTACGGATAAACCCGATCTTTATGTCCTGGCCCTGAACGACATTACCCAGACAAGTCATAAATCCGGCTGTTAACAGCAGACATACAAGTTTTTTCATCGCGAACTCCTTTGATCTGATTAGAATGAACGTCCCATTGTAAATTGGAAATCGTTTTTATTTTCGTTTTCATAAGGATCCAGATTATATCCCCAGATAAAGCGCAGCGGTATCCCGAATCCCGGCATAAAGAAACGGACTTCAAATCCCGTGCTGGGCCGTAAAGTGCGGATATCCATCTTATCATCGGCTGCCCATGTATCCCCGGCATCAACAAAAAACACAAGTTTCAGGGGCTGAGCAATCGGTATCTGAAGCTCAGCAGAAACCTGCATCGATTTGTTACCGCCCAGATTGTCGCCATCCTCACCGACCGGACCGACGCTGTAGTCCGAATATCCTCTGATGGATTGCGGTCCTCCAAGACGATATCTTTCGTAAAACGGCAGTTTTTTTCCACGAAGTCCCTCCGCGTAACTGACTTTTCCCTGAAGTGAAAAAACCAGTTTTCGGGGAAGTTCCCAATAATTGGACATGGAAAGGGCGGTTTTGTAAAAATCGTTGTCTCCCCCAAGAAATCCGCCGGCAATTTCAAATGACACAGAACTGTAAAAACCATCTGTTGGGTCAAGACGATTATTTAGACTGTTAAAAATCCACATATGAGTCAGACTTGACGTAATCTGGATTCCTTCCAGTTCTTTAACCGACTCATCGGCATTATCAGCAATATCAAACACTTTGTTTCGTTCCAGCGTATATCCCAGGCGCGTCGAAAAATACCTGCCAAGCGCCCGACCAGTAAACAAACTCCCACCCAGTTTTCGCTGGTTCGAGTAATCATATCGCTCCCGTGAATTCCAGACAGATATCGAGCCGTAATAAGGCCGATCCATGATCCACTCATCCGAAAATGAAAAGCGAAATGTTTCACTCCGGCTGCCGGATGTCGCTGATACACTGAGCTCCTGACCCCTGCCGAAGAGATTGTGCTCGGATAAACCCAAAGTGCCATAGAGCTTGTTGTATCCGGAGTAACCACCTGAAAGTTGCACTTCAGTCTGACGGTTATCCGCCAGAGAGATCATAACATCGACCTGAGACGAGTCTACCTGTGGTTGGATATCAGGTACAACTTCATCAATATATGCCAGATACTGAATGCGTGAGATTGATGATTTTATCAGAGAGATGTTGAAAATCTCCCCTTCGGGTATCGCGAAATTGCGGCGAAGGACCCTGTCTTTTGTACGATAGTTACCAACGAACTCAAGGCGGTGTAGGAATGCCTGTTTGCCTTCGATGATTTTAAAAGTGATATCGAGTGTATGGGCTGAATCATTGACAACCTTGACCGGATCGATAAATACGTAAATATAACCTATCGAACCATACAGATCACTCAGGCTTTTTACTACCTCATCTTCAAGCGCGAGGGAGTATCTTCTGCCTTTTTCAAAGCGTGGGCCTGCTCCAAAAAAAGCGGATCCGCCAAAATACTTCTGATAGCTTTCCAATCGAACCGAATGGACAACCTTTTGCACCACTTCTTTCGGAATGATCTCCGGATCACTGACCTCGATATCGATATTCTCCAAGGTATACACATCCCCTTCATCGATGTCGATGGCAATGCTCAATGTCGCTGATTTTCCAGCATCTTCAGGTCGATTTAACGTTATTCTCGGCTCGCTGACAGCGACCCGGAGATAACCCCGATCCTTGTAGTATTTTTCGATGGCGCGGAGATCTTCTGTCAGCATTTGCTCCTGATAGATTCCGGCGTCTGAAATGAAAGAAAACCACCACCATTCCTGATTGTTCTTGAATTGAGATTTTAATCCCCAGAGCCGGGTACCCGTATTGATGTGATCGTTACCATTGATAGTGATATCTCGTATCTTTAGTTTTGTCCCTTCATCTACATCGAAAATCAATGATGCCATACCTGGCTGAGACCCCGTAAGACGCGGCGTAACAACAACGAAATGATATCCTTTCTGACGATATTTTTCCTCCAGCTTAGTCGTACTCTCACGCACTTTCACCGGGTCATACCTGTCGCCGGACGATACGGTGAGTTCCTCCCGCAAAGTATTTAGACCGATTTCTCTGGCGCCCGTAATCACTACATCGGTTATCATCGGGCGTTCCTTTACCACGTAAATCAGGCGATACCCATCTTCAACAGTTTCAACATCCACACGAACATCGTCAAAAAGACCTGATGCATAGAGTGTTTCGATGTCTCTGCGAACAAACTTCGGATCAAGTCTGGCGCCTTTTTTCACCTTGATCAGATAATTCATTGTTTCAAGGCTCGTCGTCACATTCCCCTGAATGGAGATATCCTGGATGAAGTTGGGAGTTGTCGAATCGGCATAGACAGCCACTGAAGCGATGCCGACCAGCACGATCATAAAGCTTAGAAATCGTTTTATTTCAGCAAAATACTTCAATATTCAACCAGTCCTGAAGGAATTACGAACATCAACGGTGTCCGGAAACGAGCCGTAGTTTAGGATGTCTCAGTCGACAGGTCAAGAAAACTCATCTCAGCTACCTGTCACAACGAAACACTGATTTCCGATTTCGATACTGAATTTCAGTTGGTTCTTCATCAGGGATATTTTCACACTGGTATCTTTCATACCCTCGCGATGTTTCAATAACTCCTCCGACAGCGGATTCTCGATATACCGGCGGATCGTACGTTTAACGGGGCGAGCGCCATATGCAGGCTGAAAACTCTTCTCCACCAGCCAGTCACGCGCAGCTGGGGTAACCTCCATCTCGAGACCAATTTCCTGGAGCTGCTTGTTCAGGCGGGACAAATTCAAATCCATGATTTCCCGGATATGATCACGGGTCAATTGATGAAAAACAACGATCTCATCCACCCGGTTTAAAAATTCAGGACTGAATGTCGTTTTCATCTCCTGCAATACAGTTTCCTTCATCTTATTATAGGAGCGCCGATCGGCTTCCTGATCCGGAGAGAATCCAAGCATCGTGCCAGTTCGTATAAATTTGGCTCCGATGTTGGAGGTCATAATCAAAATACAATTCCGGAAGTCGACTTGCCGCCCCATGCCATCTGTCAGGTGACCTTCCTCCATCACCTGAAGCAGAATATTGAAAATTTCCGGACTTGCCTTTTCAATCTCATCCAGCAGTACAACCGAATACGGTCGCCGTCTGACTTTTTCTGTCAACTGTCCGCCTTCCCCATATCCGACATATCCAGGAGGAGAACCCACAAGGCGGGATACAGAGTGCTTCTCCATAAACTCCGACATATCAATGGAAATCATGGCCTTTTCATCCCCAAATAGGTTCTCCGCAAGTGCTCGCGCGAGTTCCGTCTTCCCGACGCCTGTCGGTCCGAGGAAGATGAATGATCCAATCGGCTTCGTGTGGTCTTTTAAGCCCGATCGGGATCGTCTGATGGCTCTGACAACCGCTCCGATTGCTTCATCCTGAGCAATAATCCGTCGATGGATATCCTCCTCCATCTGCAGCAATTTCTGAGATTCGGATTCCTGAAGCCTCCGTAATGGGACCCCCGTCCACTGGCTGACAACCTGAGATACATCATCAACACCAACCATTACCGGTTGGTCGACCATCTCCATTCGCCAATCCCGCCTGATTTCGTCTGATTTCTGCCGTAAAGACTGCTGCTCCTCTTTCAAATCCCGGATCAGCGATAAATCGAGTTTGGATTCCTTCAGAGATTCTTCAACATCCCGCTCAATTTCCTGGATGCGATGCTCAATCTCCTTTAACTCATCCGGTTCCCGAGCCGCATTGAGACGACGCCTTGCACCGGCCTCATCAATTACGTCAATAGCCTTGTCAGGGAGTTGTCGGTCCGAAATGTACCGATCCGCCATCTGCACGGCAGCGACAATTGCGTCATCAGTATAGACCGCATTGTGGTGTTTTTCATACTGGCTTTTCAATCCCTGCAAAATTCTTACAGTTTCTGATACCGAGGGTGCGAGGACCCTGACCGTCTGAAACCTGCGCTCCAAAGCACCATCCTTTTCGATATGCTTGCGATATTCATCCTGCGTCGTCGCACCGATGCACTGAATCTCCCCTCGCGACAGCGACGGTTTCAGCATATTGGATGCATCGATCGATCCTTCCGCCGCTCCAGCACCCACCAAT
Source organism: candidate division CSSED10-310 bacterium (assembly GCA_016931515.1). GTDB lineage: Bacteria > CSSED10-310 > CSSED10-310 > CSSED10-310 > CSSED10-310 > JAFGEQ01. The sequence continues at coordinate 160,244 of JAFGEQ010000019.1, read as the reverse complement.
GTGTGAAGCTCGTCGATAAAAATAATCACATTTTTCGCATCTCGAAGCTCTTTCAAAACCGTCTGCAGACGCTCCTCAAATTGACCGCGATACTTGGTACCCGCAACGAGGGCTGCCAAATCCAGACTGATGATCCGTCGGTCAGCAAGTGATTCCGGAATATCACCGGTTATAATTTTTAGAGCCAACCCTTCTACAATCGCCGTTTTTCCTACACCGGGATCTCCCACTAGAACGGGATTGTTTTTCTGGCGGCGACAAAGGATCTGGATAACCCGCGTAATCTCATCAACTCTTCCGATAACCGGATCCAACTGATGCTCAAGAGCCATCCGGGTCAAATCCCGACCGAATGCATCCAGAGCCGGGGTTGCACTCTTTTCTTTTGATTTATCGGTTCCCTTGACCGGATTGAGCATCTCCAGAATAACTTCACGCAATGTATCCAGCGTAACACCGACATCCCGGAGAATTTTTCCGGCCATTCCGTGGCGTTCACGTACCATCCCCAGCAACAGGTGCTCCGTGTCGATATAGTTATGACCAAGTTCCCGAGCTTCAATCATTGCTCCTTCCAGCACTCTTTTAGCTAATTCAGAAAATGGCAGTTCTCTCTGGTAAGCCACCCGATTACCGATCACCAACCGACGTTCAAGCTGCAGTTGCAGGGAGTTGGGATTGACATTCATCTTCTGAAGCGCTCGAGTCGCAATGCCTCCACCCTCCTTGATCAAACCCAATAACAGATGCTCCGTATCCAGCCGATCATGCTTCAGCCGTTCCGCCTCACTTTTGGCGAGAACAATCACAAGCCGGGCTCTCTCGGTAAATTTTTCAAACATCAAGCGTCTCCTTATCCCTGTAACCGAATAATCGGTTCATCTGTCCATCCGATCCAATCATCCGTCTCGGCCTCCGTTCATGGCTTATCCTCTGCGACGGAACCGGAAAGCATCTTTAAACATCTATGCGAAGATCGTGCCAATTCCATATCGTGTGATGCAACGACAAAAGTTACATGAAACTTCCGGTTCAGGTTGCAGATCACCTCAAATACTAAACGTCCGGTAGTGCTATCCAGGTTCCCTGTTGGTTCATCAGCGAGCACAAGTGCAGGTGACGTCACCATGGATCGGGCGATTGCAACCCGTTGCTGCTCACCCCCCGACAATTGGGCGGGCAGATGCTTCAGTCTATGGGATAATCCGACTTCATTCAAGATGGATTCTGCTTCATCCAATGCGCGTAATCGAACATGATTTTTCCTCATCAACAGCGGCATAGCAACATTTTCAAGTGCAGTGAATTCAGGGAGCAGGTGATGAAATTGAAAGACAAAACCGACTGCCCGATTGCGAAACCCCGCTAATTCTCGGTCCGACATATTGAAGATCGACTTGCCATTAAACAGAATAGTACCCAGTGTGGGTCTGTCCAAACCGCCCATCAGATGCAGCAATGTTGACTTACCAACGCCGCTGGTTCCAGTAATAGCGACGATCTCCCCCTTACGAATTGTGAAGGAGATATCTTTCAGGACTTCGACATCACCATGCGGCGTCTGATAGCTCTTGTGAAGATTTCGGATCTCCATCAGTTTATCACTCATAACGTATCGCCTCGACCGGATCCAGACAAGCCGCCTGCCTGGCTGGGTAAACTGTCGCCAGGATACAGATAAGCATCGATGCCAGACACACGAGCAACACATCCGGAATTCTGATCTCGAAAGGTAAATAATTGACGTAGTATACTTCGCCTTCAAGGCGTATAAGCCGGTACGTATCAGCAATCCAGCTTATGCTGCATCCAACAATACAACCAACAATTGTTCCAATCGATCCGATCACAACTCCCTGAGTCATAAAAATGCGCCGTATGCCGTCGTTGGTCGCTCCCATTGCCTTCAAGATACCAATATCTTTGCTCTTCTCCATGACCATCATCGTTAACGAACTGATAATATTGAAAGATGCTACGAACACTATCAAGATCAATATAATGAACATGGCCATTTTTTCGAGCTTCAGCGCAGCAAAAAATGCGCGGTTCATCTCCTTCCAGTCCCGAACCCAGAATCTCAGTCCATACCGGTTCTGCAAATTTCGGACAATCGCCTCGGACTGGAATATGTTTAAGACCCTGATCTCCACACCATTGACACCTTTCGGCATTCCAAGAAGTCTCCTGGCAGTGTCGAGTGTCATGTAAATCATCGTGCGATCGTATTCATACATTCCCGTTTCGAAAAGCGCAGCAACTCTGAACGCTCTTGCTCGCGGGACCATTCCGGTCGGTGTCAGTGTCATTTCGGTCGACAGAATCGTCACATTCTCATTCAATTGAGCGCCCAGATGTCTTGCCAGTTCGATACCGAGTACAACGCCATCCCGGGGTATAGGCACTTCACCGGGAGCCGGAGGCTGCGGTTCCTGGAGGAGTCGCTCCAGACTGCCGCGAATAATTGTGTCTTTCAGTTCAACAGGACCGGCACCCGTCATATCCATCCCTTTGATAATGATACCGTCTCCCCGGTTACCATGTCGGATCATGCCCTTGGCATAGATGAAAACTTCCGATTCCGTCACTTCGGGCTGAGTCGTCAGATAGGCCTGTATGTCCTCGTAATCCTCCATCCTGTCATCGTAGTCGTTGGGAACCATTACCACATGCGCATTAGTCCCGAGTATTTTTTCCCTCATATCGTTGGCTAATCCGGTCATGACAGCCAGAACGATGATCAGAGCCGCCACGCCTAATGCGACTCCGCCGATTGAAATCGATGTGACAACGGATATCATTGCCTGCTTGCGTCGTGCACGCAGGTAGCGCAACCCGATGAAATGTTCGTAACCCAGCTTGATCACATTCACCGCTTACGATTGAGATCGTAAAAATGCTTCCATGAAAGAATCGATGTTTCCATCCAGAAATTCCTCAACTTTGCCAGTCTCCATCTCCGTCCGGTGATCCTTGATCATCTGGTAGGGGTGAAGCACATAAGATCTGATCTGACTTCCCCAGGCAATATCCTTCTTTTCCGACTCCACCTTGCGTCGTTCCTCTTCCTTCTCTTCCATTGCTATATCAACCAGTCGAGCCTTTAAAATCCGCATGGCAATCTCGCGATTACGAAGTTGGGAGCGTTCGTTTTGACAAGTGATGACAATGCCTGACGGTAGATGGGTAATTCGTACCGCGGAATCGGTCGTATTAACTCCCTGCCCCCCGGGTCCGCTGGATCTGTAAACATCAATTTTCAAATCAGAAGGATTAATTTCCACTTCGATATCGTCATCTATTTCAGGATAAACAAAAACAGAAGCAAACGATGTATGCCGACGGGAATTTGCGTCAAAAGGTGAAATCCGGACCAACCGATGCACGCCCCCTTCCGCCCTGCAGTATCCATAGGCATAATCACCGCTGATTTGAAAAGTAACACTTTTTATCCCTGCTTCATCTCCCGGTAGGATATCAAGCAACTCAAACTTGAAGTTACGTCGCTCCGCCCATCGCTTGTACATTCGAAACAGCATCTGAGTCCAATCCTGGGATTCCGTACCACCTGCGCCTGAATGAACCATCATGAGCGCATTTGAACGATCGTACTGACCTCCCAGCATGGTCTCAAACTCATATTTCTCAAACGATTCTTCGGTTTTATCAAGGGATTTTTCCATGTCATCCAACATGTCCTGATCATCTTCAGATAGCTCCACCAATTCCAGAATATCATTCAACTCGCGATCGAATCGCTGATATATTTCTATAATTTTATCCAAATCCGACCGCTTTTTTGTGATCAACCGAGCCTGATTGGGGTCATCCCAAAAACCCGGATCATTTATCCTCTTGTCCAACGCCTCCAGTTCTTTCCCTTTTGAAGCGACGTCAAAGACGCCTCCCGATTGTGGACAACCGTTCCCTGATTTGTATCGCTCTCTTCCTGATTCCAGTCATTCTATCCTCTGACATGCTATCCTCCATCATTTTTTTCGTCGAAAGATTATCCCCCAAAGACGCGGCACATATAGCACACTTATCATAAATAAACATCCAAGTGCGAACCAGTCGCCCAATCGCATATACACAGTTGTGCGATGTGATGGGATGACATCCACTGTGAATGCATCCGGTTCGAACAATCCGGATTCCGCCAGAACTCGCCCTTTTCCGTCTACTGCCCCGGAAATACCGGTATTGGCACATCGTAGAACCGGTCTTCGGTTTTCAACCGCCCTGAATCTGGCAGCCGAAAAGTGCTGGTAAGCGGCACTGGTCTTCCCAAACCATGCATCATTCGTGACATTACAAATCAACTCAGCCCCTGCCATTACACGCTTTCGTACAAGATTCGGAAAGATGTTCTCATAGCAGATTGTAATCGCCAAGCTGGGTCCCCCGGGTAACAACAAAGGTTCAGTCGATGTTCCCGGCTCAAATTCCCCAATCTGCTCCTCAACCAGACGATTGACGAAAAAGAACAGTTTTTTTATCGGTACATACTCCCCGAACGGCACCAACTGCTGCTTATAAAAATAGTCATGTCGTCCATCGGGAAGCACAAGTACTACAGCGTTATAGATCTTATCCTCAATCCTGTCCAGTGTGCCCGTTAACAACGGAATGCGGGATTCACTCATCCAGTCCGAGATATGAGAGCCCATTACACCGCCCCGAGTATCATCATACCGCCATGCATATCGGTATAAAAACGAAATTGATGATTCAGACCAGAGGATCAGACCGGGGTGCTGCCTGACGAGACTCCGGCTCAATTCAAGATGGTTGATAAGTGTTGAATAGCGAGATTGAGGTTCCCATTTTTCTTTAAGATCCACATTCCCCTGTACGATGCCGATCCGAAATGGTTTTCCCGATTCGTCTTCATACCACCGTCCGGCTCCATACCCAGTAGCGGCAAGTATCGCCATCATCGCCATAAACCCTGTGCGCTTCCAGCGATCTGTTCCGGACAGAATCTCGTAAATTCCGCAGTTAACGAGAACAATCATAAACGAGATTCCATAAAAACTACCCCAATCTGCATTCTGAAGTATGAAAGGTACATCATGCTGCGTCTGTCCCAGGCTATTCCACGGAAAAGCAAGACCGAAGGGAAGATGAGCCCGAATGTATTCCATCGTTACCCAGGATGCCGGCCACAGGATTGACCGGGGAATTCTATTCCGAACGCTGCGATAGAGGGACTCGGCGATCCAGACAGCCGCTGCGGGAAACAAGCCCAGGAAAGACGCCATCAATGCGAGTGCCAAACCAGACAGTGCCCATGACAACCCGCCATAGACAGTCATCGAATGCATCACCCATGCAAAGCTGATCGCACTCGACACTGATCCAAATAACCATCCTTGAAAAAACGGTCTTTTCGGCATCCATACAATCACGCCTGCCATCAGCGGCACCAGAGATATCCAGGCCAGAAATGCCAAATTCCATTTTGGGAAAGCCAAGGCCTGTGCAACCGCTCCAGATACAAGCATCAAGCAGATAATCAGCGGATTGTCGATTTTATTGTTTGTTCCGTCCATGATCGATCCTACTCCAGTCATCACCGGCATCGAATCCGGGATCGATGGACCGGTTGTGACATTGGATACATTGCTTTTGAATCTCACATAAACCGCAGTCAACCGACTGTCTCCCACTCCGGGTTCCGATGTGCGCCGACCGCGGCCCGTGACACGCTTCGCATCCGACTCCCTCCTCAATACCGCCCGTCGTATGACATCGATCGCAACTGCCTTTGTGTGGCGGTGTTGAACGGGCCGATTCCGACAACCCATGCGAGTGAGGAGATCTTTCCCAACTCCGATATATCCCGGCATGACATTGACGGCATGGACGAGAGCCGATGAAGCTGTCCGGAGATGAATCAGACGCACGCAGATCGGGTGGGGGCCCGGAAGAAATTTGTGGGGATTCGGTTGGTATTTCCTGTAGACAGCAGGCGGCCAATAGCGGAAAAATCACAATAAAAGCGGATCCGAAGATCCGCTTCAAACGTTTTCTCATTGTGCCGGTTTCAGCTGTACGACAGAGAGTGATTCACACTGCCTCAACACCCTTGATTTCGGGGACTTGTTCCTTCAAGGTCCGCTCGACACCCATCTTCAGTGTCATCGTTGCGCCCGGGCAGCCGGCGCAAGCGCCACGCAACCTGACCTGGACGATTCCGTCGACGATGTCAATCAGTTGCACATCACCGCCATCAGCCTGTAAATACGGCCGGATTTTCCCGAGAGCGTTTTCAACTTTTGTTTTCAATGCTTCGTTCATATGGAAACCTCCATTTGTTTTCCATTCGTTCAACCATTTAGCCTTTACCATATCTGATAAGTGAAAAGCAATCTCAACAACGCCGGCGCTTTAATAATGAGGGTCTATTGACCCTACGGCAAAATAGGGATATTTTAATTGCAGGGAGGCAAAATATGGGTCGCTTTGTTAATCTTTTCTTATCGGTAATATGTCTGACTGTCGGTCCGTTGACAGCCTTCGGCGTGGAGAAAGTGGCAGAACCTGATGTTGGCGCAAGGGTTCTACTGCCTGAACAAACAGGATTCGCTCTGGTCATGGCAAACGGAATGACGTTACGCGTCGCCGAATACGCAATCGACCTCGAGAAGGAAACGGTTTTCTTCAAGAGTGACAAATCGGGGTTGAGCGCTACATTTCCCCTGGAGCGGATACAGCGGGTTGTGGCTTTCGATAACCGTCTGGACGATGTTCCGGAGAATGCGCGACTGTTGTTCGTACCGGAAAAAACGGTGGGTAATAATGCTGAGGACGATGGAGGTATTCCGGTACTTTTTAAGGTAAATAAAACAATCGTCGGCGCTTCCGGCAACAGCGGATATTCTCGTGCCGGCAGTTCCGGTTCCTCACCATCCGGCAGAAGCAGTTATACATCATCCAAGTCAAGCGGAAGCACCGGTTCGAGTTCAACGTCCAGTAGTGTTTCCGGAAGCTCAGGCAGAACATCCAGCAGCACGAGTTCATCATCGTCTTCAGACTCCGCGAACAATTTTTTCAACGCTTTGTTTGGAGGCAAGTAACAGTCTGAAGCACTGAGTCAAGGAGTATTACAAAATGGATAAACTCAACCGGTTCGGCATTCTGATTGCTGTGTTCGTTTTTTTTCTCTTGGTGCTCTGCTTCAACGGATACTCTACCGACGATGCGTTCATCAGTTTTCGTTTCGCCGGCAATCTCGCCTCCGGCCATGGGCTTGTCTATAACGTCGATCAAGCTCCTGTCGAGGGGTATACAAATTTCCTCTGGACCATCCTCATAGCTTGCTTTGCATTTGTAAAAATGCCGATGCCGGAGAGTGCGGCATTCCTTAGCACGTTTTTCTCGGTTGCACTGTTGCTTTTAATGGGAGTCTGGGCCTACCGCCAGAGAGAATTCACATCGCACTTCAGTGTGGCAACGCCAATTCTGATGATGGCTTCCTTTCCCGCACTGGCCCTATGGTCGACAACCGGGATGGAAACAGCTTTTTTTACATTCCTTCTGGTGACGGGAACCGTATTCATCTCGGTGGAAGAGCGCCGTGAATGGATAGGAATACTGTCGGGATTGACATTCGCATTTGCTGCTTTGACCAGACCCGAAGGTCTGCTTCTCGGAGGATTGATCATCGTATTGAGTTTTATTGAAGCACGGGACTGGGGTATGAGAATGCTTTCATTCTTCATAAGACTGATCATCTTTCTGCTTCCGCCGGTGTTACATGCGATTTGGAGAAAATCATATTATGGTCACTGGGTACCCAATACTTTTTATGCAAAAACAACCGCGAGCCACCAACTGTACCAATCCGGACTGGAATATCTTAAAGACTTTCTCATCCAGGGCGGCATCATTCTCGTAATACTGACCTTCCTGGCTCTTTTTATTCGTCCCAAGGTTGAAGGCTTATGGACGATCCTGATCACCTCAACTGTCTATATGGCTTACGTTGTCTGGGTGGGCGGCGACTGGATGCCCGCCAATCGTCTGTTCCTTCCGATTCTTCCCTTTCTGATCATGGGGGCATCAGTATTCGTAGTTAAATCGAAAGATGTGAGCCCCCGATTTTTACTCGTTCTGCTCCTTCTGATTTGCATATATTTCCTCTACAGCGGAATTAACTCTCAAGCACCTTTTATGAGGCATTCTCTGCTCGCTCAGACAATCCTCAATGACGATCCTCCTGTAGATGTTTTAAAAGAATTAGGGCTTCACCTCCGGGAAACAGCATCCCCCTATGACCTTCTGGCAGTCGTGCCAGCCGGCAAAGTGCCCTATTATTCAGGTCTTCGAACTATCGATATGCGAGGACTTTGCGATACTCATATCGCCAGGCAGCCGATTCCAGCCGATCTGAAGCATCGATTACCCGGGCATCTAAAGCGAGACCCGGAATATGTATTGAGCAAACAACCGAATTACATTGTGCTATCCGGAGCAATTTCGAAGGAAAACCGAAAATTGGCCGATCTGACTGAGCGGGGTAGTGATCCTGTGCTGGATGAATGGTCCATCCTCAAAATGCCTGAATTCATCGAGAATTACAGGGAAGTGCGGGTTCCCATGTCCATGGGTGACAAAGATCTTCTGTATTATAAACGTATTGACAAAAACAACAGGGTTGAACCTCTGCTGAAATTTCCGGATGATGCGTCCGAAAACCAGTATAATGAGCGGGTATCACCGATCGAACCAGATCTCCCGCAACAACCATAGAGTCTAACCATCGCACACTATTTCTGATTTATGTTATTTTTACGTTTTTTTGCCCGGGATCCGGCGTCTGATCCAACCAAAGCATTCGTATATGAATGTTCGCCATCCGAAACGCCTCAGGAGATACTCCGCATAGTTTAAATAATATCGGGGACTTTTTCTCAAGGAGGCTTCAATCGGCAGCATTTGCACACCGGATGTCAATGCTTTCAAGCAACCGTGTATGGTCTTTTCAAGCTTGTCAACATTTCGATCCCAGGACAATTCCGCACTATGTGCCAAGGCGCCGTTACTTAATCTCTTACGCCATTCACCATCTTCTGCCAGGGAGATAATAACATTCGGCAATTCCTCAGCGCGATCCGCCAGAAGTCCTGATAAACCATGAGATACAACCTCGGGATGAGCGCAGACATTCAAAGCGACTACCGGTGTTCCCTGAAACTGGGCTTCTGCCAGGGGCAAGTTAAAACCTTCCCACAGCGAAGTGCTTAAAAATATATCCGCCGCCGCATAGGCAGAAGCCATCTTCTCGCGGGCCAGATTTAAAACTGGTGTGACTCCGGCCTGTTTCAGTAACGGGATGACCGACTCCTCACCTCGTCCGACAGCAATTAACCGGATGTCGGGATTCGACTTCATCAAACCGGAACTGATCTTGAGCAGTTCATTCAATCCTTTATATGGCTGTGGATCCCTGATCGGCTGCAGACGACCAACCCATAAAACCATAATCTCCCCGGGAGTTATTCCGTGTTCTTCACGAAATATCCTGCTCTGGTCCGGAGAAACTCTCGGATAGTGGTCCGCACCATTATGAATGACGACGGTAGAACGTTGTACATCCAGTGGTAATTCGGACCGAATATACTCTGAAATTGCGACCAAACCATCCCCGGTCCGCCTGCTGCGAAAAATCGAACGGTGACGCTTCCGAGTCTCCATATCCAGGGTTTTTCCTTGGCGATAATTAAAAAATTTACCGGATGGGGTTCCATGTTCAACCATGATCACCGGAGGTGGCAGGTGATCCAGCCAGCTGTAAAATGGAGGAGTATGTATAATCCAGACATCAACTTTATATTGATTCAAGATGTTAAACGATCGATTCAGAAATTCCGGAGAATGGTAATTGACCTCATCATCATTGCTTTTTGTCAGAGGTATCAGGGCATAAGGTTGATCCAGGTACATGTCCGTCATCCAACCCGGAAAAATCGTGACTCGATAACCTCTCTGAATCAGTCGGACCGCTTGCTCATGGATCACGACATCGACCCCGAAACCCAGAGTCATCCGTTCCGTGAGAATGCCTATGTGCAAATCAGCTGTTGTCACCATCTTTTCCCTTGGGTACAATCAATCCAGCCATCATCAGAACAAAAACAATATCTGCCAGGTCAACTGAATCCGCACCCAGTTTTTCCAATCTCATTCCAAGTGACTGATCCTCCGGATTCTGCAAGACGTACATGAATGCATCATCGAGATAAAACCGCATGCCATCAACCCGCTCAACAAGTTCATGCCGCTTGCCCGAAATCAGTCGATTCAGTCCTGTTAGATTGTACCGCAACTCGGAATTATTCATCACGAAACCAGTGCATCAATCTTATAAACCATTGATTTCTTACTCGTTTACGGAACATTTCCAACTTGGTGATTTCTTTCTCCAGACCATCTATCCGAGCGTTCGATTCCGAAAGTAGTCCTCGGCATTGCTGGAGTTGTCGTTGCAAATCATTCATCTGAGCGAGAGCTTCCAGCTGCCGGTTGATGATATCTATCTGCTGGTCAATCAATCGGCTTTTTTCGTTTACAGTCGCTTTCAGAGATTCTAACTCTTCATTCGATGATCGGCCCATAGCTACCCTCATATGACCATTGCGATGGCATGTAAAACGTACCATATTCCTCTTCACAATCGCCAGGAATTACCATGAAAGCATACAACTGCTCGTGATGATCGAATGGTACTGTGATATCGTAATCATATATCGCAGCTGAAAAATAATACGTACCGGGTAGTAAGTTCAATTGTTCAATACGATAAACAACCGCTCCATGCCCTTCGATATAAGAGGGAATACTACCGGTAAATTTTGTATTAGGGCCATTCACATGAACCCCGTCATTCCTGTGTATCCCCACTCCGAACACCGGTTTTTCAACCCTGTTCTTCGCAGCCCAGTGAATTTTCACCTGCATCATTGATCCGGTCTTGAATGCATGGGTTGAATGATTATCATCATCCAGAAATTCGACTCGAGTAATCTCTACTTCCCGATTGCCCCAACGATTTTCAACGTCTGCTTCCACCGTCCGATGCTCCTCCTCCAACCGGACTTCGACTGTTTCCTGTACACGCTTTCTGTAATGATCAACAACCCGTTGCGTACTGCCACGCGCAGCCACTTCCCCGCCATCCAGCCACACAGCCCTGGAGCATAGCTGGGACGTTACACCCAGATCATGTGACACGAAGATAATCGTCTTTCCCAGACGTTTGAAATCACGGATCCTGTCGAGACACTTGCTCTGAAAACCCTGATCGCCGACAGCCAACACTTCATCAATAACCAGGATATCGGGATCAACGTTGATTGCGATGCTGAAACCCAGTCGCATGTACATCCCACTGCTGTAATGCTTGATGGGCGTATCAATGAAATCGTGCAACTCCGAAAATCGGACAATTTCGCTGAATTTGGAACGGATCTCCGATCGAGTCAATCCCATTATCGATCCGTTCAGATAGATGTTCTCGGTCCCCGTCAAATCCGGGTGGAATCCAGCTCCAAGCTCCAATAATGCCGATACTCGACCGAGAACCTTGATTGTGCCGGTATCCGGTTTCATGATCCCGGTGATCAGTTTCAGCATTGTGGATTTTCCAGATCCGTTCTCTCCAACGATCCCAAATGTCTCGCCCGGACGCACGGTGAAGCCGACATTTTTCAGCGCCCAGAACGTCTCATTGGGCTGCCGCTTCCGCAACTGATTCAATATTGTCCACCGCAGCATCCGGTTCTTTTCCCGGTACCGCTTGAACTGCATACCGATGTTTTCACACTCCACGATGTATTTCATATCGTCATATCTCCCGGGCGAAATTGGGAGAAACCTTTCTGAAAATCCAAAATCCTGCAACGGCAGTCAATAGTGCAACCAGAAAGAGTGACAGGATCATGGTTGGAGGGGGCCACTCATGATACAAAAACGTGTATCTGAACATCTCCAGCATGTCGACCATCGGGTTCAGCCGATATACACTGCGAAACCATTCCCATTTCTCAGGAAGACCGTTTAACAGCGACAAATGATCCGGATGGATGGGATAAACAACAGGAACCGACCAGAACCAGACCAGCAGGATCACTTCCAGGATATGAAAGATATCCCTGAAGAAAACCGCAAGAGCTGCTGTAATAAAGGTCAGTCCCAGCGTGAATAGAGCGAGGATGACCAGTGCCGGGATCAGAAGGATGATATGGCTGCTGACGGGGATTTTGTAACAGGCCAGGAACCCTGCGAGGACAACCAGAGTAATTCCGAAGTTGATCAAATTGGAACAAACCGTTGCGATGGGTAAAAGCGATCTGTTGAAACTAACTTTTTTTATTAAATTTCCATGTTCGATGATGCTGCTGGCGCCCATCATCAGGCTGCTGGAGAAAAAAATCCATGGCAATTGGGCAGTCAGCAGAAACACGGCAAAAGGCCAGTCGACTTTGACACGAATAATGACCGAGAAAACGACTGTATAGATCAGCATCTGCATCAAAGGAGTAATCAGCGACCAGAGGAAACCCAGGACGGAGGCTTGATACTTCAGTTTTAAATTTCGGGCCGTGAAATTACCCAGGAGTTCCCAGGTATTGCGGTCCGGTATGAAGCGGCGTGTCACCGACTGCATTAAAATCCTTCCAGCAGAATGCTTGCAATACTTTCAGCAAAGTCCTCGGCTGCGTCCTGCCAGGCTTCCTGCCGATTGGTCTGCACAGAACTGACTCCGTCACTGATCCTGTATACTTCATGAAACCGATAGGATTTGTTTTCCCAGTAGACACTGTCCTCAATCAGATCACGTAACCGGACTTCCGCCGTGATGTTAATATAGTATTGCGTTACCTGCCTCTGGGCATTGAGTGTTGGAACATATTCATATGATTTGATGCTCCCTTCCAAAATGGCATCGGCGTCACTGAGTTTCTGAACAGTTTTAATACCGGACCGACGATTGAAAGAAGCTGTCAACTCTTGTGTGATAACACTCTCAAGACCATATTCGTATGATTCGTTCTGAAAGACTGTGACCAGAATTCTTTTCATATGAGGCGGCAGTGAGTTCCCCATTCCACTCAGACTATAGCCGCAACCTGAACCCAGCAGCAGCAGGCTCAGAAACAAACTGTAACCTGTGCGATGTTTCATTTCTTGATGACCACATTGATCAGCCGATTGGGAACAATAATGATCTTACCAATCGACTGCCCGTTCAACCAGGAGTTAACAGTTTCATCATTGCGAACAAGTTCCTCCAGTATCTCATCCGGAGTATCTGCCGGAACCTCCAGACGGGTACGAATTTTACCATTGACCTGTACCGGAATTTCGATCATTTTTTCACGTGCGATAGCTTCATCCCAGGCCGGCCAGGGTCCGGTTGCCAACAGTGCCGATCCACCCAATAGGCTCCAGAGCTCTTCCATTATATGTGGAGCAAATGGATTCAACACCTGAATCATTGCACGGACCGCCTCCCTCACTACCGCTCGGGTTGCAGAATAATCCGGGTGCCCCCCTTCAGGAATTTCCATCGCATAAAGATAATTGACGATTTCCATGCATGCGCTGATGGATGTGTTGAAACGATACCTGCCATCGAAATCTTGAGAAATTCGCTTAATCGCTGCATGAGTCTTCTGCCGCAGTTCGTCAGTGGAACCGGTTCCCGGCAGGAATTCAATTACATTCTCCGCCGCACAATTTTTCAACAACTCCAGATGATCGAAAACAAACCGCCATATTCGTTTCAGGAATCGGAAGACCCCTTCCACCCCACTGTCACTCCAATCGAGATCTCGTACCGGTGGAGCAGCAAAAAGAGAAAACATCCGGATAGTATCCGCTCCGAAACGAGCAAGGTAATCTTCAGGATCCTTGGTATTTCTCTTGGATTTGGACATCTTTTCCGACCGCCCCACTTCCGCTTCGGATCCGCACATCCGGCAGGTATAAGATCCATTGCCGTTATCGATCGCTTCATCGGGATAAAGATACCCATCCCGGGGACACCGCAGCACTTCCAGGCAAACCATCCCCTGAGTGAGCAGATTGGCAAAAGGCTCGTCGGTCTTGGAGTATCCCAGATCCCTGATTATTTTATGTATGAAGCGCGCATACAGGAGGTGCATGACAGCATGTTCGATTCCTCCAATGTATTGATCGACAGGAAGCCAGTAATCGTTTTTCTTCGGATCGACGATCTGCTGATCATTCCGAGGATCACAGTAACGGCTGAAATACCACGACGAATCGATAAAGGTATCCATTGTATCAGTTTCCCTGCGCGCAGGCTTTCCACAGACCGGACATGTCGTTGACACGAACTCCAGTGCCTGATTCAGCGGATTACCACCACGAGACCAGTCGAAACTGATATCCTGAGGCAGAATAACCGGCAAATCGGTTTCCGGAACCGGCACAGTCCCGCAGGAATCACAGTAAATGACAGGTATCGGTGTTCCCCAGTATCGTTGACGGGAAATCCCCCAGTCACGGAGACGATATGTCACCGCGTGTTCACCAATACCTTTTTCCTCCAGAAATCGTGTGATCTCCCTGATGCCCACATCACTGCTGAGCCCGTTGAAGGCGCTTGAATTGACCATCCTGCCAACCGCCTCGAAAGCCTCCGTCATTTTCCCCGGATCAAGATCCCTGCCTTCAGGAGCAATCACTATCCGAATCGGAAGATCGTATTTCCTGGCAAATTCAAAATCCCTCTGGTCATGGGCGGGGACAGACATGATTGCACCTGTCCCGTATCCCCAGAGTACAAAATCACTCACCCAGATCGGAATTTTCTCACCAGTCATGGGATTGATCGCATACGATCCAGTGAAACAACCCTCCTTGGGAATACCGATATCAGTACGCTCAATAATATCCGCATGCTTTGCTTTGTCAGCGAACCTCTGCAGTTCTTGTCGACGCTCAGATGAATCCGCTATCTCGATGACAAGAGGATTTTCCGGAGCCAGAACCATGAATGTCGCACCGAACAAAGTGTCCGGACGGGTTGTGAAAACCCTTATTTTCCTCTCGGAATTCACCAGCGGGAAATCAACATAGGCTCCCTCACTGCGTCCTATCCAGTTCTTCTGCATCGTCAGCACGCGATCCGGCCAATGTCCCGAAAGCTTCTCGTGATGACTGAGCAATTCGTCGGCATAATCGGTGATCTTCAGAAACCAACCTTCCATTTCCCGAATTTCCACCTCTTTCCCGCATCGCCAGCATACATTGCCGGACTCGACCTGCTCATTGGCTAGAACAGTACGACAACTTTCGCACCAGTTCACATCCGTTGTTTTTCTATATGCGATGCCTTTTTTGAGCATCTGAAGAAACAACCACTGGCACCATCGGTAATACGAAGGATCACAGGTGGCAACTTCTCTCGACCAGTCGAAAGAATACCCTATCCGCTTGAACTGGTCTCGCATGTTATCAATATTTGCATACGTCCATTTCGCGGGATGAATACCCCGCTCTATCGCAGCATTCTCAGCGGGCAATCCAAAGGCATCCCAACCCATCGGATGCATGACCGAAAATCCATTCATGAGTTTGAAACGGGCTATCGCGTCACCAATCGCATAGTTACGAACGTGACCCATGTGCAATTTGCCGGACGGATAAGGGTACATTTCCAGACAATAAAACTTCTGCTTGCCCTCGTCTTCATGACATTCAAAAACCCCTCGCTCAGCCCAAATCGCCTGCCAGCGTTTTTCAATTTCACCGAATGAGTAGAATTCCTCCATCTGCCGTCCATCCTTGTAGAAAAATACAATTAAAAAAAACTATGCCAAGATCGGGTTTTCCGTTCTCAAACATCGCATATGTCTAACATTGAAACCTTGCGCGGTCAAGCATTCCTGCGGTTCCGGAACAGAACATCCGGATTGGAGCAACTTTGTCCCACCTCATCCTCTGACTCTCCGGGAATGAATGAAAAAAATGACCGAAATAACAGCCGAACCGGCCAATTCACAGACGATTACTGCGATTCTAGAGATCAATGCGATCATGGCTGCGGGTCCTTCACCAATGATACCATACGTCAACCTCGTTATGATAATCTCCCTCACACCCAGGCCTGCAGGCGTTAAAACAATGAGAAATCCCGCCAGCCAAGCCAATGTATTTCCGCCAATACACATCAACATATAGCGAGGTGAAAAATCAACCATAGCCTTCAACGCACACCAGAATCCGACTCCCTGGAATATCCAAACGAAACAGTATCGGATGAGAAGCATACATATGGAACCGGTGCCGGGTATTCGACTCATTTCGACCACATATTTTGGGAATCGTTTCCCGAGAAATTGAACACCGTGATGAATAATCAGCGGGTGCAGCAGAATAATCAATAACGGTGATGTCAGCATCAGCACCCGAACTTCAACTGGCAGGGAGTGAAAGGTGCCAATCAGGAAAAAACCGACAATTGCAGCAGAGCACATCAGCAATAAGGATTCCATAATGATACCCAGTGCGGAGGTTCCTTCCGGGATTCCTGCCTGCCGTGCAAACATGATTCGTCCTGCAGCCCCCCATATTCGACCGGGTATGTATTTGACCAGCATTGAATAGAAGTAACTGCGGAACCCACCCAATAATCCGCATTCGGTACCCAACAGTCTCAATACCGTCACCCAGTTCCAGCCGATGAGAGTGACGCCGGCCAGATAACATATCAGGGATAAACTCATCCACGGGCGTGAAATATTGTGCAATATATCCAGTATTCGAGACCAATCTCGCGCAATATATCGTGCGATCAAAAGCAATAAAATGAGCGGCAGGATTTTCTTGACGAATTGCCAGAGATAGTCCCTTACCGCAATCCACCCTATCCTTGATTTATCCGCCATGAATCCTGACTCCGTTCATGAGCTGAAAGTGAGTAATGTCAGTCGTTTTCATCCGGGAATTCTGTTTCCTTCAACTCTGAGTCCATCAACGGCTCGATTCGGTGTAGCAATTTTTCAACTCTTGCTTCCGCTTCGTTCAACTGCTGATTGCACCTTTTCAGCAAGTTCATGCCACGCTCAAATCGTTCCACAGACTCAGATAAACGCAACTGTCCCTTCTCAAACTTTTCGACAAGAAGCTGCAACTCCTGGTACGATTCCTCAAATGACATTTCCTCAATCGGGATCTGATCAGATTTGCTGGCTTTATTCATTCGTCATTCCTCCTGATAGTCAATATCTCGCAGGCCAGAGATCCATCTTTTAACTCCACACCCACGGTCTCCTTCGGAACAGTCTCGAGAACAGATGATACAATCGACCCATCGGAATGGGTGCAGATTGCATAACCCTTTTGCAGAATTTTTCTCGGATCGTGACCGGTCAGACGTGCTTCACTTAATTCCAATGCCCTGTGAAATGGTTGAAGATTGAAAGCGCTGATACGGGTTTGAATGGAATTCATGGCTGATTTCCGCTGATGCAAATCAGCCCGCCATGCTGAGGTCAACCGGGCGACAAGGGTTGCGATTTCGGATCGGAGGCGAATGAGATGTGTGTCCGGTTTCATCTTTAGCAACAGGGCATTCATTTGAGCCAGACGAGTTGATGTCAGATAAAGTCGCTCCTTGATTAATGCTGTTAACTGGTCAAACATTCGGTCCATACTCATCTGCAAATCCCTGATCATCCATTCGGGACGAAACATGTTATGATGTTCTTTTTTCTCGAGTTCAAGACGTCGTGTTTTTATTCCGTTGAGTATTTCACGGGACAGTCTCCCTGAAAGGCTTTTTAAAGTCTGGCGAATTTCCTGCTGATCGGGAACGGCTGCCTCAGCGGCTGCAGATGGTGTAGGCGCGCGCAGATCAGCGACAAAATCGCAAATTGTGAAGTCGATTTCATGCCCGACTGCTGAAATAATCGGGATATCACACTGAAAAACTGCCCGGGCAAGAGGTTCCTCATTGAATGGCCAAAGGTCTTCAATCGAACCGCCTCCGCGGCCGACTATCAGCACATCGGGCCGTTCTCCGAAAGGCAGCTGTTGAAAAGTGTGAATGGCCCGGATGATCTCCGATGCCGCCGTCAGTCCCTGAACACGGGCCGGGCACAGAACGAGTTCAACCAGGGGAAAACGCCGTTGAATTACATTCATTATGTCACAGATCGCTGCGCCATCAGGTGATGTGACAACACCTATTCGTTTCGGGAATTTGGGGAGCGGTTTCTTCCAGCGCGCATCGAACAAACCTTCTGTCTGCAGTTTCAACTTCAAATTTTCAAATGCCTGATGCAACTCCCCCATCCCGGTCGGATGCATCTCAGAAACGATTAGCTGATAACTGCCTTGTGGAGCATAAACGGAGATCGTTCCCGACGCTCTGACATGCGCTCCATTTTCCGGACGAAAATGTAAATGACGGTTGGCACCGCTGAACATCACACAACGGATTTGGGCTGAAGCATCTTTCAGGCTGAAGTACATATGTCCTGACGCATAATGAGTAAAATTGGATATCTCACCGTGCACCCAGATTCGCCCGATGTTTTTCTCGAGAATTCTTTTTATTCTTCCTGTTAATTCAGTAACCGTCAGCGTGTCGTTCTCCGGTATATTCCCGATCATATTGTCAGCCTACCGTGATCCGTTCATAATCCCGGGATCCCAGTCCGATCGTCTCTCCATAAGCCAACTGAGCATCCGGATCGACATTTTCGTGGATGAGAGGGAACTTATCTATCCCGGCACAATCCGGGTTAGCGAGTTGGCTGTCAGGGAGGCCGGGTGCGTCACGAACGAGATCCAGGCTGGCCTGATCAAGTGCAACGGGATCTCTGGAAGCAAGAATACCGATATCCTGAACAATGGGGTTGTCCGTCCACTTGAGGCAATCACATTCGGGAGTAATATTCAGCAGAAAATTGACATGCAGTATCTTCGTTTTAAAATGCTTAGTCACAGCCAGGGCGACTTCCGCCATCTTCTGCTGAACCGACACACTGGTACCTGCCCACTGGATACGAATCGCACCTTCGGGGCAACATGACAGGCATTCAGCGCAACCGATGCATCGGTCGAGATCGAAACGCGCCGTCCCCTCCGTAACCTTGATTGCATTGACCGGACAGATCAGCACACATTGACCGCAACCGACGCATTTGTCGTCTCCCGTTAAAATCGGTTGCATGTCGGCATGCATGCGCTGTTTTGTTGCGCGGGAACCGCAACCCATGGAAAGGTTCTTGATGGCTCCCCCAAAACTGGTCACCAGATGGCCCTTGAAGTGATTCAGAGATATCAGTGCGTCCGCTTCCGCAATTGCGCTACCGATTTTGACCGATTTGAAATGATGGGGACCCGCAGGAAGTTCCGTTACGGAGCGGGATTTGATCCCATCCGCGATTACTATGGGAGCATTCACAGCGGCATAACCGAATCCATTGTGAACCGCCAGTTCATAGTGTTTCACACCGTTGGATCGCGGTCCCCGATACAGCGTATTGGTATCAGTTAAAAATGGCAGGCACTGCCGCTCCTTCAGCATTGTGACAAGAGTTCTGACGTAGGTCGGATGAATGTAACCGGTTGCACCCTCTTCGCCAAAATGAATTTTCAACGCGACCGAGGCATCAGCTTTAAAAGACGATAGTCCGATTGATTCAATCAACTTCCTGAATCGTTCCGCGGGGCTGCTGTGAATTTTGGCTCTGGAACTGAGAAAAAATACTTTCGATGCCATCAGTTAACCTCCGTGGATCCTATCGATCCCTGGACCGGGCACTGCTTCGTTACTGTGCGATCCGGGGCATAATTCCGTCTGGAATCGATGATTATTGTGACGGGTCCGTCATTCACCAACGCGACCTGCATCATAGCACCAAAAACACCGGTTTCGACCGGGCAGCCTTTTCTGCGCGCCGTGCTTATAAATTCCTGATACAGGCGCTCACCCTCCGCCGATCCAGCCGCGCGATGATAACTGGGCCGTCGCCCCTTCCGCGTATCACCCAGAAGAGTGAATTGAGAAATAATTAACAGGCTGCCCTGGATGTCGAGAAGGGATTTATTGAGTTTTTGATTTTGATCATTGAAAATACGCATTTCAACGATTTTTTGAACCAGATATTCCACATCAATCTGATTGTCTCCGTGCTCAACCGCCAAGAGTACGACAAGTCCGAAACCTATTCGCCCTCTTGTATCTGAACCAACTGTAACGGATGCGGAAGACACCCTTTGAACAACCGCAAGCATCGTGCCTCCTCCCTGACCTGAGATCGTTATGAGAATAGCGATTCATTAGTAATCCTTCAAGATAACTGATATTTAGATTGCGACTTGACCTTGTTTTCGGCATTAATTATGCTTCGAGGTTATTGATCAGGTTCCTGGACAAGGGACTTGAGGTTTTAACAAAATTGTGGTTGAGATATTCTTCCCTTGAATTTGTGTCAAGGACAATATCGGATTTCTCCAGGAAAGAGGGATGTATGAGTCAATTTGAAAGTTCCATGATACGAAATATCGCTGTTGCAGGCCATGGTGACACTGGAAAGACATCAATTGTATCCTCGTTGCTGTTCACCTCGGGTGGAACCAAACGGCACCTGAAGGTTGACGAAGGAAATACGGTCACTGACTTTGATGAGGATGAGATCAATCGCAGGATAACGATCAGTACATCCATCTGCTCGACCCAGTGGAAAAAACATAAAATAAATCTCTTGGATACTCCCGGATACAGCGACTTCATCTGCGATGCTTACCCGGCACTTGCCAGTGTGGATATTGCAGCGTTTGTTATCGGTGGTGGATCCGGCGATGAATTCAATCTTGAAAGACTTTGGGATTCGGGTGGTACACTTCCTAAGGCGCGAATTTTTCTAATCAATAAACTCGACAAGGAAAACACTTCATTTGAGACGTCTTTGAAGAACGCCCAGAATTTAAGTCCCCGAGCCATCCCGGTCGCTCTTCCGATCGGTAAAGAATTGGAATTCAAAGGCATTGTCGACATCATGGACAACCGGGCTCTGCACTTTGATTCAGCCACTGGAAAACTTAAACACACGGATGTTCCTGCGGATATGGCGGATCAGATAGAAGAAGCCCGGATGGCGCTCATCGAAGCCATTGCAGAAGCGGACGACTCCCTGCTGGAAAAGTATCTGGAAGGCGAAGCGTTGAGTCCTGAAGAGATGAAATCGGCACTGAAAATTGCGATCCTGAACGGCCAGATCTATCCGGTAATCCCCTTCTCAGCAAACAACAACATCGGAACGGCGTTCCTGTTGGACTTTATTGTCGATTACCTTCCGAGCCCGACTGATGTGCCTGCGAAAAAAGCAGCCGACATGGAACTGGTCTGCAAACCGGATGGCATGATGGTCGCGCAGGTATTTAAGACAATCGTCGATCCGTTTTCCGGCAAATTTTCCATTTTCCGTGTTTATTCCGGAACCTTCAAGCCTGATCAGCAGATCAACAATGTGACTCAGGATGAAACGGAAAAAGTGACTTCGGTCTACTACCTGCAGGGCAAATCGCAGGAACAGACACCGGGAGTCGTTGCCGGTGATATCGGCGCTATTGTCAAGGCAAAGAGTGTCAAGACCGGTGATACGCTCGGCAGTTCGGACTGCAAAGTGAAAATCAAACCCCTGATATACCCTTCACCACTGATTTCATACGCATTTACACCTCAGTCAAAACCTGATGAAGAAAAAATCTCATCGGCTCTGACCCGCCTTGCTGAAGAAGATCCAACCTTAAGATATGATCGGAATATGGAAACCAACGAGCTGGTTGTGTCCGGGATGGGCCAGTTGCATATTGATGTAACGCAGGATCGTCTGAAACGAAAATTCGGTGTTCACGCGATCGTCTCAAGACCACGAATTCCTTACAAGGAAACCGTGAAAGGTACCGCAGATGTGCGTTATCGTCACAAGAAACAGTCCGGTGGAGCAGGTCAATTCGGTGAGGTGGCCATCCGCCTGATGCCGCTTCCTGCTGGAGAAGAATCAATCGACGGACTCAGGTTCGTGGACATGGTTGTCGGAGGAGTGATTCCAAACACCTATATCCCGAGCGTCGAAAAGGGTATACGGAGTACAATGATCCAAGGTATCATCGCCGGGTATCGCGTAAAAGATATAAAAGTGGAATTGTATGATGGAAAATCCCATCCTGTCGATTCGAAGGATATCGCTTTTCAGATCGCGGGAGCCCAGGCATTGAAGCAAGCTTTCCAGCAGGCGAAGCCGATCCTTCTCGAACCCATAATGAAAGCCCGAATCACGGTTCCGGAAACGAATATGGGTGATATTATCGGCGATCTGAACTCCAAACGGGGCCGGGTAATGGGGATGGAATCCGAAGGCAAAAAACAGGTGATCATTGCTCAGGTTCCTCTGTCCGAAATGCAGATGTATGAACCTGAACTCCGCTCAATGACCGGTGGAAGGGGTTCGTTCACGATGGCGTTTGAGACATATGAGGAGCTTCCCAGCAACCTGGCGGATCAGGTGGTTGCACAGATGAAGAAGCATGCCGAGTAATTCGGGCTGACCTGATTGAAACATGAAGAGGCCGGATGATAGCCGGCCTTTTTATTGGATATCCGGTTTATCTTTCCTCGGAATCGGAGTGTACTGTGTATCTTCCTTCTGATCAATCTCGGGAATCTGTTTACCCATGGCCGTTAACTCCCGACGAGCCGTCCGGTTTTCAGGATCGAACTGCAATGTCGTAAAAAACTCTTTTTCAGCTTCAACAAAGTTGCCTTCCAGCTTATACAAGAGTCCCAGAACAGCATGATACTCAGGAACTTCCGGATCCAACTGGATCGCCTTTGTGCAGGACAATACACCGGCACGGTACCAACGAGGATTGCGAGTGCACAGCTCCGCCATCTTGAAGTAGTACGTGGGTTCATAAGGATCAAGATCGATCGCTGATCGGAGATATTCCATTGCCGTTCGGTAATTTCTCGATTGAAAAGCCTTCAGTCCGACCCGATATTGAAGCAGCGCTTTGGATCGGCTCTTCTGAAGTTCTATATCCGTCTCACCCTCATTCATTTTCTCATCGTAAGCCGATCGTCGTTCCGGATCAGACAGTGTCTGATACGCTTCCTTCACTTTCACAAAAATCTCGTCCAGCTTTTTAGTAACATCCTCCGGATCATCTTCAGGCCGTCGGTCCGGATGAAATTGCTTGGCCATTTCGAAATACACAGCCTTGATTTCTCCCGGCAATGCGTTCTGTTTGACACCAAGAATTTCGTAATAACTCTGATCCTCCATCCGCTCCCATATCTTGCGAACGAACTGCCGGCGTCGAGCAACTTCCTCCGGCAATGGGCTTTTCGGTACGGATAGTGAAACAATATCGGCCTTGACCAGAAGATAGAGGGTCAGCATCAGTTTGTCAGTCTGAATGTTCAGCAATTGACTGAGAGTTTTTATGCTCGATTTACCGTCAATTCTCGAGACAATAAACCCCAATGCGGACTCCTTGGGAAAACGCGCGTAAAGAGCCTCATCCACCTTCCTGATCAACACCGGAACTCTGTCTGTAGAAATGATTGTCTTCTGTAAATCTGCCTTGAAATCCCCCGCATATTTACGTGATAAAGCCTGCAACTCCGTATTGGCAGGTATCTGGCGGACAGACTTCCTGATCCGTGTCCACGCTTCCCAATACCGTCCACGGGCATGCAGAATTTCTGCTTCTGCCAGTGATTTACGTATTTCTTCCGGAATCTCGACCGTTTCCGGTATGATAACATCTATTTTGCCGTCTTCAAGATACTTCGCCAGAATAACAACCACTTCGAACTCCGTTAATCCTGTTTCCGTAACGATATCCCTTAAAGACAGAGGTTCCGTTAAACAGTCAAACAGTTGCCGGATACTTTCCGGATTCTTGTCACTCTCAGAGATTTTTCTCCGAAAATCACTGTCATTTACCCCGAAAATAGCATCATCCGGGATTGTAGCACTCAACTGCCGCCGCTTTCTGGCTCGGTCAACGCCGCGTTCCAGCAATCCAGTCATTGGGATTTTTAATGATATGGGTTGACTCTCGGGCAATTGGTTCTCAAAAAGAATAAATTCACCGTTCTTCCACTCAAAAAGACTTAAAATAATATCCTGATTCTGACGCTTTAATACCTCGAGAAATTCACGCTCCGTCACATACCCCTTCTCAATGACTTTTTTTGCAAATGCGACATCACTCGTGCCGGGCTCAAGTTCGAGTTCCGCCTGCTGATTGGGAGGCAGCAGCACCATCCTGCGAATCACCGATCTAAAGCTGTCCTCAGGAAATTCGGAATATGCCGAAATAATCGTGCCTTTTTCAAAAAGAATGTATTTGGATCGACTCTGGTTGGTGATCTTAAGTGTTCCTGTTTTCTTCTGCCGAGCGAGCCAAAGCAACAGCGCATCGAAATGGATTTTGGAAAGATCTCCCTTCTGACTCATGCTTCCCCCTGACAAGCCCGGATTAGCCTGCACATTATTCCCGACACATCGTCCATTCTGCAATCCAATACACTGATGATTATCCTATCGATTCAATTTTTTCGATAATCTTCTCCCTGGATACCAGACCGACAATCCGTTCTTTGACCTGGCCGTTTTTATAGAAAAGAATCGTTGGCAACGACATAACACCAAATTCCTTCGCGATAGCCGGTTGTTCACCAGCATCGACGTAGAAAAAATCCGCTTTTTCAGCATGAGATGCCATCAATTCTTCCAGGATCGGCTTCAGTTTTTTGCAGGGCCCGCACCAGTTGGCTCCAAAATCAACGACAACAACTTTAGATGATGACATGATCCTGTCTTTAAATTCGGTATCATTCAGAGACTGCATTATCCGTTCTCCTTTCATTCTATCCGTAGTGTATCAGAAGAAAGCGATTGTTCAAGAAAACCCAGAAATCCGTCTGGCGGCAGGAATCCCGTAAATCGGCCGAGTTCCTGCGCCTGGGCGTCAAGTAAAATGACAGTCGGAAGACCATTGACGGTATACTCAGCCAATGTGGCCTTGACCTTATCATCTCGTGCTTTGGTGCAATCCACCTTAACTGCTATCATGTCAGCGAGACGGCGTTTCACTTGCGGATCCGCGAATGTCTTGTGTTCCAGCTCCTTACATTGAACACACCACTCAGCACCAAAATCAAGCAATATCGGTTTATTCAGTTTTTTCGCATCATTAATTGCCGATAATAAATCACTTCGCCAGTTGGATGCTTCAGATTCGGAAGACAGTGTTTGTTTCGATGCCGCCATCTCCGGAACGATTTTTCCCGGCACTGGCAACAGACTAATCATAAAATAGATCCCACTGACAACCAGAAGGATTGCAATTCCTTTCCAGAGATCCCTGCCATGCGAATCCGCAGCGGCAAGTGGACGGAATGCACCCATCCCCGCTCCCAGCAACAACAGGCCCAGACCAGTCAGAAATCCGAAAACCGGAGGCGGAAGGAGAGGTTTCACGATAAAAAGAGCTGCACCAATCATAATGATTCCAAATACTTTTTTAACCTTTTCCATCCACATGCCGGCATCGGGGAGTGCGCTGAGCAAACCCGAAAACGTGCCAAGTGCTATGAACAGAAGTCCCATTCCGAATGCAAAGGTCATCATCAAGGTGAAACCCAGGAAAATATTTCCGGTAGATGCAATGAAGGTCATCAGTGCCACTATGGCGGGACCAGCACAGGGCGCCGCTACAAGACCGGCAATCATGCCCATAATTACTGAACCGAAATAACCGCTTTTGGGACCACCGGACTGGATCTTTCCCTGGAAAGCCGAGGGTAGCTGGATATCGAAAAGACCAAGCATTGACAGCCCCATTATGCCGAAAATAATCGCGACTCCTCCGATTACCCATGGTGTCTGTGTGATCGATCCGAACAGGGAACCAGTCAACGCTGCGGCAACGCCAAGAATTGCATAAATCAGGGCAAGACCCAGTACATAAAACAACGACAGGACAAATCCTTTGAGTTTCCCTTGCCCAGTGCTTTTTCCACCTATATAGCTGATCGTAATTGGAATCATCGGATATACACATGGCGTCAAACTGATGCCGATTCCCGCCAGAAATACCAGGAAAAACGCCAATGCAAGGTTTCCCTGCAGCGCCGTCTGCAGGCGGTCTGATCCGGAATTCGGTTCAGTGTCAGATTCAGAAGCTGCTGAAGAACCTGATTGGCCCGAAAAAATTTTATTCAGAGAGTCTGCCGAATCATTCTTCGCCGGAGAAGCGCTTTTATCCAGGACGGTGAATTTAACTGAAAAATCATGCTCAGCTGGAGGAAAGCAGGTTTCCGGGGGTTCCTCACGACAGATCTGATAAACAGCTTTGCCCTTGATTGTATACTCACCGGGATTCACTTCAGATCCAACAGTGACGACAACCTGCATGGCTGCCTTATCACGACGAATCACTTCACCCTTGTGAAACTCACCTGGCGAAAACTGTTGCAGACCAAATGAAAATCCAGGCAGTTCCTCCAGCTGGACTTCAAAGAAATTGGAAGTCAGATGATGCTTGGCCGGAATCGTGAACTGCACGAATAATGTAAAGTCTTGACCCGATGGAATCGAATCATGCGACGACATCCCGAGAATGGTTACTTCAGGTACGGATTGAGCCCTGACAGAAACAATCATTAGTAATAGCAGACAAACCGTTGTGAGTTTTTTCACTGTCATTTCTCCTTGTCGCAAAAGTGTGTTGGGGTCGACAGCGGTCGATAGGATTGTAAAAAACATCCCGTTAAAAGTATAGTCCAATTGCCGGAGTCGTTGCCCTCGTTCAGTCAGCTTGTCAATTTCAGAGTCTTTTGCTAGTGTGCTCGAGAATTTATGGAGAAGCTGAATCGAACATCTTATGCCATCATTCTGATTCTCCTGACGAGCATGGGTTACATCTCTGCCCGTCAGCGGATGCCGGATAACAATACGGAACCGCAGCGTCCGCCTGCGGGTGGCCTTGAAAGCGGACAACCGCTTGCGGAGTATCCCGCCATCCCTCTCTACATCACCGATAAGATATCGATATCTCTCCAGGAATGGATCCGTCAGAACAGAAGAAAGTATGTTGTCGCGATCCTGAACCGACGATTGCCTGATCATTTCGCACAATGGCATGTTCTGGAACGTATCGCCCGGGATTCGAGCGCATCGGATATCGGGTTCGTCATCGTTAATATTCAACGCCTGCCCAGCCGACTCCCTATTTGTTACGGTATCGACGATCGACACCATCTCTTTTCGACCTGTCATGGCGTAACAGCTATGTTCCACTCTGATCCAACTTGCTCCGTAATCCTATTTATCGATATGGATATGATCGTCACTGCGATTGAGTATAAATATCTCGATTATCAGCATATTCTGAACCAGCTGGCACATATGTCGACTGATACACCATTGAGTATGGAAGGAGAAACGAAATGAGAATACTCCTGAGCATCCTGCTTGCATTATTCAGCACAACTGCATGGTGTCAAACGGATGATCCGGAAAGTATTGCCGGCGGATCCGTTACAACATCGTTACCGGGCATCGATGTGGATGCTCCGGAATACGATTTCGGAGACATATTCTGGGGACAACCCGTCAGCCATACTTATATGATTTCCAATCAAACTGAAATCCCGGTTACTCTCACAACAATCCGGACCGATTGCGGCTGCTCGGCAATCCTGGATGACCCGGCCACCATGAATCCCGGAGATTCCCGGAGACTGACTGTCACCTATGAGCCTGAAAACAAGGAAGGACAAATTGACAAGCGCATCACCGTTTATACCGATATGCGGGATGATCAGAATCCATCGAAATGGTTTGAACTGCATCTCCGGGGTAGAATTGTCAGTATCCTGTCCATTAATCCGGCACATGTGTTTTTCAAAAAGGTTCATTTCGGAACAAGCAGTGAAGAGACTGTTCTGATACATGCGAAGGAAGGGAACGAGATCAACATTTTAAGCGCGGTATCCGGAAGCGAAAATCTGCAGGTGACACTTGAATCTCCATCTGATGTGGCCGGTGATGAACCTTCAGAATGGAAACTGGCGCTTAAACTGTTGGATACGACGCCGGTCGGTGCATTCAAAAGCACCGTAAAAATATTGACCGATCATGCAGCGCAAAAAGAAATAACAATCAATGTGTTAGCATACGTCAGAGGACCCGTCAGTTTGTATCCGACGCAGTGTTATCTGGGAGCCGTTGAGCCCGGCCAGTTAATCACCAAGACGTTCGCTATTGAAAAGGAAGGCGACGATCCGGCGTTCGCTCCGCCTACGGTCTCATCCATGCCGGATTGGATATCAGCATCCATCGAATGCCTGACCGCAAACAGAAAGTATTCGATTTCAATCGAGGTGATTGTTCCGCAAGATATCGAAGGAAGACTGTCCGGACAGTTCGTGATTGACACTCAAGAACCGACGGCACCCAGGTTTGAAGTTCCAGTATTCGCTTATGTTCTTCCGCAGGTTACACCAACAGCCGCCGCCACATCTGACGCCTCCGGCCAACCCGCTTCGGAACCTGATGAAAATTGAAATAAAACCGGTTAAAGCAAAATTTCTATTGATGCCTTGGTTTTGAGATCCTCGTAGATCTTCTCCCGGGATTGACCCACTTTATTTCGGAGCAGCCCTTCCCTAATTTTCTCCCGGACCTCTTCGAGAGGGATGATACGCGATTCCTCTTTACCCAATGCCTTGATAACAAATATGCCCAGATCTGTTTGAATCGGTTTTGAAACCTCTCCGACTGATAGATTGAAAACTGCGTCTTCAAGAGGCTTTATAAGCTGCTTCCGCTCAACCCAACCCACTTTGCCTTCTTTCTCCGCCATTTTCTGATCCTCTGAAAAGGCTTTAACCAATTCGGAAAAATCACGTCCGGATTGCGCTTCTTTCATTAGCGATTCCGCTTTCGCCAACGATCCGGTAAGCTTTTCCTGATATCCCGCATCTTCTTTCGGAGGCAGACGCCAGACAATCTGTTGGATATCGACTGACTCTTCTTTTTTAAACCTGTCTGCATTCTGCGAATAAAAGTCCGAAATTTCCTGATCGGTTATATCGACTGTCAGGTTCTTCTGAATCGATTCGATGTATTTATCGATTCGAATCTGCTTCGCGATGTTGTTCCGAAAATCGTTCATATCTGTGATTCCGCTGAGAAATCGCGCCTTGGCTTCCTCTCCCTCGCCAAAAATTTTTTGCAGCTGATTGATCCGTTCATTGATCTCCTCATCCGTGACGGTAAAATGTCCACTTTCAGCCGCCTGCTCCATGATCCTCTCCCGAACCATCCGGTCCAGAAAATCCTTGCGCATGGAGATCCGTTTCTCTTCCGGCAGTTTCATCGCCGGGTTCACTTCCTGGAATTTTTTCTCAAAATTATCCACTCGTTTCTCGACTTCGTGGAAATAGATCGGTTGTCCGTTTATTTTTGCTACGATCCGGTTCGGATCATGGGCGGTTGATGCCGAGTCTGCCACGGGTGCTATAGCTGCCGCTTCCGACGTTTCAACCTGCGTCTCAGTTGCATTCAATATCGTGTCTTCCGCCCGGACCATACCTGTCGCCGCAACGACCATGATGATCAGCACGAATTTTAATGTGCTCATTCCATTCCTCATTCGTTTACCCCTTTCGATTCATTTCCTACAATCTGTCTAGACCATCCATTCAATAATTTCCTGCCGTCTCCTGATACCCGGTAGCACGTCAGATGTAACGCTTCCATTGCCCGGATCGTTCCAGCATTTTGGGAATCTCCCCAACCTGCTGCGCAAGATCCCTCCGGCAAACCAGCAATGCATCAGGAGTCTCAACAATTATAATGTCTTCCAACCCTATTCCGACGATCAGCCTGTCTCTGCTCCAGCCCAATACCCTCTTGCATCCGTGAAACAGGCACTGACCTGCATGATAATTCCCATTGTCATCAGCCGGTATGTGCTCGTACAGTGATTGCCAGCTTCCTACATCCGACCAGTCAAAATTGACGGGCATGCCCAGAATACCCCGTGTCCGCTCCATTACGCCGACATCAATGGATACAGACGGTAAATCCGGAAAAACTTTCTGAACGATGCGCCGATCGTTCCCGCTCTCAACTATTTCAACAATACCTTCCAGTATCTCCGGCTGATGTGACTCGATTTCCTGCAACATTCGGGCAGCACTGAAAACAAACATACCACTGTTCCAGAGATACCCGCCTTCCTGCAGATACCTCTCCGCGGACAGGCGGTCGGGTTTTTCAATGAAGCGTAATACTTCGGAATAGGAAAGATCATCAATCTCACCCAGCATCTGACCCATCTGCAGATATCCATAACCTGTCTCCGGCCTGTCCGGCGGGATACCCAAAGTAACGATTTTTCCAGTGGTCAACGCTAATGAGGCAGCTGCAGTCATCTGGGCTTGAAAAGCGTCAGTCGGCTCGATCGCATGATCGGAAGCTAGGATCGCCAGCACCGCGCCGGGATCCCGCATCTCGATGATTGAACTCGCCCAGGCAACACAAGGAGCCGTATTCCGTCCGACCGGCTCCAGCAAAATGTTCTCTTCCGGTATTTCCGGAGTATGCTCCCGTATCAGACTGATCAAATTGTCACCCGTCACCACAAAAATATGATCCGGTGCAACAATCCCGGCAACACGACGATATGTCTGCCGTATCATCGAATCCTCACCCACTATTTTTAAAAACTGCTTGGGATAATGGGAACGGCTCTCCGGCCAGAAACGCGTACCTTTACCACCGGCCATGATCACAATATACAGGTTATTGATTGAAGTACTTTCGGAGATATTCATCGGCTGAAATCCTCTCCCGATTATACTCGATCTCGCGCTAATCGCTTATAATCGTCCTCTATCCGGACTACATCGTCCAACTCCGGTGAAGAAAACTCTATCAAGATTGAATCACGGATAGCTTCCATCCGGTGTCGCCGGCCGGGAGGCACAATTTTGATTCCCCCCTGCTGAATAACTTCAGCCAGCAAGTTCCCTGACTCATCCTCCAGCGTAAAACGTACTTTACCTTCCAGGAGATAGAGTGTTTCGTGCTTTTGCTCATGGTATTGCAGACTGAGTCGATGCCCTCCCCGGATTTCCAGGATTTTTCCAGCGTAACGTCCATTTTCATGAGCAATCCAAACTTCACGACCCCACGGCTTCTCAACAATCTTCATCGGGTCCTCCTTTTCGCGTCATCAGACGAAGCCCAAGTCTACTTTGCATTTTCCGCAACTGCAAGCCATCCGAATCGCACGCAAAAGACCGTAAGCCCTGACAGCAACACATACGAATAAAAAGATTGAGAGAATTGCCAAAACAGAGTAAAAATCTCACTATGAAACCGCTGCTCCTTAGCTTATCTCATTCACGCTACCGATATTCCCTGCCGATCCCGATGTTAACCCAGATGGGATTGTTAATCTGGATGGCAACCGAAGGCCGTCCAAGCACCCACATTCACTTGCCTGACTGGCTGCTCCATATAAGCGCCTATACCGTCTTGACCGTCCTGGCATGGATTGCGTGCCATGGCGCTTTCCCGTCTCGGAATATTTTACACCACCGGTTCTGTGCCGCAGGAATATCGGGCGGCTTCGGCATGCTTGACGAGTTGCTCCAGCGAACGACGTCCCTGCGTTGCAGTGATCCCATTGATTTGGCCGCCGATGTTGCCGGGGCTGTGATCGGATTCGTCATTATTATGCTGTATTCACATTTCGGAAAGGAGACATTTCCATCATGAAAGCAGGTAGTTTTCAACCGGCTGTGGCCGGCGGCGCACCTGTTCGCGCACAGATGCTGCCGTTCAATCGTGCCTGGATTGGAGACGAGGAGATTCAGGCCGTCGTTGATACCTTGCAATCAGGCTGGCTTACGACAGGCCCGAGAACCAAGCAGTTCGAGAAGGACTTGTCTGATTATCTGGGAGCAGGCCGGGTTGTCTGTCTGAATTCCTGTACGTCTGCCCTGCACCTCGCCCTTGTTCTCAAGGGTATCGGTCCCGGTGACGAAGTGATTACAACGCCGATATCCTTCCCTTCCACATCGAATGTGATCATTCATACGGGCGCTGATGTCGTGTTCGCCGATGTGAAAGCGGAGGATATGAACATTGACCCCCGGGAGATCGAAAAGAGGATTACTCCCCGCACACGTGCCATTCTGCCTGTCCATATGGCCGGTGAACCCTGCGATATGACGGCGATCCGTGACCTGTGTAACCAACACAATCTCATCCTGATACAAGATTCAGCTCATGCCCTGGAATGCACATGGGATGACGTGAAACTTGCGCAATACGGTGATTTGAGCTGTTTCAGTTTCTATGTGACAAAAAATATTACAACAGCAGAAGGGGGCGCTCTGGCTGGCGCGGATGACGAAGTGCTGGACCGAGCGTCAACATTGTCGATTTTCGGCATCTCAAAAGACGCGTGGAAACGATATAACGTTCCGGGTTATCAGCATTGGGAAACGATGGAAGCCGGCTATAAATATAATATGTTTGATATCCAGGCTGCTCTTGGACTTGTGCAGCTCAAGAAAATAGAGTCATTTCGAGCCCGGCGGTTGGAACTGGTCGAACGGTACGACCGGGCTTTCCGGGATCATCCGGGA
Source organism: candidate division CSSED10-310 bacterium (assembly GCA_016931515.1). Classification (GTDB taxonomy): domain Bacteria; phylum CSSED10-310; class CSSED10-310; order CSSED10-310; family CSSED10-310; genus JAFGEQ01. Next base: position 127,510 of record JAFGEQ010000019.1, on the reverse strand, counting down.
CTTCTGCCCTGGGTGCGTTCACCCAGAGCCCGTCATGCTCACTACCTCTATGTGTTGCGACTCGAAACGGACAGACTGCGATGCACACGGGATGAATTCATGGCTGCAATGGAAGCGGAGAAAATTGGCATAGGAATTCATTTCCGCAGCCTGGCACATCAATTCTATTATCGGAACCGCTATCCTGACCAAGTGCAAAATTGCAGAATCGCCGAATTGATCGGTAACCAGATTCTTTCGATTCCTCTTTATCCATTGATGAGTAATCAGGATTGCGACGATGTGATCGAAGCGGTTCTAAAACTGCTGACGTATTTTCGACGCTGATTCACACTGCCTGATGCTGATTCCACGATGATTTCATGCTGATCCGGAGAATTCTCTTGACGCGGCGCGTCATATGAATGTATATCATTAGTGTACGTGCTGCTGTTTTCGTCATACTGAACATGGAGGACACTGTGGAAAGAACAATCAAACGTTATCGAAACCGTAAGATGTATGATACGACCGGCAAACGCTATGTTAACTTCTCCGATATCGAACAGATGATACGGGACAATGATGGGGTCAGGGTCGTCGACAATGTAACGGGGGAAGACATTACGCGCCAGATTTTAATCCAGATTTTATTACGGAACGAGCCCAGACAGAGTGAGTCACAGGTCCCGCTGGATGGGCTTAAAAACATGCTTCAGAATAATCAAAGCCCGATCTTCCAAGCATTCAGGAATGTTCTGAATCTCGGGAAAGATGTGGTTCAGCAGATTTCAACACGGATCATCCCGGAGGAGGATCGATCCGAGCAGAATATTCGGATGGTGCCGGGGTTGGTCGAAATGGTGAAGGGTATCTTCGAGAAGGTATCGGATTCCACAATCCGGGCGATCGACGGGACACTGGCACGTGAGATGCTTCGCGTACCCAAACGGGATGATTGGGCCCGGATAGAGAAGAAACTGTCTGAACTCGAACTTAGACTGATGCTTTTGCGCAAGGAAAGCAAGGGAGGTAACGTCGATGACGGAGCAACAAAAAACGCATAAACCGCCGGTGACCGAACCGGGAGCTGATAAGAAAAAAGAGGGTATCAACATCAATCTGACCCTCAACGATCTGGTTGGTTTCGGAGTGCGTATGGTCAAGAGCGGTCTCAGCCTGACTCGCTCGCTTGAGGAGATTGTAGACCACAAACTGGACGAAATGGTGAAAAAAGGCAAATGCACCCGAGTTGAAGCAAGAGAGATGGCGGACAAGTTAAAAAAACAGCTGAACTCCAGTATTGGGAAGTTTTCGGGAAAAATCGGTGATGGAGTGCGTGCGACGTTGAACCGGATGAACATCGCGACACTGGACGATATGAAGACTATCGAGAAGAGGCTGGATACTCTTATCAATGAACTCGAAACGATCGAAAAACCGAAGAAAGCGGCGCATGCAAAAGCTGATCAACCGGGAAAAACCGCCAAAACACGCACTCGATCGCGTTCCGGAAAATCAGACTCACCCGGAAGGAAAGCAACGTCTGAATCGGCAAAAAAATGATTCATCCAGACTCCACCCACCGATTCCCGACTAACCGATATATTCAGTCTCTGCTTGGAGGCTGACTGCGCGTAGTTATTCTCTTCTGGCCAGGTTCATCGGATCCCGTTAATTCTCATATCAGTTGGTTTGACACCGCTATTACCCTTTGATAGCTTTGATCCCTTTTCGAGACCGATGATTTTTTCACTGGAGCAGAGTCTCGAAAAGTTCAATCGTATCAGGAGATATTCGTTTGCCTAATCCGTCTCGAACAAAATCCCGGATGCTGGTGGTGAGCCTCGATGGTTTCCCTCAAACGGATTTTGAGGAATTGCGGACGTCAAGAGTTTTCCGGAGAATCGAAGCACGAATGTCCAACATACCTTCCTCCCCGATGAGATCCATTATACCGGCTGTATCATCGGTTGCCTGGAGTACATACTTGTCCGGCCGGAATCCCGGCGGACACAATATCTACGGATTCATCGATAGACATCCTGCAACAGGAACTCTCTGTCTGCCAAACGCCTCCAGCCGAAAAGGTCCTGCCATCTATCGGACACTTGGATCTGCCGAAGTATCCGTTATCATGATGAACATTCCCATGACCTATCCTCCCGAACCCGTGAATGGAATCATGATCGGAGGATTTCTTGGGGTCGATGTCCGGAAAATAGCTTTTCCGGCAAGCATTTCCACTGAGCTTCTGAATCTGGGTTACATCATCGATGCAGATACTTCCCGGGTCCGAGAAGAACCGCTTGAGTTTATCGAACAACTGATCGATATTGTGCGACTGCGATGTCGTTTTTTCAGGCAATTGCTGGCTGGAAATCCGTGGAGATTCGCGCATCTTCATATTATGGAAACGGACAGGTTGTTCCACTTCCTCTGGCATTCGTTCAGTGATACCAAGGCCGAGATGCATCCGGCAATTATGCGATTTCTGGATGTGCTGGACGAGGAAATCTCTCAGGTTTTGGATGGTATTCATGATGCTGATGAGGTTATGATAATGTCCGATCACGGTTTTTGTGGATCCGAACGGGAATGGGATATCAATGCGTGGCTGGCTGAAAAAGGATGGTTGATCTGGTCGGAGGAATCGAACAAGGGTCTGAAGCGAATAGCCCCTCAGAGCAAAGCGTTCAGCCTCCCACCGGGAAGAATTTACCTCAAACATACACCGCCGGATCACAATCGACACGAAATGAACGGTCATTTAGGAATAGATTCTTCATGCATGGACATTATTAAGGAATTAAAAACGACTGGAGCACAATGTGGCGATCACCCCATTTTTTCGGATGTTTTGCCAGGTGCGGACGTATTTTATGGGGAATATTCATGTTTTGCGCCCGATATCATCGCTATCCCTTTCGATGGAATTGAGCTGAAGTCAAGAATGGAACCCGGACCGGTTGAATCCCCCAGTCGTATGGAAGGCACACATACATTGGATAATGCTATAATATGGCTCCGGCATGGACGCGTTGTATCATGCCGGCCCGGCATCATCGATTTGTTTCCGACAATCCTGTCTTACTTTGGTTTGTTTGAATCAGGCATGGAAGGACGTATTTTGGCTGCCTGGCCGTGATTCGACCAGGTGGATTTATGAGATTATTCAGAATGGTAAAGGAGAAAACAACATGTCAAAACTGATTGCACCCCATGGTGGTCGCCTTGTTAACCGAATCCTGAGTGGCGATGCTCGACTCGCAGCGATGGAGAAAGCAAAATCGCTGAAAAAAATATCTTTGAATACAAGAGAGATCGCTGATCTGGAGATGATCTCGAATGGGGCGTTCAGCCCTCTGGAAGGATTTGTCAACTCGAAAGACTACGAGAGTATCCTCCACAGTATGCATTTGTCCAATGGTCTTCCATGGACTATTCCGATCACTTTGTCGGTGTCCAGTCAGGATAAGGATAAGCTGGCGAGGAGTGAAGAATTGGCGCTGTACGATATGTGCGGAAAATGCCTCGGTATCATGAAGGTGGAAGAGCTGTATCCGGCTGATAAAAAACGGGAGTCTCTCCAGGTTTATAAAACGGATGACGAAGCCCACCCCGGCGTTGCAGCACTGTACCAGCAGGGCGATTATTATGTCGCTGGCCCGGTTAGCCTTTTCGATCGGATTTTGCACGACGATCTGACAAAATACCGGCTCGATCCGATGGAAACGCGAATCCTGTTTGAGAAAAAAGGCTGGAAGACAATTGTGGCTTTCCAGACCCGTAATCCTGTCCACCGTGCGCATGAGTACATCCAGAAGACAGCGATGGAGATTGTCGATGGTCTGCTTTTGCATCCCCTTGTCGGAGCCACAAAATCGGATGATATTCCTGCCGATGTCCGGATGGAATGTTATGAAGTGCTGTTGAAGAACTACTTCCCCCAAAACCGGGTTGTCCTATCGGTCATGCCCGCCAATATGCGCTATGCCGGCCCCAAAGAAGCCATCATGCACTCCATTATCCGCAAAAATTACGGCGTATCACATTTTATCGTGGGACGTGATCATGCAGGCGTCGGTAACTATTACGGGACCTATGACGCTCACCATATTTTCCAGGAATTCGATCCCAGAGCGATTACTATCACGCCTTTATTCTTCGATTACACATTTTTCTGCAAACGCTGCGGCGGAATGGCATCGACGAAAACATGCCCGCATGATAAAGACCACCATGTCTCCCTTTCCGGAACCAAAGTCAGGGAAATGCTTCGTGACGGTATCGTTCCTCCTGTCGAATTCACTCGGCCCGAAGTTGCGGAAGTATTGATCAAACACTCTAAGTAAATACGAGACACCGGCAATTGAACAAATTGACTGATAAGATCCATTTAGTGGACCTCCATGTGCACACCAGCGCATCAGACGGGACGTATACTCCCGCCGAAGTCATCACTGAAGCGTCACGATCCGGACTGATGATCATCGCAATAACGGATCATGATACTCTGGCCGGCCTCGATGACGCCGAGATTCAAGGGCATCAACTGGGTATCCGGGTTATTCGTGGGATCGAATTGAGTGCGGAATACAAGAATCAATCAGTGCATATGTTGGGTCTAGGCCTGGCAAAGCCGGATACATCATTTGCAGAAACACTTCAACTGATTCACCATGGACGACTCCAGCGAAACCCGCGCATCGTTCGAAATCTCAACCAGTTGGGTTACGATATCACTATGGATGATGTCAGATCCTTCGCGGATGGGGATATCATCGGCCGGATCCATATAGCTCAAGCAATGATGCACCGCGGCTACGTCGACAATATCGATGAAGCATTCCATCGATTCATCGGCCGGGGAAAGCCGGCTTATGAGGAACGTTTCCGTTTAAGCGTCGAGGATGCTGTGGAGATGATTCACAGGATTGAGGGTTTGGCGATAGTCGCACACCCGGGCCTGCTGTCCGGCGGAGATGACCTTCCGACACTGCGTCATCGGGTATCTGAATTCAGAGACATGGGGATCGATGGAGTTGAAACCCATTATCCAACGCACGATGAGTATTACTTCACGAAAATCGTACAGGTTACTCGTGAATTTGATCTGCTCGAATCCGGCGGCAGCGATTATCACGGGCTCGTGAAATCCAATCAGCTGGGATTCGGATCAGGAAATCATCCGATCACAACGGACTACCTCCACCCATTGCTGGAGCGTCTCGGAATCGATCGGCAGAATTGTTGCGGGTAATGGATAGCCTGTCATGAACACAGTGGTCAATACTAAACACCTTGTTGTTTTTGGACTTGATTGCGCTGAACCCTCCCTGGTTTTCCGCACACTGGCAGACCATATGCCGGTATGCCGTCAGCTCGCTGCTTCGGGTTTCGCGGCCAGAATGCGATCGACGGATCCACCGGTAACAATCCCGGCGTGGATGTCCATGCTGACAGGGAAAGACCCGGGGTATCTGGGATGCTACGGGATTCGAAATCGGCGGAATTACGGGTATGAATCTCTAACTCCTGCAACATCTGATGACATTTTGGAACCCAAAGTATGGGATGTTCTAGGTCGCTTCGGATTGAAATCGATTATCGCCGGTGTTCCTCAAACATTTCCGGTCAAACAAATGGATGGTGTATGCATCGCAGGTATTCCGGCACCTGATACAGGCGGATTTTTTACCTGGCCGGAGAATCTGAAACGAGATATTCTTACCTCCTTTCCGGATTACAGAATTGACATTGCCGACTTCCGTTCGATGACACCGGCGGAATTGATCGATCAGGTAACGGTGATGACGAAAACCCATTTTTCGACGTTCCGGCACCTGCTTAAAACCCATGCCTGGGATTTCGCCATGATGGTCGAAATTGCGCTGGACCGTTTGCACCATGCTTTCTGGCACTATTGGGATCAGAATCACACTCTTTATCCAGGCGAAACAGCCTTTGAATCCGTGATCCCTGATTACTACTCACTTTTGGACCGTGAAATTGGACGGACCTTGGCTGAACTGCCCCCGGATACGGGAGTATTGATTGTTTCCGATCACGGAGCTCAACCGATGAAAGGGGGGTTGAGGATCAATCAATGGCTGGCGCAGAACGGGTGGCTGAGGTTGAAAACGACACAGTCCAGGGAATTGCCGTTAAGCCCGGCTTTAGTCGAGTGGAATAAAACGATGGCATGGGGTGAAGGAGGATATTTCGGACGTATCTTTTTAAATGTCGCTGATCGGGAACCGGACGGGATTATCCGTGCTTCCGACTATTCCATTGTCAGAGCACGACTCGCAAACGAGATCGAATCGATGCTGGGCCCGGATCATCGATTACTGGGAAATCGGGTCATCTACCCGGAGAGCCATTATTCGGTAGTTAACGGTATACCTCCAGATCTGATTACCTACTTCGGAAATCTGGCATGGCGATCTCTCGGAGGAGTCGGACCAAACCAGGATTGTGGAGACGGTATTTTTACACGGCGGAATGATCGGGGTCCTGATGGTGCAAATCATGACATTTGGGGTATATGCATCGGAAATTTCCCAACAGGAAAATTATCCCCTTCAAACAACACATTTAAGGCTGACTCCCTTGCAATCAACGATCGAGGGAATGACGAGCGAAAATCCACTGAAAAAATTCCAGAAGATGATGCTGCGATTACGGCACTGAGTGACCGACCAATTCAATGTACGTTTTCGCACCCCGGTCATTGCACAATCACGGATTTTCCATCTATTGTTTATGATTTTTATAACATCGAAGCTTCATATCCTATGATAATCAGTTCGTGAAAGGAGAAAAAAACGATGAAAGGTTACACAGTTTGGTTTACTGGATTAAGCGGTTCAGGCAAATCAGCTCTAGGAAACCGTCTTGCCCAGGAGATCCGCAAGCGCGGTCAGCCCGTTGAGATAATCGATGGCGATGTCATCCGAAGAAGTCTGAGTAAAGGTTTGGGGTTCTCAAAGGAAGATCGCGATGAGAACATTCGCCGAGTCGGACACGTGTGTTCTTATCTGACAGCAACAGAACGGGTCGCGATAGCCGCCTGTATCTCACCCTATGCATCCATTCGAAACCGAAACCGGGATCTGATTGGAGAGTTCGTCGAAGTATATTGCAAATGTTCGGTCCAGGAGTGCGCCAAACGAGATCCAAAAGGATTATATCTGAAGGCTTTTGCAGGAGAAATCAAAGGATTTACGGGCGTTGATGATCCGTATGAAGCACCTGAGAATCCCGAAGTCCTGGTAGAAACGGACAAGGAAACGATTGAGGAAAGCCTGTCGAAGATTATTGTTAAACTCGAGGAGATGAGTTATCTGCCTAGAGTCGATACGTTATCACCCGAAGAAGAAGCGAAAGTGATCGAACGCCTGGAGAATTTGGGTTACCTTTAATCAACGGGGTCTGATGGGCAACAATCGTCGAGCGATTATTATCGGGCTTGATGGAGCAACACTGAAGCTGTTGAATCCATTGATGGATTCCGGTGATTTGCCGTATCTGGCTGAGATCAGGCAAAAGGCGGCCTGGGGTGTGTTAAACTCCACGATCCCACCAACAACACCGCCCGCCTGGACATCGTGTACAACAGGTGTCAATCCCGGATCCCACGGTATCTACGATTTTACTGTGAGTCCCTTGAAGAATCCCGCCCGTCCGCTTGTTTCAACAAAGGATGTTAAAGCAACCCGTCTTTGGAAAGTCGTTGAAAATCAAGGGGGACGATCTATCGTCGTCAATGTACCCATTACCTACCCGCCGGAAAAATTAGACGGCTGCATGGTCAGCGGTATGATGACTCCCGGCTTTGACTCCCCTTTCACCTCCCCTGTCGAATTAAGAGACAGAATAAAAGCCGTCTGCGGTAACTATATCCCCAATGTCGACATTCCCAAATATGATACCGTGGGAGAATGCGATTCCATCAGGTTTTTGAATGATCTTCGGGTAAGCCTCGAAAGACGCATCGAAGCCGTCCGTTACCTGATGGAATCGGAACATTGGACCTTTTTCATGGTAGTCTTCGTGGTGTTGGATAGAATTCAACACTTGTTTGCCAAATACCTTTTCCCGGATAATCCCCTCTTCGCGTCACCAATCGCTCAGCGGCTTCGCCCCAGACTAATGGAGATAATTAAAAGACTGGATTCAATCGTTGGAGAATTGATCGGGGGGCTGAAGCCCGGCGATACGGTTTTTATACTGTCAGATCACGGATTCGGTACAACTGACGGATTTTTCAACGCCAATAAATGGCTTCTTGATCAGGGTCTCCTCTCTGTACATACGCGTCCGTACCTGGAAAAATGCATGTTCAATTTCGCGCAACAACTCGGCGATAAGGCTTGGATCCGATCATTGATCCCTCAAAATATCCAATCCGCTATCCGCAGATCCATCCGGAATACCCGATCATCCATGCACTCTCCCAGGAGTGATCTCGCCGATGTGGTCAACTGGTCCGAAACACGCGTATTCTTCAGTTCGATTCCATGCCAGGGCTTTTATATCAACGAGCGAACGGATAACAATCCGGACGGAACGGTGATGCCGGAAGATATTGATGCTCTAAAAACTCTGTTGAAAAACCGATTGTTGGAGTTGAAACATCCAGTTTCACGAGAAAGAATGACGGATATTGTATGGTACCGGGAGGAGCTTTTCAACGGCTCGGAGACGAGCTTCGCCCCGCATGTTTTGTTCAGGATGAAGGACTATTCCATTCTCGGTCGCCAACATCTTGGTGCCACTTCCTACTATACCGATACATCCGCTCAACCCATCGGTTTTCATCGCTTGGAGGGTCTTCTGATGATGACAGGATATGGTATACAACCAGGTCTGATATCAGCCGGAATGATGGATATAATGCCGACGATTCTCTACAGCATGGGGCTTGATGTTCCCGGTAATCTGGATGGACGGATTATTTCGGAAGGATTTAGTGCACGATTCAGATCGGAGAATCCCGTGCGAATAACAGATATTACAGATGATTCTCATGGTATTGTTAGTGATCCGGGAGCGGAGCAGCTCGACGATGAAGAAACGGCCATCATCGAAGCCCGGCTGAGAAACCTCGGTTACCTGGAATGACATTTGACCATTTGCCAGACCCGTTTATCGGCTTAATGAAGCAGGTGGTGAGTGTATGATAGTCTTGTGTCCAGCGGATATCGGGGCTAAAGTAACCCGCAACCCGGAGGCAATCGTACGCTCCATCGCTTCTTTCTCATCAAGACATGTAATCGATCAAGATAGATAAGGATTTTTATGACGAGCCCGATTAAAGAAATGTATATGAAAATTCCGTCCGGAATCCGAACCGGGATTTCATCCGTATCGAAGGGATTAGTGACAGTTGTCGCTTTCTATATCCTATTTTCGCATCAGGTACAGATGATCGACCGTCGACCCGTAATTCTGGACAGTGGCCAGACTGTGCATCTGGTTCAAAATGATACGGTGAAGTATGGCTCTCAGACTGTCACTGTTTTAAGTGGATCGAAAGGTAAAACTGCGGACGGATCCGAGATAGAGTTTCAGGATGGCCATCCGGTTCACCTGGCAGATAACCGGGAAGGTCGAATCGCTCCTCTGGAAACAGAGAGCACATTCGAAGCAATCATGAATTTTCTTCCTAACATCAAAGCCCGGACATTCTGGATGTTTGTATGTCTCGCGGCTTTTGTGAAGTTCATTGGCATTCTGTGCTCAATGGGTCGGTGGCATCTGCTGCTGCAGGGGCAGGGTATCCGTTTCCCCTTCCGCCACCTGTTCGGCAGCTTCCTCATCGGACGTTTTCTGGGCACTTTTCTTCCCTCCACAATTGGGCTTGATGGGTATAAACTCTATGATGCATCACGATTCAGCAGACGAACAGTAGAATGTACCGCTGCAACGATCATTGAAAAAACACTCGGCATTGTCGGTCTTTTTATAACTTTCCTTGTCGCACTCCCATTCGGTCGGAGTATCCTTGGCAAAAAAGCAGGCAGTATCACTCTGATGACTGTACCCATCGCAAGCGGAGTTATCGCCGCTTTTTTCCTGTTGCTTTTTTACCCGGCAATTATCCAATGGTTGATTGTCCATCTCCCGATCCCAGGCAAGAACAGGATTCATGGATTCATCAATCGTGTCAACCGGGCTGCAGCTGCGTATCGAGACCATAAAATGCTGTTGTTGAGTGCGTCATTCATGAGTTTTCTGGTTCATTTTCTCACTGCAGCCATGTATTTCTACACTGCCCTCGCAATCGGTGCGACGCATGCCCGGTTCTGGCAGGTCACATTCGCCTCGTCAATCCAGATTTTTGCAACAGTTATCACACCGATCACCATCGCAGGTGAAGGCATCCGCGAAATCGCTCAGTATTACCTGCTGAGAAATCAACTCGGACCCGCGGAATCTATCGTATCAGCAGCGCTCGGTTTTTGGGCCGCGGAAGCATTGACGCTACTGGGAGCAATTTTCTGGTGGGTACGGAAGAAAAGCTATAAACCATCTTTTCTCTATCTCGATAACAAGCCTGCCGATCTGGAGTCTCTGTTGAGTTCTGATGACTACGGACTCGAAGAGTTAAGACCTCTTTCGAGTGAACCTCGGAAAAAAGGCTGGATGAAGCAGGCATTTTTTACTCGAATCTGGTCCGGAGCTGCCGGAGGTATTTTTGCCGGAGTGATCCTGGGTCTCACAGAATCAGCTTGGACAGGTGTCGTAAAAGGTGCCGGGCAAAACCTGTTCCTATACGGAATGTTACTATATGGAATAATCGGTTTGCTCTTCGGACTGGGATTCGGAGCCCTGACCGGAATCATTGCCCTCGCATTCGGACGAATCAAGGGAAGTGTTCGGACCTTTGCAACAGCTTTCTCGAGTTGGTTGGCCGTCAATATCCTTATACTCGGCAGATTCCTGCTGAACCGGGACATGTTTAAGGAACAGGGAGTCCCCAAACCGGTGCTCCTCATTCTGCTTATAATCTCCGGACTCGTATTTGTAGCCGGGATGAGCTGGGGTCAAACGGAGAAACGCCGGAAAGACCTGTGGGCCAAGCGGCCGCTCATCTGGAGCGGGTTTTTGCTGGGAGCCGGTCTTCTCTACCATTTCGCCGCCCCTGGACTGTCATCATCGCCGGCACATCCCAAAGGCCCGACGGGCATCCCTGAAGCAGTGGCAGACAAACCGAATATTGTGCTCATTGTTTGTGATGCATTGAGAGCCGATCATGTAGGCTGTTACGGATCTCGTACTACCAGAACGCCGGTGATTGACAGCCTGGCGGAAAACGGTATCCGGTTTCACTCCGCCTACTCCCAATCGAGCTGGACGAAACCGGCTGTCGCAACGATCCTGACAGCTCTCTACCCGTCAGGCCATAAAACATATTTGAAACCGGATATCCTTCCCGATGATGTGATCACTCTGCCAGAAGTGCTGCAGGACGCCGGTTACTATACCGTCGGATTCCCCAATAATATCAATATCACCTCGGGATTTAACTTCGATCAGGGATTTAATGAATTCCTTTACTTGTCACCGGATTACTTCTTTTCTGCCGATGAATTCTCCAGCAGATTAACCTACTATTCTATCCTTCGGAAAATTCGCGAAGGGTTTATCTCAAAATCCAAGTATCCGCAACACTACTACCAGGAGGCATCTGTCGTGACTCGCCATGTGCAGGAGTTTCTCGACCGGCACGGGCGAAGCAGCCGATTTTTCCTTTTCCTTCACTTCATGGAACCGCATGATCCTTTTTTCCGCCATCCGTTCAACGGGATTGGCTACGCAAGAGTAAATATGCCGAATCCGGATCCCTCCCTCGCACCAGAGATGCGTCTGGCTTACCAGGAGGAAATCAACTATCTGGACGAATGGATCGGTAAGTTGTTTGAGCTTCTACGGAAGAATGGACTGTGGGATAACACGATCATCGTGCTGACAGCGGATCACGGGGAGGAGTTTTATGACCATGGTGGATGGTGGCATGGTTTGACATTATATCAGGAAGTGATTCATGTTCCATTGATTATCCGGCCTGACCGCAAAGAAGCTGCATTCCTCCCGTCAACAGTCCGTCTGGACAATGCGCGGCAAATTGATATAGCTCCAACGATCCTTGGATTGGCAAAAATACCGGCACCGGAATCCATGCACCTTGGGCGCAATCTGTGCGCTCCCGGTCAAGATAGTGATAGAGATATCTCTGTTTTTGCTGAAGAAGACCATGAGGGCAACGTTCTCAAAGCCTATATCGAAGGACCATGGAAAATTATTCAAGCCAATTCCGGTAATCCGAGGGGTTTACCGCAAAAAGAGTTGTTCAGACTGGACATAGATCCTCTGGAACTGGATGACCGTGCGTATCATGAAGACGAACGCCTCCAGGCGATGATGAAGGGTTCAGCAGAAGCGGAGATAACCGCCGGAACAGGTGAAGTTCGTCGCCAGGAGAAACAATTGAGTGATGATGAACTGAGTAAAATGAGGGAATTGGGATACATCCAGTAAGGATTCTCAGCCGATTGTCTCGCGAATGGAGTGGAATATCCCGACGGATTCGGTACCGATGCAACAGGTTTTACTGATAGGTCTGGACGGTTTCGATCCCGTCCTTGCTCAGCAATGGATGGACGACGGCTGTCTGCCGGTTCTGAAATCACTTTCCAATCAAGGTTTTTTTGCCCCTTTAAGCAGTACGATTCCTGCTTTCACCTATCCAGCCTGGTCGTCCATGCTGACAGGTGTTAACCCGGGTCGCCACGGTATCATCGACTTCGCTGTCCGTTCACCGGGCAGTTACTCAGTCAACTATATCAACAGCACACATCGATTGCAGCCGACAATTTTTTCCAGGCTGAGTGCAGCAGGCAAACGAGTCGTGGCGATGGGATTTCCGACAACGTATCCACCGGAGCCTGTGAACGGAATCATGCTATCCGGTTTTGACTCCCCACTCGCCTACGATGCTGATCGTTCCTTCTGCTATCCGCCATCGATATGGAAGGAACTGAGACATAACGGATCCGCTTACACACTTGCGGGTATTCAGGAACTCCATATCGGTCCAGGCTGGCATAAAAAAGCTGAAACGGCAATCCGTAATACGATCGCAAGTCGGACAGCTCTCGCCGAATACCTGATAAAAAAGGAGAACTGGGACCTTTTCAGTATTGTCTTTTCAGAATCCGACACTGCGGCTCACCATTTCTGGGCGGCTTTTGACGAAAGGTCTCCGCGTCACGCTGAGTTTTCGGGAGAGCATTCCGGTTTTCTTCTGGAGGTTTACCGGATGCTGGATTCAGCTGTCGGCAGACTGATCCGGGAAGCGAAGCCGAATGCGCATGTGCTGGTCGTATCCGACCATGGCAGTGGTGGATCAGGTAACAGCCTGATCAGCCTGAATAGAATTCTGGAACAAAATGGTTTCTTCAGATACAGGGAAAAACCATGGGTGGCTCGCTCCGGCAAAGTAGATAATCTCACGGAATCCCGACTTAATACCAACTGGACTCGGCGAATGGCCAGGCACTTACCGGCACGCCTGGGTCAATGGCTTTTCAGGTACGGACCCCGAAACATCGTTGAATCGATGGAAAGCCGGAATCGCCTTTCCGGTGCCGATTTAAACCATTGTCTGGCTTTTTCCGATGAACTCAATTATTTTCCTTCGATCTGGTTACATGATTCTCGTTTTCCTCTCGGCCGATCATTTAGCGCTCCTGAACGGGAGTCATTGTTACAAGCAATTCAAGCGTCTCTGAACAATTACAGGCACCCGGATACCGGGAATTGCATTCTGTCAGCCGTTCACAGACGGGAGGATATCTACCACGGTTCGGCCGTAGAATGTCTCCCGGATCTCGTTCTCGAACTGAACCTGGAAGATAACTACAGCTATTCCATCTGGAACCCCGGCTGCAGCGGTTCGCCGATTGAGATCCTTCCGGCCTCGGGTCGGATTGGATATAAGGGTGGGTCGATGAACGGCTCTCACCGTCCACACGGCGTCGTCATCTCCAACCGCAGCAGACGAACGACAAGTCCGGAGCCCTCAATTGTCGATATCGGTGTAACCGTTCTTGCACTGCTTGGTTTGGATACATCCTCATGGATGCCTGACGGCATTGACCTGTTTGATGATCCAGTGGCTCAACAACTGGCCAATCAAAAAAAACCCGGGAATCCTCTCCTTCCAAAACAGATCGAATACTCACAGGCAGAAGCCGCGACCATTGCAGCCAGATTAAAGCGGCTGGGTTATCTCTGAATGGAGATCAAACTGTTGCCGTTCCTTGTCATTCATGGTAAATGCGGTATGTTAGCTCGACCGGTTCAGGTTTTCAGATAGCGATGCCGGGTGACTGGGAGTTGAGGTAATTCTTTAATTTTGACGGAGGAATTCATGGATCCGCTGACTCATCTTATGGCGGGTGCCTTGATCGGACACGCAAGCGCAGCATTTTGTCCCGAACCCGCTGCTACAGTGACCGCTCTGGGAGCGGCGATTCTGCCTGATTTCGACTTTTACGCCAGGAAATATGAGGGAGCCAAATTTTTAAAGATCCATCACGGATCAACTCATTCCGTAACGGGCCTGTTCCTGCAGTCCGCAGTAACAGCATCCTGCTCATGGTCCTTTTTTCGGTACGTGCAGGTGTTCGATTTTCAAGCGGCCCGATTCTACCATTTGTTCCTCATTAGTTTATTGTCTGTTTCTACTCATATTTTTCTTGATTGGATCATGCACAACAACGGTTTGCCCTTGCTCTGGCCTTTTTCTCCAAAGCGATTCTGCCTGCCGTTGATTCTTGGAGTCAATCCCCGCACTGTGTCGCATGAATGCGGTGAAAAGCACTATTTTACATGCTTCGGTTGCCAGGCTCGCGGTGGATTTTTCAACCCGGTTTCCTGGATATTGATCGTGCCTGCTTCTATCGGTTTCTTCACACCGGCCTGGAGAACGATGTTGGGGATTGTGCCATGGATGATTACGATCGTATATCTTGGATTTTGTGCACTGCTAAGGGAATGCGCCCGTATGTCTGCCGAACGACTCGAATCCCGGGCCGGGATCGCCCATGCGTATCCCGTCCGTTCACGACCTGACCGGTGGTTGTTCGTTTTCGAAGACGATACTTATGTGACAGCGATACTGTCTGATTGCGTGAAACAGTGCGTCATGCGCCGCTGGCAGTATGGAAAACACAGCCTGTCTCCGGGAATCGCAAAAGCAGTCGAATCGATCCAGTTGGATCTGATCGAGACGATCCGCCATTTATACCCGGTTGAAATCTCGGTATCTGACGGTTGTATCGTCGAATTCAGGGATTTGTCATATCTGTCCGCTGAACCGACTGAGATCGGTACGGTCCGCGTTTATCTGAATACAGATCAAAAAGTCCTGCGGGATGTCTATCAGGAAATCTGGTAACCTCTGTCAGTCTGCCACTTTGACTTGAGAGACTTGCGACAAGTCTTTACAATGTGAACGAGTTTTAACCGGGGAATCGCCGTGAATCGTTTTTCTCATCTGACATTTTACGTGATCCTGGTGTGCTGTGTCTCGAATGTTCCTTCTGCCATCACATCAGCAGGTCGTCCAATGCATCGGATTCTTTTTGATGATCTCCACGGCCAGTCGTTCGGTAATGCCGACTGGACGATTGATCATGCCTATTCGGATTTCGCCGAGGATATAGAGAAATACCTGGATTCGTCAGTCTTTGCAGCATCACAGTGCGGATGTCCTGTATTAACGAATGATACTCTCAGCAATATGGATTGTCTCGTTATACCTGAACCGAATATTCGCTTCACTTCCGGTGAAATTGAGGCGATTCGGAACTTTTTATTGGATGGCGGCGCGCTCTTTGCCATCGCAGATCACGGTGGGTCCGACAGGAATTTCGACGGCTGGGATTCCGGCATGATTTTCAACGAAATCCTGGGTGATTTTGGTTTATCATTCATGGGTGATACATTTACTGAAACACCCATTCGAGGAGTTGTGCCCACGGAATCCACAAAAAACTCACCCTGTTTTCGGCAAATAATGAAGGATGTCAGGCAGGTGGCAGCCTGGGCTGCAACCTCCATTATGATCGATTCGGATGCAGACAACTGGCAAATCCTGCTGAACTCCAATGACTCCGGACTCCCGTTTTTTGTCTGTGGTTCTGCCGGGGCCGGTCGGGTGGCTGCAATCGGGGATTCCTCGGCATTCGATGACGGTTCCGGTGATGAGACCAAGAACCGGCACAGTGCATATCATTCCTGGCTGTTTGATCAACAACGTTTGGGAATTCAGACGGTTGCATGGCTGACTCGTAATATCATATCCCCAATTCCGGACAGGGATCGTCCCTTTCCCACCCGGTTGCACGATAAACCGGCTTTATCAGATCAGACACGAATCATCATCGATGCCGCACGGGGAAACAACGAAGCCGGCATAATGGACCGTTTCGGGAATGAATGCCATTCTGTCCTCAATTGTCCAGTCCTGTTAAATTTCTCGGACTACTCGGAGCTCTTTGATCGGGATATCCTGATCCTGTCAAATCCGGATATCGATCTTTCGGAAGATGATATCCGGTCACTGTCAGAATGGATCAATCTGACCGGTGGTCGGCTTATCCTCTGTGGAACAAGTATTCGTCATCCCGATTCCAACCACGATATGCTCAACAGAATTCTGACCGGAATACATTCCACTATTCGTTTCCAACCGGATCAGGTTGTTGATGAAACATCAAATACAGGATCCGCCTGGTCCCTGATCATCACTGATTTTCCTGATATTCCCCTGTTTTCAAATGTAGATAAAGCTGTCTTCTGGAGCAGCGCATCACTGGCCGATCAGTCCGGATCCCGTCCTTCCGATTCCAGCTGCATCCGCGTTCTCGCATCCTCCTCGAACCAGTCGAAATCCCGGCACTACGAAATCCTCAATAAAAAATCCGGATTTCGGTCCACAGGCGTTTTTTCCGAAAAATCCGGCTTCGTTGTTGCGGTTGCCGAAAAAATCGGAAACGGCTGTATCATTATTCTCGGAGCGAATACTTTCACCAATTTTCAGTATCCTCTCGACTCAGACTATCAGAATATGGAGCCGATCAAACGGGATCATCGGACCGGACTCTTCAACCTGTCTATGATCAGATTTCTGGAATTATCATCCATGCGGAAGGGACAATCATGAACTCAACCAACCTGAAAGCAAGACGAAGGAAATTCAAATCTGATCGTCAATACTTCGCCTACCTCCTGCTCCTGCCGACCCTTCTCGTCATTACTTCGTTTCATGTACTACCTATTTTTTATTCGTTCGCTCTGTCACTGTTTAACTGGGATTTAATCTCTCAGGCCCGTTATGTCGCACTGAAAAATTTCAAAATTCTGGCATATGACCCCCTGTTCTGGAAAAGCCTGTGGAATACCTTGTATTACACGATCCTTTCGGTTCCCATGAGCATCATTTCCGCGCTGACAATCGCCATTCTGCTGAACAACAAAATAAAAGGCATCGACATTTATCGCGTGATTTACTTCATACCTGTAATTACATCCATCAATGCTGTCAGCATTGTATGGAAACTGATTTATCATCCGAATTTCGGTCTGTTGAATAAATTACTGTCATTGATCGGAATTGCACCTCAGCGATGGCTCCTGGATCCCAAGTGGGCAATGCTGTCCATTGTAGTGATGAGTGTCTGGAAAGGTCTGGGGTATAACGTAATCATATTTTTAACCGGACTGAAGAATATTCCCGTACATCTCTATGAAGCTGCGACGGTGGATGGAGCTGGCCGATGGAGCCAGTTCCGGCATATTACTTGGCCGCTGCTGTCACCAGTGACCTTCTTTATTTTCGTTATGAGTATCATTGGTTCATTCCAGGTATTCGCTCAGATTTACATGATGACACCGGGGGGAGGACCGATGAATTCGACGACGACAGTCGTGTTCTACTTATATAAAATCGGATTCGGAGATTTTCATTTTGGATATGCTGCAGCTATCGCCTTCGAGTTGTTCATCATGATATTTTCTCTGACCTTGATTCAGAAACTGGTGGTCGAAAAGCGCGTTCATTATCAATAATTCATAGGTGAGTCATGGCAAGTTTAAAATGGGAAAACAGAATCTCCAAAACGATCATCCATGTCATGCTGATTTTCGGCTCCATAATCATGCTGTTCCCCTTTCTATGGATGATCTCCACCAGCCTTAAGGGGAATGAAAGCATTCTCAGCGATTCGATCGAAATGATCCCCCGGGATCAGAAAACTACTCTGATCGATGGTGTTGAACGTCCACTGTACGAGGTCAGTTTCAATAACGAACAGAAAGAAATGGTGCTGCTTCGATCTCTAAATGAGGGAATGGCTGAATTCATCGATCCGGCTAATCCTGACGAATCGGTTGTTCTCCCACTGACGAAGCAAAAACCGGTCCGCCCCATGTCCTTTCACTGGCAAAATTATCCTGACGCCTGGAATGCTCAACCTTTCGGGCGATATTTCCTCAATACGATCTTTGTCGCATCGGTTTCGGTTCTATGCCAGCTTTTTTTCTCCTCCCTGGCTGCATACGCATTTGCTTTCTTTCGATTCCCATTCAAAAACGCCATATTTATCTTCCTCCTCGGAACCATGATGCTCCCGCAACAAGCACTCCTCGTACCCAATTACGTCATTCTCGCGAAACTGCACTGGCTGGATACGTACCTCGCTCTGATCGTTCCCTTCACAGCAAGCGTTTATTCTGTTTTCTTCTTCCGCCAGTTTTTCCTCACTCTGCCCCGTGACCTCCACGACGCGGCAACCGTCGACGGCTGCTCCCATATGGGGTTCTATTTCCGCGTTCTCGTCCCATTGTCGCTCCCACCCTTTCTGACTCTCGGCATCTTCAGTTTTCTCGGTTCCTGGAACGCGTTTATCTGGCCCCTGATCGTAACCAATTCTACTCATCTGCGCGTCCTCCAGGTCGGATTGGCCTATTTCCTTTCAGATGCCGGTACCGAATGGGGATTGCTGATGGCCGCATCCACGTTTTCAATAGTGCCCCTGGTCATCGGCTACTTTTTTGTGCAGAAACGATTCGTGCAAAGTCAGGCAATGACAGGTCTTAAGGAGTGATCTTATGCGTTATGCGTTCATGCTGGTACTTCTGATCACCATCACAGGATTTCATGGATGCGGTAACCTCAAGGAAGAAACAATACCTCCAGGCCGTATCGGCATCACATTTTGGCATGGCATGAGCGGTCCTCTTGGGAAAGTGCTGACAACCATGATGGATGAATATAACCAATCCCAGGAGCAGTACTATGTAATTGGCATCAATATGGGCTCGTATGACACTCTGCAGAAAAAAATACTCGCTTCAGTAGTGGCCGGACGCTCACCGGATATCTCCCAAAATTACGAAGCTCTGACTCTCAAACTCTCCGAAGCAGGAAAACTCGTATGTCTCGACGACCTGATCGCCGCAGAACCGGATGCGAAGGAATTTGTTGCTGACATCATTCCGGTCATGTTACGTAACAACACGTTTAACGGAAAACTGTGGTCTTTCCCTTTTAACAAATCAGTTCCCGTTCTTTATTATAACAAGGATATGTTCCGGGAAGTGGGACTTGATCCCGAAAAACCTCCGGTCACCACTGACCAGATGAGGGAGTATTGCCGGAAACTGACCCGGGATCTCGACGGTGATGGAGAAGCCGATGTATTGGGATACGGCATGACGATCAGAAATGAATGGAATTGGAGTTGTGTTTTCATGAGTTTCGGGGGTGTTCTGTTCGATGAGCCCACACGGCGGGTTTTTCTTGATACTGAAGCCGGATACAAGGCCACTGCTTTTTATTATGATATGATCCGCGAAGGTACAGCAAAGTTTGCGGAAGGTTATGATCATCAAAATGATTGGCTGGCAGGTAAGGTCGCCATGTTCGAATCATCTATTGTCAGTCGCGTATTTCTGAAAGGAAAAATCCGGTTCGATTTCGGTGTCGCTCCGATCGCCCAGGGAGATGTTCGACCGGCAGTGGTTCTGTCCGGAACCAACATCAACATCTTTAACAGCGGAAATTCTGCAAAAATCGCCGGCGCATGGGATTTTATCAAATGGTTCACCAATACAGACAATGGTGCCCGGTGGAGCATTGAGAGCACGTACATCCCCGTTCGGCAATCCTCTTTGAACACTGAAAAAATCCAATCAATTTTTGCTGAAGATCCTAATTTCGCCGCACCATATAAGCAACTTGATTATGCTGAATTCGTGCCGCGCATTCCGGACTGGTTCGAGTGCCGGGTCAAGATCTCCGATGAACTGGAACAGGTTTATATCAAGGCGGCGGATCAACGTGATTCCGGTCAGTCGGCTGAACAGGATCTGGTCAAACTGCACTTGGAAAGAATGCAGAAGAATGTGACCGGTGTATTGGTGAATTCACTGGAAACACTATTATAAATTTTCGGGCATGCAGGTAATCTGCATGAATCAGCGGACTGTTTGCAAGGAGATAACCTTTTGAAATCGTTTGATCATGATTTGATCCAGAAAGTCAACAACTCAAAAAAAATACTCGTCACCTCACATATTTATCCTGATGGCGATGCCGCCGGCTCCGTGATGGGACTTGTGAGATCCCTTCGCCTGACCGGTAAAACAGTTGATATCGCCTGGTTCAATGGTGTTGGTGATCGGTTTGATTTTCTCTTCGAAAAAGAATCCATATTGACGCCTCAGGAACTGCATCCCGGATACGATGTTGTAATGATCCTGGATATCGGCTCGGAAGACCGAACCGGATTTCAGGATATTATCCGGGAACTCGGATGCAGTATCATCAATATTGATCATCATGCGACCAACACTGGTTTTGCAGACTACGATCATGTCGATATCGACGCATCCTCGACCTGCGAAGTTGTTTTCCACCTGATCAAAACAGCCGGATGGCCTCTCGACGCTTCGGTTGGAGAATGTCTTTATACCGGACTCGTGACCGACTCCAGACATTTCCAGAATGAAGGCGTCACAGCTGATACGTTCCTGACTGCAGCGGAATTGAAAAAACTCGGCATCGATTCGGCACCGATTATCCGGCGACTCGTTCAAAACAGGACAGCCATTGATCTTCGTGTTCTGGGACTCGCATTATCAACGTTTGAGCTGCTATGTAATGGGCAGATTGCAATCGTTGTTCTTCGGGACAAGGACATAAAAGCACTTGGAGCCGACTACCGGCATGCATGGAGTTCCGGTATTTTCAGCTATCTCGTGTCCCTAGAGAGCGCACTCGTTGGAGCCAGCTTTATAGAGGCGGAAGCAGGCAAGGTATTCTGTGAATTCAGATCCAAGCTCGGTTTCGATGTCAGCCGGATCGCTGCTCGATTTGGTGGTGGTGGACATAGGGGAGCATCGGGGTGTTCTCAGGAAAAACCGATTGAACAATTTGTGCAGGAAATCACCGACGAATTAATACGTCAGGTCACGCAGTTCAAAGTATCAACATAAGAAGTCGAGAGAGGCTATCTGTTTCACCCTCGGCTCAATTTCAGTCTGACCTCACCACATGCGCAAAAACAGCATCCACAGAAATCTGTGACATGCACCCGTTGACACCCTTTAAACATTCACTCTCATCGCATCGCTCTTTAAATGGGCAGTCCGCCTCTATTACCCGGTGACCTTTACCCCGCGGGGCTGTTTCAATGGATCGTGATGGACCAAAAAGCGCTACAACACGCGTGCCGACAGCTGCAGCGATATGCATCGGTCCACTGTCATTACAGACAAAGACCCTTGCCAGAGAAGCAACCGCGGCCATCTCCCGAAGCGTCAGGCAACCAGCCAGGTTGATGATTTCCGGAACCCTCGAAGAAATATACTGAGCTGACACGCTGTCCGCAGAATCGACCAAAACGACCGGACCAACCCTTTCCGAGAGAACCCGCTTTATCAGATCCGCAAACCGCTCAGCCGGCCACCGTTTTAATGGCAGGCGAGCTCCCGGATGAACCATAATCGGGGATTCTCCTCTACATCCAGGTATCCGATCTAATAAAGATCTGGCAGCTGCGATTTCCGCTTCAGCCAGAATGATCATGGGATCACAGCTCGCTGCCTCAATTCCTAATGCTCTTAAAAGATCAAGATGATACTCAACTTTATGCTTTAGTTCGCACCATGGAACGGCATGGGTGAGCAATAGTCGACCCCCACCGGAAGAATAGCTGATCCGTATCGGAATACCGGGCCGGAAAAGACAATGCCAGATATTTCGGATATCCCCTCTAAAATCGAATCCGACATCATAGCCGTTGCTCAATAATTGCCTGATTTTACTCGGTTTATCAGCAGCAGAATGCTTAAAAAACCAGGAGGGCTGAACCGCAATTATCTCATCAAGACAAGGTTGATTCCGGAGCAGCGGGGCAGCATTGACTGACGTTAAAAAATGAATCTGAGCATTGGGAAATGCATTTCTCAAAGGAGCCAATACCGGCAGGGTCATTACTACGTCACCAATGTAAGCGAGACGGATGACAAGCAACTTCCGAATATCATTTCTGTCCGGCAACTTCCCGTTTATGCTGTTTGCACGAATCAGACCCAGCTCGGACGCAATCGTCAAGAGCCTGTCCGCACTCATGACCATAAAACGTTTTCGCTTATTGATTATTTTGTAAGGCCCGTACACCATATCGAATAACTGCCATCGAAAAACCCCGGTTTTTACTGGGGAAAAGAGCAGTCTCCTCACGTTTCCACACCTGGTTTAGCTCCATGATCACATCATCGACAATCGGTCTGACTTCATCATTGTCCTGGTAGACAAAATAGAGCTGATCACTCGCTGATCCATGCTTCCTGATGGATTCAACCAATTCCTGAGATCTCGAACCGGTCAGATACAATGTATTCATCCGATCCTGGCTATGATAACGAAATGCAAGTAAATCCCCAACAATCGGCAGGGGATTGGGAATAAATGCCGGGCATACCGCAACTGTGCTCCGATCACCCGATCGAGCATCAATCCAATCTACGATGTCTTGAACCCTCGGTTTGACATAATTGCCACCCAGAACCAGCGTAATCAATACCGTGATTTGAGCGGCTATCAAGATACCGATAGTGAACCGCCTCACTGTTTGTTTTAACAGGAACGATCCGGAAGCCATCAGCACTAGGAATGCTGGATGAAAAATAACAAAAGGATGACTTTTATACACTCGTAATCCGGCCAGACTGCCTCCATAGACAATTAAAAAAGGAATAACCACGGAAAACATCAGCAACCGTACCGGAGGTTCCCGCCATCGTGCCATCGCAGTACCCACTGAGAGTGCAGCCAGTATCATCGGCAGGGGATATAACCATAGATAATCTCGGATATACATTTCCAATCCGAACATCACGGCCTTTGCAAAAAGAAAAACCGGTGTCACTACCCAGTTGAACATCAACGGAAATCCTCCCGGCGCTCCGGCATGCATGTAATCCCTCAACAACACGGGTGTCCAGGGAAGGAATGCGGCTATCCAGAAAATGACAACTCCGGCAAAACAGGAAGCTGCACGTTTTCTATCGGCATCCATTTTTCGGATCGCGAGGACAGCATGAAGAAACAGTGCGAATAACAGCAATAAACCATAATATTGTGTATAGGCGAGTGCAATACCTGTGATCGCAAAGGGTATCCATGCCGAATACTGGGTTGGACATCTGAGCGCTCTGCTGAGAAAAAGAATTGTATATACGGCCAGACAGCCGGCCAGAGTGTACATTCGACCTTCCTGGGAATACCATATCTGGAATGGATGAATGGCTGCAAAAATGCCGGCCAGACAGCCCGTCTTTTTTGAAAACAGGTGCTCACCCAGTTGAACGACACCCCAGACCGTCAAAACTCCGAACAACACTGAAAATCCACGGAATGCGAATATGGATGATCCCAAAAGGTGCATCCAGGCGTTTAGGAGAATGAAGAAAAGTGGTGGAGCGACATCAACATCGGGGCGATCTGCAGATGCCAGGGCCTCAATAATGTCTGCCGGAGTTTCCCGGCACAAATAAATCATGCAGGCTTCATCGCCCCATAATGACATTCTGTTCAAGCCGTACATTCTCAACAGAGCGGCCGTAATGAGGATCGCAATCAGATAGATTTTATAGTATCGGTCAGCCATTGAAACGATGTTTTAACTCGGCTGCTATTGTTTCCGGAGCAGTAACGATCAGTTCAATCCCATGGAATTTTTGCAGAAAATATTCATCGTTTCTGTACATCGATTTGACATTCTGCCGACTGATAACCCTTAACACGCATCGCTGTCCGTTATTGGCGGAGCGTGTGCCTCCGGCAAGACACACATTGAAACTGGAATACGCCCGTTCGTCAAAGTGACTCAGCACCTTGTTCAGCCCCTCAGCAAGACTGTTCCAATCGGTAGCATCGAGATCATACAAGGTCCGAGCTGATTCATGAACACTGATAATTTCATTCGCCCCTAACGGTGACCAGGCTGCTATCCAGTGCCATCGCCCTGTCATACCGATCCAGCGATCTCCCTGCTCTCTCTCGATTCGACATAAAATATCCCAGTAATTCTCGTGATGATCCATAGACCATGTATATGCTGCATGGATGATTTTCGCCAGTCGGTATGGAGGTTCGCGAGTTCCGACGAGTTGAAAATGTGGGTGGATGACACTGGCTCCTGCGGGAGGCATATAATTGCAGTTAAAAGAGATGAATTCGATTGATGGCCGTCTGATCTCCAAATCTGAAATGAACCGTGTCGCCAGACTGAACAGGTCGCTTAATTTTGCGAAGGTAAACTGACCGGGAGTTAAAAAATGATTATCCGGCCATGTCATTACCGCATGGATCTCGGCGATCGGAAAAAGATTGGGAAACAGGATCGATTCTTTTCCAAGCAGACGCCCCCCAGGACACAGGGTTTCGGGATATCTGGGTGTCGATTCGAAAACCAGAGGAGGACAGAAAATGCAATTCGCCCGCGATTCATTGACAAGTTGATCAATCAGATTTCGATCGGTCTCTCCGTATAGAATCTGCACCTTCTTCAATAGATTTTCACAGATAACACTCGTCCTGCCGGTCAGAGGATCCTCTCTGAACTCAACCTTACATATAATGTCCGTGTCACTCCCGGGCATCCTGAACGAAGCCGTCTCGATCCTGGTTTTAAAAAACTCATGCATTCGACACTCTCCGAAAAGATAAATGGAGCAGAAACTTGATCGACCCATAATGTATCAGCTTCACTCCTTGAATTCCATAATGTCATATATATTCGACCATCAGCCCTCCGTATCAACCCGTCTTCTCACCATTGATCCGGCCCAGAGTCATTCGGGCAGACGGCTCCCGTGAATGAAGTATTTAGGGTGTAACTCATCCTTCCTTTAAAAATCCGAATGTGATAATGAAAAAACAGTTTCATGGAAATTTTCTTTCCAGACAAGGAGGATTTGATGAAGACAGGGTATTTTCAGGAACCTGCGATACATGGCAAGCAACTCGTTTTTCGGGCAGATGATGACCTTTGGACATTCTCCCTGGATAATCAGCGAGCCTGTCTTCTAACCCAATCCCGCGGTATACCGCAAAACCCGCGGATATCTCCTGATGGCCGATGGATCGCCTTCACGAGTACCGATGAAGGGGTTCCGGAAATTTATGTGATGCCCCTGAATGGTGGATCAATGAAACGTCTCACCTACAGCGGTTCACCGGGAGCCAGAACGTTGGGTTGGACGCCTGACAGTCAGAGCGTTATTTTTAACTCTGTGTCGGGGTCTCCATTCCGTAGTCTGAACCTGATCTTCCGGGTTGACTTGGAGGGCGGCCATCCCGTCAATATGAAAGTGGGATATGGTTCTTGTCTCAGTTTCGGACCCCGCGGTGGAATGGTTTTAGGGCGTTTCGGCCGGGAACCGGCTCACTGGAAACGATATAAGGGAGGTCGTGCGGGAGAAGTCTGGATCGATATCGAGGGTAACGGTCAATTTCATCGTTTATTGGAGATCGATTCCAATATTGCCTATCCAATGTGGATAGCAGACCGGATTTATTTTGTCGGGGATCATGACGGTATCGGGAACATTTATTCCTGTGATATCGAAGGGAAAGAAATCACACGCCATACGTTTAGCAATGATTATTATGTTCGAAACCCTCAGACGGACGGAGAATCAATTGTTTATCAGATGGGTGCCGACATCTACCGGTTATCGACCACTGATCACAAATCAGAAAAACTAGAGATCGAGTTACCATCCTCCTTCAGACAATTACGAACGAAAATGCCTATATTAAAGAAACACCTGGAGACAATTGATATTCATCCGTCGAATTGCTCTTGTCTGGCTGTTTCACGTGGCAGGCTTTTTCATTTTTCTCATTGGCAGGGGGGTGTCCAGACATATGGCGATCGCAGTGGTCGGGTTCGATATCGCCTGTCGCGATGGCTGAACGACGGCGATCGTTTTGTTGCTGTTACTGATGAGTCCGGAGAAGAGGAATTGTGTATTTTCAGCAAAGATCCACTCGTCAGGCCGATTGTACTTAAAAATATACCTGTCGGACGTATCAATCGGATGAGGATCGTGCCGGGCTCGGATGTCCTGATTGTGACGAATAACCATGAGGAAATAATCGAAGTTGAATTGGATACAGGAAAATACTGTCTGCTTGATCGAAGTCAATATCAAAGGATGTCCGACTTTGACATTTCAGCAGATGGTCGTTGGGTGGCATATTCCTGTTCTATCGATCCGCATCGTGTGGCAATCAAGATTTTTGATCGTCATAACCGATCAACGCATATAGCATCAAATCCGGTTTTGTTAGATCGCGAACCGGTATTCGATCCGCAGGGTCGTTACCTTTATTTCCTGTCCTGGCGTGTGTTTGATCCGGTGCGGGACAATCTTGATTTCAATTATGGCTTCCCTAAGGGAATCATCCCAATGGCTATAACTCTTAAGGCTGATCTTCTGAATCCTTTCAATCCCAAGCCCGAATCGCCATCTGAGACGTCTGATGACAAGTCGGAAGCATCGAAGTCCGCGCCTGAGGATACCTCGCGAGCTGATATTACCGCAGCAACACCTGTCACAATCGATCTGGAAGGGATCCGGGAACGCGCGATAGCGATGCCGGTCCCGGATGGTCTGTATCTTGGAATCCATGCAACAAAGGACCGTGTCTGGTTATTGGAAAGAAATATTGAAGGAGCTCTTTCGCGACAGAAATCCACAGAAAAACCACAAGGTCTTCGATTGGGATTTTTCAATCTCAAATCTTTAACTGTTGAACCCTATGCAGAAAATGTCTTCGATATCGCATTCAGTCATGACGGAAAAGTCCTTGCGTACCGCACCTCCGATGGTCTCCGGGTGCTGGATGCCACCAAAACTCCGCTAAAGAACGATTCGCCTGCTTTCAATAAGCAATCCGGATGGGTCGACTTGACACGATTGAAATCAACTCTTGATCCAAAATCCGAATGGTTGCAGATGTACCGGGAATCATGGCGGTTGATGAGAGATGAATATTTTGCCGAGGATTTATCGGGGGTCGATTGGAACCTGATGTACGAGCGTTACCTGCCATTGGTCAAACGCTGCAGCACCCGTTCGGAGTTATCCGATGTTATCTGGGAATGTTACGGGGAGTTGGGCACGTCGCACTCTTATGAAATCGGAGGCGAATATGAAGAACACCCTGATTTTTCACAGGGCATGCTCGGGATTGATCTGCAATATGATTCGGGGTCGGATCGATATATAATTACGCATATCGTCAAAGGCGACACGTGGGATCCTGCAATGAACTCACCTCTGAATCAACCCGGAGTGAAAGCAAAGGCCGGTGATTACCTTATTGCTGTCAATGGGCAGCCTGTTTCTTGGAATGTTCCTCCCGGTCAACTTCTGCTGGGGATGAGTGGCCAGGAAGTCATTCTAACGCTTTCTGATGGACACTCCAATTGGGATATTTCCGTGAAAACCATCGGAAATGAGATACCCGCCCGTCTCCGTGAGTGGGTCAATAAAACCACCGAATATGTCCACCGAAAAACCGATGATCGGGTTGGTTATCTTTATATTCAGGATATGGGCACGAATGGTTTCGCTCAGTTTCATCGATCCTGGTTGGCAGAATCCCATCGCGATGCAATGATCATCGATGTGCGGAACAATGCCGGAGGTCATGTCTCAAGCCTCCTTCTCGAAAAGTTGTCAAGAAAACGCCTGGGATATTGCGCGGCAAGGCACTCACCTATTACTCCGGTCCCGACATTCTGTGCACGCGGTCCCCTTGTTGCCCTCTGCGATGAATACTCCGGAAGCGATGGCGATCTATTCGCACACAAATTCAAGATGATGAAACTGGGCACACTGATAGGCCGGCGGACTTGGGGAGGCGTTGTGGGAATAGCTCCTCAACAGGCATTGGTTGACGGAACTGTGGTCACACAGCCTGAATTTTATCACTGGTTCGATGATGTCGGCTGGAACCTGGAAAATCGCGGTGCAGTGCCGGATATAATAGTTGATGTCAAACCCCACCATGTCGCCAATGGAGACGATCCGCAACTGGAGCATGCTATCACACATATCATCAGGGAATTGGAACTCAATCCACTGGTTGAACCGGATCTGGGACTTCATCCGCGCAGGAGTTATCAACTTTGACAGTCAGTCACTCTGATCCAATTTTAAATCGATCCGTACCGTAATCGGGATTACTGTTCGATACCCGGGCGTGATTCTATCATCAGCGTTGTTCCCAACTCACTGTACGGGATTCTTATTATGAACCGGGTTCCGCTGTTGACCCGGCTGTCACAATGAATATCACCCTTCAGAGTATTTGTGACGATACTGAAAACAACATGCAGCCCTAATCCACTTCCTCCCTGGCCACGAGCGGTGGTGAAGAAGGGATCAAATATCTTGGGAAGAACATGATCGGGAATACCGCAGCCGTCATCACTGAAAACTACCATTAAATGTCGAGCTGCCTGCTTGACGCTTAATTCGATACGTCCCTTCCCTCGCTCAGCAAATCCATGACGAACGGCATTTATAACGAGATTCGTAATGATCTGTGAAAAGGCTCCCGGATAACTGTCAACCTTGAGATTATCCGGGCAGTTTACAACAACTTCAGTCATCGACTTTTTCAGTTCGGGTCTCAGACTCAGCATCAGTTCATCGAGATATTCCTTCATACTGAAAATCCGCTTCTCCTCCACCGACTGATCAATGGCAACCTTCTTAAATCCGGACACCAATTCGGAGGCGCGCTTGATGTTAGCACGAATAATCCGGGCACTCTCCTGCAAATTCGTGAAAATATCAGCCAATTCCGGAATCGTCTTGTCAATGCAGATATCCGCTGCTTCTTTCAACCTGGCATCCAGATAGGATGCGGCTGTTACACTGATACCCAGCGGGTTGTTTATCTCATGCGCCATTCCAGCGACCATTCCACCCAATGCAGCTAACTTTTCACTCTCTACAAGCCGTACCTGCGTCTCCTTGATCAGCTTCAGACTCTCCTTTAACGCCCTGTTCGATACCTCCAAATCCGCCGTCCTGGCATCAACACGCATCTCCAATTCCTCGTTCAGCCGCCGCAGTTCCTCCTCCGCCATACGTCTGGACGTGATGTCCATCATAAACCCTTCCAAAGCAAGGATCTCACCAAAAACATTAGTAATCCCGGTCCCTTGCTCCCATACCCAGCGAATGTCACCCGAAGCCGTCAGTATTCTGTACTCAATCTCATATGGCTTATCAGTCCGCAGTCCTTTCTTCCTGGATACACTGACCATCTCCCGATCCTCCGAATGAATCAACCGATAAAACTCTATCTCTTTGTTATCGATCAATTGCTCCGCTTCGTATCCGGTCAACTTCCTGACACCCTCGCTGACGAAAAGCATCGTCATGGACTCATCGTTCGCACTCCGATATGCCATTCCCGGGAGATTTTGAAAGAGTGTCACTAATTTACGGCGGCTTTCAGTCAGTTCGATCTCCGTGCGCCGCCGCTCACTAATCTCTCGCTGCAACTGCAATGTCCGGTTGGAGATAAACTGCGCCATCCTGTTGATCTCCGTTACAATCGGTTGCACATCCTGGTAGATACTCGGCACAATCCGGTGCTCATAGTTTCCGTCTGCAAAAATCCGGATTCCTGATTGAATCTGCTGTAAGGATTGCATCATTACCTTGCCGATAATTATTTTAATCGTAATCACCAAAGCAAGCATGAGCACAGCAATAATTGAAAATGTTAATGTAATCGTGTTTCGCTTTACCAGAGCAATCCGATCGCTGTATGTGGTTAGACGTACCCTGCCCTGAATCTGCTTTTCGAATTCAATTGCCTGCTCAACTTCCTGCGGAGATACCACTGGACGAATCAACGGATTATCATGAAAAAAGATAATATGCCCCTCCGAATCCTCCAGCCGGATGCTCGCCCCCGGAAGATCATTCTTCGTTTCCCGCATAATGTCGATGGCAGCATCATAATTCTTATCCGCCATCAGTCGCGACAGCCGACGGGATAACATCGTTGCAACACGCTCCAAACGTGCTTCCTGCTCATTCTTCGCGACCTGGACAACGCCATAATAATTTAAAAAACCCATCATGAGAACAACGCTGCCGGCTACCAGAACGACACCGATGACAATGTCTCGTCCGACTGTTCGTTTTTTTATCCAGCTGATCAACCGATTGATTCGATCCACGATTACTGGGTTTCGTCAGGATATTGTTTCTTAATTTCTACGAATTCGCCTATATTCTCCAGAAAAATATCGACTAGTTTCGGATCAAACTGCGTGCCTCTCTCTTCTATCAAATATGATACAATTTCATCCAGTTCCCAGGCTTTTTTGTAAACTCTCTCATTGCCCAGGGCATCGAATACATCAACCAGACGAATAATTCGGCCGATGATATGGATCTGTTCCCCTTTCAACCCGTTCGGATATCCCAAACCATCCCAACGCTCATGATGCTGGAGTGCGATTGTAGCGCCGTACTTTAAAATCTGGCGATCCGATCCTTTTAGGATATTATATCCGATCATCGTATGCTGTTTCATAACTTCGAACTCATCAGGAGTCAGACGACCTGGTTTTTTCAAGATGATGTCGGGAATGCCTATTTTCCCGATGTCGTGCATTGGTGACGCAAATCGAAGGATTTCCGCATCTTTTTCATTCATTCCGGTCTTCAAGGCCAGTAATTGTGCGAAAGCCGCGACACGTTTAACGTGGTTGCCCATTTCCCTGAACCGGCATTCGATCATCTCACCAAGAGTATCAATAATTTCCCGATGAGTTGCTTCCAGTTCCTTGTTCAGGTGTATGTTTTCGAATGCAGCGGCAGTGGTGGAGATGAATAATCGAATGAGCTCATAATCCTGGTCTTCGAGTTTCCTGTGACTTTCGATATAGACAACGTGCCGAACGCCGTTGAGTGTTCTGAAAAAGCCTGCATACGAACGGTCATCAAATAACTGCTCGCCGCTATCCATTGCCATCATTACTCTCGTTCGAAATGCCTGACATTCAAGACCGGTAAGCGATTGCCGGATTTTTTCAGCAAAACGGCCTGTGCCGGCCAGACAGAACGGCTCTTCCCTGTCCCAGATAATAAACGCCGAACTGGTCTTTTTCTGCGGCGATCCGTTTTCGAGACTGAGCAGCCCAGTCAGTTGATTGAGGACTTCCTGGGCCAGTTGCCCTTGAGATTGGAAGCCCAGGATTTTCGGTGATGTTGCCACGATCGATTCCAGACTTTTCCGGTTACGCTCTATCCGCTGAAGATCACGGTACGCCCTGAGACTTGCCATGATCGTCGTGTACAGTCGATCCGTTGTCAGTTCAGTTTTATCTTTGTAATCGTTGATGTCATAGGTCGATATTACTTTTCTCTCCGGAGCCTGCCCAGGTTGTCCCGTACGCAGAATAATACGGACGAAACCATTTTTCAGGGTTTCCCGGATATATTTCACGA
The DNA here is from genome assembly GCA_016931515.1 of candidate division CSSED10-310 bacterium. Classification (GTDB taxonomy): domain Bacteria; phylum CSSED10-310; class CSSED10-310; order CSSED10-310; family CSSED10-310; genus JAFGEQ01. Next base: position 95,389 of record JAFGEQ010000019.1, on the reverse strand, counting down.
CATCAAGACCGGCATGTTCCGATTCCATAACAACATCGAGAAGCAGTAACGCGGTATCCGGGTTCTCCCTGATCAGTGCACAGGTTTCATTACCGGAGAAAGCGCTTAAAAACACCAGCCGCCGGTTATCGAATTGAAAATCGTCCAGAACCAGACGTGTAACGGAATGAATTTCCGGTTCATCATCTGCGATAATGACTTTCCATGGGGACCGTTTTTCGTCATGCTCTACCGGATCGATGTTATGTTGCATTGTTGGTTCCGAAGATTGTTCCAAACGTTCGCGCATAGTTTTCCTGCTTTTCAATCCGGGCTTTCGCCCATTTCTTATGGAAAGAATATGTCAATAGTCGAAGAATATGTCAAAACGATTTTATACTTGTCGATTCGGAGTTGGAAATATAGCGGCATTAAGAGTATTTTAATATGTCTGCCTGATGGATCTCGGGCAATTGGGAAAGGAGTTGAGGTTGAAAGTTCTATTGGTGATCCCACCCAGCACACTCAAGGAAAGATATGGAGACCTGCTGGAAGCGGGTGCCGTATATCCTTCGATGGGCTTGGCATTTATTGCAGCCGTTGCCCTGGAAAATGGTCACGAGGTCATGGTCATCGATGCAGAAGCGGATCAACTGGATTATGATGCCATCAAATCGCGAGTGGTTGCGTTTCAGCCACAGGTGGTTGGATTTCAGACATTCTGCGCGAATCTGGCTCGCTGTCGTAAGGTCGCAAGCATTGTCAAGTCATTAAATCCGGATATTCAAATCGTATTCGGAGGTGTCCAGGCAACGTTGTTTCCGGAGGAGCAGCTTCGGGATTCACCTGTCGATATCGTCGTGATCGGTGAAGGTGAGATCGCGTTCTCCGAATTGTTGAGTTGCATCGAATCCGGAGGGAAACTGGCTGATGTAGAAGGAATTGCAATCATCAACGAATCCGGCGAATTCGTGGTCACACAGCGGCCTCCGCTGATCAGTTCCCTCGATGATCTTCCCTTCCCCGCACTCCACCTGTTCCCGATGGATAAATACCACAGTTCCGCCCAGTTAAAAGGAAGCAACACCCAACTTTTATTCACAAGCCGGGGTTGCCCTTTTAACTGTTCCTACTGTTCCGGAGATCTGATCTTTGGAAAAACTTTCCGATATCGCTCCCCGGCGAAAGTTATTGCAGATATTCGATATATGATGGAGAGTTTCGGAGTAGACAGTATTCAGTTTTATGATGAAACCTTCACGGTGAACCGGGATAGAGTCCTGGCGTTATGCGATGCCCTGATCAATGCCGATCTCTCCATTCCATGGGCATGTTTTACACGAGTCGATCTGGTAGACGAGGATTTGTTGAGTCAGATGAGGCAGGCAGGTTGCTACCAGATCTTTTTTGGTGTGGAAACTGGTGTGGATCGCCTGTTAAAACTGATCAGAAAGGGAACGACTCTTGATCAGGCACGGAAAACATTTAAAGTCTGCAGGAAATTGGGAATTGAAACTGTCGCATCATTTATGCTGACGTTGCCTACCGAAACCCGGGAGGACACCGAGCAAAGTATCCGGTTCGGACTGGAGCTCGATCCGGACTATGTGTACTGGCTCACGTTCGTCCCTTATCCCGGCAATGAGTTATCTGATCTGGCTCGGGAATCAGGGACAATCATTAATGATGATCCGACCACATATAATGTTTTTAACGAGATTGTTTACTTGCCGGAGGGTCGAAATGAGAAAGAAATCCGGAAAACAATCGCCCGGGCATACCGCCGGTTTTATCTCCGACCAAGATACATGGTGCGCCAGGTCCGAAAACTTCTGCAGCTTCCGCCGAAAAAAGCGTTTATCCTGATTAAAGGCGGTCTCCGTACTCTTCTGAAAAAAGAGGTTTAGTTAATATATGGCTCGTATCCTCTTCATTCAGAATTTCTGGTTCGAGTTTCTGGGCACAATGATCCTGTCATCCCTGTTGAAACAGCATGGTCATTCAGTTGATTTATTGATTGAAGATCAACCGGATATCATTGCTGATTATGTCGATCGATCGAGAGTGGACATTGTGGGAGCCTATACAGTAAGCGGAACACATAACTGGGTGTCCCGCACCTTTGAAACCATAAAGAAAAAGCATTGCGTTCTGACAATTGCAGGAGGACCTCACCCGACATTTTTTCCTGATTTCATCGAAAATACATCCGTCGATGCTATCTGTATCGGAGAAGGTGAAGGCGCATTGGTTGAACTGGCCGATGCCGTCGACAGAAAAGAGAGTCTGAACTCGATCCGGAATATCTGGATATCAGATGATGGACGGATTATTCGAAATTCGTTACGTCCTTTGATATCCGACTTGAACATTCTTCCTGTCCCTGATCGGGACTTGTATTATCGCAAATACCCTATTCTTGCGAAGAGTCCAAACAAACACTTCATCACCGGCCGAGGATGTCCTTTCAACTGTAATTTTTGCAGTAATAGAGCCTATAAGTCGCTCTATCAAGGCTTGGGAGCAATGGTCCGCCAACCGGACCCCGGTAAAATCTGTGAAGAAATTCTTCTTGTCAAAAAGAACTATCCGTTAAAGGCCGTCCGTTTCGATGATGAAGTCTTTCTACTGGATCAGGCGTGGCTGATTGAGTTTCTTGAACGATACAGACGGGAGGTAAAGTTACCCTTTTCATGCCTGATCCGTGCAGATATAGCGTCACCGGAAAGCATCGAGGCGATGAAACGAGCCGGTTGCTATATCGCTTATTTCGGAATTGAAAGCGGCAACGATTACATCAGAAACCAGATTCTGGGGAAGAATATCACCCGCCAGCAAATCATCGAAACCGCTGCAATGCTGAGGAAGAACAAGATCAGGATTGGAACATTCAACATGGTTGGGATGCCTGGTGAAACAGTTGCGAATGTCTGGGAAACCATCCACTTGAACCAAATCATCCGGAGTGATTACCCGTGGTGTTCCATTATTCAACCGTATCCAGGTACAGAACTCGAGATGTACGCCCGGAAAATCGGTGTTCTGGATACCGATTACGATGTCGATTCACTGAATCAATCCTATTTTAATGATACTGTATTGAAAAACCCCGATTCGAATGCATTGGTAATCCTTCAAAAACTGTTCTATATCGCCGTGAGATATCCCCGTCTTGAAAAACTCATCCGTTGGATAACCAGGCAGAATCCAAGGAATAAACTGATTCAGTTTGTTTTTAATCTGACATATGCCTGGCGATACTCCAAAACATATAAAATGCCTTTCCTTGAACTTGCCCGACGCGCTCTGTTATGGAAGAAAAATTATTGAGGTATGATGATCCATGCCTGAAAAAAAGAAACAAAAAATCAAAGTTCCGCGCTGGCTTCAAATCCTGTGGGGAGGATTCAATGCCGGTGTTGTAATGGGTATTGTTGACGGCCTGATGATCATGTTCTTCGGTCTGGCTCAATTCGACCGAACAGGAGAAATCGTCGGCTTTCTATTCTGGGATGCGCTCGGACTGGGATTGTTGGGCCTCCTGTGCTCAGCATTTGTCTTTCTTGCGTTGGGACGCGTCCTCAGAACCCGGCCCCGGATACTCTCCGTTCTGAACCTGGTCTTACTTTTCCTGTTATCATCAACACTCACCATCATGAATGTCGGTTGGTCCTTTCGCAGCATTCGTGGATGCCCTCCGGAAAATGCACGGAATATATTGCTGATAACTCTCGATACACTTCGATCGGATTCAATCGGAATGGGCGGACACCCATTCGTAAGAACACCTTGGCTCGATGAACTGGCCAGGAACAGCCGGCAATTCATGAATGCGGCTTGTCCGGTTCCAATGACAACACCTTCCCATGCATCAATGTTGACATCAACGATCCCGGCAGTTCACGGCGCATCAGAGAATCGATACAGGCTGCATCCCACCAATGAAACCATGACTGAAATACTCCGTAACACCGGTTATCGGACAGCCGCATTTGTGAGTTGCTTTCCATTAGACAGCAGGTTCGGACTGGACCAGGGGTTTATGCTGTATCACGATCAATTCAATGTACCTGGCGATCTTCGACAAGCCTCTTGGTTTCTGGCGCTTGCAAACCTGTGCACCGGTCATAAATTAGAACGTAATTGCCGCTGGACCAACTCATTGGCAATTCCATGGATCCGGAAATATACGGGAGATGGAGTACCGTTTTTTCTTTGGATTCATTATTTCGATCCCCATGCTCCCTATAACCCACCGATCATCGAACAGCAGTATTATTCATCCAGAGTCACCCCGAATTATAAACAGTACCCGAACGAAAACGCTTTGAATAATGCGAAACGGGCTGTCAGATATACAGACATACCCCCTGATCCGGGGCGACCCGAGGAACTCTATCTCGGCGAAGTCAGCGAAATGGATCGGGGCGTTGGGGAAATAATCAAACAGCTTCTTATATCAGGCGTTTTGGATAACTCGTTGATAGCCATACTTGCGGATCATGGCGAAAGTTTCGGGGAACATGGGTATTTTTATACACATGGTGAGGACATTTATGAACCCGCGTTATCTATCCCCATGCTTTTTTTCTCCGGATTTAATTCTAATCTTAAAGGCCTTGATACACGACTTGCTTGCGGGAGTGATATTGCATCGACAATACTGCCGGCCGTCGGTCTTCTACCCGGGAGGACGATGGAAGGATTTGACCTTTTGGATCATCAAGCATATCGACATATGGCATTGATTGAAAACTTCGGAATCATTATGTGTCCAGGTGCCGTGAAGCAGAGAGGTATCCGGACAACCCGTTATAAGCTGGTTCATAATCTCGGTCGCGACCTGACAGAGATGTTCGACCTGGAAAACGATCCATCGGAAGCTCGAAACATTGCAGATGAATCAGCAGAATTGACACAGGATTATCTTGACCTTGTAACCGAAAGCTTTACATCGGCATCCGCCCGAAAGTCGGCTGTGTCCGAAGATCTCTCACCGGATACTCTGCAGAAGTTGGAAACACTCGGTTATGTCGTTCCATCTCAATAATGCGTTCCAGTGAGAAACTCCCAAATACCCCGACCGATACCCAGGATTACAAAACTCACATCGAGAGGCATAAAAATCATTCCCTTTAAGAAAAAAGCGGCCCCTTCCTCTTCCAGCAGGTAGTTAACCCAGGATAGGTTTACGATCCAGAAGGTAACAAGGAGACCACAGGCTATCAGGAACGATATTGAACTACCTGTCAGTCCGATCGCCATGAACATCCAGAACAAACCCATGCACACTGTTCCGATTATGAAACTGGCAGGAACCGATGTTCTGGATGTTCCGGAGTGCTTTCCACTTTTCAGATTTCTCAAGGCAAATTTAAGCAGGGCAGATGATCGGACCAGATCAGTTCTCAGCACGGACCGAAAAGAGTAGGATTTTACATGCTCTATTTCGAATGCAGGAAGTGGAAGAATCTTCGCTCCCATGACACCCAGAACCCTGCCGAACGCAGTGTCTTCAATACTTGGCATCCGGTAATTTTCATCAAAACCGCCGGTAGACATAAAAACGGACTTTCTGATCGCTGCGCAGGATGTGTAGAAAAGATGTACATGCCCTTTCAATCGTCTGTAAGTATACCTCATCCAGTGGTTTTTCCAGCGGCTGAAAAAATCCGTAAACCGTATGTCATGGCTTTGAATACCTACGACGCCGTCGATATCCTGATTCATTGACAGTGTGTCCGTAACAGCTCTGAAGGACCCCGGGGAAACAATGACATCAGTATCAACGAAAACGAGGATTTCAAAACCGGCTGACGCTGCACCGGTATTCCTGGCTGCAGAGACGCCTGTCCCTGAATTCTTAATGATTTTTACCGGACAAACCTTATGAATGCCCTGAATAACATCATAGGCCCTTTTATCCATTGCATCATCGACGACAATAATCTCAGAAGGTTGAGGTTCCTGCCGACACAGTGCTTCCAAAACTTCCTGGAACACATCAGGCGCTGCAGCTGAGGGTATTATTACGCTAATCCGTAAAGTCTCGGCGGAAACCATTACAAACCGTTTTCGACACACCGAATATCAAGTTTATCCAATTCTCCGAGTATCGGACCGTAGATATTTTCGGCAACCGGTATCAGAACTCCGGTACCTGTTATCCGGTTCTCCAGGATCATTCTTGCACCGATCGCAACCGGTAAACTTACGGTCCGCGCCATTGCCGTATGACCGTTGGGTATCCCGAAGTCAATCAGCGAACTTGTGATCGTTCGCGCTTCTCCATCTATTATTGCCGTGAATATATGATGGAGAACAACCATGTCACGTTCCCCGGGCGCGAACTGCATTTTCTCCATACACCGTTTGGCAAAATGATCCAGAATGGTCGGCAACGATGGGTCCAAGGGTGCATTTTCAAACAACCCGAGCCATTCCATGGCGCGGATTGCCGGATCGTCTACCGATACATTCATTTTAGCTGCCATCCGGTCTTTCGGTTGGCCTTCACCATTCCCAGAAAGAGTTGCGGCCAGTTCCCGGTAGGTAGTCGCATCACTGATTTCCCTCTGATCCAGATATCCCGCAGTAACAAGCGTTTTCAGGAGATGACACCACCCCGGATAACGAAGTGTTCCTCGGAACATCGTCTGAACACCATCCAGTCCATACAGGTCCTTGTAGGGGATTGAATCACGATTCGGATATGCTTCAAATGTCATTCCTTGCACTTCCAACAACTCATGCGAATGAAACAATGTCTTCCCGGGAATTGCCTTTATCTCACCATTTTTTAAAAATCGGGCATCGTTTGTAGCAGCCACCAGGACGCCCCGTGGTGCCCATGAGAATTTATAGCCCAGAGGGTTAGTGTTTGCTTCCGGAGCCGGCAATCCTCCACAATACGATTGAAAACCTGTTATCTTGCCCCCGAGTTTACCAACCTGATGAATGATTTTCATCGCAGACATGTGATCAATGCCGGGATCCAATCCCAACTCATTCAGAAAAATCAGTCCACTTCGCTTCACCTCGTCGTCCAACGCTTTCATGGCCGGACTGACATATGATGCCGTTACCATGTTCCGGTGATGTTTAAGACATAAACGTGCAACCCGGGGATGCATCGGCGCGGGTAACAGGCTGATCGATAAATCATGGTCCCCGATCAGCGACTCCAGATCGTGTTCATTTCCCGCATCAAGATAGATCGCCGTTCCTCTTGGATGCCCCTTTAGCATTCTTGCAGATCTATCCAATTCGAGAGAGGCAATTGTCAACTTGAAATTGTTGATGTTTAAAAGATATTCCACAAGTGGTTCGGTGACAAGTCCCGAGCCCAACAGTAACACTTTCTTCGTCATTCTACACTCCTGTTGATCAAACCGGTTAATTAAGACTTTTCTCAAGATAGCGATATTTATCGGTCAGAACACCGTTCAATACAATGACAGCTCCTTTAATTTCATCCGGAAGACCGATCCGGTCAATATCTCTCGAAAAATCAGCATCCTTCATCCCCGGCAATAAAACCTTCAAGGCACTCGAAAACCCGGACGAACTTTCGAGAGGAATTTCACACGGGAGATTCTCAATGGCCATTATAGCCGGGCCATTCCCGATTACTCCAGAGACAATATCATCCAGATCAATATCATAGACGAAACAGGGGTCATTCAATTCGGTTGCCTTGGATGTCGCCTCGATCGATCCCTCAATATCGCACGAGATATCACCGATCACTTTCAATCTGGGATTATTCGACCGATACATCTGGATGATATCACCCTTCGTCAACAGTCTCGGACATGCATCGGTCCAGTAGATACAATTTACCATCACTGATAATAATGGCGCTATTTCATTGAATTTACTGATATAATTTTGAGGATTCCGAAAATAATCCTGTAATGAAAAGGGTACGCTATCGTCTTTATGCCGGAACATGTCCTTTTCTTCGAAGATAACTTTATACACCCCGTAGGATGACTTTGGTAAACCGCTGATCCCCTTGCGCAGCTGGTTGGCATCGATTGATGTAACAGGCAGTAAATCCAGCACTTCCTGGGCACCTTTCGACACATTGCCATACCCCGTGATCCCAACGATGAACGGCGAGATATTATGAGGTAATCCATTTCTTATAATGTCGGAAGCCGTATCCCGAACGACATTCAGACACTCTTCCAGCGAGCCATATCGATATGGTTGATCGATGCGTGAAAAAGGATTTACTATGCCTTCGGCAGTCGACCGTTTACCATAGGCACTCAGAGTTTCAACCATTCCTGCAATTCCCGCATAGCGACCGAAAAAAATCAGACGCTTTCCATATTGATCTTCAATTTTTTCATAATCAATCAAAGTACATGCATTCGCTATTATCCTCTTCAACATGGGCATGTTGTAAGTCTGTCCCTTGATCACATGAGAAAAGAAGATATACGTTTTGCCCGATATGAATTTTGAAATCGGGATTTCCTTGACTCCCAGTATTATGTCAGCATCCGCCAGGTCTTCATTGATTTCTGCTCCCGCGTGAATGTATTCTGCATCCGGAAATGCCCGATGATTCAACGCCGGCTGAACAACAACCCGGAAACCATCTTCTTCAACCAGTCTCTTTACATCCGCCGGTACCAATGGAACCCGTTTTTCCCAAATGTTTTTGTCTTCTCTTCGAATCCCAATCGTCGTTTTCTTCATAATAACCTCCGCATCACCCTTTCCCGCTGATCTTATCGCACACTGAGCGAAATAAAGTCAACGGAACCGTCTGGAGGCAGATGCGATTCAAATTTGAAATCCAAGCCCCAAAAAGGATATATACAAAGAAATGATCGGAGGCAGCATAATGGATCAAATAGCTTATAGTGATTTTCAGAAACTTGACATCAGGGTAGCCAGGATTCTCAGCGCCGAACCCGTTCCGGACACCGATAAACTCATTCATCTGACTGTCGACATCGGTCAGGAAGAACCCCGACAGATCGTTGCAGGTTTAAGGGAATACTACCAGCCCAGCGAAATGGTCGGCAAGTTAATCGTGGTTCTGATCAATCTGGAACCACGAAAAATGAGAGGTATCATGAGCAATGGGATGCTTCTCGCCGCTTCCACGGAGCAATTCGAGCAAGTGAAACTGTTAACGGTTGACGAAGAAATACCTCCAGGTTCGAAAATATCCTGAGACTATCCTTTTAAAACACCTAGAGGAATCATAACCGCCACCGGTTTACCGATTCCTGTTGCTCGGATGACCTCGATTACATCAGCGATATCTTTGTAAGCTTCGGGCATCTCCTCCCCCAGCGTAAACCGTCCCTCCGCCTTTGCATAGATACCTTGCTGCCTGAGTTCCTGTTCAATGGAACGGTTCTTTGCCAGCTTCAATGCCGCTTTCCGAGATAACCGACGCCCTGCTCCATGACATGCGCTTCCAAACGTTTCCCGCATTGCCGTCTCAGTACCCGTTAAAATAAAAGACTGGGTTCCCATATCACCTGGAATCAAAACGGGTTGACCAATGGTCCTGTAGCGCTCCGGAATATCTGGATGGTGCGATCCAAAGGCTCGGGTGGCTCCTTTGCGGTGCACCGCAAGAGACAGTTGTTTTCCATTGACCTCATGAGTCTCAATTTTGACAATGTTATGTGCAACATCATATAGCAGCCCCATCGAATCCATGCTCACGGCAGTACCGAATATCTCCTGCAAGGCTTCCCGAACCCAATGTGTCAAGCACTGCCGATTCGCCCACGCAAAATTAGCCGCTGCCTTCATCGCACCCCAATATCGCCGGCCATCAGCAGAATCTATTGGCGCACAAGCCAATTGTCTGTCAGGAACAACAATATGGTGTTTGGAGAGGTTTCGGACCATTAACTGAAGATAGTCGGTACAAACTTGATGACCGAGGCCGCGAGATCCAGAGTGGATCATTATCGTCACCTGATTTTCTTCCAAACCCATTAATTCGGCAGCATTATTATCAAAAATCGTGTGGACAGCCTGGATTTCAATGAAGTGATTTCCAGACCCCAGCGTCCCCAGTTGATCCCGACCGCGAACAATTGCCCGATCGCTGACATCGTCACATCCTGCATCATCCAAACGACCTGATGATTCGCAAAAAATCGTATCTTTTTCGACACCATAGCCGGCTTCAACCGCCCAGGCACTGCCTTTTTGCATCACCTTACGAATCTCCCGCCCATCCAACCGTATCTTACCATCCGAACCGACCCCGCAGGGGATAGTCTGATACAGTCGATCCACCAGTCGCTCTATATAGGGTCGCACATCGCTGATGCTCAGAGGTGTTCTGATCATTCTGACACCGCAATTGATATCGTAGCCTACTCCACCGGGAGAAATTATTCCTGTCCGGCTGTTGCATGCAAGGATTCCGCCAATAGGCAGCCCATACCCGAAATGAATATCCGGCATGGCAATCGCAGCACTCTCGATTCCCGGCAGAGTAGCAGCATTGGCTAACTGGTTCAGGGAGCCGTCCGACTGAATTGTCTTAACCATTCGATCATCTGCGTACACAATACCGGGAACCCTCATACCGGGAATTGAACCGATCGGCAGTTTCCATCGATATTGTCCGATTTGCTCAAGTTTCATCATGGGTTCTACTTCCCCGAATAATCAGACATCAAACAGGATTCGCGCCTGGTAAACATTCCTGACCCGACGAATAACTAAATTATGCCAGGTCACACCTTTTAGATCATACCTGAACCGAATCCCGGATCCTATCACTCTGTTACCTTGTAATTGTGCCTGCAGCCTGTTTTCATTAATTACTATATCATAAGTTGAGAACAACAAGGCTTCTGAAGAGAAAATAAACAACAACTCCGACAGCCAATCCACCATCAGCATATCTGTATCATCCGCCCGGAGATCGATCCGGTGTTTCTCTTTCGTCCAATCCGAATGCGGCATCGTGATCAATTGAGTCATGCCCCATCCGGCAGTCGCAAACAATAATTCCAGTGTTCCGGATTCGATGACCAGTCCTACATCAGCGGTCGTACCTATCTCCCTTATTTTACCATATGGACAGATCATTCAAATTGAGCATATCGACGACTGACTCTGGCCCGGTGACGGTCAATCGAAATACGGAGAAAAAAGTATCCGGCAATTCCCGCAACGACTCCCAATAAAGTGCACCCAATCAGAAGTTGCTTGGCGATCAGAATTACATCCCGACTCTCCAGCCCCAACGTGGTGATATCAAAATGCATAATACATTTAATCGTGCTGATCAGTGTTTCTTTTTGAACACATCCAGAATCCCTCAACACAACTCTCCCCAGACGATAACCAACATAATAGATGAAGGGCTGAATCGGTGGAAACGACAGCCAAGCTCCAATGATCGTTGTCACGAGATTAAAGCGAAATAATGAAACAAGAACCAGAGCGGTAACCGTATGAGTGCCATAGAACGGTGACGTACCGATGAGCACTCCGATGGCGAAAGAAAGAGATAGCCAGTGCGAATCACCCTTGAGTGACAGAATGTATGATGCATTCTGTCGCAATGTCCGTTTGGAAAACTCCTTTTTGAGATCACCTGCTGACCTGAGAGACAAAAAACTCATATCATCGATCCCATTATTTTTCCTGTTCAATGGTTCGCAGTAGACGCTTCGCTTTCAGGTTTGCAGGATCCATTTTTCTCACCTGCTTAAGGGCTCTTATAGCGAAACCCTTTAACTCGAGTTCAGCTGCCAGTTCAGCAACATTGAGCAGAATCTCCTGATCGTTCGGCTCCAGGTGAAATGCTCTATGGTAAAATCGTAGCGCTTCTTTTCTCCAGTTCTTGTTTTCAGCTAACAATTGCGCCATTTCTCGGTAGTAAACGGCTCGGCTGGGATCCAGACTGATGCAGCCACGAAGAAATCGCATGGCCAGCATGTTATCCCCTCTCCTCTTAGCTGTGCGGGCAGACATCAGATGATCCTCCGCAAGAAGCACTTTCTTATTAAGAAGTTCCTCTGTGGCCTGTTCCTTTTCACTTAGCAACGCATCATACTTCTTGCGCAACTCAGGATCTAGCAGAGTCCTGTGAGCGACAGTGATTAAATCGATGATATCCTTTATCTGGGGGGCCATCGAGGAGAACTCCCTGATAAATTCATCATCCGGTGAAAGATGACCTTCCCATTGATCGTAAGCCATTTGGATCATCTCCGGTGATGATGTCCTGTCGACTCTGAGGAGTTCATAATAAGTCATCAATTGCATGCGCCTGTGAATAGAGAAAATTTCCCGTTTCTTCCTCCTGATCAGATCCTGAATATTCGCATTGTGTTTTCTGAGTTCCCCTAACAGCGACTCTCGAATCTTGTCATCCGTCGCTGTTTTCAGTTTATTTTCCATCTCTTCCACAGTGCGTCTTAACGAACCCAATTCACCGGTATTCTCCACCCAATCAGTCCAGGTACTCGTCCAGTCTCTTTCAAAATCCCTCTGAAGATCTTCCTCGGACACCATCCAAAGATTCCATTGCTTTTCCTCGTCATCCTCCTCAAAGATATCTTTCGATAAACCCGTTCCGAACAGGTCAGACTCTCCATCAACGACCTTTCCATCAATTATGAAGGCGATTCTGGCATCATCATCCGAGTCACGGTGTACCGCATCAGTGGAGCCGACCCTGGAAAGACCATCAATATTCAAACCACCGGCTCTCTGATCGACAAATTTATCGCCTCGCAAGTAGGATATCTCCGCATCGTAACCCACATCCCCGGGTTTCTGATTCAAATCCAGGTTCAAGGCCTTGGCCAAATCAAGAAAATCACCGTTCATCCTTCCAGCCATCTGACGCAGTTCCTTTAATTCATCAGTTGTCAGCATAATGTTATCCATTTCGATGTGAACTTCATCCATCTGCGCATCAGATTCGACCGAACTTGAAGTATCAGGTTCCGATGATTCCTCAGGAATCGATAAATGGGCATCCTCTATAATGCCATGCTGTTCAGCATACAACATTTTCAATCGCTTTTCTGATTCCGGTTCAAGCTCCAGAAAGCTCTTGATGCAAAGATGAAATATCGATCGAGCCATATCAAGTTTTTGGCTGGAAGCCATAGTGAACAACTGTTTCAGATTCATCTTGCCATCAATCCGTGACAGAAAGAATCCATCCTGCGGAGTGATCTCCTTGGCCATTGTTCCAGTCATGGCTCCAGGTTTGATCCTCAACACCCTTTCATATCCGCCCAGGATCAAGGCCAGATCATCGATATCTTGAATTCGTTTTATTATACTATTCAGAAGTCTATCAGGATCCATGTCGACAACCGGTAGTTCCGGTGGAACCTGTTCAAACTCGATCAAGGAGAATTCACCATCGTTCCACTCTATCACGGTCATGAGTGCTTCCCTGATCAGCGTCTTTAACCACCAGGTCTGAGTCGCAGAATCAACGATCTCCTCCACTTCCGGCGATGACCATCCCTTCTTTTCCAACACATCATTCAATCGATCCAAAGTTTCCCGCGAAATGACTCCTCCACGATACATCAGCTCACTCAATTGCTCGTCGATACTCGAAGATTCTGCTGTGACAATGGAGCCTTCTCTAAAGTAGAACCGTTTACACTGCGTACTCCAGGTCGTTTCCAATAATCCGGAAAAACGGTTCTCCATTATCTGGCACATGATGAATGGGATCGGTACCCATCGTATCAGACCACTCGATATCTCCCTGGGAGTCTCCGTCATATCTCTCCTGTTTACATAGCCTCCGCGGCTTTTAGTCCAGGACGTCCCGCCGGCACAATTCAGTATATATTATATTAGAACCCGAACCAATTCCTCAACATCTATCAGACCGTTGACCACTTTATTCAAACCATCTTCCAAAAGCGTGATCATGCCGTCTTCCCTGGCAAGACGATGCAATTCACCGGTACTGACTTTTTCCTGAAGAGCTGCTCTCAATCGGTGGCTGGGTTGCAGCATTTCAAATACTCCAATCCGGCCTTTATATCCGCGGTATTCACATTTCTCACACCCTTTACCATGGACAAATTCGATGCTCTGATCCGGGCGGATCTTCAATAACTTCAAAGTTTTTAGTGACGGGACAACAGGAGCGATACAATGCGGGCAATTCCGGCGCACAAGTCGTTGTGAGACGATTCCACTGACGGATGATGCCACGAGAAACGGTTCAATTCCCATCTCGATCAGACGATTGAACACTCCAACTGCTGAATCTGCATGAATAGTAGATATTACAAGGTGCCCAGTCAGGCTTGCTTGCGTACAAATCTCAGCAGTTTCACGGTCACGAACTTCACCAACTACGATAACATCAGGATCCTGCCTGAGTATTGATCGCAACCCGGTCGAGAAGGTCAAATCCCGCTTTGGATTGACCTGAGTTTGATTTATACCGATGATTTCGCGCTCGATCGGATCTTCTATCGTAACAATATTTGTGGTCTCCCCACGGTTCTGCAGGATGTAACGGACCGATGAATAAATAGTAGTCGTTTTTCCACTTCCTGTCGGCCCGGTGAGCAATAGCGTACCTTGGGGACGAAGCAGTATCCCGGTAACCAGCTCCAATTGAGGTGCTGACATGCCCAGATTAACCAGGTTGAAATCATGAGCGCCCGACTCGAAAAGACGAATCACAACTTTATCTCCATGCAATGTCGGGAGGAATGAAATCCGAATATCGAAGTGCTCTTTTTTCCAGGCGAGTTCGATTCTCCCGTCCTGGGGTTTTCCTTTCTCGTATATTGTCAGGTTTGCCAGCACACGCAATCGAGAGCTGACCCGCGCCATCAGATCTTTGGGTATTTGTCCGACATCGTTCAAAGCACCATCAATCCGGTATTTTACCGTTGCGAACTGAGAGGACGGTTCAATATGTATGTCACTGGAAGACATCAGGATTGCATGACAGAGAACGGAATCGACCAGATCAGGAACACCCATATCATCACGCCTGCATAACTGAGCAATCATTCCGGGTATCTCATTCAGCCTGACCCGACTGATTCCCTGTAGATCCTCTCCAAGATCATAAATTCTGATCGGCTTCACCAGATCTTCCTGCCTTCTGCGCAAACGATCGAGTGATTCCTGTTTGGTTCTGCTTGCTCGGATGACCTCCGATGTGGCAGCAACAACAATCGCCAAAAACAAGATGCTTAACACAATTATCGTGATCGGATGTGCAAAAAAAGCATGAACCCGTCCCAACAATGTGGCGGGAGAAAAACCAGTCGTCAAGATACCAAACACAAGTCCCATTCCAACGACCAGTGCTGATATCAAAATGTAAGATATATCTTTACCTGACGATCGTGATTTTCCACTCATTCAGATAGTCTCAAGTAATACAAAGCGGGTGATCAAATTATTTACCGGTTTCGGTTCCGCTCTTGTCTTCCACTACGAAGTTACCGCTGAGGAAGGCGCCCTCCGCAATATCGATCCGGGCTGTCTTGACATCGCAAATCACTTTGCCACTCGGTTTTATGGTGATTTTCGACGAAGCTTCTATGTTACCGCGCACTTCCCCCGCAACCGAAACCTCCATGACAACAAGCTTTCCTTCCACGTAGCCAGTTTGTTCGATCGTCATTGTACCATTCTTGATGAGCACTTCCCCTTCTACACAACCCGCAATATTCATATCGCCATCACCGGTTATATTTCCGTTGATGATCAAACCATTGGCGATTGTACTGACCCCGTTGACCCGGTTTACCATGCTACCCTCCTGTTTGTATCGGAAATCGGCAAGACTGCCTGTTTTGATCCTGAAATCAGTATAGGAAGGTTTTCGGTCGCTGGCAAGACATTTGAGGTATCACGAATCTTGACCTTCCGATCTGACCCCACTATCATCTGTTCACCGATTTTCCCTGCAATTCGGAGAACTCATGATGATGGCCGAATCTTCCAAAATCAAACTGTCCGTTAGTATTGGTCCACTGACATTACAAAACCCGGTGACAGTCGCATCCGGAACGTTTGGATATGGTCAGGAGTATGTTCCTTACTGCAATGTCAGCCGGCTGGGGGCAGTGGTCGTGAAGGGAATCAATCGAAGACCCCGCGTCGGACACAATCAGCCCAGACTGGTTGAAACCGCCTCAGGATTATTGAACTGCATTGGTTTACAGAATGTTGGAGTCGACGAATTCATCCGCGAGAAACTTCCATTTTTCAGGGAAATGAACACGGCTTGCATCGTCAATGTTAACGGCAGCAGTCTGGATGAATATATCGAAGTGTCTGAGATTCTCGATTCATCACCCGGAGTCGATGCACTTGAAATCAATATCTCCTGTCCGAATGTCAAAGAAGGCGGTATTACTTTCGGAGTAGATCCCGTGATGACGGAACGAGTTACTCGGGAGATTCGGAACCATACCCACTTGCCGTTAATCGTAAAATTGAGTCCGAACGTGACCGATATCACAACCATCGCCAAAGCCGCAGCCTGTGGAGGTGCTGATGCGCTTTCCCTGATAAATACACTGCTTGGCATGGCGATCGATCCGATTGCACGCAAACCCCGATTATCGAATGTGACGGGCGGATTGTCCGGACCCGCTATCAAACCGGTAGCCCTTCGATGTGTCTGGCAGGTCCATCAAGCCGTGCAGATACCACTGATCGGAATGGGTGGCATATGCAACGGCCTGGATGCAGTCGAGTTTCTTATCGCCGGAGCCTCCGCTGTCTCCGTCGGAACTGCCAGTTTCACTGATCCGGCAGCTTCGGAGAAAGTCCTCGATGAACTCATTGATTTCTGCGTCCAAAACAAAATTTCCGATATCAGCACTCTCATAGGATCCTTAACCATCTCTTAAAAATCAGGAGACTACGATATGTCAGATGATCTGCTCACTATATTTAAAGAGACCGGTGCGCTTCTTGAAGGACATTTCAAGTTAAGTTCGGGTCGACATTCCGATCGTTACATGCAATGTGCTCGAGTATTACAGTATCCTCAACATGCACGTTTTCTTTGCAGCAGACTCGCTGAGTCGTTTCGCGACCTGAATGCGACCGCTGTCATCGCCCCCGCTTTGGGTGGAGTCATTGTTGCCCATGAAGTGGCAGCTGCATTGGGAATTCGTGCGATTTTCGGGGAACGCGTGGATGGTCGAATGACACTCCGCCGCGGATTCGCCATCGAACCGGATGAGACGCTTCTTGTCGTCGAAGATGTCATTACAACCGGGAAATCCACCCGTGAAATTATCGAGCTAGTCATCTCCCGTTCAGCCACCGTATCGGGTATCGGTTGCCTGGCAGATCGGTCCGTCCAGTCCCTTGATCTGCCCCTGCAGCCAGTATCTCTGCTCCAACTGGATTTTCCTAACTGGGAGCCGTCGGAGTGTCCTCTCTGTCAAAACGATATTCCCATAATCAGTCCGGGATCACGATTCAACCGCTAGACTTTGAAGCCTTCGTTATTCTTCAATCCGTACTGCCGTCCCATACGCGAGCAGTTCCGCTGCTCCCTGCATGACTTCTGCCGATGCGAAGCGCAATGCAACAATGGCATTCGCACCCAAGGCGATCGCTTCTTCCTGCATTCTATCCAATGCCTGTTCCCGAGCTTCCGCCAGCATCTTCGTATAATCTACAATCTCGCCGCCAACGATATTTCTCAATACGGCCAGAATATCGCGACCCAGATTCCGCGCTCGAATCGTGTTACCTCTGACAAGACCCAACGTTTCAATAATGCACTTTCCCGGAATATCATCACTGGTTACCATTATCATGACTATCTCCTCACATCCTTGTATCGTTCATGTCTGTTTATTCGAACCCGCTCCCGAATAAGTGAAACTAAAAGCATGATTATTCCAATGATGGCGAATACTCCTCCAACAGCAACCCAGACCGGTGTATCGTCAGCGAACAAAACATTCCGTAAGAAAAGTAATGATCCGCCACTACACAGAACAACGGCACCCAGGATCAGAAATATCCAACCCGTATTACGCTCCAGCCGATTGTAAATTCCCGCCCAGTAGCCATCCCAGAATTCATCCTCGGGAGTTCTGATAGCAACCATATCCAACGCTTTTTTAATTATTTTAACCCGTTCCAATTCTTTTCGGCAAGTGGCACAGTCCTTCAGATGTGACATCAACCGCTGGGATTGCTCCCCATCCAGTTCCCCATCAACAAATCCGGTTATCAACACTTCATAATCAGAACATACCATCAGATTTCACCTGCCTTTACATGGAACTCTGAAACCAGAATATCCTGAAGCTGCTTCCTTGCGTAGTGCAGCCTCGACATTACCGTCCCCCGGGGGATATCAAGAATTTCGGAGATTTCGTCGTACGACAAACCGGAAAAATGTCGCAACTCAATGATCTCTCTATCCTTTTCACGCAATCGATTCACGGCCATCCTGACAACTACAGCACTGTCCGACCGGGATATCTCATCCCGCAAATCGCCTCTGTTCCATGCAGTCTGCTTTATTCGATCCATCACGACCCGAAGTCTGCCTTTTCGACGAAGCTGGTCCATGCATGTATTTCTTAGAATGCGGTAGAACCAGGGCAGGAAAGGTGAATGCACATCGAAAGTACTGAGTGCTCGATACGCTTTAAGAAATGAATCTTGACTCAAATCCCGGGCTAATTCCCAATCACCGACAATCGCGCCGGCCATCCGAACCGCCCGTAAACGGTACCGTTCAACGAGAACACCAAACGCTCCAGTGGATCCTTCCAGCGTCAACATGACAAGCTCACTATCCGTTCGGTCGTTTAATTTTATCTTAACGTTCATCATCCGTTCCGGCATAATAGATATCGCAGATTTCACGTCGATCCTCCTCGTTTGTCCATTCAGAATACGAAGATGATCGGATACTATTCAGCAGCCTTTCGAGGCAGCCGCGCCACCTCTCCCCTCAGGGTCCGAATACCTTTCAACAGAATACCGCAATGAGGGGCAATGCCATTGTAACTAAATGTAATTGAAATTCACAGATTCAATTCATCAACCGGTACAATCTCAATTGTTGCAAACAACCGCAGTATTCAGATACGCTTTATGCAGGTCGTACCAGACAATCGGGTTGTATCATGACTGAAAAACATACCATACGAACTCTATACGCAAGAATCAGGGGCAACTTTGTCCGAGGTCTTGCCGTTCTCTTCCCCTTTTACCTGACAATCATTATGATTCGATTTCTCATCACAGCGATCTCAAAACCGCTGAGTCATCCCATTCGATGGTTTGCACACCTTTTTGCTCTGGATATCAAAGCGCATCCCTTTATTGAGAATGCCCTGATCGTTGGAATCTCACTCCTGCTGACTCTCTCGCTAATTCTCTTCGTCGGTCTACTCGCACAGCGAGTTTTCGGCAAACGAATCATGAAATTATTCGAAGTAACCTTCGAAAAGCTGCCTCTCGTCAATACTCTTTACCGCACATTCCGCGAATTTACCCGTATCCTGACCGGTGATGCCGGTGACACATATAAAAAGGTAGTTCTTGTCTCTATCCCTGGAAGCCAAGGAAAAACCATCGGCTTCGTAACCGCTTCCCTGATGTTGGATGATACTATGCCTTATCTCACTGTTTTCGTGCCTACCGCACCCAACATCAGCACCGGGTTTCTGCTGTTTCTTCCACAGCATGAAGTCATTGAAACAACATTAACCAGCGAGGAAGCTTTTAAAATTATCGTCTCAATTGGTATACTTAATAAAAGGATTGAGAATGCCGTCGATCCTTCGGGGAAGTGATTAAGATGCCGACAACGATGAAAAACCGACGTATCCTACTGAGTGCAGGATTCTGTCTTGTCGGCATTTTCGTCATTCTGATCATCCCATTTTTCGTCGAATTAAGGTCACCTGTTACACACTCGACCGATGAAAGGGATCTTCGTGAAAACTGCCGATTACTTGGAATCACTTCCACGATACACCCATTTGGAAAGGACCTTTTTGATGTCCTGACGTCTTTCGGACAGCCATCCTTTCCGCAAAACAATGGATGGTCTTTATCGATTTACAGCGATATTACGCGGGGCGGTCTTCTTGCCGTCCCGGGAGAACCGATGATCATCCGGTCGCAAATCCCATCAACACAGGACATCGATCTGTTTCAAAACGCAGCAAAACTTGTCGCCCAGCTTAATCCCTCCATTTTAATCGGACACCTTAGAAATGCATCATCAGGATGTTCCGGTATTGCGGATCCACATCCATTCGAGATGGAATTCGGTAACCGGCACTACCTGATGATCCATAACGGCGGCGTGTGGGGGAAAGATCTGGACTATATAGTTGATCATCTTATCAGTGGCCGAAATCAACCCCGAAGCTGCCCTGAAACCCCGATCGACAGTGAATATCTATTCATCTACCTGATGGAACTCATTGAGAAGCACAATGGCGATGTCTGGAATGCCCTCTATGAATGGGCCACTACCTTGATCAATACCCTGGATTCCGATTGGAATGCTCTGAATATCGTCCTGACGGACGGCGACATGCTGTGGGGGGTGCGCATTTCATATAGAACCGACCGATTCAGTCTTCATTATAAGGTGTCCGGTGATTCCGAATTTTCCGCAATATCCACACAGGCGTTGAATCCCGACTGGATTCCAATGAAAAACTATAGTCTCATCGAGCTTCGCTCCGGTTATCCAGCCTATCTGGAGGACTTACCTTATCCAGTGATCGGTGATGATCGCCAACCTTATACGCTCAAATTTCCCTACACACTCTCTCCTGTCAAACAATGAAAAAATCCAGCGATCGATCATTTAGCAGTGTTTTTGTTCTCATGATTGCCGCTGTTTGTTCGGCCTTATCTCCCATTACATGTCATGCATCCAATCTCCCTGATATGACCGTTCGATCCGCACGGATGAGTATCGCATCCTCTTTTCCGGATAACGCAGTGGAGAGTTCGATGGCGGAAGTCAGACTTGGTTCACGGAGATGGGACGGTTATTTCAAGGATTTAATCAACGGATCAGTGAAAATTTATGGTGATGTGTTGCGTCCCGCCGTTAGCAGTGGTTGCCCGTCATATCCGCCTTGCTCTCAATATATGATCGATGCGGTTACAGAAAGAGGCTTCCCGCTGGGTCTCATCATCGGATTGGAGCGCTTGCTACACGAATACGGCGAAATGCATTCAGGAACTGTTATAACAACGCCCGACGGTCCACGCATTTATGATCCCCTTGAGAACAATACTTTCTGGTGGAGTTCACTGCACATTGATTAATTATCTCTTTATCTCATTCTTCATCTTCCTGGTATCATTCTGCAGCTTGGCCGACGACTCTACTCTAACCGTCTGGAATCCTGAGACGATATACGCATTCGCTGAGAACCTGGAACGAGAGGGCGACTATTTCCGTGCGATCACTGAATACCGCCGAGTTGCATTCCACTGGCCGAATCATCCCCTTGCAACCGAATGCCGTTATCGGGTTGGGCATTTATATATCCTGAATACTGATCTTGAAAACGCGTATTCGACTTTCAATCAACTGATCGCCGATGCAACTAATGAACGGGATGAGCAATATGCGCGGTATGGGCTTGCACAGGCGTTATATGTCGGCGCTCGTTGGTCGCTTGCCGATGCTGAACTTGCCGTAATATCCAAGTCATGCCGGATTTTCTCTGAATCATCCATTCTTTATTCCCGTCTTTGGTGTCGGCTCAGACCCGGACAGCTTACCAACGGGTTGGAATTCTGGTTAAAGGAGACACCCTCTTCACCCGGCAATCAGAACGACTCGAATTTTCGAATCCGGAACGCATTGATTGAGTTAACCAAGACGCCCGAGAAAAATCCTCATCTTGCCGGCATTTTATCAGCAGCAATTCCGGGAACGGGCCAGATCTATGCCGGCCGCTGGAGGGATGGTCTGGTGTCATTCCTTATCAATGGTCTGTTTATCGGGGCTATCGCAGCAGCAATCGATCAAGACCACAACGAAACAGCAGCAGTTCTTGGTTTTTTCGAACTGGGTTTTTATTCCGCGAATATTTATAACGCTGTCAACGATGCCCATAAAACAAACCGGATACTCTTGGATAACAACCTTAAACTGTTCGAATTCCGTTTCGGATCACCGTTTAAAGCCGAGGGATTGTCAACGAATCCTTGACCCCGCCAAGCCGAATGCATAGACTCCGTCAAGTATGGCACGTGTATTATTCTTACAGCGAATCTGGACTGAAAATCTCGGCCCGATGTATCTATCGGCTGCCGCTAAAAATGCCGGTCATACTTGTTCATTGCTGATCGAAGATGGAAAGCCCGATGATCAGGCGATCAGGGCTCTCGACCCGGATGTGATTGCTTTTTCCGTTACAACAGGATCGCATCACTGGGCGATACAAAGAGCTGCTCAGCTTAAACACTGGTTTTCGGGGCGGATCATCATGGGCGGTCCCCATGCAACGTTTTTCCCGGAAGTCATCGAGAACAAACCTCTCGATGTCATTTTTCGCGGCGAATGTGAGCAGGCGTTCGTTCAATATCTGAACGGCAATTGTACACATCCTCCCTCCGATCACATTCCAAATATCTGGTACAAAAAAGACGGCTCAGTCCATCGACATGATCTCGCTCCTCTCGAAACCAATCTGGATGCTATTCCTTTCCCGGACCGTCAACTTTACTATGACACCTACCCCTATTTCCGAAACAATGAAAATAAACCGTTTATATCCGGGAGAGGTTGCCCCTACTCATGTTCATACTGCTCCATTTCCAGTCTTCGAAATCTTTATAGTGGTAAAGGCCCATTCGTCCGGTTTCATTCACCCGAACGGGTCATTGAAGAAATTACCGAGGTGCGGGACCGTTATGGATTACGCTCCGTGATTTTTCAGGATGATACGTTCATTCTGGGTCAGGACAGACTGGAAAAATTACTGGATCTTTACGGGCAATATGTCCGGTTACCTTTTATCTGCCACATCCGAGCGGATTTACTGACACGGGACATCGCCCAACGGCTTCGATCGGCAGGCTGTCACAGCGTTGATTTCGGCGTCGAGAGCGGCGATGAAGCGCTCCGTGCCATCATCCTTGGAAAACCCATCAGCGACGATCAACTCTTCAGCGCAGCCGGATATCTGCACGAGGCAGGTATTCGTTTCAGGACAACCAATATGTTTGGACTGCCGGGAGAGACCTTTGAACAGGCACTGAAAACAATATCCTTAAATCAGACGTTGAAAACCGACTTTCCAAGTTCATCGATCTATCAACCGTATCCGCGAACCGAGCTTGGTGACAGAGTCATCGAGGCCGGGTTGGCGGGAGCAAATTATACCGTTGACAGCATTGGATCCACATTCTTCAGGACCAGTCTGCTCCAGGGTCGCGATCGACGGCGGTTTATCAATCTGCAAAAATTTTTCTGGTTGGGAGTGCGATATCCAGCCTTGATGCCGATAATAAAAATGCTCATAAAAGCACGTCCCAATTTTATTTTCGAGGGGATCTTTCTGACATGTTACGCCATCAATTATGCTCTCAGTGAAAAAGTAACTCTCCGACATGTATTCAATATCGGTCGGCGGACGGCCAAAACCGTTTTCTTTGGTAAACTCTGATGTCGACACGCCGGCAAGTTGTCATATTGTTGAATCCCCCTGCAAACGATATCGCAATCCGGGACAATTATTGTTCAAAGATATCCCAGGCTGCCTACATTAATCACCCGATAGACCTGTTAATTCAGAGTGGTTTTCTTTCGGAGCATTTCGAGATCAAAGTCATCGACGCCATCGTTGAAAGATTAACGGTTGGAAAATGTCTGGATCGTCTGGTCGACAGTCAACCGGCAGCCGTTTTCTGTCTGGCGGGTAACGCGACCTGGCCGGAGGATCAGAAGTTTATACAATCCATAAAGAGGAGACTTCCCGACGTAAAGCTCATCTGCTCCGGCGATGTATTCCTTGAATCACCAATGGAGTTTTTTGAATCCGTTCCAGGCATCGATGCAGTCCTGACGGATTATACATCGAATGGATTGATGCAGTATCTGACAGGATCATCCTCTCAGTGTGACAATCTCGTTTTCAGGGATGAGAACGGTGTTGTCAGAGATCACCGTAAACCGATCGAATCAAACGGAATTGTCAGATTTCCAATGCCATGTCACCATCTATTCATGAACCTGGATTATCGATACCCATTCGTAAAAAGCAGGCGTTTCGCCACGATGATCACGGAATTCGGATGTCCCTTCCATTGTTCTTTCTGTGTCATGGGAACCCTCGGATGCAAACGGCGCTCAATCTCTGATGTAATCGATGAATTGGGTGTCCTGAAATCACTGGGAGTAAGGGATGTATTCTTCCTGGATCAGTCGTTCGGTTCAGATCAGTCTCGGAATATCGAACTATGCAAAATGATCCACCGTACCCGACCGGAGTTGAGGTGGTTGTGTTTTTCCAGGGTTGATCTTGTCAACGAACCGATTTTAAACCTGATGAAGGCATCCGGTTGCCATACCATCATTTTCGGTGTTGAGTCAGCCAATCAGACCCTGCTTCAGAAATACCGGAAAGGTTATACTCCGGAAATGGTTCGGAATATCCTTTATCTTGCAGAAAAAACAGGCATTCGCACAGTCGCAACATTTCTTCTGGGATTACCGGGTGAAACATGGGATTCAGCCATGGAGACTATTGATTTCGCCGAATCCCTGCCCTGTACTTACGCATCATTGAACATTGCCGTCCCACGCATGGGCACTGACATGAGACAATATGCCTTGGAAAAAGGATATTTTGATCCGGGGAACCAACATTTCGATCAGAGCGGAACCGAAATCATAATGAGTACGGATACCCTGGACAGTGAGCAATTGAAAGAATTGAAGAAGATTGCCGTTCGGCGACTCTACCTGAATCCGCGTCGAATCGCCCGAGTTCTGAAATCCATCCGGACAATCGATGAACTGGGCATTCATATCCGGGAAGGCTGCGAGTTAATCTGCCGGTACATGAGAAAGAAAAAATTATGAGATTTTTTTCGTTTGATCGCTGGACCGGATGCCTGCTCCCGTTGATATTTCTCATCGCAGTCGCTCTTCGACTGATCTCCCTCGACGCAGACCCTCCATCCACTGTCGGGCTTCATTTTCTGTCAGATGAAGGATGGTGGGTTCACAATGCCAGAAATAAAGTTCTTTTCGATAACTGGGTCATGGATGAATTCAATCAGTCATTGCTCGCAAGCCCGCCTTTCTGCATGGCAACCTACGGAATTTATTCCCTGTTCGGTGTCAGTTATGGCACATCAAGATTGGTTCCCGTTCTTTCAGGTTTGCTGACCCTGCTCCTGTTTGCAGGTATCCTGCATATCCATTCTCCGCCTTCTACAGTGATCCTGGCAACCTTGCTGTTTGGCTGGAACTTTGGGTTTACATCGTTGAATCGAACAGCATATGTTGATTCAACTGCACTATTATTTTTGATGGTGTCATGGTGGTTAATGGAGAAACTGCCTCATCGAGTCTGGGCCGTTTTTCTAGCCGGCATGAGTTTCGCTCTCGCTGTCTTTACAAAATCATATATGCTCTCAGTTCTCCCCCCGGCTATGCTGATCTTATTCCTTAGAATCCGCACTCAACACGGTCGACGTATTGCCGGAACGCTATTTCTGAATACTGTTCTTTTTTGTGGCGGAGTATTCTCGGTTTATATCCTGTGGAGGAAATACTTATATTTTCCATTTTTACACGACTATCAGATCATGTATTCGCTCTGGCAGGACGGAAATATTCCAGGTACGTTCGTAGAAGCGCTTCGAAATATCCCATCATTTATTGTGGGACATCATGGCAATAAACTGATTCCTGCCCGTTTTTTCGGCCTGAACGCATCACTTCTGCTGCTGGCGGGTTACAGAGTTTTCAGTCTCCTGACTCCGCGCACTGGTACTTTGCGGTCAGCCTGGATGTCAATGCCGAAACTGGACAGGGAGTGCATGGTGTTCTTCACAATCCTGTCCATTCAGATTGCCCCGATGACGGCAAAACCTTTCAGACGCTATCTTCTTCTGTACATTCCGCTGGTGATTCTTGCCGCCCGTACTATTCTTCCCGTCACCAATCGGGGTAGCGCCGGATCACCCGACCGATTACTTCGTGCCATTCGCACGCTTGTCCCATGCCTTATTTTCGTCATTCTCTGCGCACCATTTTTCGTCCGGATAGTCCCTGCCGGTACGATACCCATCGACAAACTCTGGGTTCTTGTTTCTGCTGTTATCTTCAGTATATCAGCCCTGTTCTTCCATTACGTCCGGCATCGGACAATCCTCAGATCCTCATGGACTCTTCCCGTTGTGGTAGCCGTTTTTTTACTTCTTGATGGTGGATTCCATGTGCATTCGCTGATGACCCGGTCTTTTACTCTCCGGGATACATCGCGGCGGCTGGGTGCTCAATATTTGACGCCATCAACCATTATTCTGGGCGGTATTGCAGGATCTCTCTGCCTTGAAAATCAAGCCCGATCACTGACAATTTGGGGACGAGAAGAAGCACCTCGAGTTTTCAACCAGGATCCCATCCGGCGGTTTTCTCCGGATTATCTGATCATTCTGAGAAAACTCGATGGCCTTGAATGGGTGCCCGAGGATCGCTATGAGAAATACGCCCGACCGGAAAACTACCTGGAAACGATCCGACTACTCCCTGATGGCGATGGTTTCCGGGCCGAGGCAGACCTTTACAGCGCTCCGCGAACGGAATCCCGACAGGCAGATAATCCCCGTCTGAACATCTGATCATAAAAAAAGCCGGTGCCTTGTGAAGGCAACGGCTTTGATTGTCTGTTTGCGATCTGGACTTGCTTATATCGTTCGTCGAATGACCGGGATTGCGATAAGGAGTCCAATGATAAGCAATGTAATACCGATTCCCTTCGACGACGTTGCAGGAATACTGGGTTGAGGAGGAGGTGTCGATGTGGGTGTGGGTGTCGGTTCGTAGCAATAATCGAATACGAGAAAATCGTCGACAAAGACCATGGGCTCGGAATTATCCCAGGGATCCGGATCATGAACAGTTACCGGATAGTTCGAAATTAACCGAATTCTAACTGTTTCTGAGCCGGCAAAATCATACAGCGGAACTCGAACCTGGAAGTAGTCGTCCTGCTGATCGAAGAACGAATATTCGTGAAACCAGAAATGACTGTTTTCATCCGTAACCTCAACGATGAACAAGTCATACGCCTGGGGATCATCCAGCCCGTTGGATACTCCTTTTTGTGGGAATATGAATCCCTTGAGTCGCACGTAGAATTCCAGATTCGCTCCCGGTCGAATCGGGTTGTTGAAACTCAGTATTTTAAACATGTAACTTTCATTCGAACCGAAACCTGATGATTCCTCACTCCCGGCAAAGAATGCGAACTGATCGCCCTGATGCGCGTATGAACTGCTGTCGTACACTTCCACACCCCAAGTCGGAACAGCGTTATCCCAGAGGGAGAAATCACCTGTTTCAAAGTCATCGAAGAACAGGGTCTGCTGGATACATGTCGGTGTTGAAGTTGGAGTAGGCGTTGGAGTGGGTGTCGATGTCGGGCCATTGCACTCCCCAATCTCGAAACCGGGATCATCAATGCCATAAGACACACTATCCCCTAGATATGTATTGTAAGTGATGCTGGAATCCGGGCATTCAATAAGTGATGGTGTATTGAGTGGGGCACCCGTGGGGACTGCCATCTGAAATGTAATGACAACCTCATCACCGATCAGAAGTTCATTGAAATTCCATGTATAACTTGGACTATCACCTGGAGTTTCCGGCGGAATCACCGTAGGAGGATAATTCCATGAGTTCTCAACTATCTCAGTCAGCACTGTTTCGCCGCCGGGGCATACCCCGCCGATCCCCGGGACTATTTCCAGAACCTCGATATCGCTGCCCGCGAGATTGGATACAATATGACCGGCAATCGCCTCGAAGGTATCAATCAGGTCAGATTCGGTCAGCGCCCATGAGAAAAAACCATAGTTGGCTTGTGACGGTCTCGGCGTCCCGCTCCAGTATGCCGGATTCCATGGATCAGACAGCATCGTCATCAGCAGCGTATCCACTTCCGACCCCAAACCCAATGTGAAAATGGTTGTGTCCCATGTCTGCGTATAAGCACCATAAGGAGATTTCAGACTGCAACGTCGCGCCATCTCAATGGCATGTGCATAGGCATTGTCCGGCCAAGGGGGAACTTCTCCGGGACCGGATGCAAATGAATCATTGGGACGGCCATCACTCATCAGCAGCATGAAATTGGGCGCATCATAGTCAGGTTGAGTATTAACCGGCGTCGGCGTCTCCGATGTATAAGATGGAACATGTAGCGGCATGGATCCAATTACATCCCGGGCAACCTGCATGGCCGGACCCATTGCAGTCCCGCCGCTGCACGGTTCGATTGCAAGGTGACTAGACCACCAGAAATTCTTGTGGGATGCATGAGTGGGATCGTCTCGTACTCGCTGAATTGGAACAGGTGTCAACACCGGATGAAGGCCTGGGAGATTATAGGATGGATAGCTGTGGTTAAGCGAACCGTAGAAAAGTAACCCGCCGAAATCATCATACCCATACTTCGGTGGATTATCGACAAAGTACTTAAAAAATTTCCATGATGCCCAAATTGTCTGCACGTAAGGTGAATTGCCAGACGGATATACAGGATAATATGGAGGATTAGGTCGTGGAGTCGGAGTCGGAGAATAAATGGGGGGTGTCGGAAAAGGCGGATTGTTACCATAAGGCGGTTCCACTGTCGGGTTCCAGCCGATATAACCCCCAAATGCCATTGAACCGCTTTTATCGATCACGCATACCGTGTTTACAGGATATCGTAACAAGGCCGTCGATCCTGATCCCGTCAACCGGATAGAGATATCAATGATAGCTCCAGGACAGATCTCCCCGGTTGTTAACAATTCCTTCTGAACGTTTATATGGGGCGGGGTTTGAGCATAGATCAGAACGCTCGGGAAAAGCACACAAAACCACGCAATCCCCACGCTGGTGATAAAACGGATCTTCATTTTATGCCTCCCTGCAGCAAAAAAAAACTGCATACCTTCAAGATTCTCACTCTAAAATTGTAGTTAATTTTTAAGCATTTTGTCAAGATAAACGTCAAACTGTATGGGTTTTTGAATTGACACCGGACCGGAGGTTCTGTAGCGTAGGTGACCTCGAATCGGTAATTGGAGGTATCTATGAACATTACCAGGAAAATCATGGTTGAGGGTCTTACCTTCGATGATGTGTACCTGATACCGGCGGAATCCGATGTGATTCCAAGAGACGTCCGGATCATGACCAAACTGACTGATGATATTACAGTGAATATACCCATCCTGTCCGCCGCAATGGACACCGTGACGGAATCGCGAATGGCGATCGCGCTGGCCCAGGAAGGAGGCATCGGTATCATTCACAAGAACCTGCCGATTCCCCGCCAGGCATCGGAAGTGGATCAGGTCAAGCGATCTGAAAGCGGCATGATCGTGGATCCGATCACTCTGTCACCGGATGACAGTGTCCGCAAAGCACTCGACATGATGTCTCACTTCAGAATCTCCGGTATTCCAATCACCGAAAACGGCCGGCTCGTCGGAATACTGACCAACAGGGATCTCCGCTTCGTAACCCAACTGGATCAACCCATCAGAAAAATGATGACATCTGAAGGGCTTATTACAGCGCGCGAAGGAATTTCCCTCGACGACGCCAAGAAAATTCTTCACGCAAACCGGATTGAAAAACTGCTGGTTGTCGATGACGAATTCACACTGCGCGGATTGATAACCGTCAAGGATATCAAGAAACGAGAAAAATACCCTCTGGCCTGCAAAGACGGTTTCGGACGATTACGCGTCGGAGCAGCAGTCGGTGTGGGTCCGGATGTGTCCGAACGGGTTGCCGCTCTCTATGACGTTAAAGTTGATATCATCGCTGTTGATACGGCGCATGGTCATTCGAAAGGTGTTTTGAAGACCGTGGAGTCGATTAAATCCCGTTACCCGATGATCACATTGATGGCTGGAAACATTGCCACCGCCGATGGTGCACGTGCCCTGGCAGATTCAGGCGCAGATATCATTAAAGTCGGTGTCGGTCCGGGCTCGATCTGTACCACCCGCGTCGTGTCAGGTGTGGGTGTACCGCAACTCACCGCCATCCTCCAGGCCGTCGATGCCGTCCGTAACACAGGCAAATGCGTCGTAGCCGACGGCGGCATCCGCTATTCCGGTGATATCAGCAAAGCTCTCGCAGCCGGTGCACACGCCGTTATGCTCGGATCCCTGCTCGCCGGGACCGATGAAGCACCCGGGGAAATGGTCATTTTCCAGGGTCGCTCCTTCAAAGTCTATAGAGGAATGGGGTCTCTCGGAGCCATGAAGGACGGCTCCTCGGACAGGTACTTCCAGGAAGATACTGAAGCGGAAAAACTCGTGCCGGAGGGAATCGAAGGCCGGGTACCCTACAAGGGATCCCTCTCCGCCACTATTCACCAGCTCACCGGCGGATTGCGTTCCGGCATGGGCTACTGTGGATGCCGCACCATTGAGGAATTCCATGAAAAAGCACAATTTGTCCGTATCACACTGGCCGGCAGCCGCGAGGGGCACCCCCACAGCGTCATTATTACCAAGGAAGCCCCCAACTACCAGGTACACTAATCGTGATTCCATGAACCGATCCATTGAATCATCGTCCCCAATATCCCGCCTGAAATTTCTTCGGAGAACACCGTGAATATACAATTTTCTAAATACCATGGCTTGGGTAACGACTACCTTTTCCTTGATGCAATCGCGGATCCGGGTATCCGTGATCTCCCCTTCAGCCATCTGGCGCGAATCATGAGTCACCGCCGTCTGGGTCCGGGTGCGGACGGTATCGTCATCATCCTGCCAGCTCGGGAAGCAATCGCTGCCATGCGAATCTTCAACAGCGATGGATCGGAAGCAGAAAATTGCGGCAACGCCCTGCGCTGCCTTGCCCGAATCTGCCGGGAAAAGAACTATTCAACACAGTCTCAATTCATGATCGAATCCCTCAGCGGAACCGTTGAGGTTACACTGGGTGAATCCGATGATGAATTCAATCACATTGGAGTAAAAATGACGTCTCCCAGTTGGCAGCGAAACGATCTGCCGATGCTGGGAGATGGCCTGGCGGGCCGGATGGAACTGATCGCCAAGGACCGGTGTTTCGACGTAACCTGCCTAAGTGTAGGAAATCCACATTGTGTCGTTTTTCTTGACGATTATTCCGAAAACGACGTCCTCCTGTACGGACCGACAATCGAAAACCATCCCTGGTTTCCCAAAAGGATCAACGCCTGTTTCTCGCAAATAAATAACCGTCGGACAATCCGGTTGACTGTCTGGGAGCGGGGTGCGGGGCTGACAGGCGCCTGCGGAACCGGTGCCACGGCCGCCTTCGCCGCAGCCCGTCAGCGCGGTTTGGTCGATGACAACTGTACCGTGAAGATGCCGGGAGGCTCACTGGAATTCCTCCAGAAACCCGATCTCTCCATCCATATGTTCGGCCCCGCCGTCCATGTATACGACGGCGTTTTCAAACTGGATTCGCTATGCTCCAAATTCGACGGGGCTGATCCACTTTAAATAGTCCGTCAGCATTCGATGCCTTATCAGACCGGCTTTCTTCTCCTTCTGATAAATCATGAAACGATCCTCCAACAACCCCATCTCCGGAAACAATACGATTAACTCACCCTATCGAATTTCATTCAAAACACAATATTGTGGGACAAAGGCGACTCCAATGCCTGCCTTCACCGCCGTGATGATACCCCTGATGTGATTGATAGTGATGACGTTCTGAATTGAAGGTCGTTGAAACTCCGGTACCGAAAAAATGAAATGATGCCACCAGGCAAGATCCGGATCGATAGATAAAATTGCACACCTGTTTAAATCATCAATCGACTGAATATCAATATTTGACCTGTATTCACCGGAACAGACCACTACATATTTTTCGCGGAACAGGGTCACTCGCCTGAGCCCCCGGTGATGGTGCACCTTACAATCGATGATGATATCGAGATCGTCATTCATCAACGGAGTAATCAACTCGTGACTCATGTAGAAATTCATGATAATTTCCGGATGCATTTTCAAAAAATTTTGTATGTGTTTCATCAAGATCGTGCAGGAGCGTTTCGGGCGGCATATCCTGGAACTGGGCGGAAACAATGCAATCATAGTCAGTGAAAAGGCTGATCTGGAGATTGCGCTCCGCGCTGTATACTTCGGAGCGCTTGGAACGGCCGGACAGCGTTGTACATCCACCCGCCGACTGATTCTGCACGAATCTGTTTACGATCGTTTCACCGAAAAATTGATCGCAGCCTACAGATCGACACGATTAGGTGATCCCTTTGCCGATAACACGACGATGGGTCCGCTCGTCGACAGGGATGCGGTTGACACAATGATGAATGCGATCGGAAAAATCCAGGATCAGGGCGGTCGAATTCTGATGGGGGGCGAACGGCTTCCCCAGTTGGGTGATTGTTATGTATCCCCGTGCCTGGCTGAAGTCGATGAAGTGCTTCCGATCGTAAGGGAGGAAACAGTTGCGCCGATCCTGTATCTGATGAAATACAGGGATCTGGAGCAGGCAATCACTCTGAATAACTCCGTTTCGCAAGGCCTGAGCAGTGCGATTATCACAAACGATATGCTGGAAAGCGAGTTCTTCATCAGCTGTATGGGCAGTGATTGCGGAATAGCAAACATCAACTGCGGCACCAGCGGAGCGGAAATCGGTGGAGCATTTGGGGGTGAGAAGGAAACAGGCGGCGGGCGGGATCTGGGACCTGATGCGCTGGACATGTGTGCAGATCGTTAAAGAACGTTTTCTGTGATGTTTTCACAGCACTTTTTTATTTTTTTTCTGCCCGCAATATGTATAATTGAAACCCGGCCCCGGTAATTTCACGGAGCCGGATCAACAGACATACTTAACGGAGGACTATACGATGGCCAGGATTTTTATCGTCGATGACGATCCCGATGTTGTGGAAGCATGTACTTTGATTCTGGAGAGTGAGGGACACTCCATCACACCGGCATATAATCGAGACGAAGGGATGAACCTTCTTAAAGCGGATACACCTGACCTTCTGATCCTGGATGTCATGATGGAACAGCCCGATGACGGAATCGCGATGGCGCAGGAGTTACGGCGGATCAATTTCAATAAGCCGATTCTGATGTTGACCAGTATCGGGAAAACAACCGGTTATTCATTCGGTCGGGACAATGAAATCCTGCCGGTTGATGCATTCGAAGAGAAACCACTTGATCCCAAAAAACTGATCACCCTTGTTAACCAGCTTTTGGCGAGATAAAAAGGAGGCTCTCTCATGTTAGTGACAGAAAATGAACGGCTTCGCCAGAATATTCTGGACTGGGCCGATGAATTGAATCGTGACCGCAGCGCTCTGATACCTCTGTTGCAACGCGTGCAAAAACGCTATTCCAGTGTATCAGGTTTCGCAATGCAGGTTATTGCTGATATCCTGGATATTCACCCGGTTGAAGTGTACAGCGTTGTATCCTTCTACAGCTTTCTGGACCACAAACCCAAGGGACGCTTTATTATTCGTCTTTGCCAAACCATTTCCTGTGCAATGGCCGGTAAGGATAGAGTGGCGCGACAACTGGAGAACGAGCTTGGAATCCGGTTCGGAGAGACAACCGCAGACGGCAAGTTCACACTGGAATACACGAATTGTCTTGGAATGTGTGACAGAGGCCCCGCCATGCTCGTCAACGACCAGGTTTTCACCCAGGTTTCACCTGAAAGAGCCCATGAAATTGTAGAAAAATGCCGGCAGACTTTTGGAACGTTTGCCCTCCAGGATCAAGGGAGGATTGATTGATTATGAAAGCAATGCATCAGGGTGACCTGACATTTTCGTCCATTGACCCGAACGCCGGATTGAAACGTGCAATTCAGATGAAGAGGATTGACATTATTGGTGAAATCAGCCGGAGCAAGATGCGCGGACGCGGAGGAGCGGGTTTCCCGACAGGTACGAAATGGAATCTGGCTGCTGCGGCCGTTGCGCCGAAAAAATATATCGTCTGCAATGCTGACGAAGGAGAGCCTGGAACATTTAAGGATCGAGTGATTCTGCAGGAATTCGCAGATCTGGTTTTCGCTGGAATGACCATTGCCGGAAAAGCGATCAATGCTCTGGAAGGAATTGTTTATCTGCGAGCGGAATATACTTATCTGTTGAGCCATCTTGAAGCGGTACTCGATCAACGCCGCAAGGCGGGATTGCTCGGTTCATCTATTGGGGGCGATGAGAGTTTCAGTTTCGATATCACAATCAGGATGGGTTCGGGAGCATATATATGTGGCGAAGAGACGGCTCTGATCGAATCGATGGAAGGATTTCGCGGCGAACCCCGTAACCGGCCCCCTTATCCTGTCGATACAGGATTCATGAAGCATCCGACCGTAGTCAATAATGTTGAAACGTTTGCATGGGCCGCCTGCATCATCGCCCGGGGTGCCGACTGGTTCAACGCGGTGGGAACGGACAAATCAACCGGGTATAAGTTATTCAGTATCAGCGGCGATGTACAACGTCCCGGGGTCTATGAATTTCCAATGGGTATAATGGTTTCAGACCTTTTGAAAGAAGTCGGAGGATCCGATGCCAAGGCTGTTCAGATCGGTGGAGCATCCGGGCATTGTGTTCCGGCGTCGGAGTTCTCCCGAACATGTGCGTTCGAAGACATGTCGACCGGTGGATCAGTCATTGTTTTCGGACCCCTGCGCGACATGCTGGATATTGCCGAGAATTTTCTGGAGTTTTTTGTGGAAGAGTCATGTGGTCAGTGCACACCCTGCAGAATCGGTAACGTCAAGCTTCTGGAGGGTGTCAGGATGCTGAAGGAAGGCACATGCTCCATGACATATCTCAAGGAGTTACTATCACTCGGTGAAACCATGCAACTCGCATCAAAATGCGGTCTGGGTCAATCGAGTCCCAACGCCTTCCTGTCCATCGTCCGGCATTTCAAACCTGAAATAATGGGTCGAGTGAACCTTTAACGCATACGAGGGGATAAATCATGACAAATTCTATAGATAATTGCTCTTCATGCCGATCGCCCAAAAGCATGAAAGTTCATGAAGTATCGACACAGACCCAGACCGGACAGATCGGCGGTCAGGTGAGTCTTGTCATCGATGGGAAAACCATTAAAGTGCCATTGGGCACAACCATCCTGGAAGCATGCCGGACACTGAATATCCGAATTCCAAC
The DNA here is from genome assembly GCA_016931515.1 of candidate division CSSED10-310 bacterium. Lineage (GTDB taxonomy): Bacteria > CSSED10-310 > CSSED10-310 > CSSED10-310 > CSSED10-310 > JAFGEQ01. Next base: position 59,990 of record JAFGEQ010000019.1, on the reverse strand, counting down.
CTTGTGTTATCATGAAGACCTCTGTGTCGCTGGAATATGCCGGATATGTGTCGTGGAAGTCGAAAAAATGCATACCTTGCAGGCTGCGTGCTCGTTCCCGGTCACCGCTCCGATTGTCGTTCATACTCATACACGGAAAGTCCGGCACGCGAGGCGGCATATCCTCGATCTGATGCTCTCCGACCACTACGGTGAATGTTATTCCTGCAGCCGGAACGGTACATGCGAACTTCAAACGCTGGCTCAGGAATACGGCGTTGATTTTTACCGTTTTGGTCATCCGTCGGAATCGACCCACAAAGTGGATCGCTCCAGTCATTCCGTTGTGAGAGATATGGATAAATGCATCCTTTGCCGCCGTTGTGTCCGGACCTGCATCGATCTCCAGGAGGTCGGTGTTCTGGAGGCGATCAATCGGGGTGATCACACCAAAATATCAACGTTCATGGATAAACAACTGGCGGATGTTGTTTGCATCAATTGCGGCCAGTGCATCAACCGCTGCCCGACTGCAGCCCTTAAAGCCAATGACCCCACTGATGATGTTTGGGCTGCCATCGATGATCCGGACAAACACGTCGTTATCCAGACCGCACCGAGTCCTCGTGCCGCCATAGGTGAGTGTTTCGATCTGGAACCCGGTACTCCAATGACATGGCAGATGAATACCGCACTTCGTGAATGTGGATTCGATGCAGTATTCGATACAAACTTCACGGCAGATTTAACGATTATTGAAGAAGGTACTGAATTGATTCTAAGGCTGTACAAAGCGCTCGTCCAGGGCGATCAAAAAGTCGCTGAATCCCTTCCGCAATTCACATCCTGTTCACCCGGGTGGGTTAAGTACATCGAGCACTTCTATCCTGACTACCTGCATCATGTCTCCAGCGCAAAAAGCCCCCAGCAGATGTTCGGTGCACTGATAAAAACCTATTATGCCAAGAAACGGAACATTGACCCATCCAAAATCGTGAGTGTTGCACTGATGCCGTGCTCGGCGAAAAAATTCGAGTGCAACCGGCCGGAAATGGTCGACAGCGGTTACAAAGATATCGATTACGGCCTCACCACTCGCGAACTGGCAAAAATGATTCATGAAGCCGGCATCGACATGCCGAAAATGGAAAAATCGGATTTTGATGATCCGTTTGGCACCGCAACCGGATCCGGGGTCATCTTCGGAGCATCCGGAGGCGTCATGGAATCAGCCTTGCGATGTGTTGTGGAGCTTGTTACCGGTGAGGCTGTCGAAAACATCTTCGAAAATGCTCGAATCGAACCGGTTCGCGGATTTGAAGGCACTAAACTGGCGGAGTTGACATTCGACAAGGTCGGCCCAGTTCCCGATCTGCTCAAGCATCTGGTTCCCAATTGGGACTGGATGAAGGGTGTCACACTGAAAGTTGGAGTTTGTCATGGAACAGCCAATGCCAAAAAAGTGATGGATGACATCATTGCCGGCGGTCCATTCAGCAAATGCCACTTCATCGAATTTATGGCTTGTCCCGGAGGGTGCCTGGGGGGGGGTGGACAACCGATTCCCACTTCCGAAGCAATCCGTGCGGCACGTGCCCGGGCCATTTATGCAGAAGATGAATCCTCCACAGTCCGTAAATCACACCTGAATCCCGCCATTCTAGACGTCTACCACGAATTCCTAACTGATGGTCCCTGCGGAAAAACGGCCCATAAACTGCTTCACACGCACTATATCCGCAGGGGTAAATACATCATGTAAAAACATGTTGTCGTATTGCTTTACAAGACAGGTATCGCGCCAAATGTGACAACCTTTAGTTGATCTGATAATGTTTTAGGCTGCCGTGATCCATTGCGTTCCCGGCAGCCTTTTTTACCAGGAGTCTTCTGTGCGATGATCCCGACACTCGATCGATATCTTGATGATCCCAATATTTTGTTTGTTGATCCGGCCAAACTGAATGACTCCAGTATCACCGGAAACGATATCGTGCACGATACGGTGAATGCCATCAATCAGCATATTGGTGGAATGGGCGATTCCCTCCAGGAACTGCTGGAGTATGTGTTCGTATCGACAAAAAAGCTTTTCCCCTGCAATCGTCTGGGGCTGGCATTTTTAAGTGATGATAACGAAAGGGTAACGGCTTTCACCGCGGTGGCAGACTTCGAACCGATCCTCCTCAAACAGGGTTACAGTGAAGATCTTAGGGGCAGTTCACTCGAGTACATCCTTCACACTGAGAAGACGCGTATCATTCATGATCTGGAGAAATATCTGGATCGCCATCCCGACAGCCGGTCGACATCCCTTCTTATTAAGGAGGGGATTCGATCCAGTCTGACATGTCCGTTGAAAGTGGAGAGCCGGATCGTTGGGCTATTCTTCAGGAGTTCGATGGTTCCTGGGAGCTACAATGAAGAGCATATCGCAATCCATCTGGCGATTGCCGATCGCCTTAGCCAGGCGGTTGAGAAGTCTTATCGTATTGATAAATTGTCGGAAGCCATGCAGCATAACACGGAGATGATTGGGTTTGTCAGTCACGAGATCAAGAGCCCGATTGCAACGACCATCATGGAATCAAAGATGATCCTTGATAATTATTTCGGGGAAATGGATCCTCGCATCAGGACCCGGATTGAACGGACAGTTGCCCGCAGCGAGAGTTTGCTGGCAATGGTGCGCGATTTCCTTGATCTATCGCGTCTGGAGTCACGTGAGTTAACTCTCGAAACCGTTCGTGATGTAGATCTTTTAACTGATGTCATCGAACCCGTCGTCGATATTCTGAATACAACTGCAAAACAGAAAAACATGGAGATTCATATTAACGCAGGCGAAGGTTACCGGTCGGTCGCGGGCAATCCCGATATGTTAAGAATTGCTGTCACCAACCTGGTGAGCAATGCGATCAAGTATGGGAATGAGCAGACCGTCATCCGGATTGATGTTGAGAATCGGGCGGATCGTATTCAGTTATCGGTTATGAATGAAGGACCAGGGTTCCCCAGGGATCAGATCCCCAATCTTTTTCGAAAATTTTCGCGACTTCAGACACCGGCTCTCATCCGCCGGAAAGGTACCGGTTTGGGACTCTATATCACCTGGAAAATCATCAAACTCCATCAAGGCCGGGTCAGTGCGGAATCGGATGAGGGATCGTGGGCGAAATTCACGATTGATCTCCCGGAGAAAACGCCCGTATGATGGAATCCCGTTTATCGATACTCCTCGTTGACGATGAATCGAACATGCGGCGGATCATTGAAGCAACTCTCTTGCGTGAAGGGTATCGGGTCATTCCTGCGGAAGATGGAGCCACTGCTTTAGCGATCCTGCAACGGCAACCCGTTCAGATTATTATCACTGATTTGAAAATGCCCGGGATTGACGGGATGACGCTTCTCAGGGAATGCAATCAGAATTACCCCGACATCCCGGTGATCATGCTTACAGCACACGGAACCGTTGAAACAGCGGTTGAGGCCATGAAAATCGGAGCATTTGATTTTATCTCCAAACCGTTCGATATTGCGGAGATCCGTTACTCCTTACAAAAGGCAAGCGCGCGCTACAACAAAAACCGACTGTCGTATCGTGGTGACGGGTTGATGTCTCCGGTTTCGGATCCGAATACTGGAGATCCGCTGGTGCAATCGAGGGGAATCGTCGCGGTCAGCAGGCAGATGAAGGATATTCTTGAACTGGTCGAACGAGTCGCTGACAGTCCGTCCACTGTTCTTATCACCGGTGAGAGTGGGACCGGGAAGGAATTGGTCGCAGGATTGATCCATGAAAAATCCTGTCGAAAAACCTATCCGTTTATTAAAGTCAATTGTGCTGCGATTCCGGAAACGCTGATGGAAAGCGAGTTTTTCGGGCATGAACGCGGTGCTTTTACCGGAGCTGTGACTGCAAAGCCGGGGCGATTCGAACTGGCGGATAAAGGCACACTGTTGTTGGATGAAATCAGTGAAGTCTCACCCGAAATCCAGGTCAAGCTGCTGAGAGCGATCCAGGAAAGGGAATTCGAGAGAGTGGGAGGAATCCGTACGATCCAGGTTGATGTCAGGTTGATTGCCGCATCGAATCTGGATTTGAGAAGGGAAGTGGATGAAAGTCGATTCCGGCAGGATCTTTATTACAGATTGAATGTCATTCCGATTCATCTGCCGGCCCTTCGCGAACGAACGGAGGACATCCCCTTTCTGGTCCGATTCTTCATTCACAGAATGAATCAACGCCTGAAAAAGGTCATCGATTCAATTTCGGACGAAGCGATGACGATGCTGATTCACTACCCCTGGTATGGCAACATCCGGGAGTTGGAGAATATTATCGAGCGGGCCGTGCTGCTGTGCCAGACCTCCCGGCTTGAGAAGAGTGATTTTAATCTTGTACATCCGTTATTGTCCCATCGACCGGATTCGAAGACGGTTGGAGATGTCAGTCAGATGATTTCAATAAAAGAATTCATGCAGAAGCAGACAGATCCACTCGAGAAAGATCTTATCCTTGATGCACTGGTCCGGACCAGAGGCAATGTGACTCGAACAGCCAAATTGATCGGGATGTCACGAAAAGGATTGCAGATCAAACTTCGAAAGCACGGTATTGACCCTCGGAAATTGAGGGGTTCGCCTGAATTTCCCTTGACTTGATAACTGTTTATATCTAGTTTTTAGAAAGCTATACGTTCTGTGTTTGCTTTACATTGAACTGGAACCTTTACGTCTACGCTTCCTGCGAAGAGGTTAATGTATATGTCGATACTTTCGAGGTTTTCCAATGATCTGGCGATCGATCTGGGCACAGCCAATACGTTGGTATTTGTCAAGAACAAAGGAATCGTCATCGATGAACCATCGATTGTTGCGATTCATCGCGACCGCCGTACAGTGCTGGCTGTCGGTAAGCGCGCCAAGGAAATGCTGGGACGTACACCAGGAAATATCATCGCCATCAAACCCATGAAAGATGGGGTAATTGCCGATTTTGAAATAACTGAATCCATGCTTCGTTATTTTATCAGGCAGGCACACAACCGTCGCATATTTCTGCGACCCCGGATTATCATCTGCGTCCCTTCAGGAATAACACCGGTTGAAAAAAAAGCCGTGCGCGACTCCGCCCTGCAGGCCAGAGCCAGTGAAGTTTTCCTGGTTGAGGAGCCGATGGCTGCCGCCATTGGAGCCGGATTACCCGTTACGGAGCCATCCGGCAACATGATTGTCGATATCGGCGGCGGCACAACGGAAGTGGCGGTTATTTCGCTGGCAGGTATTGTCTATGCCCGATCGATTCGAGTGGGCGGTGACGAGATGGATGCTGCTATTGTGAGATACATTCAGAGGAAATACAGCCTGCTGATCGGGGAACGAACAGCCGAGAACATCAAAATGACAATCGGTTCCGCTTCACCGTTGGAAGAAGAAGTGACGATGGAGATCAAGGGACGTGATCTTGTAAACGGCGTACCCAAGACAATCGTTATTAAGTCTGAAGAAATCAGGGAAGCCTTGAAGGAAGCGGTGCAGTCGATTGTCGATGTCGTTCGAACAGCTTTGGAAAGAACACCACCCGAGTTGTCCGCTGACATTGTTGACAAAGGTATTGTTCTCTCGGGTGGTTGTGCACTCCTGAAAAAACTGGACGTCCGGCTGCGCGAAGAAACATGTCTTCCCGTCACCTTGGCTGACGATCCTCTTCGGTGTGTGTGCCTGGGAACAGGCAAAATGCTGGATGAAATTGACCTTTTGACAAAAGTGTCCGTTCGATAATCGGGATGATGAATGAATCTGATAAGCACGCGACACAGGCCTTGGGTTGTCTATGCGGCCTTCACCCTGCTGTCACTGGGTGTAATGACCTCAAATCTGAGGGGCGGAGGTATCGCAGACCGCCTGGAAGTGATGGTGCTGTACGCGCTGGCTCCGGTCTATACAACGGTGGATTGGATCCTCGATAACTCCGTATCTCTCTGGAATAACTACATAAATCTGACAGGCGTCCAGCAGGAAAATATAGAACTGAAGAGCGCTGTCCAGATCCTGCGCGAAGAGCATCTCCTGCTTGAAGACCGGGCCCAATCCGCCGAGCGGCTGGAAGAATTGATTGAGCGAACATCCAGCTTTCCGGTCGTTCATCGCCGCGCAAACGTGATTCGCCGGGGAGACACGCTGCTGAATCCGATCATCCTGATTGATATGGGGTCCAACCAGGGTATTCGCGAGGGAATGGGTGTTGCGTCATCGGACGGAGCCATAGGGCAAGTCGTCCGGGTCGGTCCATCCATCTCCAAGGTACTGACTCTGCATCATCCCGATGCGGGTATCGGTGCGATGCTCCAGAAAAGCAGAGTCCAGGGTGTTGTCAGCGGTTCTGGAAAAGGAAACTGCTCCATGCGCTTTGTCAGCCGATTTGATCCTGTAACACTGGGTGAAATGGTTGTTACATCCGGTTTGGATGGAGCGTTTCCAAAAGGTATTCCAATTGGAAGGGTTTCAGCAATAGAGCGAGACAACAATGAGATCTTCCAGACCCTGGAGATCATCACCGAAGCGAATCTGAACACGCTGGAGGAGTTGATTGTGTTTTTCATTCCCGAACTTCCACCTTTTGAGCGCCCTGCTGAATTGGATGGGATGGATGTTCCGTCAGACGGGAGTGATGAAACCCGGGAATCAATGGATCGTCGCACAGGAGTGTTGGAATGAAAATGCTGCAGCAGGCGATCTTTTTTATTTTGATAATCGTTCTGCAATTCAGCATTTTCCCACGATTGTCGATTAATTATTTCGAGCCTGATCTGTTGCTTGCCGTCATTGTTCTGATGGCATTGCATAAAAGTCCCGAAACCGCATGTGCGATTGGTTTCATAATCGGACTGCTGCAGGACGTGAATTCAGGAGTGATCATGGGGAGCAATGCATTCATCTGGACACAGCTGGCAATGATGAACGCCATGCTCCGAAATTATGTTTTTATCGACAGTATCCCCGTACAGATTGTGATGGTCGGCGGAAGCTCCATATTAGCGGGAGTATTGTATATTATTCTGCATCAGCTTGCTGTCATGCAGGAACCGATGGGGCAATTCCTCTTCCTGACTGTTTGCCGCACTTTAACCACGGCATTAATCACTTGGCCGATCAATCGGATTATGCTCAGACTTGGTTTGATTGCGGAACTCAGGCATGCTTAAAGAAACTGAAAACTCAAGGTTGAACTGGCTGGTGGCAATCTTTCTCGCTTTCATTTTCGTTATTGCCATACGACTCTACAATCTCCAGGTTATTCATAACCAGTTTTATTCCGATAAAGCGCATTCTAATCGCACGCGTTTCATCCGGGACCGTGCACAAAGAGGACGGATGGTGGATCGCAATGGGATCCAGCTGGCAGCTACAAAACCGAGTTTTAGTCTGTTCATCACGCCGGAGGATTTTCCAGGTGATCGGAGAGATGGGGTTTACCTGAGACTCAGTCGGATTCTTGGCATACCCCCGTCAATGATCAGGGAAAAATACTTTGAATCGAAAACCGCTCGATTCAGACCCAGGAAAATAGTAGGCAATCTGACGCAGGAGCAGGTGGTTCGAATTGAAACGAATCGATATCACCTGCCCGGTGTCACGATTAATGCGGAGAATGTTCGAGCGTACCCATATAAAACCTCGTTATGTCATGTTTTGGGTTATGTCGGAGAAATATCCCAACGTCAGTTGGAGTCGAATGAATATGCTGGATATCGTATTGGCGACATTGTTGGCCAGACGGGAATTGAAAGAACCTTTGAAAGCGCTCTGAATGGCCAGGACGGGTATCGGTGGGTGGAGGTTGATGCCACCGGTCGTCAAGGTTTTACTCTCCAATATCCAGCTCCTGTACAGGCGGTTCCCGGTTCTGAATTGAGGTTGACGGTTGATCTCGAGTTGCAGCGTTCTTGTGAAAAATTCCTGACACCATGGAAAGGTTGCATCATTGTCATGGATCCGCGGAACGGAGATGTTTTAGCGTTGGTCTCACGACCCGGATATGACCCGAACTGGTTTGTATCAGGAATTTCTCTCCCACTATGGAAATCAATCATCGACAATCCTGATAATCCACTTCTCAATCGAGCCCTGCAGATGGAAGCCCCTCCAGGCTCAATTTTCAAAATTATAACAGCGGTTGCTGCATTATGCAGTCCGGGATTCAACAAGGATACGACTCTGTTTTGCAACGGAGTATTTAACTTTTCCAACCATTTATTCCATTGCTGGAACAAAAGAGGTCATGGGAATGTCAATCTGGAGGGTGCTTTAGAGGGATCCTGCAATGTGTTTTTCTATCAGGCAGGAATTCATGCCGGGATTGATCTGATTGCTGAAACGGCGAGATCCTTCGGACTTGGACAGATTACCGGAATAGCTCTACCCGGTGAACAGGCCGGGTTCATCCCGGACAGACAATGGAAAAAAAAGACGTTTAATGATGATTGGTGGCCGGGTGAAACGATCTCCGTTTCGATCGGCCAGGGAGGAGTTACGACAACACCGATCCAGCTTGCAGTCATGATGGCGATGATTGCAAACAGAGGCATACTGTACGAACCGAGACTCGTCACCGGTTTCATGGGGCACACTGCCAGAGAATCACGAAAACTCGATCCCGTCGTGAGATCACGAGTGACCCGATTCACGGACTGGGATATGATCATCACTGGGTTAAATCGTGTTGTTGCAGGTCCGAACGGAACCGCCCGTCGATTGAAGATGCGGGAAATGACAGTTGCAGGTAAAACCGGAACCGCTCAGGTGATCAGTGCCCAGGCTTTAAAACGGCTGGGATACGCTTCTGAAGCTGAAGTCGATCCCCGTTTTTGGGATCATAATTGGTTTGCAGGTTTCGGACCCGTCGAATCGCCGGAAGTTGTTGTCGTGGTCCTTCTTGAAAATGGAGGCAAAACAGGGGCTCAGAAGAAATTCGAGGTTGCAAAAAAAGTGTTTCTCAGATGGTATGAATTGAATCGTCCCGGATATTTCGGGCCGGAAAAAGAACACCAGCGATCTGAAAGTTCCGACAATGTTTAAACGCTATCTTGAACACTTTGATTTTCTGCTGCTGATCACTGCCGGCGTGATTTCGACGCTGGGCATCCTGACCATCTATAGTGTAACCGGCGAAAATCCTTCGCCAAACGACTTTCAGAAACAGATGTTATGGGTCCTCTCCGGGATTATCCTGTCTGTTGGGATTCAATTTTTCGATTACCGTTACCTCAAAAAAGCAGCGCCATTTTTGTATCTTGGTATTCTGCTGATACTGATATATCTTGTCATAAGAGGTCAGTTTGAACTCGGAGTCCGTCGCTGGATCGTGATTCCCGGATTGAATATACGACTTCAACCCAGCGAATTTGCCAAACCCATAACCGTTCTGATGCTCGCCCGATGGATGGAGCGTTGGGGTGACCAGCAGCCGGGTATTTCTCATCTGTGGATGCCTGTAATCATTCTGGGATTACCTCTGGTTCTGATCGTCAAACAACCGGATCTGGGAACGTCCCTGATGCTGCCCCCGATTCTTCTCGCCCTGATCTTTGTATCGGGATTCCGGGTCCGGACTCTGACAATCCTGATGCTGTGTATAATGATTCCGGTCTTTTTTGCCGGAAAGATTGTTATCAAGCCCTATCAGATGAAAAGAATCACCAGCTTTCTTAATCCCGAAGCGGATCCACAGGGGTCCGGCTACCAGTTGATCCAGTCTAAAATTGCGATCGGTTCAGGCGGATTAACAGGGAAAGGATTTAAGCAGGGATCCCAAAGCCACCTGGATTTCCTCCCGGTTCAAGATACTGATTTTATCTTCGCCGTGTGGGCTGAAGAGTGGGGCTTTCTAGGGGCTGTCGGGCTTCTCTGCCTTTTTATTTTGTTGATCTGTCGATGCATCGGCATTGCAAAAAAAGCCGAAGATCTATTCGGGAGATACCTGTGCATCGGTATCACGACGATCATTTTCTCGCAAATTTTTATCAATATCGCCATGGTGATCGGTTTATTGCCGATAACGGGATTGCCGTTACCGTTTATGAGCTACGGTGGCTCAGCATGTTTCACAAATTTTCTATCTCTCGGACTTGTCCTGAACATCGGAATGCGAAGTTTTCCGGTATACAATTCATAAAGGCTGTTAACTATGTCAAGACACAAGAAAAGAAAAACTCATGTCAGGAAACCGGAAAAAGCATTCTCAATCCAGCGGCCGGGGCGCTATATCGGTCGCGAGTGGAACCTCCCGGCCATCGATCCCACACACTCAATACACGTCGCGATCTGCTATCCGGATGTATACGAGATCGGAATGTCGCATTTCGGATTGCAGGTGATGTATCAGATCTTCAAAGACATTCCGGGAATCACCGTCGAGCGTGTCTTTGCTCCCTGGCCGGATATGGAACAAACCCTTCGCTCCAGAAATCTCGTGCTGACTACGCTTGAATCCCGCAGACCACTCAAGGATTGCGATCTGATCTGTTTCACTCTTCCCCATGAATTGTGTTGCACGAATATCCTGAATGTTCTCGACCTGGGAGGAATCCCGATACATCGCGATAAACGGACGGAATCCATGCCGATTATTCTGGGCGGAGGTATTGCTGCGCTGAATCCTTTACCGCTTGATGCCTTCTTCGACGCTTTCTTCATCGGGGAGGCGGAGCAGGGCATCCCGGCCATGATGCAGGTTTTTCCGGTTGGAAATCGAAAAAAATTCCTGGAGAATCTGGCATCCGTACCTGGATTTTATATACCTGCAGACAGTGCGCCAGGAGCGGAAAAAACCATCGTTGAAAAGCAGTGTATTGCTGATCTGGAAAACGCTCCGCACCCGGATCCGCCCCTCGTGCCCGTTACACGACCTGTCCATGAACGTATCGTTGTGGAAGCAATGCGTGGTTGTCCCAGGAGCTGCCGATTCTGCCAGGCCCGGATTTTCTATAGCCCCGTCCGGCATCGTTCCCCGGATCGAATCATTGAACTCGTCAAAAAGAACCTGGAGCAAACCGGATATGAGGAAGTGTCTTTGCTCTCTCTGAATATCGCCGATTACCCGGATGTTGAATCACTGCTTGCTAATTTAATGAGCTACCTTGCCGACAGGTGCGTGTCGATTTCTCTCCCTTCGCTTCGCCCGGAACGTTTGACACCCGCAATGATCTCAGAAATCCGGCAGGTCCGAAAAACTGGTTTTACTCTTGCACCTGAAGCCGGATCTGACCGACTGCGGAAAATAATTGGAAAACCATTTCCTCTCGATAAATTGCTTGAAACCGTTGAATCGGTATTCAAAGCAGGCTGGAGTGTTATCAAACTGTATTTCATGATCGGGCTTCCTTTCGAAAAAGATGAGGACATTATGTCCATACTGGATCTCGTCCGGTGTATCCTGAAGATCGGGCGATCGATATGCGGTAATCGGACCGCCGTGCATGTTTCTGCAGCCACGTTTATTCCGAAACCCCATACACCGTTCCAATGGTGCGGTCAGGCGGCGGAGACAGATATCCGTCGCAGGCAGCAGATTTTAAGGGATGGTTGTGCGACAGCGGCGATTAAATTATCCATGAATGATCTTCCATCAAGTCGTCTGGAATCTTGCCTTGCCAGGGGTGACGAACGGATGGGAGCAGTCATCGAGAATGCCTTCCTGGCAGGATGCAGGATGGATGCATGGAGCGAATGTTTCGACAGTCTTGCGTGGGCGAACGCTTTCAAAACGAACGATCTTTCGATGGAAGTGGAAGCAATCAGGCATTACGTACCCGGACAGGATCGTCTCCCATGGTCATTTATTCACACCGGTATCCCGGAAGAACAACTGGTCAGAACGTATGAAGCAGCCGTTTCAGCAGGGACCGATGTCGAATCGCAACCGTTACCGGAACCACCTCTAAAAAAGCACGTCCCTGGTGATTCTCCCGGGAAAAATGTCCAACCCATACATCAGGAAACCCATCATTACCTCGGAATCTTCCAGGTTCTATCGGATTTCCGGTTATTTGGACACATGGAAATTTTCAACGCCGTGACACGGGCGATGCGACGGGCGGACCTGCCTTTAGCTTACAGTCAAGGTTTCAATCCTCATCCCAAAATGTCATGGCAACAGCCCGTACCGCTTGGATTTGAGCGTTGGTGCGAACCGGTCGAGTTTCACCTTTCGGATGTCCTGCCTTGTCACCAAGTTTTACAGCGCTTAAACGATCAATTGCCTCCTGAAATCCGATTTCGCAGTCTGCGACCGGCGAGTGATTCGAAGCAGCTTCGCAGTCTCAAATGGTTTCTTGTGGGACTGGCAACGAATGGCCGGTATCGAAATCTCTATGAGAACCTTCATACAGGTGATAAAATAGTGATGATTGAACGAGTGAGTCTGCTGCAGGATATCCGGGAGAGACTTGAGCGGATGGAGATGGATTTTGTATGTGCTCTGCCGGAGCAGACTCGGGATGGTCCGACGTTGAAACGTGTAATGGAGATAATTTACAGCGACGGTGAACCTTGGATTTTTCAACCGTTTGGAGCTCGGCTGGGATGGTTGGCGGATGCAGGCGAATCCCTTGTGCCATTTGGATGGATAACTCAGGAATAAGTGGAATGACGAGAAAAATGTATATTAATGTGGCGCCCTGTTTTACAAGGATTGCCATTGTCGAAGATGATCAACTGGCGGAAGTATATGTAGAAGGAAAAGCCCGACATCGATTGCTGGGGAATGTGTATCTGGGCCGGGTAACCAATGTGCTGGCCGGTATTCAGGCAGCTTTTGTGGATATCGGGATGAAGCGGGATGCATTCTTGTACATCGACGACATCATTTACCCGGAAGCGGAGGAAACCGTGCCGTTTCTGAATGACGATGACCTTCATGATGAATCGACTGATCGGGATCTGGAACTCGGCGGAATACCGACTGCGAATGAAGAAACGAAGAAGCGATCGATTCATGATGTGATCCAGCCTGGACAGAAAGTGCTGGTCCAGATCACGCGGGAGCCGATGGAGATGAAGGGTGCGAGAGTCACCACACATATCACGATCCCGGGTCGTTATCTGGTTCTGATGGCCTCATCCAATCATATCGGAGTATCCAAACGGATCGAATCGGATGAAGAAAGGAGTCGGTTGCGGCAGATTTTGGAAGATGTCCGACCTGCCGATTCAGGTCTCATTGTCCGAACGGCGGCTGAAGGAGTGTCCCAGCAGGAATTCCTGAATGATGTGACGTATTTAAGCAACATCTGGCAGAAAATTCAATCCGACTCCAAAAAAACGACACCCCCCGAATTGGTCTACCATGATCTTGATGCAATCCCGCAGGTCATGCGGGATCTGTTTGATGAATCAGTCGAGTCGGTTCTCATCGATTCGGAGGATGAATTTCTTGCCTGCCGGGAGTTTGTTAACGAGTTTGCTCCGAGACTGATTGATCGGATCCGGCATTATAGCGGTGTAAATCCGCTGTTCATCCGGTACAATCTTGAAAAAGATTTCAGTATTGCCGTCGATCGACGGGTGGAATTGCCCTCCGGTGGTTACCTTGTATTTGACGATACGGAAGCCATGACGGTCATTGATGTGAATACAGGACGATTTGCCGGTAAGTGTAACCTGGAGGAAACGGTATTCAAGACGAATCTGGAAGCTGCAGATGTGATTGCACGGCAGGTGCGCATCCGGGATATCGGTGGAATCATCGTGATTGATTTCATCGATATGGAATTACCGGAGAACAGTCACGCGGTGGTTCAGCGCCTGCGCTCTGCCTTTGAAGCGGATCGGAGCAAAGTGAATATCTCGGATTTTTCTCCAATGGGACTCGTGGAGATTACGCGGAAAAGAATTAAACGAAGTCTTTCCAGGACCTATCTTCAAAATTGCCCCTGTTGCCAGGGGCGAGGAAAAATTCTGCATCCCCAGACAGTGGCCGCGCAGGCAATCGATGATCTTTTATATGCGCGCCCGCCTGATCTGGCGACAGGTATTCGATTAACCGTTCATCCAACGGTAAAGCCGTATATCGAATTGTGTAATGACAGGATCAACCAGCATTTTTCAGCCTTGGGTATCCAGGTCAAAATTTCGGAAGAAGATCTGCTGCAACGGGACCAGTATCGGATGACATGGCTGTGATCGTTCGATCTTTTGGGAACCTTTTCCAGAGAAAGCTGGTAATAGAGGGTGAGTGCAGATGCTTGGTAATGGACATTCTACTCACGGAATAAACCAGACGATGCCGATTTCAGATGATGATTTGATGTGCCGATTTCAGCAGGGTGACGAGTCCGGTTTCCTACGCCTCATGGAGCGATACCAGGATCGGATATTGAATTACGTGTATCGAATGGTTACCGATCGGCATCTGGCAGAAGACTTGACTCAGGAGGTTTTTGTGAGAATTTATATAAACGCCGGTCGATATCACCCAGGTAGCCGTTTCGCTCCATGGGTCTACCGGATTGCGTCGAATCTGGCCATCAATGAACTGCGCAGACGCAAACGCTGGCGTTTTGTTACAATCGACAGTAATCAATCCGAAGATGACCGGAATGTTATCTCAGATTTGAAAGACGAAGATTCAGTGGATCCGGAACAACTCGTTTCACAGATGGAGTCATCAAAGGAAGTGTCGAACGCGCTGGAGAAAGTGCCCCTGAAATATCGGGCACCGCTGATACTGAGGGAATTGGAAGGTTATGATTATGAGGAAATTGCGCAAATTTTGGATATTCCCCGGGGTACTGTGAAATCACGGTTGAATCGGGGTCGTTCCCTCTTGGAAACAGTATTGAAACGGACTCGTGCCGCCAGTGCTGTTGCTATGTAATGATGGAGGTAAGATGAATTGTCATCAAGTTTTGGAGCAGCTATCAGCTTTTAATGACAAGGAATTGGAAGCAGATCAGACGAATGCCATTAAAGCCCATCTGATCCGTTGTCCGTCTTGCCGGAAAAAACGGGATCTGCTGGAAGAGATGGGGCGACGCATCCGGCATCTGCCTCCATTGACGGCACCCGAGGATTTTCAATTCCGGGTGTACGCTTCGATCCGTAAATACCAGGATCGAAAAACCCAGCGATCATCATTCTGGAGATGGCAAGCCGTTCTCGTGCCGGCCGCCGCCATGGTATTGGGAGTCATCATCGGTTTGACAACCGATAATGTAATCAGCCCTCGATTGTCGGAACCGGTCATGACCGCTTCGGACCGTTACACCGCGAGTTCCATACCCGAAACCGTTGTTGCCGATGACGAGGTTATCCGTGAATATACATTGGATCGCTATGTCCAGGGATCCATGATTCCGGTCAACGTTGCGACTATCCCGGACTCTCCCGAAGATCTCTATAGCGAGACTCATGCTCCGAATCCGATCCCCGAATCGCAATCGCACTCTTCATCACAATATGTTCTGGATAATGTCCCTATGCGGGTTAATTATGAGCGGACCATTTATTAGTTTCTCGGTATCCCGTCTGTTTATCATCGTCTGCATGCTGAATGTCACAGCTCCACTTTTTACGGTTTGCGCTCATCCTGTCGATGATGAAACGCTTGCACTGGTATCTCGGGCGAGGGATGGGATCGTCAATATAGAGGCAAAGATCGGAATCTCGGACAGGATGGGCCCGTTTGGGAAAGCCCTCAGTGCCCATTTAACCCAGCGAAACGACCTGCAACAAAAATGGTACCTGTCTCTCGGGTCCGGTGTCATATGGGATGACAAGGGTCATATTGTAACAACAAAATCCGTCGTTAAAACCGCCGATTTCATCACGGTGCGATCCAGTAAAGGAAACACCTTTAGAGCGAAACTGATTGGTTCCGACGACGTTACCAATCTGGCTGTATTAACCATTGACACCCCATTACCCGATTGTTTTATGCCTATGACCCATCGCACAATGAAGTTGCCGGAAGGATCGTGGCTTGTTCTGATGGGTTATGGTTATGGAGGTCTGCCGACTATTTCACCCGGAATGGCCGGCGTACCGCCGGAAGATTTCGATCCAAGCCGGCACTGGTTCCAGTTTACTGCACCTCTCAGACCGGGGAATTCAGGGGGCGCTCTGATTGATTCCAATGGTCATCTGGCCGGAATCGCCCTCGGACGGGAAGAAGATATCGGTTTCAATGCCGTTGTAAAGATGCTGACTTCTCATAATCAGCAAAATTTTTCACCATCACAGGTCAATTCGTATTCAAGCCTGGGCGTTGGTGTTCCGATCAATCAGGTTCACCCGGTTGTGGAGCAGATCATCCGTTCAGGCCGTGTCATAAGGGGATGGATTGGCGTCAGCGTACAAGCTCAAAAAGAATCTGAATCCACGGATGGAGGTCTTCGGGTGGTCCGCATCATCCCGGGGAGTCCCGCTGAGAATGCGGGTCTGAGTCTCGGGGATGGCTTGCTGTGTGTGAACGGGATGGATGTTCGGGATCCGCGTGATCTTGGACGGATGATCCAGGACCTTTCTCCAGGTACCCGTGTACCCATCGATTTTATCCGGGAGGGTAAAAATCTACGTACTGAAGTTGTTATTCAGGAACGGCCTGCCCAGAAAGATTTAATACAGGAGGATGAGTCATCCAAACCGGACCCTCTGGAGGAACCCTCTCCGAGTGATTCGGACACCGGATTGGCTTCAGATGAGTAAAGACTCAGGACCAGACACCGGGCAGAACAGCCCCGCATGATCCACAGCGGCCCTCCCTGAAATCCAAAATCTCACTCCGATACCCCCTCCGCCGGATCACGATGCGACCACATTGCGGACAATAGGTATTCTCCCCGGGATGATCCGCGACATTCCCCACATAGGCATACTTCAAGCCCTCCGCTTTCGCTGACTCCCAAGCCCGTGTTAACGTCGACTCCGGCGTTGGACTCAACTGCTGAAGCTTGTACATCGGGTGAAAACGCGTGAAATGCAGCGGAACATCATCGCCCAGATTGGTCTTAACCCATCGGACCATCTTCTTTATTTCCTCCGGCTTGTCGTTCAGAGTCGGAACAACCAGGTTTACCAGCTCCAACCAGACGCCGGAGCGCCGGATCCGTTCGATGTTCTTCAGAACAGGTGCCAGTTCTCCATCACATACATCACGGTAATAACCGGGTTCTATGGATTTCAGATCCACTTTGATCGCTTTCACTCGCTTCAATAATTCGTCCAGAACCCGCTCAGTCCATGTTCCATTGGAGACAACCAGCGTTCCGATTCCCAACGTCGCTGCTGCATCCGCACAATCCAGGACGTATTCAGACCACACAGTGGGTTCCGAATATGTGCATGCAATCGTCGGGCAGGAACTTAAACGCGCGCGCTGTCCAACCTGTTCCGGCGTCATCGACTGGATATGCAGGCTTCCGGGTTTGGCGTGAGCAATTTGCCAGTTCTGGCAAAACTTGCAATCGATGTTGCATCCAATCAGCGCCAATGAATACGTGAGTGAACCCGGCAACACGTGACTGAACGGTTTTTTCTCGACCGGATCGATATTCAGGGCACCCGGATTCCCATACGAACTCGTATATAGACTACCTTTTCGGTTTGTTCTGATTTTGCAATGACCTGCAGAACCGGCTTCGATCGTACACTTGCGGTAGCACTGATAACATTGAACGGCATCATGCTCGAGACGTTCAAAGAAACGAGCCGGGGTGTCCGGCGCAGACCGGCCGAAGATACAGGGAGGCGAGATCGACATCGCCGCGAGGGCTGTCACACCTGCACCCATACATCTCAGAAATGTCCTGCGCGTAACCGGAACTGACACCTGATTTGACAGTTCTCTGAAAAATTCACCGGATTCATATCGATCACTCATCATGTTCTTTATTATAACCCGGATGTGTGAAAGCCTCCACCGGAACATCCGCGGGAAGGATCCCATTCCCCGCTCCAACATAGTCGATCAGCATGGATTGAACATATTGATATGCCAGTCTGCATGCATCCTCAAGCCTGTATCCAATCGCAAGCTCGCCTGCCATGAATGCAGCGAGGTGACACCCCGTTCCCCTGACTTTGTTCTTCATTCGGGGTCCGATATATTCCGCGCGAACGCGTTCGTTTTCAATCAGGACATCCTTCGGATCGCCGTCGAAATGGCCTCCCTTGACATAAACTGCACGGAATCCCTTCCTACGCAGAACCGCCACAGCGTCAATCAGATCCTGATCGCTTTGCACATCCATTCCGCTTAACCAGGCAAGCTCATCGCGGTTCGGTGTCAGAACGGTCACATAACCGGCCAGTTCCAATATATTCACCCGAAGACAGTCCGTTGACAGTAAGCCCCCTGAACTCGCTTTCATTACAGGATCCAGTACAACCTGCATGGACGTTCTGCGAAGAAATTTTTTGATAACATCAGCAATTGCCGGACTGCCGATCATACCGATCTTCATCGCAGACGGTCGGAACAACCTGTCAATGCTGTCCAGTTGTCTTGCAAGAAATGACGAATCGATCGCCTGATACTCCGCGATAACATCCCTTCCCTGAATGGTATTAGCCGTCAGCATCGGTGCAATTCGTACGCCCGCAGCCGTCAGGGCCCTGATATCCGCCAGCAGTCCGGCTCCTCCAGTCGGGTCAAGCCCCGAAAGAACGGCAACAACCGGTGGATATCTCATAATCAATCCTCGACTGCGTCCTGCCAGCCTTTTATGGCACAGAATTTTCCACACATGGAACAGACATCTTTATCTGCGGGTGGTGCAGATCGGCGAATCTGAGATGCCTTTTCGGGATCAATCGCACAGCGTATCTGCGCCTCCCAATCCAAATTTCTCCGGGCAACCGCCATTTTCCGATCCTGCTCGAAGGCCCGTGCATTCCCTCGGGCGATATCGGCTGCATGCGCCGCAATCCGTGATGCCACAACACCTTCACGCACATCTTGCAACGTGGGTAATCGCAAATGCTCCGCAGGTGTTACATAACACAGAAAATCTGCGCCCGCCCATGCGGCGAGTGCTCCGCCGATGGCGGATGTAATATGGTCGTAACCCGGAGCGATATCCGTGACAAGGGGTCCCAATACATAGAAGGGAGCACCTTTACAGAGTGTTTTCTGGATGCGCATATTCGTTTCAATCTGATTCATCGGAACGTGCCCCGGACCTTCGATCATGACCTGTACACCCGCTTTCCATGCCCGATCAGTGAGTTCACCCAGGGTGATCAATTCCTCGATTTGTGCTCGGTCAGTTGCATCCGCCAGGCAGCCCGGACGCAAACCATCTCCCAGACTTAAGGTCATATCGTAGTTACGCGCTATCTCCAGGAGTCGATCATACTGCTCGTATAAAGGATTTTCGCGTTTGTTTTTAACCATCCATTGCGCCAGAAGCGAACCACCCCGGCTGACAATCCGCGTGATTCGGCCCTGATGATTCAGCCGTTCCAATGCATGTGTCGTTACTCCACAATGGACCGTGATGAAGTCAACGCCATCCTCACCATGCCGCTCAATCACTTCAAAGAGATGATCAGCCGTCAATTCCTGTAACGGTTTGTTCGCCTGGATCAGTTCAGCCATGGCTTCATATATTGGAACGGTTCCGAGCGGAACCGGGCAGACCTCACGAACTTTTCGACGAATAGTCCGGATATCGCCGCCCGTGGACAGATCCATCACGGCATCCGCTCCCGTATCCACAGATGTTTTCGCCTTGTCTATTTCCATTTTTTCATCGTTCAAATCCGGTGATGTACCGATGTTTGCATTGATCTTGACAGTAAAACCCGATCCAATGATCCGGGGCGACCGCAATTCATGGCGATTGTTTGCCGGCAGACATGCCGTTCCAGCTGCCAGTTTACTCCGAACTTCCTCGATCGATACATGTTCCTCCAGGGCGACCAGTTCCATCTCCCTGGTTATTACTTTCTGTAGAGCAGCTTCACGCTGCGTTCTGACATTGTTCATTCTTTAGCTTCCTCCATTCAGCAATCCACTCAAATGCTCACCATAAATTCATCGCGCTGCGGAGTCAATTAAATAAAAGCTCAGGGTTTTTTCTCCAAATCAAATGCTCAGGTCTTTCTCCGAATCGACAAGTTTTCGAACGATTCGTCATGTCCGGACGTATGTGATAAAGGAAGATGTTCGGCCGGCAGGCTGAACGGAACATCGATGGAGACATAATGGAACCCGGATACTCCAATCAGACGTGGACCTATACATTTCATGAACCGGCTGTGAACACAGTACGGGAGCGTTCTTCCCAGAGGTTGTTGCCCATTCTTCTATTCGCAGCAACCGTTTTCAGCACAGTCTGGGCGGGTTGCCTCCATGCCGGTGTCGATGTATTTCAGAATCCTCTTCTTTTCTACAAGGGGCTCCCCTTTGCGTTTACTTTGCTCCTGATTTTGGGTGTGCATGAGTCCGGGCATTATTTTATGTGCAGAATCCACGGTATTCCATCAACGGTTCCCTATTTTATTCCGATGCCGAACTTCCTGGGAACAATGGGTGCCTTCATTCGAATAAAAGCACCCATAACGACCCGGCGGGCACTCCTGGATATCGGTATGGCGGGACCCCTTGCGGGCTTCATGATCGCTCTCCCCGCAACCATTATTGGCTTCAGGCTGTCAGGAGTCGAACCGGTCTCGTATGAAGAAAGCATTTTACTGGGTCAATCCATTTTAACCTGGTTGATTGAAAATGTGACAATGAATCCGCCGCCGCCCGGCTACACAATAGCGTTGCACCCGATCGGATTTGCCGGATATATCGGTCTTTTTGTCACTGCGATGAATCTCCTGCCGGTGGGACAACTGGACGGAAGTCATGTCATCTCCGCGATGTTCGGAGCGAAACAGGCTCATATCGCCCGTATAACGGTAATTGTGCTCATGTTTCTCGGTTTTTATTGGCAGGGCTGGTGGATCTGGGGAATTTTGCTGGTTGCTCTCGGTTTGAAACACCCGGTTATCCGGGTCGATGCCAGACCGCCATCCGGATGGCGGACTGCCCTGGCCTGGTTAACCATCATTATTTTTATCGTCACTTTTATTCCGGTACCCTTTTCCTTCGGAACCTTCACCCCGTAGTTCTTCAGCAATTTCATAAAAGAGAGCCACTAACTCATCCACTATCCGGCTTTCCGGTACCTTGCGGACGATTTTGCCCTTCCGAAACAGCAAACCCTCCCCATCACCTCCGGCAATGCCGCAATCGGCTTCGCGTGCCTCCCCGGGGCCGTTAACGGCGCAACCCATCACCGCGACGGTCAATGGAGCGGGATGATCAGCCAGGGCGTTTTCTACCTGTTCAGCCAGAGCAATCACATTGATTCGGGTTCGTCCGCAGGTCGGGCAGGCAATGACTGTCGGTCCGTGTTTTTCTATTCCCAAAGAATCCAGAATTCTGTACGCCACGCGAACCTCATCGACCGGGTCCGCAGCCAGAGATACCCGAAGCGTGTCTCCGATACCCAGGGCCAGCAGGATCCCTATCCCGATCGAGGAACGAATCGCGCCTGTCCATCGTGTTCCAGCTTCCGTTATGCCGATATGTAATGGATACAGGCACTTCCGGGCAATCAACCGATAGGCCTCGACCGTCATCGGCACATCACTCCCTTTGATCGACAGTACGATGTCCTGAAATCCTTCGTCCTCCAGGCAGGCAATATTTCTCATGGCGCTTTCGACCAGGGCTTCCGAACACGGATGCCCATATTTATCGAGCAGATCTGATTCCAAGGAGCCGGCGTTCACTCCGACACGTATCGGTATTCGCCTGTCCTGAGCCGCTCGGACTATTTCCCGAATTCGTTCCGATCGGCCGATATTGCCCGGATTGATCCGGATTTTATGTACACCGGCCTCGATAGATTCCAATGCCAGCTGATAATCGAAATGGATATCTGCAATGACCGGTACCGGCGCTTCTTTCACGATCTCTTTCAGAGCCCGGGACGCTTCATGATCGGGAACAGCCACCCGCATGAGCCTGGCTCCGGCTCGCGCCGCGGTATTAATCTGTTCAAGTGTGGCAACAACATTCCGGGTATCGGTATTTGTCATTGACTGAACGACAGGACGCATCCCGCCTCCGATGACCACACCACCGATGCTGACTTTGTTGCGTTCGGTTGATTCCGCCAGCAACAGACGTTTCATATCGCCCATTGGGATGCAATCCGGCTGCGCGTCCATATTTCCACTTCCGAAATTGTTTCGAGGCTGTTCAGCGCAACTGGCAGGTGCGCGTCCATCGCCGATTCTATTACTCTCGCGATATCCATAAAACCGATTTTGCCAGCGCAGTAGGCATCCACTGCCAGTTCGTTTGCGGTATTCAGCACCGCCGTCATGGTGCCCCCGGCTATCAGTGCCTGCCGGGCGAGGTTCAAACAGGGGAAGCGCCCGGTATCCGGAGTCGAAAATGTCAGGGATCCGATGGATGTCAGATCCAGCGCAGGCAGAGGCGCAGGCCAGTGATGACCGGCCGAGAGGGCGTAGAGGATGGGATGCCGCATATCGGGCGTGCTGAGCTGGGCCATAACCGATCCGTCGCGGGTTTCGACCATCGAATGGATGATGCTCTGCGGATGAATAATTACGTCTATTTTTTCTTGCGGCATATCGAACAGCCATCTTGCTTCAATTATTTCAAGACCCTTGTTCATCAGGGTTGCTGAATCGATACTGATTTTTCGTCCCATGGTCCATGTCGGATGAGCGAGTGCCCGGGAAGGTGGAATGGTTTCGAGATCCAGGTCCGGGTGGTTGTGAAAAGGGCCACCCGAGCATGTCAGGATGAGACGGTTTACTTCAGCGGACTCGACACCGGCAAGACATTGGGAGATAGCGCAATGTTCCGAATCAACGGGGAGCAGTTTGCTGCCCGTCCTTCTGCTGATGGATACCGCCCACTCACCCCCTGTCACCAGTGTTTCCTTATTTGCCAGGGCTACGTCGACACCGGCTTCCAGAGCGGCAATCGTGGGCCGGACACCGGATATCCCGGATTGGGCCGAGACGACAACATCCACCGGAACCAGTTGACCGGCAGCCAGTTTCTCTATCTTTTCCTGACCGGTGGTTATTGTACCGCCGTATTTCTCGGTAAGCGGCGTCAATTCCCGTACGACAGATTCATGTTCGACCACAACACAAGCCGGCTGAAAATCCCGGATAATATGTGCAAGTTTGTCCGGATGGGTGCCCTTCGCGCTTATTCCCGTGATCCTGAAGCAGTCGGGGAACATGGCTGCCACGTCAAGTGTCTGAGAACCGATTGATCCTGAACAACCCAGGATGACGATATTTTTCATCCGAGGATCATCCGCACATAGAGGTAGAGAAAGGGAGCCGTCAGCATCAGGTTATCGAACCGGTCCAAATACCCTCCGTGCCCGGGTATCCCCTTCCCCGAATCTTTTACACCGGCAACCCTTTTTACAATGGATCCCGTCAGGTCTCCGAGATGAGCCAGAAGAACCGTTATGGGGGCGATGATTCCGATATGCCAGACGGGGATCGGCAGGTGCAGAAAATGATGAAAAAAACAGCCCATGGCTGTTGAGATTAAGATGCCTCCGATCAGACCCTCCACCGTTTTTTTCGGGCTGATGATCGGTGCCAGTTTATGCCTGCCGATGAGTTTTCCTATATGCATGGCGCCGGCATCTCCTACCCAGACCATCACAAACAATAAAACGATCCAGAAGCGGCCGTCGGGGGTGGAGTTCATTTCTCGGAGCAAAATAAGTGAACCGCCGCCCCAGCAACTCAGCAGCAGTGCCAGAGTGATGGAGCCGTTTCCGAGAACCTTCTGCTTGATGTCATGATGCAGGTCGATCAGGCCAAAGAGACAGATTCCTGTCATGACCAGGGTTGTCGTGATGTAGAGATATAGCCCATCATTGGTCAGACTGAATGCCCACATGCCGCCTGTCATGACCAGTCCCATCGTTATGCTGAGGATTCGGGGTGCTGCAAGTTTCTGGGTTCGAAACAAGTTCAGCCATTCATTCAAAGCAGCCATCATGATGACTGTAGTGAACAGGTTGAACGCCCAGGAAGGTCCTATCCAGAGTATGAGGAGTATGACGGGAATGGCCACAACCGCCACTGCATATCTCAAAAAGAGATTTCTCATGATTGCCGGTCCTTGCCGGACAATCCTCCAAAACGTCTTTCCCTCCGCTGAAAGGACTGAATGGCTTCGACCAGGTTTTGACGGTTGAAATCCGGCCACAGTACATCCGTAAAGAAATATTCAGCATATGATGCCTGCCAGAGCAAAAAATTGGATACACGGTATTCACCGCTGGTTCTGATGACAAGGTCCGGATCCGGCAGATCGCCGGTCGACAAATACCTGGAGAAGAGCAATTCATCGATGTTTTCCGGCTGGATGTCACCCTGAACGGCAAGACGCGCCAGACTTTGAGCTGCCTTCACAATCTCGTCCCGTCCTGAATAGCCCAATGCGAGATTCATGATCATTGTCTTGCAATGGTCCGTGGCAGCGATTGTCTCCATTACTTCCTTCTTCACTGAGCCGGGAAAGTTGGAGATATCTCCGCTGATTCTCAATCTCACATCATTGTCGATGAGTTTTTTTCTTTTATTCAATAAATTCTTATACAGCAATTCCATCAGGGCTCCGACTTCAGCCCTTGGCCTCTTCCAGTTTTCGGTGGAAAACGTGTATAAGGTCAGGACTTTTATACCCAGTGAAACAGCATCTTCCATGATCCGGTCGACGGTTTTCACACCGGCACGGTGACCGGCCACGCGAGGCAAGCCACGTGCCCTGGCCCAGCGACCGTTTCCATCCATTATGATCGCGATATGCACAGGCATTCGATCCGGATCGCTCTTTGTCGGATCGGTCTGATTCTTGTTATTCAGCATGTTGTAACTCCGAAATATCAGATTTCGAGGAGTTCCGCCTCTTTGGCCGTACCCAACTCATCGATTTTCTTGATGAAGTCGTCGGTCAGTTCCTGGATTTTGTCATATCCTTCGTGCGCGTCATCTTCGGAAATATCCTTGTCTTTTAAAAAACTTTTCAGTGTATCGTTGGCATCACGCCGGATATTCCGAATGGCCACACGGCCTTCCTCGGTCATTTTCTTCACCATCTTGACCAGGTTTTTCCGTCGTTCTTCCGTCAACGCCGGAACATTCAGACGGATAATTTTGCCGTCCGAATTGGGCATCATGCCGATATCGCTCGTCTGAATAGCCTTCTCTATTCCGGCCAATGCGTTCACATCCCAGGGTTGGATGACAATCAAAGCCGGCTCCGGGATCGCGATTTTGGCGATCTGGCGAAGAGGTGTCGATGTTCCGTAGTAGTCAACGCGAATATTTTCGACTATTCCCGGGGATGCCCGTCCCGTACGGACAGTTGCAAACTGTCTCCTATAGTGCTCGATTGTTTCCAGCATCCGGGTTTTTGAATCGTTATAAACATCATCCACCATAGCTGATTCCTTTCGGATGAATCAGGGTTCCTATCGGCTCACCTGATATCAGTTTTTTCAGATTTCCAGATTTTAACAGATTAAAAACTTGAACGGGCAAACCATTGTCTCGACATAGTGCGATGGACGCAGCGTCCATCACTTTCAAATCCTTTTCCAGAACCGTATTGTAATCCAGGAATCGATACAGGTGCGCATCCGGATAATTTTCCGGGTCCTTATCGTAGACACCATCGACTTTCGTTGCCTTGATCAGAACATCAGCCTGGATTTGCAGTGCTCTCAGCGCCGCAGCCGTATCCGTCGAGAAATATGGAAGACCTGTTCCGCCCGCGAGAATCAATATCGATCGATTCTCCAGGAGACCCCTTGCTCGATCCGCACAGAATGATTCAACGATTCCTTCAATCGGATAAGCGGCCATCACCGTTACCGGCAACTCTTCAGCCCTGAGGAATTCCCGTAATGCGAGTCCGTTGATCATGGTGGCCAGCATCCCCATGGCATCCCCGATTGTCCGGTCGATCGTCCGGTCGGCATTGATTCCCCTGAAAATATTACCGCCCCCGCAAACCACTGCGACCTGAACGCCGAGATGGTATACGGAGGCGATTTCCCGGATGAACGCCAGAACCGTCGTGGAATCAATCCCGTTGGTACCGCCCCCCAATGCCTCGCCTGAGACTTTCAGCAGAATTCTTCGAAATTTGCTCCGTTCCGGTTCAGTACTCATGCGCACAGTCTCCGGTTTGTTCGATGGTTTATTCCTCGCCGAGAGCCAGTCTCGTAAACCGCCGGATGACCAGGTTTTCACCCAGCTTCGCAATTTTGCTCTTCAGGTAATCCTGAATGGTCATGGAATCATCCTTGACGAACACCTGCTCGAGAAGACAAACCTGCGAATAAAACTTGTTCAGTTTCCCATCGACAATTTTGTCTACGATATTCGCCGGTTTGTTACCCATTTCCAGAACCTGCCCGCGATAGATTTCCTTCTCTCGTTCCAACACGGTGTCAGGCACTTCTTCACGTGACACATAGGTGGGATTCATCGAGGCGATGTGCATGGCGACATCCCGGGTCAACTCATCGAAATCTTCGGTTTTCGCAACAAAATCCGTTTCGCACTGGATCTCCACCATCACACCCAGTTTGCCCGAGTGATGAATATAATATCCGATTCGGCCTTCCGAGGTTGCTCGATGGGCTTTTTTCGATGCATCAGCCAGACCTTTTTTCCGTAAATAATCGATGGCTCCCTCGATATCTCCATTACTGATCTTCAAGGCTTCCTTGCATTTCATAATGCCCAGACCGGTTTTGCCGCGTAACTGCTGGATGATTGCTGCAGTGATTTCCATTTTTTATCTCCTCGTATACAAAAACAAATGATACCAGTTGTTGATTTATTCGGATTCCGGCTTGACTGCATCCGGTTCGACATTCTCCGGCTCGACACTCTCCGGCTGGACACTCTCCGGCTCAGCTTCGGTGAGTTCGGGCTGTGCTTCGGCAATGTCCGCTTCCTCCTCGATGATCTCCTCGATAATTTCAACGGGAACAACAGGTGCCCTTTTCTTTCTTGGGGCTGGAGGACGTGTTTCCATTTCTTCCTGGGTGATCACCGGCGCTTCGCTGATCTGTTCGAACGAACGTTTCTTGAAGATTTCCTTGCCCTGGATAGAGGCTTCGGCAATCTGCGATGTGATCAGCCGGACAGCCCGAATCGCGTCATCATTTCCAGGAATCGGAAAATCGATGGGGTCCGGATCCGAATTCGTATCGAGAATTGCCACGATGGGAATGCCGAGTTTTTTGGCTTCATTGACGGCGATGTATTCTTTCTTCGTATCAACGACAAAGACGGCACCCGGGAGATCTTCCATGGTACGAATACCCATCAGGTTTTTCTCCAGTTTTACCCTCTCCTTTTCCAATCGCTGTACTTCCTTTTTGCCAAGACGATCATAGGAACCATCTTCGCGCATCGCTTCCAGACGCTCCCATCGCTCGACGGATTGGCGGATTGTGACATAATTGGTCAGCATGCCACCGAGCCAGCGGTGATTGACATAGTACATCCCTGCACGAACCGCTTCTTCCTCAATTGCCTGCTGCGCCTGCTTTTTTGTTCCGACAAACAGCACGTTCCTGCCTTGGGAGCAGACGTCGCGAATGAACTCGCATGCATCACGGAAGCACTGCATCGTCTTCTGCAGGTTGATAATGTAAATCCCATTCCGCTCCCCAAAAATGTACCGCTTCATCTTCGGGTTCCAGCGCTTCGTCTGGTGGCCGAAATGGACGCCGGTCTCCAGCAGTTGCCTCATTGTTACGGTTGTCGACATTCTATAATCCTCCCGGGGTTGTTCCTGAGTGTACTTCACCGCCTGTTCAGAACCTGTCGCCAGGCACCCATGAACAGGCATCCATACACCTGAGTTATTCTACATCAGACAGGATCTTTCCTGCCTGCGCATACATACAAATTAACGCTTGGAGAACTGGAATCTTCCCCGAGCACCCTTTTGACCGTATTTCTTACGTTCAACCGCTCTCGGGTCACGTGTCAGCAATCCGGCGCGTTTCAAAGGCACTCTCAGATTGATATCGTAATCGACAAGCGCTCTCGAAATGCCGTGTCGCAATGCACCGGCCTGACCGGAATTCCCGCCGCCGCGAATGATTGCAAATACGTCGAATCGTCCGTTCAATTCGGTGATATCGAATGGCTGATTAATAATCATCCGCAATGTGGCTCGTTTGAAATGCGTTTCAAAATCGCGACCATTGATGACATAATTGCCGGAGCCCGGTTTAATCCGAACCCGAGCGACCGATTCCTTACGGCGACCCGTACCATAATAAATTTCTTGAGACATTTTGTTTCACAACCTCCGCCTGATTATTTGACAGCTTTTATAAATTTCATTTCCGACACTTCAATGGCTGCCGGCATCTGGGCTTCATGCCGATGTTCGGGACCGGCATACACCCGGAGTTTCTTGACAAGTTTTCTTCCGAGTTTCGTCTTGGGCAACATCCCCTGGACTGCCGCCTCAATAATCCGCTCAGGATACTTTTCCAGGAGTTCCGCTGCAGTTTCTTCGCGAAGACCACCCATGTACCCGGAATGCCGGTAATATTTCTGCGACTGCCACTTGTTACCGGTAAACTCAACCTTACTGGCATTGATCACAATCACATGGTCACCCATGTCGATGTGCGGTGTAAAATCGGGGCGATGCTTCCCGCGCAGCAACAGTGCCGCCATGGAGGCAAGCCGGCCGACGGTGAGGCCCTCAGCGTCAAGCAGATACCAGTTGTTTGTGGCATCTTCCTTCCTGATAAATTGTGTTGTTTTCATTGATCCTGTCTCTCCTGATTCTTATTGCCAACCAATCCGATATTGCCGGACAAATCGCAGATGCTACTCACATCATGCCATTCTGTCAAGCAGAATCCGACATCCTGACAACTCCCGGAAAGTAACTGTCCCCTTCCGTAGAATCAATCCGGATATCGAACATTTGTCAAACACAGCCCGTGAGGAGGTGCCGTGGATCCGGCACGCGACCGATCCGCTGCA
The DNA here is from genome assembly GCA_016931515.1 of candidate division CSSED10-310 bacterium. GTDB lineage: Bacteria > CSSED10-310 > CSSED10-310 > CSSED10-310 > CSSED10-310 > JAFGEQ01. Next base: position 30,905 of record JAFGEQ010000019.1, on the reverse strand, counting down.
GCGACCACCTCCCCGAATTCACCGGCGCTCATCCTGCCCCTGCCGACTGCCAGGAGCGTGCCGACTATAATACGAATCATATGCTGAAGAAAAGCATTTGCCTCGAAAAAAAGCACAAAAACCTCGCCCCTTGCCTCACCCCCCGAATTAATCATATTCCTGATCGAGTGTTCCGATGCATCACCCGCCGCCCGGAAACTGGAAAAATCTTTCTCGCCGATCAGATGCCGGCAGGCTGTTATCATGGTGCTGCGATCCAGACCATACGGAATATGCAATCCATACAATCGCATAAAAGCGCGACGTAACGGGCGATCAAGAATCGTGTATTCATAACGTCGTGACAAAGCGGAAAACCGGGAATGAAAATCAGGTGCCACGTCCTCAATCGAATGAACAACAATGTCGGCTGGAAGCAAAGAATTGGACCCGCGCGTCAATTTGTCTACCGGAATACTGCTTTCGGTATGGAAATTAGCGACCTGGCCCGACGCATGGACGCCGGTGTCCGTTCGACCGGCCGCCGCCAGTGTCACTGCCTGATCGGTGATTTGAGATAAAACGAGCTCCAACTCCGCCTGGACTGTCCGCCCTTCCCGCTGACGCTGGTAGCCCCAGAAATGGGTTCCATCATATTCGAATGTCAATTTAAGATTTCTCATTCGTCAACTCCCGGAGATTCGACGATAGACGTCCGCAGTCATTCGTGCCGCCTTCTGCCAGGAGAACTCCCGGGATCGCTCAAGTCCTTTTCGTCGCATCGCCCCCCTTAACTCGGCGTCACTCAGAAAACGATCCATCGCGCTGGACATGGATCCCGAATCCAGCGGATCGAAATACAACGCCGCGTCTCCTCCAACCTCCGGCAGCGCCGAGACACCGGAACAGAGAACCGGTGTTCCACAGGCCATCGCTTCCAAAACCGGCAGACCAAACCCTTCATAGAGAGACGGCACGATCACGGCGCCGGCTCCCCTGATCGCGTTGATCAGAGATGACTCGTCCAGATACCCTGTCACAATGACTCTTTCACGGACGCTTTCAGTCGAAAGAAGTTGAAGCAGCTCCTCATTTTTCCAGCCCATCCCCCCGACAACAACCAGTCGCTGATCGGGAAATTTCCCGGCCGGCCCATCCAGAAAAGCGTGAATGCAACCCGCCAGGTTTTTCCTCGGCTCATATTTGGCGGCAGTTAAAAAATAAGAACCCGATATTCCCAGTTTTTGAAGGCCTTCCCGATCCGTCTCACCGGGTTTGAAATCCGGACCAGCCGCCTCCGGAACCACATCAATTCGGCCAATCGACTTCGGAAACAGGGTCTCGATTTCCTGCCGGATGTAATCGGATACGGCGATGATCCGGGACGCTCGAACAACAGCGCGTCGTGTCATGAATCGCCAATACTGATTATATTTGAACGTATTGCTTTCCGGATGCCGAAACGGTGACAGATCGTGCACCGTCACGACGTAGCCTGCTGCGGATTTTGTCAATGGAATCTGATACGCCGGATCGTGAAACACGTCGATGCTCATACGGTTCAGACGACGCGGCAGCGTGATATGTTTCCAGATGTCCCCTCCGAGATGATCTTCGACCGGCCATGGAACGGGAACAATCCGGACGGTATCCCGGAGATGACTGACAAGATGAAGCGATTTCCGGCAGACAAACACCGTAATATCCAGATCAAGGGATTTGCTTTCCGAACCCAGAGCCGTCAGCAACCGCAACGTATAGATTCCAAGGCCCGACATGCCGTCCTGGATCCGGCGACCGTCTACAGCCACTCTCATGAATCGACTCCTGACCGGTGTCTCCGGTTGTCATTTCGTCCATCTCCCGCCACCATCTGCAAACAGTTTTTCCAGCGGGATAGAGTGGCATCGAGATCGTACGCCAGAGCCGACTGCCGCGCCTGTTCACCCATCCGGACCCGCTGCGTCGGGTCCAGAACCAGGCGACGGATGGCGTCGCAGAAGCCGGAGACATCACCCCATTCGACGAGATAACCGGAAACGCCATCCGAAACAAGGCGCCGGTGACCATCCACATTCGAAACGACGACCGGCCGGCCGGCAGCCATACCCTCCAGAACAGCCAATCCGAATGACTCCTCTCCGGACGCGGACACCATTATGTCCGATTCCTGCAGGATCTGATCCGTGTCATCCACAAAACCCGTTAACACGATCCGTGCCTGTAACCCGTTTGCTGCGATCATTTTTCGGAGAATCCGCGTATATACAGGCTCCGATCCGCTCCCCGCGTATTCCTCACCTGTGATTACAAGATAGAGATCCAATCCGTCCTCAACCAGGCTTTGTATCGTTTCAATCAGCACATGCTGCCCTTTTCCCGGATCCAGACGGCCGATCGTCACCGCAACAATTCCATCCGGGGAGATTCCGTAACGGTGTCGGAATGGACCGGTCCGATTTACAGGTGCGAAAGGCGGAATTCTGACTCCGTTTGGAATAATGCTGATCCTGTTCTCCTTGATACCCAGACGCCGAATCTCCGCCGACAGGTGATCGGACACCGTTATCCAATGCCTGATCCCCCGCACAAGCAGGGCTCCAGCCAGGTTGAATCCGATTCGCTTCATCAAGCGTTTCGGAGCGATAGCGGCGTGGACGGCACAAACGATCGAGATATCGTTCCGCACCGCCCTTTCCGTCACGATCGCGGACCAGATCGAGTTGCAGAGAATAACATCCGGATGCTCCTTTTCGATCCATGCTCTGATTGCACGAAGAACTCCGGACCAGGCATTCAGCGAAAGCCAGTGCATTTTGAGTCCCTGAATATCGATGAATGCCAGTGGTAATTCGCCGATTTTCCCCATAGCCTCCGCGAGCGGTCCGTCCCGGCTTGTCATTCCACAGAGCGACCATCCATCGGAATTGCCGATCTCCGTGAGATACCGGCACACCTGCAGAACAACCGATTCGGCGCCTCCGATCAGCGGAAAATCGTTGATTATTAATAATTTATTTCCCATATATTGGTTTGCCGTGAACGATGTCCGACAGGTCTCGGATCAAGCGCCACTCCGTTTCGAATATCGCTTCGCCGTAGCCCCGGCCTTTCATCGCTCCGTAGCTGCGATGCCGGTTCAATCCGTCCACTATCGTCCGGACATAGTCGGATACGGCATTCTGTGTTTCAAAACATTCGACAGCCCGGCGTTTCAGATCGATAAAATCAGTTATATCGATGATCAGATTCGGCACAAGAGGAATGATGCTCTCATAGCAGCGGATCAGGGGTGGTTCACTGATCTCCGATACGGCCGCCACCACCATCCCGGTCGCAGCAACGTGATCGAAGTGATAATCGATCGGGAATGGCGTATAAATATAATCCGGACTCAAGTCCCGGATCATCCGGACCAGGGATCGGACCGTGTCTTCCGTTACCTGCAGCTTGCCGTCCGGCAGGTGCCAGTATTCCACGGATGTCAGTTTCAATACCGCTGCCGCCCGGTCGCATTCCAGCCGTCGCAGTTCAGCCAGCCGTTCATCGGCCGCTGCACCGGATGTCCCTTTGATCCCATCGGTCATCACGATGGAATGGACCCGGCCACCGGCCACGATATGACCTGCCAGAGCGCCACCAACCGCCAGAACATCATCATCCGGATGAGGTGAGATACTCAGAACGACGGCATTCTGCGAAGCTTTTTCAACCAGAGGTCTGAACTCGGGCGATCCGGTGAATCGATAGCGGCGGTTCATGTGGGCGACCGCACGGGCGATCGCGCCGTACCGTAATGCCTGAAACCATTTTGCCGGCCCGGAAAAACTCATATCAACCTCCGTGTATGCTCCTTACCTCTTTACCAAAATCTGCCTCATCACACACAATCCGAATCCCCCGAACTCAGATACCATCGGCCGCCATCCCACAGATAACGGTTGAACTCCGGCGGCCGGAAAGACCGGATGACATGAAAATTCAGTGCATCCCGGTTGAAAAAACCGATCGATTCAAAAAACCGGGCATCCGGGCTGCCATCCAGAGCCCACGCCCTGAGCGTGGCGTAACTTTTCCGTTCACACACCTCTGAAATGATCCTGATGAGTGCAACAGCTGCGTCGTCCGCCCCGGCCGCGTAGCGAAATTCAACGAGGGCCGCCCGGTCGCCGGCCGGCAGCCCCACAACAGCCGCCGCTCCACAGTGACCGGCATGGCCCGCTTCGAACAATACATAGTTGTGATCCGGACACTCATGATATCTCCACGCCAGGTAATCCGGATCACGGATAAACCCGATTCCTTCTCCGGATGATACAGGTCCGGTCAACAAATCGATCGCCGAACCGGAAAACCGATCCACCTCCCGAATCAAACCATCATACCGCGCCCCCAGTTTGTGTCTGTTCCTGAAGCGGATCACTCGGTCTGCAACGTACCTGAGTCCAGGGATTGACGGCAACCTGCCGTCCAGCACGGACGCCGGTTTGAGAATCAATGTCCAGAGAGGAATTTTCTCGATCGCCCTCCATCCCAGTATCCGTCGCCCGAGCGGTAATGAGGTCTGGTTGGGAAATCCGAACGTGAAAGCGTGCCCCGATTCGACCAGGCGGTCGTAGGAGTATCTTCCCAGATGTTTGAACAAACCTCCGGCGGCATGGTCCGGATCGACCATCAGGTCCACTTCCTGGAATGCTGTCAGCATCTCACCGCGAAAATTAACGCGCCGGGGTAGAAGTCCATAAAATCCGACGATGTCCTCCCCCACCGCCGCAATGGTTGCGACCGGCGATCCATGAGGATTTTTATCGTATTTCCAGATCCAGGCATCCATCGAGCGCTCCGTTCCGAAAATTTTCGTGAACAGACGTCCCAAACCTGGATAATCAGTTTTTTCAAGGGGCTGTAAAGCAGGTGTTTTACTCATCTCAACATCTCAACTTTCGGCATAAACCCTAGCAGGAAGAGGGTCAATTAACAATTATCAACGGACAATTGACAATTGACAACCGGGGGAAGATCTCCTTCCGCAATTGACAATTGACAATTGACTATTGTTAATTGTTCTCCCCACGTGCCGCAGGCGGAAAGGTCTTATTGATGCGTATTGCCATTGTCGGAGCCAGTCCGATACCGTTTTGCCGCGGAGGCATCGAGAGTTTCATGGCGGGGTTGTACAAGGCCATTAACGACCATACCGCTCACACCGCCGAACTCATCAAAATTCCCGTGAGGGAAAACACGGTTCCCGGCATCATAAAAGCCTACCATACATTCCGAAGGCTGCGTCTCGATCATTTCGACCTGGTCATTACAACCAAGTATCCGGCGTGGACCATCCGGCACCCGAACCATGTCATCTACCTCGGCCATCGACTGCGCGGCCTGTACGATACCTACCCGGTGCCGCCCGGGATGGACAGCCTGTGGCGGAGCAATCCGCTGCAGTTCCCGGGGCCATGGATCAAACGGATCGTTCATTGGCTGGACAACCGCGCCATCCGTCCGGAAACGGTGAGCTATGCATTCTGCACGTCCCAGACCATCGCCGGGCGCAGCGACTATTTTCATCCGGATCTTCCACCCCGGGTCGTGTACCATTCAACGATCCACGAAAATTATCACCGGCTGCCGGGCGAGTACCTGTTCACGGTCAACCGGCTCGATCCCCCGAAGCGCATCGACCTGATGATCCGAGCATTCATGCAGGTGCAGACCGATGTGCCTTTCCTGATCGCCGGCACAGGACCTCATGAAGCTTTCCTCAAATCGCTTGCCGGAACCGATTCCAGGATTCGCTTTCTGGGAGACGTGTCGGAATCCGAACTGACGGATCTCTACGCCAGATCCCTGGCGGTGCTCTACACGCCTTATGCCGAAGATTACGGCCTGATCACAATCGAGGCGATGAAGAGCGGTAAACCCGTGATCACGACGACAGACTCCGGCGGTCCTCTCGAATTCGTGCGAAACGGCGAAAACGGCTGGATCGCATCCCCCGATCCGGATGATCTCGCCCGCTGCATCACGGACGCGCTGAGTGATCGGACCCGGCTGGAAAACATGGGCAATGCCGCCTTGAAGACGGTCGAAACCGTCACCTGGCAGAACACCGTCACCCAACTTCTGGCGCCCTTTCATCTCTGGCCGGAGCGGGGTCCGAGAAAGCGCGACGAACGCCGGCGCTTGTTGATGCTCGTTCCCTACCCGGTCTTCCCCGCCCGGAGCGGCGGCCAGCGGCGCGTTGCCGGCCTCGCAACCGAACTCGCACGCGTATATGATATTTTCCTCTTAAGCCTCGGCCGATTCAATACTCCACGGGAAACCCTGACCATCGATCCCCGGCTGCACGAGATCCGCATTCCGATGGCTCCTGCCCATGCCCGGGCGCAGTGGGAATACGAAAAAGCCGTCGGTGAAACCGTGTCCGATGTCGCGCTCGATGAGCTTCTGCCGCTGACACCCAATTATCTGCGCGCCCTGCGGCATTTTGCGGATTGTTCGGATATTATCGTCTCCGAGCAGCCCTACATGCACCGCCATATCCCCCGCTCAAACCGAACGAAGCTGATTGTGCACAGCTCCCAGAATTTCGAATACGACCTCAAGAAAAACCTGCTCCAAAAAACTCCAAAGGGCCGCTGCCTTCTTCGGCGCACCCGTTTTGCCGAAGCCGCTGCCGTACGGGACAGCGATATTGTTTTTGGAGTGTCAAGCGATGAACTCCTGAAGCTGACTGCTTTTTACCAGCGATCCTCCGGCGTCACAGCGATCGCGCCGAACGGCGTGGATACATCTGCCGTAAGGCCGTTCACAGACGGTGAGCGGCTCGCTGCGAAGGAGCGGCTGGGCATTCCGCTCGACCGTCGCGTGGTCCTGTTTGTCGGAGCCTGGCACCCGCCGAACCTGGAGGCGTTGCGGTTCATCGCGGAGTTCGTTGCGCCCGGGTTGCCTGACGCGCTGTTCCTGGTTGTCGGGAGTGTCCGGGACCATCTGGTCAACCAGGGCGGCGATCCGGCGTCATTGCCGGGGAACATGCGCCTGATGGGGGAAGTAACCGAGGAGGAGAAAAATGACGCGCTTGCCGCGGCGGATATCGCACTGAACCCGATGTTATCGGGATCCGGGACGAATTTGAAGATACTGGAGTATGCGGCAGCGGGGATTCCGGTGCTGACGACGCCGTATGGACGGAGGGGATTGGACTTGCAGGCGGAGCGCGATGTGTGCGAGGCGGAGCCCGATGGATTTGCGGCTGCGCTGCGTGATCTGGAGGCCGATGCCGGGAAGCGCCGGAAGCTGCTGGAGTCCGCCCGGCGGGTGGTCGAGGAGCGATATGACTGGCGGGGGATCGGGCAGGCGATGATTGCGCAGATGGAGGCGGCGATCCCGATGGCGGGGCCGGCATCGATCGACATGGCATCGGATGCGCCGTTTTTGAGCGGTTGGCACGCGCCGGAACGCTGGGAGGATGCGGGAGACGGACCGGGGTGGGTGCGCTGGACGACGGGGCGGGGCGAAGTGATCGTATCATCACCGAGAAAAGCAACGATCCTGCGGATTACGGTGCAGGCCGGAAAACCCGGACAGAGTGTTCGTGTGCTACTGGATGGCGTGGAGATGATCAAGGAGTGCATTGAGAAGAAGTGGACGACACTGGAGGTGGCTGTTCTTCCGGTTTGGGGGAGTGATGAGCGGCATCTGGTGATCGAGAGTGATGTTTGGACTCCGGCGGATGAGGGGTCAGCGGATGCGCGGCGGCTGGGGATGGCGGTGGCCTCTATCGCGATAGGATCGCAAAGCAGAGGAAGATGACAGAGCAGAATGGAGATCACTTAGTTCCAATAAGTTAGGACGATATACGTTCAATCGGTCAGAAATTAATTAGAAAGTTATCGACCGCTTGCGTTTCGCAGCAGTTTCCAAGTATGATTTTTATAAGTTGATTCTTAATTGGATGGTGTGCATGTAAGTCCATCAATTACGAGATTGTTATGTTGCGGATCGGAAAGAACATTTTACTGGGATTTTGTGTGATTGCATCTCCAAATCAACTGAATGATATCATCCGGCAGGCTGTGCTGGATTGATCTATTTCGCAGGTAGGATAACCGTAACAAGGAGGAAAGAATGAGAAGGTTTATATTTGGATTCGTAGTAATCGGCCTGGTTTTTCTTGGTCAGATGACTACTCACGCACAGATAACTGATCTGTTTATTTCAGAATACATCGAGGGTTCAGGTAGCAATAAGGCCATCGAAATCTTCAATGGCACTGGAAGTCCGGTCACATTAGATGCTTACAGGGTATGTTTGTATACAAATGGTGCCGGAACTCCAAGCGCATCATTGACTCTATCAGGTACTTTGGCGAACAATGATGTATTTGTTTTGGCTAATCCTTCAGCAAATGCCGCCATCCTTGCAATCGCTGATGTGACATCTGGCGCGGTCATCAACTTTAATGGAGATGATGCGGTGTCATTAGATAAGTATAATGGAATCGATTGGGACTACTTAGATGTCTTTGGTGATATTGGATACGACCCGGGATCTGCTTGGACATCCGGTGGTGTCAGTACCGTAAATATGACTCTGATCAGAAAACCGACGATCCTAGCTGGCGATCCGATCGGAGACGATGATTTCTTTCCTGATGTTGAATGGAACGGTAATCCTATCGATTATATCGGTGACCTAGGAATGCACACCGTGAACCTCGCCACAGATGATTTCGGCGATGCTCCGGACCAGAGTATCAACCCTCTCTCCTACTTCTACCCGACCACACTTGTCACGCACGGCGACCCGGCCCGGCACAATATTTTCCCGGGAGTTTTCCTGGGTGCCAATCTCGATGCGGAAGCGGATGGTTTCCCTTCGATCAATGCAGACGGCGATGACAATAATGCAACCGACGACGAAGATGGCGTCAGCTGGTCTGCACTGGTTCTCGGACAGATCGCCACCCTCACAGTAACGCCGTCTGTAAATGGGTACGTCAGTGCGTGGATCGACTTTAATGCGGATGGCGACTGGCAAGATGCCGGTGAACAGATTTACAACGATGCACCAGTCACGGCACCGGGACCATTCACCCTGGCACCCTCCTTCACCGTTCCTGGAGGGGCTCTACTCGGCCAGACCTATTTGCGCGTCCGTTATTACATCGCTCCGATGGTTCCCTGTAACCAGGATCATGGTTTCTGCCCTGAAGGCGGCGAAGTCGAGGATTATATCGTCCTGATCGAAGATCTCATGACCGAATACGACTTCGGTGATGCCCCGGATGCTGTGGTCAACCCGTTATTGTATTTTTATCCGACATCCGTCCTGGGTGGTCACCCGGATCCCGCACGGCATGTGATCACCGGCCCGAACACCCTGTATATGGGTCCGAGTGGGGTCGTGAACACCGATCCGGAAGCAGACGGTCAGCCGGAACCGATGGCGATGGGCGACGATAATGATATATTCTACCCGCCGGTCAACGATGACGAAGACGGCGTCATGAATTTTCCCCTCGCAATGACTGCCGGCGGAACCGGTATGTTACAGGTTCTGATCGGCCCCGGATCCACAGTTCCCGGATACATCAACGCCTGGGTCGATTTCAACGCTGACGGCGACTGGCAGGACGCCGGTGAGCAGGTGGCCATCGATTTCGGCCTGCATGCTCCCGGCACTCTGGTTCCCGTCGCTTTCCCCGTTCCAGTCAATGCGGTCGTCGGACCAACTTTTGCCAGAGTTCGTATCTGCTCGACAATGGGCAATTGTGTCAATGACTACGGTGCCAGCACGGACGGTGAAGTCGAAGATTACTTTGTGGATATCCTGCCGCCCGAGATTCCGGAACTGGTCATCAACGAGATCGACTATGATCAGCCTTCAACAGATGACAGAGAATTTGTAGAGATCTATAACTATGGCTCGACAGCTGTTGATCTCGCAAATGTGGATCTTATTTTTATAACAGGGAGTGATCTATCTGTTTATCGAACAACTCAACTTTCAGCCACAAGTATGATGTTGGCACCGAATGATTACTGGGTTGTCTGTTCCGGAACAAACGTTGCCAACTGTGATCTGAACACTGGTTATGGTATTAACTGGATCCAGAACGCGGATACATCGCAACCGATCACTGAAGGCGATGCAGCCGCTTTGGTTCTCCATGGATCAACAACTGTTATTGATACGGTTGGATACTGTTATCCAGTTGCCGGATGGACTGAAGGCGCAGGAAATGCTCCGTCCGATCCGCCTGCTGTTGCTCCCCCGGACTACAGCATCAACCGCTGCCCGGACGGCGTCGATACCAACGACAACGCCGCTGATTTCTTCGTGCGAGAAATTTCGCCCGGTTTGGCAAATCCCTGCACCGTCACCGATCCGACCGGCTGCGCCGCAACTTTCACGACAATCTGCGCCGGCGACAGTACGGATCTCTCAGCAACGTCCGTGTATGAAATCCACTGGTTCGATGATGTCTGCGGTGGCCATGAAGTCGGATTCGGCTCCCCGCTGACCGTCAGCCCGACCACTATCACGACATATCATGCCCAGGCATTGGACGTGCTGAGCGGTGTCTGGAGTGCCGGTTGCTGCTCGGTGATGATCACTGTCAATCCTCTGCCGGTCATGACCTGCCCGGGAGATTTCAGTGTCACCATCGACACCGCTGCGTTCCTGCTGACCGGCGCTACACCGGAATTCGGATCCTACAGCGGTGACGGCGTTACCGCCGATGTGTTCGATCCGGTCGTGGCTGGTCTCGGCCCGCACTTGATCACCTACACCTACACCGATGCCAACACCTGCACCAACACCTGCACGTTCACCATCACAGTTACCGAAGCCGCCACTGCCACTCCGATCCCCACCGACACACCGGTCCCGACTGACACCCCGATCCCGACCGACACACCGATCCCGACAAATACGTCTGTTCCGACTTCAACACCGACAGGCCCGACACCGACCCCCGGCGCCATCCCGACTACCGGACCGGCAGGCATCGGTCTGCTGATGCTGGCACTGGGCGCTCTGATGAGCCTTGCCGGCATCCGCCGCAAGAAATAATCGCTTCGACTGAATGATTGGATGAGCGGTCTCTCCGGAGACCGCTTTTTTTGTGTACGGAGGAAAAATCTCATCGGATCGAAATCCCTTTCACCCATAATTTGTCTATGGTTAACAATCACCGGTGAATCAGACGTTCCAGCGGGAAAACACCCACAAAAAAAAGCTGACGGAGTAACAAACATCCATCTGAATACTTGAAACCTTTCCGCGATAACGCTACCCTGTCTTCTTCGAGTCATGAGGCCGGAACGGTCGATCACCTTGAAGATGCTGTCAATCTGATTGTTAAATTTCTCAACCAACTGAAAGGGAATGGTTTATGGCCAGACAATTGACACTACTCGGGAATGAAGCCGTGGGCCTCGGCGCGCTCCACGCGGGTCTGAGCGGCGTGTTCGGCTATCCCGGCACCCCGTCAACCGAAATTTTCGAATTCATCCAGAGCCAGGCGGAAAAATTTGGCGTCCGGGCCATCTGGTCCGCGAATGAAAAGGTCGGCTACGAGGAAGCACTCGGCATGAGCTACGCCGGCAAACGGGTCCTTATCACGATGAAACATGTCGGCCTGAACGTGGCCGCCGACCCGTTCATGAACTCCTCGATGACCGGCGTCGGCGGCGGTCTCGTCGTCTGTTCGGCGGATGATCCCTCCATGCACTCCAGCCAGAACGAGCAGGACAGCCGGTATTATGCCGACTTCGCCCGCATTCCGTGCTTCGAACCCTCCAACCAGCAGGAAGCCTACGACATGATGTCGGCCATGTTCGAACTTTCAGAAAAAATGGATGTGCCGATCATGCTGCGCATGGTCACACGCCTGAGCCACAGCCGCGCCAATATCACTCCAGGCGAGAAAAAACAGCCTCAGAATGACCTGAAAGTCGGCGACAACGTCAAAAAATGGGTATTGCTCCCGCCTCACGCCCGTGTCCGCAACATCGAGCTGATCAACAAGCAGCCGGATTTCATCCGGGCGGCGGACGAGTCGCGGTTCAACCATCTCGATATCCGGAAAGGTGCCCGTCTGGGTATCATCGCGACCGGTATCGCCTATAATTACGTCCGGGAAGCCGTCAGCCTGCTGGACGAACCGGTCAACATCCTGAAGATCACGCAATATCCGATGCCGGCCGGATTGATCCGCAAACTCGTTGACAGCGTTGACCGGATACTGGTTGTGGAGGAAGGGTATCCGCTGGTGGAGATGACGATCCAGGGCATGTTCGGTATCCCGGGTAAAACCGTTATCGGGCGTCTGACCGGCGACCTGCCGAGAACCGGCGAGATGAATGTCGATCACGTGAAAAAAGCGATCGGGCTGACGGTGCATGAAACCGTCATCGATGCACCGAAAGTGCCGGGGCGCCCACCCGCCCTGTGCAAGGGCTGCCCGCACGCCGACACGTTCCGTGCGTTGAAGGAAGCCATGTCAAGTTACCCGAGCGCCAGAGTATTCACGGATATCGGTTGTTACACGCTGGGAGTCTATGATCCGTACAATGTCGGCGACACCTGCGTGGACATGGGCGCGTCACTGTCGATGAGCATTGGCGCTTCCGCCGCCGGCGTGCATCCGGCGATCGCCGTCATCGGCGATTCCACATTCATCCATTCGGGGATGACACCGCTGATCGGCGCTGCAAAAAACAATGCGGCCATCACCGTGATCATCATGGATAACAGCCTGGTCGCCATGACCGGCGCACAGGAAACGATGGCAACCGGCGGGAACATCGAGAAGATCGTCGAAAGCTTTGGAGTTCCGCGCGAGCACATCGTCACGCTGAACCCGCTTCCGAAACACCATGCCGCCAATGTCGCGCTGATCCGGAAAGAACTGGAACACACAGGCGTCTCCGTCGTGATTCCACAACGGGTCTGCGTCAAGGCACCGAAGAAAGGATAACAGGACAATGAAACGCGATATCATTATTTCAGGCGTCGGCGGCCAGGGCATCCTGTCCATATCTTATCTGATCTGCCATGCGGCTCTCGAACGGGGCTGGAGCTTCAAACAGGCGGAAGTGCATGGCATGGCCCAACGCGGCGGCGCCGTTCAGTCGCATCTCCGGCTCAACGACCGTGAAGTGTTCAGCGACCTGATTCCAAAAGGTCAGGCGGACCTGATCCTGAGCGTGGAACCCCTGGAAGTCTTCCGGTATCTGGACTTTCTGTCCGACACTGGTGTCGTCATCACCGCCACCGATCCGTTTGTCAATATTCCCAATTACCCCGATGCCGCCGAGATGAGTCGACTGCTCGACAGCCTGCCGCACAAAATCCTCGTCAATGCCGACGAAATTGCGAAAAACATCGGCAATGCCCGGGTGGCCAACACGGTCATGCTGGGGGCTGCCGCGCCGGCCATCGGGTTCCAGCCCGACGAATTCGACAAGGGGTTGGCGGAGCTTTTTGGGCGGAAAGGCGAGAAAATGGTGGAGATCAACCAACAGGCGGTCCGGGCCGGTTTCGAGCTGGCGACGAACCACACTGCCTGATCTGCTGAGTTACCGATCCATGAATGGGTCCAATCGGTCGTTATGGGATATATCCGAAAATACCATGTGAGGGGATGCCATGAGCTTCAATAAAACTGCTTTGGAAAAACTGGTCGCCGGTGTTTTCGGAGAAAACCGGAATCAACTGCTGGAGCATGAAAACTACGACCTGATGGAAGCGGCGGGACTGCCGTCCGGAAGGAAGGTGACGATCGTCGCGCATCCCGGAGACGTCACGCAGGGAATGCTGAGCAAGTATCCCGGCGACCGGATCGTATTGAAAATCGTGGCTCCGGTCATCATGCATAAAACCGATGTCGGGGGTGTGGCCATCCTGGCGAAAGATCTGAAGACCGTGCAGAGCGGCGTGGCGGACATGCTGGCGCAGGTGCCCGGCCGGTTTGCAACATGGATCGAAAAGAAAGGGTTGACCCTCGAAGGTGTCTTCGAGGGATTGAGCGGAAAAGAGCTTGCGGAAGCGGTCAACCGGGACATCCGGGGCGTCATGGTCACGGATTTCGCTGCAGCCGATGAAAAGGGTTTCGGCTATGAAATGATCGTCGGCATACAGAACACCCGTGAATTCGGTCCGGTCATCACGGCGGGTATCGGCGGTGTGGATACGGAACTGGTCGCCGCATCGATGACGCAGAACCAGGCGGCGGTCACGGGATCGGCACTGGAAAGGACTCCGCAACAGTTTCTCGACAAATTCCGTTCGACGATCTGCTATAGAAAAATCGCCGGACTGACCCGCGCCGGGCGGAAGGTCGTTTCCGACGGCACGCTGCTTCAGATGTTCGATGCTCTTTTCGCCATGGCGCGCCACTTCGGGCCGGACGGTGCCAGCGAATTCGTCATGGATGAATTCGAGATCAACCCGGTTGTGTTCACGGGCGGCGTGCCGGCTCCGCTGGACGGCCTGTCGCGCTTTCACAGGCGACCCAAGGCCACTCCGCAGTCACCCCTGCATAAACTGACGAACCTGCTGCATCCGAAGAGTATGGCGGTCATCGGCGTCAGCGCCAAGGGATTGAACATGGGCCGTATCATCCTCAGGAACATCAAGGGGCAGGGATTCGATGAACAACACATGTACGTGATCCGACCGGAAACGGACGAGATCGACGGCATCCGCTGCATCCCGTCGATCGCTGCACTGCCGGAGATCGTTGATGTGCTGGTGCTGGCCGTCGGAGCCGACCAGGCGCCGGGGATCATCGAGGAAGCGGCCGGTTCCGGCAAGGTCCAGTCCGTGATTATCATTCCGGGCGGTTTAGGGGAGAAATCCGGGACCGAAGCGATCGTCGCAGGCATGAACCGGGCGATCGCTGACAGCCGGATGCGGCAGGACGGCGGACCACTGTTCGTCGGCGGCAACTGCCTGGGAATCATCTCCCGGCCTGCCCTGTATGACACGCTGTTCGTTCCGGAGCAGAAACTGCCGAAGAATTACGATAAGACGCCGGATCCGGTCGCCTTTCTGTCGCAATCCGGCGCCCGGATGATCACGGTGATCAGCAGCCAGTCCAACATGGCGCCGCTGTTCAGCATTTCCACCGGTAACCAGATGGACCTGGGGATCAGCGATTTTCTGGAATACATGGTGGACCATGAACCGGAGGTCAAGGTATTTGCAGTTTATGTCGAAGGATTCCGCAACCTGGGCGGACTGAAGGCGGTCCGCGCAGTCAAGCGGCTCGCTGATCAGGGTCGCCAGGTCATTTTCTATAAAGCCGGGAGAACGGCGGCCGGACGGACGGCGACCTCGGGGCACACAGCCTCCGTGGCCGGCAATTACCCGGTCTGCGCCGCGCTGATGGAAGACGCCGGAGCCATGGTCTGCGACAATTTCACGGAGTTCAACGAACTGACCCGGCTGGCACTGGCACTGAAGGACAAAAAGGTGACCGGCAACCGGTTGGCGGCGATCTCGAATGCCGGATACGAGACGGTCGGAATGGCCGACAACATCGAAGGCGACTGGCCGCTGTCGATGGCGGTGTATGCGCCGAAGACGGCGGAGACGATTGCCGGTGTCCTGAAAGCTACGAAGCTGGACACGCTGGTTGATGTCCGGAACCCGATGGACCTGACGCCGATGGGGAACGACGATGCCCACGAGGGTGTCATCCGGGCTCAGTTGGCCGATCCCAACGTCGACTGCTTCCTGGCCGCGACTGTTCCACTGACTCCGGCTCAGAAAACTCTACCCGCAGGGTTGTTCGGAACGGAGGACATTTTAACGGCGGATTCCTATCCGAACCGGTTGATCCGGATATTCAGGGAGACGAACAAGCCGGTGATTTTCTGTATCGATTCCGGCCAATTGTATGATCCGATGGTCCGGATGATGGAGCAGGCCGGGCTGGTGGTATTCCGGACAGCCGATCTGGCGATCCGGATGCTCGCGAAATACATCCATTCCCGGCTTCGAAACAGCTAAAACAAATCATGAAGCCGATTCATCCGAACGCTCTTTCCGGGTCGCGGATGACAATCCTGCCCCTTCACATGATAAACGCTGGGCACTTTTCTTCCACGACGGATCGCATACCGGGTTTTTGATCCGGATGATGATGGCGGTAAAATCGTCCTGCTGCACCGGATTATGGGAGAACTCGTTGATTTCTTTGAGCAGGGTTCTCAGCATGCCATCCGCATCCCCGTCCGCGTATTTCCGGATGATGCCCGGGATCACCTGCTGAAACGTCTCCCCCACCGCATTCCGGCACTCCAGGAATCCGTCCGAAAACGCCGCAATAATATCACCCGCGCTCAATGACACCGTTTCGAAGTGGTAATGGGACGGCAGGCTGACTCCCAGTGGAAGCGATTCCGGTGTAGTGGATTCCGGTAATGGATCATGGTGATGAAAAATAATCGGCGGATAGTGACCGGCGAGCCCATATTGCATTGCCGATCCGTCCGCTTCCAGCAGCATGTAAATCAGTGTGACGAAACCGTGTTGCTGTGTGCGCCGCAGGACTCCATCGATACTTCTCAACACGGCATTCGGATCCGGATCGATGGCAACGCTGGAGCGAAATGCGCCCGACACCACTGCAGCCAGCAGCGCGCTGTCGACGCCGTGGCCTGTTGCATCTCCGATCACCATGGCGATACAGCCGTCCTCCAGTGTTACGGCATCATACAGATCCCCGCCGATGTTGTGTGCCGGCTGGCACGTAGCGACGATGTCAAACACCGGTGTCTGCGGCATGACTTCCGGTTGCAAGCCGATCTGCATGCGGCGCGCCAGCCGGACTTCCTGTTCCAGGATGTCCGCCTCCCATTCCCGGGTTACATCCCGCAGCAGCAGCAGGTGCAGCCGGGTATTGATCTGATCGTTTTCAATGCCCCTGTATCCGGTGGCCATCATCCTCGAGATTTTGATCTTTTCCCAAGGGCGGTACGGCCTCAGGCTGGCGTTGGTTCTCAGGGTGTCGTTCAACCAGAAGGTGGCATTGCCCTGTTCGGATGAGTAGATGCCGTCGCTGCCGATCGTATCAGCAATCCAGCGGCACAGACAATCGGGGAGTATTGTCGATATCGATACCGGCTGTCCCGGCGAAATGTCCAGGTGAAACCAACGCCGGGCTTCATCATTCGCTTCATAAATGTTGTCCGGCGACACCAGGAGCAGAGCGCCGGGGATCGATTGCCACAGATGCATGCTTCTGGAGGCGAAAAAAGTCACACCGATCCGGAGCAGCATCGCTGTCAACCCGAGATCGACGATTGTGACAAGATCGATAAGGTTATCTTCTGTTATGGCATCAGGATGAGGTGAAAAAATGACACCGGGCACCTGAACTCCGAGTCTTCTGACATTTCCAACTTCCGGATCCGGAATGGGTTCATGAAAGATATTGACCAGCATATAGATTGCGGTACGCCATCCGAACTTTTCGTACAGCAACCGATACTCCGGATCATTTTTCGCATCCATCGTCCCGATCACATGGAGTGGATTCTCGCCTTCCGGGGACATTATTTTTAACGCCAACCGGTGCTCCGCGGGTATCTCCTCTTCGGACGGATACCTGAGCAACCTGAAATCGATTCCTTCCGGTAGAAAGCGGCGAATGATATCCGGCATCATCTCCGCCTTGTCCATGTTCGTCCAGTGAGAGAGGATCTCACCCTTCACTGCCTGATCGACCGTCTGTTTCAGTTCTGAAATCCTCTTCCAGTCGATATGAGATTCCGTCATTGGATCTCCTCCTGCGTTCGCCGAGTTTCCAAAGCTGCACCGATATCATGGCTTAAAACCATGCTGATATATTCCAATCCCGTATCTGACAGGTGAATGCCATCCTGCAGAAACAGGATCTTTCTGTCCGGCCGGTTCCCTGCGTGCCGTGCGAGATCGATCAGCAGCGCGCCGGTTTCCTGCGCCGTTTCACGGACGCAGTCGTTGTAGGCTTCGTGAACCGCGATGAGTTGGGACAAATCATTGAAGTATTGCATATCCTTAAGATATTGAGGGGGATTTCCGGGGTCAAATCCATGCGGAGCCGTCAGGAACACTGCTTGTGTTCCATGTTCTTTCGCAACACCTGCGATATCGGCCAGATTCCGGCGATAGTCCGGGATGGAGACTCGGAACGGCCGGGATTCCGGCTCTATGGTTTTTTTGAATGAAGCGAGTCTTCCTGCCGCAATCCGGATACCATCATCGAGGCGGATCAGACCGAGCAGGCGTGACATCATCAGGCTTTGCGAGGTTGACTCTGAGCGGGCGGCTTCCGCCGCATCGGGAAGAGACCGTGCCAGCCAGTGATCGTTCCAGCCGAAATAGACGGTGACCATCCGGAAGGGCGTGTTGCAGAGTCGATTCCGGTACAGTCGCGCGCCCTGGAAGCTGGAATAGGCGGGGACTCCGGCGTTGACGACCTGATACGCCGTCTTCTGATTGCAGTTCAGCAGCGTTTCCAGGCGTTTCGAGTAGGAGGGCCGGCCGAAGAACGTGCAGGAATCACCGAGACACAGGATCTGCTCCGCGTTTTCCTCTTGAGACAGCGGCAACAGTGTGTAGGAATCGAAGTTGGCGGACAGGCGGGGCATTTGTTGTTTAAGTTCGTGCGCGCCGGATGCGGACGGATCCCAATGGCGTGGTGTGACACCCGGGGATTCATCCGATGGTGAGACCTGTTTGTCTGCGGCTGGTCCGGTCGTCGATTCGGCAGCGTGTGATTCCGTCCGATTGGATGCATTTTCTACGTCGGTGATGAGTGTGCCGGTTTCGTGATCGCCTGATTCCCTCACCGATGGTTCTATTGAAAGCCATCTTGAAAACTGTGAACACATGGCGTCTTTTTCCGCCGGCGGGATTTTCTCCGAGCGGAACACCATCGTACCCGGTTCCGGTCCTTTCAGTTTCCAGAAAACAAGCGGATCCTCCTCGAGCCAGTCGTAGCGCACGTCCGTATTCATGATGCGCTCGACGACGACCGGTGCATCGGGGAATTTAATGTCTGCGATACGAAGGATGATTTCGACCCCTCCGAAAAAAAACAACAGGAGGATGAACGAAAACATCAGTTTTTTGGTCAGGTTCAGACGCATCACTGTCACCTATCGTTTTGTTTCCAGCGGCAAATTGGTTTGTCGTCAACCAAGTAAGTATTGATTCGTCGCCGGACTGGACATTAGTTTACCAGATCTTCGCTTCCTATTCAGACTATTCTTTTATTTTTCCACGGGGAATGAATATTCGTTCGCCGGCACAACGATCATCCTGGTTGTTTAACCCATTCGGGGTTCGCTTCAAATTTGTCCATCAGGCTGGTTTTCTGCTCCGTCGGCAGCCACGACGACTGCACGCTGCGGCGGATGACTTCGCAAATTTCGTTCCCGGAAAATCCGCATTCCTGCTCGAGCAGGCGGTATTCCTGATCCAGAGCCGTCCCGAACATTGCCGGGTCGTCCGTATTGATGCTGATCAGCAGTCCCCGGTCAAAATAACTCCGGACGGGATGCCGGCGGATCGAATCGACGACTCCGGTCCGTACATTGGACATGGGACATAACTCGAGCGGAATCTGATGCTTCGCCAGATAGTCAACCAGCTCCGGATCCTCGATGGCTCTTGTTCCATGCCCGATCCGATCGACGCGGAGATCCTTGATCGCGCTCCAGATGCTGTCCGGCCCCGCCGCTTCACCGGCATGCGCCGTGGTGTGAAATCCCAGCCGACGGGCTTGCTCGAAAAGGGAGCGGAATAATGCCGGCGGGAACTGGTGTTCCGACCCGCCGATACCGATCCCGATGACGCCCTGATCCCGCACTTCCGCAAGCACTTTCAGCGTGTCCATCTCGTTTTCCGGACCGTAATCGCGGACCAGATCGGCGATCAGAGCGATTTGGATTTCCGGGACGCGGGACAAACCCCGCCTGATCGCGCAGGTCAGATCCTGAATCCCGAGCCCCCTGCCTGTGAATGTCGACGGTGAAAAGAACATCTCCGCATACCGGATGGTCTGCTCCGCCATATCATGAGCCACGAGTTCAGCGATGTGTGTGAAATCGTCATACTCCCGGAGAAACCGGTTCTTCCAGTTCCACATCTCGATGAAGTGGGGAAAATCCTTGTACCGGAAGCGGGCAGCGAGCTCCTTCTCATCCCGGATTTCGGGGGCTCCGCCGTATTTCCGGATCAGATCGAGCAACGCTCCGTGAGGGATGGCTCCCTCCAGATGCACGTGCAACTCGACTTTTGGAATTCTTTGGTACCATGTCTTCATCGCCGGTTAATCTATGGTAATCTGCTATTCCCAGTCAAATTCCCTCACATCATGCTGCCCGATAATCCGGGTGATTTCAGGGTTCGTCAAAGCTCCCCAGAACCGCGCATGACCGGCTCCGGCGTTGTCCGGCCATTCGAATGTCGGAAGGATCGGCACCGTCATCGACCCTGCGGGAACCGTTAACAGCGACTCCCATGCCGGAGCCAAAATCCAGTCCGGGTGATACCAGAAGGTGCCGGCGACTTCGAGGATGCAGAAAAGCGGAACGGCTGTCAGCGGAACCTCATTGCTGTTATCGATCATAATATCCAGGTAAAAAGAGTCTCCGGCATGCATCGGCCCATCCGGCATATCCAGTGTCAGACGGATGCCGTCGGGGGGTGTGGCGCTTGGAGCGATCGTCGGAGTAGTCGTCGGAGTAGGCGTTACAGTCGGAACCGGCGTATCGGTCGGAGTCGGTGTGATCGTCGGAATCGGAGTCTCCGTAGGTTCGGGTGACGGCGTGCTCCGATAATGATAGCCGATATCCGCCATTCCGGTATCCGGTTCGCCGGTGATTTGCGTGGTCATTTCGCTGAGACATTGCGTTCCGGAGGAAGTTTCGAAGCAGATCTCCGATGCCGGAGCATTCCCCTGGTCGATCAAGGGGCTGGTGGATGACAGGTAGAACAGGTCATTTTCGTAGTCTTCGAATTGAGGCGGTTCCGGTCCCGATGGATGAAACTCGATCCAGCAGGAATCAACCGTATAATCGGCATTTCCGAAGATGCTGTCAGACAGCGAATCATGAAGCGTATCCAGATCTTCGTTGTACCACACGGCGCAATTGATGATATCCGCCGCATATCCCCACTGCACATAGATGGCTCCGCCTCCACCGAAACTGTATGGTGAATGCCCCCCTGAGCCGTCGAAGATCCACTGCTCATTATCGACGAAGGTGCAATTGATCAACTGGTTGGGTTCGGAGACCATCCAGCTGTCCAGGGAGATCGCGCCGCCATAGGAACATGCCTCGGTCGGCGGATAGTAGTTACCGACAACCTGGTTATCGAAAAAAAGGCAATTTTCAAACCGGACGCTGCTGCTCCATGTGCAGACCGCCCCGCCGTACGAATCACTGACGGACCACGAACGGCAGGTGTTCGATTCGAATACGCAATTTGTTACATGGCCGGCACAGTTCCAGATAAATACAGCACCCCCATAATCATAGCCTGAATTATTAACAAAGACGCAGTCAGAAACGGATAAAAAACGACAACAATCAATGTTCAAAGCACTTCCATTTCCACTTGTCTCATTATGGTCAAAAATGCATCTATCTACTTCGATTGATGGATTAATCAGGTCGCATATCTGAGGATTGAAGCTGATGTACAAAGCAGGAGCACCATTATTAACAAAACGGCAACTGGAAATCGTTGGTCGAGCGCACGTTACTTTCACCGCTGATTGATCATCAAATTCGGTAAACTTAAATCCGATCAGATGACTGTGGACCGATTCCGAAGAGTTAAATAGAAATGCTGAACAGGTTTCTTCTTCAAACTGCCCAGTGATAACGCAAGTTTCAGAACCATTCTCTGAACGGACAATCAGCGTTTTTCCCCGGTAAGTGATATCCTTGAAACCTTCCCCATGGTATACACCATCACGGACGACAATCTCATCGCCATCAATCGAAATATCGATCGCCTGCTGGATGGTCGGGTAATCATCCGGGACGAACCAAACCCTCGCATTGACCCATCTGGCGAAAAGAATCATCAAGAAAATTACGATTACTCGTTTCATTTTCTGCTCTCTCCTGCCGCAGCAGTTATTGCACCGCTGCGGCTTATTCCTAATTTTAACAGCTTATTCGGAATAGAAAAACAGGTTGGGTTTCAACCCGAGCATTGTCGAGACTGTATCCCGATAAATGATAGCCAGTTCATCATCGATCCATCCCAGGCAACTCGTGTAACCTTCACCCGCCGTATCGTCGACATCCTCCAGTTGAATCGGGAAACCATAGACACTGCCCAGTATTTTATTGATGTGGCTGACATCTCCGGGAAGGATCGGAGGTTGTAGTACGGGAGTCACCTTTATCGAAACATATACGTTCTGATTATCCATGCAGAAACAGGGAAAGTGATCCATCAGTGAGTATTGCGACGTGCTCTGAAAGAGATTCTGGTCATGCCAGACGCCTTGACCATCCATGTAACTCATTCTCAGATTGATCTCTGTGAATGCAAGAGTATCATTGGAGTAATAGACCTCGGAGACCTCATTTGAATACACGATATAAGGTCTGAAAACACCGTTATCGAATTTCAGTTCGATATCTGACTCCCTTTTATGAGTATAGTCTTCGGAAATCTCACAACCGATAGGGTCTGGCCAATATCCACTCAAGATCTCATGAGTAGCATAATATGCAGTGTGAATTGGATTAGACCCAGATTGAGGGATATTCGCACGATAAACCAAATAAATATAGTCATCCGAACCTATCTCGAATCTTGGTTGCTGAACTAAAAATACGCTAAACAAACCAGTCGAAGCTGCATTTGTTACATTGAATCCGTGATGACCTGTTACTGGATCGTTATATTTCCATTGACCATTCGACTTGTAATTGTAAAACACATCACAAATAACATGTGCTTGTTCCTCGCTGGGTCGTCCGGACCAGATTACATGCGGTCTGCCACTGGAATCGATTTCCACATCCGGCCATCTGCACTGCGACGCCGGGCCGTTTTCGTCGCCCCAGAAACCGGAAATCTGCTCAGGTTGAGTTAGCCAGACACCAGAAGAATTCCGAGTCGTATACATGATTTTTCGTTTTTCCATCACCGGTCGTGACTCAGTTGTCACCGGTGATGACGTCCAGACAATATGGGCTGTGTCGTTTGAATCGATGCCGATATCCGGCATGGTCGATCCCCAGTGCCCCGATGTGGATCCCAATTGAACCTGAGTTGATAAAACATGGGTTATCGGATCGAAGTTGCGATAGTAAAGATAATGAATTGGATATGTTTTTGTTCCGATGACGATGGTGCCCATGACCTGATCCCAGACGATATGAACCAAGCCTGTGCTGTCTGCCTTCCATGCAACATATCCCTGCTCAAAAAAATCATCGGTGATATTTTCACGAGCGTGACAGACCACCAGCGAACTCAAGCAAAGGCTGGTTACAAACAGACCTACCAGCAGGATGGATGGATGGATGGATGGAAAATAATTGTCTCATCTCTGTCTCCTTTGTAAAGAAGTTATCGGTTGGAGATCGCGAATACCTTTTCACACGATCCCCGGGATGCTCTTTATGAATTAAGACGAATGAGACCGCTATTTTTTTTCATCATTTTTTCATAAGCCACGCGAAGCGCCTGTAAAGGATTTCTTTTAGAAAAAGCCTGAAAGCTTCTCTGTCGGTTTGGTTCTGTCCGGAATTGTCTGTGGGTTTTGATTTGAAACTCAAAAAATAATCGAATGTTTTTATCGACATGCTGTCTCGGATGCTATCCCACCCAGGCTGAATCCTTTGTGAATTCGGTTATCATTGCGAATTTCTGCTCCGGCGACAACCACGACGACTGCACGCTGCGGTAGATGACTTCGCAAATCTCGCTCCGGGAGAATCCGCACTCCTGCTCGAGCAGTCGGTATTCCTCATCCAGAGCCGTCCCGAACATGGCCGGATCATCCGTGTTGATGCTGATCAGGAGTCCCCTGTTGAAATAGCTCCGGACGGGATGATGACTGATCGAATCGACGCCGCCGGTCCGGACATTGGACATCGGGCACAGCTCCACAGGGATTTCATGCTCCGCCAGATAGTCAACAAGATCCGGGTCCTCGATGGCCCGGGTTGCATGACCGATCCGCTCGACCCGCAGATCCCTGATGGCGCTCCAGACACTGTCCGGACCCGCTGCCTCTCCGGCGTGCGCAGTGGTATGAAATCCCAACCGGCGCGCTTCGTCAAACAGGGAGCGGAACAATAACGGCGGGAATTGGTGCTCCGATCCGCCGATGCCGATCCCGATAACTCCCTGATCCTGGACTTCCGCAAGCGTTTGCAACGTGTCCATCTCGTTTTCCGGACCATAATCGCGGACCAGGTCGGCGATCAGTGCGATTCGGATCTCCGGGACACGGGACAGGCCCTGCCGGATCGCGCAGGTCAGTTCCTGAATCCCGAGTCCCCTGCCGGTGAATGTCGACGGCGAGAAGAACATTTCCGCATAACGGATGTTCTGCGCCGCCATATCCCGGGCGGCAAGTTCGGCGATGTGCGTAAAATCATCATACTCCCGCAGAAACCGGTTCTTCTAGATCCATGCTTCGATAAATTGGGGAAAATCCCTGTATCGGAAGCGTTCAGCCAGCGCCGCTTCGTCCGGTACAGCCGGATCGCCGCCGTATTTCCGGATCAGATCGAAAAGAGCGCTGTGAGGGATGGCTCCTTCCAGATGAACGTGCAGCTCGATCTTGGGGATCTGTTTATACCAGGTCATCATCGTATCTCCAAGTCGCCGATTTTGCAGATGCTCATAATCCTTACCGGCATCTGCTTCTCCAGAGAGCATCGACCGTTACTCTCCGATAGGATATTCGAACCTTACAGACAGATTGTTTCGAAATCCATGTGCGGTTTCAGGATCATGGTGCCGCCGCCCTCCGAAACAATCCTTGCGACGGCAGCCGCGTCACGGATCCAAACGCCGGCGAGATGCGTCACCGGAGTACCGGCGAAAACCTCCGGCCGCATGAAGGTCGACGGCCCCAGGATGACCGCCGCGCGGGGATTGCCCAGGCCGGCAAGCAGGTCATCGATTGTCCCGGTGACGATGGATGTGGCGGTGATGATCGCAACGGAGCATGCCGCCAGCGGTTCGAGACCTTCCTCCGGCGCCAGTGTCCCGGGCCGGTCACGGTTCAGCTCCAGGATATCGAACCGGCAGCCTGTCTGCCGGATTCTCGGCAGGAGCGGTCCGAAAAAACCCACCATGACCGCATGGTCGGACGGCTTCAGGTCGATCAGGTCCAGGATTCCGGCTGTTGTCGTTTCCGGGTGCGGCAACCCCGCTGCCAGAGCGTTGGCGGCGGCTAGGCCGATCGTCCGGGCCAGCGGTCTGTCAGTGGTCAGCATCGCCAGAAGATCGGCGGCCGGACTCCCTGCCAGCGTCCCGGCTTTCACCTCGTGCGTGCAGCTTCCGGACTCCCGCTGCGCCGTCCAGGCCACTCCAGCGTGACCATCGCTCAGCTGCACACTGGAATAACCGAGGCCGATACGCACATCCGCTGCGCGCAGATTCGAAGCGGCAGGTTTTAAAAACTCGATGATTTTGGACGGGATTGTGTTTTTCATGACCGGGTTTTACTACAGACTTCAGTCTGAATGCAAATGCCGGTCGAGAGTTTCGACCGACGAGTCAATTCAGCACGACGCTGTCCACTCCGCCTTTTACTTCATGGTTTTTCCGTCTGATTCGTTTCGGTACGAAAGCGATGTTGCGGACTGCCGCTGAATTCCGGCATGTCTTTCAACGCATCGTACTCCTTCTGCATCGCACCGCCGATGACCTCCATCATCCATTTCCGGTGTGTATTCATCGTTATCTACGGACCACCCCCTGAAACCTTCTGGTCATTGAAAAATATTGTCAGACACGGAAATCTGCTTGAAATGGTGTGCAGTGTTTCGAGCAGGTCATCCTTCAACAATTCGTCGTCGATTTCCTTTCGCGGACGATATTCAACCGTGTTGCCGTGCGTGCACGCAGGATTCGCATACTCCAAGATCCCGGTGACTGTCCCATTCGAAATGCTGTATTCCCGTATCGCTCCATTTTTTGCAACCGTCAGGTGGATCGACTCGCACATCTCGGAAAACAGGGACACTCCAAGGGCATGAAGCTGAAAGGCCTTCATATTCGGGTTCCGGTCGAACACCGATAACTGAGCGTATACAATATCGAGGTAAGGAATACCGTTCAGGGTGTTGTCAACAGCATGGCCTCTGCCGTTGTCGCTGATTGATACCGCATCGCCGTCCATATTCACTTTCACGGTATCGGCATGACCACCCTGGTATTCGGTTATCACATAAGCCATGACCGTTTTAAACATCGCCAGTTTTAAATTCACGGAAAATCCATCCTCCTTGCTTCCTGCTGCATCTGCCTGTTTCGGACATCTCCGATTGTGTCACGAGCTGATTCCATTCGGAGTTACAGAGAGTTCCTGTTGATCCAATCCAGACCGGAAAACCGTTCATTCCTTCCCGGAGATATATTGGCAATATCCGAAACTGATCGGACCTGATTTCGTAATCTCGCAGGGAAATTCACCGCACTCGAAACACAGCGCGACCTTTTTCGTGAATGCACACGTTGCGATTTTACAGAAGGGGTTCGTTTTCGGCACACACCCCTTTTCTCCATTCGGGCACAGATTCTTCGTCATTCTCGGGCATTTCTCGCAGGCGATACCACACACGGCAATTCTCATTTTTTTCTCCGATCCATATTAAGGATACCGAATCAATTCCAGCATCTCCCGATCCTGATTAAAACTCTTTTTTCTATGCGATGCCAGCCATACAGAAAGGAAAAACTGGAATCCCGCGGGATAAACCCGGACCATCTTTTAGTGATCCATCCTCAGAATCGCGGTTCTATCCGGGAACAGCCTCGGACCAGGAAGCACTATGAATCCGGCCGCTTCAGCCTTGCCGAGTGTCCGTTTGAAAGAGGCCCTGGAAACATGAAACAAAGGTTCGACGATAAGCACCTGCCCGTTTCCTTTGATGATATGCGCCATTTCATTGAAAAATTTATTTTTCTCAGGAATTTCGTGAATCATGTAAAAAAGCAGCGCAAAATCGACTTGCTCGGAAACACCGATCCTGTCGGCGTCACACCGGTGCAGAATGATCCGTTTCTCCAGATCGGTACCTGCTATCTTCCGCCGGACCCGGTCCAGCATCCCCTGCTGCAGATCGACCGCGATGACCCGGCCGGACTCGCCGACCAGTTGCGCCATCGGAATCGTAAAAAAACCCGGTCCGCAGCCGAGATCCAGCGCTGTCCTCCCTACTCGCACATACGGCCGAAGAATTTTATAAGGGTTCTGAAAAAATCGTCGAAGTCGATTATCGAGGCTGCCAGCCAATTCGACCGGGCATACACGACCTGTATCCTTATCCATAGTGTCTCCTGCCCTTTTACCCATCACCGATCTCCAACCCGAGTGCTTCCGTTTACTTCATTCACACCCGGTTTTCGTGCCCGGATATGAAGAAAAAAGGGTATAACCTTCGCATCCTGAACAGCAGGACATGCCCGAACGGCTTCGGTGGACGGGATCGGCTCCTCCACCCGTTCGATCGTGAAACCGGTTTCAATCAGCAGATTCAGCCACTGGCTGATCCTGCGCATGAACCTTGGGATTTTGAACTTCGGCAGTTTCCGCTTCAATTCCTCCGGAGTCGTGCTGAAGATCCACTCCGTCATGTCCCCTTCCAGGTTCTCGAAATAACCACCAAGTTCGAACGCATACGATCGTCTCTTATCGTCCCGCAGGTTTTTCCGGTGAGGAACGTCGCTGCAGGGGTGCGTGATGGAGAACTGCAGAAAGCCTCCCGGTTTAATGATGCGTAACACTTCTGCGAGCACTATTTCCGTATCGGGCATGTCCATCAGGCTCATCACCGCCACGGCAAAATCAAAATGGCTGTCCGGAAACGGGATCGCGACGGCACTGGCGATGTGGAAATTGATACCGAGCGGTTCCCTTTGCTCCTCTTCGATCGCATACCGGATGAACACATCCGAGATGTCTATCCCAGCGAGACGAGCGCCGCGACGGGCAATCAGGCGGGTGTTATGGCCTTCACCGCAACCGATATCGATACCCGAGAGTCCACGCACATCCGGCAGCATAGCCAGAAAGGCAGGCGTATTCAGATAATCCCGGTAGACATCATATCCGGCGCGTGCGAGCTGCGTCCAAACGGACGCATTGCCGTTCCAGTATTTGCCGACTTCCCGATGATCCATTCAAAAATTCTCCATCGACCGTCTTCCCCGGTCATTCCACATCCGGATTCAGGATGACATAATGCTCATGATCTTCCCAGATTCCATTGATCTTCAGATATTTTCTGCTCATACCCTCATATTCGAATCCCAGTTTCTGCAGGACGTGTTTCGACGGATTGTTCCCGGGCATCACGTTCGCCTCGATCCGGTGCAGATGATACTCCGAAAACAGGAACATGACGGCATGTCTCAACGCTTCGGTCGCATATCCTCTGTTCAGTTCATGACAGTCCAGCCTGTATGCCAGGAAGCACGATTGAAACGGCCCATAGACGATATTGGAGAAACCAATAATTCCGATGATCTTATTCTCAGATTTCGGGATAATATAGAAATACAAAGCCTTCCTTTTCTCAATCTCGTCCTTCTGACTGGAAATCAGATCTTTTATTGAATCGAGAGTATAGAAATCAGGAGCGCGTTCCGGCAACCAGGGCAACAGAAACTCGCGGTTACGCATCTCGTAGTCCAGAAGCAGTCCCGCATCATTAATGTCGGGATATTTCAATCGCAGTCTTTCGGTAGCGTGATTCATAAGTTCAGACAGGCTGATGTTTGTAAATTTTAACTTCAGTGGTCAGTCGACCTTTCTGCTTGTCCTTTTCGATTTCAATATCATACCTTGATTGCAGGTTTAACCAGAATCGCTCGGAAAGACCAAAATACCTGGACAATCTCAAGGCCGTATCAGCCGTGACCGCCCGCTTTCCATGAATGATCTCATTGATACGGCGCGCCGGAACATGGATGTCCTTGGCCACCCTGTACTGGCTTAAACCAAGAGGTTTCAGAAATTCTTCCATCAGAATCTCGCCCGGATGGACTGGTTTCATTTTTACTGACGGCATCGCGATCACCTCCTAGTGATAATCCACTATTTCAACATCAAAGGCATTTCCACCCGACCAGCGAAAACAAATCCTCCACTGGTCATTGATCCGGATACTGTATTGCCCATCGCGATTCCCCCTTAACTTTTCCAGGTAGTTGCCGGGTGGAACTCTTAAATCCTGCAACCCCTCAGCCGCATCGATCAAAAGCAGTTTCCGCAAAGCAATACGGTGGAGATCTGCCGGGATTCCATGCGATTGTTTTCGCTGGAAAAGGATTTCGGTTTCTTTGCTTCGGAATCCCTTGATCATCATCCATTAATAACGCGTCTCGTTACTATTGTCAAGCGTTATTATCCGGGAAACGATGTCTGGTGATCCTAAAATCCGATCGGATTTAGTGCAGAAGCGTGATGAGATTCTTCAAGATCCGCATCAATCAGTGCGATCCACGGGATTTGCATGATGACCAAAATTCTATGGAGCCTGTTTCCCTGCCATGTCGAGCGCCCACATCCGGCGGCTGGTACGCCAGACCATGAAGACCAGGCCGATCAGGCAGACCAGGCAGGTGGCAGGGACGGACACCACGAAATGATTCGTGCCCGTCAGGATAATCGCCGTGTTTATCAGGATAAATACAACCCGCATCTCCGTCGGACCGAATCCATAGAAATAGATCTCGAACCGGTTGGTCGCAGCGAAACCGAGAAAGGAATTGACCATGAAACCGCCTGTCAGCATCAGCAGGATGACATAATAGAAACCCAATCCTTGCGGAGCGATCATATAGCCGGCAAAGACGAGAGAGCAGAGAAAGATGTAATCCAGAAAGTGGTCCATGTAGAAGCCCCATTTGACGAGGCCGGTGTTTCTGGCGCGCCCGACAGCGCCGTCAAAGAGGTCGGTGATATACTGCATAACGATCATCAGAGAAATCAGCCAGAGCCAGCGGATATCATTCCTTGCCAGGCATCCAAACAGGACGTTCAGCGCACTCCACAGAATCGTCAACAGTGTCAGATGATATGTTTCCAGCCACACGGGAATTTTTGGAGTTCCCCATGCCACCAGTTTTTTCTCCGGCACACTGAACATCGACTGCCCGACTTTTTTATCGCCTGAAAACGTGTTCCCCGTCATAAAACATCCTTTTCATTATGACATTCATGAGAATAGAATCATCTGCCTGTCATCCAGCCTCGAAAAGATCCCATTGAAACATGACATCGTCCTGATAAATCCGGTTCCCGCCTGCACTGCGATACAGCTTCATGGCGGGAGTATTGGATTCGTTTGTGAACACAAAAGATTTACCACAGCCGGATTCCCTGCCGATCCGAAGAAACTCCTTTATCAAAGCCCTGGCGACACCCTTCCGGCGCAAAGACTCCGCCACATCGATCGAATAAAGAAAGAGTATCGGTTGTTTCGAATCCCAGCGACGTAGAATATATCCTATAATCTGGCCAGCCGGCCGACCATCCGCTTCTGCAACAAGAAGGATGCATTTCGGGTCATTGAGATACGCTTCCAGATTCCGGTCTGCATGGTCCATATCCCAGAAGAGCCTGCAATTATCTGCTGCATGACCGGTATCTTCAGGCCCAAGCCGGGTGATTGCCAGATTCATGATCCATTCTCCATTTG
>JAFGEQ010000018.1 GCA_016931515.1 candidate division CSSED10-310 bacterium | reverse complement strand
CTCGATGTCGGCTCGTCGCATCCTGGGGCTGGAGTCGGTCCCAAGGGTTGGTCTGTTCGCCCATTAAAGCGGCACGCGAGCTGGGTTCAGAACGTCGCGAGACAGTTCGGTCCCTATCTGCTGTAGGCGTATGAGATTTGCGGGAATCTGCTCGTAGTACGAGAGGACCCGGGTGGACGAACCTCTAGTGTGCCAGTTGTCGCGCCAGCGGCATTGCTGGGTAGCTACGTTCGGTCTGGATAACCGCTGAAAGCATCTAAGCGGGAAGCCAATCCCAAGATAAGATCTCACGCATTATATGCCTAAAGACCCCTTGAAGAATACAAGGTTGATAGGTCGGATGTGTAAACGTGGTAACACGTGTAGCTTACCGATACTAATAGGTCGTGAGGCTTGACCACTATAATTTGAATGATAGGGTTGCCCCGCCTTAAAACGGGGCAACCCACCCTTTTTTCTTCTGACGGCAACGATACCCGAAATATTTGGAAGATGTTTATTTTGTCCCGGTGATGATAGCGGAGGGGACCCACCCGTAACCATTCCGAACACGGAAGTTAAGCCCTCTTGCGCCGATGGTACTGCAGACGACAAACTGTGGGAGAGTAGGTAATTGCCGGGCATTTTTTTGTACCAACGTTCTGCCGCGCCCCAACTCTTCGTCATGCATTCCCCGTCTTGCACATTTCGGTTTTACTGGAGTATGATCGTCCATAGAATAATACTTCCAAGGAGGATTTTATGTCTGGGCATTCAAAATGGGCGACGATTAAACATAAAAAAGCCGCCGCCGACTCTAAAAGAGGAAAAGTTTTTACTAAAATAATCAAAGAAATTACCATTGCGGCGCGTCTTGGCGGAGGCGATCCGGATACCAATCCCCGTCTGAGGATGGCGATACAGAACGCTAAAGGTTCCAACATGCCAAGCGACAATATCAAACGGGCCATCCAAAAGGGAACCGGCGAGTTACCCGGTCAGGTAATCGAGGAAATTGTCTATGAAGGATATGGTCCAGGTGGCGTAGCTCTTTACATCGAAGTTATGACCGATAATAAAAATCGAACAGTCGCTGAAATTCGCCATATCTTGGGAAAACACAACGGTAATCTCGGTGCAACCAACAGCGTCTCCTGGAAGTTTGAAAAGAAGGGTATTATCGTCATTCCAAAAGATCAAATCGATGAAGAACAACTCCTGGAATACGCCCTCGATGCCGGTGCGCAGGATCTGAAAACAGAAGATGAAAGTTATGAAGTCTATACCGATATCAACGAACTGGAATATGTTAAAGATACTTTGATAGCTAAAAATCTTGTCGTCGAATCATCAAACATGACAATGGTTCCCAATACTACTGTCGAAGTTGATGTAAAACATGCCGAACAACTCCTGAAACTTATGGATAAACTCGAAGATCACGATGATGTCCAGAATGTTTACTCCGATTTCGATATTCCTGACGACGTCATGGAAAAACTCTCTGCAGAATGACGCCACACCATTCCCGGATCAATCCCAATCCGGAAATAGTTGTCGGTCTTGATCCGGGTAGCCGGGTCTCCGGCATCGGTATCATTAACAGCGGTCGTGGTCGACTGACCCATATCGATCACTATCCCATCCGTATCCCAACTACGTTGACCCAGGCTGATAAACTGGTGACATTCGCTGAAAAATTTCAACCCGTTCTCGATCGATATCCAACTGCCACACTTGTTATCGAAAGCCTGTTTACAGCCAAAAACGTTAATTCAATCCTCAAACTCAGCCACGTTCGAGGTGTTGCCATGATGATGGCTGCACGGGCGGGCTGGCCCGTTGTCGAACTCGCTCCAGCAACCATCAAGGTCAGTGTCACAGGTTACGGACGGGCGACAAAGGAACAGGTTCAATACATGGTTCAGAGAATACTGAAGTTATCCGAATTGCCCGATCCACCGGATTGCGCTGATGCGCTCGCCATGGCTATCTGTTATGCCGGACAGGCCGGACTGAGAAGAAAGATGCGGATGCGGTCATGATTGCGAGCCTGCATGGTGTATTGCTTAAAAAAAAGCCCGACTTGATTGTAATCAGTCTGTCGGGATTCGGTCTGGCTGTCGAAATACCTCTGTCGACATTCTACAATCTTCCTGAACCGGGCGACCAGGTGTTTCTGCATACGCATATGCTTGTCAGGGAAGATGCCATCCGGTTGTTCGGTTTTTTAACCGAATCCGAATTGGGTCTGTTCAAAATCCTGATCGATATCAATCGGATCGGCCCTAAACTCGCACTGGCCATCCTCTCGGGAATTTCTCCATCAGAACTTCAACGAGCTGCGATCCAGAAAGATTCTCGTCCATTGTATTCCATTCCGGGAATCGGAAAGAAAAGTGCCGATCGGATTCTGTTTGAAATTACCGATAGACTCGATAAAATCGGAGCGCTTCCCGACCGGGTCGGATCATCCGGCATGAGCGGGTTCCAAACCGATGCAGCGGAGGTTATCGGAATTATGGTCAATCTGGGTTACAAACAGAAGGATGTCGAAAAAGCGATTGAGGATGTGCTTCAAGATTCAACGGATCCGGTTCCGATTGACGACCTGATCCGGATGACTCTGAAACGGGTTTCAGGGAGGTGAGTTTGGAGGATAAACGTCGGTTGATCAGTCCGGCACCGCAAAACGATGATAACGATCGAGCGGTGGAATCTCTGAGACCATCCAGACTGTGCGACTATATCGGGCAGGAGAAAGTTGTGTCCGAATTGAAAATTTATCTGGAAGCCGTAAAACAGAGAAATGAATCTCTTGATCACATCCTCTTTTATGGTCCGCCAGGACTTGGAAAAACAACTCTTGCGTACATCATTGCACATGAATTGGACATATTTATCGAAAGTACATCGGGTCCGGCTCTGGAACATCCGGGTGATATAGCAGCAATCTTGACCAATCTTGGTCGACGTGACGCCTTGTTTATCGATGAAATCCATCGGCTGAATCGAGTGGTCGAAGAAAAATTATACCCTGCCATGGAGGATTTCCGCCTGGACCTGGTCATGGGACAGGGACCTGCGGCAAGAGTGATACCACTGGATCTGGAACCTTTTACACTTATTGGAGCCACGACACGCTTCGGTGCGTTGAGTTCTCCGTTGCGGGATCGTTTCGGAATCATTTTTCGTCTTGACTTTTATTCTGTAGAGGAATTGGAAAAAGTCGTCCTTCGCACTGCAGATATACTGAATATTGAAACAGATACGGCAGGTGCAAGGGAGATTGCCGCCCGATCCCGGGGAACGCCGCGTATTGCCAACCGGCTTTTAAGACGCGTGAGGGATTTTGCCCAGGTCACTTCGGACGGAACCATCACTCAGAGCATCGTTTCGAAAGCACTGGGTGTGATGGAAATCGATGATCATGGTTTGGACCCCATGGATCGCAGACTCTTAAAAATCATTGCCAGGAACTACGGCGGCGGTCCTGTGGGAATTGATACTCTGGCCACAGCCTTGATGGAAGACCGGGAGACAATCGAGGATGTATATGAACCTTATCTGATTCAATTGGGGTTCTTGCACCGGACATCCCGCGGTCGAATGTTGTCACCCTCGGCATTTCAATTTATGGGTATCCCGCGACCATCTGCCTACCTCTCCCCGGAACTGCCTTTCGATACGGATTCGTGATGAACATTGATTCCAGCCTGCTGGTTGAAGATTTCAAGTACGAGCTGCCTGATAAATTGATTGCCCAGGTCCCGGCTGCACGCAGGGAGATGTCCCGGCTGCTGGTAATGAACCGTACCAACGGGTGCGTCCAACACCGCTGTTTTCAGAATCTGAGCGATTACCTTCGTGCCGGTGATCTAGTGGTTTTAAACGATGTCAAAGTTATTCCCGCCCGGATATTCGCCCGTCGTTTAAGTGGTGCCAGGGTGGAAGTCTTCATTCTGGATGGATTCCGGATGGATTCTGTTCATCAGGCGTTGCTGAAACCTGCGCGTCGGATTCGTCCTGGTGAGCGCCTGGTGTTAAAAGATGGTGCATCATTGGACATCCTGGAGAGGAATGATAAAACATTTCGTGTCCGTTTGGCGGGACCGATGACTTGGCAGATCTATCTGGAAACCCATGGATGCATGCCTCTGCCGCCTTATATCAAACGGGCGGAAACTGATCCGGCTGCTCGTTTGGATCGGGAACGGTATCAGACTGTCTTTGCCGCTCAACCGGGTGCGGTCGCTGCACCGACGGCGGGACTGCATTTCACTCCGGAGTTGCTCAATGATTTGCGCAGTAAAGGTGTCATTGTAAAAGTGTTGACCCTCTGGGTGGGATGGGGAACATTTCGCCCGGTGGAGTCAATCCGTGTGATCGATCACCGAATGGAAGAGGAGTATTATTCCATTCCTGAGGATACTCAGAATGAAATCATGACTGCACGTCAACAGGGGCGCAGGGTGATTGCTGTCGGAACAACAACGACGAGGGCTTTGGAGAGTTGGGCTGCAGATGGTTTTCAAGGAACATCCGGTGAGCGACGTGCCGCAGCGTTGTTTATCACGCCCGGTTTTCCGTTTCGCGTCATTGATGGTTTGATCACGAATTTTCATCTTCCGGGCTCGACCTTGATCATGCTTGTATCGGCGTTTGCAGGGCGTGAACGGGTTTTATCAGCCTACACAATTGCAGTGGCTGAAAAATACCGGTTTTACTCCTACGGTGATGCAATGTTAATTTTATAACTGGCGGAGAAAGATGAGTCATTTCGAACTGCTTAAAACGTGTCCGACAACGAAGGCGAGGAGATGCCGCTTGGTAACTCGAGCGGGTGTAATCGAAACGCCTCAGTTTATGCCGGTCGGAACATATGGAGCGATAAAGGCTATGACACCCGACGAAATGATGGAGTTGGGTTCAACAGTGATTCTGGCCAATACCTATCACATGTTTCTTCGTCCCGGGCATGAACTGGTGCGTCAACTCGGGGGTTTGCATACTTTTATGCACTGGAACAGGACCATCTTGACGGATTCAGGGGGTTTCCAGATTTTCAGTCTCAGTGATTTTGCAAAAATCAGCGACACCGGCGTATCATTCGCATCCCATCTTGACGGAACCCGCTTTCACTTCTCCCCGGAAAATTCGATTGAAGTCCAGGAAGCCCTTGGCTCGGATATCATGATGGTGCTTGATCATTTGATCGCATCGACATCCGATGCGGATTCGGTTCGGAGAGCAGTGGAGAGAACGGTGGCCTGGGCGGAGAGATGTCGTGTATGCTGGTCGGATCATTCCGCCGACTTGTGGGCGATCGTTCAGGGCGGTTTATTCCCGGAAATCCGGGAGGCGTGTGCACGGGACTTGACTCGACTTGATTTTCCGGGGTATGCCATCGGCGGATTGGCTGTTGGTGAATCCACTGAGGATTTATATGAGATGACGAGTGTCTCAGCGGGTGCGCTTCCAGAGAACAAGCCCAGATATCTTATGGGTGTCGGTTTGCCTGAGAACTTGGTGGAATGTGTCGCCAGAGGCGTCGACCTTTTCGATTGTGTTGTTCCCACTCGCCATGCCAGAAACGGTATGCTGTTCACACGGAACGGTAAAATGGTAATTAAACAGGCAAGATACAGGGATGATGCTCAACCGCCTGATCCCGATTGCACATGTTATCTATGCAAGAATTTCAGCAGGGCGTATTTAAGGCATCTGTACATGAATGGAGAAATTCTCTCGGCACGGCTTGCGACGATCCACAATATCCATTTTTTTATGACCTTGATGAGTGATATCCGAAAAGCGATTGAAACAGATAATTTTCCTGCCTTTCGGCGCAATTTTTTATCTGCTTATATCGTATGAGGTCTCGGGGACATCAGTAAAACTCCCGTTGTGACTTGACTAATGGCGTAACTTGGTGCATTCTTCACGGTCGGTTCTGTCATTCAAACCGAACTGCACCTATCGGAGGTTTTATGAGTTTTCAATTAGCTATGGCTTTAACAGGTCCAGCCCAGCAGGGTTCCGGTTCAGCCGCATCAGGCCTTGGTATGCTGGTTCCGTTCATTGCGATATTCCTTATTTTTTATGTTCTGATCATTCGCCCTCAAAATAAAGAACGCCGAAAACATCAGGAAATTCTCGATAATTTGAAATCCGGTGATCGGGTGGTGACTGCCGGAGGAATTCTCGGGACGATTCAATCTGTTTCGGATACTTCGGTGGAATTGAAAGTTGGGGAAAAGATGAAAGTTACGGTTCTGAGGTCATCGATAAGGGGACTTCAGGATTCGGAATTAAAACAACCATCTGAATAAAAGTGTTTTTGTCCGGAAACGATCTTCGAAAGTGGATGGGAAAGGAGTCTGGCTTTGAGTAAGATAGCTCTCAAATGGCGTATATTGATTACCATCGTGCTGCTGGGAGTAGCGATTTATGCGATGTACCCGCCTCTCGACCCGGACGGTGACGGACCCAAAGAAGGGAAACTCAGCCTGGGTCTGGATCTTCAGGGTGGTATTCACATGGTGATGGATGTTCAAACGGAAGAAGCTGTTGAGGCGGAACTTGTTCTACTGAAAAAGCAGTTTGAACAGCAGTTGAGGAAAGACAAGATCAAAGATGCAGTGATTACGGTTTTCGCCAAGGAGCACACCGTCAAATTCGAGTTTGGCGACCGCGTTGAACGAGATGAAATTGCAGGTGTGCTGGAGGATTATCCGTTTACGATCTCGAAGGATCAGGACGGTGACAAATTCGTTCTGACGGCTCAGATGACGGTGGACAATGT
The DNA here is from genome assembly GCA_016931515.1 of candidate division CSSED10-310 bacterium. Classification (GTDB taxonomy): domain Bacteria; phylum CSSED10-310; class CSSED10-310; order CSSED10-310; family CSSED10-310; genus JAFGEQ01. The sequence continues at coordinate 57,608 of JAFGEQ010000018.1, read as the reverse complement.
TCGCCGGATTCGGGAACGATCGCTGCAACAGGCTATTCTGACGATTCGAAACCGCATTGATGAATTAGGTGTGCGGGAGCCGGTTGTTCAGCAGCAGAAGAGTTTGACCAAGGGTGCCATGGATCGGATCCTGATCCAACTGCCGGGAATCAAGGACATTAAGAAAGCGAAGGAAATAATCGGTAAGACGGCACTTCTGGAATTTCGGCTGGTTGTCGATGGTCCGGGTGACCGGAGTGATCTGTTGCAGGGCAACGGAGGAAAACTTCCCCGGAACACCGAATTTTTCGAAGATATTAAATCTCGAGCAGGCAAGCCTATCCAGTGGATTTTGGAACGTGATGCTGAGGTCACCGGTGCGGATCTGGACAGTGTGCGTGTCGACAGGGATGAGTTCGGTCGTTATGCCGTTGGATTTACTTTAAGCAGCACTGGCAGCAAAAAATTCGCGCAGCTGACACAGAATAATATTGATCGGCGCCTGGCTATTGTCCTGGATGGCAGGGTGCAATCGGCACCGGTCATTCAGTCACGAATTTCCAGAAGCGGTCAGATAACAGGTGATTTTACTTTTGAAGAAGCTGACAACCTGATGATAGTTCTCCGAAGCGGTGCTCTGCCGGCATCCGTCATCCCGTTCGAAGAACGTACCGTGGGTCCGTCACTGGGCAAAGACTCCATCAACCAGGGTATCCGATCGATTCTTTTGGGTGGACTGCTGGTTATCATATTTATGGCCATCTGGTACAAGGTATCGGGAATAATTGCCGATTTTTGTGTGTTATGTACGATGGTTTTCCTGTTGTCGATGCTGGCGGGTTTAGGTGCAACGCTGACATTGCCCGGAATCGCAGGTATTATTCTGACGGTCGGCATGGCGGTTGATGCCAACGTACTGATCTATGAACGCATTCGAGAGGAACGCCGCCTGGGCAAGACGATTCGGTCGGCTGTTGCACAGGGATATGAAAGAGCCTTTATTACGATCATGGATGCCAATGTGACCACCTTGATCGCCTCTCTTGTCTTGCTCCAGTTTGGCATTGGTCCCATCAGGGGATTCGCGGTGACACTTGCCATCGGTATCGTTGCCAGCATGTTCTCGGCATTGTTCATCGCCCGTGTCGTCATGGATATCATCCTTGCAAGACCTTCCGTCAACAAACTATCGATTTGATAGAAAAGGAATACAGCCATGGAGATTTTTCAAAATACAAGTTACGATTTTATCGGCAAGAGAAATATGGCAATTCTTGTTTCGGTGATTCTGATTGCTGTCGGTATGGTGTCGGTGGTGTTTCATAAAGGCTTGAATATGGGGATCGATTTTGCCGGTGGCACAATCGTCCAGGTCAAGTTCAGCATACCTGCGACGGCTGATGAAGTCAGGAAAGCGTTGACGGATCCAAGGCTGGGTACGTTTACTATTCAGTATATCGGTGAAGAATCGGAGAATGAATTTCTGATCAAATTGCCCAAACCGGTAGAAACTCAGGTCAGTGATACTCCCGCTGTAATTATTGGGACCGATCTGGAGGAAGCTTTCGGGATTGAGAACTTCGAGGTTCGCCGGACGGAAAGTGTCGGCCCGACAATGGGTGAAGAGTTGAAACGCAGTGCGATTGGTTCGATTATCGGAGCGCTTGTGATGATTTTGTTATATATCACATTCCGATTCGAACTCCGTTTTGCTGTCGGTGCAATTGTTGCCTTGATTCATGATGTATTCATCACGGTTGGCGCATTCTCCATCACCAACAGGGAGTTCAATCTTCCAATTATTGCTGCCCTGCTGACCATCGTTGGCTATTCACTGAATGACACTATCGTTATTTTTGACCGTATTCGGGAAAATCAAAAGTTGCATCACCGTAAAAAACTGACGAATGTGATCAATATAAGTGTTAATCAGACTCTTTCGCGTACTATCCTGACATCGGCAACTACGTTGATTGTCATCATCTGTCTTTTCTTCCTGGGTGGCGAAGTCATCAATGATTTCGCATTCGCACTACTGGTCGGGATCTTGGTCGGTACCTATTCATCGATATTTATCGCCAGCCCGATTTTAATCTGGTGGGAGAAGGCCGCTAATTTAATGGGCTCAAAAAAGACCAGGTAGGGCGAAAAAAAAGGAAGGGGCGTGTTGGAGGCACTGAAGGAAAACATTCAGCGCGCATTGACGGGTACGGTGGAGGGATCTGCTGGAAATGTCGTAGCCCTGGTTGAGTTTTTAAAAGACGTATATAGAGAACAACGAAAAAAAAGTAACGAGCCATATTTGAATTATCTATCGAATATGGCTCGTCGCCTTTTAGATTATCAGGTTGATAGAGTATCGTTCCTGGCAGCCATGATGTGGGGAATGTTCGAGGTTTGCCCGACGCGGGTTCATGAAATACGTGATCGGAATGGTTCGGAGGTTTTTGACCTTGCTTCCCGTCTGGCCAAATTATCTGAAATTGATCTTAAATCCAGCGAGGATACGGAAAAAGAAAACATCCGGCGACTTATCCTTGCTTTGGCGGGTGATATCCGGGTTGTCTTTTTACGTCTTTTGGATAGAGCACATGTACTGAGTGTGATTGAACAATTTTCGGGGGAGGATCCGAAGGTTTGCGCACGCATGGCCAGGGAAATATACGCTCCATTGGCAAACCGGCTGGGAATTGGAAAATTGAAAAACGAATTGGAAGATTCCAGCTTGCGAATTCTCGAACCAGCGAGATATTCAGATATTCGACGCAGGGTGAAGGAGAGAAGCGAGCACAATGCAACGAATATCGAACGAATCAAGTTACAGATACAGGAATGCTTAAGATCACAGGGAGTCGATGCCGATATCAAGGGACGGATTAAAAATATCAATTCCATCTATCAGAAGATGCAAGTCCAGAAGATACCTTTCGACGAGGTGTATGATGTGATAGGTCTCCGAATTATAACGGCGTCTGAAGGTATCCAGGATTGTTATGCTGTCCTTGGATTGATCCACTCTTTGTGGAAGCCGGTACCTCACCGGTTCAAGGATTTCATTGCTGTGCCCAAGGAGAATGGCTATCAGTCGATTCATACATCAGTCATAGGACCGTTGGGATCACCGTTGGAAATCCAGATACGCTCCAAAAAGATGGATGAAATTGCTGAAGTAGGTATTGCAGCTCATTGGCGGTATAAGGAGACCGGTGGAGGACATCCGGATACAGCCGATAAATTTACCTGGCTACGCAAAGTGATGAATTATCTGACGGAGGATCCAAACCCGGCCGATATGGTGGAAATATTCAAGGTCGATATGTTTCCCACGGAAGTCTATGTTTTTACGCCCAAGGGTGATGTTAAAAGCCTTCCAGCCGGTTCCACCGTTGTTGATTTCGCTTTTTCGATTCACTCAGAAGTGGGTTTTCATTGTCAGCATGGAAAGATCAACAAGAAACTGGTTCCATTGCGAACAAAACTTACCAACGGTGATATTGTTGAGATCATCACATCTCGTAATGCGCATCCCAACCGGAATTGGCTGAAGTTTGTCAGGACGTCAGCGGCTCGCAACAAGATCCGGAGTTATTTGAGGGAGGAATCCAGGGATTCGATGGTGAAATCCGGAGCGGACATTCTGAAGAAGGAGTTTCGGCGTCATCGGATTCCGGTAATAGGAGTATTCGATACGGAAGAATTCAGGGAAGTTGTGGAGCGATCGGGTTATTCATCGCAGGATGATCTCTTCGCAGCACTTGGTTTCGGAGAATATTCCGTTCAACACGTTATCAATCGCCTGATCACCATACGGGCATCCAGACTGAAACCTCAGGTACCGGTTGATAAGGAAGCGATATCCGATCGCTTATCCGGTCAGGTCAAGGTTCTGAATAACGCCGAAGTAATGACTCGATTCGCAAGATGTTGCGAACCGATGCCGGGTGAAAAAATCGTCGGATACATCACGCAAGGTCGAGGAATAACGATTCATGCGGCGAATTGTGCCAGCCTGAAGAAGTTGGGTTCTGAGCGAAAGGTACCGGTCGTTTGGGAGGTGAATGACAATCCGGAATATCCGGTGCGATTTGTATTTGAGGGGATCCAGATGGCACGGTTAACTCAGGAGATCAACAGAGTTTTGGTTGAGAGAGGTGCCATTGTATTGTCGGAACATGTTCAGGTGACGGACAAGAGGCACAACCGGGTAAGAGGTGTATTACTCCTGGATGCCAACAGCGTGTCGGATCCGGATGCGTTACTCGAGAGTTTGAGGCGGGTTCCTGGAATCCAAAAAATCACCCGGTCTCGATCACGAAAAAAATAATCGAACCCGGGCACATAAATCCAATTGATGGTAATCGAAGCTGTCGCTTCTGTTACAAATCAGGCGCGCTGGACTTTTCCTGCCGATAGGCAGTCGGTACAGATACAGATCCGCTTTTTCATACCATTCACAATAACACGCATCTTCCTGATATTTGGATTGAATCGCCGGAGTGTGGCATTATTCGAATGGCTGATCCGGTTTCCGAACATTGGTTTTTTTCCGCAAACTTCACATTTTCTCGACATGAGCATTCTCCTTCGTTTATATTGCTTACTGGATCAGATAAGCGGACGAACATTAGCACCATCCGGATAGGTGGTCAAGCAAAATCGAAGTATTCCCGGCAAGGCTTCTCCGCAATAAAACTTGACAGTTTAGTGCCGGACTGATAGAAGAACTTAGGAACGAGTAGGATTACGATTCACATTTTTTCTGAGTGCTACATTCAGGTGGGAGGTTGCAGTTTCAATGTTCGGAAAAGGCAAACAGCTGATTGGCCTCGATATTGGAACCAGTGCGGTCAAAATGGTAGTGCTTAAGGAGCAGATGAAGGGGTTTTCTCTTCAGGCTCTGGGCTATGAACCGTTACCGCCGGAAGTCATTGTCGATGGTGCCATCATGGATTCAGCAATCGTCGTTGATGCGATCCAGAAAATTGTCAAGGACCAGAAGATTCGTCGAAAAAATGTTGCACTGTCGGTATCAGGGCATTCCGTTATTGTTAAGAAAATCACATTGCCCAAGATGTCACAGGAGGAGTTGGACGAATCGATTCACTGGGAAGCGGAACAATACATACCATTTGACATTGATGATGTGAATATCGACTTCCATATTTTGGAAGAGCAGAACATTGGTGGCAATGAAATGGAAGTGATCCTTGTCGCAGTTAAGAAGGATAAGGTTAATGACTATACTAATCTTGTTCGTCAGGCAGGGTTGACACCATTGGTCGTTGATGTTGATGGTTTCGCTATCGGGAATCAATTCGAGTTGAATTATGGATTGGACTCCGATCGTGTGATTGCTTTGATCGATATCGGTGCCGGAGTGATGAATATCAACATCGTCCAGGGTCGTCAGCACATGCTTTACCGGGATATCTCGATCGGGGGCAATCAATTCACGGATGCGATCCAGAAGGAATTGAATGTCTCGTATCATCAGGCTGAATCCATTAAAAGAGGAGAGGATGTCGAAGGGGTCAGCAGGGATGTGGCTGACGACATCATCAATTCCGTTGCGGAGGATCTGAGTCATGAGATTCAGCGAAGTTTTGATTACTTTAAGGCGACATCGTCAACATCCGGTATTGATCAGGTCGTATTGACCGGAGGCTGCAGCAAGACCCGGCGTGGGGATATCGCCGGATTTCTCAGTGAACGTCTGGGTGTCGAGGTTATTGTTGGGAATCCGCTGAGGAATGTATCATTTAATCAAAAGAAATTTGATCCGGTAATGATCGAAGAGATCGCTCCCATGTGTGCAGTCGCTGTGGGATTGGCCTTAAGGAGAGGATAGATCATGATCAGGATTAACATGTTGCCGCATGAGCGGAAAAAAACGTCGGTTGTTACCATTGAACTGATTGCAGCAGGGGCATTGATTTTCGTTGTATTGGTGGGCGTCGGAATATGGGCGCACTATCTCACGACGGTTCTGGATGAAAAGGTGTCGACGATTGATCGTAAAACCAAACAGGTCGAGGAATTGCAAGTTATTATCGACCAGGTTATACGCTATGAGCAAGATATCAAGGCTCTCGAGAATAAGGTTAATACGATTAAGCAATTGAAGGAAAATCAAACGGGTCCCGTGTTGATGCTGGATGAATTGAATCGAAGACTTCCGGAAGAAATCTGGTTTACTCAGCTTCGAACAGCGGGGGATCTGATATCTATCCGAGGTTTTGGATTATCTCAAACGAGTATCGGTGATTTTATGAGTTCTCTTGAAGGATCGCCGTATTTCCATTCGATTAATTTGAAAATAGCAACTTTAAAAACGATGCTCAGTCGCGAAATCTATGAATTTGAGCTTGATTTCAGGTCGCGTGTTTAAGGGGGGAAAGTATGAACTGGGTTGAGTCATTGGAAGCTTATTCACCCTGGCAGCGCTATGTCGTTTATCTGGTTATCATATGTGCGATCTGTTCTGTCTTTTATTTTACAAAATATAAGAAGGCTCAAGAACAAATCGCAATTTATGACGTGAAAATTTCCGAACTTGATGCAAAGATTACGAAGGGTTTGGCGATGAAGGATCAGCTCGAAAAATTCCGGCAACAGGTCTTCCAGTTGAAGGAAGAGATGCGGGGTGCCGCTGAAATTCTTGGGAACCGGCCAAACGTGGATCAATTAGTAAAAAGCATGGAGAACTTGGCAACACAATGTGGGCTAAAAGTTGAGCGTTTTCAACCAATTCCAGAACGTACACACGGTTTTTACGGTGAGATTCCGATTAATTTAAGTATGTTTGGCGGCTACCATGAACTGGGGTATTTTTTTGACAAAGTCGCCAACGAACAACGGATTATGAATGTCTATGATTTGCAGATCCGGGGGATTTATCATATCGGTGGCCCGTCGATTTCTGCCCAATGTATCTTGACTGCCTTTTGGTATCTCCAGTAGGCTTACAGGTATCAGGAGAGAAAAATGAAACGAAGAGCGAATCGATTAATGATCAGCTTAAAGATAACAGTGAGTGTATGTATCTCTTCGCTTTTTCTATTCAGTGTCTGGGGATGGACGACATTTGCGCAGGAGGAAGCTGCACAGACCAATCCTGTTGCTTCCGAACCGGTTACAGAGGAATTTAATGCCGACATTCCGAGAGCTCCGACAGCCGTTCCCCAAGAAGCCAAGCAATTCGTATATAACAGTCATGGCATGAGGGATCCGTTTGTTTCATTATTGATAAACAAGGATCTTGATCCAGGGAAAGCCGGTCTTGCCGCAATGAAGATTTCTGAAATTAAAATTCAAGGTATCCAGATCGGTCTTGGGAGAGTAGCCATTGTTCTCGGGACCGACGGTAAAGCATATAACATGGAAGTTGGACAAACTTTACTCGACGGCAAGGTTACGGCCATCGAGAGCGGGAAAGTTGTGTTTGAGAAGGTAATTCTGGATCCTTTCGGACGTGAGAAAGAGAAACAGAGGATTGAGCTTTATCTTCACCGATAATACAGGAGGAGGCTAATGGTTTCACGAACAAGTCATTTCCGGCAAGTTACTTCGATTACGGCATGTTGTCTTGCAATGGCTCTTCTGTTATGGACGAACATTGCGGTCGCAGAAGACAACTCAGAAACTCAAACCCTGATCAGCCGCCTGGAAGTTCGATCAACCAGCACGGGAGAAGAGGTGTGGATTATCGGTAATCAGCCGCTAGCCCATTCCGCATTTCTCCTGTCGGATCCGTATCGACTGGTTGTAGACATTCCGGACGCAGCACTTGCGATTGAAGCAACAGAATTGGAGGGTGACTATCAATTTATTGATCATGTATCCTCCAGACGCTTTGCTGAAGCGAATCGACAGATCGTTCGAGTCGAGATGGTTTTGAAGAATGAGCACCCCTATACCATCACCAGTTCGAACGAAGGATTGAAGATCACGTTTGGTGACGTCACTATCGGGAGTGCTCGAGAGGCGGCTGAAGATGAAGCTGCTGCCCAGGACTGGACAGTTCCACAGGTTGCAGCATCGGGAGACAATCTCGCAAAAGCGACACAAGTCTATGGTCTGCAGGCCCCGACTACCTACAAAGGCAAACCGATTTTCCTGGATTTGAAGGACGCCGACATCCTCGATATCTTCCGATTGATAGCGGAAGTGAGCGGATTCAACGTCGTTGTTGATCCGGATGTTTCCGGCAGAATTACCCTGCGAATGGACAATGTTCCCTGGGATCAGGCGCTGGAAGTTATTTTGAAAAATCAGGGTCTTGGTAAAGAAATAGAAGGCAACATCATGCGTATCGCTTTCAATACCAAGCTTCGCGATGAAAACACTGTAAAAATGCAGTTGGAAGATGCCAAGCGAAGAGCCTTGCCGATCGAGTCCGTCATTCTTTATCTGAGTTATGCCAATATCAACGATATGGAAAATGCCTGCAGGGTATTTCTGACGGAACGCGGTAATATTATGAAGGATACCCGGGTCAATGCTCTGATTGTTCGCGACGTTAAATTCGCTTTGAATAACATCACGGATATGGTGAAAGTCCTCGATGTCAGAACACGGGCTGTTGCGATCAACGGACAAATAGTTGTGACAAGCAAAAATTTCACCCGGGAGTTGGGAATTCAGTGGGGCGGCCGTTTCTTCGCCGATGCGGCCCACGGCAACACGACCGGGTATCAATTCCCGAATAATTTCCAGATTAATGCAACCACCGGAACCGATCCCGACTCGTCAAAGTATGCCGTCAACTTCCCGGCCGGTGATCAATATCTTGCGATGACCTTCGGCAATGTGATGGATACGCTTCGTCTGAATGTCGCCTTGAGTGCCGCAGAGAATGAAGGATTGAGCAAGACTATCTCCCGACCCACAGTTACAACACTCAATAATGAGACGGCAACGATATCAAGCGGTGATAAAATTCCTTATCTGAATACATCCAGCACCGAAGGCGCTACAGTCACATTTCAGGATGCCACGACATCGCTGAACGTAACGCCGAATATCACAAATGATGATTGGATTAATCTAAAAGTCACAGTCACCCGCGATTTTCCTGGCGCCGGTTCGAATCCGCCGATATTCACGAATAACGCCAATACCAAGGTGCTGATAAAGAACGGCGACACACTCGTCATCGGTGGTCTGAACCAATCCGTTCAGAATGTCGATACAAGACGAATTCCATGGTTTGGCAAGATTCCTATCTTAGGGTGGTTGTTTAAAGACGATGCGCGTCAATCATCATTCTCTGATCTTCTGTTCTTCATCACCCCGAAAATAGTCGCTGACGAAGAACAGATCATCCGAACCGAGGCCTTTTAACCCGGGTCAGGGGGTAACAATGAATACAAAGAGGAGAAAATCAATGATAAAAAAATCCTTGATAACAGCCTCCATCATCCTGGCTGTCACCCTCACGATGGGATTGAGTGGCTGCGGTGATGCGTCAGGAGAGGCGAATACAAAAGCACCTGTCATTCTGACAATAACGGATCTGAACGCTAACGATCCTTTTCAGGCAGACGTCTATAATCTGAAGGAAGACGAAGTGCAGTGCACGGTTCGTGTTAATCCGATCGATGCGAATCCGGACACGACTTCTTTTTACATGGATGTCCTCCTGAAAGGATACGAAATCAGTTATTACAGGAAAGATACCGGATCACGTGTTCCGGAAACATTCACCGGCAATCTGAGTTCCGTCTGCTCATTGAACGGTACAACAACTTTCCCCATTATTATCTGCCGGGCATCCCAGAAGGAAATGCCTCCTCTCCAGGATTTATGTGATCCGGGATATGATCAGGAGACAGGGCTTTTTGAGATTCACACTGCATGTCGCGTAGTAATCTGGGGCGATACATTCGCCGGTGAGGAAGTTGTTTCGAAACCCGCCCAAATGACGGTTAACTTTGCCTGCCAATGGCTAACTGAGTAAGAGGAGGGACGGATACCATGAAAAGAACAATCAATATGAAAATGGTGGTCCTCCTGACGGCGATTCTGACGACAGCGTTCGTTTTCGTCGGTTGCCAGAGCATGGAAGATGCCAGACATAATGATGAAGAGGGACGTGATGGCATCAGCGGTTATGCGCTGACGATGCAGATTAATCCATCCCGTGTTCCTGCCAACAACAACGCCACCATGCAGGCGAAGGTCCGGTTTGTGCGCATCAAAGACATGGCACCGGTTGCGAATACACTGGTTCGCCTGATGATCGGTGCTAATAATGCCGAGTATCTCGATCCGGATATCGTGCATTTCGGAGATCGCACCTTGCTGACCGATGTCATTACAAATGCAGCGGGTGAAGCCACTGTAACAATGTACGTCGGTGGTGTTGGACGGGCCATTCCTGAATTGCTGTATTATCTGGACGCCCAGGCAACAATTGAATATGAGGATTGGAACACGTTGACCTATTTTGCCCAGGAGACTTTCTGGATTTATAACCCGCATTGGGATGGCTCATTGCCCGCTGATACTATACCGCCAACTGCTGTGATCACCTTCTTCCCGTCCACCGGAATTACGACCGGCACGACTATCACCTTTATGGGTGGTAATTCCTACGATCGTGGGCAATCCGGTGGCGATTCCTGGGACGAATCGAAAGCATATGATGAAATCAGAACCTATAGTTGGAACATGGGTGACGGTAAATACAGAAGCGGTAAAACAGTTACTTATATCTATACAGATGAAGGAAGCTATACAGTTGAATTGATGGTCATCGATGATGAAGGCATGACGGGACAAACAACAAAAGCGGTCACTGTCGATGACGATATTTAACGATGGGAATCCCGGTTTCAGATAAATCGGGTGATTGAGAATTCAAGGCAGGCGCTTCGGTGCCTGCCTTTTTTCGAGGACAGGGGCTGACCATGAACACAGACGCGAAGAAAACGCGCAAGGACATCATTAAACTGGAGAAACAGATGCAACGGAGTCCCAGCGCGGCGACAGTTTTCAACTTGGCAGAAAGATATGTTGACATCGGGGAACCTCATCAGGCTGTTGCTATTTTAATGGAGGGAATAGAAGCCTTTCCACAATTTGAGACGCTTCAAGTACTGTGTGCCCGATTCATGATTATGTACCAGACTCATGATGTCAGCCGGGCGGAAGAGCTGATTAAATCGGTGTTAATAGAACATCCGGACAATGTGATGGCTCAGCAATTACTTCAACAGATTCACGCATGCGTGGATACCATGCATGAGGTGGCGCGACCTTTCGGCGCTGATTTGTCGGAGCTTCCGACTTTAAAGACTCAACGGGTGGCTATTATTACGCCAAGACAGACTGAGGAAAATAGAGAAGTCTCAGATGAAGGCGTCGAAATTTCTCCTTTTCACTCTGAATTAACCCAGGCATATGGCAAACTCCATCAACACGATCTGGATGGGGCGCTGGCTATCTTTCAGCAAATTTTGGAAACGGCACCGGATGATAACGACGCTCGTGAAGGATTTAGAATTACATATGCTGCAATTGTAAAAGAGACAGAAAGCCGGGATCGGGACAAAAAAATCGAGGTTATCAGTCGGACAATCCGACTACTGGAATCCATGAAAACTGTAATTCATAACGATCAGAGGACGGATTGATACCCATGAAAAAGGTTCATGTTATCCACGGTCCCAATCTTGATCTGCTGGGAATTCGGGAGGAAGGTCATTATGGATCTTGTTCCCTGGAAGAGTTGAACCAGTTAATCCAGCAGTACGCGGATTCGATCGGTCTGGCCGTTTCTTTCTTTCAGTCAAACCGGGAGGATCTGATTATCGAGCGCATTCGAACTGCATCCAGGGAGGCGAATGCCGTGATTCTGAATCCAGCTGGTTTGGGGTATTCAAGCCTGTCTCTCCGCGATGCGATTATCACATGCAGCATCCCGGTTGTTGAGGTACATCTCAGCAATATTGCCGCACGTGAAAAATTTAGGCAGAAAACCATCATTTCGGATGTCTGCTGCGGACAGATTTCAGGTTTCAGGGAGTTCAGTTACCTGGCTGCATTGCTCGTAATTGACAAGATAATATCTAAATCATCTTGAATGAACTCGAATGAAGGCGATTGCAACACGTTTGAAAGAGCTGCTCCTCTTGATACAAAAGGACAGACGTGACGCGATTGTATTACTGGATATTGCCAATATTCGCTACATTACCGGTCTAAACCTGGCCGGTGCGTGTGTTGTCCTGAATCAGGACAGCATCAGAATTTTTACCGATATCACCAATTATTCTAGCGCAAGGATGGTCTATGACCGTCATATTGTCCACTGCAGCGGACGATCCCCATGGGTTGATGCACTCCTCTGGTTAAAGCGTTGTAAGGTGATGCGTTGTCGGGTGGATCCAATGAAAATCCCATTGGCTTTCTACCTGGTAGCCCGGCAGATCAATCAGTCAATTGAGTGGGTGGATGCAGGAGATAGTTTATCAAGGATACGCGCTGTAAAAGATCAGGAGGAACTCAACCGGATCCGGGAAGCGGCAGCTGTATCCGGGCAAGCGCTGCTGGAATGGACCCGTAGCATTCAGGAAGGCATTTCTGAGAAACAGGCAGCAACACGCATGGATCAGATAGTGATTCGTATGAGTAATGAATTGCCGTGTTTCCCATCGATGGTGGCGTTCGGAGAAAACACGGCGTTCCCGCATTGGTCAGGATCGGACCGGACACTTCAGCCGGGAGACACGATCCTGATTGATTGGGGTGCACGGTCAGATGGTTATGGATCTGATTTTACGCGTGTTTTTTTCTGGAAAAAGGCAACGAATACTCAGCTTCGGCGATATCATGCTGTACGAATAACTCTTGCAAATGTCATTCAGGCGCTTCGATCTTCAATGAAAACGTCGGAAATCGACGGTATTGCACGATCGACTTTTGCTGAATTTGGTCTAAAAGAGTATTTTGTTCATCCCCTGGGTCACGGCGTCGGTCTGGAATTGCACGAACCCCCTTATTTCTGTCTGGATTCCGGAGATGAATTAGTGATAAATATGGTGGCGGCTCTGGAACCCGGGATATTTGTTCCGGGTTGGGGTGGAATTAGGTTGGAGGAGACAGTCTGCATCCGGGTTTCGGGGGCAGAGACATTGGCGATTGAACCGGTGAGAGAACAACCGATTTTATCAGGAAACGAATCAGGAGGATGACAAAATGTATGACACAAGTGAATTTCGAAACGGTTTGAAGATCGAGTATGAGGGAGATCCGTATGAGATCGTTACATGCCAGCATGTTAAACCGGGCAAGGGTGTTGCGTTCGTAAAAGCACGAATAAAGAATCTTCGAACAGGAAGCAGTCTGGATATAAACTTCAGATCAGGCGATAGAGTAGGGAAACCGGATATTGAGATGCGGGAAATGTCATATTTGTATCAGGACGGAGATCTATATTATTTTATGGATAGTCATACGTATGATCAGAAACCCCTGACTGAGGAACAATTGGGTGATACAAAATATTATCTTAAGGAGAACATGCCTGTTCAAGTTCTTTTCTTTCAAGGCAATGCAATTTCCATTGAAGTTCCGATGAAAGTCGAATTGAAAATTATCAAATCGGATCCTGGTATACGAGGTGATACAGCACAGGGCGCAACCAAACCGGCAACTCTCGAAACTGGTCTAATAGTTCAGGTACCCCTGTTTGTAGAAGAAGGTGAAATAATTCGGGTCGACACGAGAAATGCGACATATATCGAACGCGCTCGATAGGGGGGACACGATGAATTTACAGAAAATTCGTCAACTAGCCAGATTGCTGCACAAGGAAGATATCCAGGAACTGGAACTTCAGGATGGAGACCAATACCTTCGCCTGAAACGGAATGGGCAGCCTGCACCTGGCGATACAGGGATCACCACTGAAACAGCGCCGATACAACCGGCATCACAGGAAGAAGCTCCAGCCATTTCGGATTCTTCGGAAGTGGTTCTGTCACCTTTGGCCGGCACGTTTTATCGTTCAAAAGCACCTGGCGCGCCGCCTTTGGTCAATATCGGTGACGAAGTCCGCAAAGGTAAAACACTCTGTATTCTGGAAGCGATGAAGCTGATGAATGAACTGGAAGCGCCGGAGGATGGCCGAATTATCGAGATCCTTGCTGAGAATGCTCAGTCCGTTCAGGAAGGACAGCCGTTATTTAAATACATTCCGCTTTAATCGCTCAGTGGCATAAGCGAACATTGATGAGAAACCTTGTCTTTACACCTACCTGGAATGAAGCTGAGAACATCGCATTGCTGATAAAAGATGTTTTCGCTGCTGTTCCGGACGCGCATATGTTGATCGTAGATGATCAATCTCCGGATGGAACAGGGCAAATAGCGGAGTCGATGAGTGGGGATTTTCCAAATCTCCACGTTCTGCACCGGCAAGGTCCACGAGGACGCGGATGGGCCGGTATTGCAGCTTATATTTGGGCTTTGGATCATGAATTTGATCGGGTCATTGAGATGGATGCAGATTTTTCTCATCAACCTTGTTATATTCCAAGTCTGCTCGCAGCTCTGGATGAATTTGATATGGTCCTGGGATCTCGATATGTGCCTGGTGGTGAGGATCGGCGTCCGGGTTTCCATCGGCATGTAATCAGCCGATTGGCGGGTCGTTATCAGCAGATTATGTTTGGAGCGCCTGTCCGGGATTGCACATCAGGATTCAGGGGCTATCGAAGTCCTGTTCTCGAGACAATAGGTGTCAGAAATCTGACCACATGGGGTCCGGCTATTTTATCCGATGTTCTGTACCGGGTTATCCGGCATGGGTTCAAGATCGCTGAAGTACCGATCATCTTTCCGGATCGGGAACGTGGTCAATCTACGCTGACTCCCAAAATTCTGTTCGAAGGACTCTGGAATGTTGCGAAACTTAAATTTTCCGGGAAGTAAACCAACTCATGATATAACCGGTAATATCCAATTGTGCTGAGGCGTGGTGTTGAGAATTACTACCACTCTTGGTGAATTTATCTCTGAATGATTCTCCAACCAATCTTAGAAAGAAAACAAGCAGCGGAATAATCTTAGTGCTGTGATAAAAAATTCTCTTCGTCAGATTCCATTCGAGTTGAGGCATGGCAAGCATCGGGTTGTTGAACCAGAAATAAGGTGTTGGCAGTGCACAAAACAACCAGAGCGCAAGTGTCCAATATCTCAATCGTTTATCCACCATTCCCGCGGACAAAACAGG
Organism: candidate division CSSED10-310 bacterium; assembly: GCA_016931515.1. Classification (GTDB taxonomy): domain Bacteria; phylum CSSED10-310; class CSSED10-310; order CSSED10-310; family CSSED10-310; genus JAFGEQ01. The sequence goes on along the minus strand of JAFGEQ010000018.1, from coordinate 42,391 downwards.
AAGAATCATGATATAATGATGTTCCCAGACATACTTGTAAGTCAGAAAGTAAATGCAAACCCAGATCATCAGAGCCCGGTCAAATCGGATTTTTCTAGGGATCATCGTGCTCAGCAAGGCACCTGTGATGATCATCAGACTGCAGAAGCTCAGGATCAGCTTTATCGTTGCGTGTTCCAATCCCTCATAATCAAGAAACTGGATAATCAACGTTGACAATCCAAGGCTGTTTGGACCTGCGGCAATGAATTTATGGCGGAAATACGAAAGAAATTCCGGAAGACTACCAGGCACCAGCAGGAAATACGGTAAAGATGATAGGATTGCCAGTATCCCGAGAATGGAAATGGTTTTCCAACGTCTGAGTTTTACGAAAACAGGAAGATATAGTGCGGTATTGATTTTCCACAACACTGATCCGATGTAACAGGCATCTCGATGATCCGGTTTATTTTGGAGATGTGCGATCAGGGCCAGATGAATGAGTGTGGCGGTGACCATGGATTGCTGGCCGATATGGAGTTCGATGTAATAAGGAGAATAAATCAGCCACATACTCATAATGAGTGTCTGTGTCCGGACGGAGACAGGCAATCGGCGGATAAGGTAAAGGTTACATATTAAAAGGATTTCCACGATAGCGATCCAGCTCCAGTAGGAAGGCCATGGTGGGAGAAGATTCAGAATGCCACCGAAGATACAGGCATATGCCGGCAAATATCGGAATCCGGAAAAGTATGGCACAACAAGTGCTTCAGGACCGAGATTGTGAACTCTGACGCCATAGTATATGGATTGACCGCGAAGGAAATTACGTCCGGCTTGATAAATGGAAAAAAAATCCAGTCCCCTTGGCACTCTGTCCGTATCATGAAACCATGCATCGAGGAATCCTCTGCATTGTTTTATCTCCATCGGATGCGATCGGGAGCCTTCTAGATGGATCCCATGTTCCAGAGCAACTGGTTCGCTGAGCAGGGATCCCAGCATCATCAGATGAATACAGATTCCAATCGACAACAAGACTACTGGAAAACCGGCAACGCGAGAAGATAAATCCGTCATTTTTTATGGATAGATCCGGATATCATGGATCTGCAACTGGAGCAATTCGCGCTGATTCCATTGATTGATCTCTGGTGTGGCGATAACATCCAGAGACTCAGCAGAGACTATTTTATCAAAATACTGCCCGAAACCGAAAGCGATTGCATCGATATATCGATTTCCTGACGCCAGAGTCAGTTTCAGATGATTTCCATCAGCACCAACCAATCGCGGAGGATATTGGTGATGAAGATGCTTCAGCAGGAATTTGGGTTTGGGATTACCCAAACCAAATGGTGCCAACCTGTTGAGCGATCTGATGGAACGAAAATTCACATCCTGAATCTCAACTTGTGCATCAATCTCCGTCGATGGAATCAAATCCTCAGGTTTCAGCATTTTTTTCGCAATAGCCTGGCATGCTGCTTTAAAGTCGCTGATTTTGTCCGGCGAAATCCGAAAGCCTGCGGCAATTTGATGGCCACCAAACTCGATCAGGTGCTCAGATACCTGATTAAGGCAGTCGAAAAGACTGAAAGAAGGAATGGAGCGTCCACTCCCTTTTCCGACTCCTTCCTTAATTGTGATAACGCAAGTCGGCCGGAAATACCGATCGGTGATTTTGGAGGCGACGATGCCGATTACGCCTTCATGCCAGTCCTCACCATTCACTATGATGAAAGGCTCGGCGTTGAGATCCATTGTATCAACTTCCTGTCTGACGGTTGTCAGAATTCCCTCTTCAATGCTTTGGCGCTTGTGATTTACTTGGTCCATTTTTCTGGCAATCTGTTCCGCTTCCTGGTTCGATGTCGCCAACAGGAGATTCAAGGCGAATTCGGGAGCACCAAGCCGACCGACAGCATTGATTCTCGGGCCAAGCTGATAACCAATAGTGTATGGATCCATACTACGTCCCGGGATGATGTGGGCGACTTTTTTTAATGCCTTCAGACCCGCGTGGGATGTATGTGTCAACGCTTGCAGACCATGGAAGACGAGTATCCTGTTTTCCCCAACCAGTTTGGCCACATCAGCAACTGTTCCTAAAGCGACGAGTTCGAGCATGGATGTGATCGGAAACCGGAGCATACCTCGCTGGATCAGGGCGCTGACTAACTTAAAGGCAACGCCGATTCCAGCAAGATTATCGTCAGGATAGGACGAATTTTCCCTCTTGGGATTCAGAACCGCTACGGCGTTGGGCAAGGGACCGTTTTGTTCATGATGATCAGTAATAATAGTATCAATACCAAATTGCCGGGCATAATCGACGGTCTCCCTGGATGTAATACCACAATCGACGGTAATCATCAGAGTTGCACCAATCTCCCGGGCAAAACACACTGAATGTTCATGAAAACCGTAGCCTTCTGACAGCCGATTTGGAAGATATGTAAACACATCTATGCCGGAATTTGGCAAAGACCGTTTAAGTAGCGCGACGGATGTGATTCCATCCACATCATAATCACCGCAAACCAACACTTTTTCCTGAGACACCAATGCCTGCCGAATTCGTTCCACAGCTCTTTCCATGTCGTCCATAAGGAAAGGATCGTGGAGATCATCCAAGCTGGGATTCAGAAAACTGATAGCACTCTCCGTATCTGTGAATCCCCTCTGCACGAGAACTGCTGCAACGAAAGGTGGCATCTCCATTGCTCGCGCCAGCTCTTGAACAATTTCTTTTTCCGGTTGGTTAAACTCCCATAAATGCTTCGGTAATTCTGTTTGTTGCAAATGAATACCTCAAATTATTCAATAACTTTTAACTAATTGTACCCGATATTGTCAAGGGGAATATGGAACTTCTATTGTAAATTCTTTTTTGATGTGAAATCAGAACCTTTGTAAAAAATTCTCAAACCTCTCCAATACTCGGTCCCAGGTGAATTGAGTCTGAATATACCGGGTTCCGTTTTCTCCCAACCGATGCCGGAGGTTTTCATCGCCCAGGATCAGATCCAGCGCTTCGATAAATTCATCCTCATCTGCATAATACAAACCACCGTTCGAATTCAGACAATGTGCCAGAAGAACAGGTGAGGTGGCGTTTGCGATGACCGGTTTACCGCAAGCGAATGCCTGCAGGAGCAGGATGGACAGGCTTTCATAGGGTGAGGGAACGACAACTGCGGATGACGCACTGATTAGCGGTTGAATGTCTCCGTCGGGAACGAATCCTATATAACGGATAGAGGGATCTTCGGGAAGTGGCATATGCAGGCGTCCTGCAAGCACAAGCGAAATTCCGGAAGGGTGATTTCTTCTATAGGACAGGAAATTTTTGACCAGGTCTGCACACCCTTTCCCGGGTTCGATCCTTCCCATATATAGCAAAAATGGTTTAAATATGCCGTACTTCACGTCAATCTCACGAGCACTACATACGGGCTCAGGCAGGTTGATACCGGTTCCCAGAAGTATATTGGGCTTATCTTGGACTCCGAACATCGATTCAACATAGTTTTTTTCGGCTTCGGTCAGATACAGCAAACCACGGATTCGGTGATAGAGTTCTCTAAAGACAGCAAATGAAGCGACGGGTTCATCATGAGCGGTTGGGATAAGGAGGCTTTTTTCCGGTGCGATTTTCGAGCCATAGACTGTCGGTGCGTAGAGGTATGTTACAAAAATCAGCAGATCATAATTGAGATGGTTCTGACGGATGTATTCGATCATCTGAGGGCTCCATGGTCCTTGTGCTCGAAGCCACTCGTCCTCAGAATCTGCTTCCAATGTTTGACCTGTTAGAATCCGATCAGTAAGAGCGTTAAAGGATTCAATGTGCCTTTCAAATTCCACCGCCATTCGGATCACTTCCACGCCGTTTATAGAGGTTCGACCGGGAGTGTATTGATTGGCCCATGTTATATAGTCTTGAGCCGTTGTCGTCAGAACCGTCACCTGATGATTGAGATTAGCTTTTTCAGCCAGCCAACGGCAATAAAGCTCAGCTCCGCCATCTACTTCCAGTCCATACCGCTGAACGACGAACAGAAGTTTCATTTTATCTCCAATAAACCCAGTTGAATGGCGGATCGATGGAGAGAATGAATGCGTGACTGCGGGTGAATCCTGTTCCCTCGAGGATCAATCAGTCCCATAAATACGGGATATTGCCCTGACGACCAACTGGGGGGTGCTTGAAGTTGAATCTGCTGAATCATCAACTCATCCGAATGGCTCGGGGAAGGGAAATCGATATCCAACTGAAAACGCTTTGTACCATCAAATCGTCTCAATATTTCGAATCCTCTGAATACAATCGAGCGGAAGTGATGAACATCAGGAAATACGTGGAAGAATTGTTTTAGATTGTCCGTTTTCGCTGAACCGTTCTCCCAAAAGAGTGTGATGGAATGCGTTCGATCCATCGATGTCGCCGAAAAAGAATACCCTCTCAAAACAATGTTGTCACTAAATCGAACCGGATCTCCCATGGATCGCATACGTGCGCCATAAAACATAACGGTTAATGAACGAGGATCAAGTTCTCCCGGTACAGTGGTAACCGGTCGCCATCCTTTCCCCGAGATTCGGACTGAATGAAGGTTTTCTGAATTGGTGACCGGAAGATAGACCACTCGGCGCTCTCCGAATGTAAAAGTCACGGTGTGTTTTCTTTCTTCATCGATCTGAATATCGATCACCTGTGTTGTGCCGATATCCCAAACCGTATGAATATCAATCTCCATCACGCCCGGTCCTTTACCTGTGATGAAAAAGACCGCGTTTTCACGAGCCCATCGATAGTTCTCCCCTTTGTAAGTTTCAGTTTCGAACCAGCCGGTACCGAACTGATGATCATCCCGGCCAGGCAGCAATTCTGATCGGCATTCAACCGGCTGATACCAGCCTCGACCAGGGCATTTCCGGCACTCGGCCGGGGGATTCAGGGATTTCATCTGCCGTCTCAACTGAGTGTACGCGTCGCCGAACCATATTTCCGAGAAGGAGGACTGGTCCAGGTTTCCCAACGGAGCCATGGCGCAACAAGGTCTGACCGAGCCATCGGTGGCGAAATATGGGACATCCCATGGAAAATCACAATCTTTAATTCTTAGTAAATCCTTCTGAACATGGTCATCGGGAGATGGGATAGGATTTACAGGAGATGTTGTATTCTCGTCAAATTGACCCTGGGGCCATAGAGTGATCGTTACACCTTCACGATGAGCGATTTCTCGAGTTTTATTGAGTATTTGGCGACCATGCTCTCTATCTCTGAGAGAGATGGACTCATTCTCAACCGGATCGAATTCACCCATGGCCTGCACCATAACCGATTGCGCACCATACTGAGCAGCGAGGTGAACGAGAGCCGGTAACTGATCGATGTTCCTTTTCATTCCGACCATAGAGAACTGGAGTCTCGGATAGAGTGAATCAGCCTTCTTTTTAACTTGGTTCAGCGTCTTGATATTACGTAAAACAAGGTCAAGATCAGCACCTCTGATTGCCCGATAGGTATCCGCCTGAGCTGCATCCAGAGATATATTCAGATCATGCAACTGGTTTCTGACGAGCATATTCGCCAGTTCTTCTGTGAGAATCACACCATTGGTTGACGCATTGACAAGGATTTTTTGTTTGGCCGCAGCATTGAGAACTTTAAGGATCAGCGATGGAACAAGAAGAATTTCTCCGTCGCCCACCAGATCAATTCGGAAAACATGGGGCACGACTTCAGAGATGATTTTTTCCAGAACCGTTTCAGACATGGTTCGATCAGGTGGTGTCCGGGCAACCCCAGAAGTTTTTGGACACATGATGCAACGGAGATTACACAGCGTTGTCAGTTCGATATTAACAGCGGTCGGATATGGAACATTCTGTTCGGTAAGATGGTCCCTATAGCGGGAGTTAAATTCCAGGTAGGGGCTGTTCAACGTTTTTGTTGAGAGATCAGGACTGTGCCGAGAAGAGCGAGATTATCCCTATGCTCTCGGTCGCTGCGAGAAATTTTTACACGTTTTTTAGGATCACCCTCAGGATATACTCCGAGGTGAATTCTGTAATGTCCCGGTTTTAACTTGTCCGGAACGGGGAATAAATACTCGTGGGCGATGAATGTTCCGGCTTGCCAGTTGCTCGTTGGAAGTCCCCGATGTTCAAGAAGAAAATCACTTTGAAGAGAGGTTACCCTGATACTGCCTTTCTTTGAATCACTTCGCCCACTCTCATCTGTATCTTCGTGCTGAAAATCCAGAAGCACCTTGATATCGCGCTCTGCTTGAGTCAGAGTGCGCCAGAAAGTTCTGAACACTACATCGCCATCAATTTCCCATGCCTCCGGGGAAACATCGTATCCCAGCAATACAAGTTGTTGAGCGAAAACAACTTTTTTTTCCCAACTCTCCAACCAAACCCCGGATACCTTGATACCGAGATTACGATAGTCTGTCGTTTCCTGGTTTAGATGAATGGGCCGTAACGCTTTTTCCGGGATGATTTCGAGTGATACCAGATCATCTGCTTTTCCGTCATCAGGCAATGGTATTTCCAAAGTTTCCCATTGACTGCTCTGTAACTCGAACGGATGAACTTCGTGATTGTTGATTATAATTTTACCCTTCCCGGGAGATCCTTCGAAAGGGCCTTTTCTAATCTGGGCAAGAGCAAACAAATGTTGTTTCGAACGATTCAGGAACACAACAGCCCTGTCACTGGTAAATCTGAAATCTCTCTCCTCGAGCTCAAGATCCAGCCATCCCGGAAATAAAAAATAGTTTGGATCTACCGGATTAACGATGTGCTTGGCCGCACGTTTCTTTCGCCAGATCAGGTTGTGGCATGCCAGACATTCTGAAGAGCCGAACCCGGTTACATAATTTCTCCTGATCGCTTTGAGCTGATTTCCATACCAGATGTTCTGGAATGATTGATGGGTAATGTTGCCAACCGCAGGAAAATTACCCTGGCAAGGCAGGATATTGCCTTCCGCATCGATGAATGTATGACTCCAAATGCAGGAGCAGTCTCTGATGTAGTCATCATGTTGAGGATCAGGAGGAACCTGCCCTGACAAGAACAACTGGATATCGTCCACTGCACCGAGGGCATCCAGCAGTTGTGGAGGTTCTGTCTCCAATCTGAATCCTTTCAATTCTGATTCGATCAGACTTCGATATATTACTTCCTCCGCTGTATCACGATGGTATCTGAACGCGGAAATCTTGTCCGGATCATTGGCAAGTGACATCGGGACGATGATCAGACTCATCGCCTGATTCAGATTGGCAAACTTCATTAAATCCGGAAGGAGTTCGATGTTGTCTCGGGTGGCGGTCATACGCAGATGCAACTCCGGCATTCCGTTTGATTGCGATTGTCGGTGTTCACTTAATTTCTTTAGAAAATCAACAATTGGATTCAGAGAGCATCCACATATTTTACGATGTGTATCTTCATTCGGCGCGTTGATATTCAAAATCAAATTCTGCACACTGCTTTGCCACAGGATCTCAGTAATTTTTTTGCTAAAATTCAAACCATGTGTTTCCAGAGTGACCGGTACACCAAAATCCGTTGCGCATTCCAGGGTTTTAACCAAACTGTCTTCAGCTAGACAAGGATCCCCCCGCCCTCCGAGATATAACGCTTGAACGTAAGGCAGGATGCTTGTCAGGATATAATCCAAAGTGTCTGCTGAAAGATCAAAGATTCCTGTAGCGGGTCGGGTTATTAGAGGTAGTGGACAATGACAACCCTCGGATCGACGAGTCGTCAATTCCAGATTTAACTTCGCTGGAAATGGAATCCGATCACTGGAGATGTAATCGGCATATCGCTCGGATTTCTCAAAGGCTTCTATTCCCGCCACAGATATTTACCTCTTTAAGGAATGAGGTTGATCTGAACCTTGACCACCCGTCAATCATAATTAAAGACCGGGGGTAAATCAACACCATCTGTTAAAAGTACGTCATCTACGATTTACCTGCGAAGGAATTTTCGCTATCTTCGAGATCATGGGTCTGCCAAAGATTTTTACAAATCCCACAAACAAACGGATATCTATTGTCTTGCTCATGTTTTCTATGCTGATCATATATCATGTGACAATCAGAAACCTTGTACCCCTGGATACATTAAGCATTAAGCAATACACGGAACGAGCTGCCGTCTACAATTTGCATCTTAGAGCCTATTTCATTTGGCTGACTCCATCTGCGATCCTCGGCACTCTTTTTTTGATTTCATTCGAAACCATAAGGCAAATCATCGCTTCCCTCCTAATCAGGTGGAGAAAAATACCAGGATGGTTTTTCTGGGGTGTGATTCCGGTTCTGTTTACGGGATTGTCAGCGTGCACGGCTCTCTGGGTACTAGGAGGTGTTCCGAGAATTTTCGATGGGTTCAACTACCATTTTCAGGCAAGGAATTTTGCCTTGGGCCAGTTTTTTGCCAGCGTTCCGCCGCTGCCTGAACTCTTCCGGTTTCCATTCATCATCTTGAATGAGTCGAAATGGTATGGGTCTGTTTATCCAGGATACTCTTTATTCCTGGCGATCGGATTCCGTCTTGGGGTGGATTGGCTTGTCAACCCGATAGCCGGTGGTATCGCCCTGGTTCTTATCTATTTTACCAGCCGTGACATGTTGAACGAAAGTTCAGCACGTGTTGCGAGTATATTGGGTCTTTGCTCACCATTTTTCAGGATGATGAACTCGATTTTTATGGCACACGCAACAGCAATCGTCTGGGTAACTCTCGCCTTGTGGATGGGGTGGCGCTGGATGAAAAAGGGGGTCGACGCCTCATTGCTCGAGCCTCTGCTCGCAAGCATTGCAATCGGGTGGTTATACATTACCCGTCCACAGGCAGGTGCAGTTGCGCTGACACCCTTGTACGCAGTGGTTTTATGGCGGGTTCGTTCGAAAAGTTGGAAACATCTGGTTGCATTTCTGATTCCTTTGTTTTGCTTCGTTGTTGTCCTGGGAATCTACAATCAGAAGGTGACGGGAGATTTCCGGGTCAACCCTCGGTATTTTGTTGATCCGGAGCGACGATTGGGTTTTGGGGATGATCTTGGAGAACCCTTGCCGGGTGGTGGGCGAAGCGGTCATGATCTTGCCAGGGGCGTTCGAAACGTTGAGATATTATTGCGTTTATGGAATGCGGAGATGTTCGGATGGGGATCCTTCGGTGCTATGGGTTGGATGACACTTATTCTGGTCATAACCATAATTCTGGAAAAACAGAATCCATTGAACTGGGTGCTCTTCCTGTCAATCCTTTTCAATACTATCCTTTATATGTTTTATTTTACTCCCAGTCCGAATTTTGGTCCCCGGTATTTTGCCGAGGTGATTCCAGCATCTTTGATCCTGTTCGTGTCCGGGTTGCGACTTGTCAGTGGGATGCTACCGATTTCCTGGACTTGTCGGGGTCAACCGGTTGGTCTTGCCGTTCTCCTCGCTATTATGCTCAGTCTATCGATTACGATCTTCGTTCCACTACACAATCTGTATTATGGGCTGCTGCCACCGGTTTTGCAGAGATCGCAAGTGCCGGAACCGGAGGAGGCGTCGATAATTGTCGTGGCAAAAGATTTGTATTGCATGAATATTTATACGTGGAATTCTCCTGATCTGAGTGGTAATATCTTTCTCCCTTCGGTTGATACGGTTTCAATCGAAAGGATTAAAAAAGAATTTCCGCATCGGGTCGTGTATCGCTTGGTTAAAACGGGACCACTCGGCAATAATCTGGAGTTGATCAGAGCGGATGACAGCGCTCGTCACTTGTTATAGGGAATTATGAAAATACTAGGAATTTCAAGCTTTTATCATGATTCTGCTGCCGCCCTTGTTGAGGATGGGGATATCCTGGCCGCAGCTCAGGAAGAACGATTTACCCGGATTAAGCACGATCAGGATTTCCCTGAAAACGCAGTGCAATATTGTCTTAAGGAGGCATCAATCTCGATAGACGACGTTGATTTAGTCGCCTTCTATGACAAACCGTTGATTAAGTTTGAGCGTCTGTTGGAAACGTACCTGATGTTTGCTCCAAGGGGGATTCAGTCTTTCATGCAGGCTATGCCGTTATGGCTGAAGCGCAAACTGATGATTCCAAAGCTGATCAGCAAGACTCTGGGCTATAAAGGACCGATGATCTTCCCACAGCATCATGAGTCACATGCTGCTTCTGCGTTTTTCCCGACAGTTTTTGATCGGGCGGCGATCATAACGTTCGATGGCGTTGGCGAATGGACCACGACATCATATGGACTGGGTGACGGCAATACAATCCGTCTTCTGGCAGAAATTCATTTCCCGCATTCCATCGGCCTTTTATACTCGGCATTCACATATTTTACCGGTTTTCGGGTGAATTCGGGTGAATACAAGGTCATGGGTCTTGCGCCGTATGGGGAACCAAAATACAAGGATGTAATTCTAAAAGAGCTGGTGGATCTGAAAGAAGATGGCTCCTATCGATTGAACATGAAATATTTCAATTATTGTACCGGTTTGACCATGACAAATGATGCGTTTGCGGATTTGTTTGGCGGACCGCCGCGTCAGCCGGAGTCGGATCTCACGCAGCGCGAGATGGATTTAGCTCGGTCGGTTCAGGAAGTGACTGAAGAAATTATGCTTCGAACTGCCCGTTATGTGCATAAACTGACTGGCGAGAAAAAGCTGTGCATTGCTGGCGGCGTAGGATTGAATTGTGTCGGGAATGGTCGGTTGCTTCGCGAGGGACCGTTCGAGGAGATATGGATTCAACCGGCGTCAGGCGATGCTGGTGGAGCGTTGGGGGCGGCGCTATATGGTTGGTATCAATATGCTGGAAACGCACGTGATCGGATAGATGGTTTTGACAGACAGAAGGGATCCTATCTGGGACCCGAATACAGCAATGAAGAGATACAATCATTCCTCGATAGAAACGGGTATCCTCACACACGGTATGAACACAACGAAACACCAGATGTCGCTGCTGCACTACTCGAGCAGGAGAATGTCGTCGGCTGGTTCCAGGGACGCATGGAGTTTGGACCCAGAGCGCTTGGAAACCGCTCAATTATTGGTGATGCGCGATCCCCCAAAATGCAGAAAACCATCAATCTGAAAATCAAATATCGGGAGAGTTTCAGGCCGTTTGCTCCAACAGTATTGGAAGAGAGAATCAGCGAATATTTCGAGATTGATCGACCCAGTCCGTACATGCTGCTGACCGCTCCCGTGCGAAGCGAGCTCCGGCGGCAGATGACGAAAGAAGAGCAGGACCTTTTCGGGATTGATAAACTCAATATCGTTCGATCAACGATTCCTGCGGTTACACATGTCGATTATTCAGCTCGGATCCAGTCTGTTTCAGCACAGACTAATCCCAGATACCACGCATTGATCAAAGCGTTCGAAAATCGAACCGGTTGTGGAGTCATAATTAACACGTCATTCAATGTTCGTGGTGAACCCATTGTCTGCAGTCCGGAGGACGCATACAAGTGTTTTATGCGAACTGAAATGGATTATCTGGTATTGGGTGATTTTGTGCTGGATAAGCTGAAACAACCAAAGATGGATGATGACAGGGATTGGCGAAATGAATTTAAACTGGATTGATTTTTTTTCAGTGGACCTTGGAGATCATCGATGAGTATCATTCAGGAAATAAAAAACGATTTGCATTCAATGGATCAGAACCGCTCTGCAATGAGATTGTTCGGTTTACTCCTTGCCGGACTACTGCTCGCGATGGCGGGTGTTATCTATTTCTGGAGCTATTCAGAAACAACAGGTACACCAGTAAAACTGATTGTTTTATCAGGCCTCGGCTTATTATCCGGTCTGGCAGCAGCTATTATTCCCGAGGCACTGCGCCCTGTGAATACCGTATTCCTGATTATCAGTCTGATTATCGGATGGATCATGACTCGGTTGGTTCTGATTATTCTGTTTTTTGGTCTGTTTTTCCCGGTCGGTGTCATCTTGCGTTTAATGGGGAAGGACAGCATGCGGCTTAAGTTGGATCGGCAGAACGAATCATACTGGATCTTACGTTCCGAAGACGAGTTTGATCCTGCACGTTGCCGACGATTGTTCTGAAATTATAGAGAGGAAGCAGTGGAATCCAATAAAAAGAAAAGCGAAAAGGTTGAGACAAAACGCGAATCTGTAGAATCATACTCTATCTTCAGAGAATTCTGGGATTTTCTAAAACACTCGAAAAAATGGTGGTTGCTTCCGATAATTATCATCATGGTCTTGATGAGTGTTTTTGTTGTGTTGTCCACTTCATCAACCGTTTTCCCGATGATTTATGCAATGTTTTAATCCGATGATCGGGACTGACCGGATATCTCTTTTCCCGAAGGATTGAGCAGCATCTCCATTTCCTCTATGCGTTTGCGAATCTGAAGTTTGTTTTCAGCAAATGGATTGTCCCGCAGGTAAGCATCCAGCATGTTTCTGCTTTCCGAGTAACGTTTCTGTGCAAAATAAATATCCGCCAGGATAATACGTGCATCACCCGATTCACGCGGTTGGATCATTAATCCTTGAAGAATGCATTTTTCTGCATCTGTAGAGTGGTTTGTGTGATAGAGGGCTTTACCCAGAAGAAAGTGATTCTCAGCTCTGGCGGAATCCATCTCGGTAGCGTTTCTCAGAAAAGGTATTGCCTCTACATAGTCCGATTGGTCGACCAGGAGTCTTCCCAGAGCAGTTAAAGGAAAAGGGTCCCGGTTGTTGAGTTCAATGGCTTTTGAAAGAGCCGTTTTCGCTTCTTCGATTTTTCCTTGTATAGCTTTTATTTCACCGATATGAGTATAACAACGTGAAAATTCCGGATAACGCTTTATAGCCTTATTGAACTCCTTCAGAGCGGCTTTGTATTTTTTCTTTTCAAGCTTTTTTACACCTTTGAGATAATTAGAAAACGCAGTCAGAGGCATTGTTTCGCTTTCGGTTATATACAGGCCTTTCAGTTCAGATGGCTTGACACTCTCGAAACGTATGAGCTCATTTAGGTATATGTCTTTATAAATGGTTGATTGGTATAATGGTCCGCCAACACTCACTTCCATGGTAACTTTTTTCATACCCATCTTGCTGATTTCCATGGTGTACAAACCTGCAGCAATGTTCCGAATGCGGTATTCTCCATTCTTGTTGGTATATTCACGCCCGACCTCATCCCGCTGGACTGATAACAGGCTGACAAGCGCATCAACAAGCGGTTTTCGATCATAATCGAAAATTATGCCTTCAAGATCATAGGCCTTCACAAGGCCTGTGCTGCCGATGATTGTTATGATTAATGCAAGCAGAATATTAAGTCGTCTCATAATGGCATCCTCACTGCGGGTCAGGTTAGGTCTGTTTGACGAATGTGTCAATGGGGCTTGACGAGATGAGTAATTTCATGTGGAATACATCTGTTATGGAATCGGTTTATCGATGTGCTAATTGCGGTCATATAATCAAGCGCCCCGATGCTGCCTGTCCGGCTTGCCGATATCAACGAAATCCGGAACAGAACGGTGATCCGGTATATCTCGTACATCTCGTCTCGTTTGGTCCGAATGTGTCTCAAACTGCTTCCATTCTGATGCGAGTCACCCGCAGATCTTTGAGAGAGTCTCTTGATTTACAACATTCACTCCCCGTTCTGCTTCTTTCTTCTGTCGATACAACAAAGATCAGCCAACTTGTGAATCTTCTGGAGCAAGCGGGTGCTGAGGTACGTGTAACGACAAAATCAGTTTTAGATGAATCAGATGAAGGAAGCATGGAGGATCATGCGGCATCTCCCACTCAGACCATAACAGTGTCTCCGGATAAAAAACATTTAAAATGGCTGATCCCGATTATCGCGATGATTCCGATTATCATTAACGCCGTTCCGGAAATCATGCGAAAATTTCCTGTTTTTGCGGAGCATATTTTATCGGAGTATATACAACGTGAATTGGGTGGATTCGACGAAGTTATGGTTGTTGCCGCAGCCCGGGATTTGGACGAAGGCACAATTTTGACGATGGCTGATCTGAAACCTGTTGTAATATCCAGAAGAGAGGTTGCGCAGAATGCCATCGCGCCACTTCATGTCGACACTGTTGTCGGGCGGATGATCACACGGTCCATCAGTAAAAATCAGATAATTTTAATGGATACGCTAAAAGGTGTTACCAATCACGAATGACCATCTCTCTCTGGGATCCTCGTCATCTCGCATGACATTGTATCCATAATCAACCCCGATCGGTCCGACAGGTGTCATGAATCGTATGCCCAGACCCGTTGTACCTTTTAACTGCGACAGCATCGCATCTGAATAGTCTTCATATACATTTCCTGTATCGAAGAAGAGAACTCCCTCAAGGCCCAGTATCAATGGATAACGGTATTCAATGTTGAAGAGCACAGAGAGATCTGCTTTCGTATCTTCCTGGAGCGCAATCGTATGCCCTTCATCATATTGATTTTTTCGTATTGATTCGAAATCCCAACCCCGAATAGATTTTGTCCCGCCTAACCTGAATTGCTCCTGAAATGGAAGATGATAGCCCAACCCTGAGCGCAGAGAAATACCGAGTACGCCTCGGGATCCGAACCCGAAGAAGTGAGTAGCTTCCGCAGTGATTTTGGTAAAGGGTACTTCTGAACTATACATACTCCTCGCAAACTCGAATTTCGTGGATAACAGACTGCCTGATTGAGGTGCGCGCGGGTCATCGCGGGAATCGAACAGGAAACCGGGAATAAGGCTTCCAATTTTAACCGAGTTTCGATAATCCTCGGGAATATCTGCATCAACAGCTATATCATAGGGTTCATCATTGTCGAATCGGTACACGAGTAGAAGACGGAGTTTATCTCGGATACGGTATGACCATGTCGATCGGGTTCCCCGACGATTTAAACGATAATCAGTCTCACTGGTCTGCTCAGTCAGCAAACGCAACTCAAGTTGGATTGGTAAATTGGCAAACTCCGGCTCTCTGAAAATTATATTGGATTTGCTATCTTTTTCTGAAACCGAGCCGGAGATACCGAGATAGCGGTTGGAACCACCCAAGTTTGTTGTATAGAGGCTTAAATAGCCATTAAGACCCCGATCCGAGTTATAACCGGGACCACCCTCGAGGAACACAAAGGGTTGTTCTTTCACATCTATAACAAGAGTTCTTTTTCTGGAGCCGGCCTCCCATGAGGGATTGGATATTTGAACTGACCTGAAAAGATTGGTTTTAATCAGTTTTCGTTCAGCGTCAAGAACGGTTTTATAACAAAAGGGTTCTCCAAGGAGTGATGGCAGATTCCTCTCAATGACAGAACGAAGCGTTCTTGTGTAACCATTTATAAGGACTGTCTCCACTTCGGAGCGTACGCCTTCATGAATCACCAGGTCAAGCACTGGAGAAGTCGTATTGTCGCCGATAACATGCCAATCGATTGCCGCGTCCGCATAACCAAGCTCAAGGTAATGATCGACCAGATTGTCAATCCTGGAACCAACAATATCCGCTTGATAGGGCGATGAAGGAGAAATCGACAGAATTCCGAGTATTTCGTTGTAAGATAACGCTGTGTTTCCCGAGACGGTTACTGCGGACCATCGATATTGGAGACCTTCCTTGATTTCGAATGTTATTGAAACCTGTTTTTTCTGGTATCCCGAAGTATATCCCGCGGTTACCTGAACATCATGAAACCCGTTGGCTTTATAGTAGTTCGCAAGGTCATCACCATCAGCGAGAAAAGTATCGTAATGGAATCGGTTGCCCGGTGTTGTGGCGATCAACCGGTTGGCTTCTATATCCTGAATCGACAGGAATTCATTCCCCTGTATCTTGACATCGGCCACTTCCATGGGTTCTTTTTCATCGATTTGAAAGTGGTATGAAATACGTCCTGATTTATCTTTAACTTCATCCAGTTCAACGGATGCATTCAGATATCCATGGTTCCAAAACTCCTGCTCCAGGTGACGGACTCCTTCTAAAAAACGCGCCTGATCGATTTGGCCGGATTCTTCTATGCCCAGAATTTCGAGATACAAATCCATGCGGTTCTCTAGAAAATAAAACCACCACGGAAGGTTCCATCTATGCCAACGTGTCGATACGGTGATGTCAACAGGGTTGTTTTCAACGATTTTAAAGGAAAGGGAGATCGAATTTTTTTCACGATCATACCGGATGGCTGGGCGATTGACCTGAACATTCAGGAAACCTTTACGCTTGTAATAGCGCTCGAGTTTCAGACGCGCTTCATTCGCTTGTTTTCTCGAGAATTTTCTATTCCTTGAAACCCCGGAATGCCTTACTAGTGTATCGCTCTGAATTTCATTATTACCTTCAAAGGTTATATTCCTGACCAGAGTCGGTTTTCCCTGGTTTATGTGGAAGAGAAGGTCAACAGTGGCATTTTCATGATGAAACGAAGGCACGAGTTCCACAATTGCTTGAGCATAGCCGTTGTTGTAGTAGAAATCCTTTAACATTTGCACTGAGGCTGCACATTTTTGGGCGGAAAATACTTCTCCATGTGTGAGATTGATATTTTTCCTGAGTGATTTCGGTGAAAATCGGCTTATCAAGCCATAGCGAAACAAAGTATTTATTCGACCGCCGGCGAAATCGATCGAGTGAATGATCCAATCGGGTTCGATGCGAAATATAACGACACAACCATCCTCAAAAGACTCAACCCATGCTCCGGCCTTATTAAATTTTTTCAACATATTTATCCGTTTCAGGCAGTCACGAATTTGAGGGCGGGACAGAGTATCACCCTCCCTGATGTTGATTGCTTTATAAACCTCCTGATCGATAGATCCTGCTGCGGATTCGACACGGATGTACCGAATCGTCTGACTCCAAACAGGTAGAGAAAGATCAGAAGTTTCACTGCGCAGGGGTGAGGCGATCAGGTACAAGAGTAAGACAAATCTGTATCTCATTCGCCGAATTCCCATCTGTAAATAAGATCAGCCCCAATGGAGTTGTCCTCCTTCTTGTGCGTGATAATAAAAAGGTTGTCTGATAATTGGTACTCGAACAGTAACAGGTCGCTGGCGGAGCTGGCTGATCGGGAATAAGTGACGGAGAGATCAGGACCGAGACGCTTTTTTACTGTAAAACGAGCGGATGGGCTTTCGTCAGATGTTGACATGATGGGATCGATACTGAATTCATCGAATCCCATCCAGTATTCAAAACGGCGTTCAATCTGTTCCTGAATAGATCCAGTCACATATGCAACGCCACCTGCAAGATAATCTTCTCCTGATGACATTTCTTCTCGTGTTTTTCCAATCAAGAGCAGATTCCAAAGGTCAAGGTCATTAAGTGGAGGTGTTGAGCTGGGCCGGATCGTCAGATCCGAGTATATACGGCCACTCACATCCAGTATGACCTGATAATCGTCGATGGTTGCGCCCGCTTGCAGGACAAGCACGGGATCGACTTTCGCGGGATCAGCGAAATCTATCGAAGCGTTCATCAGTTCATATGTTCGCTGAAGAAAGGTTATATCCCCGTGAAGCGCGTCAACATGACCCAGGATGCGTGGTTTTTTTAAATTGCCCAAAACATCGATATCCATGTTAAGTTCAACCCGGGCGATGTTGTTATCGATAACAACGTTATCATCTGCCGCGACGCTGATATTAAACTGTGGGTTGAAATGCAGGGGAGAGGATACGGAATTTCTGACGGTTTTTCGTTTCTCCAAAAACGCCAACTTTGCTCTGGATTCATTCACAATCATGGTTTTATAGTTGATTCGTGACCGGTACACCGATTGCTGCAAATCAACTTTTCCTGCGATATTAATATCGGGGAGATTTCCTGTGATCTCGAGTTCGACATCTCCGGAAGAGAGAAAACCTTTGGGATATTCGAACTCAACATCACTCCCGTTAAGCCGGATATCGAATAATTCGGGTCCATAGCGAGCCATTCCGAATTCGCCGGATCCTCCGAAATAAGCCCCGCCGGCTAATCCATCCATGTAGGTGATTCGCCCGATTTTTTCTTTGAAACGAATCTCAGCATGATAATCTTCCAGCCCGGAATTGAATAGCGGTAGATGACTGAAAAATTCTTGAATGAGACATTTGCCGGAAAAATTCGGGTCAAACCATGAGCCGTCAAGTCGCAAATCGAAATCGCAATTTCCACGCGTGTTTTCAAAGAAAGCGGTTATTTTTTCAACGGCCTGAAGATCAATTTGGCCGTGTGCATCCAACACCATTGTCCCTCCGCTCTGCACCTCACCACTTAGATTCAATTCAGCAAATGGATGGGAGAAGAGCAATGGCGGCAATTTCAGACTGCTAGTGCTCAGCTCTAAGGATGATGGAGATTCCAATTGCAGGTCAATACCCATGTAATTAACCTGAAGATCCTGAATTTCGATTAAGCCGGATAATGTCGACCTGTCAGCGAGCGATCCCGAGATCTCGGTCTTCAGAGTGACCATGCCTGAGAAAGGATGCGGTGTCGCGGAATTTCGGTTAGCGATCTCGGAAAACACCGCTAAAGGGAAGGTGTGCAACGATGCGTTCATGTTGCACTCATAAGGCGCAGTCAGCTTGCAAAAGCCGGTACTTGCCGCTGCATCTTGGTTCACAACCGCATTCCATTGAACCACTGGATTTACCGACATTTCGACGGTACCTCGCACAACCATTTGATCAGACACATGAGTTCCCGTTGAAATATCATGGCCATTCAATTGAAAGGGTATTACCCAGTGATTTCCGGCAGCCCGACTCTCCGCCTCAATATCGAAAACTCCGCCGGCTTGAAATCTATCCAGTCCAGGAATGAACTGAAAAGGTATATTGTTCCCTTCCAGATGAATGGTCGGAATCCCGGTTCGTGGATAATCGAAGCGTGCTTCCACAGCAGCATCATCGGTTTTCGCGGATAATATACCGTCGAATACTCCATCAGGTGTTACTTGGCCACGGAGCACTGCCCGATTGACCGGAACTGCACCAATCTTCAGATTGTCCATTTGCATAACACTTAAGGTATGATTTCCGGGTCCAGGGTGAGTGATCTGGATGACCGCTTGCGCATTTCCTGAGAGATTTAAATTAAGGATTTTCGCCGGCAAGGTAAGATCGAGCTGATCCACCGTTATGGATCCATTTTCCAGGGAGATTCCTTTCCCCGATTGTGGTGGAGGAATGGACCATTGAAGATGACCTGTTGATTGAAGCTTTGAACCTGTTATGGAAAAATGATTCACATCGAGTATCTCAGGATTGACTGTCATGGCCAGCGTGGTAGCACCCAATGATTCTTCCTTAAATTTAATGTCATCCGACGATGCAAAACCGGCCACCCGATAGTCTTTAGGCGTTCCCGCCATATCAATGCTGAACCGGGTTTCACCAGCCATATCAGGGACTTCATAATCCAGGGGAACTGCGCGCTCGATCCTGCGTGCAAGATCTGCTGGAGCAATTGTATTACCGTCGATTTTTCCTGATAAAACTGATTTTGCAAATCGATTGTTTTCTAAGTTGATGAAATGATCTTTATTGGTCAGCGATGCGTTGGAAATTTCAAATACGCTTTCTTTGAACGCAAAGTCTGCTGATAACCGGAAGGGGCTCCATTTATCAGATTTTCTGAAATTTGCCCCTGCGCTGAATTTTTCAGTACCGGTGGCTGTTCCGGTCAGGATGATGTCTTCCGCGTGAAAACCATTACTATGGATTGAGATATTCATATCCAGGTCAGTTGCCAGATCAAACGGTATTCTAAGATCTCGGGTCAACCCGGATAAATCAGCATTGTCGATATGGGCATCTATCTGCAGACTTTTGTGTTCTTTCTGTACACAAATCTGACCGGATCCTTCTATTGTTCCTTTGTACGCATGTCCGGTCGCGACCGGCAAAGTAACCAGAAAATCGTTATAGTTAACCGGACCGCTTATCCCGCTGAATTTAAATTGACCGAACTGAAGATCTATCGCACGGTAAACACCTTTTAATACTAAATCGTCTGCCAAACCGTTCCCGCTGAATTGCAGATATGCCGATCCCTCCAAATCCGGATTGAGACGGGTTAGATTTTTTATTTCATTCAGATCGCACAGAAGGGTCCCTTCTAATTTCAACAAGGGATGCCGAAAATTCAAGAGATCACATCGACTTGAGAACAATGCTTTCCCACTTGAGGAACAAACAGTTAAACGGCTGTTCGAGACACCACCTCCCCAAATATCAGCCTCGACGCGAAAATCAGCTGTTGAATCCAATCGCTCAGGATGAGAATTTTTAACACAGAATCCCTGGGTTCGAATTTTTATTTGATCGGAGTCCGGCAATTGATGGCCCTCCAGTTCCATTGATGGAACCGTAAGATGATAGCC
Organism: candidate division CSSED10-310 bacterium; assembly: GCA_016931515.1. Taxonomy (GTDB): domain Bacteria; phylum CSSED10-310; class CSSED10-310; order CSSED10-310; family CSSED10-310; genus JAFGEQ01. The sequence goes on along the minus strand of JAFGEQ010000018.1, from coordinate 21,980 downwards.
ATTGGGTTGATAATCGAGAACAAACTCAGCATTTTTTACTGCTATGTGGTCCAGCCGAAAGCAGGAAAAGAACTCCCGGATGGCACTGTCATCATCTCTATCCCGTTTCAGTCTCTTCTGTCCTCGTTTATACGGATCTATCTGAAGGTTATGGTTGCGATCCGGAAGAACGACAACGCGCAATTTCGGTGTATCAGCAAACAGTTCACGGATGGTGATCCGCTTGCTGCCGAGTGATAAGGGATCAAGAACGACATACAACTTCCTGATAGAGCCCAGTTCTTCTTTCCCAAACCGCTCATCGTGATGAACTGTCAGGTTCCGGACCTCGATGCTTCCCATCAGGGAGACTCTGATGTATTCGCAGGTGACTCGTTTATTGATGGCATTGCCGAGGGCTTTTATCGCCCATTGCCCGACCTGTTTTTGAACGGGAGGGATATGAATAATCAGCAGGCAGATAAAGGCAAGGGATAGGAGTGAGACGGAGATTGAGCAGACAACTCGAAAAAACTTGCGAAGGATCGATCTTTTTCGTTTGGCCTTTATTTCGTATGTATCGTTTTTGTTCCATGCCATGGTATCATCCCGGATAACAGGCGTATTTTAGCAGTCAAGCTGTATTGCGTCGAGATCTAGGCATTGGTATTTCTTTTACAACGCGATATAATTAACCTGTTCGATCAATGATTGTGTTAATCCGGCAAAGGAGTGGGAAGAGAATGAAACGATTGATCAGCATGCTATCAACTCTGCTCAGTCTGGCTGTTTTATGGACAGGATGCCAGACGATCAGCGACTTGACGGTAAATGAAGAAGAAAGAAACATGCGGCGGTTAAAGCGTGGCACTCTCAGCGAATCCGGCCTGTATTCGAATCTGTTCTACCAGTTTGAGTTGCGGCTGCCTGAAGGATGGGACGGCGTCGTCAATGATCCGCCCGGATTGCTGAAGGTTACCCCATCATCAAAGGATTTGGCGCAGGCTTCAGCCAGAAAATTCGTAAACATACAAGTGTTTGTTTTGGATAGACAAAAGGAAGAAACTCTGGATCAGTTTGTTGAAAGGTATGCCGGATCGAAAGGATATGAACGGATTCTCGATCGACCGTCGACAATTTTTGGTTTTCCGTCCACGAAAATACTTTTTTATGGCAGGGATCAATCGTCAGAGATAAAAATCACGGCCTTGTTCGTTCTGCGAGAAAAAACCATTAATGTTGTGGAGTGCCATGCACTCCGGCCGCTATTCGATAATTTTGAATCCAAGTTTGGAGCTTGTCTTGATTCATTTAAAGCCTCAGGTACCGATGTGCCTGCTCCCCCAGCGGAAGACGTATATCCAGGGATTGATCCTGGATCTGATGTCGTGATGTACATAGTCTCTCCAACGGATACGATTGAGTCCCTCGCCAAACGGTTTCTTGGATCTGAAGACCGCAGCTGGATCATTATTGCCTCTAATGAGTTTGAGAAGCTTAATGCCGGCGAACGCATTAAAATCCCGCGTTCGATTCCGTATGAAGTCAGACCGGGAGACACATGGCCCTCCGTTGCCCAAAAAATACTTGAGGATCCCGGTTATGCAACATGGGTGAGCAACTATAATGGGAATACCGATTTATCATCAGCTAAAACGATTCAAATACCACTCTATACGATCGAGACACCCGGAGTCGGTGATACATATCTCGAAATCGCACGGCGATATTACAAGGATGATTACCTGGCTGAACGACTGTTAGAATATAATAATCTGGAACCGCTGGAATCCCTTGAGAAGATCAAATTGCCGATTTTCCTCATTGACCGATATTATACATATCGAGTGCAACCCAATGACTCACTGGCCTGGATTGCCCGGTGGCTGACAGGGGATTCAAATAACTACCAGCAGATTGCTCAGATAAACGGTATCGAATATCCCTATCGCCTTGTAATTGGGCAAGAATTGAAAATACCCGCATCTCTCGTCCCGGATCCATCTGTTTTTGACAAACCCATTCCCAAATCGAGGCCGACACCGAAACCTGCTGGAAGCGAACCAGCGAAAAGTGAGTCTGACGCTAAACCGACAGCCGCGCCGGTTTCGACACCAACATCAACGCCCCGGCCGATTAATGATACCGGTCTGTTTGACATCGAATAATTAATTATGATCACAGGATTTAATTCAGAAGAAAAGTATGGCAGTCAGACATTTCATATCCAGACGGAAGATCGTGGATTGAAAGCAGCTCGAATTGATACCATCATCTATCGAAGCGGTGGGGCGATTGTTCATCGCAAAAAGATTTCATATCAGGACATTCTCAATAGTGAGAATCTTGAGGAGATTATTCGCGAACTGATGGAAGAAATACATAAAAAGACGATCAATGAAGTTCGCAAAGGACTCTGGACATTAGGCCGTGATATGGTTCCTGATGTGTCATTCAGAGAAACTGTCATGCGCTACCTGTTACAGCCGGGACGGCTGACAGGGTTGGAGGAATGAGCTGATCATTGACCTGTCTCAAGCGTCTCCGGTCCGGGCCAGGTAGACTTTTTCGATGCTGTCTCGAACATACTGTTTCCCTGCCTCGATGCCCGGTTGATCAAGCGGATTAATATTCAACAAGATAGCTGTATACAACGTCGTCATCTCATATAGATAAATCAATTGACCCATATAATATGGTGTCACTGCAGGAAGTGTAACTGTCAGATTGGGGCGATGACTCTGTGTCAGAATCTCACGGGTTCCCGACAGTTCGATATTCAATACTTCCGCTGTATCGAGAAATCGAAGATGCTCCAAGGGTGTTCCTTCGGGCGCTTTATGCATGGGTCCACCAAAGCGGAATGACTCAACGGCGATAAATGAGATCAGCTTGTCGTTTGGTCCTTCTCGATATAGCTGAATCTGTGAATGCTGGTCGGTCGCCCCCAGGGCTTGTACAGGGGTCTGCCCGGCAAAGACGGTGGCTCCGGATAAAGATGTCCGCTTCCCAAGACTCTCCGCCCATAACTGACCATACCAGTCGGAAAAGGAGCGAAGTGCGTTTGAATATGGCATCATGACCGATATCACTTTTTTCTTTCTGGTCAGCAGAAACCATGTTATCGCTGCGATCTGCAAAGCGGGATTATTTTCAAAATCCATGTTGATACAGCTATCGTGCATATTACGTGCACCTTCAATAATTCGGGTGATATCGATATTCATCATCGCAGCCGTGAATAGACCGACGGGTGTCAAAACGGAAAAACGACCACCGATATCCTTGGGAATCGGTAGAATAGGACAGCCATGTATTTTCGCAAACTTATTGAGAAAACCCTCCTCTTCATCTGTTATCGCAACGATCTGGTCTTCTTTGGGCTTATAGTCGAAAATAGATAGATACTGAAAAAAGTTACCCCATGTTTCAACCGTACCGCCAGATTTCGTTACGATGCAAACGAGGGTTTTTTCCGGATCAATAATCGTTTTTAGCCCAGATAATGCTTCTGGATCGATGTTGTCGATAATAAACAAACGGGGCGAAAAATTCCTCAGTTCTCTGTCCAAGAAATTATGGTAAGGGTGACAGAGCGCATCTGATAACATAGTAATACCAAGCGATGACCCACCAATTCCGATAACGACAAGATTTTCCCAGCGATTTTTATGCCCCCTGGCAGAGGCATTTATCTGTTCCAAAGCGGAGTAATTATGGGGAATCTTCATGAAGCCGATCTCCCCAGCATGGTATCTCTCCATGCATTTTTTGATGGCTTGCTTTGCCGAGTTCCGTATTCCTTTCAACTCCCTTTCAGTGATACCGTGATCCGAACCAACCCGCACTGACATAACGTTCTCGATGTCAAGTTTGAGCTGTGAATTTGCTGTCATATTGTCAATCTCCCAATAAATTGAGTTGGCACCTTTCGCCTGATACTTGATACCATACCCGCGGAACCATTGCGATTCAACCGTCAGGGTCGGATTGCTTTACTCACTGAATGGAACGGTTTGTCTGAATATAGCCTAAACTCTCTAATTCGCGCCGTAAATCTGCCTTCACCTCCTCGGGTACATCAACGGATCCGCGATCGGTTTGAAGTCCAAAAGAGTCGACCCATTGAATTGGTTGTTGTAAGCGCAAGGCAGTGGAAAAGAATTTATCCTGGGGGACACCGTCCAGCTCCCGGGAAACCGGTAACCCGAGCCATTCAAGAAGCGTTGGCATGATATCAACGATTCGTATCTCTGACATAATGCTTGACGGTTCAATTCCGGGACCGGAGATCAGGAATATACCATCCGGAGAGTGCCAGTGCTGACCCGCTCGTGGATGAATAATCATATTCGTAACTTCCATCATTGGGATCGTATGACCGTTCCAGGTTATAACCGAGTTCATTTTCGGTTCGGGATTCAATTTCAGGTGAATCGTTTCATCGTTATCCCACGCATTACTCACATCGTCAAAAAGAGGTTTACTGCCATCGAACGTTATGATTTTGAGAGTATCCATCACCCGAATCGTATCGACGACAGTTGCTGATCCAATACCTGTCCATCGAAGTCCTCGCACCAAACCGGGAGGATATCGGTTATTGTCCACGAAACTGGCCAAGAGCGGATCTCCTGAATTAAGTGATCCGAGTGTTTCCAGCAGTTTATCCAGATTCAGGCCTTCCACGAGTGGTGGAAGAGTGAGGACCGGATCCATTCCGTGATCAGACACAATCATCAGACCGGTTCCAGGTCCCAATGTTTCCAGAAATGTTCCCAGCCATCGATCAAGATATCGGTAATAGGACCGAACAATGCCTTTTTGTTCCGATCCCACTTCTGGTATTTCCATCACATCCTCCCGGACATCCCGTAGATACTCATGCTGTAAAATGTCAATTCCACGGACAAATACCGCCAGGATATCCAGGTCATTACTCTCAACCAGACGTTTTGCCACATCCAGATAAAATCGGTCTTTTATAAGTTGCTCTGCAAAAAATGGCGGCAAGTGAATGGGTGTCGATAGCGGATTTAACACCGTTAGTTCCCGCTCCAAGTCTTCCACTCTCAATTTGGGCACCATATCAAGAAGATATTGTGCGTTCTCCGGAAAAACAGCGTTCGCTATATTTTTATAATGCGCCCGGTTGGATACCATTATACCGTTTACCGGCTCTACCGGCCATGTCGCCCACCAGTTAACGATTCCTGTTTTTTTATCCCCGGTAACATTCCAGAAAGCTGCTACTCTGCGTTTATCGCTTGTTATTGCTTGTTGACCCGATGAGTCTGCAGACTCCATCAACCAATTATTGATCCCATGCTTTTCAGGCAACGTTCCGGTGGCAATCGTTGTCCAGAGCATAACGGAGACGGTTGGTTCCAGGGTTTTCATACGGGCTGCTGCGCCGGAATCAAAAACGCGTTTGAAATTGGGCATGTCGCCTGATTGGATGAGAGGAAGGAGAATATCCCAGCCAACGGCATCGATTCCGAAAATAAGCAATTTTTGAGGTGACGATATTGAGCGAGGTTTGTAGTAATACGTTTTTGTTCCCGGCAGAAGGAGGTTAGGGAAAGTCGCGAGAAGCTCATAATTATCAGCTATGGATCGTTTGAAGCGATCACGCAGGGCTTCCGGAACAGGCTCCAGGAATGGTAATGATACATTGAAAGAAAGATCACCCATCATCAGCAGGGATCCCGCCTGATTTTGCACATATTGGGACATAATATCAAAATTCAACACATTGTAATCGTGACATTTATCAGTTGACCAATCGGGAAAGAGATCGCTGCCGGCCATACCCGGTAAAACATCACGTTCTGCTTCTGTCGGAACCAATGCGGAATCAGCCGAAAAAATCCGGTCCTCCGGACACGTGTGTTCCTGGATAAAAGAGGCTTGCTCCCATAAGGCTACCAACGCGGGTTTGCCGTCGTAAAAAGCGATGGATGTACGTCCATACGCCAGCAAGCCCATAATCCACAAAGCTAGAAAAAACGCTCGGTAGGTACGTTGTGCTCTTGAACTGCTATCGTGATAGAGACGACTCCACTCAATCGCTGTAAGACAGATTAATACAGGCATAATTATAGTCTGATAACTGACCTGATACAGTTTTGCGCTGCAATGGATCAGAATCAATGAAAGACTCATGATCCAGAGCATTCCCGTTGAAGTGAATAAACTGGAGATTGTCACCTGGAATGATTGCGACCGAATTCTTTTCAGGTATCCGAAGAGCAGTGGAAGGAGCATCAGCCATACAGGGAAATAAAACTGAACAAGCTGGGATGTTGCTCTGGCTTTCTGAATCAGGTTGGCTCCAGGATTATGGCTATGAAGACTGAGATTCATTCCCATCACATTGAACCAGAATCGTTCAATCCCTGCGGCGGCGATGAACGGCAGGTAAATACCCAGGAGAACTACAAATCCTGAGATGATCGATAAAAAGCGAATTCTCCAAGATTTAATTCGGAATAGAAGATAGAGGGCAGCGAGAGCAAAGAGTGGAGCTGTTGTGAGTCTGGTCCCGACAGCGGCTGCAAACGCAATCATGCCGGTGAAGCAGGCTGTCAGTGTTGGGTTGGATGTAGAAAAGATCAGACAACAACCGGCTGAAATGAAGAAGGCGGTCAGCGCATATAAACGGGTGATAGAAAAGAAATACAGCTGAAAAGGTGCCATGGTCATCATTATCAGGAAAATGAATTTTCCTGATGATTGACCAAGCCGGGACGCTAATTTAACTAGTAGAATCGTACTGAGGAGTCCGAAGAGAATCGAAGTTATTCTCGCAACAAAGAGCCCCGGCAGCAGACATTGAATCAGACCATAGATATAGGGGTGCAGGGGCGGTTGCAGGAAAAAGAAATCTCGGTATGGTATTTGCCCGTTATACACTGCTCTGGCGGCATACAAGTACGCACCCTCATCGAGATGCAGATTGCCGGCGACAAGATATCCCAGACTGATGAGGAGATAAATGATCCATGGCATGATAAGCCAAAACCGGTTTGCATTACTTTTCATATCGGCCAATTCCTGGAACTTTCCAGATAACGACCAACAAACCCGTCAATATGCCGATAACACCCAGCTTTCGTGAGAGCGGGAGATTTCGATAGCATAATCGAAGAGAATGTGGGCCCGGCGGTATATCAAGTCGCATCAACCCGGTTCCGGGATCTGGTTTGACGTCGGTCGCACGATCATCAATCTGCGCCGTCCATCCCTCAAAATAAAACTGATTTATCCTGATGGTTCCGCCTGTTTGTGATTCAACATAATACGATCGTGAACACGGTGAGATAACAGGATTGGATATTGTGATATCTCCGGCGATTACATCGGTTGTTCCGGGTTCAACCTCCGCATTGCCGATCGGAATGGTTCTTCCTTGCCATTTTTCGACATAAACCGCTGACTTCATCCACCGAGCCAGTCGGGCCTCGGTGTCCTCCCTTGAAAAACCGGATTCCGGAATTTTTTCCAATTTGAAATCAAATTTTACGGGAGGTGGAAAACGTTTTCCTACTGCTCTTGGGATATACTCACCGGTACAATGAGTATGAGCGGCTTTTCGAACTTCGCCCGGCGTCAGATCATCCTCGGATATCATCATATAGTTTGCCACCCGGCACATCCTGACAGAGAATAGAATGATCAGGATCATTACAACCGCAGTCACCATGATTCGGCGATCCTGTCTGAAGAATCGATTGTCGATAAATAGTCCCGCAGATCCACCGAGCAAAGCTGCAAGGAGTGCCGGGACAGCAAGGATGCGGTAAGCGAATTGCAGCATTGGAAGGGCAGGGACATGGTTCCAGACCCGGGCGGAGGATTCATGAGTTAGAAACAGCGAAACGACCAGGAGTATAAGAGAGCAGATAATCGTGTTTCGCTTAATTCCCGGTTTTTTCAGCAAAGGGAGGATGTATGGGGTTCCCAGAAGCATCGCAACCAGTGCCGCGTTCCCGACCTGAAACGAGATAGCATCACCTGGGCCTTTCACACTCGCGCCGAAATTCCAGTAATTAGATAACCACTGTGCAGCGTTGATAAAATGTTGTTTATAATCAGCAAACCCCTTCGTCATACCTTCCATCTGAACGAAGTGTCTTGACAGGAGGGCACTGGCCCAGTAGGTCGAAGTCATAATGAGCGCTGTGAGCATGGCTGTCAGATTCCGGACCAGGAATCTATTGGGTTGTCTGGCTGTTCGATATAGGCACAGGATCCAGAAAACGTAGACCGGATACTGGATTACACAGGATGGATAGTGAGTCAAGGCGGGTAAACTGAACGCGATAATCAGTGCGACAGATACGGGATGATGAATACGTTTACCGGCTGAGCGGGTAATCAACCAGATAATCCACGGGGCGATTGACATCGCGGTATACTCATTGATGTCGCCTCTAACATATAAATTCACCATTTTATAGGGTGCATATGAGTATAGAACGGATGATATCAAGCCGCCCGTTTTCCCCCAAATCTCCTTACCCAGTAGATATGCTCCCCAGGCAGCGAATAGGGATGTCAGAATGATTGTGAACTTAACACTTAATATTGTTGATGCGCCTGGCAGTCTGAACAGTTCTGTTACATACAGAGGAAGAACCGGATAAAACTCGAGAAAAGGCAAGCCGAATCCTCTTGCAAAGTCAGGAAACCATCGACACAGTGGAGTTCCGGCAATGACGTTTTGATGGAATGAAACGACGCGCCATAAAAAATAGGCGTTTTCATGCGACCAGAAAAACCGATTTCCCAGAAGAGGATAAAACACAGGCAAATTGCATGCTGTTATGAGGAGCAACTGCACAAGTGGGGAATCATGGATTTTTTCCCGGGAATCAGTGGTATGTGTTGGCATCGTCATCGACATGCGCGTATTAAAGCAGTTCGATAACGATTCTTCAATGAGGGAAAATATGATAGGATCAGATTTCGGAGGTTGTCATGGATATTCGACAAAGCCTGAATGAAGTCAGGAACAGGATGCAGAGAGCGATCCGGACATCGGGACGGCAACCCGGTTCAGTAAAGCTTATCGCTGTGTCAAAAACATATTCTGCAGAAATAATCAGGTCAGCTTTTGCGGTGGGGCAGACCCGTTTCGGTGAGAGTCGGATACAGGAGGCCGAACAAAAAATCAAAGTGTTGGAAGAATCGATTGAATGGCATTTAATTGGGCATCTGCAGACGAATAAAGTAAAAACTGCTGTGAAGTACTTTGATGTTATTCACTCCGTTGACTCAATACGGCTGATAGATGAGTTGGAAAAGCAGGCTGAACCAACTGGCAAAATTCAATCGATTCTTTTGCAGGTAAATGTATCAGGGGAAGAGACCAAATATGGAGTGAAAGAAAAAGACCTACCTGCTTTGATTGAACGAAGCATGTCGTCTCATCACTTGAAGCTTCTTGGATTAATGACGATACCTCCATTTTCAGTTGATCCGGAAGATTCCAGAGTCTATATGAAGCGAATAAAGGAGATCGCTTTTGAAGAACTTGCCGTAAAAAGGTATCTTAGTGAGGTAAATATCGAACTGTCGATGGGAATGAGCCATGATTTTGAAGTGGCCATTGAGGAAGGTGCAACGATGATCCGGGTCGGAACAGCAATTTTTGGCAGTCGCGACTTGAAACATGTCAGGAGTGCCGCATGATTACAATCATTCAAACTGTTGATATCGTGACAGATATCTTAATAATCCTATTTCTTATGAAGCTACTGGTGGATCCGCGGGAGTTTTTTTTCAATTCGGCATTAAGGCCTATTGATGCCATAACGGATCCTATACTTGAGCGATTGCACAAATACTTCCGTCCCACACGATTCGGTTTGGATTATACACCATTGATCGGAATTCTATTCCTGATTGTTCTGCACGTCTTATTCCATTGGCTTTTTACTCCAGCTGATTTTTTCAATGCGATTTTAATCAGTTTTTTGAAATTGCTTCACTTTCTAATCATGTTCTTTACCTTCAGTATTTTCGTTTTGGCGATGGTTCCCGTTTATTCACGGAATCCGATCTCAAGCTTCTTAAGAAAGTTGATTACTCCTTTCGAAAAGCCCTTCCGTTCAATAACGAATGCAACAGATAAGAAACCGTCTTTGGGCACAGCTCTCATCGCAGGTTTTATAATCGGAATCGTTATAAATATCGCATTGGAGAGTCTGAAAACGTCAAGACCAGTCGTCAATCTGGCTGATTGGAAAAATTGGATTTTTTCTATTCTGACGATCTTGACTGTTGCGGTCAGAATTTACCGGTTTATTATCCTTCTGCTGTTTGCAGCCGTTTTGCTCTCGTGGATGAGTATTGAATTAAAAAATCCTTTTGTGAATCTGGTTTTCATTTTAACAGAACCGATTTTACTGCCGGTCAGACGTTTGCTGCCACCTGCTGGAGGGTTCGATCTGACGCCTTGGGTCGCGTCACTGATTATCGGGGTGGTCGGTCACTTCGCCATACGGTTGTTTGACAGTCTGCGACTCTGGTTGGGTTAAACAAAAAACAAGGTTCGGTAATGAATCGAACATTTTTGTCTCCAAAGAAAATAATCGTTGTAAAAACTCATGCGCTTGGGGATGTTCTGATGACAACACCTGCTCTTAAAGCTTTAAAACAGCACTTTCAGAATGCCCAGATTGATTATCTTACCGGAGTATGGTCGGCGGAGGCGGTTCGGAACAACCAGAATTTAGATCGTGTCATCGACGAACCGGATGAGATCTTCCACCAATACAAATTTTTCAAACTGGCTGAGTTGATGCAAAAAATCAGGAGCGAGAGATATGATCTTGGGATACTCTTTCAGCCATCGAGATTTGCCAGGATTTTGCTGCGAATTTCCGGTGTGAAGATTCTTGCCGGTCCTTACCGCGGTTCACGCCCGGGTAGTCTGACATATTCTGTTCCCTGGAGACTCGATCGAAACCGATACGTTGTGGAGGATTTTCTGGATATTGTCCGATCTCTTGGGATTGCAGCCGCCGATAGCGCGATGGAGTATCGAATTCCTCAGTCTGCGCTGGCTGATGTGAACCGACGGCGAGTTACCGATAGATTACCGGATGGGGGATACATGGTGATCTGCCCCGGAGGTGCTCAAAATCCGCGGGATTTTGTTAAGCAGAAGCTTTGGCCGGTTGACCACTATTACGAACTAATTAAACTCCTCGAATCATCAGGCATCAGGATCATCATCGCCGGTTCCGAATCCGATCGCACCTATATCAAACGAATTCTGGATCTTCCCGGAATAGTGGATTGGACCGGAAAAACAACATTTGCACAATTGGCTGCGTTATTGAAGTCCGCACGGTTACTGCTGACTAACGACTCAGCACCGATGCATCTGGCTCTTGCTGTCGGATGTCCATTTGTTGCGATATTCGGTCCTAGCAGAGATCAGGCGCTATTACCGCCTGTTGGGAACTTCCAGGTGATACGTGCGGACATTCCCTGTTCTCCATGCTATGATAATGAGCCATTCGGACGATGTGATCGTGATGATTGTATAGAGTCCGTTAGTGTTGATAAAGTCAGAGAAGCTGTTTTAAAAGCGTGGAGTCGATGAGCAAGGTGAGTGATCGAGTATGATAGAAATATCGGTTATTGTTCCAGCCTACAATGCTGAAGCCCGGATAGGGGAATGCCTGAAAGCGCTGAACAATCAGACGTTATCGAGGGATTCTTACGAGATTATCGTTGTTAACGATGGTTCAACGGATAATACCGGTGGGATTGCAAAAGACGCTGGAGTCATCGTCATCGACCAAACGAATCAGGGGCCGGCGATTGCCCGAAACGAGGGTGTGAAAAGAGCTGGCGGAGACATCGTTGTTTTTACGGATTCAGACTGTATTGCCGATCCCGATTTTCTGGCTGAGATGACCAGACCTTTTTCCGATAGCTCCGTCATGGGAGTAAAGGGTGCTTATCGGACTCATCAGACTAGGATTTGGGCACGTTTTGCACAGGTGGAATTCATGGAGCGCTATGCCAAGTTAAGCCGCAGTGACTCCATTGATTTCGTGGATTCATATGCCGCAGCTTTCAAGCGACTCGTGTTCTGTCAGGTAGGCGGCTTTGATGCTCATTTCCCGGTAGCCAACAATGAGGATGTCGACTTGTCCTATAAAATTGCACGTCTGGGTCATAAAATGGTGTTTAATCCAGATGCCATCGTCTACCATACTCATCCTGATTCGCTTAAGGTTTATTTGAAACTAAAATTCTCGAGAGCCTACTGGCGGATGCTTGTATACAGGAAGTTTCCTGAAAAAATAGTCAGCGATTCTTATACTCCGCAATCATTGAAACTCCAGATTATGGGTGCCGGGTTACTGATAGCCGGTTTGATCGGGGGAATTGTATCAAAACCTCTCCTGCTGGCAACTCCATGGTTCCTGCTGTTTTACCTTGCCGCAACAGTACCTTTTCTATTTCGTGCAGCACACTACGATATTGGTTTGCTCTGGTTTTGCCCAATAGCGGTTTTTCTCCGTTCACTCGCATTCGGAACGGGGATTTTATTCGGAATGATTGCACAAAGACGAAGAAACCGCTTGTTCCCTTTACTGCTGTTATTCAGTGACTCAGTTGCTGCCATTGGTGCCTATTTCCTGGCTTTTTGGAGTCGATCCAGTCTTCTGGCATGGTTGATGCGCCCATTCGATCATACTCTGGGCTTGTACCTATCACTGTTTCCGGTCGTTCTATCGATCCTGCTTCTCTCCTGTCAATCATTTGGGTTGTATCGGGAAAAAAGCCATCATAGCCGGGTCAAGGAGTTTACAAGCGCAACCCGGGCTGTCTCTCATTCGGTTCTAGCCATTGTAATTATCTCGTTTTTTCTTAAGTGGGATTACTCACGATTTTTCATTATTTTCTATTGGATTTTGGCCATTATTCTGATCAACGTTCTGAGAACCTTTGTGAGACGGATTCAAGATCGATTGCGCCGAAAGGGTCTTCAGTCAACTCTTTCAATCATCGTTGGCACTGGGACCACCGCAAGACAACTGCTCACAAGACTCAAAGAATCCGGTGATGCCGGTCAAAAAATCGTCGGTGTGGTTGATGATGAGAAGCCGGGCGATGACGATTCCGATTGGAGTTCAATACCATGGATGGGTCCGGTATCGGATCTAGATGCTGCCATTCTGACATCAGGAGCGGATGATGTCTTTATTGCAAAAAGCGACTGGCCGCACCAGAAGGTGCTGGACCTTGTCGTGCGTTGTGAGAAAACGGGTGCCGGATTTAAAATTATTTCAGATCTGGCAACGATTGTCACTGGTGGCGCAATGCTATCGTCGGTTTCCGGGATACCAGTGATTGACCTAAAGGAAGAACGGCAGGATTGGGGAAGAAAAGCTGTCAAGCAGTTCATGGATTTTCTGATTGGCGGCATTCTTCTGATGTTGTTATTACCTTTGATGATACTGACGGGTATCCTTGTTCATGTTTTAATTCCCGGCTCGATTCTGGTTGAACAGGAACGGGTAGGACGGAACGGCCGCCTCTTTAAAATGCTCCGTTTCCGCGTTGCCCCGAATCCCAAAGGTAGACTTCTGGATCAGTCGCCCAGCGGATTCGGGCGTTTCCTTCAAAGGACACACCTTGATGAACTTCCCCAGTTTCTAAACGTTCTCAGAGGTGAGATGAGTCTGGTGGGGCCGAGACCGGAGGTTCCGGAGATCGTCAGCACTTATGAACCATGGCAACGAAAACGGCTTGATGTTGCGCCGGGTATGACTGGATTATGGCAGATTTTAGGACCGGGTGATGAGCCGCTGCATAAGAATCTGGAATACGATTTCTATTATATTAAAAACTATTGTATCTGGATGGATCTGAGCATTCTCGTACAGACGATTCCAGTTATTTTCGCCGGAAAAGGCAAAGTATCTGATCCATGATCAGCATCATAATACCCTCGTGGAATGGCCGACATCTGTTGGAAAAATCCATCCCGGCGCTTGTCGATCAAATTGACGGCAAGGGCAAGATAATAGTCGTCGATAACGGATCGGATGATGGAACCGTGGAATGGTTAAAGAGTGTCTGGCCTGAAGTCAGATGTCTGATGCTGCCATCCAATAAGGGCTTTTCCGGAGCTGTCAATGAAGGTATAACTGCTTCTGAATCAAACGATGTCATACTTGTGAATAATGATACAGAAGCATTGCCAGGATGGTTTGATGCCTTGCGGATAGCCGCAGGTACACATCCTGATTTCCATATCTTTGCATCCCGCGTTTTGCTGGCTGATTCCCGTGAACATATAGATACAGTGGGAGATGGTTTTACAGTCGCCGGTTTTGGTTATAAACATGGCTGGCTGGAAGTTGATGGACCACGCTATGATCAACCCTCTGAAGTTTTTGCTGCCAGTGGATGCGCTGTGTACATCAGACGAAACGTTTTCAGGACGATCGGTTTGTTCGATGAACATTTTTTCGCGTTTGGTGAAGATCTGGATTTTTGCTTTCGCGCTCGTCTGGCGGGTTTCAGAGTGATGTATATACCGGACGCCCGAATACTGCACGCAGTCCGGGCTACATCAATACCATCCAATACCCTGTTCTGGTACCACCGGAATCTCCAGTGGACACTGATGAAAAATCTCCCGGTAGCTTTATGGCTGTTGTACGGTCCCCACATACTATTGCACATCGGATTTGTCGCAGTGCGAAGTGTGAGCGGGCGATGGTTTAAAGTCTACGTTAGAAGTCTGTCAGCCGCGTTGAAGGGACTACCAGTGATGCTGGCCAGGAGAAAAGAAATCCAGGCACATCGCAAAGTTAAGCTGGGAGATATCATGTCATTTATCGATTGGAACTGGCCGATGATCCATTGGAATCTCCATCAGGCAAGACTGAGATATGATAGGGATAAAGCCTGATTCAGATATCCGGCTATTCTTTGATAGATTTATGCAGGCCCGGTTGGATGGTTTACCTGGTTTGAACGTATAAATGTTGCAGCGCTTTTACTTCATCGTTGATTGAAAGAACTTCTGGTATTTTGTCACGGATTTTCCGAATCTGATCAGGATCGGAGACCAGTTTCTCGATGATACTCGACAATGATTCGGGATTTGCAGGTTTGAATACCCACCCGGCACCGGTTTCTTCGACCAGTTCGATCATGCCACCGAGCCGGGATGCAATGACTGGATTGCCGGCTGCAAAAGATTCAAGGATACTCAACGGTCGATTTTCATACCAAGTGGATGGACAGATCACCACATCGAGTTCGTCTAGAATCTCGGGTAAACATTCCTGGTCAAAACGACCCATGAACTGAATGGATTCAGAAGCGTACATACATTTCCAACGGGATACAGAGCGGAGCATTCGGGTATCGGTTCCGCAGCCACCATACACATACAGTCGGACCTTGTCTCTGACTAAAGCGGGTAAGGCGTGAAAACTTTTGAGCATGACCTCGATCCCTTTTTGAGGGCTGATGGTACCTGTGTATCCAAAGCGGATGGGGAGTGAAAGTGGTTGTGACGATTGTTTTTTCGAGATTGCCTTGGAATCCATACCAAAAGGCCAATGAACCAGATTGACATTATCGAATCCTGCATCCCGGCAGATTGACATCAGGGCTTTGGAGGGTGACAAAACGGCTCTGCAGGATTCAAGAACGTCAACCATGCGTTGTCTCCGCTTGTTATAGAAGTTCTTACTCTTTAACCAGATTCTGGGAGCCCGGTATTTAATCGCCATACACCGTGTGCAGTTGTGACCGTTCTTCCAGGAGTCGCATGGAGCTCCGCGCCAATTTTCCAGAACGATATTCGGGCAGATGGTCCAGAAGTCATGAAGCGTAAAATAGACTGGATAACCGCATGCGACCGCAGTGGTCACAAGTGATATTGAAAGGTTGATGACATGCTGAAAGTGGATTACATCGGGTTGAACAGAATCCAGCAATCTTCGAAAAGCGTTCTCAAAATCCGGATTCCAGTATTCTTTCTCGGGATCATCGAAATTGGCCGGATGGCTGAAAAAAGCAAATACAGGGAACGCAAATCCTGATCGTCTACCGATTTGACCATAAGGGCCATCAAAAAGCCGACCTCCAAATGTCAATACTGAAAGCTCATGTTCCCTGGAAAGCGCTTTGCATATCTGCATCGTATAGTTTTCAGCACCGGCGCCTCCCTGCAGTGGAAAATTATGAATCACCTGAAGAATTTTCACGTGATGATTCCCGTTCCGCTCAGACAGCGTTTCCATATCATCAGACTTCGGGATACGGTTTCGTATGCCAGAACATCCTGATGCGCTGTTTCGCCTATTGCGGCAGCGCTGTCCGGATATGAGAGACAATGAGAAATCCAATGGTTCCATTCGGTTGGTGTTTTAGCCAGGAATCCATTCTCTCCATGCCGGATCAGGCGGCGAAAATCATTGGTGGGATAGGCTATCGTCGGGACCGATGATAATGCCGCCTCGAGGTACTTCACTCCGCTTTTTGCCATACAGAAAGGGTTTTCCGGTTCGAGGGGCGCCAGGTTGATATTTACTCTGGAATAAATCTTCAAATAGTCGGGCCAAGGATGGAAGGCTTCAAAAATCAGGCGATCGGGATTGATTGCAGTGAGCAATTCGGGAGCAGTGATCGGTCCGGCAAGCAATAGCTTTGATTCCGGTCGATCGCTTAAGATGGAATGCAGTACATTATATATCGAAGCGATATCTCGACGATGAGTATCGGATCCGCTGAGATATCCCAGGACCATTTGACTATCGTTATCAGAATATGGATCACCGGTACTCTCAATCATAATCGGGGAAATACAATTTGGGATAATGTGCACATTGAGGCAGTTACCGGAGATATAGTCGGCCAGTTTGTCTGTGGATACAGTTATGGCATCAGCGAATTTCATCGTTTCGCGAATTCGTCTCGCCATTTGGATATGAAGATACTTTTCAAGTTTATTAAGATGATCGAAAATGCTTGAGCGTTGATAGATCTCGGGGTCATGAATCGCATCATCCAAATCGAAAACAACAGGGATGGATTTGGTGTTACAGTTTTTCAGAAACTTCCTTAAAACAGGGGATAGCGGAATACGATGAATGAAAACCATCCGCAGCGAATCCAGAAAACCCCAGTCCTTAATAGTGATGAAATCGTCGATTTTGACAGAGCGGGAGGATAGTCCGAAAGAGGACAGAGCTAACAAGGCATTATCGACACGGTATCGTTTTGAGGCACATTCCTGTTCGTAAATGGCCAGGCAATCAAATGGCTCCCGATTGAGGTCGTTGTTGATGGATTCTGTACGGTTTTTTGTTATTCGATGGATAAATCGACGCAAGGAGTGCTTGAACAGGTAATACGGAACAGGCAGTCGCGGATTTGGTGACGTGTGCATGGGGAGATTTGATCGGGATCAATCATCCTGATCGATTTCATCCTCTTCATCGATTTCCCAGCCCCGTTCGACGCGGGTCATACGCATTTCCGAAATCGTTTCAGAGGCTACCAGTTTGAAATCCTCCAGAATGCCTTCCTTGGCGTGAAGAATGATCCCTTCCTCCATAATCTGGATAAAAAAAGGATTCCCACGTTTGAGTTGAATCACAAAATCATCCCGTGTTTTGGATATAGGCTGAACGACTCCCCCCCCATAGGAGTAAACTTCATTCCATGTAATGGGTTTATCCATGATCAACAGTGCATCGACGTCACTATTGAATGTGTAATCGCCCCGGGGTAAAGCGCCAAACATGATGATCAGAAGCGGATCGAGATCCTTTACAACTTTATCAACGAATTCCTCCACAACCTTAAGATTCGGATAATTTGGAAACCGTTGTTTCAACTCATCAAAAATAAATCCCATAGTCTTCTCCTAAATTCTATATAAATCAGAATCAATCCTGTAGTTTACAGGAAATGATGAATAAAATAAATGAATTATTAGGTTAAAAGACGCTCGCGCAAAGAATTAATATCTTTACAGTCGAAACAGCCTGGGGGGAGTGGATGATTTTTGTATTCACCGGAAGGATCAAATCGAATGGGGTCGAGCCCGGCATCAGATGCACCGGTCAGCTCAAAACGGTCGCCATCGGATACGTACGCCATGCAATCTGTTCGGCAGACAAGCCGCCTTGAAGCCAGGAAAAAAATTTCCGGATCAGGTTTTCGTACTTTTTCCAGATAGGAGAAAACTGTCTCATCGAAATGCGTCTGCCAACCCAGGATACTCAGAATAAGTGGAGCAATGCAGGAAGCGTTGGTAATAAGACCCAGGCGTTTTTTCGATCTTTTCAGATCCGATAACAAATCCTGGATACCTTCAACCGGCCGGGTTGCAAGGGTTGCGGCTTGAACTTCCAGTTTGCACAGATACTCTAGATAGGCATCTGCATCACACCCGATAATTTCCATTACTTTCCGGTACCGTTCAGCCAAAGTCCGAATCGTGCCGTTAAAAGCATCGTCACGGGTTGACTTCCAGGCTTGATTGAACATGGCAGGATCAATGCTCGTCTCAAGCAATCCCTGTTCTCGAACTGTGTAATAAGTTGTTTTATCGAAAAAAACCAGCGTATCGAATAAATCAAAACAAACTGCTTTATAAAACGGCACCTGATAAGATCTCCCCGCCTCATTCTGCGTTAATTTGAGTCCCGATGTCAAAGAGAATCTCTCGCGTTTCAATTTCATTTCTCCTATAATCTTTATCATGTTCTCCGGCTTGGGCTTTCAAGAAATTCTTGTTCTTCTGATAATTGCACTTATCGTATTCGGGCCGAAACGACTCCCGGACCTGGCTCGGCATCTCGGTCGCCTGACCGGTCAGATGCGTCGACTGGCTTGGGAGTTTCGTTCTGCGCTGGAGCAGGAGGCGTCCGAAGCAGACGGCGAGACGGGCAATGAGCAAACGGTTACGGATGTATTCGACGGCGATGACAGCGTAAGGAAATTGGATAAATCTGACGACTCCCGGGATGACTGCGTAAATTTTCCTGCGGAGACTCATCATGAATGATAATTCAACAATCGACAGGGATCGGGTTCTGGACCCCAGCGGTGAAATGAGTTTTATCGGACATTTGACCGAACTCAGGCGTCGATTGATTTATTCACTATCTGCGGTGTGTTGTCTGGCATTGATCGGTTTTATTTTCGCCGAAGACATTCTGGAACTCGTGTCACGTCCTTTATTGGATGTTCTTCCGGCGATGCAGGAAAAAATGGTGTTTACCAGCTTGCCGGAAGTCTTCTTTGTTCACATTAAACTCGCTCTATTTGTCGGATTACTCGGATCTGTGCCTGTAATTTTTTACCAGATATGGCGGTTTATCGCTTGTGCAATGCATCGGGAGGAGAAGCGTTTGCTGATTCCTTTTATCCTGATATCGACCGGTTTTTTTTCTATCGGTGTGGCATTCTGCTTTTTTATCGTGTTCCCGTGGGCATTCAGGTTTTTTATCGGATTCGCCAGCGAATCCATCATGCCATTGATAACATTAAGAGAATATATCAAATTTATAACTCGGTTGCTGATCGTCTTCGGTTGCATCTTCGAAATGCCGATCGCCGCTGCATTTTTATCTGGCGCAGGACTTTTGACTCCCCAGTTTTTAAAGCGGAACAGACGATATGCAGTTCTGCTGATTTTCCTGATTGCAGCCATACTTACTCCGCCGGATGCGATTACACAAATACTTCTCGCTGTCCCGATGCTGTTGCTCTATGAAATGAGCGTATGGGCTGCGATTATTTTTTCAAGAAATTAACCTAATCGAAAATCCAGACTTCCCCGGTCCAAATCTGCTGTTTCCAGAACGACGGAAACGGTTTGACCGGATTTTAATCGGATTTTTCCTCCGGAATCGACCAGACAATTTAATCTTGGATTGAAATACAGATAATCATTCATCAGTGCGAGTGGCAGGAATCCCTCTACAAATGGCTCATCCAGTTCGATATAAGCGCCGAATTCCATCACATGCGTGATGGTTCCGGTGAATCTCTCAGCGATTCTCGATTGCATGAACCGTATCTTATCTATTCTAACTGCTTCCCATTCCGCTTCCTGAGCCCGTCGCTCATAATCGCATAAGACCGAAGCTTTGTTGCTGAGTTCAGCCTGATTTGGAACCGGATAACCTGGAATGCCCAACGCCGCCTTGACCGATCGATGAACCTCGAGATCGGGATATCGCCGGATTGGTGATGTGAACTGTGTGTAAAACTCCAGTGCCAGGCCGAAGTGACCGCTGTCCGTTGCTGAGTATACAGCACGTCGCATTGCACGGAGAATCCGGTGGGATGCTACTGAACGGATGGCATCATTCCCGATACTACTTAACAACAACCTGACTTCATTGGGATCGAGCGGATTTTGTGGGGGGATCAGGCCAAGCTGGCGAAGACTCTCCTTGAGTTCGTTAATCTCTGACGGATCCGGTGTATCATGCACTCTTCTAAGATAAGGCACTTTCCGGTTTTCAAGGAGTTGGGCGATGAATACGTTTGCTGCGATCATGAACTCCTCGATCGTTTGTTCCGCCAGACTCCGGCTCTTCTTATG
This sequence comes from candidate division CSSED10-310 bacterium, assembly GCA_016931515.1. Lineage (GTDB taxonomy): Bacteria > CSSED10-310 > CSSED10-310 > CSSED10-310 > CSSED10-310 > JAFGEQ01. Next base: position 1,384 of record JAFGEQ010000018.1, on the reverse strand, counting down.
CACCCCGCATATTTTTCCGTTCTCATCCAGTTCAAACCAAGATTCTGGCATATCCAGATCAAGAACTCCACGATCGATTCGTCGAATCAATAATTTTTCGCACAATCCTGACAATTTGCTGCACATGAGTCGTATATCCGGATCCTGTATGATTGTCCCTGTATCAGCCGGACCCGATGCTTCCAAGAAGTCTGCATAGGTCAGTCGGGCATCGGATCGGATGATGGATTCGCAGACGTCGCCTCCCATGATCCGGCCATCTGCATCGAAATCCATCAGCACAGATACGGCCAATCGATCTTGATTGGGAAGCAGGGAACATATCTCTGTCGCCAGCGTTTCAGGGAGCATATGAATAGCTCTTTCCGGAAGATATACGGAGGTTCCGCGTTTAAATGCTTCTTTATCAACGAGAGATCCGATAGGAATGTAATGGGATACATCCGCGATATGAACACCCAATCGCACTCCATTTGGTATATCGATCAAAGACAGCGCATCATCGTAGTCGCGGGCATTTTTAGGATCGACTGTAATTGTCGGCAATGCTCGCAAATCCCGTCGTGTCTCGCTTGATTTATGGCTGGATAACTCGATCAGTTGCTCCGCTTCTCGAATGACCGCATCGGGCATTCGATCGGGTATTCCGAATTTACGTGTCAGAATCTCGGTCTGAACTCCAAAATCAAACCGATGCCCCAAAACTTTGATGATTCGGCCTTTTGGAGTATCGCGCCAGTTGGATGCGGGTTCCAATACTGATACAACAACCTGGCCATGGATGCCCGGTGTTCGATTACCAATAATTCTGATGGGCGGTCCTACCCGTGGGTCAAGCGGTTCGATACAATCCCCATCAATTGTTTTTCGATAATAACCAGCGATCGGATCATCCCGGCGTTTAATGACGGACAAAACGGATCCTTTCACCACACCTGATTTGTCGCGAAAAAAGACTGCTTCGATCTGATCGCCGTCGAACAGGTAGTACCCTTGTTTGCGATTGATAAAAATTTCGTGTTCAGTGCTTTGGCTATGCAATAAACCGGCACCTGAATATTTTCTTCTGAAAAGACCGATGACACGATTTGTATTGATTCGATTGCTTATATAACAAGACGCTGTTTTCAGAACATCTTGTCTATTTTCCAGTTTTTTCAGGGTGGCACGAACGGACCGTCTGTCCAGTTGAAGCAGCCGGCTGATAGCAGTGCAGGTAAGCCCCTGGGGGTGCTGATCCAAGATTTTCAAAACTTGTTTTGCCCCTGGATTCGGTGTTTTGTTTTCCCTTGACAAATCAACCTCCAAATTGCAATATGGCGTTCGGTGATGACGCCGAAGTGGTGGAATTGGCAGACACGCTAGGTTCAGGGTCTAGTGAGCG
>JAFGEQ010000017.1 GCA_016931515.1 candidate division CSSED10-310 bacterium | reverse complement strand
TACACGCCGGATGATCTGTCCACTCTTCACCTGTAAACTGAACGGAGGCAACAATGACACGTCCTCTTCTGATCAGAGGATTGCGAGCGGTTTTTTCTCAGACTTATACCTATGAACAGGGTGCAACCTGCGATATCGAAATAAAAGACAACAGGATCTCACGGATGGGTTCCCGGCTGGAATCATCCGATGCATTGATAATCGATGGACATTCCTGCGTCGCAATACCCGGACTGGCCAACACTCACCATCATTTCTACCAGGTGTTGACACGAGCCATTCCTCGCATGCAAAACGCACCGCTCTTCCCGTGGCTCGTTGATCACTATCGTGTTTGGGAAGGTATATCCCAGGAAGCGGTATACTGGAGCTCATTGGCAGCAATCGGTGAACTGCTGCTGACCGGCTGCACCCTCACGACAGATCATCATTATCTGTTTCCATGTGACACAGCGGGTGATCTGATCGATCGACAAATCAGCGCAGCCCGAAAATTGGGTATACGCTTTCTGGCAACCCGCGGTTCGATGAGTGTCGGTAAAAGCAAAGGCGGCCTTCCTCCGGATGGAGTCATCCAAACGGAACAGCAGATTTTGGATGATTCCATTCGCCTCATTGAGACTTTTCACGATCCATCACCTGACAGCATGCAGAGAATAGCACTGGCCCCTTGCTCGCCATTCTCCGTCTCAGAAGAGCTGATGATGGAAACAGCAAGGGTTGCGAGAGAAAACAACGTGAGACTGCATACGCACCTGGCGGAAACGCTGGATGAAGAAAAATATTGTATTCGTCGCTTCCATTGCCGCCCGGTGGAGCTGATGCGACGATTGAACTGGTTGGGTAATGACGTCTGGTTCGCCCATTGCGTCCATCTGAATGACGAGGAAATCCAGCTGTTCGCGGATACCGGATCAGGAACGGCACACTGCCCGTCATCCAACATGAGGCTCGGATCCGGTATTGCCCCCATCAGGGAACTGGTGGCAGCGGGTGCACCCGTCGGAATCGCTGTGGACGGTTCCGCCAGTAATGACGGCTCGGATATGTTAGGTGAAGTCCGTCAAGCGATGCTCCTCCAACGTGTCACCAAAGGAGCCGATGCCATGACCGTGGCTGAGGCTTTCGAATTGGGATCAAAGGGTGGATACCGGATGTTGGGATTTGATCAGGGAGGGCGTCTGGAGGTGGGGGCACTGGCCGATATCGCTATCTTCAGAACTGATTCACTTGACTACACAGGTATTCACGATCCCGTTGGAGGTTTGATTTTAGCCGGAGACTGTCACCGGGCGGAGCACGTGTTTGTGAACGGTAAACAGGTCGTGACGAACGGACGTTTATGTGGGATGGACGAGAAAGATATCGCGGAAACGACCAATCAGATCGCTTCCGAACTCCTTTCTCGCGCCGGAAGCAGAAATAATGTCAACTATTTGACTGATCGGAGCGATGTAACATCCGATCGAACGACTCGCGCTTGACAGAATTCATTCCTCTGCCTAGATTACGCATGGCAATGACGGGTATCCAAGGAGATCTCTGATGAATCAAGAAAAACAAACCATAATCGACACAATGGTTCGGAACGCTTTGACGGATGAAAAATTGACATGCGCTTCCGCTCTGAAAATCGCCGCTGAATTAAAAGTCTCTCCAAGAGTGATCGGCGAGGCTGCCAACCGACTGAAAATAAAGATTGCATCCTGTCAACTCGGTTGCTTCAAATAATCCGGTCCAGTGAAACATTGCGATGCGTATCAATAAAGGATTTCAAGCTTGGGATCACCCTTATCTGTTCCAGGCGATGGAACAGGCGTATTCGGCTCTTGACGCAGATCAAAAATGCCGAGTTATCAATCTGGGTATCGGCGATCCCGATCTTCCGACTCCGGCACCCATTCGGGATGCGATCGCAAGAGAACATAAGTCCAGATATCACGGATATCCAACCTCCCAAGGACGTCTAGATTTGAGAGAAGCTCTGGCAAATCATTACGCCGAACGCTTTGGCGTCAATGCAGACCCGGATCAGTTTTACATCGGTCCGGGAGCCAAAACCGATCTGTTCGATCTGAATGCTGTCTTTGCTGAAAGCGGGGATTCAGTTATCATTCTCGATCCTGCTTATCCTGTTTATCGAGATGCCGCCGGATACCGGCAGCAGAGAATACATTTTTTGAGAGGTACATTCGAAAATTACTATCAGCCGGAATTCGATCCTGACGCAATCGAAGGAAAAATAGCGTTAATCTATCTTTGTTATCCCAATAATCCGACAGGTGTAACGGCAGAACGATCGTATATCCGGACGATGATTGATACAGCTCTCCGGTTCCAGTGCCTGATTGTAATGGATATTGCTTACGCGGATTTTGTTCCAGGTAATCATCCGTCGTCCGCCTTCAGTATTTTTGAACTGCCGGGAGGTGAGGATGTGGGCATTGAAGTTGGGAGTTTTTCAAAGCCATTTTCTATGACAGGAGACCGGCTTAGTTGGGTTCTGATTAAAAATCCAGCCGTGCGGAAGTACTGGCACCGCTACCGTTCCAACCGGGATTCCGGCGCATCAAATTACGATCAGGCGGGGGGTCTCGCCGCCTTGACCGACCCGGCAGTAAAACCCATTGTTCAATCCAACTTTGAGATTTATGGCCGCCGGGCAAATATCCTGACCAATGGACTTAAAATGCTTGGATTTCCCATGACCGGACTGCTGAACACACCTTATGCCTGGTTTAAAACCCCATTTCCGAACTCCGTAGATGCCGCTCGAACCATCCTGTCCGAAACCGGCATCATCCTGACACCCGGAAGCGGATTCGGTCCATCGGGTGAAGGATTTCTGCGAGCTACTATTTTTCAACCCGAATCGCGTCTGGTTCAAGCCATAGATCGCCTTCAAAAGTTCAACTTCCCGACAAAATGAAAAAGATACTGACCAGTTGCCGGAAACCACCCGAACTGATGAACGAGTTATTCACAGCGCGATTTCCCATCTACGCTGTTCTGGATAATATCCGGAGCTTGTACAACGTCGGATCGATCTTCCGGACAGCGGATGCTTCGCGTATAGATACGCTGCACTTGTGTGGTATTACCGGTCGCCCTCCACGTAAAGAAATCGCCAAAACCGCACTGGGTGCTCAGGATACGGTTCCCTGGGAATATTATCCGAATGCAGTCGATTCGGTTACAAGTCTGAAAAACCGTGGCGTCACGGTTATCGGTGTCGAGCATACCGATGTCAGCACACCGTTATGGAATTGTGTGTTCTCGTTTCCAGTCGCATTCGTTTTCGGGTATGAAGTCGAAGGAATCAGTTCAGAGACGCTCGAGTCGTGTGACAGTGTGATTGAAATTCCAATGTACGGATATAAAGGTTCATTAAATGTTGGAAATTCGTGCGCAATTGTATTATATGAAGCGCTTAGGCGGTATATGACTCAAGTCAATACCGCTTCCCGATGATAAAATCTTCTTGAATAACCTGCTTGACAGTGTTAGAAAGGCAGCCTAAACTTTCCAGGGTTTATTTGGAATTTGGAGGCAAACAAAAAATGGCGCATAGCAAATCAGCAATAAAGAGAATTCGGCAGAGCATTACCGCGAATGAAAGAAACAAGGCAAGAAGAACCCGCGTCCGAAATGCGATCAAATCGGTTCGGATGGCATTGGAAGACAAAAACCTTGAAGCTGCAAAGACGGAATACAAAAAGCTTGTCCCCATTGTCGACAAGATGGTGTCTTTAGGCATCCTGCATCAAAATGTCGCTGCCAGAACAAAAAGCCGCTTGAACAAACATATCCTCAATCTGAGCCAGCAAAACTGATAATAGCCGACATGACTCCAGCCCGGAAGGCACCCTGCAGAGAGGAAGGCAAAATGTTGCGGTCAAAACAGACTCTTATTCTATTGTTTCTCCTGACACTCGGCATCACGGTGGGGTGTAACCAGGCACCGCGTGAGTTGCCGTCGGCAACTCTCTGGTCGGATGGTGCATGGGCACTGTACGATATCGACCGCCTGAATACCGATGGAACGGTAACACAAGGAACATTGCGGTTGGCATCGGTCGGGAAGGAAATGGTTGAGAATCAGCTCTATCATTGGCTGGAAATACGAGAAGATAGTGATAATGGGGTTAAAATCACCAAGTTTCTGGCAAAGGAAAAACCTCTGTTCAATCCCGAAAATGGATTCACATTCTGGGAGGATGTAAAGCAAGTTATCATCCAGGAGGATGCGAATACGCCAGAGCAGGTTCCTCAACAGCATCTGAAACGGTTTTCACCCTATTTTGTTGAAGACAACAGTACCCGGCGATATGGTAATGTGCAAAATATCGAACCACCGCGGACGTCCATTCTCGAAAACCAGACATTCACCGTTAACGAAACACCCGTGACGTGTTCCGGTGTCCGGAATACAAGCCATTTCACATCATCCGTCAACCTTGGTTTTTTAAATCTCGAGGACACTACCGAACTGTCGGTCGAATATTTCCTGCAATCGGATGTGCCTTTCAGCGGAATCGTCAAGGTCTCCTACAACAGCACAACCAGTTCAGTAAATAAATTAAAACCCGAGACTCCCCCAAAACCACCACAGGCATTTCGGAATACGCTCACACTGAAATCATATGGTACCGGCGCTGTCACCCAGATTATGGGAACACCCGTTGAAATGAAGGTCATGCCATTTCCGTTTCTTGAAACGGCCCGAAAAAAGGGATCCTGATCCCTGATAACGTCGGTGAATCAATCTTCGCTCTTTGACCGATTCGTTCATTACATGGTTGTCGTTCGAAATCTTTCCGGCCATACTGTGGACGCATATGCGCGGGATGTTCAGCATTTTATTCAAAATTCATTACCTGTGGACGCTATTGATGATACAGGTATCAGGCACTATATCGAAAATCTCCACCAGACCGGTATCGCGGCGCGCTCGATTGCAAGAAAACTAAGCGCGATAAGGATTTTTTATCAGTTTATGATGGATCAGGGAATTCGTACTGACGACCCAACAGAAGATATTCGTATCCGATTCAGAACCACCCGCCTGCCTAAACCTGTCTCGACCGCCTGGGTCGATGCCCTGATGCGTGCTCCTGATACCTCAACACTCCAAGGGATAAGGGACCGGTCGATTCTGGAAACAATGTATGCAACCGGAATGCGTGTATCCGAACTGGTATCCCTTGAATTGTTCAATCTTCACATTGACAGGGGCTTTATACAATGCACAGGAAAAGGTGGAAAAGAGCGATTGATTCCTCTCGGGCAAATAGCCGCCGATTGGATTCATAGATATCTGACCGAGGTTCGACCGCTCCAGATAAAAAAACGGAAAAGTGTGGATCAGGTTTATCTGAACCGTTTTGGAGGTAAGTTTTCCAGGATTTCCATCTGGCGTCTGGTCAGGAAGTATGCTCTTCAGGCAGGAGCCCCTGGGAATATCCATCCGCATATGCTAAGGCACAGCTTTGCAACTCATCTGGTCGCAAATGGAGCTGACCTCAGGGCAGTCCAGGAAATGCTGGGACATGCAAGTATCTCAACGACGGAAATCTATACGCATGTCGCCAGAGAAAGAATGAAACAAATCGTCAGCACTTATCATCCACGGGCGTGATATTGTGAAATCCGAAAAAACCTGACTCATCGTCTCCATATTCATCGCACTGAATCTTTGCTGAGTCATTCTTCGGATCGAATTATTACTCCGGCTATCCGGCGAAGCATTCAGGAGCGTATCCAGTGCCTGCCGTCCATCTTTCATCTTGGTTCCTGAACCTGTAAGATGAAGGGAACCTGGAGGTCACCATGATCATTGTGTCCGTTATCATATCTATGGTTGTCATAATAATCTCTCTGTCGGTTCACGAATTTGCGCATGCCTGGGTGGCCGACTATCTCGGAGATCCAACAGCAAAAAATTTGGGCCGTATGTCGCTGAACCCGATTGTGCATATCGATCCGATTGGAACGATCATGTTGCCTCTTGTTCTCTCATTCACTGGACTTGGCGTGTTCGGGTGGGCGAAACCCGTTCCAGTCAATTTGAGTAATCTGAGATATCCCCGCCGCGATGACGCGCTCGTTTCGATCGCAGGCCCCGCTTCAAACTTGATGCTCGCCCTGTTTTGCAGCGTCATCGTACGAAGCCTGCTGTTCATCGGCACAGAATCCGATGGAGTTCACTTCATCCTGTTCATTCTGGTTAGCCTGATTCGAATCAATATCCTGCTGATGCTGTTCAATCTGCTACCCATCTCTCCACTTGACGGATCCGGTGTGATCCAGATGTTTCTATCTCCAAAAGCTCTGTTCAATTACAAACAGCTTAGTCGCAAAATTACAATCGTGTTTCTTGCAATTCTATTGCTGACCAACTGGATATATATCTTCTATCTCCAACCTGTCGGAAATGTCTTTCTCCGTCTTCTGCAGATAGTCGCGGGAGTTCAACTGATCTACTCATGAATCGAATTGACGATTATATCCGGATCAAATTGGAATTGTTCGAAGGACCGCTTGACCTTCTTCTGCACCTGATTCGTTCTCAGCAGATCGATATTTCAGCGATTTCCATCGCCCGGATTACTGATCAGTATCTTGAAACAATCGAATTGATGAAAGAGCTTGACCTGGATGTTGCGGGCGACTTCCTTGTGATGGCGGCGACACTCATTCTGATTAAATCTCGTATGCTGCTTCCTCCATCGGAGAATACTGCCGATAATTTAGAGGAAGAGGATCCCCGGGAAGAGTTGATCCGTCGCCTGAAGCAGTATGAGCTTTTCAAGGAAGCAAGTTTGAAGTTGGAAGATATGGAACAGATTCGCCACCGAATGTATTCTCGTCCGTCGACACCCGATGAAATACAGGGCGGAAAAGACTGGATAATCGATGTGTCCCTTGTTGACCTTTTAACCGCTTTGAAAGATATTATCATCAGACGAAAGGATGTAATAGCACATATCGTCCGCCCGAGCCCCGTCTCCGTCCGGGAAAAAATGACGCGAATCCTGGAATTAATCAGGGAGAACGGCACATTGCTCTTTTCGGAGGTATTCGATGATGCGTCAAGCCGTCAGGATGTTATTGCTACATTCCTCGCTATCCTTGAACTGGTTCGAACTCAACTGATAAGAGCCAGACAGAGATGTTTGATGAGTGATATCCGGTTGGTGTTGTGTAAACCCCGTCAGGAATAAATGGCAGAAATGAGCGATTCATTGTTTTTCTCTCTGTGTGAAGCATTACTTTTTTCTTCCTCCGAACCAATTTCGGAGACAGTGATTCTACGTATAGCATCCGAGTATCTTCAAGATGATGAGGTCGGACCCCTTTCAGAATTTATTGAATGGTATAATCAACGGCAATCCGGGTTAAAAATAGTAAAGCTGGCCGGGGGTTGGCAGATTGTGACACGTCCTGAGTTCTCCGATGCTGTCCGTCGACTAAAAACTACAACTCGGAAAGCCCGTTTTTCAAGAGCTTCACTTGAGACTCTGGCGATTGTTGCTTACCGCCAACCGATCACTGCACCTGAGATCGAGAACATTCGCGGAGTGGAATGTTCGGGGGTTCTGAAAAGTCTGCTCGATAAAAAACTCATCACCATCCTGGGACGAAAACACGGTCCGGGTAATCCGCTTCTCTACGGTACAACCCCGCAGTTCCTGATGGTCTTCGGACTGGATGAACTACAATCTCTACCCTCTCTCGAGGAATTCGAACGCGATCTGGCGGATTCTGACACAAAATATCTGGAAATACCGTTTCCACAAACTGATGATATCTCATCCACATCTAATCTGGAGTCTGTTGATGAAAAATAATTCCGATTACCCTCTCGTACGATTTTTGGCAACCACCGGCTTTGGATCCCGGAGGTCCTGTGACGACCTGATTAAGTCAGGACGCGTCAAGGTGAATGGTGATACGGCTGGTCACGGGATTCGGATTCAACCAGGGGTAGATATCGTGACGGTTGACGATGAAAAAGTGGATTTACCACCCATCTTCATCTATCTGCTGTTGTACAAACCCAAAGGGTATCTGGTCAGTGATTCGGACCCTGAAAACAGGCCGCTGGCCAAAGATCTTCTTCCTGATTTCAACATGCGCCTTTTTCCTGTCGGGCGCCTTGATTTCCAGACTGAAGGCGCCATCCTTTATACAAATGACGGGTTATTCGCCAACGATATCGCTCACCCGAGAAACAGTATTCCCAAAACATATCTCGCGAAAGTCCGAAACATCCCCGCCCGTGAAACATTAATCCGATGGCGCAAAGGCATCCGCGATGATAACCAGCTGCTAAAAGCTCTCGATGTTTCAATCGAAAAGACTACTCATCAGAATGCCTGGCTACGTGTAACCTTAACCGGCGGAGCGAACCGTCAAGTCCGTCGGATGGGGAAAGCCACCGGCCACCCCGTCGTTAAATTGATAAGACTATCCATCGGAAATCTGGCTATCGGAACCCTAAAACCCGGCGAATACCGGGAATTGACAACCCGGGAAATCAATGGGTTGAAGCATTATCAACCAACCGACAGGGAACGGTCCACTGCCAGACTGCCAACTGGAATCAGATCGCGGATTCAGGTTAAGGATGAGACGCAAAAAAAGCCACAAACCCGTCGATTGCGATCAGGAGATATCAAACGACATGCAACCAAAAAAGCGATTAAAAATCGGCGAAGTAAGTAAACTGCTGAATATCCCGGCATATGTATTGCGGTATTGGGAAAATGAATTTATTGAACTGCATCCCGACAAGAGTCGTGCGGGACAAAGATTGTACGATGAAGCCGAAGTTGAGATTATTCGCAAGATTGCAACGCTGAGATATTCTGAAAAGCTGACAATCAATGGGTGTAAAAATCGCCTGAAACAGGAAAACGACGACAAACCCGCCGGGAAGGAGACTTCCGTTGATTCTGAAATTCTGCTCGACAGAATTGGAAAAATAAAAAAAGGTTTACAAGACGTGCTGGACGAATTAGGATAGCACCGTTGTATGTGTCGGGGCGTAGCGCAGCCTGGTAGCGCACTTGCATGGGGTGCAAGTGGTCGGAGGTTCGAATCCTCTCGCCCCGACCATTTTTTTATCTGATTATCAATGGCTTATCAAAATATTGCCGAAAATATCCGAGACAAGATGAACCGGGAAGCTATGATTGATTTTCTCAAGAATAGTGGTTATCTGTCATCACCCGAGATCGTTCGCGCAATGTCCAGGATTCCGCGTCATGAATTCGTCGACCCCGCCTTCAGTCACCAAGCATATAAAGACACTCGACTGCCGATCGGTTGCGAACAGACTATTTCCAAACCCTCCACGGTCGCGTTCATGACAGAGTTACTCGATGTGAAACCCAATCACCGGATTCTGGAAATCGGATCCGGCTCAGGGTATCAGACAGCCATCCTGTCCGAACTCTGCCGTAAAGTGTATTCCGTTGAATGGCATATGCAACTCGTGCGTCAAGCCAAAGATCGCCTGCTCCGACTGGGCTATTCTACAACCCGGATTGAACAAGGGGATGGAAGTCAGGGATGGCCGTCTGCGGCTCCCTTCGATCGGATCATTATCACCGCCGGCGCACCCGATATCCCGGAAACGGTCTGTTACCAACTCGTTAACGGTGGAATCATGGTGTTGCCCGTTGGAGCGCGCGATGCCCAGAAAATGATTAAAATACAACGAACGGATTGCGACAATGATGTCTACTTTGATATCACGTATCATGGCGATTGTGAATTTGTCGACTTGATCGGCCGACTCGGATGGACCGAGTCCGCATAAGCAGGAATTGAAAATCATGGCTGAAAACTCTACCTATCCTCGCTTGAATCTGTCTGCTTCCATAATTATGTTTATCAAAGGCGCACTGATCGGTATTGCGAATATTATTCCTGGAGTCAGTGGCGGTACTTTCGCACTCATTCTGGGTATTTACGAACGGCTGCTGTCTGCTCTCCATTCCATTACCGCCGGACGGATAAAAGAACTGCTCTCGATCCTGCGCACAGTCGGCAAACCAGGCTTTAAAACTGAAATCAGTGCATTTCTCTCTAAAATGGATGTTCTTTTTCTCATCTGCCTGGCGGCTGGAGCTGGCTCAACAATTTTGTCCCTTTCCTTCGTGATCGATTACCTGCTCGTTAATCATCCCGGTCTGACTCTCTCCTTCTTCCTTGGTTTGCTGATCCCTTCCATCTCGGTTCCATGGAAAATGATGACAGGAAGAAAAACAGCCATACAACTGGCAATGATGATCCCCGGAATCGCCTTAACCGTGGCTGTATCTCTCGCTTTCGGCAAAATTGGAGGATTCGGAGATAACCTGATTTGGAGTTTTTTGACGGGAATCATTGCCATATCAGCAATGATCCTGCCCGGTATCAGCGGTTCCTTTGTTCTGCTCGTGATGGGACAATACCAGAATATTCTACGAAAACTACAATCCATCCAAACCAGTCTGGATATCCATGACTGGATCTGGCTCGCCGTATTCGGAATCGGTTGCCTGATCGGATTGCTTTTCTTCTCCAAACTCCTCGACATCCTGCTCCATCATAAGCGAAACGCGACCCTGGCTTTTCTCATCGGTTTGATTATCGGCTCATTCTGGGTCCTGTGGCCTTTTAAACAGTATGAAGAAGAGATGGATCTGTCACATATCGCTATCGAGTTTCGGGATCGGGTGTCCGAGAAGCAGGACATCAGAGTTGCAACAGCCCCCAACACGATGCCCGATAATGCCTCGGACATTCTGTGGAATGGCCTTGTGTTGTGTGTCGGTCTGGTTTGCGCTGCCGGATTGAATCGATTTGGGGGGTCGGAGCAGACAGTGAAACCATCTGACACATCCGTTTCCTGCCACTGAATAAATCGTTCGCCAACCCGTTGTACAGGATTTTATCAGACTGCTATCCCCTTATGACAACCCCGTACAGGTTGAGTGTTCGCATCGTAATCAAACAATAACCTGAAAATTCTCGTTGACATTTTGATTTATTTAAGTATTTTAGTACCAGTTTACCTTTTTAGGAGATTTCGTTAATGAAATCACTGCGTTTTACCGAAGCTGTTTCCCTCGCCTTACATACCATGGTTCTGATCGCACGAGACCCTCAGACACGCTGGACCACTCGAAAAATAGCTGAAAATCTCTCGGTCTCAGCCAATCATCTCTCCAAAATTCATACCCGCCTGGTCAACGAGGGACTCTTAAACAGTGTTCGAGGTCCTATGGGTGGTCTTTCTCTGGCCAGAATGTCAGACCGGATTTCGCTGATGGAAATTTACGAATCGATTGAAGGGCGGATTCCGTTGCGCGGCTGCTTGTTTGGGAAGCCTGTTTGTTTGAATGACCGATGTTTGTTCGGTGATTTTCTGAATGGATTGAATGAACAGGTTAGAATGTATCTTACGAATACGCGATTATCGGATTTAGCGAATCCGACTGATTCGCACGATCCGTCAACCGGGTAATTTAGATGTAAAGGAGGCGAGCATGTTTTGTTATCAATGTCAGGAAACAGCAAAAAACCAGGGATGTACGGTCAGGGGAGTATGCGGCAAGTTGGATCCCACATCTGCACGGATGGATGTGTTGATTTACATGCTGAGAGGCATCGCAATCTTTGGTGAGGGCGCAGTAGCTAAAAATGTTGCGGTTCGTGACGAAGGTTTCTTCATCACTCGTGCCTTGTTTGCAACAATCACAAATGCAAACTTTGATGATGCAAGGATTGAGAGTTTGATTAAAGAAGCGGTCGATGTACGTAAAGTGTTATCATTAAAAGCGGGTTTTGACGGATCGGTTGGCTTGCATGATTCGGCGACGTGGACGCCGGAGAACCTGGATACGATTATTGAAAAAGCCCATGATGTGGGTGTTCTAGCGACTGAAAACGAAGACGTCCGCTCGTTGAGGGAGTTGTTGATCTACGGTCTGAAAGGATTGAGCGCATACTCCGAGCACGCTGCGGTACTCGGCTATTTCGATGACAGCATTTTCGAATTTATTATGAAGGCCCTGGCATCAACAACGCGTGATCTGCCGGTCGAAACGATGGTCAGTCTGGTAATGCAGTGTGGCTCTGTAGGAGTCAAGGCGATGGCATTGCTGGACAAAGCCAATACAGAAACCTACGGTCATCCTGTTATGAGTCAGGTCAATCTTGGTGTTCGGAAAAATCCAGGAATACTGATTTCCGGCCATGATCTGAAGGACATGGAGGAGTTGCTCCTTCAGACTTCCGGCACAGGAGTAGATGTGTACACTCACAGTGAAATGCTGCCGGCGAATTATTATCCCGCGTTCAAGAAGTATGATCATTTTGTCGGTAATTATGGAAGTTCCTGGTGGTCTCAGAATTCGGAGTTCGAGACGTTCAACGGTCCGATTCTGATGACAACCAATTGCATCATCCCGGTGAGAGAATCTTACCGGAACAGGGTATTCACAACCGGTATGGCCGGTTATCCGGGGTGTCGACATATCGGGGACAGGCTTCCTGGAAAACAGAAGGATTTCTCCGAGATCATCCGGATGGCACAAAACTGTCAGGCCCCGCAGGAATTGGAGACCGGCAGTTTGACGGGCGGTTTCGCACATAATCAGGTTATTGCTTTGGCAGACAAGGTTGTTGATGCAGTGAAATCAGGCAAAATCCGGCGGTTTATCGTCATGGCCGGTTGTGATGGCCGCCATAAAACCAGGAATTACTATACCGAAGTGGCCGAAGCGCTCCCCGGGGACACTGTGATTCTGACAGCCGGTTGTGCCAAATACCGCTACAATAAACTCAACTTGGGTGATATCGAGGGGATTCCACGCGTGCTGGATGCAGGCCAATGTAATGACTCATATTCATTGGCAGTAATCGCGCTCAAGCTAAAAGAAGTGTTTAATCTGGAGGATATCAACGATTTGCCCATATCATATGATATCGCGTGGTATGAACAGAAAGCGGTCATCGTTCTGCTGGCCTTGTTGTCGCTGGGCATCAAGGGAATTCGACTCGGCCCGACACTCCCGGGGTTCCTCTCCCCTGCCATTGTAAAAGTCCTGGTGGATAATTTCGGGATCAAACCGATTGGAACTGCTTCAGATGATATAGCAGATATGCTGGCCGGTAATTAATTTTAAGCTCCATTGCCATCATTGTTCTGCGCCGGATTCCATTTCCGGTGCTTTTCTTATGCCCCGCTACCGCGGAGCATACTCTTTTCGAATGACGAGCGCCTCACATTCATATAAAATAGTTCTTGCACCCGGAAGTGAATTCCGTTATGGTTCCTTGGCCTTACAGATGGGAGGCAGATACGGGGCGTAGCGCAGCTTGGTAGCGCGCCTGCTTCGGGAGCAGGAGGCCGGAGGTTCGAATCCTCTCGCCCCGATAAATTGACCCGGCGACCTGGGCCAGGAACCATCCAGTCTCTCATCTGAAAGCGTTCTCCGGGAATTCCTTAAGGGGGAATGCGATGACATTCACAGGAAAACCAGGGGATCTGGCTACAGCTGAAATTCTGGGCATTATTCATGCATCCCAAACGCCTAAAATTCTAAAAATCTCTTCCGCAGATAGAACGTATTTTCTGCGATCGGACAACTGCCGGATCGTTGCCATTGGCAATGACAGATCCGATGAACAACTGCGCCAGGTGTTCAAAGATCGCGGCATGATGCTACCTGCCACCGGATTGTTATCGGAGCAGGTCGCTGATGCAGAGCCCGGTACACCAATGGCATTAGCGGGCTACCATCTGGCGGAAGCCCTCTTTTTTCAATTTCTAGAGCTCAAAGATGGACGATTTGAATGGCTGGATGCATCCCCGAGCAGTCTTTTCAAGTTTGATGATACTGTTTCGAGATGGATTGAAATCTGCCAGCCTGATGTTCAATTTATGACTCAATTCCGAATTCAGTTTCCGGATTTTGATAAATTACACCATTGGGTTCATTCGGATGACGGAAATCTGACTGTCGAAGATCTGACTCTGGACGAAATTAGGATTATTGCAGAAAACCGACAGGATTTAACTGTTCGGAAGGAATTAAGCACTCATGCTGTCAGTTTGAAATCTGTTTCGGAAGTACTACTCAGATTGAAACAAAGCTATTTCCTGACAGAGGACACCTCTGATTCCCCGGAGCCGAGTTCTAGCCTGCTTTTCATGCAGACTCTTCTCGGAAATGCTGTGGATCGATTAATGGAAGTCAATACTCTCCTCGGGCGCGACCGTGAGTTAATGGACATCCTTCAAGCCATTAATGAGAAACTTGATTCCGTCAATTTCAGCAAACCACCGGTGTCGTTCTCGCCGGATGAATTGGGTGATCTAGTCAATCTCACGGGTTCTCTCGAAGGTCTGCTTGATTTAAATGGTGTCGAAGAACTGAATCTTCAGCAGGAAATGGAATCAACGCATCGCAAGCCATTAGTATCGATGTCCTCTACGCCGAAGCCGTCTGAAGACCGGCAACCTGAAAAGAAAAATGTGAAAGCCGGTGTTAAACGACAACCCATAGCGACGGGGTCGGCTGAAATAGTAGACTTGTATGGGATGCTGGATTCGAATAAATCCAAGAGGGAGATGCAACCGGATAAGAAACGTGAGGACGAAGCAGTTCGGATCATCCAGGAAAGCGTAAAGTATGACCGGGACAATGCGTCAATGGAGGAGAAGGTTGAGTCGAAAGTTCGTTATCGTCGATTCGGATCCAATGTCACGATGGCATACAACCGGTATGTGATGACGAATCAGACTTTGTTTGAGATGTTCGGACTGGCGCCGAATGCTGACAAAAAAGCCATCCACAAGGCATTCGTCAAATCGATTGAAATGATAAATCCGAAAGGCATCCGATTTCGTATCCTCGATCAGCCCATTCTCGAAAAAGCCGTTTATCTGAGGGATGTTTACAAAGGCGCGTATGTGATTTTGATGGATGATGATAAAAAGCGACGATATCTTGCAGGGATGAGAAAAGGTCGCCAACTTGCAGAAGAAAACAAAACGCAGGCTATGCGTCTTTTCAACACAGGTATGGAAAAGATCAGGTCGGGGAAATTCGAGGAAGCACGGGCGATTTTTGCCCAGGCGGCGAAGTTGGATCCGAACAGCCCGGTTTATTATTCTGTTCTTGAAGATATCGATAAGGAAGAGCGGGAGGGAAATGCCGTCAAATTTTTCCAGGCGGGTATTTTGGCTTTCAAGCAAAAGAACGACTATGAGCGAGCCATCCAGTTAATTCGGAAAGCTGTCTCACTGAGACCGCTCGATCCGACGTATCATCTGAAACTAGCTGAAATTCAATTGCTGAGCGGCAAGTACAAGGAGGATGCTGTTGTTACATATCAGCATGCATTGGACCTTGATCCCGGCAATCAGGATCTGCGTCTAACGATCGCAAACCTGGTAAAGAACCTTGGGAGGAAGCAGGAAGCTGCAAACATGTATCAGGATATGTTGAAATGGAATCCTGATAACACGGTCGTGAAAAAATTCCTGCTGGAACTCCAGAAGGAAGGCATAAAACCGGTTCAGGATGAGGCGTCTAAAAGCAAGGAAAAGAAAGACACCGTCGTTAATGAAGAATTTGAATAATCTCCGGCCTCTTAAAATTGCGGTGATTGGCGCAGCCGTTTGTGATGATAGGATTGCTTCGATCGCCTACCAGGTTGGGCAATCTATCGCTCATCACGGAGGCGTATTGATCTCAGGAGGTCGTAGCGGAGTAATGGAAGCATCCTGTCGCGGTGCTTGTGAAGCGGGAGGGATTACGATTGGAATACTTCCCGGCACCAATCCCTCTGAATCGAATCAGTATGTGATCATACCGCTACCGACGGGCCTTGGACATGCCAGAAACGCGGTTCTCACCCAATGTGCAGATGCCGTTATCGCTATCTCGGGTGGATATGGTACGTTATCCGAGATCGCGTTGGCATTGAAAATGGGCAAACCGGTGTTGGGTATCGAAACAAGAGCTGATATTGAGGGATTGATTCTTATGCCGGACCCCGAATCAGCGGTGTCAAGGGTTTTCAATTCATGAACGATTCCACGGTCTCTGAGAAGTGGATAGTATCGGGACGCGTGCAACGCGTCGGGTTCCGGTATTTTTCAATGCGGCGTGCGCGTAAGCAAAATGTGGACGGCGGCGCACGCAATCTGCCGGATGGGCGGGTGGAAATTATTGCCGTTGGAACACGATCGGCTCTTGAGTGTTTTTATCAGGACATTCTGAAAGGACCTCCGGCCTCTGTTGTTCAATCTGTCCAGCGCAGCGTTTTGACCATGGATTTTCCGGATTTGAATGATTATGATGTTTTGTTTTAAGGAGGATCGATGATGGATTTAAAGGCTTATATTCGTGATATTCCTGATTTTCCAAAACCCGGTATTATTTTCAAGGATATTACACCTCTCCTCGCCGACCCGGATGCATTTCACTCAGCGGTACGCTCCATGGCAGAGCCATTCCGGAACGCCGGGATAACGAAGGTAGTCGGCGTAGAGGCAAGAGGCTTCCTGTTCGCTCCACCGATCGCCATGGAGCTTCATGCCGGTATCGTCCCGGTCAGAAAACCGGGTAAGCTTCCCTATAAGACCGTGCAGCACACGTATGACTTGGAGTATGGAACCGATACAATCGAAATTCACAAAGATGCATTGGGCCCCAGGGATAAAGTTCTTATTATCGATGATCTTCTCGCCACTGGCGGAACCGTTGATGCGGCCTGTTCATTGGTCACGAAATTGGGCGCAACTGTAACCGGCATCTGCTTCGTGATCGAACTCGAGTTCCTGAATGGCAGGAAAAAAATCGATAGTTACCCAATCCATTCTCTGATAAAGTATTGACGAGTATCCTGAGGCTCAGCCTTCGCGCCCGTAGCTCAGGGGATAGAGCACCTGATTCCTAATCAGGGTGTCGCAGGTTCAATTCCTGCCGGGCGTATCATTCTGAGGTCTGGAGTGACTTGATTTATTGAGAGTGTTAACATAGGATTTTCTTCTAATTTGTTCCGGAGGTTTCAATGGCGGCAAAAAAACCAAAAAATAATATCGATTTACGAGTAATTTCTGAAGAACAACCCAAATTTGTGAGTTCGTTCGTTCGATTACTGACAAAACATCAGGATATACTGGGTTATACACTGGTCGGGGTTCTGGTTGCTGCAGCAGTTATTATCCTGATGAATTACAATAAAAACATGAAAAATCAGGAAGCGTCTGTATCATTGCAGAGTGCTTTTAAACTCTATCAACAGGATCTGGCCGCTTCGACGATCTCTTTCAAGACTGAGACTGATGCAGATAGCGCGAATCCTGAAGTTAAAGTGGAAGCCAAATCACCGGGCGCTTTCCAATCGGTTTTTGACAACTACCCTGGCACATATTCGGGACAGAATGCCCTCTACATGGTTGCTGTCAGTGATCTGAATACAGGAGCGGCGGATAAGGCATTGGATACATTCGACAGGTTTTTATCGGAGTATCCCAAAAATCCTCTGGCACCCTCCGCAGCACTGGGAAAGGCCACTGCTCTGTTTAATCTGAATAGGACCGCTGAATCACTCCAATTGCTGAATCAAATCGAAGCGGATTATCCGAATTTCAAACTTATGGATGTGGTGGTCTACGAAAAAGCTATACGCCAGGAAGCGTTGGATCAATGGGATGAAGCGAGAACATCTTATCAACTTGTGATTGATCGATATCCCGATTCATCCTGGAAAACGATGAGTGAAACCGCTTTGAAAAAACTTGATAAGAAGCAGACAACAGGGAGCGGGGAAGCAGCGTAATTATTTTTGCCGAGGTTTGTCTGGAATTGATGGATGGGGGAACCACATTATGGCTTTGAAATTACTGCTGGCAGATGAAAGCATTACCGTGCAGAAGGTTTTTCGACGAGCGTTCAATAATGACAATTTCGAAATTGCATGGGTTGATGAGCCGGAAGAAATTATCGAAGTTGTAAAAAAACTCCATCCTGATTTTGTCCTCCTGTCCGATAACTTCCCGGGCATCGATCTTCAGAGTGATGTCAAGACAATCGCCGAACTCTCCTCGCAACCCTATTCAGTCATTCTGATGAGCAATCGGGGAAATTCGCTGGATCTGGAAAAATTGAAAGAGCTCGGCGCTAGTGGGTTCGTCTACAAACCTCTTGATAATCGAGTATTGATAAAAACAATTGACGATCTGCTCCTTCGGAATACGCAGAGCGTGTTATCAACATCCGACCCGGTATCATCACCGGAAACATCCGCGCCCCTGCCTGCGGTTTCAACATCAAAAATGCCAATTCCGGGTTACACCGGTGAAACAATCGACCAACGTGCACGGATTCTCTTCGATATCTTTGAGAGTTTTTTCAATGAAAACATGGTGATGATTACCGATTCGATGACGAAAGCACTGGCACCCAAGATTGCAGCAGATATTTCCAGTCGCGTGATCGAACATCTGGGAATAACCGATCTTCCCAAGCAGATTATGACAATGACAAAAGGCATTGTTAACGATCTGGTTCCTCAGATTGCGGAAAGGGTGATTTCGCGGGAGATTGAAAGCATCAAAGCGGAAGCCATTCGCCTGCTGGAAGAAGAGGATGACGAGGACAACGGTTAATCACCCGGATCCCGACCGGCAGACATTATCCAATCCCAAACTGAAATAGAGGGTTCTATGAAACACGGATACGATCCATCTGTCACTGAAAAAAAGTGGTATCAGGAATGGCTGAAAAAGGAGCTTTTTAAACCTGTAGAGGGATCAGCGGACACTTACTGCATAGTGATTCCACCACCCAATGTTACCGGTATTCTCCATATAGGCCATGTCCTGAACAACACACTCCAAGACATTCTTATCCGCTATAAACGGATCCAGGGTTACCGTACCTTGTGGCTGCCCGGAACCGATCATGCCGGCATCGCGACACAGAACAAAGTCGAGCAGAGCCTTGCGAAAGACGGTTTATCGAAACACGATCTTGGTCGAGATGCGTTTGTAGAAAGAGTGTGGGATTGGAAGGATAAGCATGGCGGGATCATTATACAGCAGCTAAAACGACTGGGATGTTCCTGTGACTGGAGCCGCGAAAAATTCACCATGGATCCCGGTCTTTCCCTCGCTGTCCGGACCGTTTTCTGCAGATTGTTCGAGAAGGGTCTGATCTACAAAGGGAATTACATCGTGAACTGGTGCCCGCGCTGTGTGACGGCGTTATCGGACGAGGAAGTGGAATACAAAGAAGTAGGCAGTCATCTCTGGTATATCCATTATCCAGCTGAAGATGGCGGACCGGGGGTTGTGGTTGCGACGACGCGGCCGGAGACAATGCTGGGCGATACCGGAGTCGCTGTTCACCCGGAGGATACCAGGTACCGGCATTTAATCGGTCATAATGTCCGATTGCCGTTAAAAGATGTCTGTATTCCGGTCGTGGCAGATGAAATGGTGGACCGGGAATTCGGAACGGGAGCAGTCAAGATCACACCAGCCCATGACCCGAATGATTTCGAAGCAGGCAAACGACATAATTTGAAATCGTTACTGGTGATCGACGAGCATGGGTGTATGAATGACAACGCGGGAGTGTCCTATGCCGGTCTGACCCGTGAAGAATGTCGGGTGAAAGTTGTCGATGATCTTACAACCGGTGGTTATCTGGAAAAAATCGAACCGTATAAACATTCAGCCGGATTCTGTTATCGTTGTGATTGTGTCATTGAGCCGTATCTATCCAGTCAGTGGTTTGTCAAAATGAAACCACTGGCTGAACCTGCCCTCCGCGTTGTGATAGATGGATCAATCCGGTTTTATCCCGACCGGTGGACAAAAGTCTACCTCAATTGGCTCGAAGGCATCCGTGACTGGTGTATCAGCCGGCAATTATGGTGGGGCCATCGTATCCCTGTCTGGACCTGCCGTTCATGTGGTCACTATCAGGCTTATATGGATGCGCCTGCTCAATGTCCAACGTGTAATTCCACTGACATGGAACAGGATCCGGATGTGCTTGACACCTGGTTCTCCAGCTGGTTATGGCCGTTCTCCACACTCGGATGGCCTGATAATACAAGCGATCTATCCACTTATTATCCGACGGATTCACTCATTACCGCACCTGAAATTATCTTTTTCTGGGTAGCACGAATGATTATGGCCGGTCTGGAATTTATGGGGGAAATTCCATTCAGCAAAGTCTATCTTCATGGCACTGTCCGCGATGAGATCGGCAGAAAAATGAGCAAATCTCTAGGAAATTCTCAGGATCCACTCGATATAATGGAAAAATATGGCGCTGATGCTCTTCGATTCAGCATTGTAATGATCTCCCCGCGTGGATCGGATATCTTCTTTGCGGAAGACAGTCTTAATACCGGCAGAACCTTCTCAAATAAAATATGGAATGCATCGCGTTTGATTATTTCCACCTGCCCGGACCGTTCATTTGATACACCCCTCCCACCTGTCGACGATCTGACCCTGGCAGATAGATGGATACTGTACAAACTGGCACTGGTTACCAGGGACATCAATGATCATCTCGAGCAATTCCGCTTCAACGATGCTGCAGTCGCCATCCATCGGTTCATCTGGCATGAACTCTGTGACTGGTATCTGGAAATGGCAAAAAGCGCTCTTTATGACAAAACCAACCCCACGCATAAACGAAATGTCCAGACGCTTCTTGTCCGCTGTTTTTCATCATGTCTCCAACTTCTGCATCCGTTCATGCCGTTTATCACTGAGGAAATCTGGAATGACCTGTTTGATCATCCCCCCAGTATCATGGTCTCTCCCTGGTACGACAACAAGGAATTCCTTGCCTTTGAGCCGGATGCGGCTCTTTTTGACATGGTTTTGCGGGCTATCGCCACATTGCGGACCATGCGTGCAGAAATCGGAATCAATCCTGGGAAAGAAATCCGGGGAATTTTCGCGACCAGCAACGCGGTCTTTCGGAATGTGCTGGTGCAGAATATGCTCGATATAAAGTTTTTGGCAAGATTATCTCAACTGGATATCCAGGATGTTCCGGATGCGCCCAAAGTCAGAGCAACATCGGTTACACCGGATGGTATTGACGCGTTTCTGGACCTTGAAGGTATTATTGATGTACCGGCAGAAACGCTCCGTCTTCAGAAAGAAATTCAAAAAACAAATTCTGAAATCGAAAAAGTGACAGTAAAGTTAAACAATCCTGATTTTATCCGGAAAGCACCTGCTGCAATTGTCGAAAAAAACCGGACTATTGAGGTGGAACTCAGAGAACGGCAATGTAAACTGCAGGAAGCTCTTCATTTACTGAATCAGGCTTGACAGCATTTCGCAGCGGTACGGAGAACCGATTGATGAAACCTTGGCAAACGACATCCTTCAAAAAACTTCTCCAGCTTGCATTGGCTGAAGATCTTGATTCCGGTGATGCAACATCGGATGCTCTGATACCTGATAGTTTGACCGGGATAGCGGATATCACGACAAAATCACAGTGTGTTATTGCAGGCCAAAGGATTGCTGAAGCGGTGTTCAGAGAAGTCGATACGACCATCGATTACAATATTCTTGTAAAAGATGGCGACAGCTCCAGCAATGGCCGGACTATCTCGACCGTATCCGGTAAAACCTCATCGATACTTGCCGGTGAACGTGTGGCACTCAATTTTCTGCAAAGACTGTCGGGTATAGCCACGGCAGCCCATGAGATGACGCAAATGGTAAGCAATACCGCCTGTAGAATTGTGGACACCAGGAAAACAGTACCTGGATTGAGAATCCTTGATAAATATGCCGTCCGGATGGGTGGAGCGCATAATCATCGTATGAATCTGGGCGACGGCATTCTGATTAAAGATAATCATATCAAAGCTTGCGGGGGAATAACCAATGCAGTAAAAACTGCAAGGTTAAAGGTTCCACACACATTGAAAATCCAGATTGAAGTAACAACCAAGGCCGAAGCTGATGAAGCGGTCACGTCCGGCGCTGACTCCCTTTTGCTCGATAATATGCAACCTGATCTCGTTCAACAGATCGTCGAATGCTATGGGCATAGCGTTCTGCTGGAGTGCTCAGGAAATCTAACAAAAGAAAAAATCCGGGAATATGCCGAAACCGGTGTACATATTCTTTCAATCGGCGCTCTGACCCATTCAGTGTGTGCAGCTGATATCTCTTTGAACCTGCGATGAATACCGCTAAAAACAGATGGTCCTCCGCACCTTGGTTCCGCTTTGACAGCATTTCATCAACCAACACATATCTGATGGACCTTCCTTATAATCAGATTGTAGAAGGAATGATCTGCTCGGCTGATATGCAAACATCCGGTTACGGTCGGGGAGACAGGCAGTGGGCATCGCCATACGGAGGTTTGTATCTAAGTATTCTTCTGATACCGGACAATCCTTTCAAGTATTGGCATCTGATCTCATTTGTCATGGCTGTTGCCGCAGCACAAGCGATAAAACAGGGTTTTCCGGATCTTCAACCGGGTTTGAAATGGCCCAATGATGTTTTGATTGGACGGAGAAAAATAGCTGGTATACTCGTTCAATGCAGTCAGTGTCCCCATCCGAGATTGGTTGTAGGAATCGGAATAAATGTCAGTGTGAAACCTGAGTCTCTTCCTGAAAGAACAGTATTTCCAGCAGGGATTATCAATCTGGAAAGCTCTTACCCCGCATCGATTGACCGACTCAGGCTGACACTTAAAAATGGTTTTTTCGACTTGTATCGGGAGTGGTTGATGAATCCGCTTGCAATCATTCAAAAGTGGGAAACCTGGTCAACAATGATAGATAAGAATGTAGAATTGTCAGTCTCTGGAAAAATATTCAGAGGAAAATGCGTGGGATTGGCTGGCGACGGCGCTCTAAAAATCAGAATCGGCACACGAGTCGAGACGTTTTACTCGGGTGATATCGTGGGAATAGAAGACCTATGATACTTGCGGTTGATGCTGGTAATACAACAGTTTCTATATGTCTTATAGAAGAAGGAACCGTCTTCGATGAACGCCGATTGCTGACGGAAGAAGCCCGGACTCCGGTATTCAAACGAATGATCAGTGATTTTCTTTCGGAAACCGGAAAGCAATTTGGCGATATCGAAAACGCCGTTCTATCCTCCGTTGTACTGTCACTGACGCCATTTCTTGTCTCGGAATTGGAAAACACACTCCACAAGACATGCTTCGTAGTTCAACCCGGTATAACTGTCGGGATGAAGATCCTGTACGATATTCCAGCCTCAGTTGGTTCAGATCGTATCGCCAACAGCTACGCACTTCGAACAATCTACGGTTATCCCTCTGTCTGCATCGATTTCGGCACAGCGACAACTTTTTGTGTTTTAAACTCCACCGGAGATTTTGCCGGGGGTGTTATCATTCCGGGAATCAAGGTTTTTGGAGCTGCCTTGCACGACTCGGCAAGCCGGCTGCCTGAAGTGATGTTCGCTCCTGTTGAAAACGTGATTGGGCAATCCACAACACAGAATCTTCAGTCCGGCTTTTTCTTTGGGTACATTGATATGATTCAGGGTCTTCTTTATCGAATGGAACAGCAGATGGGACACCCATTAAGAGTCATTGCAACAGGAGGTTATGGATCGCAAATCACCCCGTTGATCCCTGGAATTGATGTTTATGACGGCCATTTGACATTCAAGGGATTGGAGATGTTGTACAAATTGAATCAGAAACCGCAGTTATCTCACTGTTGGGGAGGTGGTTCTGACAGCAACAGGCGCGTTTGACACATCCCTTGCGCCATTGATAGGATATTTTTGATTTTGAGCGGTTTTGAAAGGTGGTTGACTTGAATAATCAGTGTCCGTTTTGCCATGGAACAACGTGGGTCACGGAAGAACGCAACGGCGTATTGGTTGGTAGACGGTGTGAATGTTTTATAAACAACCACAAGAGAAGATCAATCGAACGGGCCAATATCCCAACCCGATATGACAACTGTTATCTTGGAAATTTTAATACCGGTGGTAACCAGAGCTTAATCAACATAGAGAACCAGATTCGACAATACCTGGTCTCCTTCCCGGGTGATAGCCGGGGACTTCTGTTGCAGGGTCCCCCTGGAGTCGGGAAGACGCATCTGGCTGTAGGTATTATTCACTATCTGATCGAGGATAAAGGTATTCCATGCATTTTCTGTGATTTCAGAGAATTGCTTCATTCGATCCGTTCAACATACGATCACACATCCCAGATGAGCGAAAACACAATTATCGCCCCGATTTTGAGTACCGAACTGCTTGTTCTTGATGAGCTGGGAGCTGAGAAAACAACACAATGGGTACGCGATACGTTAATGTTTATCTTGAATCACCGATACAACCAGATGCTGCCGACCATCATTACTACGAATTTCCCTGACAGAGATGATCTTGTGTATTCAAGTTATCGAGATCACTGGCAGGAACAGGATGAAACTCTGGAAGACCGCATTGGGATCCGTCTTCGATCGCGATTGCATGAAATGTGCATGAAAATCTGTATCGAGGCTGAAGATTACCGAAAAAGAACGAGTCAGAGTGCTTTCCAGAAAGGGATCCGGGGGCGACTCGAATTACGGCAGGAGGAATTGCCATGAAACTGATGAAGTTTTTTCTGGGTTTTATCGTCATCTGCTTGTTTACCCTGTTTGCCACAGCGAACCTGGAAAAGGTTCAGATCAATTTCCTTCTTGAGAATCAGCCACTTCTCGGATACAGTAGAATCCTCGCTACACCCTCGGAATCAAATGATGTCGTCGATAAGGCACCTCGTAAGGTCCCGCTTTTTCTGGTGATATTTGCTTCTTTCGGACTCGGTTTTATTGTGTCTTGGACGATGAGTTCGAGTATTGTCAGATCACATAAACAAATCGCCAAAAAGCTGAAAAAACAAAGCAACGATCTTATAAAAGAACGTGATGAGCTCAGAAATTTACCGGTTTCAGCAAGCATGGGTGACCTGGCTGATAATCAATCAGCCCCTGCAGCTAAAAAGAATTTACCCGTGAAATGACCATCCAAACTGATCTGGATCTGCTCCAGATGAAACATAAGTGAAAATACTCGATCGGTACATTTTCAAAGAACTCCTGGCTCCCTTTATCCTGGGAGTTTTGATTTTTACGTTTGTGATGCTGGCCAACATCATCATTCGCCTGATCGATTTATTCGTCTCAAGGGGGATCAGTATATATGACGCATTCGTCCTGCTGAGCCTAAGCGCCTGTTACATTCTGGTAATGACAATTCCCATGAGTGTACTGCTGGCTGTCCTGGTCGGTTTCAGCAGATTATCGGGAGATAGCGAGATTACTGCGATGCGGGCGAGTGGTATCAGTATTCATCGGATGATGCCACCCGTGATCGCCTTTGCAACCTGTGCTTATGTGTTGACATCCTTCATCTATGTTCAGATGCTTCCCAGAACCAATCAGAAACTCCGGGAAATGAAGTTCGAGTTATTCAGAACGCAGGCAAGTCTGGGTGTGTCTCCACATGTCTTCAATACGGATTTCAATGATGTTGTTTTATACGTTAATGAAGTGGAACACAAAACCGGCCTCATGAAGGGAATCTTTATTGCAGATAACCGCAACCAGAAGCAACCTCTCGTTATCGTTGCAACGGATGGGCAGGAATTTAACATCCAACAATCGAATATGATTAATCTGAGGTTGAGAAATGGTTGTACCCACGAACTCTACGCAGAAGATGATCGTCGATACTCAATGACACCATTCTCAACCATGGATTTGGGATTATCCGTTTTCCGATTTGAAAATGTAAACATCATGAAATCCGAACGCGAAATGACGATTACGGAGTTAATGAAAATGGCCCGGGAACGCCGTGATCAGGGACGGAATGACGCCAGGCAATGGGTTGAAATATGGAAGAAAACCGCACTGCCTTTTGCGTGTTTTGTTTTTGCTGTACTGGGCGTACCATTGGGAATGGTTTCAAATCGAGGAGGAAAATCCGCTGCTTTTGCAACATCCATCGGTCTGATTTTAATTTATTACATTTTTTTAACAGGCGGGACCGGATTGGCAGAGGATGGTAAGTTATCACCTTTTATGGCCACCTGGTTCGCGAATTTTTTCTTAAGCCTTTTAGCCATTATTCTCTATTTTAAAGTTGCCCTGGGTAGGGAGACACGTTTATGGAATCGAATAAAGGACTGGGTCCTTGATACACTCACGAAATTTAGAAGTCGGCGATATGTCGCCATTGAGTCCCGGGCCAGCAAATTTTCCGGGCGGTACACTTATTTTCGAATGCTCGGTCGAATCCTCGATCGTCACATTCTGATAACATTCAATCGCTTTTTTCTTTATATTTTGTCTTCGCTTCTTGCGATCAGTCTTATCGTTCATCTGTTTGAAAAAATTGATCTGCTCCTGGAAAATAAAGCTTCCTTACTGGATGCTTGCATCGCCCTTGGAATGAAAATCCCATATTTCTCAATTGTTGCAATCCCTTTCTCAACTCTTGTTGCCACAATTCTGACAATCGGCACGTTCACGCGAACATCGGAACTCGTCGCTATGAAATCCAGCGGGATAAGCTATTTGAGAATATGTGCACCGCTGATTGCTGCCGGAATGGTGATAACAACACTCACATTTATCCTGAATGAATCCATTATCCCTCCATGTAACCAACAGGTAGAAGCAGCCTGGGATCGTATCAGGGATCGTGAACGATCACGATTCGTTCGTTTCCATCGCTGGTACAGAGGGAAAGATGGCGACATTTACTATTTTCAGCATTATGATCCGGAGAAAAGAACAATCACAGGCTTTTCACAGTTTACGATCGATTCTAATATGAACGTTCTGGCCCGGTTCGAAGCCAAACGGATGGTTTGGGAGACAGACCGATGGATCTGTAAGGACGGCCGCACCATTCAACTCAGTCCATCCGATTATAAAGTTATCTCCGATGAACATTTTTTAGAACGTGTAAACCCGATTCCGGAAGTACCGGATGATTTTTCGAAAGAGCATAAAGACTCCGATGAGATGAATATCAAGGAACTCAGGGAGTATATTCGCTTGCTTGCAAGTATTGGATTCGATACGACGGAATATGAAGTCGACTGGCATACAAAATTTTCGATACCGTTTTTATCATTGATCATGGTTCTGATAGGAATCGGATTCGCAACGCAGAACCCGAGATCATCCGGAGGAATGGTTGGGATCGGTATATCGATCTTCATCGGGGCTTTTTACTTCGTTTTTTTCAGGATGAGTATAGAGCTTGGACAAGCCCGTGCTATGTCTCCACCCATTGCAGCTTGGTTCTGCAATGTCATTTTTTTCATCGCCAGTCTATGGAATCTTTATCGAGTAACACAACGCGTTTCCTGATCATGACAATCTTGATAGAATCATCCAATCGTCGCTTTTTTTCTGATGCAATCTCTTAATGGACAGGGCAAATCGTCTTGGGTGGATTATTTATCGAGTATGCTTCATGGATTACTATTGGGCATCGGGGAGAAGCAAGAAATCCACTCTCATAACAAACATCTTTGAATTCGATACCCTGTGGAGCATGAAACTCCTGTACCGGTTCACCCTGAAGAACCGATTTAAGAAACTCAGTGAAAACAGGACCTGCAGCCTTGGATCCTGTCTCGTCATGACCCATTGATTGATTGACGTCAAATCCAATCCAAACTCCAACGACCAGATCCGGAGTAAATCCAATAAACCAAGCGTTGGTACAATCATCCGTTGTGCCGGTTTTTGCAGCGACCGGCCGCTCAAGTCCTTTGGCTCGCCATGCCGTTCCACGTTTGACAGCACCTTCGAGAATTCCGGCTAACTGGAAGCAAGGAACGGGTGGAAGCACTTCCTGAATGCTGACATCCTGCTTATAAATAGTCCGTCCATCCCGGTCCTCCACACCCAGGATCATTCTGGGTCGTACCTTTAACCCCCCCGAAGCTAAAGTTGCATAAGCGTTCGTCAACTCGATCAACGTAACCTCTCCAGCACCCAGTACTGTTGATGGATAAGGAGGCAATTCCGATTGAATCCCAGCTCGACGCGCAACATCGAGGAATTTATTAATTCCAATCTTTTCTACCAGTTTGGCGGTTGGCACATTCAAAGACTCCTCCAGACTGCGCCGTAATGTGACAGGACCTCGGTAATGCCTGTCATAATTACCCGGAGACCAGAGTCTACCGGTAGCAGGATCTTTATATGTATACGGAGAATCCATAATAATTGTCGATGGTGTATATCCATCCATCAATGCAGCAAGATACAAAAATGGTTTGATAGAGGATCCGGGTTGTCGTTTTGCTTGAACGGCTCGATTGAACTGGGTGGCACGAAATGATGATCCACCCACCATCGCAGTGATATCGCCACTCGCGGGTCGCATACTTATCAGTGCTGCCTGAATGGCATCAGCATCAGGATGTCTTTCCCGGTAGGATTCAAGTCCTTGCTGTATTGCTCGATTGGCGCAATCCTGATGACGGCTGTCCAGCGTACTCCGTACTCTCAACCCGCCCTTCAGAAGCATTTCCTGACCGAGTTCCACCTCAAGTGTTCGACGTATCTCTTCGACAAAATACGGCGCAATAAACCCCTGCTGGACATCAGGATTAATATTCATTGCTTCATCCAGCCATACTGTGAGATCCTCACGGGAAATAAATCCTGCGTCAGACATCCTGACAAGCACCCGATTGCGACTTTCCTTCGATCGATCCGGATATTTAATCGGACTGAAACGGGTAGGATTCTTTAGCAGAGACATCAGGAGTGCGCTCTCCGGTACCGTAAGGTCACCCGTTGATTTATTGAAAAAAGTTTTCGCAGCGGCTTCTATGCCGAAAGCACCGTGTCCAAAGCAACTTTGGTTAAGATAAATCGTAATAATCTCATCTTTCGAAAATTTACGCTCAATCAGAAGCGTTAACAAAGCTTCTTTGATTTTTCTCGAAAACGTTCGCTCATTCGTCAGGAACATCAAGCG
Source organism: candidate division CSSED10-310 bacterium (assembly GCA_016931515.1). Lineage (GTDB taxonomy): Bacteria > CSSED10-310 > CSSED10-310 > CSSED10-310 > CSSED10-310 > JAFGEQ01. Next base: position 19,711 of record JAFGEQ010000017.1, on the reverse strand, counting down.
AGCTACCTGCTGGGTAATCGTACTCCCGCCCTGTGAAATACCTCTGTTTTTAAGATTGCTGATTAAAGCTCGAGCGATTCCCTTTAAATCGAACCCACCATGCTCATAAAACAGCCTGTCCTCCGCAGCCAGTAGCGACTGGATGACTCGATCGGGGATCTCATCTCTCCGTAAAACGAGTCGCCGTTCATCATAATACTGACCGATAGCATTACTTTCCTTGTCAAAAACAACAGTCTGCGCTGCCGGCTTATAACAGGTCAGCATATCGACCGGAGGCAGATTAGCCAGCAATATACCTATCAAAACACCCGCAGTTGTTCCGCTCACCAGGCCGATAATACTAAACAAATACACGATTGATTTTAACGAGAGTTTTTTCACGATTTAAGGATAGAACATCAATGACAAAATCGCCAGTCCCGACTTTGAAAATCAGCATGAATAAGATAGTCTGTTTGATTGGGAGATTAACAGAATGAACAGGCTTTTCAGGATGACTTCCGACTTTCTGCCATGTGGTGACCAACCCAAAGCGATCGAGTTCCTGAGTCAAGGTATCCGGGCTGATGAACCTCATCAGACACTCCTGGGCGTCACGGGATCCGGTAAAACCTATACGATGGCCAAGACTATCGAAGCCGTTCAGCGTCCTGCACTGATAATCGCACATAATAAAACGCTTGCAGCTCAGCTCTACCGGGAGTTTAAAAATCTCTTTCCGGACAATGCCATTCATTACTTCGTCAGTTACTACGACTACTACCAGCCTGAAGCCTATATCGCCTCAACGGATACATATATTGAGAAAGATGCCTCGATAAACAGCGAATTGGACCGGATGCGCCATGCTGCCACTCGCGCATTGTACGAGCGCAAGGATGTTATTATCGTTGCGTCAGTCTCCTGCATTTATGGCCTTGGCGAACCGGAGGATTACAGTGGCCTTGCGATAACAGTAGAAAAAAATCAGCGATTGTCACGCCGTCAGTTATTGGAAAAATTAATCTCTCTCCAGTTTGAAAGAAATGATGCGGTCCTTATTCGGGGTAAATTCCGTGTCCGGGGTGATATCGTTGAAGTATTCGGTGTTGGTGACGATGATGCAACCAGGATCGAATTTTTCGGTGACGAGATCGAACGGATCATGCGAATCGATCCCCTGAAAAACAACGTCCTTGAAAACCTGGATCGAGTCCGGATTTTTCCTGCAACGCACTATGTTACACAGTCGGATCGATGGCCCAAGGTACTGAATACTATCCGGACCGAATTAGAGCAACAATCCGCTTTACTTGAATCGGAAGGCCGTTTATTGGAAAGGCAGCGCCTGATGCAGAGAACTCATTTTGATCTGGAAATGCTCGAACTCACAGGATACTGCGCCGGAATCGAGAACTACTCCCGACATTTGACCGGCCGAATACCTGGCGATCCTCCTCCGACGCTCCTGGACTATTTACCTGAGAATGCCGTTCTTTTTATCGATGAAAGCCATGTGACACTCCCTCAGCTGCGTGCAATGTTTAAAGGTGATCGTGCCAGGAAGAACAACCTGATTCATCATGGTTTTCGGCTTCCATCCGCCAGAGATAACCGGCCCCTGACTTTCGAGGAATTCTCGGAGAGAGTTTATCAACGAATATATGTGTCTGCGACACCATCCGATTATGAAATCGGCTTGAGTAGGGACAGAGTTGTCGAGCAGTTAATTCGGCCGACTGGTTTGCTGGATCCAGTTATTCACATCAGACCTGCCCATGGGCAAGTTGACGATTTGTACGACGAGATTCGGATTCGAGCGGAAAAAAATGAACGATCTCTCGTGACGACTCTAACGAAGAAGATGGCGGAGAATCTGACTGATTATTTCATCGATCTGGGTCTGAAAGTGCGTTACCTTCACTCGGATATCACGACGTTGGAGCGGATTAAAATTATCCGTGATCTTCGGTTGGGGTCATTTGACGCGCTAATTGGAGTCAATCTTTTACGGGAGGGGCTTGACCTGCCGGAAGTCAGCCTTGTCGCAGTCCTCGACGCTGATCAGGAAGGATTTCTGCGATCAACTAACTCCCTCATCCAGACAATCGGGCGCTGTGCCCGACATGTAGATGGTCAGGTGATACTGTACGCTGACAAAACGACAAACTCAATTCGGGCCGCTACCGAGGAAACGGAACGGAGACGACAACTTCAGGCGGAGTATAACGAGCAAAATGGGATTACTCCCCAATCCATTCGCAAACGTATCGAATCAGCTGAATTTGGCCAGAGTGAAGCTGATTATTACACCATTCCCACAGCATTGGAAACTGATTTAGAATCACTATCGATAGCTGAAATCGAGGACAGGATTCTCCTGCTTGAGAAGGAAATGCTCGCATGTGCAAAGGAGCTGAAATTCGAGAGGGCAGCTGCTTTGAGAGACCAGATGCTGGAACTGCGGGAAATGATGATCACTCCAAAGCGAATCGGGTAACCTTATCGCTTGCGATTGATCTTGCTCCCGACGTGCCAGGCGCATACAGATTCTGGGACGCCAAAGGTCGGGTCTTATATGTCGGTAAAGCCCTGAATCTCCGTAACCGGATCCGGAGTCATCTTCAGTCCCTGGAAGAATCGGCACGGCACCGTCTCATGATCGATAGAGCCGATTCGATCGACTGGATTATCTCCCCGAACGAAACGGAAGCTCTGCTTCTTGAAGATATGTTGATTAAACGCCATCATCCGGATTTTAATATCCGTTTTCGGGATGACAAGCGTTATCCCATTCTTCGTCTCGACATCCAGGATGCATTCCCTACCCTCACGGTCGTACGTCGTTTTGAAAATGACGGCGCTCTGTATTTCGGACCCTATACTTCCAGTCGAACGATGCGAACGATCCTGAGAGTCACCGAACGATATTTCCCATTACGCCGATGCAAAGGGCCCATCAATCCTGGTCGTCGGGAGTGTCTTAACTTCCAGATCAGGAAGTGCCCCGGTGTGTGTAGCGGCCATGTGAGTTCAGACACATATCGGCAAACAGTGAATCAAGTCGAGCTGCTGTTGTCAGGTCGCAACGATGAACTCGTTCTCAAGCTTGAGCAAGAAATGCAGCAGTTTTCAGAATCCATGAACTTCGAAGCAGCCGCCATCAGGAGAGACCAGTTGGAAGCTGTGCGTAATGTCTCCGGAGGCAGAAAACTCCTGCTTCCCCGGCCGGTCGACCTGGATGTATTCTGTTTTGATTCGACATCCGATACTGCATATGGAGAACTGCTGGTTGTGAGATCCGGAATGATCAGCGGGAATCTGCATTTGAATCTGCAACTTGATCAACCCCTGCCCATAGAAAAAATCGCAGATCACTTCATGATCCATTACTACCGGGATCATCCTCCCATTCCCATGGCCATCATCAGCAGTGCTCTCCCGGAAAGTAAAAATGCCATTGAGACTCTTTTAAAACAAATCTGTGGGAGAGTAGTAAAAATTTACAGTAAACCGCATGGTATCAGGAACAAACTGATCGCTCTAGCCAGATCAAATCTCCGAATCTATTCTCAGACCCATCAACAAATGAAGCACCATGATGAAGGCCTCGAAGCTCTAAGGATTCTTCTAAACCTGAAGAGGATCCCACACCGAATTGAAGCCGTGGATATTTCCGAGAGCCAAGGTAAACATGTTGTGGGTTCAATCGTGTCATTTTTAAATGGGAAACCTGAAAAAAGCAGATATCGTCGATACAGGATTCGATCAGAAGATGCATCTTCAGATTTGGAGCGAATCCAAGAAATCCTGAGACGCAGACTCGGCCGACGCTCGTCTTCAGGCTGGAATCTACCTGATGTGTTTCTGATCGATGGCGGCAGATTGCAATTAAACGCTGCATTGGAAGTATTTAGCGAGTCAGGCCAAACCGATTCGCTGGTCATTTCTATCGCAAAAATCCGAAACAGCCGAATTGCTGAGGGGTTGTTTTTAAAAGATGGCCGGGAAATTTCCCTGAAGTCCGAGCATGTGGCGACACGTTTTTTAGACAGGATCCGCGATGAAGCTCATCGATTCGCGATTGATTATCATCGTTTAATCCGTGATCGAGCCCTGCTCCGGTCGAGGTTAACCGATATACCGGGAATTGGTTCCAAAAGACGCAAGATATTACTGGAAACATTCAGATCCCTGGATGGTATTCGCTCTGCTGACATAAATGCCCTGGCCAAACTTCCAGGATTCGGCATTCAATTGGCTGCATCCGTCAAGGAGGCGATAGAAGCATTTTTTTATGAGAAAACTGGCAAAAATACAAAGAAATCCTCAAAAGGCACGCCCCCTTAAAACAGCGGTATCATCAGATCAAGTGTAAGAATTTATCGCAATTTGAATTCGTTATATCCGCCTGACTCCATCGATATGATTAGAAATGCGAATAACTTCCGTCAGCAATCAAAAAAATACCTGGAAATCATCTCGAGATGATTTCCAGGATATCTGTAGATGCCAGATTTATTCCGCCGCTTTTTCGTCTGAAACAAGCTCGATTACAGCCATTTCAGCCGCATCACCCTTCCTGTTCCCCATTTTATAAATTCGGGTAAAACCACCCGGGCGGGTTTGGAATCGTGGAGCTACTTCTCGAAACAGCTTGGCAACGATTGCCTTATTGGGAAGAACCCGAATAACGAGCCGGCGGGAATGCAGATCATCCCGTTTGGCGAGTGTGATAACGTAATCAACCAGTTTGCGGACTTCTTTAGCTTTAGGGAGCGTCGTCTGTATTCGGCCATGCTCAATAATCGATTCTGTCATATTTCGAAGCATCGCTTTCCGATGACTCGCCGTCCGTCCCAATTTTCCTTTGATTTTTCTGTGTCGCATAATTTTATCCTTTAATAGTCACAGGTTCAAACGGGTATTATTCATCCTCATCATCGTCGAGATCGTCCGGATAATCATCAATAACCTCTTCCCTCGCCGGGAAACCAAATTGACTGATTTCCATTCCGAAGTGTAATCCCATCTTCTCCAGAACATCCTTAATCTCGTTCAACGATTTCCGCCCGAAATTCCGGGTTTTCAGCATCTCATTTTCGGAGCGCTGGACCAACTCGTAAATTTTCTTGATATTCGCGCGGTTCAAGCAGTTCTGGGATCTGACAGATAACTCGAGTTCTTCAACACTTCGACTGAGATTCTTGTAGATCTCATCATACTGCTCATCCTGGCTTTCATCTTCTTCGGAATGAACATCTTCAAAATCAACGAATAGCGAGAATTGATCACGAAGAATCTGAGCAGCCAGACTGACCGTTTCATCCGGGCGAATTGTCCCGTTGGTGTAAATTTCCATAATCAGGCGGTCATAATCAGTTTCCCGACCCAATCGCGCTGCTTCAACATCAAATTTGGCTTTTCGAACCGGTGAAAAAACAGCATCAATGGGTATTACACCGATAGGTTGATCTTCTTCGTGATGATTTTCCGCTGTCTCAAAACCGCGGCCTTTCTGGACTTTCATCTCAATCCGGATCTTTCCGTTCCGATCCAAAGTCGCAATATGGAGTTCCGGGTTCAGGATCTCAACATCCGCATCTGTTTGGATATCAGCTGCCGTTGCGTTTCCCGGGCCGGATTTCTCCAAAATAATCGTTTTAGCATGGTCTACATGGAGTTTCACAATGAGCTGCTTGATATTCAGTATGATGTTGGTCACATCTTCAACAACATCAGGAATCGTTGTGAATTCATGCAGAACGCCGTCAATCCGTACAGATGTCACTGCAGCGCCGGGAATCGATGAAAGAATTACTCGCCGAAGCGCGTTTCCCAGCGTTACACCATACCCCCGTTCCAATGGCTCTGCCCAGAACTTGCCATAGCAAGTAGTGAGCGAATCGAAGTCCACATTCAGTCTTCTTGGTTTTTGTAGATTTTTCCACTGCATGGACTGAGTGCCTCCTCTTTTGTCCCAAGTTATGACCTACCGTGAGAAAAACTCAACGATAAGCTGTTCCTGAATCGGGTGTGTAATCGATTCACGTGTTGGCTGCGAAACGACTTCGGCTTTAAGCTTCTCGTTGTCAACTCGAAGCCAATCCGGAATCTCCCGACCAGCCTCGACAGCCTCCTTCACTGGAACCATTTCACGGCTTTTTTCTTTAATTTCAATCACATCACCAGTATTTACAATAAAAGACGGTATATCAAGACGTCGGCCATTGACCAGGATATGGCCATGACTGACGAGTTGTCTTGCTTGTTTGCGTGACAAAGCAAAACTGGCCCGATAAACAACATTATCGAGTCGCATTTCCAACAGCATCATGAAATTATGGCCTGTAATACCCTTCATTCTTTCGGCACGTTCAAATAGCAGTCTAAACTGCTTTTCCATCAAGCCATACATTCTCTTGACTTTCTGCTTTTCACGTAACTGAATTCCGAAGTTCGTGACTCTGGGACGTTTTTGCCCATGTTGTCCAGGTGCATAACTCCTGCGATCGAACCCGCATTTCTCAGAAAAACAACGATTTCCCTTTAGATAGAGCTTTTCACCTTCCCGGCGGCAAAGCCTGCATGCTGATTCAGTATATCTTGCCAAGGTTCCTTCTCCTTTTCCTTATTTAAATTTCACTCATTTTTTCCATTTGTATCAGCTCATTATACACGGCGACGCTTTGGGGGTCTGCAGCCGTTATGGGGAATTGGTGTCACATCCCTTATGGCTCTGACTTCCAGACCGGCCGCCTGGAGTGCCCGGATGGCCGATTCACGACCGGCACCGGGTCCTTTAACAAACACTTCGACAAATTTCAAGCCATATTCCATTGCCTTTGTCGCAGCGCTCTTTGCAACCAACTGGGCGGCGAAAGGAGTCGACTTTCTGGAGCCTTTCTGCCCGGTAACGCCGGCGGACGCCCAGCCCAACGTATTTCCCTGTAAATCTGTTATTGTAACAATCGTATTGTTAAAGGTTGATTGAATATGAGCAATTCCCTGTCGAACCTCTCTTTTAACAACCTTTTTACCCGTACGCTTACGCTGTGTGGCCATACTTTATCTCCCTCTTTCTTTTATCTTTTCTTTCCACCGATCCGAGCTTTTTTACCTTTTCGCGTCCGGGCATTCGTATGAGTCCGCTGACCTCTCACCGGCAAACCCCGGCGGTGTCGAAGACCTTTATAAGTACCCAAGTCCATCAGTCGCTTAATGTTAACCTGAATCTCCTGACGCAACGCACCTTCTACTTTAAACTCATTTTCGATGATTTCCCGGAGCCGCCTGACTTCCGTTTCCGTCAAATCACTCACTTTTGTGTCGGGGTTTATTCCCGTCATGGTCAGTAATCGGCGCGAACTCGTTAATCCAATTCCATAAATTCCAGTCAGTGCAATTTCTATTCTTTTGTTTTTATTGAGGTCGATACCTGCAATGCGAGCCATTCTTTCCTCCTAAATCAGCCGGTTTGACTTATCCCTGCCGCTGTTTATGCTTGGGATTTTCGCAAATCACCCGGACAATCCCATGACGTCTGATTATCTTGCATTTATCACAAATTTTTTTTACAGATGCTTTAACTTTCATAATACATTCTCCAACTATAACCTTAGCCAGCTCTCTGAATGCTGTTTATCTTTAATTCCCTGCTGCTTAAAATCTCAGCCTCACTATCTCGCACTACAATTGAGTGCTCAAAATGAGCCGAAAGGCTACCATCTTTCGTGACTGCTGTCCATCCATCCGGTAAAATTTCTATTTCATCCGTTCCGATGTTTACCATCGGTTCGATGGCAAGGACCATTCCATCCCGAAGCTTGACACCCCGCCCGGCTGGACCGTAGTTCGGAATCTGCGGATCTTCATGCAGCTGCCGACCGATACCATGACCCACAAACACCTTGACAACAGAGAATCCGGACTTTTCAACATGATATTGGACCGCATTGCCAATGTCATACAGTCGGTTACCGACAATTGCCTGTTCGATACCTAAATACAATGCTTCCTCTGTGATCTGAATCAGGTCTGCGGCGATTGTAGATATCTTACCCACTGGAAATGTTGCCGCTGAATCACCAAAAAAACCCTTGTATTTGACACCTACATCACAACTGGCAATATCACCTTCCTGCAACTGACGATCACCCGGAATTCCATGCACAACTTCCTCATTCAAGGAAATACACAGTGCATTGGGAAAACCGCGGTAGCCTTTGAATGCCGGCTCGGCACCCTTGCTGCGTATGTATTCTTCACAGCATTTATCCAGATGAGCCGTTGTAACACCGGGCTTAATCTGCGCCTGAACCACTTCCAAAGTTTCTGCAACGATCTGATTGGCTTTCCGCAGAATCTCTATTTCATTGGCAGATTTCAAAAAGATCATCGAGTCTGCTCCTGATAAAGGACATCTCGAATTCTGGCAGCTATGGTTTCCGGAGTGTCCAGATCCGTTGATCCTGCATCGATTCTATGACAACATATTGATGGATGCTTTTGATAATACTCAATAACCGGAGCAGTTTGCTGATGATACACAGCAATCCGTTTTCGTATGGTTGATTCCTCGTCATCTTTCCGTATTACAAGATCCCCACCGCATCGGTCACAGATTCCGACCTGTTTGGGCGGATTATAATGAACATGAAACATTGAATTACATTTCGAACAGACCCTGCGACCAGATAAGCGTTTCAGGATCAATGCATCAACAACATCCAGGAACAGAGCTTGATCGATTCCTATCTGATGTGTATCAATCGCCTGCGCCTGTGCCAGTGTTCTCGGAAATCCATCCAGAATAAAGCCCTGCTGACAATCATCTGCAATGAGCCTCTTTTTGACTATTTCTATTACTATGTTGTCAGGTACTAATTGACCTGAAGACACAATTTGACCGGCTGCCATTCCGATAGAGCTCCCGATGTTAATTTCTTCCCGTAGAATATCACCCGTAGAAATCTGTGGGATATTCAGATCTCGGCTTAGTAACATCGCCTGAGTTCCTTTTCCGGATCCCGGGGGGCCGAGAAGTATTATTCTATGAAGCTCCTGAGTCATATTTTCCGACCTTAACGTCGTCCGCCTCGTATTCTGCCTTTTCGCAAAAATCCATTGTAGTGGCGCATCAGCAGATGGGATTCAATTTGCTGTATAGTATCGAGACCGACACCGACGACGATCAGCAACGCCGTACCTCCGAAATAGAATTGAACATCGAGGTAACGGTAAAGAAATGTTGGCAGAACGGCAATTGCTGATAAGAACAAAGCACCCACCAGGGTGATTCGTGTTAATACGCGATCGATGTACTGGGATGTATTTCTGCCCGGCCGAATTCCCGGGATGAATCCGCCGTATTTCTTCATATTATCGGCAAGATCCACCGGATTGAAAATAATGGCGGTATAGAAGTAAGTAAAGAAAATAATGGCAGCAATGTAAATCACAATATACATCAGCGAACCGGGTTGCAGATTATCGAACAGCCATTGAACAAATGGCCGATCGGGATTTGCAGCAAATTTGAGGATAGTCACCGGGAACATGATAATGGATGACGCAAAAATGACCGGCATAACGCCTGCAGAGTTGATTCGAATGGGAATATGCGTGCTGCTTCCACCCATCATCCGTCGTCCCACAACACGTTTCGCGTATTGGACCGGAAGCCGTCGTTGAGCCTGCTGCATCATAACCGTTGCAGCCGTGACTATCACGATGATGATCAGGATGGCTATTAGACTGGTCAGGCGCATATCGCCGCGAATAATTTGCTGAATCGTCCGGATGAAGCTGCGCGGGACTCCTGCAACAATACCCGCGAAAATGATCAGGGATATACCGTTTCCGATGCCCCGTTCCGTGATCTGCTCACCCAGCCACATGATAAACGCCGTCCCTGCAGTCAGAGTGATCATTGTCATCACGCGGAAACCCCATCCACCGCCGCCGTTAACCAGAGTTCCGCCTCTCATGCCTTCCAAACCGATCGCGATACCCAATGACTGAATTAGTGACAAGCCAACTGTGCCATATCGGGTGTACTGGGTAATCTTTTTTCGACCCGCTTCCCCTTCTTTGGACAAACGCTCCAAAGCCGGCACGACAACCGTCATCAATTGCAGAATAATGGATGCGCTGATGTAAGGCATGATACCTAACGCGAACACTGTCATCTGGTTAAATGCACCGCCGGAAAACATATCGAGAAAGCCGAAAATACCCTCTGCATGTTCCGACATGAATTTCGCCAACTGCGCACTGTCGACTCCTGGAATCGGAATATGCGTTCCCATGCGATAGACAGCCAGTAATGCCAGAGTAAACATAATTCGGCGTTTTAACTCCGGTATTTTGAAAACGTTATTAATTGCTTCCCACACTAGCTCAGCTCCTCGATAGTGCCACCGGCTTTTTGTATTTTTTCGGCGGCTGATTGCGAAAACTTGTGAGCCTTAACATTCAGAGCTTTTGTCAATTCACCGTAACCAAGGATTTTAATTCCTTCCTTGAATTTTTTGACTATGCTTTTCTCCAGGAGACTCTGTGGTGATACGGTTTCGTTCTCTTCGAACCTTTCCTGCAGCAATCCCACGTTTACCGGAGTGTAGTCCTTGTCGGTATAATTGGTGAAGCCGCGCTTGGGCAAACGTCGGTACAAGGGCATCTGGCCTCCCTCGAATCCGCGGCGGACATTTCCGCCGGATCGTGCTTTCTGGCCTTTTGTTCCCTTGGCAGCCGTCGTCCCCCATCCCGAGCCGTTCCCGCGTCCAATCCTTTTACGGTTTTTCCGAGATCCTGGCGATATTTCCAAACGATGCAATTCCATGATCACTTCCTCGTTAAAAATTTACCCGTTGATTTCTTCCACCTTTAAAAGATGGATGACCTTTTTAATCATTCCTCTGATTTCCGGTGTATTGGAACGGATCACGGTCTGGTTTAGCTTTTTCAGTCCAAGCCCCCGCAGAACCGGTTCGAACTTACTGCAACCGGCTATATTGCTTTTTACCCATGTGACCTGCAGTTTTCCAGCCATAATACCCTCGTTTCCTTCTACAGCTCGACGCCCCGAAGGCGTTCGACTTTTTCTTTGCTTAAAAGACTCTGGAGCCCTGCCATAGTCGCTTTGACCATGTTTCCCTTGTTATTGGACCCCAGTGATTTCGACAGAATATCTTCAATCCCAACTGCTTCCAGAACTGCGCGGACCGGACCGCCGGCGATAACACCCGTTCCCTGGGCAGCCGGTCGCAGCAATACCCTTCCAGCTCCAAAATGACCGATGACGGTATGAGGGATGGTCTTCCCGACAAGAGGAATTTTCACCATTGATTTTTTCGCTTTTTCGATTCCCTTCCGTATCGCTTCCGGAACTTCCTTGGCTTTCCCGAGGCCGTACCCGACACTCCCGGCACCATCACCTACAACGACAACAACGCTGAAATTGAACCGCCGGCCACCTTTGGACACTTTCGCAACCCGGTTGATGCCCACGATCCGATCGATAAATTCATACTCTTCTTTTCTTGGAATATTCATAGGAAGCTCCTGTTAAAAATCTAATCCGGATTCACGTGCAGCTTCAGCCAAAGCTTTCACACGGCCGTGATAAATATAACGCCCTGTATCGAATACTACCTGGTTAATGCCGGCTTCCAGAGCTTTTTCAGCGATCTTCTTTCCGACCCACTTGGCGGCATGAATACCCTTCAAAGGCGTTTCGATCTCCCGAAACTCCTTGCTTACAGTCGAAACTGATACCAGAGTACGAGATTGAGTGTCATCAATCACCTGGGCATAAATGTGGCTTGCAGATCGAAATACGACGAGACGAGGGCGATCACTGACCCTCCGGATCCTCTGTCGGGTTCGTCGTTCGCGTGAGGCACGTAATGATTGTGTTTTTTTATAATTATCGCTCATTGTTTATCTCCAGCACTGGGAATTAAGTGCCGACCTTACCCTCTTTGCGTCGCACTTTCTCATTTTCATACCGAATGCCCTTGCCTTTGTAAGGTTCTACAGGACGGAATTCGCGTATAATCGCAGCGGTTTGACCGACATTCTGTTTGTCGATGCCTTTTAACACTATTTTATTTTTTTCAACCGAGACCGTAACACCTGCCGGCATGGCGTATTCAACCGGATGCGAATACCCGATACTTAAAACCAGCGCATTACCCTTTGTTCCCACTTTATATCCAACACCGTCGACAATCAGGCTTTTTTCGAACCCTTTCGAAACGCCATGAATCATATTGGCAATCAGAGCCCTGGCTAATCCATGCAGTGCCCGATGATCGCGATGGTCGGATTCTCTTTTCAATGTAACCGTCGTTTTTTCCAAATCGATCGAAATCGGATCAGGTAGAAAATACTGCAAAGCTCCAAGCGGTCCCTTAACAGATATCTCCTGTCCCTTCACTTTGACCTCAACACCTGAGGGAATTGTAATTGGCAATTTCCCAATTCTAGACATTTGTTCAATCCTCTCTTTTCATTCGGACGTCATTACCAGATTTCACAGATAATCTCACCACCGACATTTCTTCTTTTTGCTTCTCTGTCCGTCATAATTCCTTGAGATGTGGAGATTATTGACACACCCAATCCGTTGCAGGCACTTTCAATATCTCCAGCCTTTACATAAACCCGACGACTGGGACGACTCACCCTTCGAATATGATGGATGACCGGTTCCCCCTTGGCTGAATACTTCATTTCAATTCGCAAAATGCCCTGTTTATTATCATCGATACGTCTGTATTCCCGAATATAACCTTCCGCTTTCAGAATATCCGCAAGTGATACCTTCATTGCCGAAGCCGGAATATCGAGGCTTTCAGATTGCACCATATTTGCATTACGAATCCGCGTGAGCAGATCTGCGATTGTATCCGTCATCATGATCGGTAATCTCCTTCTACCAGCTTGACTTGGTAACTCCTGGAATTTCTCCGTTGGATGCCAGTTCTCTAAAACAAATTCTGCAAAGCTGGAACTTCCTCAGATATCCCCTGGGCCGTCCGCATCGATTACACCGGTTATAGTCCCGAACTTTAAATTTTGATTTCCGCTGCCATTTGATTATGAGTGATTTTTTGGCCAATGTTTTTCTCCTTTTTTTATACCCTGAAAGGCATTCCCAAGCGCTTCAGAAGACTCCGTCCCTCTTCATCAGATTTCGCCGTCGTTACGAAGGTAATGGAGAACCCGCTAACTCGTTCCACTTTATCGAAATCGATTTCCGGGAAGATGATCTGATCTTTAATGCCCAAGGTGTAATTTCCGCGTCCATCAAAACACTTTGGAGAGACACCCCGGAAATCTCGGACCCTCGGTAAGGCCACATTCAGAAGCCTGTCCAAAAATTCATACATCTTTCGTCCCCGGAGCGTAACTCTGCAACCAATCGGCATTCCTTGGCGGAGCTTAAAACCGGCAATGGATTTTTTCGCTCGGGTGATGACTGGTTTTTGACCTGTAATCAGAGCAATTTCTTCAGCCGCAGTCTCAAGTATTTTATGATTTTGAATCGCTTCCCCGAGACCGGCATTGATTACAATCTTCACCATTTTGGGGATTTCCATCTTGTTCTGATACTTGAACTCATCCAGCATCCCACCGGTGACTTCAGTCATATATTTGTTCTTCAAATTCGGTATATTCACGACTGTTTCTCCCTGATACCCTTCTGATTCAGTCCACCTTTACTTATCGATTATTTCACCGCATTTTTTGCATACGCGTACTGAGAAACCATCATCCACTTTTGTCCGGCCGATACGAGTAGGTTTATTGCAGTGTTTGCAAATGACCATCAGATTGGATAGATGAACAGGCGCTTCTTTTTCGACAATACCACCCTTTTGCATCCGTTGAGACGGTCTTTCTGCCTTCTTAATAAAATTGATTCCCTCGACGATCGCGCGTTGCTTCTGAGGGATGATTTTTAAAACTTTTCCCGTTTTACCGACTTCCTTGCCGGTCAGTACTTTCACCTGGTCTTCTCGTTTAATTGCTAGTTTATTGCTTGTTTTTTTCATCATACTGATCCTCAGATGACCTCGGGAGCCAGCGATATAATTTTCATGAACGCCTTATCCCGCAGCTCACGTGCAATAGGCCCGAAAACACGACTGCCGACCGGCTCGTTCTGGTTATTGATAATAACTGCAGAGTTACGGTCAAAGCGGATATAGCTGCCATCCGGGCGGCGGATTTCTTTTTTCGTCCGAACAACGACAGCCTTTGCAACAGACCCCTTCTTAACATTCGATCCCGGGATCGTTTCACGAACGGCAACCACAATGACATCTCCAACGGTTGCATATCGTCGCTTGGATCCCCCAAGCACCTTGATACACTGTACTTTCCGTGCTCCGGAATTGTCCGCAACATCCAATACTGTGCGTAATTGTATCATGGCCCTTCTCCTTCCAAATCTCCGTTTTGTTTATTCTGACTTCTCTAAAATCTCAATCACGGTCCAACGTTTGCGTTTTGATAAAGGCCGTGTTTCCTCGATTCGAACGCGATCCCCAACTTTACACTTGTTGGTCTCATCGTGCGCCATGAACTTTTTCTTCCGCCGGACGATCTTTCGAAACTCCGGATGATTATACTGCCGCTCAACCAACACGTTGACCGTTTTGTCCATACCATCACTTACAACGATCCCGATTCTGCTTTTTCTGAATTTTTTTTCTTCCATTTCAATATCCCTGCTTCTACTGGTTCATTCGATTTTTTTCATTAATGATGGTCTTCAGACGTGCAATCGTCCGTCGGGCATTTCGTATTACAATCGCATTTTCCAGTTTTCCAAGAGTTGCCTGGAATCGGTACCGGAACAATTCTTCCTGCTTCTCATGCAACTCCCGCTTGAGTTCATCGACCGTTTTTTCACGAATGTTTTGCGCTTTCATGACCCTTCAATATCCCTTCTTTGCTCCACGAAGCGTGTCTTCACCGGCAACTTATTACTCGCCAGTCGAAATGCTTCCCTGGCAATTTCCGGAGCAACACCCTCCATCTCATACAAAATCCTGCCGGGTTTCACAACGGATACCCAATATTCCGGGTTTCCTTTTCCCTTACCCATACGAGTTTCAGCAGCTTTCAATGTAATTGGTTTATCCGGGAAAATTCGGATCCAGATGCGTCCACCTCGTTTGATATAGCGAGTCATCGCGATACGTGCTGCTTCGATTTGTCGATCGGAAATCCACCCCGGCTCAAGTGTCTGGAGTCCGAACGATCCGAACGACAGCGAGTTTCCGGACATCGCTTTTCCTTTTGTTCTGCCTTTATGCATTTTTCTGAATTTAGTTCTTTTTGGCTGTAACATTACATCGTCTCCACTCGACGCCGTGTCGGCCGCCGTTCACCTTGAGCATCTCGCGATGGTCGCCCTTGCCCTCTAACAGCCCTCTGCGGACGTCGCTGCAGTTCGTTTTCTTCTTGCCCAGCGATAATCTCACCCTTGAACACCCAGACTTTCACACCGATCGCACCATATGTGGTTCGAGCGGTAGAAAAGCCGTAATCGATATCTGCCCGTAATGTATGCAGTGGCACTCGCCCTTCTCTGTATTCTTCCCTGCGTGACATATCAGCACCACCGAGTCGTCCTGAGCAGGCGATCCGAATACCTTTGGCACCGAATCGTAAAGCGCTGGACAGCGCTTTTTTCATGGCCCGCCGAAACGCAACTTTTCTCTCGAGTTGAAGAGCGATCGACTCCGACACCAATTGAGCGTCGACTTCCGGCGATTTCACTTCCTTGATGTTTAAAAAAACCTGCTTTTCGGTCAGTTCCTGAACAGCTTTTTTAACTCGTTCAACTTCCGCACCCTTCGTCCCGATGATAATACCCGGTCTGGCGGTATGGATGTTGACACGTATCTGTTCAGCAGCCCGTTCAATTTCCACCTTTGCGATTCCTGCATGTTTAACTTCCCGCTTAACGAAATCGCGAATTTTAATGTCTTCATGCAAATTCTGGGCATAATCCTTATCGGAATACCACCTTGAAGACCATGTCCTGACAATCCCGAGCCGCAGTCCTTTCGGATTTACTTTTTGACCCAACTCACACCTCCTAAATCAACTCGAATACCGGTTGCCATCGCTGCCTAGTCACTCACGGAATCTGATAAAACAAGGGTAATGTGACTGGTTCTTTTTCGGATTTTATACACACGGCCCTGCGCGCGAAACATGAAACGTTTCATCGTGGGACCCTCGTCCACAAAAGCCCGTTTGACAACCAAGTCGTCCAGCATTACCGGATTGCTGGATTGTTCAGCATTTGCAACGGCGGATTTTAACATTTTTTCAAATATGAAAGATGCTTTTTGAGGCATAAAACGAAGCATTGCCATTGCATCTCCAGCTTTTTTCCCGCGTATCAAATCTGCAACTTTTCTTGCTTTAAAAGCTGAGATTCTTGTATGTGAAAGTTTTGATCGGAATTCCATAATCCAATTTCCTTATCGTTATCTGACGCGTGTTGCACCGCTGCCGGCATGACCCCGAAATGTTCGGGTCGGTGAGAATTCACCCAGGCGATGACCAACCATGTTTTCCGTCACATAAACGGGTACAAACTTTTTTCCGTTGTGAACGGCTATCGTGAGACCGACAAAATCCGGGGTAATCATGGAAGCCCTTGACCAGGTCTTGATCATGATTCGTTCGTTACTCTGATTCACCTGATCAACCTTTTTTTGAAGCTTCGGGTGAACAAAAGGTCCTTTTTTTCTTGATCGAGCCACGTTACTTTCCTCCGATTACCGAGACCGTCGTCTGACAATGTACTTATCAGACACTTTGCTGGATCTCGTTTTATGTCCTTTTGTTGAGATACCCCACGGTGTGACCGGATGCCGTCCTCCGGATGTTCTTCCTTCACCACCACCATGCGGATGATCGATCGGGTTCATTGCAACACCACGGACTTTCGGCCGTCGCCCCAACCAGCGGTTACGGCCGGCTTTTCCAATCGAAATATTTTCCTGATCCTGATTCCCCACATGACCAATCGTCGCCATGCAGACCAGATGAACCAGACGCACTTCATTGGAAGGAAGTCGGATCTGAGCGAACTTGCCCTCTTTTGCCAGGATCTGGCCATACACACCCGCTCCACGCGCCAATTGCCCGCCCTTACCGGGTTTCAATTCGATCGAATGAACATATGTTCCTACCGGTATATTTTTTAATGGGAGAGCGTTGCCGACTTTAATGTCCGATTCCGGACCGGAAACAATCGTATCGCCGACTTTTAAACCGTCTGGAGCCAGAATGTATCGCTTCTCACCATCAACGTAGAATAGAAGTGCGATATTGGCTGTTCGGTTTGGATCATATTCGATCGCAGCAACCCGGGCAGGAATGCCCAGCTTCTCCCGCTTAAAATCAATAACCCTGTACAGCCGCTTGACTCCCCCGCCCTTTCGGCGCATGGAGATACGACCCGTGTTGTTTCTTCCCGCTTTTTGGGGAAGACCTTTTGTTAAAGCTTTTTCCGGTTTGCTTTTTGTGATTTCGTCAAAGCCGGATACCGTCACAAAACGTCTTGCGGGAGATGTCGGATTAAATTTTTTTGTTGACATAACTCATCTACTCCCTGGATCAAGCGCCTTCGAAATAAGGGATTTTTTCGCCCTGTGCCAATTTGACCACCGCTTTTTTCCAATGCGGGCGCCGACCGATAAAACGTCCCATCCGTTTGGGTTTTCCCTTCAAACGAATGGTACGTACATCTTCGACTTTCACTTTGAAAATACGAGTAACTGCTTCACGGATGTCATGCTTCGATGCATCGATATGCACCTTGAAAGTGACAGTGTTGGATTCCGCTTTCTGAGCCGTCGTTTTTTCAGTCATCACCGGTGAAATTATTATTTTGTATGGATTCATCATGACTGGAGCCTTTCCGTAATAATCGGTATGCTCTTCTCAAGAAGAACTATTTTCCGGTTGTTTACCAGATCGTAAACATTGAGACCTTCTGCAGATAACACCTGATAATAGGGAACATTCTGCAGTGATTTCTCGATATTGATCCGAGTCGATTCAGTCATCTCACCCAGCACCAGGAGAGTTTTTACTCGCTCCATCCCCGGATCAAGACGAGATATTAAATCTTTGGTTCGAATGGTGTCACAATCGAATTCCTGCATCACCGACAACTCGCCATCCAACAGCTTTTTGGATAATGCGATACAAACGGCTTTCCGCCGGACTTTTTTCGGAGGATTAAAGCTGTAATCTCTGGGCACCGGACCGAATACGATCCCACCACCCCGTCGCAACGGCGACTTTGCGGGACCCGGTCGAGCATGGCCGGTTCCTTTCTGTCGATAGAGTTTACGGGTTGATCCCGCGACTTCAGTGCGATTTTTCACTTTATGAGTACCGCGTCGTCGGTTTGCCATCTGCATCCGAATGACTTCCTGAACAGGATACGGATTGAACGGAACAGCAAAAATGGAATCAGCGAGTTCAATTTGACTGACAACAGCGCCGTCGATGGAATGTACATTTACCTTTGGCATATCAACACCTCTTACTGCGCTTTCCGGATGACAAGATAGCCACCCTTCCAGCCCGGAACAGCGCCCTTCACCATCAACAGATTGTTTTCTTTATCAACGAGCATGATCTGAAGATTTTTCACCGTGAATTGCTTGTTACCCATGCGGCCCGGCATGCGCCTGCCTTTTAAAGTTCGCTTGGGGACCCGGGTGCCAATCGACCCGCCGTGCCGAAAAGCCTCGTGTGTTCCATGACCTGAATCTTTTCCGGCAAAACCGTGTCGTTTAATAACTCCAGCAAACCCTTTGCCCTTCGTAAAACCCGTTACGACAACTGTGTCCTGTGGTTTGAATATATCAACCTTCACATTCTGTCCGACTTCATATTCTTCAATGTTTTCGACTTTGATTTCCTGCAGCGTCGCTGCCGGTTTAACCCGGGCAGCCTTAAAGTGCCCGCTGTAAGGCTTGTTCGCGCTTTTTTTCCGCCCTGATTCCCCGAAGCCGATCTGAATCGCATTATACCCGTCGTTATCAACCGTTTTCTTCTGGATAACGGGGCATGGACCTGCCTGGATGACAGTCACCGGCACCAAATGACCTCTTGCATCGAAGAGTTGAGTCATGCCGATTTTTTTTCCTATGATTCCTAAGGCCATAACGCCTGTCTCCTAACCGTTTGTTTAAAGCTTAATTTCTACATCCACACCCGCTGGCAATTCGAGCTTCATCAACGCATCGACGGTCTGTGCGGTTGGATGGTGAATATCAATCAGTCGTTTATGCGTACGCATTTCAAACTGCTCACGACTTTTTTTGTCGACATGCGGACCCCGTAAAACCGTATATTTATGTATCTTCATCGGTAAGGGAATAGGGCCTATTACCGTCGCGCCCGTCCGCTTCGATGTCGCTGCAATCTCACCGGCTGATTGATCTAAAAGCCGGTAATCGTAGGCCTTCAACTGAATTCTTATTTTCTGATCGGCCATCTTCTCCTCCGGTACACGTTCCTTTGTTTATAGATAGCATTCCCCTTCTGTTACCCAGGCCGGGGGAATTGCTGTTTCAAATCTGTCAGATTACTCCAGAATTTTTGCTACAACACCGGCGCCGACGGTCTTTCCGCCTTCACGAATCGCAAACCGGAGTCCTTCTTCCATCGCGAT